>AP024675.1:1127500-2354932 GCA_025998875.1 Bacteroidota bacterium | reverse complement strand
ATCTTACGCTTCGGCCTGTGGAGGAGGCCCTGACCCTATGCCGGGAGCTCAAGCCGGATCTGTTGGTCTTTACGGGGGACTTCGTAAACGGAGACGATGCCGAACTGGATCGTCTGGCGCACCTGCTTCGCGAGCTGGCCGGCCTGCGCCCTCCGCTGGGCGCCTTCGGGATCCGGGGCAACCATGAGCATTATGCCGATCCGGAGCGGGTTACGGCGCGCATGGAGGCCTACGGGTTCCGTATGCTCGTCAACGCCCATCATCTCTTCGAGCTCGATGGGGCCAAACTGGCCCTGATTGGGACGGATAATACGGGCATGCGTCAGCGTTACGCCGATCTGCCGCGCGCCATGGCCGGGCTCGATCCGGAGGCGTTTCGTATTCTGCTCACCCACGATCCCACCTTCTGGGAGCGCGCCGTGATGGGGCGCGTGGACATCCCGCTCACCCTGGCCGGGCATACTCATGGAGGGCAGGTGGGCCTGGAGTGGGGTCCGATCAAGGTGAGCACTTCCTCGCTCGTCTATAACCGCTGGGCCGGCCTGTACCGGGAAGGCGAGCAGTACCTGTACATCAACCGGGGGCTGGGGACGACCGGACCTCCGATCCGGCTCGGTATTCCTCCGGAGGTCACGGAAATCACGCTTCGTCGCGCCTGAGGCGCTTCCCTGAGCCGGTTCGTCGCGGCGTTGCACGGGCTCTTCGGGGCGGGTTATCTTTGGCCACCTAGAGGAGAAACCCTGACCATTCGCCGTGTATCCGTTCTATGCATTTGGAAATTCGTGAACAGAGTCCGGTTCTGCGCATGGTGCGGGCTACCGTGCCGGCCGAGCGGCTGCAGAACCGGCTGGAGGAAGCCTATCGCCGTCTGCGCCAGCGGGCGCACATACGGGGTTTTCGTCCCGGGCGAGCCCCTCTGGAGCTGATTCGGCGCCTGTACGGGGAGGCGGTTCGCTCCGAAGTCTATGAAGAGCTGGCCAACGAGGTGGCCTCGGCCATCTGGCAGGAGGGGCATCGCCCTTTCGGCTCGGTGCGCATCCGGTCCATAGAGACGGAGGAAAACGGGGATCTGCGTATCGAGGCCGAGTTCGATGTGAAGCCCGAATTTGAGCTCGTTGATTTCGAGGGCGTAGAGGTGCGTGTGCCCGTGCACGCGGTGCGATCTGAGGATGTGGAGCGGGAGCTGGAGCAGCTGCGCGCCCACCGGGCTGTGCTCTTGCCCCGGGAGGGACCGGCGGGCGAAGAGGATTACGTGCTGCTGGAAGTCGAGGAGCTCGACCCCTCCGGTCTGCCCCTGGTGGGCACTCGTCAGGAACGCTGGGAATACTTGGGAAGCCAGGATATGCCCCCGGCTCTGCGTCAGGCCTTGCTGGGGGCCGAGCCCGGCGCTGAGCGCGTGGTACAGGAAGAAGGCCCTTCCGGTCAGATTCGACAGCTGCGCATCCGGGTCAAGGAAGTCAAATCCGTGCAGAAACCCGACTGGGACGAGGCCCTGGTGCAGGATCTTTCACAGGGTCGGTTTACGACGCTGGAGGAGCTCCGTCAGGATGTGCGCGCCTACCTGGAACGGGAATGGGAGCGTTTTGACCGCTCGGTGGAGCGGGAACTGATCCGGGCCAAATTGCTGGAACTGCACCCGATCCCGATCCCGCCCTCTCTGGTGGAGCACATGCTGGAGCGCATGCTGCAGGACCGCCTGCGCCGGCAGCCGAACCTGGATGTGGAGCGTTTCCGCGCCGAAAGCCGTCCGGCGGCCGAACGCGCGGCGCACTGGCACCTGGTGCGGGAAAAACTGCTCTCCCACTACGGGATTCGCGTCGAGGAGGCGGATTTCGATCAGTACTTCTCGGATCTGTCCCGGCGCAGCGGTATAGCCGAAGAGCAGCTGCGGCGTTACTATCAGGGGCTTATGGACGATCTGGAGGCGCAACTGCTGGAGGATAAGCTGATCGCCTTCCTGAAGAGCAAGCTCAAGATTGTTCCGGAGCTCGTTGAAACCCCCAGCTCTTAGGGAACAGGAAACCGTGCAGTCCGGTTCTGTAGCCGAAACACGCAAGGAGCGCCAGCATCTATGTGGAGCCGTTTTGTGGACTTCTACCGGAGCCTGAGCAATCTGCCCCTGGGCCAGGAGCCGCAGGCCATCGATTTGATCCCCATGGTCATCGAGCAGACCAGCCGGGGAGAGCGGGCGTATGATATCTATTCGCGCCTCCTCAAGGAGCGGATTATCTTCCTGGGCTATCCCATCACCGACCAGGTGGCCAGTCTGGTCGTGGCGCAGCTTCTGTTTCTGGAGTCCGAGGATCCGGAGAAGGACATCTATCTGTACATCAACAGCCCGGGCGGGGTGATCTCTTCGGGGCTGGCCATCTACGACACCATGCAGTACATCCGGCCCGATGTGGCCACGATCTGCATCGGCATGGCCGCCTCTATGGCGGCTGTGCTGCTGGCTGCGGGGGCGAAGGGCAAGCGGAGCGCACTGCCGAATTCGCGCATCATGATCCACCAGCCTCTGGGGGGGGTGCAGGGGCAGGCGAGCGATATTGAGATTCAGGCTCGCGAAATTCTCAAAATGAAACGCAAGCTCTACGAGATCCTGGCCTATCATACGGGGCAACCGTACGAGAAGATCGAGGCCGATTCCGATCGGGATTACTGGATGGACGCGCAGGAGGCCAGGGAATACGGGCTGATCGATAACATACTGGAACGACAATTGCCTAAAAACGGCGCGTCAGGCTCCTGAAGCTCGGGCTCCCGAACCCCAAACAGGAAGGGTACATGAGCGGAAATCGGGACGAACACCTCGTACGGTGCTCCTTCTGTGGCCGGTTGGGCTACGAGGTCACGACCATGGTCGCCGGTCCGGATGCGTACATCTGCGACCGGTGTGTGCATGAGGCCATGTCCATCGTGCGGGCTGATGCGGCCCTCCACTTGGGCGCCGCGCGTCGGCCGATGGGGCCTCGACGGCGCGTCACGCCAGCCATGATCAAGGCGGAGCTGGATCAGTACGTTATCGGACAGGAGCGGGCCAAGAAGATCCTGGCCGTAGCCGTCTACAATCACTACAAGCGTCTGGAGGCGCAGGATAGCCTGCTCGACGAGGTGGAGATCGAAAAGAGCAACATCCTGCTCATCGGACCCACGGGAACGGGCAAGACGCTCCTGGCCCGCACGCTGGCCCGGATTCTGGATGTGCCGTTTTCCATCTCCGATGCCACCACGCTTACCGAGGCCGGTTACGTGGGGGATGATGTGGAGACGATCCTGGCCCATCTGCTCCAGGCGGCCGATTACAACCTGGAGCGCGCCGAGCGCGGGATCGTCTACATCGACGAGATCGACAAGATCGCGCGCAAATCCGACAGCCCTTCCATTACCCGGGATGTCTCCGGCGAGGGCGTACAGCAGGCCCTGCTCAAGATCCTGGAGGGCACGGTTGCGGGGGTGCCTCCGAAAGGGGGGCGCAAGCATCCGGAGCAGAGCCTGATCTACGTGAACACGCGCAATATCCTCTTTATCTGTGGGGGTGCCTTCGAGGGGCTCAATGAGATCATCGCCCGTCGACTGCGCGGCTCCAGCCTGGGCTTTCTGGCCGATCAGACAGGTCGGCGCCTGACGAAGGACGATCCGGAGATTCTCGACTACGTTGAGCCGGACGATCTGCTCAAGTTCGGGCTCATTCCCGAATTCATCGGCCGTTTACCCGTTATTGCAACTTTACACCCACTCTCCGACACCGCGCTGCGCGCCATCCTGACCGAGCCCAAAAACGCCATTATCAAACAGTACCGCAAGCTCTTCGCCATGGAGGGGGTGGAGCTTATTTTCGAGGCCGATGCGCTGGACGCCATTGTGCTCCGCGCCCGCCAGCTCGGCACAGGGGCTCGGGGGCTCCGGGCCATCGTCGAGGAGGTCATGCTGGACATCATGTATGAGCTTCCGGAGCTCAAGGAGCAGGGCGTTACGCTCTGCCGTATTACGGCCGATACGGTGCTCCGACGTACAGGGCCCATCTACGAGTCTCACAAAGCCAGCGCCTGAGGGAAGATATCCACGTCTCCGGCCCCGCGTCGCGTATGCGGCCGTCCGGTCAGGAAAATGTGGAAAAATCTTCCCTGGACTCTTGACAGGTTTGTTCCCGGCGCATGCTAGCTTCTTTTCCCAAACAGCGTGGGGAGGTCGCTTGTATGCGTCGAACGGTGCACGAAGCCATCGAGTCGCTTACCGGACTGGTGCTCTGGGCGAGCATGGCCCTTGTCGTGATGCTCATCGGCCTGCTGGCTTGGGGTGGCCTCTGAGATGGCTTGCCCGATGGCCTCTGAGATGGCTTGCCCGGCGGCTCGGAGCGCGGCTACCTTTGGCCGCTATGCGAGGGTTTCGATCTGGATTCCGCCTCGGTCTCTCGATGCTCCTCCTCGGTGTCGGTTGCGGACAGGAGGAGGCTTTTCGTCCCGAGGGGCTTGTGCTCCTCGTCTCCGAATCGAGCCCCCTGTGGCCAGGTCGGACGGTGGAGGTGCGTCTGGAAAATCGAGGCCGGCAGACCGTCTACGCCCGCGTGCGCGCCGCCTCGGATCCGGTTGGGACCCTGCGCATCGCCTCCGGGGGGGACTGGACGCTGGAGCGCCTGGTGGGGGAGCGCTACGAGTCCGCTTCCCTGCCGGTGGCTTCCTCTGCGCTGCAGATGACCGCCCTGGAGCCCGGTCGCACCTATGTGGGCTTCTGGACCGTTCCCGCCCTCTTTCCTCCGCCGCAGCGATACCGATTGTGCCTGAAGGTCTACGAAAGCGCCGTGCTCGCTTCCCGGGTGCGCTGGACGGCGCTCTGCACGGAGGATATCCTCGTTCAGGAGCCCGAGCATCCAGAGCGATGAGGGACAGGGAGATATGACGGTTTGGGAGGGGATCCTGCTCGGGCTCCTGCAGGGGCTTACGGAGTTTCTCCCCATCAGCAGCTCCGGGCATCTGGTTCTGGGCGAGCATCTGCTGGGGATACACGCCGAGGATATCACCTTCGAGGTGTTTGTGCATTTCGGCACGACCCTGAGCGTGCTCACCTATTTTCGCCGGGAGCTGGCCGAGCTGATCCGGAGCGCGATCCGCTGGACGCAGAACCCCGTTGCGGGCCCGGAACGGGAGGCTGTGCGCTGGATAGGCTATTTGGCCCTTTCCGCCGTGCCGGCGGCCTGTGTGGGGTTGGCTTTCGAAGAGCAGGTTGAGCGTCTTTTCTCCAGTCCTCGTCTCGTAGCGGGGATGCTGCTGGTCACGGGCACACTTCTGTGGCTTGTCCGATTCCGGCGCCGGCCGGGCGGGCCGCTTTCGGCCTGGAAGGCCCTGCTCATCGGGCTGGCGCAGGCGGTGGCCATCACGCCGGGCATTTCCCGCAGCGGGGCCACGGTGGCTATGGCGCTGTATTTGGGGGTCGAGCGCGAAGAGGCGGCCCGGTTTTCCTTTCTCATGCTTCTGCCCGTGGTGATGGGGGCTACCTTGCTCAAAGCCCTCCGGATAGGCTCGGAGCCCATCTCCTGGGCTCCGATTTTCCTGGGCACCGGGGTGGCATACCTTTCCGGTCTGGTGGCCATCCACACCCTGCTGGTCGTGCTCCGAAGGGGTCGGCTGGAGTGGTTTGCCCTGTACTGCTATCTGGTGGGGCTCATCGGGCTCTGGAAGCTGTAAATCCGGGTTAGTCTATGGCGCTCGAGGCGGTGCGCTGGATCGAGGCCGAAGAGGCCCTCTTGCTCGACGCGTTGCTGCGCGCTTCGGTCCAGCGTGTGCCTTTTGTAGAGGAGCCCTTTGTGCGCGCCTCCGAGGCCGTATTCGGTGTTCGGTTTCGCTGGCTGGGCTACTGGAAGGGGCAGGAGCTCAAGGTGGCTGTGCCCGTCTTCGAGGCCCATCGGGTGTTGCTGGGCAGACTGACGCGTATCCCCCCGTTGGCCGCCTATGTGCCCTTTCTGTTGGGGTCCGAGCTTTCGGAAGCCCTCTACCAGAAGGCCTGTGACCGGCTTGCGGCGTTTCTGGAGGATCGCTACGGGCTGTGCCATTTCCTGTTGCATCCGACCCAGCGGGACGTGCGCCCTTTTCAGTGGCGGCGCTGGTCCGTTGAGCCCCGCTATACGTACTGGATTCCCCTGGAAGAGGGGGCTCCCGAAGTGCGCTGGTCGGAGTCCACGCGACGGGCCTGGCGTCGATACGCGGGATGGTACACCTTCAGCCCCCATGATCCGGAGGCATGGGAGGATATGGTCCTCCTGCACCGACTGAGCTATCGGCGACATGGCCGGCTTCCCCCGCTATCGGAGTCCGCGCACCGGGAGCTGGCCTGGCGGCTCGGAGGTGGAGCGCAGCACGGCGTTCTGCAGATAGCGAGCCTGCGCGACAGGGAAGGACAGGTGGTGGCGACCATCGGCTGGATCGGGAGCGCCGCAACCGCCTATTACTGGATGCCCGGGAGCCGGCGAGAGGCCCCGCAGGCCATGACCGTGCTCATCGGGTACTGGCTTGAGTATCTGCTCCGGGAGGGATGGCAGCGGGTGGATTTCGTGGGGGCCAGCACACCGGGTCCGGCCGAGTTTAAGCGTCGGTTCGGGGGGGAGCTGGTGGGCTACTACCGCATATGGCGCTATCGCCGCCCTTGGTGGGCCCTGCTGGATCGTATCCGACAGAGGGGACGTCGCCGGTGAACAGCTGGATGCGTCAGCTCGGGGCCATGAGTCTGGGGAGAGTCGTGGCCCTGGGCGGGGCCCTGCTTGTGGCCATGGTGCTGTCCCGCCTGTTTGATCCCGCCGTATACGGACAGTACCGACAGATCTGGCTGCTTTACGGGTTGCTGGGGCCGGCGGTCACCTCGGCCATCTCAATGGCGCTGTATGCCCATCTCCCCGGCCCCGATGGATCCCGATATCTGCGCTGGGCACAGCGACTGCTCTGGCTCTGGGGTGGCTGGGTGGGCGGGATGCTCCTGTTGAGCGGGCCGCTCTGGGCCGCCTGGTGGGGCTGGGAGGGGGGGGCAATACTGCTCTGGAGCTTTGTGCCCTACATGGTGGGCAGCATCCTGTCCGGAGCCCTGGAGCCCGTTTTCATGGTGCGCCTGGGCCAGCCAGCGCGATGGGTGCGATATAACCTGGCTTATAATCTGGCCCAGATGGGGGCGATCCTGATTCCAGCCGCGACCGGTGGGGGGCTTATCGGTATCGGGATAGCCCTGAGCACGATTGCGCTGGGCCGGGCGGCCTATGCGCTCTACTGGTACGGACGAGCGGCGCCCCGGGAGTCCGGACCGAATCCGGTGCCGTGGCCCTTTCTGCGCTATCTGGGCCCGCTCCTGCTTCTGGAGGCTGTGGGGGTGCTCGCCCGGCATGTCGATCAGCTCATCACGAGTGGTTTTTTCGATGCGCGCACCTTTGCCCTCTACCACAACGGGGCGCGCGAGGTGCCCCTGTTTACCGTGCTGTTTTCCTCGCTCTCGGCCCTGCTGGTGGCCCGCCTCAGCCCCTGGCAGGAGGGGCGCTTGCGGGCCTCCGAGCAGATCCGCGCGGCCGCAGCGGCCATAGGGCGCATGCTGCTGCCCCCGGCCGCGTTTTTGTTTGTCTTCGCCGAGACCACCATGGTTGTCCTATATGGGCCGGAGTATCGGCAGAGCGCTTCGATCTTCCGGCTCTATTTGCTTCTGCTTCCCCTGCGCCTGTATATGCCTCAGGTTGTGGTTCTGGCCGCCGGGCGCAATGGCTGGTTAGTGCAAGCAGGCCTATTGGAGATCCTCACCAGCACGCTGTGCGCTCTGACGCTGTTGCCCGCTCTGGGCTGGTGGGCCCCGGCTGTGGGCGCGCTAGCCGGTAATGCGATGGAGAAAATCGTGCTCGGCTGGTGGATCTGCCGTCGCCAGGGCCTGCGGCCCGGAGCGGTACTGCCCCCCTTGAGTACGTGGGGCTACATGCTGCTGGGGGCTCTGGCCGCGGAGGGGTTGATCGGGTTGCACAGGCTTCTGGGGGGATCCGAACTTATATACTGGGCTTTTGGGGCCGCAATGGCCTCCCTGTGGGCCCTGTGGGCCTATCACCGGAACCCGGTTTCCGTGCGTGCGTAGTCTAACCGAGCGCAAGACAGGCAGGAGGTGACCGCGATGCGCTACGCGATTTGGCTGGTTCTGCTTTTGCTCTGGGCCGGTTGCAGCCTCTTTGAGACGGGCACAAAATCCGACGACACCTCGCAGGATCAGCCCCCCACGCAGACGGAGCGCTACGAGCCCGGTGTGCTCCGGCTGGCCTGAGTCTATGCCCACGTATCGGCTGGATATCGAGTACGAGGGCACGCGTTACCATGGCTGGCAGGCTCAGCCGGGCCTGCGCACCGTACAGGGGGAGCTCATACGAGCGGCCGAGGCGGCCGTAGGGGAACCGGTGGAGCTTCAGGGCGCCGGTAGAACGGATCGAGGGGTTCACGCCCTGGGGCAGGTGGCCCACCTGCGCACCCGACGCTATCTGCCTGCTGAGGTGCTTTGGTTTCGTATCAACGACGCCCTGCCGCCGGATATCGCCGTCTGGCGTCTGGAACGGGTTCATGCGCGTTTTCACGCCCGGCGAGATGCCATCGGCCGCAGCTATCTCTACCAGATCGCCACGCGCCGGGTCGGGCTGGGGGGGCGCTTTCTGTGGTGGCTGAAAGATCCCCTCAACCGGGAGGCCATGGGAGAGGCGCTGCGCGGTGTGGTGGGGCGACACCATTTCGGGGCCTTCTCCGATCCGGATCGGGAGGGGGAAAGCCCGTGGGTAGTGGTGCGGGAGGCCCGGCTTTGCGAGGAAGGTCCGCTATTGATTATTCAGATCCAGGCCTCTCATTTTCTCTGGAAGATGGTCCGTCGACTTGTGGGCGTGCTCGTCGCCATCGGTCGGGGTGAGATCGAACCCGAACGCATGACCTACTGGCTGCGTCATCCGCAGGACCGGACCCCGGCCCGGTGGACGGCTCCCCCGTCGGGGTTGTTTCTGGAGCGGGTGGTCTACCGGGAGGCAGACTGGCCCCTGGAGGTGCGACCGGTATTGCGTCTGGAGCGTTCCTATGCCGCATATCTTTGAGACGAAAACCGGATCCGTGCGCACGGAATTGCGCCTGGCTCGCCTGGCCCAGGAGGCGTTGCGTCGCCAGCTTGAGGAGACGCGAAAGCGCCTGCAGCAGACGCTCAAAGCCCGCATGCAGGCCCGAGAGCAGGCCACTGCCTCGAGCGCCTGAGGGGGTGATCGCGGGTTGCGCCCCCGAAAAGGGGACGTTATTTTCATCCATCATGGAGCTGTTTGCCCCCTGGGAAGAGCGCTACGCCGATCCGGAATACATCTCCGACACCTTCGTGTCGGCCCGGCTTCTGCCGCCAGACAGCTCGGTTCTCGACCTCGGAGTCGGGAAGGGATGCCACGCGGTCTGGCTGGCCGAAGAGGGATTGCGGGCTACGGCGCTGGAGCCAACGCGGAACGGAATCGAGCCAATCCGCCGTTTGGCCGCTGCGGGCGGCTTATCCCCGCGGGCCGACGCCTTCGGCGGCAAGCCCGATCGTCCTTTCGACGCTGTGCTGATCTTCCTGCATTCATACCGGCACCCGCGTCCATGCCGGCTGTGGCCCGGAGGCTCTCAGGCGTCCCTCCGCCTTCAGCGGCTGTGCAATGGCACCCGTGGTGGTCCTCCGGATCCAGAGCGGCTGCCCACCGTACGGGAGCTCGTCAGCGCTTGCCCTGAAGAAGGCCTTCTGCGTCTTCACCGCGCCGAGGGTATGTTGCCGGAGGGATGGGGATATGGGGGGCCAGCCTTTCTGATCGAGCTTATCTGGAGGCATCCGGATGCATAAGCGGACGATCCCCGCGCTGGTTGCCCTGTTTCCCCTGCTGTTGAGCCTGTGGGCCTCTTGTCAGCTGGCCCGGGAGGGCGCCGATCCGCAGAAGCAGGCCGTGCGCCTGGGGGAGGTAGTGATACTGAACACGGCCCCCGGGGTGCGGTATGTGGGTTCGGAGGTCTGCCAGAGTTGTCATCCGGAGCAGTATGCCGATTTCATCCGCTCCGAAATGGGGCGCTCTGTGCGGCCAGCCCGGCCCGAGCTGAGCCAGGCGGACTGGTCCGGCCGGCATCAGGTCTACGATGCCCAGCGGGATCTCTACTACCGCCCCCTGCGGCGGGGAGATTCCCTCTATGTGCTTGAGTTCCGCCTCCAGGGCCAGGATACGGTGTACCGGCGGCTGGAGCGCATCGACTATATCGTCGGCTCCGGGCATCATACCAATTCGCATATCCGGGTGGAGAATGGCTACTGGTACCAGATCCCCATCACCTGGTATACCCAGGAGGGCCGCTGGGATCTGGCTCCGGGCTTTCATGGGGGCAACCGGCGCTTTGACCGACCGCTGGTGCTGGAGTGCACGAGCTGCCACATGGCCAGACCCGATTTCGTCTCTGCCTCCGAGCATCGGTATACGCACCCCCCACGGCCCATCGAGTGCGAGTCCTGTCATGGACCCGGCCAGCTGCACGTGGAAGCCAAAAGGGCCGGAAAGCCCCCGGACCCGAAGCGGTGGACGATCGTGCATCCACGCAAGCTGCCCCCGGATCGACAGCTCGACCTCTGTCGGCGCTGCCATATGCAGGGCACGGCCGTACTGCGGCCGGGCCGGACGTTTCTGGATTTTCGGCCTGGAATGCGGCTCGATACGATCATGCACGTCTATCTGTCCCGCTACGAGGATTCCACCGCCCACTTCATCATGGCCTCCCATCCGGATCGGCTGGCCATGAGCCGATGCTTTCAGGTCTCCTGGAGCCGCCCGGATCTGGAGCCTCTGGGATGTTTGAGCTGCCATGAGCCGCATCGTTCCATTGCCACCTTTTCGGCCGAAAGCTGGGATCGGCCCTGCCAGCGCTGCCACGATGCGGCACATGCGCCCCGATGTACGGCTCCGGAGGGGCAGGCCGCCGTGGGCTGTGTCAGCTGCCATATGCCCCGCTCGAAGACCAAGGACATACCGCACGTCTGGATTACGGACCACTTTATCCGCGTTCCCGGTCGTGATCCCAGGCCCGTTCCCCCCCGGCGTTATGTGCGTCTGGCCCCGCTGCTACCCCCGGATCCAGACCCCATCAGCCGTGCCGCCGGCTATCTGGCTGATTTCGAGCAGTACGAGGGCAGGGCTGTGCAGCTGGATTCGGCCCGGATGTATCTGGAGCGGGCCGGACGAGCGGCACACGATCCGGAGGTGTTTCCGCTCTGGGTGCAATATGGGTTCTGGATGCGGGACTACCCCTTTGTGGCCCGTCTGGCGGCGTCTGTCGATCCCAGCTCGATTGGGGATGCCTGGACGGCCTATCGGATCGGGGAATCCTTTCTAGCTCTGGGGCAACCGCAGCGGGCGCTGCCGTTCCTGAGTCGGGCGGTCGCGCTGAAAGCAGAACATCCGGATTTTGTGGCCAAGCAGGCGGGCGCGCTTCTGGAGCTGGGTCGGCTCCAGGAGGCGCTTGCCGGCTACGAGAGGGCGTTGGGGCTTGCGCCCTCGCAGGCCCCGCTGTGGAATAATCGGGGCTTTGCCCGCCTCCTGGCCGGGGATCTCCAGGGGGCTGAAGCGGATTTCCGCAGGGCGCTGGCCCTGGACCCGGATCTGGAACCCGCGCTCGGGAATCTGGCCTCGCTCCTGCTCAACACAAACCGGCACGAGGAAGCCCGGCCTCTGGTGGAGCGGTACGGCAAGCGCCGGAGCGGGGATCCGAACGTGCGCGCACTCTGGGAGCGGCTATCTGGGAAGGGGGGATCATGAGGCGTTCCATCTGGCTGGAGCACTGGCAGGACGAGGGAGAGTCGGCCTATCTATATGAGGTCCTGGCCGAAAAAGCCCCCACGGCGCGGGAGGCAGAGCTCTACCGCCAGCTCGCCGCCGCGGAGCGGGAGCACCAGGCCCTTTTTGCCGAGCTGTTGCGGCAGGAGGGTATAGCGCTACCTCCGTTCCGGCCCCGACTCAGAGCACGGTTGCTGGCCTATCTGGCCCGCCGGGGGTATATCGGCTGGGTAAGCCAGCTGCGGCTCCAGGAGGAGGCCCGGGAGGTACGCACCTATCTTAGCCGACCCCCCGAGGGGGAAGAGGTCCAGGCGGTAACGAGGCGCGTGATGCGCGATGAGGCCGAGCATGTTGCCGTGCTGGCCGGGCTGCTGGGCTTCGGAGAGGAGCCTTGGCATCGGGTTGCCTCCGGAGGGCTATTGCGCAACGTGGTCTACGGGTTCAACGACGGGCTTACGGCCAATTTTGGGCTCGTGGCCGGGGTGCTGGGCGCTCAGGTTCCCGGGCAGATCGTCCTGCTCTCCGGCCTGGCCGGACTCCTGGCCGATGCCCTCTCTATGGGGGCAAGCGCCTATCTGGCGGCCAAAAGCGAACAAGAGGTCTACGAGCACGAGCTCCGGCTGGAGGCCGAGGAACTGCGGCTCATGCCGGAAGCCGAGCGGCGAGAGCTGGAGCTCCTCTACCAGGCCAAGGGGATGGATCCGGAGGCAGCCCAAGAGGCCGCCCGTCGTGTCATGGCCGATCCCCAGGCCGCCCTGGCCGAGAAGGCCCGCCAGGAGCTCGGCTTGGCTGGCAAGCAGGCCTCGCCCCTGCGGGAGGGGATGTTGACGGGTTCGGCTACGGCTTTGGGCGCGCTGATCCCCGTTTTGCCGTTTTTCTTCGGCCACGGCCCGGTGCAGATCTGGAGCGCCTTTGCGGTGAGCATGATCAGCCATTTCCTTGTGGGCGCCCTCCGCAGCTTCTTTACCGGGCGGGATCCCTGGAGAAGCGGCCTGGACATGTTCCTCGTCGGGCTCGGGGTGGCCGCAGTCGGGTATCTGGTCGGGGATCGGCTGGTGGGCTGGCTCTTTTAGCCCCCTCGCTCCGGGCGGGTTTCGACTTCAAACCCCAGATCCTGAATCATCCGATAGTCTGCCTCCGGCGCTTGCCCTTTGGTGGTCAGATAGTCGCCGATGAAGATCGAATTGGCCGCATACAGGCCCAGGGGCTGTAGGGTGCGCAGGTGCAGCTCTCGACCTCCGGCGATGCGGATCTCGCGGTCCGGGTTCACAAGCCGCATCATGGCCAGGATCTTCAGGCACCGCTGCGGGGTCAGCGCCCACTGGTTCTCAAGCGGGGTACCGGCGATGGGGTGCAGGAAGTTGACCGGAATGGACTCCGCTCCCAGCTCCCGCAGCGCCAGGGCCACCTCCACGATATCCTCATCGGTCTCCCCCATACCGAAGATCGCCCCCGAGCAAAGCCCAATGCCGACTTGCTGAACCGTTCTGGCCGTCTGCAGCCGGTCCTCGTAGGTGTGCGTGGTCACGATCCGGGGGGTGAAGCGACGGCTGGTATTCAGGTTGTGGTTGTAGCGGTCTACCCCGGCCTGCTTAAGTCGTTCGGCTTGATCCGGGCGCAGCAGACCCAGGCAGCAGCAGACCTTGATCGGAAAACGGGCCTTGATCTCCCGCACGACCTCGCAGAGGAAGTCTATATGTCGATCCGAAGGACCGCGCCCGCTAGTCACGATGCAGAAGGTGGCCGCCCCGAGTTGGAAGGCCCGCTCGGCGCCGGCCAGAATGGTCTCCCGGGACTGCATGGGATAGCGCGCGATCTGGGCCCGGGAGATGCGGGATTGGGAGCAGTAGTGGCAATCTTCCGGGCAAAGCCCGCTCTGAGCATTGAGCAAAAGGTGCAGGTGTACGCGGTTGCCGAAGTAATGCCGTCGTACCCGATAGGCGGCCGCCAGCAGATCCAGCAGCTCTTCATCCGGACAGCGCAATGCCCCGAGCGCTTCCTCGGCCGTGGCGGCTTCGCCTCCGGAGAGGATGCGATCCGCGATCGCCGCCCAGTCAAAGCGTACCTGGGTCTCCATAGGGCTCGTTCCTCAGGTTATGTGTTTGAGAAGGTAATCCAGCTCACAGGAGCGGAGGGCGTCTTCGAGCCCGTCCCACTGACGCGCTTCCACATCGATTCCCCGCAGGCGGGGCAGGCGGGCGAGCACGGGAAGGCCCGTGAGCCGTTCGAGTTCTTCGGGATTGGTCTGGGTGGCCACATCGGGCGCATCTGGCCAGGGTGTGAGCACAAAGCCCAGCGGACGCAAGCCCTTCATCCGGGCGTAGAATGCCGTCAGAAAGCAGTGATTGAGCGTGCCCAGTCCGGGTCGGGCCACGATGAGCACATCGAGCCCCCAGCGCAGGGCCAGATCAGCCATGAGCAGTTCCTCATTCAGGGGTACGGCCAGACCCCCGGCCCCTTCGACGATCAGAAAACGCCCGCGCTGGGCACAAAAGGCCTCATCGAGCACCTCGAGGCGGATTTGCACCCCGGCTCGTCGGGCCGCCACAGCCGGGGCCAGGGGTTCGGGTAGCACGTAGGGCACCACGCGCGCTCGGGGCTCATGCAGCAGCCCGGCCGCCCGGGCCAGTGCGTAGCCATCCGGTGGCCACTCCTGAGGCTCTCCGGAAAATCCCGTCTCGGCCGGTTTGAGCACGCCCACCGGCACCCCCCGACGCCGCAACGCGGCCGCAAGCAGTGCGGCGGTTACGGTCTTGCCCACTCCGGTATCCGTAGCGGTGACAAAAAGACCGCGCGCCATGGTTCACAGAGCCGTTTGGTCTTTTCCTGGAGACGACCCGAATTTTGGGCCCGGACCCGGAAAAACGAAAGTGGACCCATGCACTACGATCGGGATCGGCTTCTTGCCCTGGATCTGGAACACGTCTGGCATCCGTATACGCAGATGCGCGATTACGCCCGGCGTGATCCGGTCATCATCTGGCGCGGGGAGGGGCGTCGGCTGCAGGATGTCGACGGGCGCTGGTACTGGGATGGGGTGAGCTCGATCTGGCTCAACGTGCACGGCCATAATGTGCCCGAGCTCAACCGGGCCATCGAAGAGCAACTGCAGCGGGTCGCCCATGCCACCCTGCTGGGCCAGGCCAACGTGCCCGCGATCCTGCTGGCCGAGCGCCTGGTCCGGATCGCCCCGCCCGGTCTGCGCAAAGTGTTCTATTCCGATAACGGATCCGGTGCCGTGGAGGCGGCCCTCAAGATGGCTGTGCAGTACTGGTATCAGTCCGGGCGTCCGGAGAAACACCGGGTGCTTTCCTTCGTGGGGGGCTATCACGGGGACACGCTCGGGGCGGTGGCCGTTGCCCCGGTTCCTGCCTTTCATGAGCCCTTCTATCCCCTGTTGCGCGACCCCATTCAGGCCCCGTACCCGGACCGCTACGATTGTCCCGGCTGCCGGGGACCGTGTCGTCTGGAGTGCCTCAACCGGCTCGAGGAGTTGCTCAGAAGCCATGCCCATGAGCTGGCGGCCGTATTTGTCGAACCCCTGGTGCAGGGCGTGGGAGGGATTCGGGTAATGCCAGACGGATACCTGCGCGCCCTGCGGGAGCTGTGCACGCGCTACGAGGTATTGCTTGTGGCCGATGAGGTGGCTACAGGGTTTGGCCGAACCGGTCGCATGTTTGCCTGCGATCATGAGGGGATCAGCCCCGATCTCATGGCGGTGGGGAAGGGGATCACGGGCGGCTACCTGCCCCTTGCGGCCACGCTGGCCACGGACCGGATCTATGAGGCTTTTCTGGGCGAGTACGCCGAGCGAAAGGCGTTCTTCCACGGCCATTCCTACACGGGCAATCCGCTCGGCTGTGCGGTGGCCCTGGCCAACCTGGATCTGCTCGAGGCGCTTCTGCCCCAGTTGCCCGCCCGAGAGCGCCTGATCGCCCACGAGCTGGAGCGTTTCCGCCAGCTGCCCTTTGTGGGACAGGTGCGGCAGAAAGGGTTTATGGTCGGTATCGAGCTCGTCGGTGACCCCCAAAGGCGGGAGCCCTTTCCCTGGGAGGCGCGCGCCGGATGGCTTGTGGCCTGGCGGGCGCGCGAGCTCGGCCTGCTCATTCGGCCCTATGCGCATGTGGTGATTTTCATGCCTCCGCTGGCCTCTACGGAGGCCGAGCTTCAGGAGATGCTCGCGCTGCTCTATGAGGCCCATCAGCGCGCCATACCGGATCTGGAACGAGCCGCCCGAGGGGAGTGGAGCTGATCATGCGCTGGCTGGGGCTGGGATCCGCACTGCCGGAGCGGACGCTCACCTCCGAAGAGCTGGAGCGCAGGCAGGGATGGCTTCCGGGCGCGATCGCGCGCCGTACGGGGGTGCTGAGCCGACATGTGGCCAGAGAAGGAGAGGCCACCTCGGATCTGGCTGTGCGCGCGGCCCAAGAGGCCCTCTCCGGACAGGATCGCACCCGGGTGCGCTGGCTCCTGCTGGCCACCAGCACGCCGGATTATCCCCTGCCCCCCACGGCGCCGGCTGTGGCGGCCCGTCTGGGCCTGGAACGAGCGGCGGCGATCGATCTGGCCGGGGCCTGCGCGGGTTTTCTTTACGGGCTTGTGCTGGCCTGCGCGGTCCTGGAGCTGGATCCGGATCCCGACGCCACGGCGCTCCTGATCGGAGCCAATGTGCTCAGTCGGCGTCTGGACTGGTCAGATCTGGCCACAGCGGCGCTTTTCGGCGATGGGGCCGGGGCCCTGTTGCTGGGCAAATCCAGGGAGCCTGGAGGCGGTCTGCTGGCCTGGGCGCTTGAATCCGATGGTCAGGCGCAGGGCCGCGTCTGGGTGCCCGCAGGCGGCAGTCGGGAACCCTTCGGCCCGGAGACCGCTCTCCTGGGCCGGCACCGGATGCGTATGGAGCGGGGGCCGATGCTATTCCGTGAGGCCATAGAGGCCTTCCTGCGTCTGAGCCGCCGGGTGCTGGAGCGGGCCGGAGTGCGCCCCGAGGAGGTCACCTATTTCGTGCCCCATCAGGCCAGCCTGCGCGTGATCCAGGCCGTGGCCCGAGAGCTCGGCTTCGGTCCGGATCGGGTGCTGGAGAACGTCACCCGGGTGGGCAATACCTCGGCGGCCTCTATTCCCATCTTGCTGGCTGAAGCCCACCGGGCCGGCCGGCTCCAGCCCGGACAGACGTTGCTGCTGGCCGCGGTGGGCAGCGGTCTGCTGGCCGGAGCGGTGTTATGGCGGCTATGAACTGGCTTCAGTATCTGGAGCATAAGCTCCGTGCGCAGGAGGCAGCCGGTCTGCTGCGCGCTGGTCCGGTGCGCAGCGGCCCCGCAAGGGCCCGCACCACGATTGACGGGGGTCGGTTCGTGTACTGGGGTTCGAATCATTACCTGGACCTGGCCACCCATCCGGAGGTGGTGCATGCCGCTCAGGAAGCGGCCGCGCGGTACGGGACGGGATCCGGCGCCTCGCCCCTCCTTCCGGGCAAAACCCCTCTGCATGAGGAGCTGGAAGAGGAGCTGGCCCGCTGGAAGGGCACGGAGGCCGCCTGTCTGTTCGCCACGGGCTATCAGGCCAATGTGGGCTGGCTCATGGCCCTCTGTGGACCCCGGGATCTGGTGCTGTATGATGAGCTCGTGCACGCCAGCCTGCTCGACGGCGCACGCGCTTCCGGCGCCCACCTGTGCCCCTTCCGACACGCCGATCCGGGGTCGCTGGAGGACCGACTGCGTCAGGAGCGGGGCCGGTACCGGTTTGCCGCCATCCTCACCGACGGGGTGTTCTCCATGGACGGGGATCTGGCTCCGCTTCCGGATCTGCTGGAGCTGGCCGAGCGGTTTGACGCCTTGCTGTTCGTCGACGATGCGCACGGTACCGGCGTGCTCGGCTTTGACGGATCCGGGACCGCCGCCCATTTCGGGCTCAAGGGCCGAGAGCGGCTCATCCACATCGGTACAACGAGCAAGGCCCTGGCCGCCGAAGGCGGATTCCTGGCCGGTCCGGCCGTGCTGATCCGCTTTCTGCGCAATCGCGCCCGTTCGTACATGTTTTCCACCGCGCCGGCGCCTCCGGTTGTAGCCGCCGCACTGGCCGCGCTCCGCATCGCCCGCTTTGATCACTCCCGCCGCCAGCATCTTCACCGGCTCGGGCAGAGGTTGCGTCAGGGATTGCGCCAGCTGGGCTGGTCGGTGCCGGATGACCCGACGCCGATCGTGCCCCTGCGGATCGGACCCGTATCGGAGACGCTCCAGCGGGCCGAGGCCCTGCGTGCGCGCGGGCACTGGGTGCCGGCCATTCGTCCCCCCACCGTGCCTCATGGCACAAGCCGTCTGCGCCTGAGCCTGACGGCCGGACATAAAGCCGAGGAGATCGATGAGCTGCTCGAGGCCCTTGGTCCTCCGCCCGCTGGAGCGGGCCGTTGAAGGAAAGCGCCACGGGGCGTACCTTGTCCACGATTCAGAAAGGAGCCGTGAGCATGGCCGACGTGCATAGCTATATCGACACCCACCGGGAACGCTTTCTGGGGGAACTCATCGAACTGCTCCGGATTCCTAGCATCAGCGCCGATCCGGCCCATAAGGCCGATGTGGAGCGAGCCGCTCAATGGCTGCTTGCCCACCTGCGGGCTCTGGGGCTGGAGGCCGAACTCTGGCCCACGGAGGGACATCCGGTCGTGTACGGCCAATGGCTCGGCGCCCCGGAAGGGCCCACCGTGCTCTGCTACGGCCACTACGACGTACAGCCCCCCGATCCCCTGGACCTGTGGCAGAGCCCTCCCTTCGAGCCCACAATCCGAGACGGCAGGCTCTACGCGCGCGGGGCCAGCGACGACAAGGGACAGCTTTTCACCCACCTCAAGGCCCTTGAAGCGTACCTGCGCACCGAGGGCCGGTTGCCCGTAAACGTGAAATTCCTGATCGAGGGAGAGGAGGAGGTGGGAAGCCGAAACTTGCTCCCCGTTCTGGAAAAGCAGCGCGACCGGTTGCGGGCCGACGTGGTGCTGATCTCCGATACGGCCATGTTCGGGCCCGAGGAGCCCTCTATCACCTACGCCCTCCGGGGACTGTGCTATCTGGAGATCGAGCTCGAGGGGCCAAACCGGGATCTGCATTCTGGCGTCTACGGCGGGGCGGTGGATAATCCCGCCCTGATCCTGGCCCGCATGCTGGCGGCCCTGCACGATGCCTATGGCCGGGTGACGGTGCCGGGCTTTTACGATCGGGTTCGGCCCCTGGATGAGGCCGAGCGCCGTATGTTGCGTCAGCTGCCCTTTGATGAGGAAGCCTACAAACGGGATCTGGGCCTGGAGGCGCTCTGGGGCGAGATCGGGTATACGCCTCTGGAGCGCGCCACGGCCCGTCCGGCGCTGGACGTAAACGGGCTCTGGGGCGGATATCAGGGGCCCGGCGCCAAGACCGTGCTTCCCGCTCGCGCAGGGGCTAAACTGTCGGCCCGGCTTGTACCCGATCAGCGCTCCGAAGAGATCGCTGCGCTCATCACCGCCCACCTGCAACGGCTCTGCCCACCTACGGCCCGTCTTACCGTGCGTCGTCTGCACGGAGGCGAGCCCGTGCTTGTGCCCCTGGATCATCCCGCCCTGCAGGCGGCGGCGCGGGCCTGTGAGTACGTCTTCGGACGCAAGCCGTACTTCGTGCGTGAGGGGGGATCGATCCCCGTGGTGGCCGCTTTTGATGAGGTGCTTGGGTTGAAATCCGTGCTTCTGGGCTTTGGGCTCAACACAGATGCCATCCACTCCCCGAATGAGCACTTCCGGCTGGAGAACTTTCGACGAGGTATACATACCATAGCCGCCTTCTGGAGGGAAGTGGCTCGCGGGAATTAGTCCCCCCTTTGATAGCCCTGCCATGGGGAGCATCATCTCGGCCCGAATGGCGCTCCATCTGCATCGGGCACACCGCTCGGCGGGGAGTGTTTGTCCATTGCCGATGCCGACCAGGCTTGGAGCATGGGCGACGCAAAGCATCGGCCAATAAGGCTGACCGTAGCCCGAAGGCTTGCTCTACATCGCCGATTGGGTCCTCGGCCGTATCTGTGGGGGATTGATCGGAGAGCTAAGTCATTGGGATGGGTTCGGAAACCAGTACCGGCAGCACAGGCAGCGTAATGTACACCGTGGTACCCTGGCCGGGTTCGGAGGTGATTTCCAGGCTGCCCTGATGTAAGGCGACGATGCGGGCTACAAGGGCCAGGCCCAGACCGTGCCCTTCGATGCCGGGGGCGGTCTGGGGGGCGCGGTAGAAGCGTTCGGTGACGTGTGGCAACGCCTCGCGGGGAATACCGATGCCGGTGTCGCGGACTTCGAAAAGTATGTGGTTGCCCGTGGCGCGCACTACTACGTCAATCTGTCCTTGCGGGGTATACTTGACGGCGTTGTCCAGCACGTTTCGAACGACCTCCTGCAGGAGGGTTTCGACGCCGTACAGCCGGGCGCCTGGCGCCAGCGATGCCGTCAGCACGACCCCCCGGGTGCGGGCGTGGGTTGCAAAAAGCTCCTGTTCACGAGCGACCAGTTCGGAGAAGTCCACCGGGGCGAACGGAAAGACCGTTTCGGGCTGGTCCAGGCGGCTCAGCAACAGCAGGTGTTGCACGAGCCTTGTCATCTGCTCGGTCTGATCGAGGATCTGGCGCAGGGCGGCGCGGTAGCTATCCGTCGAACGTGGGCGTCGCAGGGCCAGCTCCGCCTGACTGTGGAGAATGGCCAGTGGTGTTTTCAGCTCGTGGGCTGCGTTGGCCGTAAAGCGTCGAAGTTCTTCAAAAGCCTGGTGCAGACGATGGAGTAGCGCGTTCAGCGTAGCCAGCAGCTGAGCGGTCTCCCGGTCCAGAGGAGACGTCAGGCGGATGGGTTCGTGGAGCTGTTCGGGCGAAAGCGCGGCCGTGGCTCGGGTCAGTTCGTGCAAAGGACGTAGCACGCGTCGGCCGCTGGCGGCCAGTAGGGCGAGAATCAGCCCCGAAAGCAGCACCCAGCTCACAAGAACCCCAAAAGCTATCTGGTGATACAGGGCCACAAAGTCCGGCTCTAGACGAGCCAGCTGGAGGGCACCCAGGTAACGACCGGAGGCATCCTGCAGGGGATAGACTAGGTAATAAAGACGGCGCGTGCCCACCTGGAATATCTGAAGTGGTTTCCAGAACGGTTCATGCTTTGCCGGTGCGTGCAAGAGCACTTCCGGATAGCGGTCCGAGAGGAGCCGTATGTTGGCCGACTGACGAATCAGGTGCCCTTCGGCATCGAAGACCTGTAGAAAATAAGGATCCACGTGTCGTTCCAGCAGCCGATGGTGCGGTTCGTCCCAGTAATAGGCGTCGACGTCCAGGTGGTTGTCGCGGACGATACGGCTGGCGACCAATTGGATTTCATTGCGGAGCGGGAGTCGGGCCATCTCGTTGATCCATCCGTAGGCTGCTACCCAGGCCAGCAGACCCAGCAGGGCCAGGGCGGCGATCAGGGTGCCACCGCTCTGCACGAGCAGCCTGCTCAGAAAGGATGGATGGCGGGAAGATGGATGCATGGTTTACCCTTCGGCCGGTTCATAGCGGTAACCAACGCCCCGGACCGTTGCGATGTAGCACGGGCAGCCTGCTTCCTGCAATTTGCGGCGCAGGTAGCTGATATACACTTCGAGCAGGCTGGTGCCATGATCGAAGTCGTGGCCCCACACTTCGCGGTAGATCTGCAGCCGCGAAATCGCCCGACGGGAGTGCTGCATCAGGTAGGCCAGCAGATCGAATTCGCGCGGCGTAAGGGAAAGCGGGCGTTCGCCACAGGTAGCGGTGCGGGCGTTAAGGTCGAGCGTGAGCGGACCGTCGAGTAGCAGGTGGCGGGTGGGCTGGCGCTTGCTTCGGCGCAGCAGGGCTTCGATCCGGGCCAGCAGTTCCTCGAAAGCGAACGGTTTGGGCAGATAGTCGTCGGCACCGGCCCGTAGCCCGCGCACGCGATTTTCGACATCGTCGAGGGCCGTCAGCATCAGAACAGGTAGATCCGGCCAGCGCTGGCGTACCTGGCGGCACACTTCTACGCCATCCATGCCCGGCAGCCGCACGTCCAGCACCAGCAGGGCCGGCTCCAGATGCTCCAGTCGTGCCAGCGCTTCTTCGCCGGTGAGTACCCATTCGACCAGGTAACCCTCTTCCTCCAATCCCTGTCGCAAGAGGGCCGCCATGACCGGCTCGTCTTCGACCAGCAAAATCGGGTTGGCCATTGCGCCTGCTTTGTTCGGTGCCGGAAAATTATACGCTGTAAAGCTGCCTGGGCAATTTTAAAAAAGTCTTCGGCTACTTTTAAGGCCTTTCTAAGAACTTTGCCCCACCCATGGGCGATATCTTGGGTGAAACGCTGTTTTCAGTGAGTATGTCCATGCGCGCTTTTATCCTGATACTGCTAATTCTTGTGAGCCTGAGCGCCTGTCGCAGGGCGCCGATCGAAGCGCTGCTTCCGGAAGCGATCGGCGTCCCTCCTTCCCTACAGGCGGATTCCGCTTCGGCAAGTTATCGGGTGGTGCGCCTGGACACGGCCCAGCAGCGCAGGTTGCAGGTACAGGTGGCTCCGGTGCGCTACGAGCGCGCCACGTACACCGTCAGCATTCCCGGCGAAGTCTATCCGGCGCCGGGCCTGATGGCCCAGGTTTCCACGCCGATTGATGGCCGGGTAGCCCGGCTGTACGTTCTCGAAGGAGAAGCTGTGCAGCGGGGGCAGGTGCTGTTGGAACTGGAGAGTCTGGCGTTTGCCGAGCTGGTCTCGGCCTTTTTGCAGGCGCAGGCCGAGGAGGCCTATCTGGCGCGGCAGGTGGCCCGCCTCCGGCAGCTGGTGACCGAGCAGCTCACGCCGCAGAGCACGCTTGACCAGACCGAGGCCGATTATCTGCGCGCGCAGGCGCGCCGTCAGGCGGCTGAAGTACGTCTGCGTGCGCTCGGGGTTACGCCCGAAGTCGCACAGGCGCTGGGGCAACAGGAACGCCCCCTGCTTCCTCTGCGGGCGCCCATCGACGGGTACGTGGACCAGCATCAGGTAGAGCTGGGCCAGGCCGTTAGCGCCAATCAGACGCTGATGACGATTGTCGATCCATCGCGGGTGCACATCCGGGGATTTCTGGCCCCCGACGATGCGCTGGGTCTGCAACCGGGCGATTCCGTTCGGCTGGTGCTTCAGGTCCCCGATTCGCTGACGCTGGGTGCCCGGGTCCACACGATTAATCCGGCGCTCGACCCGGAAAACCGGGCCGTGGTCGTCAACATCCTGGCCGATACCCGTCAGGGCTGGCCGCGACCCGGGCAAAACGTCCGGCTATGGATCCGATTGCGGACGCCCCGACCGGTCTATGTCGTACCCCTGGCAGCCCTCACCTACGACGGCCAGCAGGCCATCGTCTTTGTGCAACAGGCTCCCGATACCTACGAGGTGCGTCCCGTGACCGTCTGGCGCACCGATGCCGCTCAGGCGCTTCTGCTCGAGGGCGTTCGTGAAGGCGAACGCGTGGTCGTTCATCCGGTCTTCAGCCTGAAGGCCCTGATGCGTTACAGCGAATTTGCCGAAGAGTAAGCCATGCTGCATCGCCTGATTGACTTCAGCCTCCGGCAACGCTTTGTCGCGCTGAGCCTGGTGGCCCTGATGGCCTTCGGCGGGATCGTGGCCCTTGAGCGCATCCCGATCAACTCGCTTCCCGATGTTACGCCCGTTCAGGTGCTCATCATCACCAAGGCCGGTCGCTATTCGCCGTACGATGTCGAACAACTGGTCAGTTTCCCGATCGAAACGGCCATGACCGGCCTGCCGCGGGTCAGAGAAGTGCGCTCGATCAGCCAGTTCGGTCTGTCGGTCGTCACGGTCGAGTTCGAAGAAGGCACCGACATCTACTTTGCCCGGCAGCTCGTGGCCCAGCGTCTGCAGGACGTGCGTGAACAGCTCCCGCCTGACGTTTCATCCCCGCAACTGGGGCCGATCTCGACGGCACTCGGCGAAATCTACCAGTATGTGGTGCGGGGCGATGGCTATTCGCTCACCGAACTGCGCGAAATTCAGGACTGGATCATCGCGCCGCAGCTCCGCGCGGTACCCGGCGTGACCGAGGTCAACAGCTTTGGTGGGTTCGTCAAACAGTACGAAGTGATTGTCGATCCGGAGCAGCTCCGGGCGCTGCGGTTGAGCCTGCGCGACATCATCGACGCCATCGAACGCAACAACAGCGTCTCGGGCGGCAATTACCTGGAGCACAACCAGGAACAGTACATCATTCGCGGGTTCGGACAGATCCGCACCACGGACGACCTGGAGCGCATCGTCGTGGCACGTCGGGGCGAGCGTCCCATCTATCTGCGCGACGTGGCCACCGTACGCCTGGGACGGCAGATCCGACAGGGGGCCGTCACGCAGGACGGAAAGGGCGAGGTCGTCACCGGTATCGTCATGATGCTTCGAGGTGAGAACGGCCGCGAAGTCATCCGTCGCGTCGAAGAGAAAATTGAGGAAATCAATCCGCGTCTGCCGCCCGGGGTCCGCATCGAGAAATTCTACGACCAGTCGGACCTGATCGCGCGCACCACGGGCATAATCAAAGAAAACCTGCTGGAAGGCGGTTTTCTGGTGATTGCCGTGCTGCTGCTGTTGCTGGGCGAGATCAAGGGGGCCCTGATCGTCGCCTCGGTCATTCCGCTTTCGATGCTGTTTGCTTTTATCGGCATGCGCGCCTTCGGGCTGGCGGCCAACTTGATGAGCCTGGGGGCCATCGACTTCGGGATGATCGTGGACGGTTCGGTTGTGATGGTCGAGCATATGGTGCATCGGCTTGAAACAGACCGAAGCGGACGCAGCCGACTGGCGCTGTTGCGTCAGGCCGCGCACGAAGTCGCCCGCCCCATGTTTTTCGGCGTGCTCATCATCCTGATGGTGTATGTGCCGATCGCCACGTTTCGGGGTATGGAGGGCATTCTCTATCGCCCGATGGCGATTACCGTGGCGTCGGCCGTGTTCGGTTCATTGCTGCTGGCGCTGGTCTATGTGCCGGCCATCGCTACCCTGGTTTTTCGCCGGGGCGTTCGGGTGCGCCGTAACTATCTGATGGACTGGCTGCGGCCGCGTTATCGGCGCTTTCTGGAGAAAAGCCTGAATCGGCGCAAGACGGCCCTGGCCGTTGCGCTCCTGGTGTTCGGCGCGGCGCTGGCGCTCTTGCCGTTTCTGGGCACGGAGTTTCTGCCGGAACTGGACGAAGGATCCATCCTGATCGGAGAAGTACGGATGCCGAGCGTCACGCTGGAGACGTCGGTGGAAAATGCCAACTGGCTGGCCGGACAGCTCATCCGCCACATCCCGGAAATTCAGACCGTCGTGCCCAAAACAGGCCGTAACGATCTGGCCACCGACTGGATGGGCGTGCATCAGACGGACGTCTGGATCATCCTCAAGCCACGCGATCAGTGGCGGCCAGGTATGACCAAAGAGAAAATCATCGAGCAGATCCGGCCTTTTCTCGAAACCGAGCCCGGCCTGGCTTACAACTTCACGCAGCCCATTGCAATGCGCGTCGACGAGCTGACCTCGGGGGTCAAAAGCGATATTGCGGTCAAACTCTACGGCGAAAACCTCGACACGCTGGCGGCTGTGGCGGCGCGCATCGCCCGGTTTCTGCCCGATCTGCCCGGCACCGATAACTTCTACGTGGAAAAATTCGCCGGTCAGCCGTATCTGAACATCGAAATCGATCGCGAAGCCATTGCAGCCTTCGGCCTGAACGTCGAGGACGTGCAGCAGGTGATCGAAGCCGGATTGGGCGGCGCACCGGCCGGACAGGTCTTCGAAGGCCAGCGGCGGTTCGATATCGTCGTGCGCTTTCCCGAAGCGTACCGAAATAACTTCGAGGCCATCATGGAGGCCCCGGTTGCGTTGCCGGGGGGCGGCACCATTCCGCTACGCCGGGTGGCGCACATCCGGGCCGAAGAGGGCCCCCGCGAGATTGCTCGCGAAAACGGCTGGCGCCGGCTCGTGGTGGGCATCAACATCAAGGACATAGACATCGGGACCTATGTGTCGAACCTGCAGCGGGCCATTGCAGACGCAGGTCAAGCTGCCGCCCGGCGTCTTTCTGGAGTATGGCGGCACGTTCGAAAATCAGCAACGCGCCATGCGCCACCTGTATGTGGCGGTTCCGCTGGCTTTGCTCATCATTATCGGGTTGCTCTATCTGATGTTCGGAGAGATGCGCTATCCGCTGATGATTCTCTCGGTGTTGCCGCTGGCGCTGGCCGGCGGGGTGTTTGCGCTGTGGTTGCGCGGCATGTACCTGTCGATCTCGGCGGCGGTCGGCTTCATAGCCCTCTTCGGGGTGGCGGTGCTCAACGGTGTGGTGATGATCGCGCACCTGAACGCGCTGCGGCGTCAGGGGCTGTCGGTGCGTGAGGCGGTGTTGCAGGGAGCCACCGACCGGCTACGGCCGGTGTTGATGACCGCGCTGGTGGCCAGCCTGGGCTTTGTGCCCATGGCCTTCAATACGGGGCCGGGCTCCGAAGTGCAGCGGCCGCTGGCCACCGTGGTGATCGGTGGGCTCATTACGGCCACACTGCTCACGCTACGCGTGCTGCCCACCATCTACGACTGGCTCGAGCGAGACGACCGGCCGCCTCGTGGTCCCGAACCGGAGTGGGAGGAAGATGGACAGATGGCGGCCCCTGTGTCGGCTGCAACTGCTCGGACGTAACCGGAACAAGTCATGCTGGGTTTGCTGCTGGGACTGAGTCTGCTGCTGGGCAATCCCGACATCGCGCCCGCCCCGGACACGCTGGGCATTCAGGAGGCCCTGGCCCTGGCCTTGCGCCACCATCCCCAATTGCAGGCGCTGCACGCCCGGCAGGAGGCGCTACAGGGGCGAAGGCTTCAAGCCTATGGGATCGAAACGCCACAGCTCTACTTTTTTCGCGAAGGCATCGGGAGCGGTCAGGCCTTCGCCGAGCAGCGCTGGACGCTGGTCGAGCGCATCGACTTTCCGCTGGTTACTTACTATCGCCTGCAAGCCAACGGCCTGGAATCCCGGGCGCTGACGGCCGAACTGGAAGCCACGACTGCGCGCATCCGCGCCGACGTGAAACGCGCCTATACCGACGTGCTCTACGCGCAGGAACTGGTGCATCTCCGACAGGAAGAGGTCGCGCTGCTCGAGCAACTCCGAGAGGCGGTGCAGGCGCGTGTGGCGGCCGGACTGGCAACCGATCTGGAGGTGGCGCGCACCGAAATCCAGCTGGCCGACGCGCAGTCGCGGCTGGAAACCGCACGCCGCGACTTCCTGCAGGCTCGCTACGAACTGTTTCGGGCCGTCGGACTCGATCCGGAAGCGCAGCGCTACGACATTGTCTTTCCGGACACCCTCGCCTATGTGACCGTCGAGATTCCCCAGGAGGCAGTGCTGGCACGCCTCGATCAGTTGCCCGAACTACACAGCCAGCAGGCGCAGCTCCAGGCGGCCCGAGTGAACATCCGACAGGCACGGGCTTCGCTACTGCCCCAGTTGCAACTGGACGTCTATCCCCAGGATTACGGAAGCGGGTATCGATTCGTAGGCTTTCAGATCGGAATCTCACTCCCTCTGGGTTTTTTGCCGGGATATCGGGGACGTGTACGCGAAGCCCGTGCCCTCTATGAAATGCGACGATGGGAGCTGGAAGACCTGCGTCTCCAGCTCAAAAAACAGGCCGAACAGGCCTGGCATGGCTACGAGACGGCCCGCATCGTCGTTGAACGCTACGCCCGTCAGATCCGCGACCGTTCGCGCACGCTCCTGCACCGTCTGCAACGCGGGTACCGTCTGGGTGAAGTCAGCCTGATCGAGTTGCTCGACGCGCAGCGGCTTGTCCTGGAAAGCGAGCAGCGTTATTATGAGGCGCTTCGGGACTATTACCACCAGCTGATTGAACTGGAGCCGTTTCTGGGGCATGAACTGGTTTATTAGTTGCCGCACCGGCTCTTGCTGACACCGATCCCGGAGACAGGGCATCCAAACCGCAGGAGAACAAAGGCAGCCTATGGAACATCATCGCGTAGTGATCATCGGATCCGGTCCCGCCGGGCTGACGGCGGCCATTTACGCGGCGCGAGCCGAGCTTAGGCCCCTTGTGCTGGAGGGCCGGGAGCCGGGGGGACAGCTTACTACGACAACGGATGTGGAGAACTTTCCAGGGTTCCCCGATGGGATTCAGGGGCCGGAGCTCATGGATCTCATGCGCCGGCAGGCGCAGCGGTTCGGGGCGGAGACGCGTTTTTCCGAGGTGACGGCGGTGGATTTCTCCGTCCGGCCTTTCCGGCTTGAGCTCGACGGAGGCCGGCAGGTGATCACGGCCGATGCCGTGATCATAGCTACCGGCGCCTCGGCGCGCTACCTCGGACTACCCAACGAGCTCCGGCTCCGGGGCAGGGGGGTTTCGGCCTGCGCCACCTGCGACGGGGCCTTTTTCCGGGGGCAGGATGTGGCGGTGGTAGGGGGCGGGGATACGGCCATGGAAGAGGCCCTGTTTCTGACCCGCTTTGCCCGCACGGTTTATGTGATCCATCGCCGAGATCAGCTGCGCGCCTCCAAGATCCTGCAGCAGCGCGCCTTTCAGAACCCCAAGATCCGTTTTATCTGGAATACGATTGTGGAGGACGTGCTCGGAGAAGATCGGGTCGAAGGGGTGCTGGTGCGCAACGTGCAGACCGGAGAGCGCACCTCGCTCGCCGTTGGGGGGTTGTTTCTGGCCATCGGGCATAAGCCCAACACGGAGATTTTTCAGGGACAGCTCGAGCTCGATGAACTGGGCTATATCCGGACCCGCCCGGGGAGCACGCACACCAGCGTGCCCGGTGTCTTCGCTTGCGGGGACGTGCAGGATCGAGTTTACCGGCAGGCGGTCACGGCGGCCGGATCCGGATGCATGGCCGCGCTGGATTGCGAGCGTTGGCTAGCCGAAGGGGCTGCCCTGCACCCGGTTCCGGATGCGGCTAGTTCCCCCAGCGGCGCCTGAGCCCGATCGCGATGCGTCCGGACGCCGGGCTTCGCATTCCGGCTGAGGGCCAGAGGCTCTCTGTGCCGCGCCTCAAGGAGGAAATCGACAGCGTCCCGGTCCAGTTCCCGGCAAACCCCCAGACGAACTCCAGAGAGGCGTAATCGGAGGGTCCATAGAACCAGATTCCCTCCCCAGGGGGGCCGGGTTCGGGAAGGAAGAAGCGGATCCCGTATCCGGGGCCGGTGGATCCGCCCCATCGGAGGCGCGCCCGAGCGCCTCGGCCGATGCGGCCCTGCACCTCTGCCCACCAGCTTATGGCCTTTCCCTGCAGGGAGAGCACCTTCCAGGAGGTCCAGATCCGCACCTTCAGGGGTCCCAGCGACCAGGATCCGCTGCCGGTAAGTTGCCAGCGCCGCTCCGTGCGCTCCGATCGCAAAAGCCGGCCCAGCGGATCCTCCCGGAGGGAATATCCCTCGGGATTGTGCCCGTATCGCCATTCCAGGAGCATCACCCCTTCGGGTACAGGGGTGCGATACCGGATTCCCGCTACCACTTCCGCTCCGCGCGCCACCCAGGGCTGGGTCCGCTCCGGCCAGAAGGTGGCCACATCCCAGCCTGTCCATCCCTGCAGGGATCCCCGCAGGGGAAAAAGGGCCACCAGCCCGTATCCAGACTCCGTTCGTCCTCTGCTCCAGGCCCCGGAAGGGGCGCCGAAGGGGGAGCGGACCCTGGCCGGGTGGTGCCGGAGGAACCCGTCAAGCCGTATGCCCCCGAGCTCCCATCGGCCTCCGAGGAGGTAACCTGCCGGGCCGTTTTCGGAGCCGATCACCTCCCCCCAGAGGCTTCCGTGTGGTCCGGGGAGAACACCGTATACGGAGGCCAGAAACGGGTTTTCTATCACCGCCAGGCCCAGCCGTAGGGGACCGATGGCGCCCTCCCAGCCCAGGCCCGGGATAAAGTGCCCGCTGCGCGGCCAACCTCCCGGGGCGAGCACAAATACATGCCAGCTTCCTCCGAGAGCGGGTCCGCTCATCCACGCCCCCCACGGGGAGCGGGAGGATACCGAAGGGCGCACCGCCAGGAGGCGAAACAGGGGGGGCAGGCCGGCTCGGCGGATAGCCCGATACGGAGAACCAAAGAGCAGTCCGGATCCCGCATCGATCCCCAGGACGCCGAGGAAAAGGCGCAGGCCGCCGGTTTCTCCTCGAAGTCGTAGGGAAGCGGAGGGAAGCAGGTGCCATCCGCTGGAGGGATGCCATCTGCCGCGCAGCAGCAGGCCGATGCGTTCCCATTCGAGCTCTAGACGCGAGCTGGCCTGCGGGCCCGGTTGTAGCCGGCCCCAGGTTTCCATCCTGCCTCTGAACCCCCTCTGCCGGTACTGCAGGATAAGAAAGGGCCACCAGCGCGCCACCCAGACCGAATCCAGGGAGGGGATCTGGAATAATTCGACCAGGGACCGGAATCCGCCCCGCTCGGCGCGCGCCCGCAGGATGGCCTGTGCCCATTCGGGTCGCATGCCGGGAAGCCGCATGAGCTCCTGTTCGTCGGCCCGGTTGAGCGCCACGGGCCCGAGCAGCAGGGCATCCCATTCCTCCTGGAGGGCTTCCCATTGGGCGGGGCCCGCCTCTTCGAGCCCCGTTTCCGGGATTGTCAGGCTATCGGGCTGGGCCTCGAGGCGAAGGGCCAGGAGCAACGGCCCGGCTATAGTAACAGAAATGCGTCTCATGGTTTCAGCCTCCAGCTCACCTCCACCGAGGGGCTCCAGCCCAGCTCCAGGTGCCTGACCAGTGCCCAGCTCAGGGTGAGCCCTCGAAGCGAGAGCTCCGCTCCAAGCCCCCACTCCCCGGGGAAGAGGCGCGTGCCCAGCCCGAGTCGGAGGTCCGGGCGGGCCTGCAGGGCCAACCCCCAGGAGGGCCAGTTGCGCTCTCCGGGGGCCGCCTCCCAGCCGGAGGCCAGCTCCAGAGGGCCCAGGTTCCGGGCTACGGCCAGGCGCAGGCGCCGGGGCTCTCGTTCCCGATCTGACCAGGCGCTACCCAGCAGGGGGGAGGCCAGCATCACCGCCCGCCATGGACCCCGAACCCAGTACAGCCCTCCGCCCAGGGCGAACATGGAAAACCGACCGTATCCGTCAATCCATCGCTGCCGGATCTCCCCGTAGAGCCCCGTCCAGAGCCCCGGGCTTACCGGATAGCCCCCAAGCAGGCGGAATCGGAGTTCCCGGTACGGCCCCGCCCCGAAATCGCTCAACCCCGCTCCCAGAATCCGACCCCCAAGCGGGCCCACAAAGCCCAGGGTGCGTCCCTCCAGCAGTCCGAAGCGTCGTTCCCATCCGATGCCGAGCGCGGCGGCTTCCGCAGGGCCGACCGGAGAGGCCCAGATCCGATCCAGAGGTCCGCCCAGCAAGGCGGCGGCCTCCCCCCAGAGCCGCTCGCCCCGGGTTATCTGCCCCTCGGCCGGGCCGGAAACCAGCATCCAGAACAGCAGCGGGAAAACTTGCACCCGAGCTCTAGGCACCGGAAATTTCTCCTGTATGCTCGAGCAGAGATGCCGCTCTTTGTGCATGCGTTACATGCGCATCGGAGTCGTGGCGCTGCTGTGCTGCGCCGGGTCGCTTCGGGCGCAGGAGCTGGTCTGTACGGTCTCCATCGATCTGCGCGCGCTGGAGGGTACGGGGGTGGAGTTTCTGCGGCAACTCAAGCCGCAGATCGAAGAGTACCTCAACGGGCGGGCCTGGACGCAGGACGCCTTCGAGCCCGGAGAGCGCATCGAGTGCACGCTTCAGCTCGTTTTCCTGGAGCGCAACGGGGACCAGTACACCGCCCAGCTCGCCGTATCCAGCCGCCGGCCCATCTACGGATCCGACCAGCAGACCGTAGTGCTGCAGATCCTGGAGCCCCGGTGGACGTTTCGCTACGTGCAGGGGCAGCCCCTGGTGCATAATCTGGATGAATTCGAGGAGCTCACCTCCACGCTGGACTTCTACGCCTACGTGATTCTGGGCTATGATTATGATACCTTCTCCTCTCAGGGGGGAACGCGCTTTTTCGAAATCGCCCGCCGCATCGTGGATCTGGCCCAGAGCAGCGGGGGTCCGCAGTGGAAGCCCGCAGCCGATCGGCAGAACCGCTACTGGCTGGTAAGCCAGCTCCTCGATGCCCGCCTGGTGCCGTTTCGCGAGGCGCTCTTTCAGTATCATTTCCAGGGGCTGGACGCCTATCTGGAGAACCCCGAGCAGGCCCGGGAACAGATCCTGGCCGCGCTGGAGCGGATCGCCGAGGTGTTCCGGGATGTATCCCGCCAGTATGTGCTGGATCTGTTCTTTACGGCCAAGTACCGGGAGATCACCGCCGCCCTTGAGGAGGCCCCTCTGGAACAGCGTCGGCGCGCCTACGAGATCCTGAGCGCGATCGATCCCGGACACAGCTCCGAGTACCGCAAACTCCTGGCTCGTCCTTGAATTATGCCTGCACGCCCTCTTCGTCCCGAAGAAACCTATCGAGCCACGGACACGCGAACGTGGCGTTTCCGGAGCACGGCGGCCCTGGAGTTCGATCCCGGTCTGATCGGCCAACCGCGCGCCCTGGAGGCTATTCAGCTGGCCGTGCGCATGCCGGGCTATCACCTCTACCTGGCCGGCCCGCCCGGGGTGGGCAAAGAGACGGCCATCCGGCGCGTGCTGCAGAACGTGGCGCCCAAGGAGCCCACCCCCGACGACTGGGTGTATGTGAACAACTTCCGCCAGCCCAACCGTCCGTTGGCCCTCCGGCTTCCGGCCGGATGGGCCCGGATCTTCGCCCGAGATCTGGAAGAGGCCGTCACGGCTATGCTCAAAGCCGTCACAGGCGCCCTGCTGGGGCGGGATTATCAGACCAAAAAGCGCAGACTGGAGGCCGAACTCGAACGCGCCGAGCAGGAGCGCCAGCACAGGCTTGAGGAGTTCCTGCGCCGCCGGGGATTTGCCTTCGTGGAAGGGGATTCGGGCACGTGGCTGGTCGTGCCGCTGGACAAACGGGGCCGGCCCATGAGTCCGAGTGCGCTCAAACGGCTCTCCCGGACCGATCGTCAGCGTCTGCAGCGCGTCTGGGCCGAGCTCCAGGAGGCCTACCGGGAGCAGGAACTGGAGCTTTTCCGCCGCTGGGAAGCGCTCCGAGAGCGCATCGATGAGCTCAACCTTTCCCTGGTGGAGAAGATCTCCGATTCCGTTATCCGCAAACTGCGTGAAAAATACCACCGCGTGCCCGATGTGCTGCGCTATCTGGATCTGGTTCAGGAGGATCTCACCCTGAGCGTGATCGATCGCCTCTATCGCGAGGAGCCCGAAGAGGAAAGCCCGAGCGAGGGGGAGAATCATGAGCCCCTGCGGCCGGGGTTTTTTGACTTATGGCGCCGCTACCGGGTCAACGTATTCATCGATCGCACCGGCCAGCAGGGTGCACCCGTCGAGCACGTGGCCAACCCCACCTACAACGGCCTGGTGGGACGGATCGAATACGAGTTCCAGTTTGGCGCCATGGTCACCGATTATACATACGTGCGACCCGGCGCTCTGCACTGGGCCAACGGGGGATACCTGCTCGTAGACGCCCATCAGCTGCTGCTCAATCCCTATGCCTATGAGGCGCTCAAGCTCACCCTCCAGACCGGTCAGATCCGGATTGAGCCCATCAGCCCGGAGCCGAGCATGGGCAACACCGTTTTTGTCGACCCGGAACCCATCCCCTTCGAGGGCAAAGTCGTGCTCATGGGCGATGAGAGCTATTACGATCTGCTCTACGCCTTCGACCCCGATTTCGGAGAACTTTTCCGGATCAAGGCGGAGTTCGATACCTCGGTCCGGCGCACCCCTGAGGTGGAGCTGAGCTATGCGGCCTTTGTGCGCGAACTCTGCCGCGCCGAGGGCTTGCCCCACTGGACCCCGGGAGCCGTGGGCCGGCTCGTGGAACATGCCGCCCGCATGGTGGAGGATCAGGAGCGGCTCTCGACGCGCTTTTCCGAACTGGCCAGCCTGGTCCGAGAAGCCGCCTTCCGGGCTCGATCCCGGGCAGCCGGCCTGCGCCGGCGTGTACTTGTGGAAAGAGCCGACGTGGAGGAGGCGCTCCGGCAACGGCGATATCGATCCGGCCTCCTGGCCGAGCACCTGGAGGAGGCCTTCTGCCGGGATGTGCTCCTGATCAACACCGATGGCCGGCGCGTGGGAGAGATCAACGGGCTTACGGTGCTCGAACTGCCCGATCTGGAGCTGGGCTATCCGATCCGGATCACGGCCACTGTGCGCTACGGGCGCGGAGAGGTGCTCAACATCCTGCGTGAGGTGCGCCTGAGCGGGCCCATTCACGACAAGGGCGTGCTCATTCTGGAGGGCTATCTGGGACAGCAGTATGGGCTCTATCAGCCCTTGCCGTTCTCGGCCCGCATCGTCTTCGAGCAGCAATACGCCCGTATTGAGGGGGACAGCGCCTCGGCAGCCGAGCTGCTCGCCCTGCTTTCCGCCCTGGCCGACGTGCCCATTCGCCAGGATCTGGCCGTGACGGGCTCGATCAACCAGAAAGGGGAACTGCAGGCCGTTGGCGGCATCAACGAAAAAATCGAGGGCTTCTACCGCCTCTGCCGCCTCAGGGGGCTTACGGGGCAACAGGGGGTGATCATACCCGCCTCGAACGTACAACATCTCATGCTCGATGCGGAGGTGCGCCAGGCCCTGAGCGAGGGGCACTTCCACCTCTATGCGGCCCATACCATAGACGACTGCCTGGAGCTACTCAGCGGCATCCCGGCCGGAAAACCGGACGCCTCGGGGCGTTTCCCTCCGGATAGCTTCCACGGCCGCCTGATGGAGCGCCTTTTGCAGATCGAAGCGGAGGTGCAGGCCGCCCTGCGCCGGGCGCGTAGAGAGCTGGCTCAAAGGGCAAAAACCGCACAGAGAGCGCCATCTGAGGGTAACAGATCAGCACAGGAGGACTCAAGATGAAGTTCTTTCTCGATACGGCCAACCTGGAGGAAATCCGCCAGGCGGCCAGCTGGGGGATTCTCGACGGGGTGACGACCAACCCCACCCTGCTGGCCAGAGAAAACCCGCTTGACGTGCAGGAGCACCTCTACCGGATCTGTGAAATCGTGCAGGGTCCGGTCTCGGCCGAAGTGGTGGCCACGGATTACGAGGGGATGCTCGAAGAAGCCCGCGCCCTGGCCAGCCTGCATCCCCACATCGTCGTCAAGGTGCCCATGATCCGCGACGGGGTGCGGGCTATCCGCACGCTGGCTCAGGAGGGCATATCCACCAACTGCACGCTCGTCTTCTCTCCGGCGCAGGCCCTGGTGGCGGCCAAAGCAGGGGCAAGTTACGTAAGCCCCTTTGTCGGACGCCTCGATGATGTGGGCACAAGCGGTCTGGAGCTCGTGCGCCAGATTCTGACCATCTACAGCCATTACGGATTTGAGACCCGCGTGCTTGTGGCCAGCGTCCGGCATCCCATGCACGTGGTGGAGGCCGCGCTCATGGGGGCCGATGTGTGCACGATGCCCTTCAAGGTCCTCGAACAGCTCATCCAGCATCCGCTCACGGATGTGGGCCTGGAGCGCTTTCTGGCCGACTGGCAGAAGCGCCAGGTTTCTTCCGCTCCGTAGCGGATACGGTCCCAGCAGGCGGGGCCAGCCAGAGGGGGGCTTTTTTCGGAGGCGGACCCCGGCGCGGGATGGCGCCCCTTCCGAAACAGGACCCGAAGCGGAACCGCGGGGCAAAGAGCGCTTGACAGGGAACGGAGGGGGGGTTACCTTTGCATTTGCATAGTTGAGCAACAGTGCACACAATGAAACCCCCTGCGTATCCGGCCTGCGTGGACAAGGCGGCCCTGGAGGCTGTTCGAGGCGCGATGCCCTCTGCTCAGGTGCTCGACACCATGGCGCTGTGGTTGGAGGCCATGGGGGATCGGACCCGTCTGCAGGTGCTTTTGGCCCTTCTGGAGCGGGAATGCTGTGTGCATGAGCTGGCGGCAATTGTGGGCCTGAGCGTGTCGGCGGTTTCTCATCAACTGCGCCGGCTCCGGGATCTGCGCTTGGTGCGCGCCCGCCGGCAGGGGCGGTTGGTGTACTATCGGCTCGATGATGCGCACGTGAGCTCCATCCTGCGCCTGTTGCGTGCGCATGCGGAGGAGGAGATGATATGAGCGCCTCCACTGTGCGTCTGCAGATGCCCGTCGAGGGTATGGATTGCGCCAGTTGCGCGCTGCGCGTAGAGCGAGCCCTGCAGGGGTGTCCCGGGGTGGAACGGGCGTATGTAAACTTCGCCACCGGGGAGGCCACCGTGGAGTGGCGTCCGGAAACCGCAAACCTGCAGGATATACTCCGCTCTGTGGAGCGGGCCGGATATCGGGTCCCCACCGAGCAACTTGAGCTGGAGGTGCCGGATATGACGTGCGCCTCCTGTGTGGCCCGCATCGAAGGACAGCTGAGTCGTCTACCCGGCGTGCTCGAGGCCCGGGCTGTGCTTCCCCTGCATCGGGTTCAGGTGCGTTACGTGCCGGGTCCGGTCGGTGCAGAAGCCATCGCGCGCACCATCGAGCGGCTCGGCTATACGGTGCACCGCCCCCCTGCCGAGCAGGAGGGCGAAAGCCGGGAGGAACGCCTCTATCGTAGCTACCGCAACCGGGTATTCGTGGCCGTCCTGCTCACCGCGCCGGTTTTTGTCATCTCCATGTGGCATCTGAGCTTTCCCGGCCATGCTTGGTTGCAGGCACTGCTCACCACGGGGGTGCTCTTTTGGGCCGGCAGGGGGTTTTTCTCCAGCGCCTGGCGCGCGCTCCGAGGGGGATCGGCCAATATGGACGTGCTCATCTCCATCGGATCCAGCGCCGCCTATGGCTACAGTCTCCTGGCCACGGTGGCCCCGGGATGGTTCCGGGCCTTCGGACAGGAGCCCCATCTGTACTACGAGACGGCCGCCTCCATTGTGACCATCGTGCTCATAGGAAACCTGCTGGAAAGACGCGCCGCGGCTCGGGCCAGCTCGAGTCTGCACGCGCTCATGCGTCTGGAGCCGCGCACGGCGCGCATTCGCCGGGACGGCCGGGAAGAGGAGGTGCCCGTAGGCCTGTTGCGCGAGGGGGACGTGGTGATCGTTCGACCCGGTGAGCGTATTCCCGTAGACGGCCGCGTCCTGGAGGGGCACTCCAGCGTGGATGAGTCTCTGCTCACGGGGGAGTCCGTTCCCGTGGAAAAAGGCCCGGGAGATGTGGTCTGGGCCGGAACGCTCAATCAGGCCGGGGCTTTCGCCTTCGAGGCCACTCGGGTAGGTGCCGATACCCGACTGCGGCAGATCATCCGCCTGGTGCGGGAGGCGCAGGGCTCAAAGGCCCCTGTACAGCGGCTCGCTGACCGGGTGAGCGCCTATTTTGTGCCCGTCGTGTTGGGCATCAGCCTGCTCACCTTCGTGGCCTGGCTTCTGTTGGGGCCTCCGGAGCACGCCCTGCGGTATGCGATCATGACCTCGGTGGCCGTGCTCATTATCGCCTGCCCCTGCGCCATGGGGCTGGCCACGCCCACGGCCATCATGGTCGGTATCGGGCGCGGGGCCGAGATGGGCATCCTCTTCAAAAGGGGGGAGGCCATCGAGCGTCTGGCGCGCGTCGATACGCTGGTGTTGGATAAGACGGGCACGCTCACCACCGGTGCACTGCGGGTCGTGGAGGCCATCCCGACCTCAGGGGTGGAGCTTGAGGAGCTGGCTTTCTGGGCCGGGGCGGCCGAACGGTTGAGTGAACATCCTGTGGGGCAAGCCGTCTGGCGCTGGGCTCAGGCTTTCGTCTCCTCGGTGCCGGAGCCCGAGGCCTTCCGGGCGCATTTCGGTCAAGGGGTGGAGGCGCGCCTGCAGGGCCAGCGGGTGCTGGTGGGGGCGCCGGACTGGGTGCTGAGCCAGAACGGATCGGATCCGACCCTTCAGGAGAGGGCCGCCTCTCTTGCCCGGGCGGGCCACACCGTGCTCGCCGTGCTCAGGGGGGATCGTCTGCTCGGCCTGCTGGGCCTGATCGATGAACCCAGAGCGGAGGCGCGGGAGGCGGTAGAGGCTCTGCGCCGGCTCGGGCTGGAAATCATCATGCTCACGGGCGATCAGCCCCAGGCGGCGGCCCGAGTGGCCGAGGCCGTCGGATGTGGGCGTTTCTACGCCCGGGTCTCCCCGGAAGAGAAGGCGGCCTATGTACGGCGCCTGCAGGCAGAAGGTCATCGGGTCGCCATGCTCGGCGACGGGATCAACGACGCCCCCGCCCTCGCACAGGCCGATGTGGGCATCGCCATGGGAAAGGGCGCCGATGTGGCCGCCGAATCCGCCTCCGTGGTGCTCTTGTCCGATGATCTGCGCCAGCTATCCCGGGCGGTACAGCTGGCCCGTCTGGTGGTGCGCACGATCAAGCAGAACCTTTTCTGGGCTTTCTTCTACAACACGGCCGCCATCCCCATCGCAGCCGGCCTGCTGTATCCCTTCTGGGGCGTGCTGTTGAGCCCCATGATCGGAGCCGCGGCGATGGCCCTTTCGGATGTGATGGTGATCGGCAATTCCCTCCGGTTGCGCCTGCGCCATCTGCGCTGAGCGTCCGCCTCCGTTCTGTAACGCGTCCCCTTGAGAGCGCATCCTAGGGACAGTTGTGTGCCGTACAGGGGAGGGAAAGTCATCATGCGCTCGGGATGGCTCCTGGGAGCTCTGTCTCTTCTCGTCGTAGATGTTGCCTCGGCTCAGCCCGTCGTACTCTGGCGGGAGACCTTCGACCAGGCCACAAAACCCGCGCTTCCGCCGGGATGGACAGGGGCGGGTTCCGGATGGAAGACGGACGATCAGGCGCCCAGTCCGGGTTCCGGAGGGCTCAATCTCACGCACAACGTGCAGAATGCGGGGCAGGTCATAACGCCTGTTCTGGATCTCCGAGGCGCCGTGAGCGCGGAGTTGCGCTACTGGGTGCGAACTTCCCAGCTTGCTAAAACGCTCACCATCCGGGCCTCCGTAAATGGAGGGCCTTTTTCCGTATCTATCGCCTCCGGAGAGGCTACGATACCCTCCGAGGTCGGCACCTACCAGGAGCGGGTCTTCGCCCTGCCGAGCGATCTGCTCGGTCAGGGGCAGGTGCGCCTGCAGCTGGAGACCGCTGGCTCCGGTACCTTGCGCGTAGACGATATCGAATTGCGCGTTACGGCTCCGCTTGCGGAGGTGAGCGCAGAGGAGGTGGACTTCGGCTTCCTGTCCCTGGGGCAGCTTGCCGAGCGGGAGCTTGAAGTGCGCAACAGGGGAAACCAGCCGCTGCTGCTTGGAACACCCGAACTCTCCGGATCCGGGTTTTCCATTACGCCCGAGGGGGCCGTATCCCTGGATCCCGGCGGTGCCCAGCGGTACGTGCTCCGTTTTCGGCCCTCCGGGGCGGGTTCCGTATCCGGGCAGGTGCGCTGGACGCACAACGGGCCTCGTTCGCCCATCGTGGTGGCGCTTCGGGGCGGGGGCCTGGATACGACAAACACGCTTGGCTTCGCACAGGATACGAGTTCCGTCTTCGAGGAAAGCCCGTTGCAGCTGGGGCTCGTGCTCCTCTACGCCGACAGCATACCGCTCGGGGCCGTGCAGGTGGATATTCGCTACGATCCGGATCGGCTCGCCTGGGAGGCCCTGGAGCCGGCCCCGGGTTGGGGGGCGGGCTGGCAGTTTCAGGCGCGGGATTCGACCGGACGCGTACGCCTGCTGCTCTTCGATCCCTCCGGATCTGGGCTTCCGCCAGGCACGTACAGGCCCTGGATCCTGTTGCGCTGGCGTGTGCGATCCCTTCCCCAGGGGGTCGGGGAGCATCGTAGCACGATTTCCCTGGAGGGCCTGCTGGGGGCGCAGGCCCGTCCCGATGGGCGCACGGCTCCCCTTGCGCTCGGCATGGATCGGCATCTTGTGCGCATACGCGCCCGGTATGCGGAGGCCGTGGCCACGGTGGATTCGCTCGATCTGGGTTCTGTCGCCGTGGGGGATACGGCCCGAGCCACGTTCGCTGTTCGTAATCCGGGCGGTTCCCGGACCCTTGAGATCCAATCTGTTTCAAGCACGAACGCGCTCTTCTCCGTTGAGCCCACTCGGGCCCTCGTTGCCCCGGGGGAGGAGGCCCTGTTTACGGTGCGCTTTGTTCCCACGCTGAGGGACTTTGGTCCACAACGGGCGCGGCTTCGCCTCCTGCATGACGGGCTGGGAGGGACGCTGGAGATACCCGTCTCCGCAAGGGGCACGCACGGCCGAGGAGATGGAAGCGGAGACGGGCAGGTGAACGTCGTCGATGTGACGGGCCTCATCGATGCCGTTCTGGGCCGCAGCGGGATCGAAACACGTCTCCGGAGGGCGCTGGATCTGTATCCGTTTCCGGAGGGGGATGGGAAGTTGGACGTGCGGGATCTCGTCGTGCTTGTGCAGGCCATCCTGCGCGGCAGGTGGCCGGATGAGCTTCCCCTGCCAGCCGTTTACGGCCCGAGTGCGCCCCCTGCGGTGCTTTCTTCGGAGCCGGTTCGTTTCCTGTTGCGCACCTCCACAGAGGGGCTCTCCGTGGAGCTCGAATCCAGCACGCCCCTGCGGGGCATAGAGCTTCATTTCCGCCTGTCGGGGGCCGCAGGCCTGGAGGCGGTCCGGGTGGATTCCAGCCTGGGTCCCGGGCTCTGGATCGGGTACCGGCCCGAGGCCGGCGAGTACGTTTTTCTGTGGGCGGCCCTGGACGGGCAGGCCCGCGCTCCGGGCGGGTACGGCCTGGGTTTTATCGACCGGCCCGGCCTGAGAACTCCTGCGGTGACCGTGCGCACGGCCATAGCGGTGGATGCAAGCGGCCAGACGGTGCCCGTTTCCTGGACCGTGGGGGGTGCCGTGGGGACGGAATCCCCCTCGGAGCGCCCGCAGAGGTGGCGGATCGGCGTCCCCTATCCGAATCCCTTCACAGGCCCGGAGCTGCTGATCCCCCTGGACGTGCCCCAAAGCGCGCAGGTGCGGGTTTGGATCTTTGATTCTCTGGGCCGGCGTGTGCGCTTGCTTCTGGAGGGCATGCTGCATCCGGGTCGCCATCTGGTGCGCTGGGATGGTCGTTCCAGCTCGGGTGTTCCGGTCGGACCGGGCCTCTACGGGGTGCGCCTGGAGGCGGGCTCCCTGCGTCTGGAGCGGGCCTTTCTGGTGGGGCCGCGGCGATAGCTCGCGCCGGCGAAAATTGACATTCTCGCCCCCCGTGCTGTAGCTTGCCCTGGACTTTGCGCGAAAGGAATTGACCATGTTCGGTCTCGGCACGGGGGAGCTGATTTTAATTTTCCTGGCCATCCTGCTTCTGTTCGGCGCCAAGCGCATCCCGGAGATCGCCCGGGGGCTGGGGACCGGGATCCGGGAGTTCAAGCGCGCCACGCGGGAGATCCAGGATGAGCTCCACAGGCCCGTAGACCGGATCGAGCCCCCGCGTCCTCAGGGGGCAGGCCCGGATGATCCGGCCGAAAGGCGACCGGCTTCTTCTGGATCGGGTTTGTGACTCCTATGACGTCCTACGGTGCCGTACGCGCCGCGCTCGAGCGGGGAGACCTTCATCTGCGCGAGCGGGTGGAAGCTTTTCTGCAGCGTATCAACGCGCGCAATCCGGAATTGAACGCCCTCCTGGAGGTGTGGCCCGATGAGGCCCTCCGCGAAGCGGATCGCATTCAGGAGCGCATCCGCCGCGGGGAGGCCGGGCCGCTGGCCGGCATGGTGCTGGTCATCAAGGACAACATTGCCGTCCGGAATCACCGGCTGACCTGTGCCTCCCGTATGCTGGCCTCTTTTGAAAGCCTCTATGATGCCACGGTGATCGCCCGGCTTCGGGAGGCCGACGCCCTGCTTATCGGCAAGGCGAACCTGGATGAGTTCGCGATGGGCTCCTCGAACGAGAACTCCGCCTTCGGGCCCGTGCGCAACCCGCACAGGCCGGAGTATGTGCCGGGCGGCTCTTCGGGGGGCAGTGCGGCCGCCCTGGCCGCCGGCTTCTGTGACGCCGCGCTGGGTTCCGATACGGGGGGATCGATCCGACTGCCCGCCGCGCTCTGCGGGGTGGTGGGGCTTAAGCCCACCTACGGACGCGTCTCCCGCTTCGGGCTGGTCGCCTTCGCCTCTTCTCTGGACTGTATCGGGCCCATGGCCTCTTCCATTGAGGATGTGGCCCGGGTGCTGGAGGTGATCGCCGGATTCGATCCGCAGGACAGCACCTCCATGCCCCGTCCCGTTCCCCGGTATACGGACTTCCTCCAAAAGCCGGAGGTGCGCCGATGGCGCATCGGTTTGCCTCGGGAGTACTACGCCGAGGGGTTGGATCCCGAGATCCGCAGCGCCCTGGAAGCGCTTGCCGGTGATCTGGAACGAGCCGGGGCCCGAATCCAGGAGGTCAGCCTGCCGCATACGGAGTACGGAATCGCCACCTACTACATCCTGGCCACGGCGGAGGCCTCCTCGAACCTGGCCCGTTACGATGGGATCCACTACGGCCACCGGGCTTCCATGGAGGCCGTCATGGCTTCCCTGCAGGAAGAAGCACGCCAGGTGCGCGCGGAGCTGGAGCGCGCCCGGGCGCGGGGAGATGAAGAGGCCATCCTCCGATGGACCGAGCGGCTGGAAAATCAGGACAGCCCGCTTGTGCGCCTCTACAAGCTTTCTCGCACCGAGGGGTTCGGAACCGAGGTCAAACGGCGCATCATGCTGGGCACCTACGTGCTCAGCGCGGGCTATTACGAAGCCTACTACGCCAAGGCGCAGCGCGTCCGTCGGCTCATCCAGAGCGATTTTATGCGCGTTTTCGAAGAGGTCGACGTCCTGCTGACCCCTCCGACGCCCACTCCGGGATTTCGCCTGGGTGAGCGTCTGGAGGATCCGCTCAAGATGTATCTGGCCGATGTCTACACGGTCACGGCCAACCTGGCGGGCATCCCCGCGCTGGTCCTGCCCATTGGATGGCATTCGGAGGGCCTGCCCATAGGGGCCCAGCTTATGGGTCGGCCCTTTGAGGAAGAACGCCTTCTTGAGATCGGGCGCGTGGTGGAAACCCTCTGCGGCACGGCGGCGTAAGCCCGCCCCGAAAGGCGCACTCCGGAGGATCGGGCATGCTGGCCCCCACCGCGCTGGAAGTTCTGGCCCACATCGGTCGATACAGCCTCTTGATCGGGCGAGCTTTTCGCTCCGTGGGGGAATGGCGTACGTACTGGTCGGCTTTCTTCCTGCAGGCCGTTCGCATCGGGCTCGATTCCCTGCCGATTGTGATCCTGGCGGCCGCCTTCTCCGGGGCTGTGACCACGGTGCAGACCGCCTACCAGCTCGTCTCGGGGCTTGTGCCCCGGTCGGTTATCGGCAGTATCGTCACGGAGTCCGTTATTCTTGAGCTCGCCCCCGTGATCTCGGCCCTTGTGCTGGCCGGCCGCGTGGGGGCGCGTATTGCGGCCGAACTGGGCACGATGCGCGTGACCGAACAGATCGACGCCCTGGAAGTGATGGGCCTCAATGCCGTCTCCTTTCTCGTGTTGCCCCGCGTGCTGGCTGGCCTGCTCATGTTTCCCGTGCTCATCACGGCCGCCGCCGTCGTGGGCATCGCCGGAGGGCTTTTGGCCGGGATAGTGTCTGGAGAACTGCCCCCGGCCGAGTTTCTGCTCGGGGCGCGCAGCTTTTTCAAGCCTTTCGACGTGGTCTTTATGCTCATCAAGGCCTTCACGTTCGGGTTTCTGGTGACTTCCATCAGCTGCTATCAGGGCTACTACGCCTCCGGGGGGGCCGAGGGAGTGGGACGGGCCACCACGCAGGCGGCTGTGGTGTCCTGTATCACCGTGCTGCTGGCCGACTACCTGCTGGCTAACCTGCTTCTGTAGCTCGATATGGGCCGGGAAAATCACAGCCCCCAGGCGCGCATCCGGGTTGAAAAGCTGGTGAAGAGCTTCGACGGACAACCTGTGCTTGCCGGGGTTGATCTGGAGATCTATCAGGGGGAGACGTTCTGCATCATCGGCAGGAGCGGGACCGGCAAGAGCGTTCTGCTCAAGCATCTGGTCGGCTTGCTTACACCCGACAGGGGAACGGTCTGGGTGGACGGGGAGGATATTTTCCGGGTTCCCTATGGGCGGTTGCGCCAGATCCGGCGCAAGTTCGGGGTGCTGTTTCAGGGCGCGGCGCTTTTCGACTCCCTCACGGCCGAGGAAAACGTAGCCTTTCCTCTGCGCATGCTTGGGGATCGCCGTCTCGGCGAGGCGGAGATTCAGAAGCGGGTTCGCCGCTGCTTGGCCGAGGTGGGGCTGGAGGATATGGGGCACAAGTACCCGGCCGAACTCTCCGGAGGCATGCGCAAGCGCGTGGGCCTGGCCCGGGCCATCGCCCTCGAGCCGGAATTCATCCTGTATGATGAGCCCACCTCGGGTCTGGATCCGGAGACCGCGCAGACGATCAACGAGCTCATCCGCAAACTCGCCCGGGAGCTGGGGGTCACATCCATTGTGGTCACGCACGATATGCACAGCGTGCTGGAGATCGCCGATCGGGCCGGGCTGCTTTATGAGGGCCGTATGCACTGGGTGGGCACTATCGAGGAGATGCGGCGCAGTCAGGACCCCATCCTGCTGCGTTTTGTCAAAGCCAGCGAATATCAGCTATGAGCCGGAGAGAGGAAATGCTCAGGCGCTATCGCAACGAGATCCGGGTGGGAGCGGCCGTCGTGCTCTCGGCCCTTGCCCTGTATGCGGGGGTTTTGTTTCTGCAGGACATCCCCCTCTTCGGGGGGGCTTATACGGTCACGGCTCTGTACGAAAAAGTCGACGGTCTGCTCGTCGGCAGTCCTGTACAGATCGCCGGGGTCAAGGTGGGCTCTGTGGCCCGCATGGAGCTCGGTCCCGAAGGGGTGCGCGTGCACCTGCGCATCGACGGCGGGGTGCGCATCCCCCGCGACAGCCGCGCGCTCATCATTAGCACGGACCTGATCGGCACCAAAGCGGTCTCCATCCTCCTCGGGGACGACCCTCAGCCGCTGGCTGACGGAGGCCAGCTGGCAGGAGAATACGACGAGGGGCTGGCCGGTCAGCTGCAGCGCGAGGCGCAGCCGATCGTGGAGCGGACAACCAGAACCCTGGATCACCTGAGCAACACGCTCCGCGAGCTGGAGCTTCTCCTCCGGCAGGGAGGACGGGAGAACCTGGGGGGTACGCTGGAGCACCTCCAGCTGGCCACGGCCACGCTGAGCGCGGTCCTGCAGCGCCGCGCCGGAGATCTGGAACAGACGATCGAGGCGCTGCGCAGAACGGCCGAACACAGCGCGGTAGTCACCGACCCGGACCGGATCGACAGCCTGGAGGCCGCTCTGCGGGCCAATCTCGACGCCCTACAGCGCCTCACCCGGGAACTGCAGCAGGGCGGGGAGCACCTGAACGCGATTCTGCGCAAGATCAACGAAGGGCAGGGCACCCTGGGCCTGCTGGTAAATGATGAGCGCCTCTACCGGAACCTGGATTCCACCCTGCTCGCCCTCAGACGTCTGAGCGAAGATGTGCGGCAAAACCCCGGACGGTACCTGCGGGGGATAGTGCGCCTGTTTTAACTCCCTCAGCTGGAGGCGGGGGAACGGCGGTGCTCAAGCACCCAGGATCGAATGTAGTCCGTGATCTCCCGCATGGGCGTGCCGGGGGGAAAGAGCCGGCCCACGCCCATGGCCTCCAGGCGGGCGGCGTCTTCGGGGGGGATTGTGCCCCCTCCGGTCAGAAGCACGTCATCGAGCCCGTGCGCGCGCATGAGCTCCAGCACGCGGGGAAAGATGGTCATATGTGCGCCGCTCAGGCTGGAGATTCCGATCACGTCCACGTCTTCCTCGATGGCCGTGCGCACAACGGCCTCGGGCGTCTGCCGCAGGCCCGTGTAGATGACCTCCATGCCCGCATCCCGCAGAGCGGCGGCGATGACCCGCGCGCCCCGGTCATGTCCGTCCAGGCCGACCTTGGCGATCAGTACGCGGATGGGCCGTTCGCGTTCGCGCATCAAAAAACAATATATCATCGCGCCCGGAGGGTGAGCAAGCCGGACTCGGTGCGGCAGGGCCCCTATCCGGAAGGGCGGCCGCGAGAGGCTTGTTCGGTCTTCGATCGCGACGTAGTTTTGTGCTGGAGTGCGGGAGCCTGACGGTGGAAAAAACCTCTCCTTCTCCCTCTGTGCTCGGATGGGGTGCCACAGGCGTGGCGCGTCTGGCCACCCTGGTGGGCCTTTTTTCCCTCCTGGTACCCTTTGTTCGTCTCTCCTACCGGAGCCTCAATGAGGCCTTTGTGGGACGCCTTCCGGATCCGCTGGCCATTCCGGGGCGCTGGATACCGGTCGACGTGCTGGATTGGCGCAGCGGATACAGCGCGCTGGACGTGGTGCGCTGGTTGCCCGCCTTGCAGGAGCTGGCCCCGAGTATGGGGCTCAAGGAGTGGACCTTTGCCGTCGGGCCGTTGTGGTGGACGATCTCTACGCTCCTGCTCCTGCTTTTCGTGCTTCTGCGCAGGCCTATGCCCCCGTTTCTGGGTGATCTGGTGGCGCTTGTTCCCCTGCTCTATGGGGCCTTGCTGTTCCTGTTGTGCTGGATCTGGTACGGCGGGCCGTTTTTGTTCTTTTCCCTTACCTCCTGGGGGTTCTGGCTGGGTCTGGTGGCTTTCCTGGTCGGTTCGGCCAGTCTGGCGCGCACATGACGGTCGCTGTACTGCAACCGCTCCTCTCCGCGCTGCAGGCGCAGGCCGCCGCAGAGCTCCTGGCCGGGCACCTGTATGCGGTGCGTCAGGCCTGCAGGGCCGATCCTCTGCTTGTGGTGTTGCCGGAGTACTGGTATGTGCCGCAGGAGCCGGAACCCTGGTGGCGGTCGTTCCCGTACCGATGGCTCAGGGATCGGGCCCGCGAGCTGGGGATTTATCTCGTGGGCGGATCGGTGCCCGTGCGCGAGGAGGAGGGACGGATCCGCAATCGGGCGCTCTGTTTCGGCCCGGACGGCCAGATGCTCGGCTACTACGACAAGCGCCGGCCTATGGAGCATGAGCGTCAGCGGGGGGTAGAGCCCGGCCAGGGGGCGAGTTGCTTTTCCATAGGAGCCTGGCGTGTGGGGGTGCTCATCTGCGCCGACCTGTGGGATGGGACGCTCATCCCGGAGGGTGTGGACCTGCTGGTCGTGCCGGCCGATACGGTCGTGCTGCACGCCGGACGCCGGGCCTACGCGCGTCGACTCTGGCATGCCCTGGCGCTGGTGCGGGCTCAGGAACGGCTCTGCGTGGTGGCCGTCAGCGACCGTGCCCGCTACTGGGACGGCCGGCGCGGGGCCGGCGGGGCGAGCGCGATCGTCGACCCTGCGGAGGCCGCACCCGGGCGGGTGCGCTGGGGGGAGCTGATGAAAACCCTGCCCCGGGGTCGGCCCGGATGGCTCTACAAAGAACTCGACCGAAAACGCCTCGAAGCGTTTCGCGCCTACCGGCGGGCAAGAGGGCTCGCGCTGCCCGACGGCGGAGGGGCTTTGCGGGGGGTGGGGGAAATCCCCTAACTTCTCAGCTCGGGATTTTCGGAATACGGGCATGGAAGCGCATTCGGGCCAGAGCATAACCCCGGCATGGGAGGCGGTCGCGCTGGAACGGCCCGCCCGACTGCACCGACAGCGCGCCTCCTATCGCATCGGGGTGCCCCGGGAGGTGGCCAACGAGGAACGGCGCGTCTCTCTGGTGCCTTACGCCGTGGGGGTGCTGGTGGCTAACGGACATCAGGTCTTTGTGCAGAAAGGCGCCGGGCTGCTGAGCCGCTACGAGGATCGCGAGTACGTCGAGCTCGGCGCAGAGATCGCCCTCTCGGCCGAAGAGCTCTACGAGAAAAGCGAGATCATCGTCAAAATCGCCCCGCCCACCCCCGAGGAATACGTCCTTTTCCGAGATGGACAGGTCCTGCTGTCGGCCGTGCACCTGGGGGTAACGCCGCCGGATTTCTTCCGCCTCCTGGTGGATCGCAACGTGACCGGGATCGGCTATGAGTTCATCCAGGACGCCGAGCACTCCTTCCCCCTGGTGCGCATGATGCACGAAATCGCCGGCAGCCTTTCCGTCCAGATCGCCGCCCACTACCTGGAGAGCCCCCAGGGCGGGCAGGGCATCGTCCTCGGGGGCATATCCGGGGTGCCGCCGGCCACGGTGGTCATTCTGGGCGCCGGCACGATCGCCGAATATGCCGCGCGCACAGCGCTGGGGTTCGGCGCGCAGGTCGTGATTCTGGACGATAACCTGTCGGCACTCCGCCGCATCGAGAACGCGCTGGACAGGCGGGTGATCACGGCCATGGCGAACACGGAATACATCGCGCGCGCGGTTCGTTCGGCCGATGTGCTCATCGGAGCCGTGATGCGCTCCGGATATCGGGCCCCGATCTGGGTTACCGAGGCCATGGTGGCCTCTATGAAGCCCGGATCTGTGATCGTGGACGTGGTCATCGACCAGGGCGGTTGCATCGAGACGAGCCGACCCACCACGCTATCGCGCCCCGTCTACGTCGAGCACGGGGTGATCCACTACTGCGTGCCGAATATGCCCGCCGCCGTGGCCCGAACGGCTTCGCTGGCGCTTACGAACGTACTGCTACCTCTCCTGCTGGAGATCGGGGAGGCGGGCAGCCTCAACGATGCGCTCTGGCGCAGCGTGAGCCTGCGTTCGGGCACCTACGCCTACCGCCGCTACATTACGAAAAAGCACCTGGCCTCTCAGCTCGAACTGCCCCATCGGGATATCGAACTGCTCATCGCCGCGGGGATCTGATCCGCAGAGGCGCTTCCGGCCAGGCCAGCCGCAGCAGGGCGATACCCACGGCGCGCGCGGCCCAGGCCATGCGGAACGGCTCCCGGTCCGTGGTCAGTTCCGGCACATCGAGCGAGGAGTGATAGTAGCGCGAATAGTCGATCCAGACCGTATCCGGAGGTCCCCAGCCCGGCGTCTGGGGTAATCGGGCCGGACGGTTCCAGGCCGCCGTGTAGATCGTCGTCGAGGGAATGCGGATCGCCTCCGCGCCCGGAAGCGAGAGCCGATCGCGCAGGTAATCGGGCAGGAAGACGTAGGAGTCCGTTCCCCCCTGGCTCGGATTGGTGTAGGCTTCCTCCCAGAAGCCGGGCTTTCCGGCATAGGTGCGGCCGATCTGCTCCAGCAGCCGCAGGATGGGCTCGTTGTGCGGGATGTCGTTGGATTCAAAATACAGGGCGCGCCGCTGAGCCCCCGTGCCCACCTGATCGAAGTTGAACACCCCGCGCAGGAGCCCGAGTCGGCCCGCCTCGAATTCGGTGCGCACGAACGCCTCCGTGGAGGCGTATTCGCTTCCCCAGATGGCAAACCGGATCGTGTATCGGGGTCTGGGTAGCTGGCCCGAGCGCACCTGTTCGGCGAGTACGCGCGCGATCTCCAGCGTAGCGGCCACCCCGGAGGCGTTGTCATCCGCCCCCGGCCCGCCGGAATCCCCGTCCCCGTGCGCGCAGACCAGATAGTAGTCCGGCTCCTGGCCGGCCAGCGTGGCCACCACCGTCCAGGGGCTTCTGTGGCTCCGGTGCGCACGCAGGAAAAAGGCGATCCAGACGGGCTCGTTCCGAGCCAGCCGCTCCCGGATCCAGTCCCCGTCACGGCGGGCCAGGCAGAACATGGGGATGGCGTTGCTTTCTCGGGCCGGCAGGCGGCTGATGAAGGCCCATTCCGTGTACGCCCCCTCCCAGCGGGGCGCATCCGTGAGCAGGGCCACAGCCCCCCGGGCCACGAGCGTGTCGTAGAGGGCCGTCGGGTTCCGGCCCAGGCCCTCGATGAGCACGGCCTTGCCGCGCACCTCCGGGATCGGCCCCTCCGGGGGCAGGAGCACCACGGCGACCGAGTCCCCCTCTCCGCTCGGCGAATACGGAGCCGGCCAGGGATGGCTCAGCGTGCGCGCCTCCGGGGAGAGCACGCGCACGGCAAACGTATCGAACCACCAGCTCAGCCGGGGAGGATCGATCCGGATTTCCGCCTCCAACCCCATGGCCCGAAAGGCGCCCAGCAGATAGGAGGCGCTCCGTTCATTGGATGGGCTTCCGCCCAGCCGATGGCCGAAGCCCACCAGGTCGCGTACCACGCGGGCCAGATGGGCCTCGTCGACCCGACGAATGTATTCGCGCTCCCGTTCGCTCTGGGGCCAGGCCTCATGGGCCCCCAGGCCCAGCAGCAGAGCGCAGAGCAAGAGGCGTTTCATGGCAGCTCCTCGTATTCGGCATCCTCTATCGGCTTCCGATTCGGCTGGGGTCTGGAGAGCAGGTAACGCACGAACCGGTAGGCGAAATACAACAGCGCGATCCAGAAGAACAATCGAGCCATGGGGCCCCTCTTATCCGGACAGGGTAAGATACTCCGTGCCCCGGTGCGGACGGTAGAGGATCTGCTCCAGAAGCAGGTCGCGGTCCCGGGGGTGGTGGACAAAATCCAGCTCCGTGACGTCCACGATGAGCAGGGGCGAGCGTCGATAGCGGAGGAAGTGGAAGTCGTAGGCCTGGGCGAGCGCCTCCAGGTATTCTCGGGAGATGTGCTGCTCATAGGGCCGTCCCCGCCGCCGGATGTTCTCCAGAAGCCGATCCACGCTTGCCCGCAGGTAGACGACCAGGTCCGGGATGGGAACCTGGGTGACCATGAGCGCAAAAAGCGCCTCGTAGAGGGCCAGCTCCTCGCCCTGCAGGTTCAGGTGGGCGAAGATGCGGTCTTTGTCAAAGAGGTAATCGCTGACCACCTGGTGGGCGAACAGATCGAGCTTGCGCAGCTCCAGCTGCTGTCGGTAGCGGCTGGCCAGGAAGGCCAGCTGGGTATGAAAGGCATACCGGGCGGGGTCTTCGTAGAACCGGGGCAGAAAGGGGTTTTCTTCGAAGGCCTCCAGAATGAGCCGGGCCTCGAGCCGATCGGCCAGCAGGCGGGCCAGACTCGTTTTCCCCGCCCCGATGACGCCTTCGACGGCTATGTAGCGCAGTTCTACCGGTAAAGAGGGTGGCATAGCAGGTGGGCTCCATCGACCACGGCCAACGGCATATGGCCCACTCGGGCGCGCAGCTCCCGGAACGAAAGTCCGGTGACGGGATCCCGCCCCTCGGGCAGCAGCTCGAGCAGGGGCTCGAGCACGAAGGCGCGCTCCCGCATCCGGGGATGGGGCAGCTGCAGGCGATCCGAAACGGAAACCCGATCCGCGTACAGCAACAGGTCCAGATCGATCACCCGGGGGGCCCAGCGGGGTCGATCGGCGCGACGACCCATGCGGGCCTCTATGGCAAGCAGCGCATCCAGCAGGGGTTCGGGCTCCAGGTCGGTCCAGATTTCCCAGACCTGGTTGTAGAAATACGTCTGGGAGGGGCCGTGGGGAGGGGATTCGTACGTTCGGCTGCGTCGGAGCAACCAGACGCCGCGGGTGCGCGCAAGCATCCGGGCGGCTCTTTCCAGATTGCCCTCCCGATCTCCCAGGTTCGACCCTACCCCGATGTAGGCCGCCGGCATCGGTACACAACCTCGGCGTAATCGCACACACCCCCCACGGGCGGATTGGGTTTGCGGACCCGGACCTCGACCGAAAACGTCCGGGGAAAGGCCTCCAGCACGGCGTGGGCGATGCGCCAGGCCAGGCGCTCCAGAAGCCGGAACCGGTTTTCCAGCACCACCTGGCCTACGAACCGGTAGAGGCGCTCATAATCGACCGTTCGGGCCAGATCATCGCTCCGGGCCGCCTCTTCGATGTCGAGCTCCAGCTCCAGATCCACCTCGTAGCGACCGCCCAGGGCGTGCTCTTCGGCAAAGGCGCCATGGTGAGCGTAAAAGACCGCGTTGATGAGGCGAACGGTGGCCCGATGCACGGTTGGGGAAGCCGTCTTCTGGTCCTGTGAATTTACGCCCATCCCCGGCGGAGAGCCAAGCCCCGGGGCCGGGGGCTATCCTTGCACGGCAGGAAGAGGGGTTTCTATTTTGCCCTCGCTTGCAAACCCCGGAACACATCGCCATGGCACGCAGAAGGCAGAACGCGCTCGGCGCCAATGGGAACGGGGAGGTGACCACCCTGCCCGCAGCCGCGCGCATAGAAGAGTTTGACCGCGAGCAGTTGCTCCGGTTCTACCGGACCATGCTCACGGCCCGGCGCCTGGATGAAAAGATGCTCATGCTGCTCAAGCAGGGCAAAGGCGCTTTTCACATCGGCACTTCTGGACACGAGGCCGTGCAGGTCGCCCTGGGGGCCAATCTGATTGCGGGCAAGGACTGGGTCTTTCCCTACTACCGGGACCTGACGCTGGTGCTTCAGCTGGGCATGCGCCCGGAGCACGCCCTGCTGGCGCACCTGGCCAAGGCCGAAGATCCCAGCTCCGGCGGCCGGCAGATGCCGGAGCACTTCAGCTATCCGGAGCTGCGCATCGTCTCCCCGTCGAGTTCTGTGGGCAACCAGCTATTGCCCGCCGTGGGTTGCGCCATGGGCATCCGGCGGCTCGGGCTCGATGAGGTCGTCTACACGGGCATCGGGGAGGGGGGAACAAGCCAGGGCGTATGGCATGAGGCGCTCAACTGGGCGGCGCGCGAACGGTTGCCTGTGCTTTTTGTGGTGCAGGACAACAAGTACGCCATCAGCGTGCCCGTCTGGCAGCAGACGGCCGGAAGCGGGGAGTGGAGCGGCATTTCCCGCATCGCGCGCGGCTACGAAGGGGTGAGCGTGATGGAGTTTGACGGCACGGACTTCTTCACCTCCTGGGCCGTGGCCCGGGAGGCCGTTGCCCTGGCCCGGTCCGGGAAGGGGCCCGTTGTGCTCCACGCCCATGTGGTGCGCCTGTTGCCGCATTCCTCCAGCGACGACCACCGCAAGTACCGCTCCGAAGAGGAACTGGAGGCGGATCGGCGGCGCGACCCCATCCGGCGTCTGGAGGAGGCTATGCTCCGGGTCGGGCTAATTGAGGAGGCGGAATTGGAGGCCCTGCGCGCCGAGGTGCGTCGTCTGGTCGATGAGGCGGCCGACTGGGCCGAATCTCGCCCCGATCCGGACCCGGCCACGGTAAAGCGGCATGTCTTCTTCGAAGGCACCCTGGAGCTCACCTACGAAGCCTCCGAGCCCTCAGGGGAGCCCATCGTCATGGTGGATGCCATCAACCACGCCCTGCATGAGGAGATGGCCCGTGATACGCGCATCCTCGTCTACGGGGAGGACGTGGCCGGACCCAAAGGCGGGGTCTTTACCGCCACGCGCGGGCTTACGGAGCGTTTCGGACCGGATCGGTGCTTCAATTCCCCGCTGGCTGAGGCCTCCATTATCGGCACGGCCATTGGCCTGGCCCTGCGGGGCTTTAAGCCTGTCGTTGAGATCCAGTTCGGCGACTACATCTGGCCGGCCATGTCGGAGCTGCGCAACGGGCTTTCCGTGATCCGATACCGGTCCAACGGCGGCTGGGAGGCGCCCGTGGTGGTGCGCGTGCCCGTGGGGGGGTACATCCACGGGGGACTCTGCCACAGCCAGAACATCGAGGCCACCTTTGCCCACTTTCCGGGCTGGTATATCGCCTTTCCCTCCAACGCCGCCGATGCCAAAGGGCTGCTCAAGACGGCGATCCGGCTGCGCGATCCCGTGCTGTTTCTGGAACACAAGGGCCTCTATCGGCATGCGGCCGCGCGTCGGCCTGAACCGGATGCGGATTATCTGGTGCCCTTCGGCAAGGCAGCCGTGGTGCGTCCGGGCCGGGATCTGACCGTGGTCACCTATGGGCTTGTGCTCTACATGGCGCTGAATGCGGCCAAACGGCTCGCCCAGGAAGAGGGCATCGAGGCCGAGGTTATCGATCTGCGCACGATCGTGCCCCTGGATATGGAGACCGTCTTCGCCTCGGTGCGCAAAACCGGACGGGTGCTCGTGCTGCATGAGGACGTGGAATTTGTGGGGTTTGGCGCCGAGATCGCCGCGCAGATCGCCGATCAGGCCTTCGAGTACTTGGACGCGCCCGTGCGCCGACACGCCGGGCAGTTTACGCCCATTCCCTATGCGGATGTACTGGAGCGGGCCGTCCTGCCGCAGGAAGAGACCGTATACCGGGCCATGCGCGATCTGGCCCGATACTAAATGGGGAGGAAGCGGCCCATGAAAGCCCGGGTCATCAGTCTGGTTTTCTCCGCCCTGTTGCTGGGGGCGCTCTTTACGCTCGGCCTGCGCGCCGAAGGTGAGGAGCGACCGCTCGGAGAGGGCAAGGCCAGGGTTGAGAAGACGACGCACAACTTCGGGGTGGTCTACGAGGGCGAAGAACCCCGCTATACGTTTCAGATCGAGAACGTGGGCACCGGACCCCTGCGCATTCTGGCCGTGCAGCCCTCCTGCGGGTGCACGGCTCCGGAATGGACGCGCGAGCCCATCCCGCCCGGCGGGGTGGGGGCGGTGACGCTGGCCTTCGACTCCCGCGGCCGTCCCGGACCGTTTCGCAAGTCCGCCGTCGTGGTCACCGACGGCGAGCCGGCCCAGATCGTGCTCTTCATCGAAGGGGAGGTTCGCTTCCGTCCCCTGGATCCGGCGCAGGCCGTGCGCACCGGCCCCTTGCTCTGGGACGGCACGGAGCACGACTGGGGCAGGGTATGGCGCGGATCGGTGCTCGCGCATACGTTCCGGGTGCAGAACACGGGCTCTCGCCCCGTGCTCTTTACCGGATGGCGCCTGGAGGGCCTGCCGGATACGCACGCGGTGCGGCTGGCCCTGCCCGCCGTGCCCCTGTTCCGCGACGAAGTGGCCCCCGTGCAGGTGTGGTTCGATACGGCCGCGCTCTCCGAAGAAGGCCCCTTTGCGTTCCGGATCCGGTTGCAGACAGACCACCCCGACGTGCCGGAACTGGAGCTCCGGCTCCGGGGCTCGACTTTCCTGACCGGAGGGGAGCCGGAGGGGGCGCTCTACCGGCCCACGGAAGAAGACGTGCGCAACGGGGCCCGGATCGTCTTCGAACACGAGCGACATCACTTCGGGCAGGTCATCACCGGCCAGGCCCCGGTTTATGTCTTCCGCTTCCGCAACGCGGGCCGGGGCCCGCTGCGCATCCGGGACCTGCGCGCCTCCTGTGGTTGTACGGCGGTGGTGCTCGACAAGACGGAATTCGCCCCCGGGGAGACGGGCCATCTGCAGGTGCGCCTGGACACGGAGGGTAAGCTGGGCTTTGTGCAGAAAACCATCACCGTGTACTCCAACGATCCGGAGCAGTACCTGAAGACGCTCGTCGTCGAGGCGGAGATCATCGAGCATCCCCGGCTTCCCGCCCCCGGCGCCATGGCGGAGAGGGGCGCGATGGGACACGGGTCCCTTTTCGAGGGCTCCTGCCGCAGCTGTCATGCCGATCCGGCGCAGGGGTTGCTGGGTGCGGAGCTCTACGAGGCCGTCTGTCAGATGTGTCACGGTCCGGCCGGATACGATGACGGCAAGGCCCATCCGGGTCCGAAGCTGACGCGCGCGTTGCTCCAACAGCGCACGGACCGACAGCTGGAAGCTATGATTGCCCTGGGTACGCCGGATGAGCGCAAACAGCGCATGATGCCCGGTTTTGCCCGCTCCCGGGGGGGACCGCTTACGGAACTGCAGATCCGCTCGCTGGTGGCCTATCTGCGCTCCCTGGAGCGGGGCCCTTCGGCCCAGGTGATGCGATAAGGGGACAAGAGCAGCTATGGCGATCGTGGATGTGGTAATGCCCAAAATGGGCGAAAGCATCACAGAAGGCACCGTGCTGGTGTGGCGGAAGCGTCCCGGCGATCGCGTCGAGCGCGACGAGACCCTGCTGGAGATCGGCACGGACAAGGTGGACTCCGAGGTGCCCTCTCCGGCATCCGGAGTGCTTCGGGAGATCCTGGTGCCCGAGGGACAGACCGTTCCCGTGGGCACGGTGATCGCCCGCATCGAGACCGAGGTTTCCGAGGCCGCTATGCCAAAATCGGCGCCGGCCCCATCGCAGCCCGAGGCCGAACCGGCCCTGAAGCCGATCGAGCCGGCCCCTGTGGCTTCCGCGCCCGCTGAAACCGACGGCCATCGCGCCCCCGCGGGGCAGACCCCTCCCCGGCGGATGGGGCCTTCAGGCCGCTTTTACTCTCCCCTGGTGCGCTCGATCGCCCGGGCCGAGGGCATCTCCCTGGAGGAGCTGGAGGCCATTCCGGGGTCTGGAGCCGGCGGACGGGTGACCAAGCGGGATGTGCTGGCCTACCTGGAACGCCGCCGTGCCGGTCTGGCTCCTGCCCCTGTGGAGCGACCCGTTCGGGAACCGGAACCGGCGCCCTCTATGGAGCCCGCCCCCGCGGAGCCCGCTCCGGTCGCGCCCACTTATGGAGATCGGGTCGAGATCATCGAAATGGACCGCATGCGTCGGCTCATCGCCGAGCATATGGTCCGAAGCAAGCAGACGGCTCCCCATGTGACCTCCTTTGCGGAAGCCGATGTGACGCGTATCGTGCAGTGGCGCGAGCGCCATAAGGAGGAGTTCGAGCGTCGAGAGGGCTTCCGGCTCACCTATACGCCCATTTTCGTCGAGGCCCTCGTGCGGGCGCTCAAGGAGTTTCCTTACCTGAACGCCTCCATAGACGGAACCCGCATCCTGCTCAAGCGAGACATCCATATCGGGGTGGCCGTGGCCATCGGGCAGACCGGACTGATCGTGCCCGTCATCCGACACGCCGATGCGCTCAACCTGCTCGGGCTGGCCCGGGCCATCCATGATCTGGCCACAAGGGCGCGCAACAAACAACTGAAGCCCGAGGAACTCGAAGGGGGCACCTTTACGCTGACCAACGTGGGCAGCCTGGGCAGCCTCATGGGCACGCCCATTATTCACCAACCTCAGGTGGCCATCCTGGCCACAGGCCAGATCAAAAAACGCCCCGTGGTCGTGGAAACCGACTATGGGGACGTGATCGCCATCCGCCATATGATGTATCTCTCGCTCTCTTACGACCATCGGCTCATCGACGGAGCCATGGGGGCCGCTTTTCTGTCCCGACTCGTAGAGATCCTGGAATCTTTTGACGTGCATCGGAGCCTGTAATGGACGCCTACACGTTGAGCACGGTCTTCCGGGTGCTGCATGTGGTGGGCTTCAGCCTCTGGTTCGGGGCCCTCGTAGCCGAATACCTGCTTGCCCGCGCCTATGGAGAGGCCGAAGTGCCTGTGCGGCTCGCGTATGCGGGCATACACCGCCATATTGACCGGATCGTCATCCACGCCGGCCTGGCGCTCGTTCTGCTGGCCGGGGTGGGCATGCTCTTTACGATCGGGTTCGGTACGGTTTTCGGCACCCGAGGCGGGCTCTTTCACCTCAAGATCCTGCTGGGCCTGGTGGCGGTGGTCCTGCAGGGGGTGGCCAACGCCTCCTTCCGGCGCGCCCTGGAGGCGCTCTCCCGCGGATCGGAATCGGAGTGGATGGGCGCCTTTCGGCGCTGGCGCCTGCTGGCCGGGATCGTGCTGCTCATGCTGCTCTACAACCTGCTGGCCGGAGTGATCACGACCTCCTGATGCTTCTGGTGCTTACGGCAGATCTGCTGTGGCGCTCCCGCATCGAGTCTGCTCTGGCCGGCGCCGGGGTTCAGGTCCGCTGGATGGAACGGGCCGCCGAGCTGGGGGGTGCGGCCGAGCCCGAGCAGTTCTGGGTGGATCTGACCGCCCCGGAGGCCATCGCCGCCATAGCGGAGGCCCGATCCCGTTTCCCCCGATGCCGCATCGTCGCCTTTGGACCCCACCTGGATCGTGATCAGGCCCGGCAGGCCCGGCAGGCCGGCGCCGATGAGGTGCTCGGCAGGGGCGCTTTTCTGGCCCGCTACCTGTCAGGATGACCTCTCGCACCCTTCCTGCCGATGGGCGGCGTTGTCGGTTGCGGATCCGCGTTTGGAAATTTGCCCCGGTTAAGGACAAAGGGAAGCCCATGCGTGAGTCACGCCTGCCGGTTGCCGTCCTCGGGGCAACCGGTGTTGTGGGGCAGCATCTGGTGCGTCTGCTCGCCCATCATCCCTGGTTTGCCCTGCAGGCCGTGATAGCCAGCGCCCGCTCCGCAGGCCGGCCTTACCGAGAAGCGGTTCGGTGGTTGCTCCCGGACCCGATCCCGCAGTCCGTGGCCGAAATGTCGGTTCTAACGGCAGAGGAGATCCCCGAGGGGGTGCGGGTCGTCTTTTCCGCGCTGGATGCCGCCTCGGCTGAGGAGCTTGAGCCCCGTCTGGCCCGGGCGGGATATGTGGTCGTCTCCAACGCGAGCCGATTCCGCATGCACCCCGGGGTGCCCCTGCTCGTGCCCGAGGTTAACGCCGACCATCTGGAGTTGCTTGCCTTTCAGGAGGACTTTGCCCCGGGCTGCATCGTGACCAACCCGAACTGCTCGACGATCGGACTTGTGCTCGCCCTTCGGCCTCTGCAGGAGCGCTTTGGCCTGGAGGCCGTCGAGGTGACCACGCTGCAGGCCGTAAGCGGGGCCGGGTATCCGGGTGTTTCCGCGCTCGACATACTGGGCGATGTGATCCCCTATATCCCGGCCGAAGAGGAGAAACTGCAGACCGAACCGCTCAAGATCCTGGGCGATCTCCGGGGGCAGCGCATCGAACCCGCCGATCTGCGCATCAGCGCACAGGCCAATCGGGTGCCTGTACTGGATGGGCATCTGCTCTGCGTATCGGTGCGCCTGAGACGTGAGGCCGATGCGGAGGCGGTTCGTGCCTGCTGGCTTGCCTACCGGAGTCCGATTGCGGATCTGGGGCTTCCCTCAGCCCCAGGGCGGCCGATCCGGGTCCTCTCCGAGCAGGACGCGCCCCGGCCGCGGCTCCACGCCCATCTCGGAGCGGGCATGGAGGTCAGTATCGGTCGCATTCGGCCCTGTGCGGTGGGGCATGTGCGCTTTGTGGCCCTGGTGCACAACACGATTCGCGGCGCGGCCGGAGCGGCGATCCTGAACGCGGAGCTCATGCTCCGGCGGGGATGGTTGTCGCTTGAGCATCCCAAGGCAGGAGCATAAGCATATGGACGCTCTCGGTGCGCTAACGGGCAACCTGCTTTCGCCCATCGTGCTCGCCTTCGCTCTGGGTATGCTGGCCACGCTCCTCAGAAGCCCGATTGGGTTTCCTGAGGAGCTCTACCGGGCCCTGTCGATCTACCTCCTTCTGGCCATCGGCCTGAAGGGTGGGGTAGAGCTGCGGCATGCTTCCCTGGCTCAGCTCTGGGCTCCGGCGCTGGCCACTGTGCTGTTGGGCCTGATCACGCCGGTGAGCGCTTACGGGATTCTGCGTCGACTGGGGCGCTTTGACCGCATCAACGCGGCGGCCATCGCGGCCCACTACGGATCGGTTTCGGCCGTAACCTTTATCGCCGCGCAGAGCTTCGGCCGCTCCCTGGGCGTACCGGAGGAGGGGTTCATGCCCACGCTGGTGGCCCTTCTGGAGGTTCCCGCGATCGTCGTGGCCCTGCTCCTGGTGCGCATGCGCACCCCGGGGGCGGCTTCCTGGTCAGAGGCCCTGCACGAGGTCCTGACGGGCCCCAGTGTGTTCCTGCTCCTGGGCGGAGTGGGGGTGGGCTACCTGGCTGGTCCGGAGCGTTTTGCGGCCGTGGCGCCGTTTTTCGTCTCCGGCTTTCAGGGCGCGCTGGTGCTCTTTTTGCTTGAGCTCGGGATGGTGGCCGCACGCCGGTTGCGTGATCTCCGACGGGTGGGGCCGTTTCTGATCGGATTTGGCGTTTTGGTGCCCATGCTGCACGGAGCCCTTGGCGTACTGCTGGGCTCTTGGGCGGGCCTGTCCGTGGGGGGCAGCGCTGTGCTGGGCGCCATGGTGGCCAGTGCATCCTACATCGCCGCCCCGGCCGCCGTGCGCATCGCCCTTCCGGAAGCCAACCCGACCTATTACCTGACGGCCTCGCTCGGCATTACCTTCCCCTTCAACCTCACCCTGGGCATTCCGCTCTACTTCTGGCTGGCGCATCTGATCGGAGGATAGGAGATGGTTTCTGCCGTTGAACTCAAGCTATTGACCATCGTTGCCGAGCGCGTGCTCGAAGAGCGCCTCATCCGGGATCTGCGGTCTCTGGGAGCGCGGGGCTACACGAAGACCGAGGTGACCGGAGAGGGCTCGCGGGGTGTGCGGGCCAGCGAGTGGGAGGGGAAAAACGTCAAAATCGAGGCCATCGTCTCCCCGGAGGTGGCCGATCGGATGTTTGAGCGTCTGGCCGAGGCCTATTTCCCGCACTTTGCTGTGATCGCTTATGTGATCCCGGTGCACGTGGTGCGCGGGGACAAGTACATCTAGCCCCTCCGGCGCAGGAGCCCGACAAGCAGACTCACTAGCAGGGCCAGCACCGAGGCCGCCCGATGGGGCGGGAGGTTGGCTTCCAGCAACAGCCCCGCGCTCGTCTGCCCCAGGATGATCCCCAGAGAATAGAGGGCGAAGAACAGCCCCAGGGCCGCTGCCCGACTCCCGGGCGGGCAGTAGGCCTGCAGGAGCACGGTGAGGGCGGGAAAAAGAAGCCCGAAGCCGGATCCGAAGAGCCCCATGGCGCCGAACAACACCGCCCGCTCCTCTTCAAGCAGCAGGAGGCCCAGGGCCAGCCCCAAAAAGCCCAGGTGCAGGCGCCGCCACTGCACCGTGGTTTGTCCACCTCGGTCGCGCAACAGGAGCATGAAGAGCACGGCCAGGAGGGAAAAAAAGCCGAAGGCCATCCCGCTTGTCTGTACCCCGTATCCGGCCCGGAGCACCAGCAGGGGCATGTAGACCGTAACGACCCCCATGGCGAAGGTCAGCCCGAGTGCGCCCGTGTAGACGCTGAGCAGTCTGGGATCCCGGAGCAGGGTCCAGGGCGCCGGGACAGGGCCACCCGGCGTGATGGGCTCAAGCGTCTCCGCAAACCGGATCCCCACTACCAGGATGCAGGCGATCAGGAGTCCGAAAAGGATCCAGAAAAGGCCTTCTGGGCCGAGGCGTTCTGCGATAATGCCCCCACTCGGAGGGGCCAGGGTGGCCACAAGGCCGATGACGGCGCCGATGCGGCCGGCAGCTCGAGCCCGGGTTTCCCCCCCGGGGCTCTGGTCTGCGATGGCGGCCACCGCGGCCGGCGTCAGCGGGGAGGCGGTAAAGCCGTGCAGCGCCCGGAGCAGGAGCAGTTCCAGGGGGCTGCGCACGTGGGTATATCCGACTAGCACCAGGGCCGTGCCCAGAAGGCCGATCAAAAGCGGGGGTTTTCGGCCGTATCGGTCCGCCAGATGCCCAAAGAGTACGTTCCCCGGCAGGTTCGTCATTGAGTAGGCGGCCACGATCAGGCCGATCAGGGCGGGACTCGTCCCGAGCCGGGCGGCGTAATCGGGAAGCACGGGCAGTATGGAGAGGTTATCGAAGAAGGCCAGCGCCAGGACCAGGTAGGCCGGCCCTGTACGCGGCCTGGCCGCGGTGTCCGTCGGAGAAGGCGTCTGCCGCATGCGGCAAAGATACGGCCGCCCCGCCCGGCAAAGACAGCCCGGCCCTGTTGCCTGCCGCGCGCTCAGTTCGCCGCGGTGCGCACCAGGGGCAGGGAGATCGGCTTGCGGGGGATCTTGGCGTCCCGCATGGCGGCCTGATAGACGAAGCTGGCCACGATCACGGCCGCCTGCTTGAGGTCTTCCTCCTGCAGGCGTTCGAAGGTGTCCATGTTCGAGTGGTGGGTGCGCGGACTGTACTCGATCGGATCCTGAATGAATTGAAAGCCCGGCAGGCCCACGGCGTCGAAGGCCAGATGATCTGTGCCCCCGGTGGAGTTGAGCGTAAGTGTCGCGGCCCCCATGTCATGGAACGGGCGGAGCCATTCGCGAAAGATCGGGGCCACGGCCTCGTTGCCCTGCAGGTAGACACCGCGGATGCGTCCGGTGCCGTTGTCCAGGTTGAAGTAGACGGAGAATTTTTCGTATTCCGGCGTCACCTCCAGCCGGCCGTCTTCGGTGCGGCGGGCAAAATGCCGGGACACATAGGCCCGCGAGCCCAGCAGGCCTTGCTCCTCGCCGGTCCAGAGCGCAATCCGGATCGTGCGCCGGGGCTGGACGCCGATGGCCTTCAGGATGCGCACGGCCTCCATCATCACGGCCGAGCCGGCCGCGTTATCCGTGGCCCCGCTGCCCGCATGCCAGGAGTCCAGGTGCGCCCCGAGCATGACGAGCTCGTCTTTGAGCTCCGGATCCGTGCCCGGGATTTCGGCGATCGTGTTATAGCCCATCCGGTCCTCGTCATGGAAGCGGGCCCGGTATTCCATCTCGATGCGCACCGGCACCCCCTGCTGGAGCATCCGGTAGATGCGGCCGTAGTGCTCGATGGCGAGCACGATCTGCGGGATCGTTTCCGGATCCGAGGGGTTGCGCGATCCCCCACCCTGGACGAAGACGGTGCCGCCGTCGCCCTTGTTTCCGTGATCGAGCACGGCCAGCGCGCCCTCGGCGCGCGCAAAGTCGATCTTCCGACGCAGGAAGGCGTTCCCGCCGCCGCGCAGGCGCTCCAGGATCCTCCGCTGTTCGGGGGTGAGCTCCCGGCCCTCCATGGCCGCCTGCAGGGCCTGGCGCTGTTCAGGGGTGAGGTTTGCCGGTACGCCCGTCTGCCGACGCACGCCATTGGCCAGCTCCAGCAGCTCGGAATCCGTCAGCCGCCGACCCGGGGGGTCAAACCAGGCCCGCACCTCAAACGGGGGCCGGATCAGGACGAACTTGCCTTTGAGCTTGCCCTGATAGCGGGCCAGTTCCTCTTCCGTGTCCGCATCCAGGTATATGACTTCTCCGGAGACGGGGTTTTTCCGAAATCCGGGCGTCCAAGCCCTGGGATAGGCGATCAGCGGGAAGTACTGGGGGCTGACCACATGGGCGGAAAAGCGTTCCAGCGACCAGCCCCGGCCGAACTCGCCCCAGGGTTCCAGGCGCGCCTCCAGCCCCCAGCTGGCCAGCTTGTCGCGCGTCCATTCCAGGGCCAGGCGCATCTGGGGGGAACCCGTAAGCCGGGGGCCGATGACATCGGTCAGGTAACTGGCGATCTGCATGACCTGAGAGCGCTCAAGCCCCTCTTGCTTGATCTTCTCGATCACGGCCGTATCCACGGCCTCCGCCGCCGAGGCCGGGGTGGGCTGGGCCCGAAGCAGAAAAACCGGACCGAGCAACAGGGCGATGAAAAGGAAAAGTCGTCTCCGCATGGACGAGGCCTCCTTGCTCGAGGGAACAGGGGAAGATACGGCTTGGATCGCGGAGAGAATTGTGAAAAAGTCCTGACCGCCCCTGCCCGATCAGAGGCTAAAAGCCTCCTTGAGGCGGCTGAAGAAGCTTTTGCGCGCTTCGCGCTCCGCCGGAGGCTGCAGGTTGGGGGACCGGCGCAGCTCTTCGAGCAGCTGGCGCTCCCGGCTGGAGAGCTTCTGGGGCACCCAGACGTGCACGCGCACGATGAGATCGCCTGATCCGCGCCCCTGCAGGTCCGGAAGCCCTTTGCCCCGAATGCGAAGCAACTTGCCCGGCGGGGTGCCGGCTTCGATCTGGATCCGGACCGGCGGGCCGACAAGGGAGGGGATTTCGACCTCCGTGCCCAGCGCGGCATCCGGAAAGCTGATAAAGAGGTCGTAGTACAGATCCGCTCCGTCCCGGCTGAAGAGGGGATGTTCTTTTTCCTCGATGACGACGATGAGGTCGCCGGGCGGCCCTCCGCGCAGGCCCGCGTTGCCCTCTGCGCGCAGGGTCAGGTACTGACCCTCCGAGACGCCCGCGGGGATAGAGACCGTAACGGTGACCTCATCTCGATAGCGGCCTTCTCCGGAACAGCGCGGACAGGGGTCCCGGATGATGCGGCCCTCTCCGGAGCAGGTCGGACAGGGCTGGATGCTCATGACCTGCCCGAAGAAGGAACGGGCGATCTGGCGCACCTGCCCGCTGCCCTGACAGGTCGGACAGCGTTCGGCCCGGGCCTGCGGGCGCAGCCCCGTTCCCGAGCAGGTCGCGCAGCGGACGTATTTGCGCAGCTTGATGCGCTTCTCGGCGCCGGTGGCGATCTCCTCCAGGGTCAGGGCCAGGCGCACACGCAGATCGGATCCGGGCTGTCCGGAGCTGGATCGGGCGCCTGTGCGCGGGCTTCCGAAGAGGTCACCGAAAAAGTCGGCCCCGAAGATATCGCTGAACTGCCGGAAGATCTCGTTGATGTCCGCAAACGGGCTTGCGCCCGCAAAGGCGCCCGAGCCCCGCAGGCCGGCATGCCCGTAGCGGTCATACTGAGCCCGCTTCTCCGGGTCGCTCAGCACGGCATAGGCCTCGGCCAGCTCTTTGAAGCGCTCCTCAGCCTCCTTATCCCCGGGATTGCGATCCGGGTGGTACTTGAGGGCCAGTTGCCGGTAAGCGCGCTTGATCTCCTCCAGCGTGGCGTCCCGGCTGACGCCGAGGATTTCGTAGTAATCACGCGGCATCGGAGCTCTCTGTTCGATCCGTGTCCGGAGCGCGGGCTACGACGACCCGGGCATGCCGGAGAATCCGGTCCCGGATGCGATAGCCCCGGGAGAGTTCGCGCAGCACGGTGCCCGGAGGGACCTCTGCAGAGGGCTCCTCCAGGAAGGCCTCATGCTGCTCGTAATCGAACGGCTGGCCCACGCTCTCGAAAGGTTCGACGCCCTCTGATCGCAGCACGTCGAGAAACTTCCGATACACCAGCCGCACGCCCTCGTAGAAGGAATCGAAATCCCGGCTCTGGCTGGCCGCCTCCAGAGAGCGCTCCAGGTCGTCCAGTACGGGGAGCAGGGCCAGCAGAAGCCGTTCGTTGGCCAGGTTGATGAGCTGCTGGCGCTCGCGTTCGACGCGTTTTTTGTAGTTCTCGAAGTCTGCCGCCCGGCGCAGAAGCTGATCCTGCAGGATAGCCAGCTCCTGGCGAAGCGCCTCCAGCTCCTGATCCCGCTCACCTGGCTGTTCCGAGCTGGCCTCGTGGGCCTGCACCGCTTCCTCGGGGTTCTGTTCAGGGCGGCCTTCCCGTCTTTCCTCCTGCATGGCGGTCTTTCGGGTTTTGCTGTTCGTCGGCGCGATGGAAGCAAAAATCGATCCCAGGAGCCCGAAGCCGCAAGAGCGCCTGTCGATCCGTCAGCATTCCGGGATACCTCGGTCAGGCTGACAGTTCAGCCGGGGATTTGGGCATTTGCCCCGGGAGATCGTATCTTGTCCGATGAGGTGGGGTTATGGTCGAAGCGTATCAACCCCCGGGACTGCGACTGCTTCCGGAGGCCATCAAGCATCTGCTCATCCTCAACGGGCTTTTCTTCATGGCGCAGAGCCTGCCCGTCTTCGAGGAGCCCTTTTTGCGCTACGGGGCGCTCTGGCATCCCGTAACGGGCCTTTTTCTGCCCTGGCAGCCGCTGACGAGCCTGTTTTTGCACGGAAACTTCACGCACCTGTTTTTCAACATGTTCGCCCTCTGGATGTTCGGCGCCCCGCTGGAGAACCTGTGGGGAAGCCGGCGCTTTGTGTTCTATTACTTCCTCTGCGGCGTCGGGGCCATGCTCACGCACCTGCTGGTGAGCACCTTCTGGGGGGATGCGATGGCGCCCGTGATCGGCGCCTCGGGGGCCGTCTTCGGGCTCCTGCTCGCCTTCGGGATGCAGTTTCCGAACCAGTACATTTACCTCTACCTGCTTTTTCCGATCAAGGCCAAATATTTCGTTCTGCTCTACGGTCTGCTGGAGCTCTGGGCCGGGGTGATGGCCGGGCCCGGGGACCATGTGGCCCGCTTTGCCCATCTGGGGGGCATGCTCTGGGGATATGGGTTGATCCGGCTCTGGAGCCACCGGGACCGACGTCGCTACAAGGCCTGGCGACAGCAAATGGAAGACGAGCTGGTCTCCTGATATGCCGTACTACGGAGGAGAGCGTTTCGGTGAGGCGGTTCGGCGTTCGTTTCACATGATGCCCCGCGCGCTACGTACGATCCTGCTCCTCACGGGCCTGCTGTTCCTGGCCCAGGTGCTGGGGGCGCACGCGCTGCTTGTGCGCGCGCTGGGCTTCAGCGCCGATCCCCTGATGGCGCTTACCCAGCCCTGGCGCTGGGTGACGTATCTCTTCGTGCACGGGGGATTCTGGCATGTGCTCTTCAACCTGCTCTGGCTCTGGTGGTTTGGCCGGGAGCTGGAGCAGCTGCGGGGCACGAGCTGGTTTGCCCTCTACTATCTGCTCTGCGGAGTAGGGGGAGCCCTGTTGTACCTGCTTTTCGGTCAGCTCGGGCCGCTTCTGGGCCTGGGCCCCTCCTACGGGCTTATGATCGGCGCCTCGGGGGCCGTATACGGGGTCATGGTGGCCTTTGCCCGCTACTTTCCCGATGCGCCCATTATGCTGCTGTTTCTTCCCCCCATACCGGCACGTTTCTTCGTCTTCGGGCTCATCCTGCTTGACGTGCTCCTGCTCAGCGCCGGATCCACCGACGGAGTTGCGCGCGCCGCGCATGTGGGCGGGGCGCTGACGGGCTGGGCGCTGTTGCGCGTCGAAGGCCGGTTCGGGGCGCTGGATGCCTGGTGGCGTACCTGGAGCTACCGGCGGGAGCGCCGCAGAAGGCAGCGGGAACAGGCGCGCCATTTCCGGACCCGCATCGAAGACGCCCGCCTTGTCCGATCCCGATCCGGGGGCAGGGAGGAGGTCGATCAGGCCACGATCGATCGCATCCTGGATAAGATCAGCGAGCACGGCTACGAGGCGCTGACCGAAGAGGAAAAACGCATCCTCTTTGAGGCCAGCCGCAGCCGCCGGAACCCGGACTGAACCCGCCCGCAAAGGCGCACACCAATCCCCCTTGCGGGGCGCCTTGCGCGCTCTGGGGAATTTTCGGGTCGTCCCGTCCGCTTGCCCTCCCCAACGGTGACGGCTTTGTTACACCGCCGGGCTTGCCCCTGGCCGAAGAGCCCGTTAGCTTCCGTATGCCCGCAGCGGAGGAGGAATCCTGTGCTGGCCTCAGGCGTTGTCCTGTTGCTTCTGCTCGATACGCTTCGCCTTCCGGGTCTGGAGCAGCCCGTTGAGATCCGCATCGACGTCTGGGGGATCCCGCACATCTACGCGCAGACGGAGCACGATCTGTTTTTCGCCCAGGGATATCAGGCCGCCCGGGACCGGCTCTTTCAGCTGGAGATCTGGCGGCGCCGGGCCACGGGCACCCTGGCCGAGGTGTTCGGACCCCGATTCCTGGAGCGCGATCGGGCCGCTCGCCTGCTGGCGTATCGGGGCTCGCTGGACAGAGAGCTCCGGCACTATCACGAGCGTGGACCGGAGATCATACGGGCCTTTGTCGAGGGGATCAACGCGCGCGTCCGGGAGGTGAGGGCGGATACAAGCCTGCTTCCGCCGGAATTCCGCATGCTGGGCTTTCTGCCCGGCTACTGGACCCCGGAGGTCGTCGTCTCCCGACACAACGGGCTCTACGGCAACCTGGAGCGCGAGGTGCAGCTGGCCCGGCTGGTCGCCCTGCTGGGGCCGGAGCGGGTCCGGGAGCTCTACGGATTCGAGCCCCGCCGCCCGGACCTGAACCCGGCGCCCGGACTGGATCTGGGCTCCATACCACCGGACGTGCTGCGCCTCTACCGGCTGTATCGGTCTGCGGTGGTTTTCCTTCCGGAGGATGTGCTCGCCCCGTACCGGGCCGGATCGGATTCCGGTTCCGGCTCGGATGCCCGGGAAGCCGAGCCGGAGTACGTGCTTTCGGAGGGGAGCAACAACTGGGCAATCAGCGGGGCGCTTTCCTTTTCCCGTCGACCCCTCTTGGCCAATGATCCCCATCGGGGGATCGAAGTGCCCTCCCTGCGCTACTGGGTGCACCTGGAGGGTCCGGGGTGGCGTCTGGTGGGCGCCGGCGAGCCCGCCCTGCCCGGGGTGGCGATCGGGCACAACGGTTCGGGCGCCTGGGGCCTGACCGTCTTCGGGGTGGATATGGAGGATCTCTACGTCTACGAGCTCGACCCCCGGGATCTGAGCCGTTACCGCTACGGGTCCGGATGGGAGTCCATGCGCCGGATTCGGGATACGATCCGGGTGCGGGGCGCCGGGGCGGTGATCGTGGAGCTTTTCTATACGCGGCACGGACCTGTGCTGTATGTGGACTCGCTGCGGCATCGGGCCTACGCGCTGCGCGCGGCCTGGCTGGAGGCCGGCGCGGCGCCTTATCTGGCCAGCCTGCGCCTTGCCGGTGCCCGATCCTGGGAGGCGTTTCGAACGGCGGCCTTCTTCTTCCGCACGCCCCCGGAGAACCTGCTTTGGGCCGATTCGACGGGCCGTATCGGCTGGCAGGCCGTGGGTATCGTCCCCATCCGGCGCGGATGGTCCGGGCTACTGCCCGTGCCCGGGGATGGCCGCTACGAGTGGGCCGGGTTTCTGGAGCCGGACCGCCTGCCTGCGGAGGTCGATCCGCCCCGCGGCTGGATCGCCACAGCCAACGAGGAGAACCTGCCCCCGGGATACGAGCCGGTGACGAGCTACGAGTGGGCCGAGCCCTTCCGCATGGCGCGCATTCAGGAAGTGCTCTCCCAGGGCCGACGGTTCACGCTGGCCGATATGGCGGATCTGCAGCATGACGCCGTGGCCCTTCCGGCCCGCATGCTGCTTCCCCTCCTGAAGGGCATCCGGCCCGATCCTCGGATCCAATGGGCGCTGAAGGAGCTCTCAGCCTGGGATGGCAGGCTGGATCCGGATTCCCGGGCTGCGGCGCTGTACGTGTTCTGGGAACGGGCCCTGATGCGCCGCTTCTCCGAGCGGGTTCTTCCCCCGCAGGCAAACGAGGTTCGGTTGCCTCTCAGCCGGCTCATCGAGAGGCTCTGGTCCCCGGACAGCACCTTTGGCCCTGATCCCCTGCGGGGACGCGCCCTCTGGCTTGAGGATGCGCTCCGGGAGGCCATCGACAGGCTGCGAGATCGGCTCGGACCGGACTCGAGCACCTGGCGTTACGGGGCCATCAAGCAGGCCTATCTGGAACATCCCCTGAGCCGGGCGCTCCGGCCCGAGTACCGGAGCCTTTTCGACATAGGTCCGCCGGCGCCCCGGGGGGGATACGCGCATACGGTCCTGGCCACGGGCGCCGGCGACAGGCAGACGCACGGGGCTTCGTTCCGGATCCTGGTCGATACGGCCGACTGGGATCGCACGCTCGGCACCTCCACGCCCGGACAATCCGGGGATCCGAGGAGCCCGCATTACCGGGACCTGTTCCCGCTCTGGGCCGAGGGCCGCTATTTTCCGGTTTTCTTCAGCCGTTCCCGGGTTGAATCCGTCACGCGGACGCGGCTCCTGTTGTTGCCCCATTAACGTGAAAAGGAGGGCTGGCTCATGCGCGCGCTCAGCGCTCTGCTGTTGCTCCTCGGTCTTTCGGGCCCGCTTTCCGCCCAGCAGACCCGCCGGTTCGGGGATCTGGCCGAGGGTCCGTACCGCAGGCTCGTTATCCACAACGTCATGGTGATCCCCGGTCACGGGGGACCCCCCGTGGGGCCATACGACATCGTCATCGAGGGCAACGAGATCCGGGATCTTATCCCGCTCGATCCCGTGCGGGCCCGCTCCCGGGAGCACCGGCATCCGGAGGCGGATCGCATCATCGACGCAACCGGTCTGTACGCCATGCCGGGCATGATCGATCTGCACTGCCATCTGCGGGAAGAGCCCATGGAGCTGGAGTACGTCTACTACCTCAAGCTCGCCCATGGGGTGACGACCATCGTGCCCGCGCCGGATCGGGGGCTGGAGGAGGCCATGGAGCAGGCCCGACTCAGCGCGGAAAACCGCATCCTGGCCCCGCGCATGTTCCCGATCTGGTCCTGGGGGGCGGGTACGGGCCGCTCGCGTCAGGAGCTGGAGAACCCGGCCCTGGCCCTGGAAATCGCCCGCCAGATGCGGGCCCGGGGGGCGCACGTCGTCAGCGTGGGGGATCTGGCCTGGAATCCGGAGCTGTTCGGGGCCGTCTGCCGGGCCGTCTATGAGGTGGGCGGGATCACGACCGTCCATCTGCCGCCGTCGACTATGTCCATGGTGCGCGCCCTGGAGGCGGCCCGCCTGGGTGTGACCATGATCGAGCACCATTACGGATACGCGGAATCGGCCTTGGACGGCCGGGTGCAGAACTTCGGTCGGGAGTACAACTACGACAACGAAAACCATCGATTCCGCTATGCGGGCAAGGTCTGGACGGAGACGAATCGGGAACGGCTGCTGGGCCAGATCGCCGATTCCCTGGTGCGCTACGGGGTGACCATGCTCCCGACGCGCGTGGTCTATGAGGCCAACCGGGATATCCTGCGGGCCATCAGCCTGCCCTGGCATGAGAAATACACCCACCAGGCCCTGCTGGAGTGGAACCTGCCCAATCCGGCCTACCATGGGGCCTATCACTGGGACTGGACCTCGGATGATGAGTACTACTGGTCGGTGGCCTTCGAGCTGTGGGGCAAGCTCATCTACGAGTTCAACCGACGCGGGGGGCGGGTGGCCTACGGCACGGATGACAACTACATCTGGGCCACGCCGGGGTTCTCAAACGTGCGCGAGCTCATGCTCCTGCGGGAGACGGGCATGCATACGCTGGAAGTGCTGCGCGCGGCGACCTTCAACAGCGCCCAGACCCTCCGGCAACCGCGCCTGGGGCTGATCCGGCCCGGATACCTGGCCGATCTCATCCTGGTCGACGGCTCCCCGCTCTATAACCTGCGCTTTCTCTACGGCTTCGGGGCGCTTACCCTTGACGCCAGCGGACGCATGTATCGGACCCGGGGCATCGTGCACACGATCAAAGACGGGATCGTGATCGAAAACGCGCGCCTCCTGGAGGCCGTAGCCCGTATGGTGGCCCGCTCCCGTCAGGGGGTGGACTGGAAGCGCAACGTGGAATGGGCCCCCTTCCTTCCGGAGGAAGAACGCTGAGCCCCGAACCCCGCGACTTGTCCGGCTCTGCCGAAGCGGGATAGCTTTGCCCATTCTGTTTCGAGCGGCGGGGGGCTCTGCACCTGATGCGCATCGGCATCATTTCCGATATACACGCCAACCTGGAGGCGCTGGAGGCCGTGCTCCGAGAGCTTCGGCGCCGAAACATCGAGCGCCTCATCTGCCTGGGAGATCTGGTGGGCTATGGCGCCTCGCCCCGAGAGGTGATCGCCCGCCTGCGCCAGGAGGCCGACGCCTGCGTGCTGGGCAATCACGATGCGGCGATCTTCGATGAGCAGATCTGGCCCCTGTTCTCCCCGAACCAGCAGGCCGTGCTGCGCTATACGCGCCGGATTCTCGGCCCGGAAGAGGTCGATTACCTGCGAAAACTCCCGCTGGTGGTCCGGGGTCAGGTGGCCACCTACGTGCACGCCAGCCTGCATGAGCCGGGGCGCTGGCCGTATGTGACCTCGCTGGAAGAGGCCCAGCGGCTCTTTGCGCACCTGGAGACCCCGCTCTGCTTTGTGGGCCATACGCATATTGCGGGCTTTGTGTGCGAACAGATCGGGGTGTTTCGTTTTCGGCCCGGACTCCGATACGTAATCAACCCGGGCAGTGTGGGGCAGCCCCGGGACGGAGATCCGCGCGCCTCGGCGCTCATTTTCGATTCCCGGAACTGGGCGCTGGAGTTTCTGCGCGTAGAATACGACATCCGGAGCGCGGCAGCCCGGATCCTCAAGGCCGGCCTGCCCCGGGAATATGCCGAACGGCTCGAAAAAGGATATTGACGCCCCTCTTGACAGAGAGGAAATCCCTGCTTATACTTGTCCGTGCTCCTGTGGAGCGAGGTACAGCACAGCGGTTTCCAGGGAGCAAAGAAGGCGTAAAAAGCCGAGAGCCGATTTGTGCCGGTTTGAGATTGTAACCGGCGTGGCGGAGCTCTGTCCTCTCTTCGGGCCTTGCCTATCTGGGATCCGGATGTGAATATTGCCGCTGCTTCCCGGAGCGGGGTCGGTTGTGTGCATCAACAGGAGGTTAGGCGATGCGGTTTCTCTTTTCCTGTGTCCTGATCGGGGTTTTTGTGCTTCCGCTCGGGGCGCAGGTGCCCACCGGCGCGGGGCTTGGCGTCGATCCCCTGCGCTCGAACGTGGGCGCCTACTACTACATGGCTCGGCCCGGAGATCTTACGGTGCTGGTGAGCGTATGGGGGGATGTGCGCAATCCGGGTCAGTATGAGATCCCGGCCGGAACGGATCTCGTCCAGCTGCTCTCCTATGCGGGGGGGCCGCTAGAGACGGCTGATCTCGGCAAGGTCCGCCTCATTCGGCGCCGGGACGGAGATCAGGCTCCGGGATCCGTGCTCGTGGTTAATGTGCTCGCGCTGGTCTCGGATCCGACCCGGACCCCGCGCCTTGAGCCCGGGGATGTGATCGTGATCGAGCGCCGCGCCGGGGTGCGCTTTACCCAGGAGGTGCTGCCCATTCTGCGGGATGTGGCTTTTTTCCTGAGCTATATGCTCGTATCCCTGCGTGCGGTAGGTGTTCTCTAAGATCGAGGGTGTCGCTATGACGGATGCGCAGGCTAGCAACAATGCGGTGTGGCCGCAGGAAGAGGAGATTTCCCTGGCTCGTTTGCTCGAGGTGCTCCGCAGGCGCAAGTACTGGATTTTGGGCGTGCTAGTCGGCGTGCTCCTGGGGGCGGGCCTGTACCTGTGGTGGGCTGAGCCCATCTATGAGGCAGAGGGGCTTGTGCTGATCGATCTTAAACAGCAGAGCACCCCGTTTGCCGGTCTAGAAGAGCTCATGCCCCTTGCCTCCCCGAACGAGCGCCTGATCAATAACCAGCTGGAGATCCTGCGCTCCCAGCAGCTCGCCCTGGATGTGGCCCGGCGCCTGCGGCAGGTTTTCGTGCACCCGAACGGGGACACCCTGCGCCTGCTCCGTAGAGAGCGCGCTACCTGGCTGAGCACCATCTTGGGATGGGCGCCTTCCTCAGAAGGAGGGCAATCGCCCCTGCTCAGTGAGCGGGAGTTGGTCGCTCGGTTGCAGGGAGTGGTGCGTTTTGAGGCCGGCCGACAGGCCGATGTGGTCAAGATTGCCGCCCAGTGGCCCGACCCGGTGGAGGCGGCCCTGGTGGTGAATACCTACATACAGGCCTATCAGGACTACAACCTCTCCGCGAGCCGGGCCCGTTATCAGGCGGCGCGGGAGTTTCTGGAGGGCCAGCTTCGGCAGAGTGAGCTGGCCCTTGCCGGATCGGAGACGGAGCTGGAGGCCTACATGCAGCAGCAGGGGACCGTCCTGCTCGATGAAGAGGCCAAGCGGCTGATCGAGCTCAGCGCGCAGGCCCAGGCGGACATGAGCAAGCTGGAGGTGGAGCTCAACGGCCTGCGCACGCAGCTGCGCAACTACCAGCGGCAGCTTGAGCAATATGAGCCCGAGGCGGCCCGGCTGCTTACGGAGGCCAACGATCCGTACATCCGGACCCTGAGCGAACAGCTGGCCCGGCTGGAGGTGGAGCGCGACCAGATTCTGGCCCGCAACCCCGATGCCCGCCAGCAGGGGCTCTACAACCGGGAGCTTGCCCAGAAGGAGGCCGAAATCCAGAGCCTGCGCCGGCGCCTGCAGGAACGCACGGCAAACTACATCTCCAGCATCCTGCCGGGCACCTCGGAAGCCGGATCCAGCGGAGTGGCCGGAATCATCGCCTCGCTGCGGCGCTCGATTCTGGAGACAGACATTCAGATTCAGGCCCTGGAGGCCAAGCGCCGCGAACTGGCCCGCGTGTTGGAGGCCTATGAGCGGCAGCTGCGCGCCATGCCGGAACGGAGTATGATTCTGGCCCGGCTGCAGCGCAACCGGCTGGCCAACGAGAAGATTTACCTGTTTCTGGTCGAAAAATACCAGGAAGCGCAGATCGCGGAGCGCTCCGAGCTCGGGTTTGTGACCGTGGTGGATCGGGCGGAGGTGCCCTTGACCCCGGTAAAGCCCCGCAGGCCGCTTGTGCTGGGCCTGGCTTTTGTGCTGGGCCTCATGCTCGGGGTGATGGTGGCCTTTGGCGTAGAGAGCCTGGATCGGCGCATCAAGACGCCTGAGGAGCTGCGCGATCGGGGGCATGTGGTGCTGGGGGCGATCCCTTCGCTGCGCGTGCGCCGGCAGCCGGTCCGGGTGGGGGAGTATGAGGTTTCTGGAAACCTGCTGGCTTTGCTGGAACCCTTAAGTCCCGCTGCCGAATCCTATCGCCGACTGCGCACGGCGCTCCTGTATGCGCAGGTGGATCAACCCCTGAAGGTGCTCCTGATTACCAGTTCCATGCCCCGGGAGGGCAAGACGACGACCTCAGCGAACCTGGCTGTGGCCTTTGCGCAGAACGAGCAGCGCGTGCTCGTGGTGGATACGGACCTGAGGCGTCCGCAGCTGCATGAGGAGTTCGGTATTCGCCGCACGCCGGGGCTGGCTGAGCTCCTTTCCGGTCAGGCTACGCTGGAGGAGGTGCTTGTGGCCGGACCCGTGGAGGGGCTGCACCTGATTCCGAGCGGGAGTCCGCCGCCGAACCCGGCCGAGATGCTGGGTTCGCGCCGGATGCGGGAGCTGCTTGCCCGGGTGCGGGAGCAGTACGATGTGGTGCTTCTGGACTCGCCTCCGCTGGGCAGTGTGGCGGATGCGGCCATCCTGGGGGCGATGGTCGATGGGATTGTGCTGGTGGCGCGTTTTGCCTACACCCCGCGCGAGATGCTCGAGCGCGGTCGGGATGTGCTTCAGGAGATGCATCTAAAGCCGCTGGGGGTGGTGCTCAATGCCTTTGATCCCCGGCGGGCCTATGGGTATTACGGCCGGTACGGGTATTATCGCTATTCGGGCTATTACGGCTACTACTACGGCTATTACGAAACCTACGGGGACAACGGAGCCCCGAAGGCGAGGAAGAAAGCCTGATGGGTTCTTCTTTCCGTCAGAACATGCAACCGAGCGTACAATACCCCTTCAGATGCTCCCTTTGCATGCAGTACCGACAGGTCGCCGATTTCTCCCTATCAGACCTGCTGTAACGCATAACGTTCTTGGACGAAGAGGAGCGCCGGAAGGTCGAAGAAGTCCGCGCACTTTTCCGACCCGCCACCTGGTGGGGCGAAGTGAAGGCGCTGGTGAATGGACGTACCTGCGCGGAGGAAAAGGAAGCCTCCGGGGAGTGGGTGGAATGATGCAACTGCACCGCGGCGAGTCGGTGGAGACATTCGAGACAGTGTGGTCAGAGGCAATTGGAGAAGAACAGTTTGCAGGCATTGAGATTGGGGTAACCGGAAAAGGATCTATCACCTGATTAACCAGATGCACATGGAAGTAAAGGCCACTGCTCAGGTTCAAACCGATCACGCAATCGCAATTAAGAAAGAGCTGCTGGAGCGGATTCGGGCGAAGGAGGCGGTGGTGGGCGTGGTGGGCCTAGGCTACGTGGGCCTCCCCTTCGCGGTGGAGAAGGCTAGAGTCGGGTTCTGGGTGCTTGGCGTGGAGCAGAACCCCGCCGGGCCGAGCGGGTGAACCGGGGGGAAAGCTACATCGCCGACGTGCCCACCGAGGTCCTCAAAGAGGTGGTGGACAAAGGCCTCCTCCGGGCGGAAACGGGCTTTGACCGGGTGGCGGAGATGGACGTGATCGTGATCGCCGTGCCCACCCCCCTCACCCGGAACCTGACCCCGGACCTCCAGTACGTGGAGCGGGTGACGCGGGAGATCGCCCCTAGGCTCCGCCCGGGGCAGCTCATCAGCCTCGAGTCCACCACCTACCCCGGAACCACCGAGGAGGTCATGCTCCCCATCCTGGAGCAAAGCGGCCTGAAGGTGGAGGAAGACTTCTTCCTGGTCCACTCCCCCGAGCGGGTGGACCCGGGCAACAAGCGCTACACCACAAAGAACACCACCAAGGTGGTGGGCGGGGTGGGCCCCCGCTCCTTGGAGGCCGGGGTCTTCTTCTACAGCCAGACCATTGAAAAGGTGGTGCCCGTCTCCAGCGCCAAGGCCGCCGAGCTGGTGAAGGTCTTTGAGAACACCTTCCGAGCGGTCAACATTGCCCTGGTCAACGAGCTCGCCATGCTCTGCGACCGCATGGGGCTCAACGTGTGGGAGGTGCTGGACGCCGCCTTCACCAAGCCCTTCGGCATCATGCCCTTCTACCCGGGCCCCGGGGTGGGGGGGCACTGCATCCCCCTCGACCCCCACTACCTGGAGTGGAAGGCCAAGGAGTACAACTTCAACACCCACTTCATCGCCCTGGCCGGGGAGATCAACCGCAAGATGCCCGAGTTCACCGTGGAAAAGGCCTTGCGGGTTCTGGCGGAAGCGGCAGTTCCGGTGAAAGGGGCCAAGGTCCTGGTCCTGGGGGTGGCCTACAAGAGGGACATCCCCGACTACCGGGAAAGCCCGGCCATAGAGGTCATCCGCGGGCTCAAGCGGCTCGGGGCGGAGGTGGAGTACCACGACCCCCACGTGCCCCGCTTCGCCGAAGGGGGCCTCGCCATGGAGAGCGTGCCCCTGAGCGAGGAAAGGATGCGGGAGAAGGACCTCGTCCTCATCGCCACGGACCACTCGGCCTTGGACTACAAGGCCATCGTGGCCCAGGCCCGGCGGGTGCTGGACGCCCGGGGGGCCACCCGACACCTGCCCCGGGAGCTCACGGAAGGGAAGGTGGTCCTCCTATGACCCGCTTCGCCCTCACCGGGCTTGCGGGCTACATCGCCCCCCGCCACCTCAAGGCCATCAAGGAGGTGGGCGGGGTGCTGGTGGCGGGCCTGGACCCGGCCACCAACGTGGGGATCGTGGACAGCTTCTTCCCCGAGGCCGAGTTCTTCACCGAGCCCGAGGCCTTCGAGGCCTACCTGGAAGACCTTCGCGACCGGGGGGAGGGGGTGGACTACCTCTCCATCGCCAGCCCCAACCACCTCCACTACCCCCAGATCCGCATGGCCCTCCGCCTGGGGGCGAACGCCCTCTCGGAGAAGCCCCTGGTCCTCTGGCTGGAGGAGATCGCGCGCCTCCAGGAGCTCGAGGCCCGCACGGGAAGGCGGGTTTACACCGTGCTCCAGCTCCGGGTCCATCCCAGCCTCCTGGCCCTAAAGGAGCGCCTGGGTCAGGAGAAGGGGGCGAAGGACGTGGTCCTCACCTACGTGACCGGGCGGGGAAAGTGGTACGGGAAGACCTGGAAGGTGGACGAGGCCAAGAGCGGGGGGCTTGCCACCAACATCGGCATTCACTTCTTTGACCTCCTCGCCTGGCTCTTCGGCAGGGCCCTCCATGTGGAGGTTCACGTGCGGACCTCCACGGTGAACGCAGGCTATTTGGAGCTGGAGGGTGCCCGGGTGCGCTGGTTCCTCTCCATAGACCCCTCCTTCGTGCCCGAGCCCCTGCGCCGCCAGGGGAAGCGCACCTACCGCTCCATCGCCGTGGACGGGGAGGAGGTGGAGTTCTCCGAGGGGTTCACCGACCTCCACACCGAGGTCTACCGCAAGACCCTGGCCGGGGAAGGGTTTGGCCTGGACGAGGCGGCGGAGGCCATCCGCGTGGCGGCCCTTTTGCGCACCCTGCCTTTAAGCCAGCCTTCTTCGGAAAATCGGCATCCTTTCCTGGGGTGAGGCATGGACTACTTCAAGCACGAAAGCGCCTACGTGGACGAAGGGGCCAAGGTCGGCAGAGGGTACCCGCATCTGGCACTTCTGCCACGTCATGGCGGGGCGGAGATCGGGGAAAACTGCACCTTAGGGCAGAACGTCTTCGTGGCCAAGGGGGTGCGCATCGGGAACGGGGTTCAAGATTCAAAACAACGTTTCGGTCTACGAGGGCGTGGTTCTGGAGGACGACGTCTTCGTGGGACCCTCGGCCGTCTTCACCAACGTGCGGAACCCCCGTTCTCCCTTTCCCCGGAACCGCCCGGAGGACTACCTCCCCACCCTGGTGAAGGGGGGGGCGACCATCGGCGCCAACGCCACCATCGTCTGCGGGGTCACCTTGGGGGAGTGGTGCTTCGTAGCCACCGGGGCCGTGGTCACCAAGGACGTGCCCCCTTACGCCCTGGTGGCCGGAGTCCCCGCCCGGCGGATCGGGTGGGTGTGCGAGTGTGGGGAAAGGTTGGCTTTTGAGGGCAAAGAGGCCACCTGTGGAACCTGCGGCAGGCGTTACCGTCAGGTAGCGCCTGAGCAAGTAGAGCGGGTAGCGTAGGCGAGAGTATGAAGAGGATACCCGTTTACGACCCCCTTCCCGAGGTAGAAGCCCTCTGGCCCGAGCTAGAAGAGGCCTTCCGCCGGGTCATGCATTCGGGGCAGTACATCCTAGGCCCTGAGGTGGAAGCCTTTGAGCAAGAGGTGGCGGCTTACCTCGGGGTGAAGTACGCCATTGGGGTGAACTCGGGCACGGACGCTCTGGTCATCGCCCTCCGGGCTTTGGGCGTGGGCCCGGGGGACGAGGTGATCACCACCCCCTTCACCTTCTTCGCCACCGCCGAGGCCATCAGCGCCGTGGGCGCGACCCCGGTCTTCGTGGACATAGATCCGAAGACCTTCAACATCAACCCCGACCTGATAGCCCCCGCCATCACCCCCCGCACCAAGGCCATCCTCCCCGTGCACCTCTACGGCCTCCCCGCAGATATGGACCCCATCCTGGAAATCGCCCGCTCCCACGGCCTCAAGGTTCTGGAGGACTGCGCCCAGGCCTTCGGGGCCACCTACAAGGGCAGGAAGGTGGGTACCCTGGGGGACGCTGGGGCCTTCTCCTTTTTCCCCACCAAGAACCTGGGGGGATACGGGGACGGCGGGCTCATCGCCACAAACAGCGATGAGGTGGCCGAGATGGCCCGCATGCTCCGGGCCCACGGCTCCCGCAGGAAGTACCACAACGAGATGGTGGGCTACAACTCCCGCTTGGACGCCCTGCAGGCGGCCTTCCTCCGGGTGAAGCTCAAGCACGTGGATGCTTGGAACGCCGCACCGCCGGGAGGTGGCCCGCCCGCTACCACAAACTCCTTCAGGGAGTGCCCGCGCCTGGTCCTGCCCCCCTTGACAGAGGGGCATGTCTTCCACCAGTACACGGTGCGCATTCCCGAAGGGCGGGACCGAGGTGGCGGAGGAGCTGGCGAGCCAGGGAATTGGCACCATGGTGTACTACCCGGTGCCCCTCCACCGGCTTCCGGTCTACGGCTATCCCGAAGGTACCTTCCCGGAAGCCGAGCGGGCGGCCCGGGAGGTGCTTTCTCTGCCGATGATTCCATACATCGACGAAGGACAGATCAGGCATGTGGTAAGAAAAGTAATGGAGTTCTTGATGTGTCCATGAGTTTTTATGAGAAACTTGTATTCTTACGAAAGGATTTTGGCTTTCTTAAGAAGAGCGCAACTCCTGTGCTCTGGGTTAGCACTGCTACGGCGGTTAACAACTTGCTGGCTTTCGTAGTAAATGTGGTAGCTGCCCGAATGCTCGGCGCAGAAGGATATGGTGTGTTTTCCCTGGCTTTTTCGACGGCGACTCTGGTTGGCCTTTTTGGTGATCTGGGCTTTAACCTTAGCATGATTCGCCTTTTTAACAAGTATCAGGCGGAGCCGGAAAAACAATCCATACTCCTCGGGACTACTTTAGGTGTGAAGGGTCTGCTGTTTCTCCTACTTGCCGTGTTATGTCTGCCTCTAAGCAGTTTGTTATCTTCACGCTTAGGTACTGACTCTGCAGACACTCGGCTTATAGCAATAGCCCTTATTACGGGAGGGTTTTTGTTCTTCTGGACCTATTTACACTCTTATTTTCAGGCTTATCGCTCATTCAGACAACTAACTATATACATTTTTGTATATGCCGGGCTTCGACTTGCGGGTTTGCCGGTTGCATATATATTCTTCCCTCAAAATCCAGTGGCATGGCTTGTGATCACTTATACGGCACCGGTCTTAGTGTTGACGTTGATTGGAGTGGTTCCCAGAGGGTATAAAGTTATACAGTCCGGTATTAAACTGGATATCCTTGAAGAATTAATAAAGTATAGCAAGTGGGTGGCATTATCGGGTATTGCATACACATCCATGCCCTACGTGGTAAGGTTCATCCTAGCCACTCGTGCTTCTGTGGAAGAAGTCGGAATCTTCTCTGCAGGTATGACCTTTACAGTAGCATTCTCTACGCTAAATACTGCAGTTCGAGCAGTACTTTTTCCGCAAGTGACTGCTCTTGAAGGACGCGAATCGATAGAAAGGTACTTGGGCTGGCTTGTGCGAATAGCGCCGTACTACGCCGGGGTTGCAGCGCTGGGAATAATCAGTCTGGGGGGCCTACAATGGATTGTGTTGGGCGAGGAGTACCGTCGGGCATTACCGGTATTTTTTGTGACCGCCAGCGCATTGGGTACTGTTGTGTTCTTAGGTCTGGGTACGATGCTGCTGCATACCATGATGCGGCCTCAGGTAGATGCATGGGTAAATGTTTTGAGGTTGGGGGTAATGATAGTTTTGGCCTTTGTTCTAGCGTCATCATTTCAAGCATCTGGTGCAGCGGTTGCTTATGCGGTGTCGGTGTTGGGGGGTGAGGTTTGGATGTTTAGGTATGTGAAAAAAAGAGTATTAGTTAGTAGTTAGTTTTAAGAAATGTGTGCAGTATATAAAAGAACACTAGCACAATCTTTACTATGGTATGCTTCTGTGATTTGTACAGGAGCTGTGCTTTATATTCTTTCAGTAATGCATGTAAAGACACTTCTTATTCTCGCAATTATAGTTGTGGGAGGGAGACCCTTGGTTCGTACAGTGTTAATACAGGGTAGTGACGCATTCTCTCCAACGTATCTATTACCACTGACCTACACCCTCTATGCGCTGGGTCCGCTTATGGCGTCCATGGAATATGAAGACAATGTAATTATATATTACTTACTTTTGCAGTTATTAGGGCTGCTTGCTATGCGATGTGGGTTGCATACTGCTATCAAGCAAAAAAGTGATCGGAGTGTTTATGCGGCTATAGAATCACTAAGAGGCAGCTCAGGAACGCTATTTGTATTGACTTTTATGATCCTGCTGTTTTTGTCATCAGTATCCTTAGTAACTATTTTTAATGCATTTGGCGGGCTGATAGGATACATTGAGACTGGGTACGGGGGGGATTTTTTTCTCATTCTTCGTGAGGCAAAGGTTTTTGGTGCAGGCATTGAGTGGTGGCTTCTGGGCGCGGCTATGGTATTGTTCTACGGCATTAAGCAGCGTCGCAGACTTTTGCTTCTCTTGGGCGTTGTTCTTTTCGGACTCATGGCCGGAATTGTACTGATGACCGGAAGGCGAAGTCAGCTCCTATTCTCTATCCTATTTGGATTTGTTCTTTTTCACTACGGCTATAGAAGGCTCCCCACGTCATTAGTTATTGCTGGGATTTTATTGGGAATAATCGCAGCTCAGTATTTCGCATTGGCGCGGTTCTTCCTTTCAGAAGGACTGATCTATGCTTTGTCTCAAGTCTGGCCTTCGGTAAAAGCAAATCCGTACCTGCTCGCTCCATGGGCATCCAATGAATTTCGTATGCCGGCCGCTTCTTTGCTGGAGCTCCTTGAGTACGGGGGACCAGGGCTATTGTTAGGACGTTCTTACATTGCTGCCCTGGGGGGACCATTCCCCTTGGTTGCGCGACTTATTGGGCAGGTTAGCTTTGATGTAAATGTGTGGCGATTAACTACATTTTATCCAAGTATCTATGAAGCTGGTGGGGGGCTAGGGTTTTCACCTGTTGCCGAGGCATATCTGAACTTTGGAGTGATAGGTGTTTTTTTTCATATGTTTTTATTTGGGTATACAATTGGAAGAATGTATAATCGGCTTCGTAAGAAGCCAACTTGGTCATCCCTGCTTCTTTTCGCTGGTAGCCTTCCAGTATTTATGCTGGACGGGATGCGCCTAACCAGTGCTTCTTTTGCCTGGAAGTGGATACGCATCTATCTTATGCCATGGATTATATTTGTTGTTCTGAAAAAATTAATTTCTGAGCGAAGCCGTACTTTGCCAAAGAGCGAAAGCACATGGAAAAAGTAAAAGTCTTACATATTCTTCCCAGCTTCGGCCCGGGTGGCGCAGAGCGGCTGGTGGTGGATCTCATGGAGGCTATGGACCGGGAGCGCTTTGAGGTTGCGGCCGTCAGCCTTTTTCCCGAAGGTGGGTCTATCCTGGAAGAAGAAATCCGGGAGAAGGGGCTGAAGGTGTTCTTTCTCAACAAACGTCTGGGGCCAGACCCTGGGGTCATGGTGCCTTTATACCGGCTGATCCGTGATTTCAGGCCCCAGGTGGTCCACACCCACCGCTATGTGCTGCGGTATGCCCTTGCTCCGGTGATGCGTAACCGCGTCCCTGTACGGGTTCACACGGTACACAACGTGGCACAGAATGAGGTCGATACGGTGGGCAAGTGGGTGCACAGGCTGGCCTTTGGGCTCTTCGGTGTGGTGCCTGTGAGCATTTCCCAGGGCGTGGCCGCTACGGTCAAAGCACTTTACGGGCAACGGCTCAACACCCCCGTGATCTACAACGGAATTCCCACGGAGCGTTTCCTAAGCCTTAATAAGCCGATAAAGCGCCAGGATGAAAAGCGGGTGCTGTTACATATAGGTCGCTTCGCGCCACAAAAAAACCATCTCCTCCTGCTGGAAGGATTCGCCCGGGCCCAGGCGCGCTACCCCGATCTGGAACTCTGGCTCGTGGGGGATGGGCCCCTCCGGCCAGAGGTGGAACGGTGGGTTCGGGAACGGGGCCTCCTGGACCGCGTGTGTCTATTGGGCTTGCGGAACGATGTTCCGGAGCTTTTGGCGCAGGCGGACATGCTGCTGCTTCCTTCCGATTGGGAGGGGGTGCCGCTGGTGGTCTTAGAGGCCATGGCCGCAGGAAAACCGGTGGTGGCCACCCGGGTGGGGGGGGTGCCCGAACTGGTGGAGGATGGGCGGACAGGCCTTCTGGTGCCGCCGCAGGACCCAGAGGCGCTGGCAGCGGCCATTCTCCGCCTGGCCCAGGATGCCGAGTTGAGGAGAGAAATGGGTGAGGCAGGCCGGAGACGGGCCCTGGAACGCTTTGACATCCAGAAAACTGCTCGGGCCTACGGGGAGCTTTACTTGAAGCTTTTGAGAAAAACGGGGTGGAAATGAGGCATCAAGCGGTGAAGTGGACCCGGCTTGCGGCTCGCTGGGCCCGAATGCTCGTGGGGCGAAGCTATTACCATGCGCCCCAAAACCTGGGGAAGGCCTTCGCCCCTGGGCGCCTCGAGGGCTACTTCAACGACCTTACTGCCAAGACCCGGTGGTGTGGTCCGGTGGACGACAAGGGAATCCCGGTCAATGTCACAGAAGACGGAAGGAAGGTTTATTTCGCCACCACCATCGCCCAAAAAGCACTCGGTCATTGGGATATGTGGGTTATCACAAAAAACCCCGTTGAAAGAGAGCTCTTCCTGAAACTGTGTGATTGGCTCGTAGAGAACCAGGACGAGCGAGGGGGGTGGCCACTTTGGTCACAGCTGGGGCTTAATCTTCCTTCCCCCTACTCTGCCATGACCCAGGGTGAAGGCATCTCTGTCTTGGTGCGTGCCTGGAGCTTAACGCGGGAATCTACCTATCTCGAGGCCGCAAGACGGGCGCTGGAACCGCTTCTCCGCACAGTTGAGGAGGGTGGGACGCGCCGGGCTGTGCCGGAAGGATGCGTTTTGGAAGAGGCGCCTTCTCCATCAATTAACGGAATCCTTAACGGGTGGGTGTTCGCCCTTTTTGGGCTTTATGACTACTCGTTAGTGCAAGAGGATTCCCAAGCGCATAGCCTCTTGAGAGAAACTCTGGAAACCCTTGTGGTCTACCTGCCCCGGTACAACGCCGGATACTGGTCCTTTTATGACCTTACTGGCTCCTTAGCAAGCCCGTTCTACCACCGGCTCCACATCGCCCAGCTTCACGCCCTCGAGCTTGCCTTTCCTGAGCATGCGGGAGTCTTTCGCCGGGTACGCGAAGACTGGACACGCCAGTTACAAAGCCCCATCTGCAGGATTCGGGCAGTAGGGGTCAAGGCCTATCAGAAGCTGAAAAGCCCTCCGGAGGTGGTGCTCGAATGAGGGTGCTTTACATCACTTCCACGCTCCCCTTCGGACCCGGAGAAGCCTTCTTGTACCCGGAGGTCCGGGAGCTCCTGCGCCGGGGGGTGGAGGTGCGGGTGGTACCCATGCACCCCAGGGGTTCGCTCGTCCACCCGGAAGCCCGAGAAATCGTGGACCAGGTGGTGGCCGAGCCCCTCCTCTCCTGGCGAACGCTGAGGGGGGCCTTCGGTATGTTCCTGCGGACGCCGCTAAAGGCTCTTTCGGCGCTTCGCCTTCTCCTTACTCCTAATCCCCGTCATCTACTCAAAAACCTCGCCGTGTACCCCAAGGGGCTCTGGCTTGGGGGCTTGGCTCTGGAGCTGAAGGCAGACCACATCCACGCCCACTGGGCCGCCACCACGGCCAGCATGGCCATGGTGGCGAGTGCCGTTTCTGGAGTGCCTTGGAGCCTGACCGCCCACCGCTGGGACGTGGTGGAAAACAACCTCTTAAGACGAAAGGCGAAGAGGGCATGTTTTTTCCGCTGCATCTCGGAGAAGACCCGCGAAATGGCCCTGGAAAGGGGAGTTCCTGGGGAGAAGACTCTTGTCCTCCACCTAGGTGTGCGCCTCCCTAGCGGCTCAGCCAACCAGAGCCCGCCCGGGCAGCGAGAAAGGTATGTGGTGCTGTGCCCAGCCTCGTTTATCCCCAGAAAGGGGCACCGGTACCTAATTGAAGCGATGAAGCTTCTTCCCGCGCGGGTAAAGCTTTGGTTAGCGGGCGAGGGGGAACTCCGCGCAGAATTGGAAAGGCAAGTAAGAGAACTGGGACTTGCCGATCGTGTGCGCTTTTTGGGCTTTTTATCCCATGACCAGCTTCTGGAGCTCTACCGGAAAAAGGAAGTGGACGCCGTAGTCCTGCCCAGCGTGGACTTAGGGGATGGCCTCAATGAAGGCATACCCGTCTCCCTGATTGAGGCCATGAGCTATGGCATACCTGTGATCTCCACGAATTCAGGGGGGACCCCCGAACTCCTCCGTGACGGGGCCGGGCTCTTGGTGCCCGACAAGGACCCTAAAGCTCTAGCTGAAGCAATACAGATCTTGTATGAAGACCCGGCTCACGCTGAAGCTGTTGGGGAAGCAGGGAAGAAACGGGTAGAAGAGGAATTTAACGTGGAAAGGATCGCGAAGCAACTGCTGGAACTCTGGCGGGGGTGTTCATGAAGATCCTCAGCGTAGTGGGCGCCCGGCCCCAATTCATTAAGGCTGCAGCGGTGTCCCGCGCGCTACGGGCCTCACCTGGGGTAAGAGAGGTACTGGTCCACACAGGTCAACACTACGACGACAACATGAGCCAGGTGTTCTTTGAGGAGCTGGAGATACCCGAGCCCGATTACCACCTGGGCATCGGCGGTGGCACCCACGGTCAAAACACCGGACGAATGCTCGAGGCCATAGAAGGAGTCCTCCTAAAGGAAAAACCCGACTGGGTGCTGGTCTACGGGGACACGGACAGCACCCTGGCGGGGGCTTTGGCAGCGGTGAAGCTCCACATCCCGGTGGCCCACGTGGAGGCGGGTTTGCGCTCCTTCAACCGCAGGATGCCAGAGGAGATCAACCGGATCCTCACAGACCATGCCTCAGACCTCCTTTTCGCTCCCACAGAAACCGCCGTGCAAAACCTCCTGCGGGAAGGGATTCTGGAGAATAGAATCCACCTGGTGGGGGACGTGATGTACGATGCCGCCCTTCACTACGGGGTCAAGGCCGAGCGTAAAAGCCGGATTCTGGAACGGCTGGGGCTCCAAGCTAAGGGCTACGTCCTGGCTACCATCCACCGGGCAGAGAACACAGATGACCGAGAGCGCCTGCGTGTCATTCTCGAGGCCCTCGCCGAGGTGCACCGGGAGGTCCCCGTAGTCTTCCCTGTGCACCCCAGAACCCGCAAGCGGGCGGAGATCTTTGGGTTTGAAGGTTACCTGGAGAAGGTGCTGGCTACGGAGCCCGTGGGCTACCTGGACATGGTCATGCTGGAGAAGAACGCCCGTATCATCGCCACCGATTCCGGGGGAGTGCAAAAAGAAGCTTACTTCTACAGGGTACCCTGTGTAACCCTGCGCGCCGAGACGGAATGGGTGGAGCTAGTAGAGTTGGGATGGAACCAGCTGATTTCACCCTTGGATGCCCACACCATTGCCCAAACCGTACTGCATTGCGCCCACATGATCGGCGAGGAAACCGATCTGTACGGCAGTGGACAAGCGGTCCAACGTATTGTAAACGTTCTCAGGGGATCCCGGTAATGAACGTCTGGATTGTGAATCACTACGCCTTGCCTCCTGATCGTGCGGGGGGAACTCGCCACTATACCTTCGCTAAAGAGCTTAGCCGCCATGGTCATGGCGTCACGATTTGGGCCTCAAGCTTTGACTATCTGAGCAGAGAAGAGAAACACCTGACAACCGGAGAGCTGTGGAAATGGGAAGTCGTGGATGGCGTCCCCTTTGTTTGGGTTCGCACGCCAGGGTATAAAAGCAACTCCCTTGCTCGGGTGTGGAATATGACCGCATTCGCCTACCGGATGTGGCGCTTGGGCAAAAAGGCTGGATTGGGAAAACCCGACGTAATCATCGGATCCAGCCCGCATCTTTTTGCGGCCCTGGCGGCGGAACGGCTTGCCGATCGCTTTCAGGTTCCCTTTGTCTTGGAGGTACGCGACCTCTGGCCGCAGACGCTTATTGACCTCGGCAACTTCTCCCCAAGACATCCCTTTATCGCATCTTTGTTGACGATAGAACGCTATCTCTACCGTAAAGCCGCGGCTATCCTCAGCTTGTTGCCTGGAGCCAAGGAACATATGGCCGAAAAGGGAGCAGACCCATCCCGCATCGTGTGGCTTCCCACCGGAATAGACTTGGAGCTTGTTCCTCCTCCCCAGCCTCCTAAGTCGGACGGCCCATTCACGGTAATGTACGCAGGAGCCCATGGCTTAGCCAACGGCCTTGATCTAGCTTTAGAGGCTGCCCACCTCTTGGAAAGGGAAGGATGGGGTAAACGAGTACGTTTCCGGTTCGTGGGGGACGGCCCGGAAAAACCCAATCTTATGCAAAAGGCTCAAGCGCTGGGACTTCGTAGCGTTTCATTTGAAGACCCCGTGCCCAAAAGAGCCGTTTACGGATTACTCCAACAAGCAGATGCATTTCTGTTTATTCTACGGGATTCTCCGCTTTTTCGCTGGGGGATCAGCCCGAACAAGCTTTTTGACTTCTTATCGCAGGCACGACCTGTTATTTTCTGCGTGAACACGCCGTTCAATCCAGTGGAAGAAGCAAAGGCGGGCGTAACTGTTTCTCCTGCAAGCCCGGAAGGCCTTGCCGATGCTATCAAACGCTTAACGCTTTTGTCCCCTGAAGAACGCTGGTCCATGGGGATGCGGGGAAGGGCGTACGTGGAAAAGTACCACTCGTTAAACCGCCTAGCGGATAAACTGGAAGAGGTGTTGAAGCATGTGGCGAAGGTTGGGTAGATCGGCCTTCCTGAAAAGGGTTATGGACCTCGTGGGGGCCTGCTTTGCGCTTCTCGTCTTCGGTCCCCTTATGCTTTACGTCGCATTCAGGGTCTGGCGGGAGTTGGGCAGCCCGGTCCTCTTTCGCCAGGTGCGGCCTGGACTGCACGGCAAGCCCTTCGTGATGTACAAGTTCCGCACCATGACCGAGGAGCGAGACGCAGAAGGTCGCCTCCTGCCCGACGAGAAGCGGCTCACCCCCTTCGGAGCATGGCTCAGATCCTGGAGCCTGGATGAATTGCCCGAACTTTTCAATGTGCTCAAGGGCGATATGAGTCTGGTAGGGCCGCGACCACTTTTGATGGAGTATCTGGATCGCTATACGCCGGAGCAGTTCCGGCGGCACGAAGTTAAACCGGGCATCACCGGCTGGGCGCAGATCAACGGGCGTAACGCGCATTTCCTGGGAGGAGAAGTTCAAGCTCGACGTGTGGTACGTGGATAACTGGTCTCTCTGGCTTGACATGAAAATTATCGCTCTGACCTTCTGGAAGGTTATTAAGCGCGAGGGTATTAACCAGCCAGGCCACGCAACAATGGAGGAATTTTATGGGACAAAAGGCTAGGCTAGAGCTCAACGTGCTGTTTACCAGTGTGGGCCGTCGTGTTGAATTAATGCGCGCATTCCGTGACGCTTACAGTAGGCTTGAGATCTGTGGGCATATAGTAGCCACAGATATTGATCCTCTTGCACCTGCTTTACAGGTTGTAGACCGGCCTTATATGGTGCCCCCGCTTACTGATTCCAGATATATACCGACCCTGATCGAAATCTGTCGCCGGGAGAAAATTGATCTGGTCTTTCCCCTAATCGACCCTGACATTCCTGTCTTGGCTGCTCATCGCAAGGAGATTGAAGCTACCGGGGCAAAGCTTGTAGTGGTCTCTACACATGCGGCTAAAATTGCTGCTGATAAATGGCGGACGATGGCTTTTTTTCAGAGTTTGGGACTGCCTACCCCTAAATCCTGGTTACCTGATCAGGTATCAGTTGAGGATCTTCAATTCCCGGTTTTCATCAAGCCCCGCCGTGGTAGTGCTGCAAAACATGCGTTCAAAGTGGATAATCCTGATGCGTTGCGATTCTTTATAAGCTATGTTCCCGATCCTATCATTCAGGAATACCTGAGTGGTCCTGAGGTTACTAACGATATCATCTGCAATCTGAAAGGAGATGTGCTCGGCGTAGCATCACGCAAACGGATTGAAGTTCGCTGGGGAGAAGTAGCCAAGGGCGTGACGATCCGAGATCAGACTATCCTTGACGCCTGCGTCAGGATCGCTCGGGCGTTGCCAGCTGTTGGTCCTATTACCGTGCAGTGCATTTGGAAAGATGGTGTTCCACATTTTACTGAGATCAACGCGCGGATGGGGGGAGGATTGCCCCTGGCTATTGCTGCCGGGGTTGATGCACCACTTTGGTTATTGGCCGATGCTGCGGGCCTGAAGGTGGATATTCCACCATTGGGTACATACCGGGAGGGTCTCTATATGACTCGATTTGACGACTCTTTCTTCCTAGAAGAGAAGGACTATGAGAAAATGGACAGCCATCGTGTTTGATTTAGACGATACCCTTTACCCGGAATCCGCTTTTGTACTAAGTGGGTTCCGCTCTGTAGCGGCTTGGATGGAAGAAAGATTTGGGATAGATAGAGAAAAGGGAGTTATCCAACTACGCTCGCTTTTCGAGCAAGGAGTTCGGGGCAACACATTTAATCTCTGGCTTGCACAACTTGGTCTGGAGAATCAGGCAGAAGATCTAGTTCCTAAGCTGGTAGAGATTTATCGAAATCACAACCCTAAAATTTATCCTTTCCCTGAAACACGACCTATTCTGGAGAAAATGCGCCATTCTTTCTTGCTCGGGCTCGTTAGCGATGGACATCTAGGGGTCCAACAGCGCAAATGGGAGGCGCTGGGGCTCTCTCATTTCTTTCATGCGGTCGTTTTTTCCGATGCCTGGGGCAGAGAAGCTTGGAAGCCAAACACAAAGCCGTTTAGGGAGGTCCTGAAAATGCTAGAGGTTGCTCCTCATGATGCTGTTTATGTTGGCGATAATCCGCTCAAGGATTTCCTTGGTGCTCGAGCGATCGGAATGGCCACGATCTGGGTGCGTCGGCCAGGAGGTTTATATACCCATCTTCAACCGCCAAGTACGGCACATGGTGCTGATTACATTGTAGATTCTCTAGAATCATTGGCCGCTTTAGTAGAGCAAAATGCTGGTTGAGACTACATGATCAAGAAACATGATTTCAAGGTAGATATGGCTCTATGAATTTGTTTGGTTATAATGCCTATGGAGTATGGGATCGGCCAGTATTCCATTGCGTTTCGTAGGGAATTGGGTCATAGTAGCGGAGGACAGCCCGATCGGGGTTATAGCTTTTGGGGTTTCAGCTGAAGTAAGGAGGCGACTTTTATGAACCGCATCTATCTCTCTCCTCCTCATCTCTCCGGCCTTGAAGCCCGGTTTCTTCTGGAGGCCCTGGAGTCAGGTTGGATCGCTCCGCTGGGCCCGCAAGTGGAGGCCTTTGAGCAGGAATTCGCCGAGATGGTAGGGGCAAAGTACGCCCTGGCGGTGAGTTCGGGCACGGCGGCCATTCATCTGGCGCTGATCCACATCGGGGTAAGGCCGGGCGACGAAGTGGTGGTCTCCACCCTGACCTTTGCCGCCAGCGCCTTTCCGGTGCTTTATCTGGGGGCCAGACCGGTCTTTATCGATTCGGAGCTCACCTCCTGGAACATGGACCCCGGCCTGTTGGAGGAGTTTCTCAGGCGGCGGGCCCAGGTGGGACGCCTGCCGAGGGCGGTGGTGCTGGTCCACCTCTACGGCCAGAGCGCCGACATAGACCCCATCCGGGCTCTGTGCCAGGAGTACGGCGTGCCCCTCATTGAAGATGCGGCGGAGGCCCTTGGGAGTACGTACAAGGGCAAGTCTCCCGGCACCTTCGGTCTGGCAGGCATCTTCTCCTTCAACGGCAACAAGATCATCACCACTTCCGGTGGGGGGATGCTGGTTTCGGATCAGGAGGAGGTCATTGCCCATGCACGAAAGCTCGCCACGCAGGCCCGGGAGCCCGTACCCTGGTATGAACACCGGGAGGTGGGGTATAACTACCGCATGAGCAACCTGCTGGCCGCACTGGGCCGGGCGCAGCTCAGGACGCTGGAGGAGCGGGTGGCAAAGCCGGCGGCGTATCTTCGAGCGGTACGTGGCAGGAGCTTGCCGACCTTCCCGGCATCTCCTTCCAGCCCGAAGCCCCCTGGGGGCGGCATACCCGCTGGCTTACCGTCATGACAATCGAGCCCGAGCTGTTCGGGGCAACTGTCGAAGAAGTGCGTCGGGCACTGGAGGTCGAGAATATCGAGGCCCGCCCGGTCTGGAAGCCCCTGCATATGCAGCCGGTTTTTCGGGACTGTGAAAAGATCGGAGGAGCGGTGGCGGAAAGTCTGTTTGCAAAGGGGCTGTGTCTGCCGTCTGGATCGTCGCTCTACCGAAAGCGATCAGGTCCGCATTATCGAAATTGTCAAAAGTCTGTGCAAAAGCATCTGAATCCCGAATGGACAGGTTACACTGACTCCATTTTGGCATCTGTTGGGGTAACCTCTGGCGCAGGGGGGGTATGGATTTTGAGTGCGGTGATACCGATTATAGGGGAGAGTGGGAGCCCGGGGGTAACGAAAAAAAGGCGCCACGAACTTTCGGGGGACCATCCATGGAACTGCTGGAACGGGTCGCCAACCTGCGGAACCGCCACCTTTTTCTGCTGGATCTCTGCACACTCTGGACCACCTCGCTTAGCTGGCCCTCCTGCTCCGCGTCGAAGTCGCTGCAGCCCTTACCTGACGCATCCGGCATTCTGGTGGATGGTCGGCGGCTTTACGCAATCCTGAAGCTCGGCCACCTTCTGGGCCACCGGGCTGTACCGGCGGTACTGGCGATATGCCAGCGTGGATGATCTGCTGCGGCTGACGCTGTCGGTCGGGGGAGCTGGCCTCGCCTGCTCGGCGATTTACTGGGCGCTTCATGCCGGCGGGACGCTGCAGGGACTTCCCAGATCGCTGCCCGTAATTGATGCGATCGTCACATTTCTCTGGGTGGGCGCCACGCGCTTCAGCCTTCGCCTGGCTGAACGGTTGCGTCAGCGCCTGCAGGCACATTCGTCCGCCCCGAAATGCCAGACGCACCGTGGTGGTCGGGGCCGGACAGGCCGGGCTGGCCGTTGTGCAGGAGATGCAACGGCAGCCCCATCTGGGGTTGCTACCGGTGGCATTTCTGGACGATGATCCCGAAAAGCAGCAGAAACGCATTCGGGGCGTACCGGTGCTGGGAGGACTGGACCAGCTGGAGGCGGTCGTGCGCGAGACGGGCGCTCGGCAGGTGGTTATCGCCATGCCCACCGCACCGGGCGAAGTAATCCGCCGCGTGGTCGCCCGATGCCGCCAGCTCGACGTGGAAGTGCGGACGATTCCGGGCATTCATGAGCTCCTGAACGGAAAGGTCCGGCTTAGCCAGTTACGACCTGTCCGCATTGAGGATCTGCTGCGAAGAGAACCGGTCCGCATCGATCTGGAAGGCGTTCGAAGGCTGCTACAGGGGCGGACGATCCTGATCACGGGCGCAGGAGGATCGATCGGGAGCGAGCTGTGCCGTCAGATTTTGCTGGCTCGTCCCCGGAAGATTGTGCTGCTCGGACATGGCGAAAACAGCATCTTTCAAAATCCTGAACGAACTGGAATGGATCAAAGCCAACCGTGCGGGACTGAGCAATGTGGAGTTGCTTCCGGTAATTGCCGACGTGCGGGACAGAGAGCGCATCTTCAGCATTTTTCGGAGGTTTCGCCCGGACTTTGTTTTCCACGCTGCCGCGCATAAGCACGTCCCCCTGATGGAGCTGAACCCGGCAGAAGCTGTCGATAACAACGTGCTCGGTACCAGGAATGTGGTGGATGCGGCCGAGGCGGTGGATGTGGACGGGTTTGTGCTGATTTCAACCGACAAGGCGGTGCGTCCGACCAACATAATGGGGGCTACCAAGCGGATTGCTGAATATCTGGTACTCGGGGCAGCGCGGCGTACCGGAAAGCCTTATATGGCCGTCCGATTCGGTAATGTACTGGGAAGTCGGGGCAGTGTGTTGCTGGTTTTCCAGGAACAGATCGAACGGGGAGGACCGGTCACGGTTACCCATCCGGAGGTTCGGCGCTACTTCATGAGTATTCCCGAGGCTGTCCAGCTCGTGCTTCAGGCACTTGTGCTCGGGAAAGGCGGAGAAATCTTCGTGCTGAAGATGGGAGAGCCTGTGCGTATACTGGATATGGCTCGACAGTTGATTGAATTGCATGGAATGGATTCGGAAAAAGATATAGAAATTATTTTTATTGGTCTACGTCCTGGTGAGAAGCTATCAGAAGAACTATTTATTCCAGGAGAAAAATATGATGAAACAATACATAATAATATATTTATTGCACGTAATGCTAGTGAATTTGTTCCAGAAGATTTAAATTATAAAGTTGATAGATTGATATGTGCTGCTCGAAATGAAGAAATCAGCTTTATATATCAGATGTTATCAGAACTAATTCCAGAATACCAATCCGGTCAAACACACGTTAGGGTAGAAGAGACTAGAGATTTTTGATAGGCATCAGACGATGTGTATATCCGGATGCCGAAAAGCGTCTGACCGAATATCTGGCGCAGAATCCGGAGGCCAGATCCGAATGGGAGCGCTACTGCAAGCTCAAAAATGATCCCCGTGTGTTGCCCCGAATAGGCCGTTTTCTGCGGCGCACCAGTCTCGACGAACTGCCTCAGCTCTGGAACGTGCTCAAGGGGGAGATGAGCCTGGTGGGGCCCAGGCCCTTTCCCCGCTATCATCTGGAGAAGTTCTCTGTGGACTTTCAGCAGCTCCGGCTCAGTGTTCTCCCAGGGCTTACGGGACTGTGGCAGGTCACTGCTCGCAGTGATGGAGACCTTCAGGTGCAGGAGTCGTTGGACACCTACTACATCCGCAACTGGTCGATCTGGCTGGATCTCTACATTCTGGTTCGTACGATCGGTGTGGTGTGGCGCGGGAAGGGAGCCTATTGATCGCTTTCGCATAAGCAACTGCTCGAAACCCTGATAGATGGTTGCCGCCGCTCTGCTGTTGTTTATCGACTCCACCGCCCTTTTCCCCTGGCAGGGGGGGTGGCGTCCGGTTCCGGCCCCGGAACAGCATCTCATCTGGAAGCGGGGACCCTGGAATCTCCGTGCCGGTGCGCTTCTTCTTCAGGCCGCCTGGACCCCGAACTGGATCCGGGCACCCAATACAGGTCCGGTCTGGCTGGGCAGGGGGGCAAGCGCCCTCATAACGGGAGGATTCACCTTCTCCGGACCCTGGCTGGCTGTGCAGCTGGATCCGATCCTCTGGGCATCGGAAAACCGGTTCATCGCCAGTCCGGCCTGGTTCCGGACCGATCCGCGCCTTCCCCCCGGGTGGGATATGCGCCGGCGCCTGGATCTGCGCCTGCGGCCCGCAGACGAGCCGCTGTGGCGGCTGGATGTGGGGGAAAAGAGCCTCCGCGCAGGCCCGTCCTGGCTCGGCCTTCAGGCCAGCTCCCGGAGCCTCTGGTGGGGAGTGGGGCGAAGGACTTCCATCCTGGCCGCACCAAACGCCCCGGGTTTTGCCCGTCTCGGTTTTGAGGGTCGCCTCCGTCTGCCCGTCTCTCTGGGGGTGCTGGCTTATGAGTACGCCGTGGGCAGGCTGATGGAATCACGCGGATTTGACCGAGATTCGAGCAACGACCGCCGCTACTGGATCGGCCTCCGGCTGGAGTGGCGCTTCGGCCCTCTTTTGCTGGGCGCGGGTCGGGTTGCGGTGGATTACTGGCCACGGGGAGGGGCTATCCCTCTGGATCTGGTGCTGCAGAACCCGCTCAAGCGCTTTATCTCTACACCCGAAGAACCCGAAGGGCCGTATCGAACGGCCGACCAGATGGCCTCCCTCTGGTGGGAGTGGCGTTTCCCGCGGGCACAGCTTGCCCTCTACGGGGAGTGGGGCAAGGCGGACCACAGCTGGGATTTCCTGGACCTCTTCCTGGAGCCGGAACATGCGAGCTCCTACCTGTTCGGCCTGGAGAAAACATGGGGCTCCCCGAGTGGCCCGTATGCCCTGTTGCAGGTTGAACTCGTGCACCTGGAGCTACCTCGCACGGCGCTCGTGCGGGGAGGGGCGCCGTTTTACATCCATGGGGCCGTCCGCCACGGCTACACGCACCGGGGCCGGCTGCTGGGTTCTGATGTGGGGGTAAATGGCAATCTGCAGGCGGTGCGCTACGTGCGTATCGGCCGATTTCACAGCTGGGGCCTTGCGCTGGAACGCAGGCTGCCGGATGTGGATCGCTTCTACGGGCTTCGCCACCGGCCCTCGGTTCAGGCGCCGGAGCTGTTCTGGATCGCCACGTTCTGGATAGAGCGCCCCTTCAATTCCCGCACTCGCCTGGGCCTGTTGCTAAGCGGCATGCGCCAGTGGAATCGGGATTACCGGCACGGAGAAGACACCTCCAGCCTGCTTCTTTCCACCTGGATCCGCTATCGGCCATGGTAGGCAAACTCCTTGTTGCCCAGCTCCTGCTTGGAGCTTCCGGGATGATCCCGGATACGGCTCGCGTGCTCCTGTACCTGGAAAATGCGCTCAGCTACAACACGGCCCGACCCTCCGGAGAAAACGACGGGTCCTGGTGGCAGGGCAGGGGATGGAACGGACTGTTTCGCTTTGGCATGCGTCGGGAGCGGGGACCCTGGACCGTGGCCGTGGGCCTGGAGGGGTGGCGAAGCGAAAACCGGTCCTTTCCCCTCTCGCCCTTCCGGGGTGCGGATGCTCAGGACCGCTCCCTGTACGCCTATCCCCTGCGGGAGCGCGTACTGGACTGGCCCCAGCGATGGGGGGACAGGGGGGCGGGTGGCTGGTATGCATCCGAGACATACCTTCGCTTCTCCAGGGGTCATCTGGCCATAGGGGCGGGTTTCCGGAGCCGATGGATCGGTCCGGGGCGGCTGAATGCGCTCTTCTGGAGTACGCATGCGCCTGCCTATCCCCACCTGTGGGGGGAGACGGCCCGTCCCCTCTCGGCGGGTTCGCTTCGCCTGGAGGTTCTGGGGTGGGTTGGCCAGCTCCGGGAATCCCGCTTCTATGATGTCAACCCCCGAAACGACCGCCGGCTCATCAGCGGCCTGCTGGGGCAGGCGCACCTGCTCGCCCGGGATCAGGTCCTTACGCTCGGGCTGGTTTCAATCGCTTACAGAACCTGGGCTGGAGCTGAGGAAGTGGCCGGGGCCCCGCTGCACGCCCTGTCGCTGCCCCTGAGGAGTCGGTGGGCACCCTGGACGGGGCTGTATGGATTTTTTCTCCGCTGGAGGTTGCCAGAAGACGGAGCGGAATGCTATCTGGAATGGGCGCGCAACGAGCCGGCCGAAAACTTACGGGACTGGCTTACGTACTGGGTGCGGGGAACCGCCTTCACTCTGGGGGTGGAGAAGCAGTGGGTGCTCCGCAACCCGGGCACAATATATCTGCGGATGGAGCTGACGCGGCTGGAGTCGGCCAAAACCGATCTGGTCCGACCCCAGAAGGCCTTTTACACCGACTCTGTGGTCGTACAGGGCTACACGCACCGGGGGCAGGCGCTGGGCGCCTGGATCGGCCCGGGCTCTAACAGCCAGTGGGCGCAGCTGCGTCTGGAGCGCCGCGGGGCGAACGTGTCCCTCTGGGTGCTGCGATGGGCCATCGACAACGACCGATTCTATCGCATACATGCTCCGGAGCGCAATCCCACCCATTTCCAGAAGCACGAAACCGAACTCAGGGTGGGCCTGGAGGTGGGATGGCGGTCGCGTTTCTGGGCGGTGTCGGCTATCTTCTGGCATGCTGTGCTGTATAATCGCTACTACCGGTTGCGCGAAGAGGTCCCGAACCGCTATGTGGGTGTTCGCCTGATGCGCTGGTGGCGGCTATGAGGCCTGTTTTCCCGGTGGTACTGGGGCTGGTTTTCCTGATCGGATCCGGAGGGATCTCCCGGGCCCAGCCGATTCATACCGGATCCCGCGAGGTCGAAGAGGCCCGGCTGCGCCAGTTTCTCCAGCAGGCCCGCGCCCTCGGGGTGCCGGAGGCCCAGATCCAGGCCTGGTTGCGCCGCTACAGGCCGGAGGCCTTTGGAAGGCTCTCCGTCACCTCCGGTTCGGGATCCCTCGCCGATACCAGCCTTGTTCCCACTCAGCCTGCCACACAGGAGGATACGCTACCGGAATACCGGCAGAGGCCGCCTGTGTCCGTGGCTCCGGAGCCCGTGGACCCCGAGACCGGGCTTCCCTACTTCGGCTACCGTATGTTTCGGACGGGTCCGGGACGAGAGGCTGTTTTCGCTCCTGTTCCGGAGTCCTCCTATCTCCTGCAGGTTGGCGATGAGCTGCAATTGCTCCTCTGGGGCGATGCGGAGTTGCGCCTCACCCTCACCGTAGATCCCGGGGGACGATTGTTGCTGCCGCGGGTCGGGCCCGTTTCTGTGCTCGGCCTCACGCTCCGGGAGGCACGCGAACGCGTACGCCGGGCGCTGGGGCGCGTTTACGCCGGACTGAGCCGGACTCCTCCGACGATCGGGCTGGATCTGGCTCTGTTGCGCGCACGGCCCATCGGGGTTTTCGTGCTCGGTGAAGTGGAGCGGCCCGGGTTTTACCAGCTGTCCCCGGGTTCCGGGGTGCTTGAAGCCCTCTATGCCTGTGGAGGGCCGACTGTGCGCGGTTCGCTCCGGAGCGTGCGGATTCTGCGTCCCGGCCAGGCGGCTCGAGAAATCGATCTCTATCCGGTGCTGCTGCAGGGGCGTCCGGATACAACCGAGCCCCTCAGAGAGGGGGACGTGGTCTTTGTGCCCGTGCGGCTTTCGACCGTAGTGGCCTCCGGTGCCGTGCGCCGGCCGGCCCTCTATGAGCTGCGTCCCGGGGAGCGACTCTCCGATCTGCTGACCATGGCCGGAGGTCTGGTCCCCGAGGCGCACGCCGTGCGCGCCCGTCTGGAGCGCATCCTGCCCCCGGAGGCGCGTCCGGATCAGGGACCGGCGGGATACCTGCTGGAAGTATCCCCGATGCGGGTGTTGAGCGGGCAGGAAGAAGATCTGGAGCTTATTGACGGTGATCGGCTTTTTGTCCCCCGGGCTCCGCGGGAGCCTCTGAACGCCGCTGTGGTGGCCGGTGCGGTCTATTTCCCCGGTCCCTACAGCCTGGAGCCCGGTCGGCGTACAGTGGCCGCCGTGCTTGAAGCCGCTCGCCTGCGTCCGGACGCCTACCGGGACCGGGCCCACCTGTATCGTTACGTGCCGGGCCGCTCCGAGCGCGCTCTGCAGGTGCTCCGGCTTGGGGATTCGGAGGTGCTCGGTTCCATACTTCTTTTTCCGCGCGACAGCCTGTATGTCTTTTCCGCCTCGGAGGTGTTCGATTCACTCACCGTGCAAATCGAGGGCGCGGTTCGTCGTCCGGGTCGCTACAGCTGGCATCCCGGTATGCGCGTAGAGGACCTCCTGTTGCTGGCAGGCGGCCTCGTGCCGGGTGCGGCCGAGGAAGTGGAGGTCGCCCCCTCCGTGCAGGGGTCCGGAAGCGGGGCGCCGTCGCGCTACCGGATTCGTCTGCTTCCGGAAGCCCGGCCTGTGGCGCAGCTCACCCCGATCCGGGAGGAGGAAGAGCGGGGGGATTCCTCCCGCGTGCTGCGTCCGCTTGATCGGGTTTTTGTGCCCTACAGCGCCTCCTTCCGTCCCGGCGGACGGGTGTACGTGGGCGGGGAGGTGATGCGGCCCGGTTATTACCCCGTAACCCCTGCGGGGGAAAGCCTGGCTGCCGTGCTCGAACGGGCCGGAGGACTGCGTCCCTCGGCATACGAGCCCGGCATGCGCTTATATCGGAAAGGTGTGCGTCTGAGTGTCGATCCGCAGGTTCCGTTGCTGGACGGGGATTCCCTGTATGTACCCTCCGCTCCCCGGGCCGTGCGCGTGGAGGGAGATGTGCCCGCATCGATCTGGATTCCCTATCAACCCGGTCGGCGCGTCTCCTACTACCTCCGACAGGCCGGTGGGGTGCAGGAGGGCAAAAGCCTCTACCTGGAGATGCCCGATGGGCGCATGTATCGGGTGCTCAAGAAGGGCTTTCTGGGACGGGGTCCGGATCCCGTGGTGCCCGATGGATCCGTGATCCGGATTTTCCCTGCTTCATCCCCTCAGGGCGGATCCCGCATTGATCTGGCTGCCCTGGTGGCCCAGAGCATAGGGCTGGTGAGTACGATTCTGACCGTGATTTTGCTCGTCCGACAGCTATGAGCCGATCCGATCCCGATCCTCGGTGGGGTGAGCTGCTTGCCGTGCTCTATCGCCAGCGTATCCTGCTGTTCTGGGGCGCCGGGGCGGGAATCGTGTTGCTGGTGGTGGGCTATTTGCTCTGGCCGCGCTCCTGGGCTATCGAGGTGGGTCTTGTGCCCCATACCGAGCCCGCTCTGGAACTGCAGTTCGGACCCGGCTCTTCGTTGCTGCGCAATCTGGACATCGGGCGCATGTTCGCCCGACCCGAGGCGTTTTCTGTCGAAGCCTACCCGACCCTGCTCCAGCATCCCGAGGTGCTGCGCGCTATAGCCCGGGATACGGTGCCGGATCGGATGGGTCGGCCCGGACTGCTGGGTGCCCGGCTGGTAGCCTATTCGGGGGGTGATCCGGAACGCTGGATGGAACGGGTACTGGAGCGCATGAGGGAGAGCCTGAGGGCCTGGCGCGATGCCCGGACCGGTCTGCTCTATGTGCGTGTAGAGACGCAGGATCCCGAGCTCAGCATGCAGCTGGCGCGCAGCCTTCTGCGGCATTTCCGCGATTTTGTCGAACGGTTGCGTACGGGCCGGGAAGTGGAAAACGTGGCCTTTCTGCGGGCCCGCCTGGCTGAGGCAGCAATGGCGCTTCGGGAGGCGGAAAACGCCCTGGCCGCGTTCGTCGATCGCAATCCGGATGCCACCACGGCTCGCTATGCCGTTGAGCGTCAGCGCCTGGAACGCCAGGTCGCCCTGCGTACGGAGCTGTATGCCGAACTGCAGCGACAGCTGGCTCTGGCCGAGCTCGAACTCGAACGCCGTCGGCCCGTGGTGCTGGAGCTCGATAGCCTTCGTGTCCCGGTCAGGCCCGCCTTTCCAAGACCCCTGCCCTGGTTCGGGTTGGGAGGTGGGGGACTGCTTCTCCTGCTGTTCCTGCTCGTTTTTCTATGGGATCGATGGCGTTACGGAACCGATGCGCTGCAAGAGGTTACCGTTCACCGGGTGCAGGTGACATGAATGCGTATCGGCTTTTCGGCATCAGTTCGGGCTCTGTTGCGGAACAGGGCCTGGATCGGGGCTTCCGGATGGGTTTTGCTGGGCCAGGCCGCTCCCTGGGGCGTCGCCCTGCTTGTGCTGCCCCTGTACTGGAAAACCCTGGGGGCCGGGCGGATGGGGCTTGTGGGGATCCTCTGGGCCCTGTTTGCGCATGCCGCCTCCCTCGATCTGGGGATCGGTCGGGCTCTGGTGCATGCCGTTTCCCGCTCCCTGGGCGAGGGAGATCCGCATCGGGCCCGTCGTATGGCCTGGAAGGGGATAGGAGTGCAGTTCCTGCTGGGCAGCTTGATCGGAATCGGTATCTGGCCCTGGATCCCGAACCTGCTCCAGCTGGTGCGCGTGCCGATGGAGGAGTTCCCCGAAGCCACAGGGGCCTTTCGCCTCAGCCTGCTTGCCCTTCCGGCCATACTTGTCTCCGCCGGACTGCGGGCCGCCCTGGAGGGAGCTGGCGCGTTCACCTGGAGCGCCGCAGGGCGGCTGCTGAGTCAGGCGGGAGGTATGCTCCTGCCCCTCGTTCTGTTATGGCTGCAGGGAGAAGGGCTGCACTCCGTGGCCCGGGGGTTGCTGTTAGCCTGGTGGGGAACAGCGGGGCTATACGCGTTCGCTGTATGGAGGCGGCTGGGGAGGCCGATCCGGCACTCTGTGCCAGGCGAGCTCGCCGGACTTTTCCGCTATGGAATCTGGGTGAGCTTTTCCGCTCTGCTCGGAGCCATATTTCTGTATGCGGACCGCTTCTGGATCGGACGTCAGCTCGGACCCGAAGCCGTCGGATTGTACGTACTGTTCATGGAGCCTATGGCGCGCCTTCTTGTTCTGCCCGGTTCGGTGAGTACCGTCCTGATCCCGATCTACAGCCGTCCGGGAGGAATGGAGCGCCTCCCTCCGCTGTGGGTAGCCCTGTTTATTGGATTACTCCTTGCCCCATTGCTGGCCGGATTGTTGCTTCTGGTCGATCCCCTATTGACCTGGTGGACGGGCAAATCCGTATCTGCCCCGCCGGGTCTGCTTCCCTGGCTTGCGCTGGGTGTGTTGGTTAATGGGATGGCCCAGGTGCCCTTTTCCGTGCTCTACGGGGTGGGACGTCCCCGAACGGTTGCGTTGTGCCATGTACTGGAGTTGCCCCTCTATGGGCTTCTGCTTCTGTGGGCCGTTGCCTACGGGGGGCTTGCGGGCGCGGCGGCCGCCTGGGCGGGTCGTATGTTGCTGGATGCCCTGTTGCTTACGGCCGCTGCTTCCATGGTGCGCAGGAGCACGCCGGATCGGCGAGAGCGGATAGCCCCTTCGATCCATGCCTCAAATAGGTGACGAGCATTTCTGGGCCGTTATTCCCCAGTACGGACGGGTACAGGATACCCTGGAATGCCTGGAAAGCGTGCTCGCCTGCGCGGAGGTCAGGGCTCTTGTGGTGGACAACGGTTCTGCCCCGGAGGAGCTGGAGATCCTGCGGCAGTGGGCCCGGGGTGAGCTTTCTGTTCCCGTATGCTATCCCCGGCGGGAGCCCCCGCTTCCCCCCATTCCGCGGCCGGTTCCCTGCGGGGTATGCTCGGGAGGGGAAGCGACCGATCGCCGGGAGCGGCTCTATATCCTGACACTCGATCAGAACCGGGGGTATGCCGCGGCCATCAACGCCGGGTGGCGTTGGCTTCGATCCCGCATCAGTGCGGAAACCGAGGCCATCGTGGTGCTCAATAACGATACGGTTCTGGCTCCGGATTTTTGGCCTCAGCTGCGGGCGCTCCTTGATGGCGAACATCCGGATGCCGTACTCGGTCCGCTGGTCCTTGATTATCGGGATGGTACGGACTGGCAGCGTCCGGAACTTCGGCCCCCCGCGCTCTGGAGCTGGCCCCTGCGGGCATGGGCGTTTCGGCGCCGGCGTGCCAGAAAAGATTCGATCTGGTACCGCCGCTTCTGGTATACGGGTTTGGTATCCGCTTCCGTCTACATGCTCCCGGGAAGTTGCTGGATCTTCCCCCGGCAGGTCTGGCTCCGTCTCGAAGAGCTTGACGAGGGTACGTTTCTGTACTGGGAGGAGCATATTCTGGCCGAACGAGCGCGCAGGCTGGGGATCGAGATGCGTTTTGAGCCCCGACTGCGGATCTATCATAAGTGGTCCCGCACTGCGCAGGACAACCACTGGGATGCTTTCGTGCGCTCGGGGATGTATTATCTGCGCCGCTATCGGGGTGCCGGTTCCCTTCAGATAGCAGGGTGGCGGTTTCTTTGGTCCCTGCAGGGGATATGGCGTCTGTTGCGCAGGATCGGGTCGTCTCCGTTGAAATCCTCTTGAGCCGGTTTGGTCCAACGCTTCAAGGTGCAGATAGTGTGGGCGCGCCCGCGGTGGCAGTTGAAGCCCGGCCGGGATGAAAGGTCTCGGGTTTGTCCGGCAACAGGACCTGCCCTCTGACACATGCCGCGCGTTTCTGTGATTGTGACCAACCGCAACTACGGGGCCTACGTGCTCGAGGCGCTCGATAGTGTGGCGACCCAGGCATATCGGGATTTTGAGTGCTGGGTGGTCGATGATGGTTCTGTAGACGGATCGTATGAAGCGCTCTGCCGCCTCTCCGGCATCGAACTGCTCCAGTTGGAAGGCCGGGGCCAGGGGGCAGCGCTCAACGCGGCCTGCTCCCGGGCACAGGGGGAATGGTTGTTCCTGCTGGATGCAGACGATCGGTGGCGAGCCGATAAGCTGGCCCGGTGTGTGGAGTTTATCGATCGACATCCTGAGTGTGGCGCCCTACAGCATCCGCTGCGTTTGATCGACGATCAGGGACGTCCGCGCCGAGGCCGATTTCCGCTGGGTCCGATCAGCAGAGGCAAGCTTGACCCGGAACGCGTCTTTCGGGGGGTCTACTACCTCGCTCCTACCTCCGGATGGGCTATTCGGCGCGACCTGTGGGAGCGCATCGGGCCCATACCGGAAGAGATTTTTCCCCTGCGGGCCGATTACTACCTGCAGGTGCAGGTTGCCGCGGCCACAGAAGTAGGGGTAATCGAAGAAGAACTGGGCTTCTATCGTGTGCATGGTAGAAACGGGTATACGGCCCGGATTTCATCGGATCGGTTGCTGTTCGATATGGAGCTAGCCGAGCGCTTCCGGGACTATCTCGTAGCTCGACAGGGGGGAAGCTGGTCTCTGGACGGGCATTTCCCTCATGCGTGGGGTAGCGTCTACAGGCTTCGTATGAAGGGACAAGCTGGGAGGGCGCTTGTCCGATTCTGGCGTTTTGTGCGCTCTATGGGCCCCCATCCCGGACGTCGCGATTGGGCTCGGCTCGGGATTCTTCTGCTCACTGTTTTGCATCCCGGACTGGGGATTCGGTTCGGTTCTTGGATGACGAGGCGGATGTTTCGGCTGTAGATGGGCGTGATCTCGTCCAGGATGGGTTTGCCCTCCGGCAGAGAGGTGCTGTTGCTGTGCGCTGTGCTGGGGTTCGGGCAGGCGTTTTTCTACATACAGGATTTTCCGCTGCTCTACCGTCTGGCCAAAGCCGTTCTGCCCGCCCTGGCGTTGCTTGTGGGGATTGCAATCCTGCTCGGGCATCTGCGCTGGGGGGTGAGTTACCCGTACGCGGTTGTTCTGCTTCTGGCCGCGGCCGGGCTTTCCCTGCAGTCAGCGCTTCGCAGTGCGGTCTGTTTTGGCCAGCCCGTTTACTGGGGGCTCTGGGCGCAGATCAAATTGTTGCCTGTGGCTTTCTACGGGATTGTGCTCTACGGTCTGAGGCGCTTTTCCATTTCCCTTGAGGAAGTAGCCCGAGCCGTATCGGCCGTGGGGGTGATGACCCTGCTTGTCGGTGGATTTTTGAAGTTTTTCGCCAATCCCGAATGGTTTTCCGCCTCCGGAGCAGGAGAAGGGGGCAGGTTGCTGCTCTACGATCCGATTCGGGGCTACCGGTATAACCTCTATCTGCCCCTGCTGGCCCTGAGTACGTTGTACTGGGCGCATCGATGGTGGACCGCCGGCGGGGGGCGGTATGCTCTGGGGGTAGTGGGGGGTATAGGCACGGTGGCTTTTGTGGTGCAGTCCCGAAGTATGCTCTTTGGATTGCTTTTCGGTCTAATTCTGGCGGGCTGGCGCTACCCGAAATGGCGCCGGCTGGTCCTGATGAGCCTGCCGCCTGTGGTGGTGTTGCTGGGGGGAGTAGTGGTGTATTTCGAGCCCCTGGAGTTGCTCTCCGCCCTCGCGCTGCGCTCAAGTACAGCCGAGCGTGTACTCTTCGAGTTGGGCTCTGACCCTATACGATGGCTTTTCGGTATGGGGTATGTAAACCCGTTGTGGGGCTATACCCTTCAAGACTTCTACGGGGTTAACTTCTGGACTTCCGATGTGGGCTGGCTCGGGATCGCCTTTGAGCTCGGGCTCATCGGAGTAATCGCTATTGCGCTCTTCTATGTGCTCCTGGGCCGAGCCCTGTACCGCATGCCCGAAGAGTCGGACGCATCCTTCGTGCGCGCCCTCCAGGATTTTTTCTGGGTAACTGTGTTGCTTTCGCCTCTGGTGCCCGCTGTACCCTTGCATACGGGGTTATATGCCAGTTTGCTTGCGCTGGCCATGCACGCAGGTGGAGGACTCCCATGCAGACGACCGCTGTCGGGCACATCCTGATTTTTGCCGATATTCCGTTTACCGGCCTCTGCCTGGAAGATCTCCTGTGTCCGGAGCAAGGCCTCAAGCGCATCAGCACGATCAATGCCGAAGGAATTGTCTGGTACCATGAGCATGCCCTGTTCCGCGAAGCGGTGCGCACCAGTATGGCCTGTATAGACGGCCAGATTCCGTACTGGCTGGCTCGCTGGCGCTACAAGGAGATGTCGTTTGAGAAGCTGTCTGGATCCGATCTGATCTACCATTTTGCCGCTCTGGCCCGCGATCAGGGGCTGCGGATGTTTCTGCTGGGGGCTGGTCCCGAAGCCAACCGGCTGAGCTGCCTCCGCCTGCGGAGCCGGTATGGCATCCCGATCGAAGGATATGCCCCCCCTTTCCATCCCTACCCGTTTCCGGACCAGGTCGATGAAGAGATCCTGAACCGGGTGCGCGCCTTCCGTCCGGATATCTTGCTGGTTGCTTTTGGCATGCCCAAGCAGGAGCTCTGGCTCTATGCCCATCACGACGAACTCGAAGCGATCGGGGTGCGATGGGCCATCGGGGTGGGGGGGACGCTGGATTTCGTAAGCGGCCGGGAGCGCCGCGCCCCCCGATGGGTGCAACAGATGGGGCTGGAGTTTCTCTGGCGTCTGCTGCAGCGACCTGCTCGATGGCGGCGTGTATGGCGCGCGCTGCGCCTGTTTCGTTATCTCTAATGCAGTCCCCGCCTTCTATACCTCCTCCTACCCTGTATGCGCGATGGGGTAAGCGTCTGCTGGACCTCATCCTCGTGGTGCCCGCCCTTACGGGGTTCCTCCTGTTGTGGCCCCTGCTGTGGGCTCTTGTCCGATGGGGAGTGGGCAGGCCTGTTCTGATCCGACAGCGTCGGGTCGGATACCGGGGCAGGCCGTTTACGCTCTACAAACTGCGCACGCTGCGCGGAGCCCCGCTGAATCGGACCAGCTGGCCCCACCAGGATGATCTCAGGCTGACCCCTGTGGGCAGGTGGCTGCGTGCATTTGGGGTGGACGAACTGCCCCAGCTCTGGAACGTGCTCAAGGGGGAGATGAGCCTGGTGGGGCCAAGGCCTCTGCTTCCCGACGATTTACCCGAAGAACACCACTGGCCGCTCATGCCCCGCCATCAGGTTCGTCCGGGTCTTACCGGGTGGGCGCAGATTCAGGGGCGTAACAGCGTGGATCTCGAGCGACGCTACGAACTGGATGCCTGGTATGCGGCGCACGTAAGCCTCTGGCTGGATCTGCGCATCCTCCTCCAGACCCTGGTCAAGCTCATGCGCCGCGAAGGTGTCTGGCACCCGGAGGAACGGGCGGTAAAACAGGCGGCGGATCATGTCTGATCGGCTCTGGATGCTCCTGTTGATCACCTCGGCGTTTGCCGTGCCCGTTTCCGGCCAGGTGCCCCGGCCGGAAATGTGGCCCTATCCCCATCCCGTATACTCCTGGCTGGAGCGCGCCTATGGGCGCGGCCTTCTTCTGGAACGGGGATGGGACGGCATCCCGGCCTCGCGCGCCGTGCTCCTGGACCGACTCCTTCGGGTAGACACCACCCGACTCGATGCCGAGGACCGCACCCGCTGGTGGTCCTGGGTCCGGGAGCTCGAAGATCGACCCGATCAGGAGGCCTTTCTCCTTCCGCGCAGCAGGGGCCAGCAAGGGCATCTGTACGCCTACCGGGATCCGGAAACCCGTCTGTTTGTGGACCCCTCGGTGGGAGGGGAGCTCATGTCCGTCCGTGAAACCGAGGGCTTCTTCGGTCCCGTATCCCGTCTGGGCGGACGCCTCTACGGAAGCGTCCTCGGACGGGTGGGGTTTTTTCTGGACGCGCGCGCGATCGGATACCGGCCCCCGGATCTGGGCCGATTCGATCCGATCTGGTCCCGCACACAGAACGTGCGCATCCGGGAAGAGGGCTCCTACGATGTGCAGGCCTTCATGAGCTACCTCTCCGGGCCTCTGATGCTGGACATGGGCCGAGGCCGCATCCTCTACGGCATTGAGCCGGCCTCCTCGCTGATCTGGTCGGAAAACCCACCCTATGTACCGTACCTGCGGTTTTCCCTGCGCTACCGGCGGACGAATTTTCAGTTCCTGCACGCCGCCCTTCAGGATTCGGTCTTCGAGACCCCGCTGCCCGACCGGCCTCAGCAGACAGGCACCTGGAGAAGACCCCGGTGGCTTGCCCTGCACCGGGTTCAGTTCGAGCCCCGCGCAGGATGGACGGTTGCCTTTACGGAAATGGTCGTCTACGGCAACCGGGGGATGGAGCTCACCTACTGGATCCCGATCTATCCGTTCCTCATCTCTGAAGATGAGTTCGGTTTCCTGGACAACATCCTCTGGACTCTGGAAGCCCGGGTGCGCATCCGTCCGGGATGGATCCTGCACGGCAGCTGGCTGATCGATAATCTCACCTTTTCCGGGCTCTTTACCGATACGCTCGATAACAAGCACGGCCTGCAGGCCGGGATACACTGGTACGGGCCTCGGGGCTGGGAGGCGGGGCTTTCCTACACGTACATCGACCCTTTTGTCTATTCCCATCCGCGGCCTTATAACGCCTATATCGAACGGGAATGGACGATCGGCCATCCGCTCGGGCCCAACGCGGATTCCTGGCTGTTGCGTCTGCGCCGGTGGGTGGGAGCCAGAAGCTGGATCGAGGCCGAGCTTGAGGCCGTGCGCAAGGGGCTAAACGTGCTGGATGCTTCGGGCAATCTGGTGCGCAACGTGGGGGGGGATGCGCGGTTGGGAGGGAGCGTGGGTCCCATGACCGGCAACAAACGCTTTCTTACCGGAAGCGATCGGCACCGCTGGGTCCGGGGTGCCCTCATGCTGCGCTGGGAGCCCTGGCGTGCCTTTGTCTTCTGGGTCCGCTTCGAACTGCGCCGGGTCCTGGAGGGCGCTCGGATTCCGGATCAGCGGATCTGGCGTCTGGGTCTGGAATGGGGGAGATAAGGTTGCCCCGGGATCTTTATGATCGCCTGTGCGCCCTGGCCCGGCGCCACGGGGTGCCGCTGGAGTACGTGATCCGGGTCGCCCTGGAGCACTTTCTGGCCCAGCAGGAGAGGCTTGAGGCGCGCAATCGGGATCGCGTGGAAGAAAACTGGAGGCGCTATCAGAATCTGCTGGAGCGGATCGGGCCATGGCCATAGCGAGGTCCCTTCCTGGGCTGCGCCTCCCCACCGTGGGGGAGGTCTGCTGGCTGCATGAAGAGCTCTGCAGGCGCATGCACTGGGATCCGGCGCTTCGGGAGCTGGCCGCGCTGGAGCTCGCGCTTGTGCTCCTGTATCGGGAAGCCGAAGAGCTCCGGCGGGGATCAAAAAAAGAGCACCTGGCCCGCTGCGGAGCGCGCCTGCTCTTTGAACTCGTTCACTACCGGCCCTTTCGGCAGGGCAACGTGGCCCTGGCCTGGATGGCGCTCCTGCATCTGCTCAACACCAACGGGTTTCAGGTGCGCGCCTCTTCAGAGGCCATCTACCGGATGCTGCGCAGCATCGAGGCGGGCGATCCCGAACGAATCTACAGGTGGCTCCTGCGCCGCATGCGCCTGATCGGACCTGTGGGGCGAGCGGAAAGCACAGCAGACGCCTGAGTCCGTATCGTATACGGCGCAAGTCTGCGGGCGTTCGCAGGCCCCGGCTCGTAGGCGCCCGTTTTTTCGTCCCGCACCGGATTGCAACGGAGCTATGTACATCGGAGGGCGAGATAGCTAGAGCAGATCTAGTACGGCAGGCGCCGTCGGGACAGCAGAAAAGGCAGGGCTTTGCGCCCTGCCTTTTTTGTTTCATCCGGCGATCGGCGCCTAAACGCGGAAGTATTTCGCCTGCGGATGGTGCACCACCAGGGCCGAGGTGGACTGCTCGGGCACGAGCTGGAACGCTTCCGTAAGCCCCACCCCGATGCGCTCTGGCCTGAGGAGCTGCATGATAAGGACCTGATCCTCCAGGTTCGGACAAGCCGGATAGCCGAAGGAGTAGCGGGATCCCCGGTATCCCTGCTGAAAGAGCGCCTTGAGGTCCCGGGCGTCTTCGTGCGCGATGTCCAGCATCTGGCGCATGCGCTTGTGCCAGTATTCGGCCAGCGCCTCGGCCATCTCCACGGAAAAGCCATGCACGTAGAGGTATTCCTGATAGCGGCCCTCCTGGAAGAGCCTCTGCGCGTAAGCGCTCGCCTCCGGTCCCATGGTGACCAGCTGGACGCCGAGCACGTCGAAGCCATCGGAGCGGAAAAAGTCCGCAATGCACCGGTACGGGGCCTGGCGCTGACGGGGAAAGCGAAAGCGCAGCCATTCTGTGGGCTCGGCGTCTGCGAACTCCTCCCAGCCCGGCCAGTCCTCCCGAAGGGGGGCTTCTTCCGGGCGCATCCCGCCAGGCCGGTAGACGATGAGCGTTTCTCCCTCGGCGCGCACAGGGAAGAACCCGTATGCAACAGCGGGCCTGAGCCATCCGTCCCGCCCGGCTTCCCGGAGCAGGCGTTCGAGCACGGGGTAGATTTCCCGCTCCAGGTAGCGTTCAAACTCCGCTCCGTTTCGGTTTCCGGCTCGTATTCCCCACTGCCCCTTGATAAGGGCGGTGCGGTTGAGGTACGTGTAGATGGTATCCAGATCGATTTCCCGCTCCAGGCGCACCCCAAGGAACGGGGGACGGGGAACAGGGGCCGGAGATAGGCCCTCGGTGCGCGCCCGGGGCCGGGTGCTCAGGCGCAGCTGAGCCGGCTTGGTGCCCCGTACAGGGGGTGGGGAAACCTCCACGGGCTCATAGCCGGTCTCCTCCTCCGTCTGCCGCGGGGGGCTCTGCGCTGCGCTGTAGCCGAGCAGGCGCTCGAGCACCTCCAGCCCTTCGAAGGCGTCCTGGCAGTAGAAGACCGGTCCGGGATAGAGGGAACGCAGTTCTTCTTCCACGAACCGGCGCGTCAGGGCTGCTCCGCCCAGCAAAACGGGGATCTTCCAGCCCCGATCCCGCATGAACTCCAGGTTTTCCCGCATCACGGCCGTGGACTTGACGAGCAGCCCGCTCATGCCGATCGCATCGGCCCTGTGCGCCTCGGCGGCGGCGAGCATCTCCTCAACGGGCACTTTGATGCCCAGGTTGATGACCCGATAGCCGTTGTTGGAGAGGATGATGTCCACGAGGTTTTTGCCGATATCGTGCACATCTCCCCGGACTGTGGCCAGCACCACGGTGCCCTTGTGGGCGCCCTCCAGGCGCTCCATAAAGGGCTCCAGGTAGGTGACGGCCGCTTTCATGACCTCGGCGGATCGGAGCACGAAGGGAAGCTGCATCTGGCCGGATCCGAAGAGTTCGCCCACCTGGCGCATGGCATCCAGCAGGATGGTGTTGATGATCTCCAGCGGCCCGTAGCGTTTGAGGGCTTCCCGCAGGTCTTCCTCCAGCCCCCGGCGCTCTCCGTCCAGAATCCGATGGCGGAGGCGTTCTTCCACGGAGAGCGTCTCCGTCCGATCTTCCCGTTTTGGGCCTTCTTGCTGGATGTTCGTGGCGGCGATGAGCTCTTCGAGGGGATCGGAGATGAGCTTTCCCGTCTCGTCGTAGCGGCGGTCATCTTCCAGCAGGCGACGACACAGCTCCCGGATCTCCTCGGGGATCTGGTGCAGGGGCTGGATGCGGCTGGCATGCACGATCGCCGCGTCCAGCCCGGCCTCCACGGCCATATGCAGGAAGACGGAATTGAGCGCCTGCCGGGCTGAGGGGTTGAGGCCGAAGCTCACGTTGCTGATGCCCAGGATGGTGCGCACGCGCGGCCAGCGGGCCTTGATCTGCCGGATGGCCTGCAGGGTATCGAGGGCGGCGCGGCGAAACGCTTCATCCCCGGAGCCGAGCGTGAAGGTGAGCGGATCGATGAAGAGCTCCTCCGGCCGGAGGCCGTATGCTTCCACGGCCAGCCGATAGAGCCGTTCGGCCACCTGAAGTTTGTGCTCCACGCTCCGGGCCATGCCCCGCTCATCGATGGTCAGTCCCACCACCGCGGCCCCGAATCGCCGACAGAGCTCCAGCACCCGGCGGGCCCGATCCTCTCCGTCCTCGAAGTTGATGGAGTTGACGATCGCCTTGCCCCCGATGAGCTCCAGGGCGGCTTCGATCACGACCGGGTCTGTGGAATCGATCATGAGCGGGGCTTCGACCTCGAGCACCAGCCGGCGCACCAGTTCCGTCATATCCCGGCGCTCATCCCGGCCCACGTAGGCCACGCAGACGTCGAGCAGGTGCGCCCCTTCGCGCACCTGCTCGCGGGCCATCTGGACCATGCCCTCCCAGTCCTGGGCAAGCAGGAGCTCGCGGAACTGCCGCGAACCGTTGGCGTTGAGCCGTTCGCCCACCAGAAGCGGGGCCGGCTCCAGCCGCGTGGGCAGGCTCTGATACAGACTCGTGACCGAGGGAATATATTCCGGGTTCCGGGCCCGGGGGGCAAGCCCCTCTACGCTCTGACGCAGCAGGCGGATATGTTCCGGGGTTGTGCCGCAGCAGCCCCCGACGATCTGCACACCCAGATCCAGTACAAAGGTGCGCATCCAGCGGGCCAGCTCTTCCGGGCTGAGCCGGTAGACGGCCCGGCCGCCCACGTTTTCCGGAAGTCCGGCGTTGGGCAGGCAGGAGAGGGCAAAGGGGCTCTGCGCGGCCAGCAGGCGCAGATGGGCATCCATCTGTTCCGGACCCGTGGCGCAGTTGAGCCCCAGCGCGGTCAGTTCATAGCGGGACAGGATCGCGAGCGCCGTCTGCACGTCCGTGCCCACGAGCATGCTTCCGGTGGGCTCGATCGTCAGGGAGACGATCACGGGTATCCGGCGCCCCCGTTGCCGCATGGCCTCCTGAACGGCGTCAAGGGCGGCCTTGATCTGCAGGGGATCCTGGCAGGTCTCGATCATGAACAGATCCACCCCGCCGTCGAGCAGACCCAGGGCCTGTTCCAGATACGAAGCCCGCAGGGTGCGGAAGTCGATCTGTCCCAGCGTGGGAAGCCGGGTTCCGGGACCGATGGAGCCAGCTACGAACCGGGGCTCATCGAGCCGATGGAAATCCCCGGCCACCCGACGGGCCAGTGCGGCCGCCGCGCGGTTGATCTCATAGGTGCGCTCCTCCTCCCCGTACTCCGAGAGCACCACTCGATTGGCCCCGAAGGTGTTGGTCTCGATGACCATCGCGCCGGCGTGCAGATAGGCGGCGTGAATCTCGGCGATCACCTCCGGGCGCGAAAGCACAAGCAGTTCATTGCAGCCCTCCTTGCCCCAGAAATCCTCCGGGCCCAGGGCGCGCGCCTGAATCTGCGTGCCCATGGCCCCATCGAAGACCACGATGCGCTCGGCAAGGAGCGCAACAAAAGGATGCGACATGGCTTCATCCCCCCTACGGAAACCAGACGCGGACAGATCTCAGGAGACGAGGGGGGAGAGAAGGGAAAACCGGGCCACAGCCGGGTATCGGACCATCCACTCCCCGTCATCGACCCCCGGATCTGTCCGGGGCAGGCATTGGCACCTGGTCGGAGGCGCGCTTTGTTGCAGGATCCCTGGCCCTTCGGGGTCCGGCGCGCAACCCGACGGTTGCCAAGGCTTCTTCGGGCCTGTTCCCTCCGCCTTTCTGGATGACGGGCGGATAGCGCAAAGAACACATCCGCCATAAAACTACAAAACCCGTTCGGGGAAAACAAGGGGGAAGTGCCAGCCAGGGGGCCCTCCGAGAGGATCAAGACCGGTCTTGGAGCGGAAAGCGCTTCCTGCAGCGTAGAACCTTGCGGGCAAAAGATGCCGTCCGGAGCCCGTCTGGATGCTCTGCCCGAGGCGGGAATCGTTTTTGCCGGAGGGTCTTTTCGCTATGGGCGGGCTCCTTACGGCATATGGGCGCAGGACGGGTGCGCTCCGGCACTGCCGGATCATCCAGTTGCCCCGGATCACCGATCCCCGGGGCAACCTCACCTTTATTGAATCCTGTCGGCACATTCCCTTTGCCATCGAGCGCGTCTACTACCTCTATGACGTGCCCGGGGGGGCGGAGCGAGGGGCGCACGCGCACCGCCGGCTACAGCAGTTTCTCATCGCCATGAGCGGGAGCTTCGATGTCGTGCTCGATGATGGATTCCGGCGCCGACGTTTCCACCTCAACCGCTCCTACTACGGCCTCTACATCTGCCCCATGGTATGGCGCTACCTGGACAACTTCTCCACGGGCGCCGTCTGTCTGGTGCTCGCCTCCGAGCCCTATGAGGAGTCCGACTACATCCGGGATTACGCGGAATTTCTGCGCCTGGTCCGGGAGGGCGAAGATGCAGGTGCCGTTTCTTGACCTTCGACGCCAGACTCGCGCCCTGCAGGCGGAGCTGGAGGAGGCCATCAGGCGGGTGCTCGATGCCGGCCAGTTCATCCTGGGCCCGGAGCTGGAGCGCTTCGAAGCCGAGTGGGCCGCCTACTGCGGGGCGGAGTACTGCATCGGGGTAGGAAACGGCCTGGAGGCGCTCTACCTGGCCCTGCGCGCCATGGGGGTGGGGCCGGGCGCGGAGGTGATCGTGCCCGCGCACACGTATGTGGCCACCTGGCTTGCCGTAAGCTGGTGCGGGGCCCGGCCCGTGCCCGTGGACGTCGATCCCCGCACGGGCATGATGGATGTGGCCGATCTGGAGGCGGCCATCACGGCCCGCACACGGGTCATCATCCCGGTCCATCTGTATGGCCTCCCGGCCGATCTGGAGCCGATCCGGGACCTGGCCCTCCGATACGGGCTGCGCGTGCTCGAAGATGCCGCCCAGGCGCACGGGGCTCGATACCGGGGACGTCGCATCGGCGCCCACGGGGACGCGGTGGCCTGGAGCTTCTACCCGAGCAAAAACCTGGGCGCGATCGGGGATGGAGGGGCGGTGACGACCTCGGATCCCGAACTGGCCCGACGCCTGCGCCTGCTCCGGCACTATGGCTCTCCGCAACGCAACGTGCACCAGATCGAGGGCATCAACAGCCGGCTCGACCCCCTCCAGGCGGCCGTGCTGCGCACCAAACTGCGCCATCTGGAGGCGTGGAACGAGCGGCGCAGGGAGCTGGCCGGCCGGTACCGGGAGGCGTTTGCCGATCTGGAAGCGGAGCTTGCCCTGCTCCCCGTTCCCGAGTGGGCCGAGCCCGTCTGGCATCTCTTCGTCGTGCGACATCGCAGACGGGATGAACTGCAGCGGCTCCTGGCCGAACGGGGCGTCGAATCGCTGGTGCACTATCCCACCCCGCCCCATCTGCAACCCGTCTATGCGCACCTGGGGCTGGGTCCGGGCGCCCTGCCCGGAGCCGAGCAGATGGCGCGCGAGGTCCTGAGCCTGCCCCTGGATCCGTTTCTGGAGGAGGAAGAGCTCCAGTACGTGATCGCCTCTGTGCGGGAAGCGGTAGCGCAGCTGGCCTCAAGAGGCGGGGCCGTGCATCCGGTGCCGGGGCTCCGGCCACAGTCTTCGGAGGAGCCTGCCGCTCCCGCACCGGGGGGCGCATCCGGCCGGGTTCCGGATCCGGCGTCCGAATCGGCGGAGCTGGAGCGCGATCTGGCCATCGAGACCCTGTTTGCCGCGCGGCCCCGACGCGCTGCGCTCCTCCGCCTGCCCGTGGAAAAGTGGCCTCTGCGGGGCCGCATACAGATGCAGGTCTGGCGCAATCACGCCTTCGAGCCCCTGTTGCGGCCCCTGGAAGCGTATCTGCGGTTTGCCGGATTTGCCCTGGACGTCCACCTGAGCGCCTACGATGACAGCCTCTCCTGGGCCGATCCGGCCCCCGAGGGCGCAAGCCTGGAACTTGTGTATCTGGATCGGGATCGGTATCGGATTGCCGATGCGGAGTTCCTGGACTGGTTGCGGGAGCGCATCGCCCTGCGCCGCCGGGCCAGCCAGCTCCCCATGCTTGTGCTGAGCTGGCTGGCCCATCCGCAAAGTGGGGATCCTTTTTCTGGTCTGGTTGATGTGCACTGGGTGGATCTGGGCGCTTTCTTCGCCGAAGAAGCCCCGGATCTGGTGTGGCGGGACCCGGATCTGCTTCCCGTGGCCGGCACCCGCCTGCGCAACGAGGCCCAGCTGCTGCTGGCGCGCGCGCTGGCCGGCCGCTGGATCGGTGGCCTGGTCCTGCCCCCGATCAAGGCCATCGCCGTGGATCTCGACGGCACGCTCTATGACGGCGTGCTGGCCGAGGACGGGGTGGAGGGGATCCGCATCAGCCCCGCACACCGGGAGCTTCAGGCGTTCCTGGAGCGATGCGCCCGGTCCGGGCTCTTCGTGGCGCTCGTTACCCGCAATCACCCCGAAGACGTCCTCGGGCTCCTGCAGGGGGAAGGTTTCCCGCTCCGCGGGGCGGATCTAGCGGCCGTGCTTGCGGACTGGCGTCCGAAGTCCGTCTTGCTTCACGAGCTCGCCCAGCGGTTGCGCATCGGTCTCGATAGCATCCTGTTTGTGGACGACAACCCGGGCGAACTCATTCAGGTGGCCCGTGATCTGCCCGAGGTGCATCGGGTGCATGCCGCCGATCCGGAGCGTACGCGGCGCACCCTGAGGTACTATCCGGGCCTGTGGCGGTGGCACCCGGCTACTTCGGAGAACGCCCTTCGGGTACGGGACTGGCAGAGCCTGGCCGTCCGGGAGGCGCTGCGCCGACAGCTCGATGATCTGGCTGCGTACTGGGGCGCCTTGCAGACCCGCTTGTCCGTGTCCGTAAACGAGCCCGAGGATTTCCCCCGCATCGCTGAGCTTCTGCAGAAGACCAACCAGTTCAACCTGACCCTGGCCCGAAGCTCGCTGGCCGTTGTCGATGCCCTGGCTTGCGATCCCCGGGGGGCGGTCGTGGGGGTGCGGCTCCGGGATCGGCTTGCGGACAGCGGGCTGGTGGCGGCCCTGCTCGTGGAGCAGCAAGGGGATGGTGCGCTGGTGCGCGAGCTGGCCATCTCCTGCCGCGCCCTGGGCAGAGGGCTCGAGGAGGCCATGGTGTTTCTGGCCCTGCGGGCCGTGCCGTTTCTCGAGCAAACAACGCGGATTCTCTTTCCCGTGCGCCCGGGGCCGCGCAACGAGCCCGTTCGGCGCTGGCTCAAGTCGGTTCTCGAACTGGAGGAGATCCCGCAGGAGGGTCTCTACGCCCTTCCGTCCCATCGCGTCCTGGGTTGGCAGGTACCGGAAGGACTTCAGGTGGAGGAAGCGATCCATGGAGAGCCGTAGCGTGCTGGATCGGCTGCTGGAGCTGGCTGTGGCCGTGCTGGGGGAACCGGTTTCCCCGGAGGCGAGCCGGGAGAATACGGAGGCCTGGAATTCGCTCCGGCATATCGAGTTGCTCTTTGCCGTCGAAGAGGCCTTCGGTTGCCCTATCCCCCCCGAACTCTGGCCCCAGCTGGATTCCATCCAGGCCATCGCTTCATGGCTGGAGGGCGCCCATGTACCGTGAAGAGCCCATCGAGGGATTCGCCTTCCGCCTGCGCGCGGTGCAAGAAGCGGACGCGGCTTTCATCCTGGAGCTGCGCACCTCGGAGCGGGCTCGTTTTCTGCATCCCGTGGATCCGGATCTGGAAGCGCAGCGCCGCTGGATTCGGGATCAGCGCGCTCGGCCCGGGGACTACTATTTCCTCATCGAACGCCGCGCTGACCGCCGACCGGAGGGTACGATCGGCCTCTGCGGGATCACCGCAGGAGAGGCCGAGTGGGGTCGGTGGATCCTGCGGCCGGACTCCCTGGCCGCGCTGGAGAGCGTCTGGATGTTGTGCTGCTGGGCTTTCGAGGCCCTGGGCCTGGAGAGCCTCTACAGCCTGACGCTTGTAGAGAACCGGACCGTACTCTCCCTGCATGAGGCGCTGGGTTTTGAGCGCGTGCGTCTGCATCGGGGTCGATTTCATTTCTCCGGGGTTGCTCATGATGCCGTCGAGCACCGGATCTGGCGCGCGCGGTGGGAGAGGGACCTCGAACCCCGTCTGCGTGCGCACTGTCTGTCCATCGCCCGGCGTATGGAGGCCGTATGCTCCGATTTGATCACATAGGGCTGGCCACCCGAAGCCTCGTCCGGGCACAGGCCGCCCTGCGGGAGCTCGGGTTTGCCTTTTCCGATCCGCCCTTCGTCGACTCCGTTCAGGGGGTGCGGGGCTGTTTTGGTAGCTGCTCTTCAGAGGGGCTCCGGGTGGAGTTGCTGGAGAACCTGCCCGACAGCCGCGTGCTCGATCCCTGGCTTTCGGGAGGGGCTGGATACCAGCTCGCCTTCTGGGCCGATTCCTGGGAGGAAGAGCTCTTGCGGCTTGCGCAGGCCGGATGGCGGCCTATCCGGGGTCCGGACCCGGCATCTGCCTTCGGGGGTCGGTGGATCGCCTTTTTCATGCATCCCGGTTTTCCCAACCTGATTCTGGAGCTCATCCATGCGGGAGACGACGCTGCACACCGAACAGGAACGCCTTGAGGTCATAGCGGAACGCTCTCTGTACGCGAGCGGATGCTACCCGCAGGTGGCCCGCTACTGCGCTCGCATCTTCCGGCGCTTCATCCGGGGTGGGGCTATTCTGGAGCTGGGCCCGGCCGAAGGGCTGCTTACCCCGTACCTGGCCGAAGCGGCCGATCAGCTGACCCTGGTCGACGGGGCCCGCCTGTTCTGCGAGGACCTGCAGGCTCGTTTCCCGGAGGCCGAGGTCGTCTGCTCGCTTTTTGAGACCTACGAACCCCCACGGAGCTTCGATGCCATCGTCATGGGACATGTCCTTGAGCATGTGCTCGATCCCGTCTCCTTGCTCCGCAGGGCTCGATCCTGGCTCAAGCCGGGAGGGATCGTCTGCGCCGCTGTGCCCAACGCCCGTTCCCTACACCGGCAGGCCGCCGTGCTCATGGGGCTACTGCCGGTCGAGGATGCCTTCTCCGAGCTGGACCGATATCACGGCCACCGGCGGGTATTCAACCCGGAAAGCTTCCGGGCCGTTTTTCTGGAGGCCGGATACCGCATCCTGGCCTTCGGAGGCTACTGGCTTAAGCCCCTTTCCAGCCGGCAGATCGAGGAACAGTGGACGGCCGAGATGCTCGAGGCGTTTCTGGCCCTGGGGGAACGCTATCCGGATATCGCGGCCGAGATCTATGTGGTAGCCGAATCCGCCCACCCGTCCGGTTCGTAACCAGCTTTTCCCTTTCCCGGCTTGCGCTTTGTCCGGTCGGCGGCTATGTTGGGCTGTGTTTCCGAGGAGGAGGATCGGGTATGTGGCGAGTCTGGCTTCTCTGCTTCTGCCTGTCGGCCGCGGCTTCAGCCCAGATACGCTCCATTGCGCCCGCGCCGGACCGGCGTCCGGGAGAGGGTGAGGGGCCCTTTGAACGGCTCATTCTCCGTGGGGCCATACTCATCGACGGCACCGGCGCCCCGCCCATCGGTCCAGTGGACATCGTCATCGAAGGCAACCGCATCAAGGAGATCGTCCGGGTGGGCTATCCGGGTGTGCCCATTGATCCCCAACGCCGCCCCGGGGGGGCCACGCGGGAGCTGGATGTTTCCGGTATGTACGTCCTGCCCGGCTTCGTGGACACGCACGCCCACATAGGAGGGGTAGAGCAGGGCACGCCGGCAGAATACGTCTTCAAACTCTGGATGGCGCACGGTATTACGACCATCCGGGATCCGGGCTCCGGAAACGGGCTGGACTGGGTGCTGGAGCACAAACGGCGCAGCGCGGAGAACCGGATCGTGGCGCCCCGCATTTACGCCTATGTACGTTTCGGCCAGGGCGCCCGGCAGCCCATCACGACCCCGGAGCAGGCGCGCGCCTGGGTGCGCGAGGTGGCCAAGCGGGGGGCCGATGGGCTTAAGCTCGGCGCCCTGCCGCCGGATATCATGGCCGCCACGATCGATGAGGCGCGCAAGCTCGGTCTGGGCACCGCGGCGCACCTGGATCAGATGGGGGTGGCGCGTATGAACGCGCTCGATGCGGCTCGGCTCGGGTTGACCACGCTCGAACACTGGTACGGGCTTCCGGAGGCGCTCTTTGAGGATCGGACCGTGCAGGATTTCCCAGTAGACTACAACTACCAGAACGAACAGCACCGCTTCGGACAGGCGGGCCGGCTCTGGAAGCAGGCCGCCCCACCGGGAAGCCCGAAGTGGAACGCGGTCATGGAGGAGTTTCTCCGACTGGGCTTCATTTTCAGCCCCACGCTTACGATCTACGAAGCCAGCCGGGATCTGATGCGAGAGATGCGCGCCGAATGGCACGACCGCTATACCCTGCCCAGCCTGTGGCGCTTCTTCCAGCCCAGCCGCACCGCGCACGGCTCGTACTGGTTTTACTGGACCACACACGATGAAATCGAGTGGAAGCGCAACTACCAGATCTGGTTCCGCTGGCTCAACGAATACAAAAACCGCGGCGGCCGTGTGGTGACAGGCTCCGATTCGGGCTTCATCTTCAAGCTCTACGGATTCGGCTACGTTCGGGAGCTGGAGCTCCTGCAGGAGGCCGGCTTCCACCCCCTGGAGGTCATCCGGGCCGCGACCATGCACGGGGCCGAGGCGCTGGGCAACCCGGATATCGGCATCGTCGCCCCGGGCAAACTGGCCGATCTGGTGGTCGTGGCCGAAAACCCGCTGGAGAACTTCAAAGTACTCTACGGCACAGGGTGGCTCCGGCTCGATGAGAACGGCCAGGTTACGCGCACGCGGGGCATCCTGTATACGATCAAAGACGGCATCATCTACGACGCCAAACGCCTGCTCGAAGACGTGGCCCGGATGGTCGAGGAGGCCAGGCGCCAGGAAGCGGCCGGATCAAAGACGGGATCCTGAACCCGGACTCCCCCTTCTACCCGATGCCGGAGGGCGCCTCCGCACAGGGTCTGGAATATCCCCCCAAGGTGCGGGTCGGGCTTGTGCGGGAGAAGGGGAGAGCGTATATTCGGATACGCAAATCCGATTATGGACGAGGAGTTCCGTATGGTTCTCTCGCGTGCCTGCGAGTACGCTATTCAGGCCATTTTGTATCTGGCTCGCCAGGATCCGGATCGGCTGGTGATGAGCAAGGAGATCGCCGACAGGCTGCATATACCCCGGCATTTTCTGGCCAAGATCCTCCAGGACCTGGTTCGCTCGGGGCTGGTAGAGTCCTTCAAGGGGCCTACGGGGGGGTTCCGGTTGGCCGTTTCTCCCGATCGGCTCACGTTGCTGGATGTGGTGGCTGCGGTCGACGGGCTGGGGATCTTTGATCGGTGCGGGATCGGGCTCAAGCAGTGCTCCGATGACAACCCCTGTCCCATTCATGAGCGGTGGAAGCCGGCCCGGCAGGCGATCCGGGATGTGCTCGGACAGCGTTCCGTTGCCGAGCTGCTTCAGGAAAGCACCATCGAGCCCCGAGAGGAATAAAGCCCCCCGTTACCTATCGCAGGAGGTCTATCATGTCGTTTGCCCGCTTGCTCTTACCCCTGGATTTTTCGGATCGCTCTCCGGAGGCCCTGCGCCTGGCCGGAATCCTGTCGGAGCGCTTCGGCTCCGAGGTCATACCCCTGTATGTGCTCAGCCCGCTTCCGGCCATAGATCCCGTACTTTCGCTGCCCTTCGAGCTCTACGGGCCGACCGTCGCGCCGCCGGATGAAGGCAGGCGCCGGGAGGAAGCCCTGGCCTACCTGCGCAGCTATCTGGAGGAACATGATCGGTCTGCGTGGGCCGGCGGGGCGCAGGTGCGGGAGGGCTCACCGGCGGTGGAGATCGTCCGCGCGGCCCGTGAGCTCACCTGTGATCTCATCTTGCTGGGCACCCACGGTCGATCGGGATTAGCCCGATGGCTGCTGGGTAGCACGACGGAGCGCGTGGTGCGCACCAGTTCCGTTCCCGTGTGGGTCTTTCGGGGCGATCCGGAGCGGCCCATACGGCATATCCTGTTGCCCACGGATTTCTCCGAACTGGCCGCCGAGGCTTATCCGTTGGCCATCGCCGTGGCGCGCGCCTTTGAGGCCACGATCACCCTGTTTTACGTGGCCGAGTACGTACCGCTGAGCGACAATCAGCTGTTGGAGCGTATGCGCAAAGAATACCAGGGTCGGCTTGAAAGAGAACGCATGACGCGCTTTACCGAAGAAGATCGCCGTTTCATCGCCGACGCCTATTTGCAGTTCAACCTGGGCAGCTCAACGGCCGGGATCGTGGATTTTGCCGCGCGCAAGCAGATCGACCTCATTATCATGTCCACGCACGGCTATTCGGGGCTCAAGCACATTCTCCTCGGCAGCACGACAGAGTATGTCGTCCGACACGCCCCCTGCGCTGTGCTCACGATCCGACCCAAAAGCATGCACCTGGAGGAGAAGTAGTTTCGAAACCGGGCTGTTACGGCTCTGCCCGGATCCGGGATTCGGTAGCCGGCCAGAACCGCCTCGAAGCGCTTCGGCACGCTTCTGGCCTGCTGTGCACTGACTTCGCATCCACCCCGGGCCCTCGCCGCAGGGAAGGCGGCGGGGGCTTTTCTATTACCTGGGCCTTGAAGCGCCCTCCGGGCTAAAGCGCTCTCGGATCTGGGCAAACGCGTTGAATTCCCCGGCCGGGGGCGCGTAACTTCATCGGGCTAGTAACGGGAGAGCACCTCAGCGATGCGCCATCGATACGATTTCCGCCGAATCGAAGAGAAGTGGCAGCGCTACTGGGACGAGCATAAGACCTTCCGGACGGCCGGTCCCAAGGAGCCGGGCTTCGATCCGAACAAGCCCAAGTACTACGTGCTTGACATGTTTCCCTATCCCAGCGGGGCCGGGCTGCATGTGGGGCATCCCGAAGGCTACACGGCCACCGACATTATGGCCCGCTACCGGCGCATGAAAGGCTACAACGTGCTCCATCCGATGGGGTGGGACGCCTTCGGGTTGCCGGCCGAGCAGTACGCGATCGAGACGAACACGCACCCGCGCATCACCACCGAGCGCAACATCGCCCGCTTCCGGTCCCAGCTCAAGAGCCTGGGCTTTTCGTACGACTGGGATCGCGAGATCGACACGACCGACCCGCGTTACTACAAGTGGACCCAGTGGATCTTTCTCCAGCTCTACAAGATGGGGCTGGCCTATGAGGCCGAGGTGCCCGTCAACTGGTGTCCGGCGCTCGGGACCGTGCTGGCCAACGAGGAAGTGATCGACGGCAAGTCGGAGCGCGGCGGCTACCCCGTCTATCGCCGGCCCATGCGTCAGTGGATGCTGCGCATCACGGCCTACGCCGACCGGCTGCTCGAAGACCTGGAGCTGCTCGACTGGCCCGAGAGCATCAAAGAGATGCAGCGCAACTGGATCGGGCGGTCGGAAGGCGCCGAGATCGAATTTCCCGTGGTGGGGCTGGACGGGCGCATCCGGGTGTTCACGACGCGGCCCGACACGCTTTTCGGGGCCACCTACATGGTGCTGGCGCCTGAACATGAGCTCGTGGATCAGATCACGACGCCGGAACACCGGGCCGAGGTGGAAGCCTACCGGCGCCAAGCCCAGCAGAAGTCGGACCTGGAGCGCACCGAGCTGGCCCGCGAGAAGACCGGCGTCTTCACCGGCGGCTACGCCATCAACCCGGCCACCGGCCAGCAGATTCCCATCTGGATTGCCGACTACGTGCTCGGCCACTACGGCACGGGTGCCATCATGGCCGTGCCGGGGCATGATCAGCGCGACTGGGAGTTCGCCCGCAAATACAACCTGCCGATCGTCGAGGTCGTGCAGGGTGGCAATCTGGAGGAAGGCGCCTACGAGGGCGACGGCCCGCACGTCAACTCGGCCAACGACGAGGTCTCGCTCAACGGCCTGTACAATGAAGAGGCCAAGCGGGTGATCGTCGAATGGCTTGAGCGCAAGGGATTGGGCAAGCGCTCCGTCCAGTACCGGCTGCGCGACTGGCTCTTCAGCCGCCAGCGCTACTGGGGCGAGCCGTTCCCGATCGTGCACGAAGTCGACGAAGAGGGGCGCCGCACCGGCCGCACCTATCCGCTGGATGAATCGGAACTGCCCGTCGAATTGCCCGACCTGGAGGATTTCCGTCCCCAGCCGGCTTCCGATCCCGATGCCGAGCCCCAGCCGCCGCTGGCCCGGGCCGTCGACTGGGTGCGCGTCAGAGGCTGGGTGACGCCCGAGGGAACGGTTCGGCTGCTCAAGCCCGGCCTGGAGCCGCCGCCCGGCGTGGAGATCAAGAACTTCCATCGCGAGACGAACACCATGCCCCAGTGGGCGGGCTCCTGCTGGTACTATCTGCGCTACATCGACCCGCACAACGACGAGCGCTTCGTCGATCCGGAGAAAGAGCGCTACTGGATGCCCGTCGATCTCTACGTGGGCGGGGCCGAGCACGCCGTCTTGCACCTGCTCTATGCCCGCTTCTGGCACAAGGTGCTCTATGACCTGGGGCTGGTCTCCACGCCCGAGCCCTTCATGAAGCTGGTCAACCAGGGGCTGATCCTGGGTGAGATGGAGTACACGCTCTTTCTGGATGAGCGGGGCGAGCCTGTATCGGCCGAATGCGTCGAGGAAGTGGGCGAGAGCCGTTATGAGGATCGGCGCTCCGGTGCGCCGGTTTACGGGCGCAGGATCTCGGCCGATGATGTGGAAAAGCGGGGTGAGCATTTTGTACTGCGAGATCGACCCGAGATCCGCGTGGAGGCCCGGGCATATAAGATGAGCAAAAGCCGGGGCAACGTGGTCAATCCCGACGAAATCGTTCGTCTCTACGGGGCCGATTCGCTCCGGCTCTATGAGATGTTCATGGGGCCGCTGGAGGAGACCAAGCCCTGGAGCACCCAGGGTGTCGAGGGGGTGCATCGGTTCTTGAGTCGGCTCTGGCGCCTCTACGTGGATGAAGAGACGGGGGCCCTGCGGGTCCAGGATGCGGATCCGGATCGGGACCAGCTCCGCCTTCTGCACGAGACGATTCGGAAGGTCACCGAGGACACGGAGCGGATGCGCTTCAATACGGCCATCGCGCAGATGATGATTTTTGTCAACGAGGCCCTACGCTGGCCGGTCTTCCCGCGCGCGGTGGCTGAACCCTTTGTGCTGCTCATTAGTCCTTACGCCCCGCACATCGCCGAAGAGCTCTGGGAGCGGCTCGGCCACCCGGAGTCGCTGGCCTATGCGCCCTGGCCACAGTATGATCCGGCCCTGCTGGAGCGCACGACGGTGACCGTGGTCGTGCAGGTCAACGGCCGGCTGCGGGCCCAGTTGGAGTTGCCAGCCGGAAGCCCGCAGGAGCACGTACAGGCGCGGGCGCTTGAGGATCCGAACGTGCGGCGCCACATCGACGGCCGATCCATCCGACGCGTGATCTTTGTCCCCGATCGACTCCTCAACCTGGTCGTGGATTGAGCCGCACGTGGTGGGGGAACTGGTCGTTCTGTTTGGTTTGCTGGCCCTGGGGCTCGGGCTGGGCAGCGGGTCCTGGCGCGGGGTCTCGCTGGGGCCGGCGGCGGTGTTGTTGCTGGCCCTGCTGGCGGGGCATTTCGGGATCCGGTTGCCCGGGGTGCTGCGGGACCTGGGGCTGGTGCTTTTCCTCTACACCGTGGGCCTGCAGGCGGGTCCGGGTTTTTTCCGCGCTCTGCGTCAGGAGGGAATCCGGCCTCATCTGCTGGTCCTGCTGGTGATCGGCACGGTCTGGCTGGGGGTTTTTCTGCTGCGCTGGCTGTGGCCGGAGCCGGATCTGCGGATCTGGGCCGGGGTGTTTGCCGGCGCCCTGACCTCGACCCCGGCTCTGGCCGTGGCCGCGGAGGTCTCCGGCGCGTTGGTTCCCACGGTGGGCTATACGCTTACCTATCCTGTGGGTCTGGTGGCGACCGCGCTCGGGATGGTCCTCCTGCCCCGCATGCTGGGCTGGGATCTGGAGGCGGCCCACCGGGAGTGGGCGGCCGAACAGCGGCGTCGGGCGCCGGATCGGATCGCGCGCAACTTCGAGGTCACCAATCCCAACTTGGACGGGCGCACCTTTCGGGAGCTCGATCTGGGGCGCGCCTTCGGGGTGGTCATCAGCCGCCATGGGCAGGGGGGAGAGGTGGTGCCCCCGCATCCGGATCGGCTGATCCGGCTCGGGGATCGGCTGCGCGTAATCGGCACGCCCGAGGAGCTGGAGCGCTTCGCCCTGTTTGTGGGCCGGCCTGTGGAGGAGGATCTGCCCTTCAGCGGGGGATTTACCTCTGTGGAGGTGCTGGTAACCCATCGCGCCGTGGTGGGCCGAACGCTACGGGAGCTGGATCTGCTCCGTTCCTACGGGGTCACGGTGGCGCGCATCCAGCGCGCGGGGCTGGACGTGCGGCCCACGGGCAATCAAACCCTGGAGATGGGGGACAAGCTCGTGCTCGTGGGCCCGAAGATCGTGCTTCCCGACGTGGTGCGCCTGCTGGGCAATGATCTGCGGCGGCTGGGGGAGGCCGATCTGGCCCCGGTCGCCCTGGGCGTGCTGCTGGGGCTTTTGCTCGGGCAAGTGCCGGTCGGCCCGATTCGCCTGGGCACGGCCGGAGGGGTGCTCCTGGCCGGGCTTCTGTTGGGCTGGCTCGGCAAGACCGGGCCTGTGCTCTGGCGCATGTCCACGGCCGGGGCGGGGCTCGTACGCCAGCTCGGCGTATCCCTGTTTCTGGCTGTTGCGGGGCTGGAGGCCGGATCCCGGCTCTGGGATGCGCTGCAGGGAGGAGGATGGCTGTTGGCCCTGATCGGGCTGGGGCTTACTGTGCTGGCCCTGGCGGTGGGGGCGGTGCTCATCCGGCGCTGGCGGTATAACCCCCTGGTGGGGCTGGGCCTGCTCTGTGGGGCCATGACCTCCGGGGTAGCCCTGTCGGTCATCTCCCGGGCCAGCGATTCCGAGGCCCCCGCGATGGCCTATGCCCTCGTCTACCCGGTGGCCCTGATGGGCACGATCCTGGGGGTTCGGCTCTTGCTGTTCTGAATGGACCCGAGGGGCCGGCTGCGGGCAGGGAACGAAGCGGCAAGGGTGCGGGCCGGGTCCCGAACAAGGGCCGGAGGGGGCCGGGGCGGCGGATCATCCCATTCAGGTTGCGCCGACTCCGGCGGGCTTTCTACTTTCACGCGGCTTTTTGGGCTCTGGCCCCCGAAGGAGACGGGCTATGCAGGTGGTGCTCTTCGGTATCTGTGCGCTGCTGGCCATCGTGGGTGCGGTGGGCGTGATCACGGCGCGCAATCCGGTCTACAGCGCCCTGTTTCTGGTGTTGAATTTCTTTAGCCTGGCCGGCCTGTATCTATCCCTTGAGGCCCAGTTTCTGGCCGTCACCCAGGTGATCGTTTACGCGGGGGCCATTGTGGTGCTGTTTCTTTTTGTCATCATGCTGCTCAACCTGCGACCCGAGGACCTGCCGCGTTTTCGCCTTGACAGGACCGGCCCACTTGTTGTGCTCCTCAGCCTGGGCTTGCTCCTTGGGGTCGGGATGGGGATCTGGAGCCTGTTGGGGGCTTCGTTTCCTCAGGATCCGCAGGCGCAGGCGGTGGGTACGGTGGAGTCGCTGGGTCGGGCCCTGTTTGGTCGTTACCTGGTGGGTTTTGAAGTCGTGGCCGTGCTGTTGCTGGTGGCCATGATCGGATCGGTGATGCTGGCCAAACGTCGCTTTCAATAAGGAAGGGATTGCGGCCATGGTGCCTGCAGGGGGATACCTGCTCGTGAGCGCGCTTCTGTTTTCCCTGGGGGTGATGGGCGTGCTGTTGCGTCGCAGCGCCATTGTCATGTTCATGTGCGTGGAGATGATGCTCAATGCCGTTAACCTCTCCCTGGTCGCCTTCTCCCGGCTTCTGGGCGATCCCACCGGACAGGTGCTTGTATTCTTCGTCATGTGCGTGGCCGCCGCCGAAGTTTCCGTGGGGTTGGCGCTTGTGATCGCGCTTTTCCGGAATCGAGAGAGCATCGACGTCGACCAGATTCGTTTGCTTCGAGGCTGAGCCATGATGCCGCAGTGGACGCCGTACCTGGTCGGATTGCCTCTGCTGGGCTTTTTGCTTAGCGGCCTGCTCGGGCTCCTATGGCCTCGTTATCGGCGCTGGGAGATCGGCATCGGGGTGCTGGCCGTCTCGGTGGTAGCCCTCGCCTTCCTGCTGGCGCTGGGGCTATTTGTGGGCCTGCCGCAGGAAGAGCTCCCCCTGCGCGTGGTGCTGTACCAGTGGATCGCCTCCGGAGATTTTGCGGCCCCAATCGCCTTCCGGCTCGATACGCTTTCTCTGTGGATGACGCTCATCGTCACGGGCGTTGGGGCGCTCATCCACCTGTATTCGATCGGGTACATGCGCGGCGATGCGGGGTACTGGCGCTATTTCGCCTACCTGAACCTCTTCATAGCCGCTATGCTCCTGCTCGTGCTGGCCGACAACCTGCTCCTGCTCTTTCTCGGCTGGGAAGGGGTGGGGCTCTGCTCGTACCTGCTCATCGGGCACTGGTACGCGGATCGGGAGAAGGCCTTTGCGGCGCGCAAGGCCTTTGTGGTAAACCGAATCGGGGATTTCGCCTTTCTGATTGGGCTTCTGTGGCTTTTTCGGGAGGTGGGTTCCCTGGATCTGGGGGTTGTGCTGGATCGGGCCGGGGCCATAGAAAGCACAGCGCTCGGGGCCATCGGGATGCTGCTTTTCCTTGGGGCGACGGGAAAGAGCGCGCAGATCCCCCTGTACGTCTGGCTTCCGGATGCGATGGCGGGCCCGACGCCTGTGTCGGCGCTCATTCATGCGGCCACCATGGTGACGGCGGGTGTTTACCTCCTGGCTCGGCTTTCTCCCCTGTACGTGCTCTCTCCCGGTGTGCTCGGGCTCATCGCGCTCATCGGAGCGCTGACGGCCCTGCTGGCCGCCACGATGGCGCTTGTGCAGACGGACATCAAGAAGGTGCTCGCCTACTCGACCATATCTCAGCTGGGGCTCATGTTTCTGGGCGCCGGCGTGGGGGCCTTTTCGGCGGCCATCTTCCATGTGTTCACGCACGCCTTCTCGAAAGCCCTCCTGTTTCTGGGCGCCGGTTCGGTTATCCACGCCCTCGAAGGAGAGCAGGATATCCGGCGTATGGGTGGGCTGAGCCGGCATATGCCGCTTACCTACTGCACCTTTCTGCTCGGTGCGCTTGCGCTGGCCGGTCTGCCCCCATTGGCCGGCTTTTTTTCCAAAGACATGATGCTCACGGCCGCGCTGGGCTCCGGGCACGAGGTGCTTTGGTTCCTTGGGCTGGTCAGCTCCCTGCTGACCACCCTCTACATGGGCCGGCTTCTTGTGCTCGTCTTTCATGGAGCGCCGCGGGCGCCTGCGGTCTCCCGCGCCCATGAAGCCCCGGCCGTGATGCGCCTGCCCCTTGTGGGGCTGGCTGTGGGCGCTGTGGCGGCGGGCTGGATCGGCTGGCCGGACCTGCTCGGGCACGGGGCCTGGAACTGGATCGGTCGCTGGCTTTCGGACAGCACGGCCGATCTGGAGCACGGGCTGAGCCTGGGTCTGGAGGCGCTTTCCATCGCGCTCTCGGTAACCGTGGCCGTCGGCGGCCTATGGATGGCCTTCCGTCTGTGGGGGCGGGCGGGGCTGGAGGCCGATCACATGCTCCAGCGTCGACTGGGCGGTCTCTACGCGCTCTGGCAGAGCGGCTACCGGGTCGAGGCGATCTACGAGCGCCTTTTCGTCCGCCCCCTTCTGCAGGGAAGCGCGGCGCCCCTGCGGTGGTCGGAGCGCTACATCGCCGGAGGGCTCATTGGGCTCGCCTCCCGGAGCGCGTTTTTCATCGGGAGCGGGATACGCAGGCTGCAGACGGGTCTGCTCTCCCTCTATGCGCTGGTCATGCTCATCGGGGCCCTGGGCCTGCTGGCGTGGTTTCTGTGGCGCTCCCTATAAACCTTTGAGGAGATTGTGCCCCTATGTTACCGGTGCAGTTTCCCCTCTCCACGCTGATCGCCCTGCCCTGGTTGGGGGCGCTTCTGGTCGCACTGTTGCGCCGGACTTCCGGAGCGCGCCTGGTGGCGCAGGTGACGAGCCTGCTTGCGCTGCTGTGGACGGCCTACGTGTGGGTCCGTTTTCGTCCCGAACTGAGCGGGGGGCTTCAGCTGGTGGAGCGCTTCGGGCCCTGGATTGCGGGCTTTGATGTGTCCTACTATCTGGCCATAGATGGGCTCAGCGTGCCGTTTTTGCTCATGGGTGCCGTCCTGGGGCTCGGGGTGATCTGGGCCGCGGACCCTCGCCAGTACGCGCTTCTGCTCCTGCTCGAAGGCGCCCTGTTCGGGGCCTTTCTGGCCGTAGATCTGGTGCTCTTCTACGTTTTCTTTGAGCTTACCCTGCTGCCCGCTTTTTTTCTGATCCTCCTTTCCGGACGCGAAGAGGCCGGCCCCATCGCCCTGCGCTTTCTCCTCTATACGATGGTGGGTTCTCTGCTGCTGTTGCTGGCCATCCTGTATGTGGGCGTTGAGGCCGGACGGGCGTTTAACAACGGGGTTTTCGCCGCCGACTGGATCCGGCTGATCCGGGAGTACGGTCCGGATCTGCCAACCCAGCGCTGGCTGCTGCTCATCTTTGCGCTGGCCTTCATGATCAAGGCCGGGCTTGTCCCCCTGCATGCCTGGCTTCCGGACGCCTATGCCGAGGGGCCGGCCGTGCTGGTGGGGCTGTCCAAATTGGGCGTCTACGGCCTGTTGCGCTGGGGGGCTCCCTTGTTCCCGAACGCCTGGGCGGAACTGGCCCCCTGGGGCGCTCTGCTCGGGGCCGTCAGCGTGCTCTACGGGGGCCTGCTGGCCTGGTCGGAGCGCGACATGCGCCGGCTGGTGGCCTATGGGTCCATCGCCCACATGGGCATGCTCTTCGTGGGGCTGGCCGCCACCTCCCGTGAAGCCTGGCAGGGGGTCGTCTGGTTGGCCGTGGTGAGCACCTGGATTGTGGCCGGACTGCTTCTGCTTCTGCAGGACCTGGAGCGGCGTTCGGGGGGACATCGGCATCCGGAGGCCTACGGGGGGTGGGCGGGGGTGCTTCCCCTGCACGCGGTGGCCTTCGGACTGCTCCTGCTTGGCTTTATCGGTCTGCCCGGACTGGCCGGTTTCGTGGGGGAATGGCTGATTCTGCTCGGTGCTTTTCGGAGCGAACTGCTGGGATCGACCCTCTACGTCTGGGGGGCGGCTTTCGGTCTGGTGCTGGCCGCGGCTTACATGCTGCGCCTCTGGGAGCGGCTTTTCTGGGGGGAGTTGCGGAACCGACCCTCCGGTCCGGGAATCCGGCTGCTCATCCCCGCCCTGCTCCCCGTGCTCCTGCTGCTCTTCGGCATCGGTATGGGGGCCTCGTACTGGCTTCGCCGTTCGGAGGCGCAGATCGGATACCTCATCCAGTGGCGCGCCGAGAAGGCCGAGCAACTCGGCTCCGATTCCCGTGTGGAGCGCTTTTTGCCCGCTCCGGCTATCCCCGACCTTGAAGGCAAAACCGTACCCTGAACCCCTACAGGTAGGAGGCGTCTATGTTCCTCAGTGCGCTCATGAACCTGTGGTCTATGGCGGTCGAGGCGGCCCGTGATGTGCAGTGGTTTGCACACACCTATGAATTCTGGATCGCCACGGGGATTTTCCTGGCCATGTATGTGGCCATCGTCTTCTACGAGAAAAAACTGCACAAGACCATCATCGCCCTGCTGGGGGCGGGGGCTATGCTTCTGCTGCACATCACGGAGCAGGATCAGAGCTTCTATACCCATGACTACGGGGTGGACTGGAATGTGATCTTCCTGCTCATAGGCATGATGGTCATCATCAACGTGCTCAAAGAGACAGGCTTCTTTGAGTACGTGGCCGTATGGTCCGTACAGGTGGCGCGCGGAAATCCGGTGGGGATTTTGATCGTGCTCAACTGGGCTACGGCCGTTTTTTCCGCCTTTCTGGACAACGTGACCACGGTGCTCTTGATGGCGCCCGTTACGATCGCCATCTGTCGGGATCTGAAGATCAATCCGGTTCCTTTTCTCATCTCCGAGGCGCTGGCCTCCAACATCGGCGGCACGGCCACGCTCATCGGCGATCCGCCCAATATCATGATCGCCTCGCGCACGGGGCTTTCCTTCATGGATTTCATCTACAACCTGGCCCCCGTGGTGCTCGTGATCATGCTCCTGTATACGCTCATCCTGCGCGCGTTATTTGCCCGGGGCATCCGGGTTTCCGAGGCGGATCGGATGCGGGTGATGGCGATGAACCCGCGAGATCAGATCAAGGACTGGGTACTGTTGCGCAAGTCCCTCTTCGTGCTTGGCCTGGTGATCATCGGTTTTGCCCTGCACGGGCTGTTGCATTATCAGCCGGCCACGGTAGCCCTGGCCGGGGCGGCGTTGTTGCTGGCCCTGAGGCGGCATAATCCCCATCACACGCTGGCCGAGGTGGAGTGGAACACGATTTTCTTCTTCATCGGTCTTTTCATCGTCATCGGGGGTATCGTCAAGGTCGGGCTCATCAAGCTGCTCGCCGAGCAGGCGCTTCTGCTCACGGAAGGCGACCTGTTCAAGACCTCCCTGCTGGTGCTCTGGGTTTCGGCCGTGCTTTCGGCCTTTGTGGACAACATCCCCTATGTGGCCACGATGAACCCGCTCATCATCGAGATGGCCCAGAGCCTGTTTCCGGATGTAGCCGCGCGGGTGCAGGCCGGCGAGCTTCCTGCTTCGGCGCTCATCCGGCATCCGGACCTATTGCCCGTCTGGTGGTCGCTCGCGTTGGGGGCCTGTCTGGGCGGCAACGGCACCTATATCGGGGCCTCAGCCAACGTTATTGTCGTGGGGCTTGCCGAACGGGCCCGGCATAAGATCACCTTCGTGGAGTTCTTCAAGTACGGCTTTCCGATCATGATCGGTACGATTGTGATCGCCCACCTGTACGTCTGGCTCCGGTATTACACGCCCTAGCAGGGAAGCCCGTGACCGACCTTCTTGCCGGCTTGGCCCTGGTGGGCATAATCGGGCTCTGCCCGCAGGCAGGCCCCCCGAATCCGGATGGCTTTCTAGCGCATCTCCCCTCCGGGGGGCCTGCTCGGGCTGTGGAGGCGGCCACCAGTTCCGCCGATCTCTGCCTGTGGGGAGAGGGGGCCGCCTGTGGCCAGTTCAGCCCGAGTGCGTCGCAAAAAGACCCGTTCGTCTGCTCCCCCTATGAGGGGGTAGTATCCGGCGTTCGCTTTACTCCTGTTTTGTTCGATCTCCTGTTCTTCGGCTTCGGTCCCCTGCAGGTCCGTTCCGGTCGAGATCCCCCGCCGGGTTTCGGGGGGATGTTCCAGAGATAGTATCGCGCTGACCGGAAAATCGGGCAATAGAAAAGCAGGAGACCGCGATATGCTTGCTCTTTTCTGGCAACAGACTCAGGAGATGCTCGTACGCGCGCACGAAAGCGTACAGCTCTTCTCAGCTCGGACCGCCTTCTGGGTGGCCACGGGAATCTTCATTGCCGTCTATTTGGCCATCATTTTTCTGGAAAAGAAGCTGCATAAAACGAAGATCGCCCTTATGGGGGCGGCGCTCATGCTCGTGCTGCACATCACCACGCAGCGGGACGCCTTTCACGATGAGGCGCTCGGGGTGGACTGGAATGTGATCTTTCTGCTCATCAGCATGATGATCATCATCGCTATCCTTCGGGGTACGGGTCTGTTTGAGGCCATCGCCATCTGGGCGGTTCGTGTGGCCCAAGGGCGTCCGTTTGCCCTCATGGCCATGCTGAACGTGGTCACAGCTGTCCTGTCGGCTTTTCTGGACAACGTGACCACGGTGCTCTTGATAGCGCCCGTTACGATCGCCATCTGTCGGGATCTGAAGATCAATCCGGTTCCTTTTCTCATCTCCGAGGCGCTGGCCTCCAACATCGGCGGCACGGCCACGCTCATCGGCGATCCGCCCAATATCATGATCGCTTCGCGAGCCCAGCTGGACTTCATGGCCTTCATCTACCATCTGACGCCTGTCGTGATCCTCATCCTGTTGCTCTACATCGGGGTGCTGCGTTTGATTTGGGGCCGTGCTCTGCGCGTCTCCGAGGAAGATCGGCAACGGGTGCTCGCCCTTCAACCGAAGGAGCAGATCAAGGATCCGGCGCTGCTGCGGCGCGGGCTTTTCGTGCTGGGGGTCGTGATCCTGGGGTTTATGCTGCACGGATGGCTGGGCTATGAACCGGCCACGGTGGCTCTTTTCGGGGCCGCTCTGCTGCTTTTGCTCACCCGGGAGAACCCCCACCACATTCTGCAGGAGGTGGAGTGGAACACGATTTTCTTCTTCGTCGGTCTTTTCATCGTCATCGGGGGTATCGTCAAGGTCGGGCTCATTAAGTTGCTGGCCAGCTGGGTGCTCCAGGTGACGGAGGGCAATCTCCTGGCCATGGCCATACTCATCCTGTGGGGTTCGGCCGTGCTTTCGGCCTTTGTGGACAACATCCCCTATGTGGCCACGATGAACCCGCTCATCATCGAAATGGCGCTTAATGAGCCGGCCTGGCGTGGGGAGACGCTACAACAGACCCTACAGCATCCGGAGCTTCTGCCCATCTGGTGGTCGCTCGCGTTGGGGGCCTGTCTAGGTGGCAACGGCACCTATATCGGGGCCTCGGCCAACGTCATTGTCGTGGGGCTTGCCGAGCGGGCCCGGCATAAGATCACCTTCGTGGAGTTCTTCAAGTACGGCTTTCCGATCATGATCGGTACGATCGTGGTTTCCATGATCTACCTGTATGTGCGATATTACTGGCTCCGATGGTACTGAACGGGGGATGGCGTCATGGCGCGTCCACTACAAGCAGCCCAGATCGAGGCCGCTCTTCGGGAGCTGAAGGGATGGTCGCTGGAGGGGAATAAACTGGTACGGGAGTTCCGCTTTCGCAGTTTTCCGGAGGCGCTCTCGTTTCTCATCCGGGTGGGTTTCGAGGCCGAGCGGCTCGGCCACCATCCGGAGATCTACAACGTCTACGCCACGGTGCGGCTTGCCCTCACGACGCATGAAGCGGGCTCGCAGGTTACGGAACGGGATCTGGAGCTGGCGCGCGCTATCGATCGGTTTTCCTGGGTCTAGAGGGACGATATGTGGCTTGACACGCTGGCCTTGATGCCCGTGCTGCTTCTGGTTGTGGCCGGGCTGCTCATCATTGTGCTCGATAGCCTGGACAACGACAGCCCCGTGCTGCCGTGGGTGGCGCTATTGGGGCTTCTGGGGGCGCTGGTCCTGGAGCTCAATCGCCTCGGCGGAGGGGGGCGGTTTCTCTTCGAGGGGCTGTTGCGGGTGGGGGGATTTTCGGCCTACGTGAACGCGGTCCTTCTCCTAGGGGGCATCGCGACGGTGATCTTCTGCCGTGCCTATCTGCCCCGCATCTGGCATGCCCATGGGGAGGTATACGCCCTGGTGCTCTTTGCGCTGGTGGGCATGATGGTCATGGCGGCCTCCTATGATCTGGTGCTCACGTTCCTGGGCTTGGAGACCATGTCTGTGGCCCTGTATGTGCTGACCGGGCTGGCGCGCGAGGACGTGCGGGCCAACGAGGCGGCCATGAAGTATTTCCTGCTGGGTGCCTTCGCCACGGGGTTTGTGCTCTACGGGTTGGCCTTCCTGTATGGCACTACGGGTACGACGCGGCTGGATCTGCTGCCCACGCGCATCCCGAACACCCCCCTTTTCTGGGTGGGGGTCGGCCTGCTGCTAGTGGGTTTTCTGTTCAAAATCGCCGCGGTGCCGTTTCACATGTGGGCGCCGGACGCCTATCAGGGCGCGCCCACCCCGATTGCGGGTTTTATGGCCACGGCCTCCAAAGCGGCGGCCATGAGCGCGCTCTTGTTGCTGCTGGGGCACGGGCTGGGGCTGGTGCGCCCGCAATGGGCCGACGTGCTGGCCGTTGTAGCGGCCCTGAGCATGATCGTGGGCAACGGGGCGGCGCTCATGCAGGGGGAGGTCAAGCGCCTGCTGGCCTATTCCGGCATCGCCCATGTGGGATATGCGCTCGTGGGCATCGCCTCGGCCAGCGCCTCCGGATATGCCGGGGCGCTTTTTTACCTGCTCGCCTATGCGAGCGCGGCCCTCGGGGCCTTCGGGGTGGCCGCCCTGTGGGAGCAGAGGCCGGATCGGCAGTTGCCCGCAGAAGATCTTTCCGGGCTCGGGCGCCGGCATCCCCTGCTGGGGGCCCTGTGGGTGCTGTTTTTGCTCAGCCTGGTGGGTTTCCCCCCGCTGGCGGGCTTTATGGCCAAGTATGCCGTTTTTGCCGCCGCCGTACAGGCCGGAAAAATCTGGCTTGTGCTTATCGGGGTCATCACGAGTATGATCTCGGCCTACTACTATCTGCGCCTGTGCGTGCTCATCTGGCGTCCGGTAGAGGCTCACCCCCTGCCGAGCTCGGGTCAGCTGGCCTCCGGTGTGCTGTTGCTGACCTCCGCGCTTCTGCTCTGGCTGGGGCTGTGGCCCTCCGGTGTACTTGAGCTCGTGGGCCGCTTTTTTGAGGACAGCGGACTGGTGTTGCGCTAACAAGGAGGGTTCGTGATGCGCCGTCTTCTTCTCGGTCCGGGCCTGATGGCCCTGTTTCTGGGCGCCTGTTCCCGGAATCCGGATGCGGAGCTTGCGCGCGCGCGGGAGGGAATTTCCGCCGACACGCTGGCCCGTCATATCCAGATCCTGGCCTCTGACGCCTTCCAGGGGCGTCTGCCCGGCACGATCGGCGAGGAGCGCACGGTGCGGTATCTGGAGGAGGCGTTTCGTCGTCTGGGCCTGGAGCCGGGCAATCCGAACGGCACCTACGTGCAGGAGGTGCCCTTAGTCTCCATCGCCACGGATCCCGCCTCTGCGCGGGTGCGTTTTGAGCGCGGGGGTCGGTCTCTGGAGCTGCGCTACGCCGACGAGGTGGTCATCAACACCCGCCGTCCGATCGATAGCGTCCGTGTGCAGGGGGCCGAGGTCGTCTTCGTCGGTTACGGCGTCAACGCCCCGGAGGTGGGGTGGAACGATTACAAAACGGATGTGCGGGGCAAGGTCGTGCTCGTGCTCATCAACGATCCGGACTATGAAACCGGGGACACGACCCGTTTTCGGGGCCGGGCCATGACGTATTATGGCCGCTGGACGTACAAGTTCGAGGAAGCCTCCCGGCAGGGCGCGGCGGCCTGCTTCATCATCCACGAGGACGGGCCGGCCGGATACCCGTGGGCCACGGTGCGCAACTCCTGGACCGGTCCGCAGTTCAACCTCGACACCCCCGATGGCAACGCCGAGCGCGTGCCCCTGGAGGGGTGGATGACCTGGCAGAAGGCCGAGGAGCTCTTCCGGCTGGCCGGGCTCGACTTAAGCGAGCTCAAGGGCCGCGCCCAGAGGCCGGACTTTCAGCCCGTGCCCCTGGAGGGCGTGCGTTTTACCGGAGAGGTGCGCACCCGTATCGAGCGCACCCGAAGCCGGAACGTGATCGCCCGCCTCACGGGATCCCGGCGCCCCGAAGAGTATGTGCTCTACGTGGCCCACTGGGACCATCTCGGCCGGGACAGTACGCTGGAGGGCGATCAGATTTTCAACGGCGCCGTAGATAACGCCTCCGGCACGGCGGGTCTGCTGGAGCTGGCGCGCGCCTTCGCCAGCCTGCGCACGCCCCCGGAGCGTACGGTGCTCTTTCTGGCCGTTACGGCCGAGGAGCAGGGCCTGCTGGGATCGGCCTACTATGCGGAAAATCCGCTCTACCCCCTGGCCCAGACGGTGGCCGTTTTCAACCTGGACGGGATGAACGTCTACGGCCGCACGCGCGATTTGGTCGTTATCGGCTGGGGGCAGAACGAGCTTGAAGACCTGGCCCGTCCGATCGTCCAGAAACAGGGGCGGCAGATGCGCCCCGATCCGGAGCCGGAAAAGGGCTTCTACTACCGCTCCGATCACTTCAGCTTCGCCAAAAAGGGCGTGCCGGCCTTCTACGCCGAGGGGGGAGAGGAATATATCGGCAAACCGGAGGGGTATGGACGCGAGGTGCGCGATCGGTATACGGCCGAGCGTTACCATCGGCCACAGGATGAGTTCGATCCCTCCTGGGATCTGAGCGGAGCGGTGGAAGATCTGCGCCTGTATTTCGAGCTCGGCTGGCGTCTGGCCAACTCGACGCAGTGGCCCAACTGGAAGCCGGGCTCCGAATTCCGGGCCCTTCGGGAGGCCATGCGGCCGGGCTCGTAGGGTGCCGTTGTGGCTAAAAAAGGGGGCGGCTCGGAGGCCGCCCCCGGTTATCTTTGCGCCATGCATCGAGATACGCTCTCCGAGGTACGCGCCGCCCTCCAAGAGGTCCCGAGCCTGCTGTTGACCACGCATGTGCGCCCGGACGGGGATGCGCTGGGCGCCGAGGTGGGGCTGGCCCGATTCCTGCGCGCTCTGGGCAAAGAGGTGCGCATCTTCAACTGCGACGATCCGCCCCCGAACCTGCGCTGGCTCGGTGAGCTTTTCCCCATAGAGCGCTACACGGCCAGTCCGGAACAGCAGGCCTATCTGGAACGGGTGGCCTGCGTGGTGGTGCTCGATCTCAACGCGCTGCACCGGATCGAGGAGCTCTCCGAGCCCGTGCGGAAAACCCGGGCGCGCAAGGTGGTCATCGACCACCATCTGGATCCGGAGCCCTTTTTCGAGGTGGCCTACATTCGCTCCGAGGCCGCGGCCACCTGTGAGCTGGTCTTCGACCTCATCGAGTCCTGGGATCTAGATCGCCTCGATACCGGGATGGCCACGGCTCTGTACGTGGGCTTGATGACAGACACGGGGTCGTTTCGCTACGATTCCGTCACCCCACGCGTGCACGAGATCGCGGCTGAACTCCTGCGCCGGGGGGGATTTTCCCCCGCCGAGGTGCATCGGCGCATTTTCGATCAGTGGCGGCCTCAGAGCCTGCGCCTGCTGGGCATGGTGCTCCAGACCGTGCAGGTGCACTGCCAGGGCCGGCTCTCCCTGTTGGAGGTGCGTCGGATGATGCTTATGGAGACGGGCGCCGATTACGCGGAGCTGGAGGGGTTTGTCAACTTCGGGCTCTCCCTGGCCGATGTGGAGGCCACTGTGCTCATGGTCGAATATCCGGACTACATCCGGCTTAGCTTTCGCTCCAAGACCACCTATCCCGTCAACCAGTGGGCCCGGCTCTTCGGGGGCGGGGGGCACCGGAACGCGGCCGGGGGCCGCAGTGAGCTGGACTGGGAGAGCACACGCCGGCGGCTGATCGAGACCTTTCCGCTTTTCGATCCCCAACCGGAAGCCGGGATGCCGCCGCTCCGGTAACTGGAAAAGCCCCCGCCCGTCTCATGCAGGGACAAAATGGGAGAAGGGTATGCGCGCGCTGATTTTCCTGCTGGTTCTGCTCAACGCCCGGGTCGTGCAGGCCCAGGAGCGCCTTCCCCTCCGAGAGGCTCCTCATGCGCGGAGCTGGCTTACCCCTCTGTGGTTTCCGGAGGCAGATGGGGTTCTGCTGGCGGTGGGATGGCGGATTCCGTATTCGGAACTGCCCTTTCTGAGGGGTCCCGATGGGCGCTATCGGGTCGAGCTGGAGTTTCTTTGCCGCCTCTATCCGGCCTCCTCGCAGGAAGTGCGCCCCGGCCGTGTAAGAGGAGGACAGGTTCCCTTTCGATCCCCGGACATAGAAGGAAGCCCCCCTCAAGCCCGGAGGGTTTCTTCCGAGCAAGGGCCCGTGCTCTGGGAGGGCTCCTGGAGGCAGCAGGTTATAGCCTCCACGTACGAGGAAACCCGGGATCCGAGGCGCTTTGTCGTAGGGGTGCGCCCGCTGAAGAGGATGCCCGAGGGGCGATACCGACTGGAGGTGCGCTGGACAGATCCCCTCACGGAGCGAGGAGGCCAGCTTGGGGCTTTCTTCCGGGTGCGCGCCCGGGAAAGCTCTCCCCTGTGGGCAGAGCCGGAGGAGGGATCCTGGAGGCTACACCTGCTCGGGGAAGGGGAAGTGGCTTTCGCTCGGCCCTTGCGGTTGCTGTGGATCCTCAAGGACGAAGCCCCTGAAAGCCTCCAGGTCGGGCTCTATCGTCTGGGCCGGGGCGATAGCGCCGGTCTCTTGCTGGGCCGTTACCCGGCATCCGTGCAGGCGGGGTACTGGGAGGTGGACTCCACAGCTCGGATCGGGCTGCGTCCGTCGGATGCGGGTCTGTGGGCGGTGGAGGCCGATCTGCGGGGGGAGGAGCTGGAGCTCAACGGCGCCTATCGGGTCGAGTTGCGCTGGTGGCATGCGGCCTCTGGCCGGTGGGAGGTCCGCTCCTGGCCCTTGCGCACGTACTGGACCGACATGCCCGCGGTGCTTTACGATGCGGAGCTGTCGGTGGAGGTGTTGCGCTACATCGCCTCCGAGGAGGAATGGCGCGCGATCCGGCGCGCCCGCTCTCCGGAGGAGCGCTGGGAGCGCTTTATGGCCTTCTGGCGCCAGCGAGATCCCACACCCGAAACGGCCTACAATGAGCTCATGGTCGAGTTTTATCGGCGTGTGCAGGAAGCCCAGGAACGCTTCAGCACCCCGCGCACGGCCGGTTGGCGATCGGATCGGGGGCGGATTTATATTACCTATGGACCCCCGGCCCGGATAGAGCGGCGCTACCCGCCGGGCCGTCCCACCGAAGAAGTCTGGTATTACGACAGCGGCCCGCAGTTCGTCTTCGTGGCCACCTCTTCGGTGGGGGATTTTGTGCTGCGCCGCTAGGTGTTCATATGCCCGGAAAACCCCGCATCGCCCTGACGCTGGGCGATTACAACGGTATCGGACCCGAAATCCTGCTCAAAACGCTGGCCGATCCGCGCCAGTATCAGTTCTATACGCCGGTCGTTTTCGGCTCGGAGGCCGTGCTGCGTTTCTACAGCGGCCTTCTGGGGCTGGAAGACATCCCTATTCGTCGCATCCGGGATCTGGAGGAGGCCGAAGCGGGCGAGGGGCTGCCCGTGCTGGATGTGCTCGAGGACCTGGAGCCCCGCCCGGAGCCCGGGACGGTTTCTGCCCAGGCCGGGGAGGCCGCCATGCGCGCCCTGGAGGCGGCCCTGGAGGCCTGTCGGGAGGGCCGCTGCGCCGCGCTCGTTACCGCGCCCATTTCCAAGGAGGCCATTCACCGGGCGGGATACGGCTATCCGGGCCACACGGAATACCTGGCAGAGAAGCTCGGGGTTAGCCGCTACACCATGCTCATGATCTGGGGCGAGCTGCGCCTGGGCATGGTGAGCGTGCACGTGCCCCTGCGCCAGGTTGTCGAGGAGGTCACCCGGGAGCGTATTCTCGATCGGCTCGAGATCATCGACCAGAGCCTGCGACGGGACTGGGGCATCCAGCGTCCCCGAATCGCCGTGCTGGGGTTGAACCCCCATGCGGGCGACGGAGGGGTGTTGGGGCGCGAGGAGATCGAGATCATCGAGCCGGCCCTGGAAGAGGCCCGGCAGGGGGGCATACTGGCCTTCGGGCCGTTTTCCGCTGACGGGTTTTTTGCCACCGCCGCTTATCGGCGATACGATGCCGTCCTGGCCATGTATCACGATCAGGCCCAGATCCCCTTTAAGACGCTCGCCTTTTACGAAGGGGTTAACTATACGGCCGGGTTGCCCATTGTGCGCACCTCTCCGGATCATGGAACGGCCTTCGACATCGCCGGAAAAGGGCTGGCAAGACCCGATAGCCTGCGTGCCGCCCTGCATCTGGCCTGGGATCTGGTCCGGCATCGGCAGGTCTCCGTATGAGGACGGTTCCGCCGTATACGGTACTGGCCGGCATCTACGATTACGTCATGCGCCATGTGCCCTATGAGGCCTGGGCCGTATATGTGGCCACCGTGGTGGAGCGCTACATGCCCGAGGCCCGCAGGCTGCTCGAATTTGGCTGCGGGACCGGATCGTTGGCCTTCTCGCTGGAGGCCCTGGGGTATGAAGTATGGGGGGCTGATAGCTCGGAGGCCATGCTCCGGGTGGCGTGCAAAAAGGCCGATCTGCGGGGATCGGCCATTCGCTGGATCGAGGCCGACGTGCGAGGGCCCGTCGAACAGGTAGCGGATCGAAATCTGGACGTCGTGCTCATGCTCCATGATGGGCTCAACTACCTGCTCGATCCGGCTGAGCTGGAAGGGGCGATCCGGAACATGGCCCGCCTTGTGCGTCCGGGGGGGCTGGTGATCTTCGATATCAGCACACCGGAAAATTCCCGGCGCAACCTGCACGACTTCGAAGAAGAGGTGGAAACAGCGGATTTTCGCTACCGGCGCAGGAACGACTTCGATCCGCAGACCCGACTGCATCGGACGATCTTCGAGGTCTATCTGGAGGGAAGCTGGTGGCGGGAAGAGCATCGGGAGCGGGCCTACAGCCAGCAGGAGATCGACACCATACTGAGCCGGATCCCGGAACTGGAGCACCTGGCCACGTGGGAGGAGTTCACCTACCGCAGGCCCCGACGGGATGCGGAGCGGCTTTTGTACGTGATGCGTCGGTGGGGAGGATGAAGGCGGCTACGCCACTGGTCATTCTCGATCGGGTGCGGGCCGGCTACGAAGGCCGGGCCGTGCTAGACGGCGTCTCCTTCAGGCTGGATCAGGGGGAGTTCTGCTATCTTGTCGGGCCCACGGGGTCGGGCAAATCGACCCTGCTGAAGCTCCTCTACATGGAGCTTCTGCCCATATCCGGGCTGGTGCAGGTGGGCGCTTTCCGGTCCGACACCATCCGACCGCGACAGATTCCCTACCTTCGGCGGCGGCTGGGGGTGATCTTTCAGGATTTCCAGTTGCTGCCCGATCGGTCCGTATTTGATAACGTGGCTTTTGTCTTCTACGTCACGGGGCGTTCGGGCCGGGATGTGCGCACGCGGGTGCTGCATCTGCTCACCATGGTCGGTTTATCCCACAAGCGCTACCGCATGCCCCATGAGCTTTCCGGGGGTGAGCAGCAGCGGGTGGCCATCGCGCGCGCCCTGGCGCTGGATCCGGAGCTGCTGCTGGCCGATGAGCCCACGGGCAATCTGGATCCCCATGTATCCGAGGATATCATGCGCATCCTGTGGAACATTAACCGGCAGGGGACGGCCGTGCTGATGGCCACTCACGATTATGCCATGGTGCGTCGTTTTCCGGCTCGCACCGTGGCGCTCGTCGATGGTCGGCTGGTGGAGGTCAACCCCGGGGTGCTCTGATGGCGGCGCGCTGGCTTCCCCTGCCCGTTTACCTGGATGTCCCCCCTGCTTTTGCCCCGAAAGCCTGGCTCGGTCTGGAGGCACTGCTTCTGCCGCTGGGGCTGCGGCCCGTACGCGCCGGGCCGGACCAGGGACGCCGGGGGCTGTACTACGGCCCTGATCCGCCCGACTGGGAGTCGGGCCTTCTGATCCGGGCCTCGAAGGAGACATGGGCCTATTTTGACCACCCGGTGCCTTATGACCCCGGGCGGATCCGGTTCTGGGAGGGCGTACCCGTGCTCTTCGGCCAGCCCCAGGTGCATCGGCGGGGAAACGGCTGGCAGACCGAGCTGGATCTGGTAGCCTCGGCTTTCTTCTGGGTATCCGGCTGGCAGGAATACGCCTGTTCGCAACGGGACCGGCACGGCCGATTCCCGTACGCGGCCAGTTTGCAGGCCCACATGGGTTGGATTCATCGGCCCCTGGTGAACGAGTACGCCGCGCTACTGGGTCGGTGGTTGCGGGGGTCGGGCGTCCCCGTTCCGGGGATCTCTTGGCGGGGGAAGCCCTGGGCCCTGGTGCTCACGCACGACATCGATTACCTGCGCAAATGGCGCCCGGGCATGCTGTATCGAGAGTTGGTGCATTATTTCCTGCAAAACCGGCTCGGGCTCTCCTGGACGGGCCGGTTGCGGCGGCTGATCGCCGTGGGGCGAGACTGGTTGCGCCCGGGGGATGTGTTTCGTCAGTCCCTGGAGCGCATCTGGGCGCTGGAGCGGGCCTGGGGCGTGCGGGCCACGTACTTCTTCAAGACCGGGGCACGCGATAAGCGGGATGTGGGCTACCGGTACCGCTCTCCTTACCTCAGGCGGGTGCTCTCCGGGCTCGTGAAAGAAGGTTTTGAGGTGGGCCTGCACCCGAGCTATCGGGCGCACAATCGAATCGACTACATGCGCCAGGAGCGCGACAGGCTGCTGTGGGTGCTGCGCCGAATCGGTTCGCAGGCCGAGCTGCGCGCCGTGCGGCAGCATTTTTTGCGTCTGGCCCTGCCGGAGACGTTTCGCATCCAGGCCGAACTGGGCTTCCGCTACGACACCACCGTGGGATTTGCCGAGCAGGAGGGCTTCCGGCGGGCCTGCGCCACCCCGTTTCGGATCTTTGATGTGCCCGCCAACCGCACCCTGCCCCTCTGGGAATTTCCCCTGCTGGTTATGGACAGCACGCTTTTTGATTACCGTCGTCTCTCCCCGGAGGAGGCGCTCGAGGCCACTTTAGCCCTGTATCGAATCGTGCGGGATATTGGCGGAGTGGCCGTAAGCCTCTGGCACAACGTGCTCTACGATACGCTGGATTATCCCGGATGGGGGCGCGTCTTTGAGGAAAGCACCCGTTGGGCGCTGGAAAACGGAGCGTTTGTGGGTAGCCTGGCCGAGGTAGCCGCCGAACTGGAGGGGTTCTACTAAGGGGGTTTGCCCGCAACGCGGGGCGTGGCGTACTTTTTGTCCGCTATGCGAACCGGTAGAGCCATACTTCTGGGGTGGATCCTTTTTCTGATGGGATCGATCCCGATGGCCCGGGCCGATGTGCACGGGCCCGCTGCGGTTCTGCCTCCGAGACAGTGGACCTTCCTGAGCGCGGGGCGGATGCAGCTGGAAGAAAAATTGCGCCTCTGGTTGTTCATGCGCGCCGAGGTGGGGCTGGGACAGGAGATGGATCTCGGCCTTCGATGGGGGCTGCCCACGCGCGGCGCCCTCTATGCCGGGGCGCAGCTGAAAAGACGTATCCTGGAAGGCCGCCGCGGGGCCCTCAGCGCAGGGGGCGGGGTGCATTACTACGAGCGACCCGCTCTGGAGGGGATAGTGCGCGGGCAGGTTGCTCTGGGACCGGTGTGGCTCTATGGAGGCCTGGAGGCGAACGTGGAGCTCATGGAGACATCCAGCCGCATCCCCCTGTGGACGTACGCAGGGCTGGCCGTGCCCATCTCTCCCTCTGGGGAGTTCATAGCCGAGCTCGATCTTTACCGGATAGGCTTTCGGCGCTCGGGCCTGAGTTTGGGTATCCGATTCTGGCTCTAAATCGGGAGCACGCCTATGCATACCCTCGCGGAGCGGCTGCGTCGGGAGATCCGCAACGTGCCGGATTTCCCCAAACCGGGCATCCAGTTTAAAGACATCACCACTGTGCTCAAACAGGGCCCCCTGTTCCGGGAAGTGGCCGATGCGCTCTACGCCCAGTGGAGCGCGGAGCGTATAGACAAGGTTGTCGCTATCGAGTCGCGCGGGTTCATCTACGGGGCCGTGCTGGCCTATCGCCTGGGGGCCGGATTTGTCATGGCCCGCAAGCGGGGTAAGCTGCCGGCCCAGACCGTCTCCATGGAATACGCGCTCGAATACGGTACGGATACCGTTGAGATCCATGCCGACGCCATCCAGCCAGGGGAACGCGTGCTCGTGCACGACGATGTGATCGCCACCGGGGGAACGGCCCAGGCCACGGTGGCGTTGGTGGAAAAAATGGGGGCCACCGTGGTGGGTTGCTCGTTTCTGGTCGAGCTTGGCGAGCTGCGGGGTCGGGATCGGCTTTCGGGCTATCGGGTGACTTCTCTGGTGACGTTTTAGCAGGGGAAAAACATAAATGGCGACCACGCTGGAGGCGACAGGACTGCAGCTGGATCTGACAGAAAACCAGCGCATGATCCAGGACATGGTGCGGCGCTTTGCCGAAGAACACATTCGGCCCGTGATGCGCAGCTATGACGAGAAACAGGAGTTCCCCGCGGAGATCTTCCAGCGCCTCGGGGAGCTGGGTCTGCTGGGCGTGCTCGTGCCCGGGGAATACGGGGGAGCGGGGCTGGGATATCACGAATACGTGGTGGCCGTCATGGAGCTGGCCCGCGTCGATGGTTCGGTGGCCCTTTCCATGGCGGCGCACAACTCGCTGTGCACGAACCACATCTGTCTGTTCGGCTCCGAGGAACAGAAGCGCCGCTACCTGCCCGAGCTCGCCTCCGGTCGATGGATCGGGGCCTGGGGCCTGACGGAGCCCAATGCGGGCTCCGATGCGGCCGCATTGCGCACCACGGCGCGCTGGAACGGAGAACACTGGGTGCTGGAGGGCTCGAAGACCTTCATTACGCACGCGCATGTGGGCCAGGTGGCCGTGGTTATGGCCCGTGCCGAGGGGCATCCGGAGGGCGAGGGTATTACGGCCTTCATCGTCGAAAAGGGCACCCCGGGCTTCCGGGCGGGCAAGAAGGAAGATAAGCTGGGCATGCGGGCCTCGGAGACGGGCGAGCTCATTTTCCAGGGCTGTCCGGTTCCCGATAGCCAGCGCCTCGGCCCCATCGGGGAGGGCTTCCGGCAGGCCATGCAGGTCCTCGACGGGGGACGGATATCCATCGCCGCGCTCGCCCTGGGGTTGGCACAGGGGGCCTTCGAGACGGCCTTCCGATACGCGCTCCAGCGCCAGCAGTTTGGTCAGCGCCTCTTCGATATGCAGGCCATCCAGTTCAAGCTGGCCGAGATGGCCACCGAGATCGAAGCCGCCTGGTTGCTGACCATGAAAGCGGCCGCCCTGAAGGATCGGGGACAGACGACCACGCTTGAGTCCTCCATGGCCAAGCTATATGCCAGCGAGGTGGCTGTGCGAGTGACCGGGGAGGCGGTGCAAATCCTGGGAGGCTACGGATACGTAAAAGAATTTCCCGTGGAGAAGCACTACCGGGACGCCAAACTTTGCACGATCGGAGAGGGGACAAGCGAGATCCAGCGCCTGGTGATCGCTCGGCAGGTGCTGAAGCGCTTTGCCTGAAGAATAGGCCAGATTCGGTGCAGGACGACAAACAACTTTCGCCCTCTCGTCAGGAGGACGAACAGTGGATCGCCGAGGCGCTCTCCGGACAGGAGGCGGCCTATGAGCGCTTGGTGCGCAAGTATCGCGCTCCGCTGGCCCGCCATCTGTATCGCCTCGTCCGCGATCGCAACGAGGTGGAGGACCTGCTGCAGGAGATCTTCATCAAGGCCTTCCGGTCCCTGCCCTCGTTCCGAGGGGACTTCGCCTTTTCCACCTGGCTGTATCGGATCGCCACCAATCATGCCATCGACTACCTGCGCCGCAAGCGATTGCAGACCAGCTCGTTTGGCGATCTTCTCCCGAACCGGGAGCAAGATCGAGAGCCGGAGTTCGCGGATCCGGAACAGCGAGCCGATCGGGCGCTCTGGGAGCAGGAGCGGCGCCAGCTCATTCAGCAGGCCATCGATCGGCTTCCCCCCCGGTATCGGCAGGTGATCATCATGCGCCACCAGCAGGAGCTTTCCTACGAGGAGATCGCACGCCAGCTCAACCTTCCGCTCGGTACCGTTAAGGCGCACATCTTCCGCGCCCGCGAGCTGCTGTATCGATACCTGCGCGAACATCGGGATCAGCTCTTCTTTTAGCCCTGCAACGCCGGCAACGCGGAATACGTACAACAGCACGTGCGAAGCGTTCGGATGGCGATCGGCCTCCTGCTTGCCCTTCCCTTCTGGGGAGAGGAGGGGGGAGCATGTGCGCAGAGCCCGACGCGGTTCTCCGAACGCATCCCTCGCGGGCCGGAGCAAATCCTGCAGGCGCATCTGGAGGTTGTTCTGGGCCGGGTGCGCCTGAGGCCCGGCGCTGCCGAAGAAACCCTCTTTGCCGCCGAGGCCGATCTGGGTCAATCGGGCCTGAGGCCGCAGATACAATACCAGCTGGTCGATGGGACGGGCCGGCTCTGGCTCAGTATGCAGGATATCGACAGCGGGCGAGATATCCGGGTGGGCCTGCGCGAGCTCTTCCGGCTCTCGAAAACCCATCCCAGCTGGGAGCTGACCCTCCCCGTCATGTTGCCCCTGGATCTGGAGCTACAGCTTGCCGCGGTAGAGGGGCGGCTGGATCTGGGTGGGTTGAGCCTGATCCGCTTTGCGCTTGAAAGCGGGGCCAGTTCCCTGGAGATCCGCCTTGAACGGCCCAATCCGCTGATATGCGAGAGCTTTCGTGTGCGTTCGGGGGTTTCCAGCCTCCGAGCCTACGGACTGGGCTACGCTCGCGCCCGCCGTTACCACATCGAGGTCGGACTCGGAAGCCTGGAACTGGACTTCTCCGGATCCCTGCCCGAAGAGGTCGAGATCATGCTGGATACGGGCATGGGCCGTGTGACCTTGTATCTGCCCTCGGATCGCCATATCGAGATGCGATCGGCCGGAGGATGGCTCGAACGCCTTGATCTGCCGGACGGCTTTATGCGAGAGCGGGGGAGATGGGTGTACAAACCGCCCCGGCCTTCGGCCGGCACCCTGCGCCTGCGGCTGCAGACGGGCATGGGGAACATTCTCGTGCGCTGGGCCGACGAGAAGAGGTGATCGCTTCCCCGGCAGGGGTGTCCGGACTTCCGCACGTAGGGTATGGGGTATAGGCTTTCGGAGCGGTGGGCCTGAGCTGTTTTGCTTCCGTGGTCTGAGCGCCCGGAGAGGGGGGGTATGCTCTCAAAGGCAGATGCGTTTGCGTTGCCCCTTGGCCCCCGGGATCTCGTTAAACCCTTTCCGAATGGGCTGCGTCAAAGGCGTGTCCTGTTGCGGAGGAGGCGCTATGCCGGATATAGAAGCGTCCTTGCTGGATGTCGAAGCGGGCCGTTTCAGATCAAGCTGGCCGGGGCCAGGCGTCTCTGCGGAAGAGCAACCACCTTCCCCGATTCAGACAGCCGGGGGGCTGGAACCCTACCGACCTTCTCCCTCTCAGCCCTGGACGGTCGAACGCGCCGCGCATCTGCTGCGCCGGGTGATCATCGGGCCGAAGCGGTCGGAAATCCTCTGGGCCTATGAATACGGCCGCGCCCACGGGATCGAGGCGCTTGTTGACGCGCTCCTGGCGCCTCTGCCTCTGCCCACCCCACCGGGCTCATGGGCGCTGGAGCCCCCGCAGAGTCTGAGGGGGCTGAGCCAGCAGGAGGTCCAGGCTATCCTGGCCCAGTGGCGCCAGTGGCTCGAAGAGCTGCGGCTGTGGTGGATCGCCCGGATGCGGGATCCGGTGCTCAACATCCGGGAGCGGATGGTGCTGTTCTGGAGCAACCACTTTGTGGTGGAAGCCCTCAAGGTCCGGGCTCCCCAGTATCTCTACGACCTCCTCCATCTGTTTCGGCTCTACGCGCTGGGGAACGTCAAAGAGCTCACCAAGGCCGTGGGCAAGGCGCCGGCCATGCTCATCTATCTGGACGGGGTGCAGAATCGGGCCGGGAATCCGAACGAAAATTACGCGCGCGAGCTCCTGGAGCTCTTCACCATGGGCATCGGGCATTACACCGAGCAGGACGTCAAGGAGGCCGCGCGCGCCTTTACGGGATGGTACATCGACGGGCTGCAGGGCAAACTCGATCCTCGAGGTTTTGATGCGGGGATAAAGACGTTTCTGGGGCGTACGGGGCCCTGGACGGCCGATGACATCGTGGAGATCATCTTCCAGGAACCGGCGACCGCGCTGTTTCTGTGCCGGAAATTGTATCGGCACTTCGTCTACGTGAGCCCCAATGAGGAGATCGTAGCTGGGTTGGCCGACGTGTTCCGAGCGCACAAGTACGAACTGCGGCCCGTGCTGCGGACGCTCCTGAGCAGCGCCCACTTCTATGATGAAGCCGTCATGGGTGCGCAGATCAAAAGCCCGGTAGAGGCCCTCATCGGCGCATCCCGTGCTCTGGGACTTCCCGCGGGCCTGGAGGGGTTCCTCTACCAGGCCTGCCAGCAGGCCGGACAGGACCTGCTCAGTCCCCCGGACGTGTCCGGATGGCCGGGGCATCGGGCCTGGATCAATACCACCACGCTGCCTGTGCGCTGGCGGGCCACCGACGGGCTCATCGAGGGACGGAATATCCGCGGGGGCCGGTTGCCTGTTCGGGCCGATCTGTTGCGTCTGGTCCGCGAGCAGATCAGTCAGCCCGACGATGCGCAGGTCCTCGTGCGGGAGCTTGCCCAGTGGTTCTGGGGGGTATCTCCCTCCGAACAGCGCGTGCAGACCCTGCTGGAGGTGCTCCTGCAGGGCATTCCGGCCTATGAGTGGGGAATCGATAAACCCGGGGCGGAGCTGCGCCTGCAGATGCTCTTCAAATACTTGCTGCGTCAACCGGAATACCAGCTCACCTGAAGGAGGGCCAGCCGTGGATCGGCGTTCGTTTCTTCGCAAAGCCGGCATGGGCACCATCGCCCTGCCCGTCGTTTTTGGAGATCTGCCCGTCTTCGCCTTTCGGTACAACGCCCTGTTGCGCGCCCTGGGGTTGCTGGAAACAGACCGCGTGCTCGTGCTCGTGCAGCTCAACGGGGGCAATGATGGGCTCAACACACTCGTGCCCTACGAGGATAGCCTCTACTATCAGCTCCGTCCCACGCTGGCCATACGGCCCGATCAAGTCTTGCCCCTTTTGCCCGGCCTCGGGCTGAACACGGCACTGGAAGCGCTCCGCCCGATCTGGGATGAGGGTGACCTGGCCATCGTGCAATCGGTAGGCTATCCGAATCCGAACCTGTCGCATTTCCGGAGCACGGACATCTGGCTTACGGCCTCTGATGGGGCAACCGTGCTCGACACAGGATGGCTCGGTCGGTATCTGAGTCGACAGTATCCGGAATTTCCCGATGTGCTCCCCTCGGACCCCATGGCCATCCAGATCGGCCTGGGGGCCTCGCTGGCCTTTCATGGGCCCAACGGGGAAATGGTCACCAGCCTCTCCACGCCGGATGAATTCTACAGCCTGGTCGGCGAGGGCTCGGTAAATCGGGGCGTGTTTCCGGATACACCGGCCGGAAAGGAGCTCCAGTTCCTGCACACCGTATATGAGGGCACCTATCAGTATGCGAGCGTGATCAAGCGCGCCGCCGATCGGGTGCAAAATCGGGCCTCTTACGGTGCCGATAGCCTTTCGCGCTCCCTGGCCATCGTGGCGCGGCTTATTGCCGGGGGCCTTTCGACGCGCCTTTATCTGGTCCAGCAGGGCGGCTATGATACGCATGCGCTGCAGGCGAACACGCATACGAACCTGTTGCGAACGCTGGCCGGCGCCGTGCGGGCTTTCTACGAGGATCTGCGCGCGCTGGGCTGTGCCGATCGGGTGGTGCTGATGACGTTCTCCGAGTTCGGCCGCCGTCCCCGCGAAAACGGCAGCGCCGGGACCGACCATGGAACGGCCGCACCGCTATTTGTCGTCGGCCGGGCCGTACAGGGTGGGATTCTAGGGCCGCGCCCGAACCTGGCACAGCTCGATGCGACGGGCAACCTGTATTACCACATCGATTTTCGGCAGGTCTACAGCACCATCCTGCGCGACTGGTTCGGGCTCGATGCCGAGCTTCTTGAACAGGTCATGCGGGGTCGTTTTGAACCCCTGCCCCTGTTGAGCGGCGTCGCTACCGGAGTGGAGGATCCGGAGCGCATACAGGGGTTCCGGCTGGAAAAGAGCTGGCCCAATCCGGCTTCCGCGGAGGTCCGGATCCGTTTCCACACCCTGGGCGGACATGCCGTGTTGCGGCTTTTTGACGTAACGGGGCGCGAGGTTATGCGGCCCATAGACGGCCCCGTGCCCGCAGGGTGGAGAGAGCTGCGGCTCCGGATCGAGCATCTCCCACCGGGGACGTATTTTTATCAGCTCACCAGCGGCCCCTTTAGTCAGACTCATAAGCTGCTCATCGCCCGCTAGGGCCGTATCTCACGGGCCGGGGGCTCCCCTGAGATTTTCTTGACTTTCCCCCTCTTGGCGGGCTACATTAGCCCCTGGCTTTTCGAATACCGATTTTGCATGAGCCGCTTCTTTTTTACCCTCGTGGCCGCCGTCGTGTTTGCCCTGGCGATCATGTCCCGGCTTTTTGTGCTGTGGATTGTCGCCGGCGTAATCGGATTTCTGGCCGCCAGCCTGTGGTGGAACCAGGCACGTCAGCGGCGTCTGGAACGGGGCCTATCTGTTCAGCGGGAAAGCAGAGGAAGGGAGGCGTCCGTTGCGCAGGACGAGGAGGATATTTCCGCCCCTACGCCTCTGGTGCCTACGGGTGCGGCCCCGGATGAGGGCCGCCACGTCGTTCCGGACATAATCCCCCCGGCTTCCGGAGACTTCCCTGCATCGGATCCGGCTCCGGCTTCTGCCGAGCGGGAGCGCACCCGCTGGTATCGCCATACGGATCCCGAATTTGGCCCCTTCTCCCGGCTCATCGGAGGATGGCTGGAATTGCTCAGCGAACTCTTCAACGGGCACTCCGTGCTCCTGTACTGGATCAACAAGGACAAGAAACAGTTTGTGCTGGAGGCCTATGTAACGTGCAGCCGCCACTTTCTGCTGGGGGAGCGGATGGCCTGGGATGCGGTGTTTTTAAATACCTATCGTGACTCCCGCTCTCCCCGGGTCCTCCGGGTGGGGCAGGAGGTTTTGGAGTCCCAGTTATACTACTACGTCTCCCCCCCCTTGAATCCGGATCGGGTGCAGAGCCTTTTGCTGGTGCCCGTGCCCTTCGATAAACCGGAACCGGTGGCGCTTCTGGTGCTCGACAGCCGGGAACAGCTCATCCTGACCCCGGAACGCAAGCGTTTGCTGGAGCAGTTCCAGAAGGTCTTCCGACACACCTTACAGGCTTATGGCGATTACTTCGAGCTCAAGCACCAGGAGAAGGCCTGGACTGCCCTGCTGGAGGCCCAGGAGGCACTCTCTGCCTGCCTCCGCATACCGGACCTGTGGGATAGGCTGGTGTACAGCGGCCAGCAGCTCAGCGGCGCCTCCCTGATAGCCCTTCTGCAGCAGGTCCCTCCGCTGCGCCTGGTGCGTCAGCGGGCCGATTATCCCCTCTGGACGCTGGGCAGGCAGGCCGATTCGGACTCGCTTGTGGCGCGGGTTTTTCGTGGGCAGGTCCACTATCACTATGAATCCGATCTGGCCTCCCGGGAGGGGGCCATTTTGTATCGGGCAGAACCTCCGCTTCAGCAGGGCAGTTTGCTCCTGTTGCCTCTGAGACATGATCCCTATCAATGGGGGGTGTTGCTGGCCTATCACCCGCTCAGGGAGTATTTCACCCCGGTGCGGCGTTTCCTGCTTGCGGAACTGGTCCGCTTTGCCTCGCTGATGCTGGCGCTGATCGTGCGTGGGCGGGGGGAGATGGAGTTCGCCAGGGCCCAATTCGATTCGGATACGGGGTTTTTCTCCCCCGAGGGGTTTATGGCCCTGGCGCGTTCCGAGCTGAGCGCCCCCGCATCTTCGCGTGGGCTCCTGCTCCTGCAGCCGGATACCCGGGAGCGCCTGCAGGTCCGGTATGCCCAAGAAGAGCTTGCCGGTCTTCTGCGCAGCTGGATACGTCCTCTGGAGTACGAGGGTCTGCCCGCGCTGGCCTGGGGATGGGTGGGGCAATACGAATTGGCTGCCATATGCGTGGATACAGGCCAAAGGGATGTAACAGACTGGACGCAGCAACTGGTGCAAAAGCTGAGCAGCAACAGCTTCTCTACCGACGGCAGGCAGGTTTCCTGGAGTGGGGGCCTGGTCTGGGCGGAAGAGAAGCTATCCGTTGAGCAACTGTTGAGCCGGGCCCGATCCGCGCTGGCGGAGGCCCAGAGCGCTGGAGGGGGGAGGGTGCGGGTGGCCAGATGACTAGGCCCGAAGCTCGGTTTGTGGTGCTCGTGCTCGATGGGGTCGGAATCGGTCAGGCCCCGGATGCTGCGCGCTACGGGGATGAGGGCAGCCATACCCTGGGTAATCTGGCCCGTGTGCAACCCCTGCAGCTGCCCGTGCTGCGCGAGCTCGGGTTGGGCAATATCACCCCGCTGAAGGGCATTCCTCCTGTAGCCGCACCCCGGGCGCACTACGGACGTATGCGGGAGGTCTCGGCTGGAAAAGACTCCACAACCGGCCACTGGGAGCTGGCCGGGATATGGCTCGATAGGCCTTTTCCGACCTATCCGTACGGCTTCCCCGAGGAACTCATCGCTCGATTCATCTCCGCAACCGGTTGCGGCGGGGTACTGGGCAACAGGCCCGCCTCCGGTACCGCCATTCTGGCCGAGCTGGGCGATGAACATGTGCGCACGGGCTGGCCCATCGTCTATACCTCGGCCGATAGTGTCTTTCAGATCGCCGCCCACGTGGACGTAATCCCGCTGGAGGTCCAGTACCGCTACGGACAGATCGCCCGTCACGAGGTCTGCACGGGGCCGCACGCCGTGGGTCGCGTTATCGTTCGTCCCTTTGCGGGTACCTCCGGAGCCTACCAGCGTATCAACGCCCTGCGCCGAGATTATGCGCTCAGACCGCCGAAGCCACTGGTTATGGAGCGCCTGCAACAGGCGGGCATTCGCACCATCGGCATCGGCAAAATCGGAGACCTATACGCCGGCGTGGGATTCGATGTGCTCTATAAGACCGGATCCAACCAGGAAGGAATAGCCCGCACCCGGGAGGTGTTGTGGGAACAGCAGGGTCCCGCCCTGGTCATGACCAACCTGGTGGATTTCGATCAGCTTTACGGGCACCGCAATGATCCCCGGGGGTTTCGGGAGGCGCTGGAGGCCTTCGACCGCGCGCTGCCCGAAATCCTGCAGGCCCTCCGGCCGGGCGATGTGCTCGTGATCACGGCCGATCACGGCAACGACCCCACCACGCCGAGCACCGATCATTCCCGTGAACTCGTTCCCCTGCTCGTCTATCAGGCCGGATTCTCGGGGCCGGGACGGGATCTGGGGTTGCGGGAGACGTTTGCCGACCTGGCCGCGACCATCGCCGAATGGTTCGCGGTGCCTTATGACGGACCGGGGAAGAGTTTTGCCTCCGTATGCGCCCTTGCCGGTTTCAGCCCCTGAGAGGGCGTTTAGGGGGCCATCTGCTGGAACTGGTTATCGTTTGAAACGTGTAACGGCAAGCCCAGGATAGGAGAAGTGCGAGCGTGCCTATGCGCCAGTTGAAAATTACAAAAAGCATCACCAACCGGGAAAGTCAGTCCCTGGACCGCTACCTGGCCGAGATCGGCAAGGTGCCCCTGCTGACCCCCGAGGAAGAGGTGGAGCTGGCCAAACGGGTCAAGCAGGGCGATCAGGAGGCGCTGGAGAAGCTCATCAAGGCCAATCTGCGTTTTGTGGTCAGCGTGGCCAAGCAGTATCAGAATCAGGGCCTTTCTCTGGGGGATCTGATCAACGAGGGAAACCTGGGGCTGATCAAGGCGGCCAAGCGGTTCGACGAGACGCGCGGCTTTAAGTTCATCTCCTACGCTGTCTGGTGGATCCGGCAGTCGATCCTGCAGGCGCTGGCTGAACAGAGCCGGATCGTTCGTTTGCCCCTCAACCGGGTGGGTGCGCTCAACAAGATCGGCAAGGTCTTCTCGGAACTTGAGCAGGAATTCGAACGCGAGCCCACGGCGGCGGAATTGGCCGAGTATCTGGACATCTCCGTCAACGAGGTCGCCGATACGCTCAAGATCTCCGGCCGGCATGTATCCATGGACGCCCCCTTCACGCAGGGGGAGGACAACAAGCTTTTGGATGTATTGCCGGATACGCAGACCCCGCCCCCGGATCATCACCTCATGGAGGAGTCGCTTAAGATCGAAATCGAGCGCGTGCTGAGCACGCTTTCTGAGCGCGAGGCGGAGGTCATCCGGCTCTATTTCGGTATCGGCCGGGAACATTCCCTCACACTCGAGGAGATCGGGGAGCGCTTCAACCTGACCCGGGAGCGGGTCCGGCAGATCAAAGAGAAGGCCATCCGCCGTCTGCGGCATGCCAGCCGCAGCCGCGCCTTGCGCGCCTATCTGGGATAAAGCCCCTCCGCCTATACAAACGGGACGCCCCCTGAGGGGACGTCCCGTTTGTGTTTTTCAGCTTATGCTCTTCCGGCGCGCTCGCGGCACCTTTAGCCGCGCCGCAGCGTGATGGCCACGTTGTTGAACCCCGAGCCGTTGAGAGATCCGGAGAGCGTATTGCCGTCGGCCGATAGCGTGCCGCTGAAGGTGAAATCCTCGTATCCCGTGCTCCGGAACGTCATGGACACATTAGGAAAAGAGTACGTGCCCGTGACGCTGACCGAGATGGAAACCCCGGGGGCCTGAATGGACCCCGATCCCGTGATGGTGCCCTTCGTTTCCACAAGCGTCACATCGATTGTGATCCCCTGCACGACGCCCGTCCATCGGCCGGAAAGACCGGGGGTTTTTTCCTCTTTTTTGCAGGAGAGGCCGCTGAGCAGAAAGAAGAGGCTCAGCACATACAGCCACGACCAGCGACGCATACACGGATCTCCTTACGGCTAGGTTTACCCTCCCTCTCCCCGTGAACCCGCCGAGGACAAAAGTAGCTCGACCCGTTTCGGGAGTCAAGAGCCGATGGCTTGCACCTTCCCCCGGGCAAACGGTATGTTTATCCGAAGAGAAGGAGCAAGGACGATGGCCGAAGTCGTGCATACGTCGGTTCGCGCCCCGCGCGGCTCGGAGCGAAGCTGCAAAGGATGGGCCCAAGAAGCGGCCCTGCGCATGCTGATGAACAACCTCGACCCCGAGGTGGCCGAGCGTCCGGAGGAGCTTGTCGTTTACGGGGGGCGGGGCAAGGCGGCCAGAAACTGGGCCTGCTTTGAGGCGATCGTGCGCACGTTGCAGCGGCTGGAAAACGACGAGACCCTCCTGGTGCAGAGCGGTAAGCCCGTGGCCGTGTTTCGAACCCATGAGTGGGCTCCCCGCGTGCTGATCGCCAATGCCAACCTGGTACCCGCCTGGGCCACATGGGATGAGTTCAACCGCCTCGAGGCCCTGGGGCTGACCATGTACGGCCAGATGACAGCCGGATCCTGGATCTACATCGGCACGCAGGGGATTTTGCAGGGCACCTATGAGACCTTTGCCGCCTGTGCGCGCAAGCATTTCGGAGGAAACCTTCAAGGGCGCTGGGTGCTGACAGCCGGCCTGGGAGGTATGGGCGGGGCCCAGCCCCTGGCGGCCACGATGAACGGAGCGGCGATTCTGATCGTGGAGGTCGACCCCCGCCGTATCGAGCGCCGGCTGCAGACGGGCTACCTGGACCGGATGAGCACACGCCTGGATGAGGCGCTTCGTTGGGTGCTGGAAGCCCGAGACAGGGGGGAAGCGATCTCTGTGGGCCTGCTGGGCAACGCGGCCGAGGTCCTGCCCGAAATCGCGCGCCGGGGCCTGGTGCCCGATGTGCTCACCGACCAGACTTCCGCCCATGATCCGCTCAACGGATACATACCTGCTGGGCTCTCCCTCGAGGAGGCCGAGGCGCTGCGCATCCGCGATCCGGAAGCCTACCTGGAGCGCGCGCTCGACTCCATCGCCGTTCACCTGCAGGCTATGCTCGAGCTGCAGGCTCGCGGGGCGGTAGCTTTTGACTACGGCAACAACATCCGCACCATGGCCTATCGTCGCGGCGTAAAGGAGGCCTATCGTATTCCCGGCTTTGTGGCCGAATACATCCGGCCCCTTTTCTGCCAAGGGTATGGGCCGTTCCGGTGGGTGGCCCTCTCCGGAGATCCGGAAGATCTCTACCGGACCGATGAGGAGGTGTTGCAGGCCTTCCCGGATCAGGAGCACCTGGTGCGGTGGATTCGACTGGCTCGGGAGCGAGTGCGTTTTCAGGGACTTCCGGCCCGGATCTGCTGGCTGGGGTTGGGTCAGCGGGCCGAGATGGGCCTCCGCTTCAACCGGCTTGTGCGCACCGGACGGGTAAAGGCCCCCATCGTGATCGGCCGGGATCATCTCGATACGGGTTCTGTGGCCTCCCCGTACCGGGAAACGGAGGGCATGCGGGATGGCTCGGATGCCATCGCGGACTGGCCCATTCTGAATGCGCTGCTGAACACGGCCAGCGGCGCCTCCTGGGTCAGCTTCCACCACGGAGGAGGGGTGGGGATAGGCTATTCCCTGCATGCGGGTATGGTGATCGTGGCCGAGGGTACGGCGCTTTCGGAGCAAAAGCTCGAGCGGGTACTTACCAACGATCCGGGCATCGGGGTGGCCCGCCACGCCGATGCCGGTTACCCGGAGGCGATCACCACAGCCCGCCAGAAGGGCCTGGATCTCCCCATGATCGAAGGAGATTGATTATGTTCCGAGGAGTGGCGACCGCGCTCATTACCCCGTTCCGGAACGGGGAGATCGACCTGAGAGCCTGGGAGGAGCTCTTGGACCGTCAGGCCCGCTCAGGCGTGTCGGCCGTGGTTGTGCTGGGCACAACGGGGGAGTCACCGACCGTTCGTCCCTCAGAGCGCCGCGCGCTGATCGAAGCGGCCCTGGGCCGCCTCAAGGGACGTCTGCCCGTGGTGGTGGGAACGGGATCCCACGATACCCGCCAGAGCCTGGCCCTCACCGAGGAGGCCGCCGCCCTCGGGGCCGATGCGGCGCTGGTGGTGACGCCCTATTACAACAAACCTCCCCAGGAGGGATTGCGCGAACATTTCCGAGCGCTGGCCCGGCTGGGACTGCCGATTATCCTCTACAACGTGCCCGGTCGTACGGGGGTCAACCTGCTGCCGGAGACCGTGCTGCGTCTGGCCGAAGAAGAGGAGGCTATCGTCGGGATCAAGGAATCCTCCGGATCTCTTGCCCAGCTCGAATCCCTGTTTCGCCTGCTTCGCCCCGTTCGGCCCGAATTTCGCATCTATTGCGGGGACGATGATCTGGCCTTCTACGCTTACGCGCTCGGAGCCGATGGGCTGATCTCCGTGCTTTCGAACATCCTGCCCCGAGAGGCCTGTGCGTTGTTTGCCCATATGCAAAACGGCTACCTGGAAGAAGCGCGCGCCCTGCATCTGCAGCTCCTGCCCCTGGTCCGGGCGCTGTTTGTCGAAAGCAACCCGATCCCGGTCAAGTACGCCCTTTCGCTCCTGGGCGTGAGCACCGAGGAGGTGCGTCCACCGCTTTCGCCGGCTTCCGAGGAGACGCGCCGTCTGGTGCGATCGGCTCTGGAGCGGTTTTCCGCCTCCGTCTCTAAGGTCCCATGAGGCTGAGTAGGGCGATGACCATCGCCTCCAGTCCCACGGGGATAGCCCTCTCGGCGTCAGGCCCGTAGAAGGGGCTGTGCAGGGTGGGGAGCTGGCCCCGCTGGAAAGCTTCCGGGGGCGTGGTGCCGAGCCGGAACATAAAAGTGGGGATCTGCCCGTCCAGGCCGAAGCGCCCAAAATCCTCGCCTACCGTCTCCGGACGGCGCTCCTGTATGCGCTCCCCCGGCCATACCCGGCGCCAGGCTTCCACCACGTGCCGCACAAGCTCCGGGCTGTTGACCGTTGAAGGGGTCTCCGTGGGGCTGACAAGCACTCGGGGATAACGCTCCGGGGGCAGGCCGTAGGATTCGGCCAGACCCCGACCGATGCGCTCCAGGGCATCGAGGATCTGCCTGCGCGCCTCGGCGCTGTAGGTGCGGATGGTAAGCCCGAGCTCCACCCGATCGGGAATGATGTTCTGCTGGGTGCCCCCACGGATATAGCCTACCGTGACTACGGCCGGCTCCATAGGGTCAAGGATTCGGCTGCGGATGGTCTGGATGGCCAGGATATACTGGGCGGCCAGCACGATGGGGTCGGTTGCCCTGTGGGGGGCGGCGCCGTGCCCACCCACGCCGTAGATCGTCACCTCCACGGAGGTTACATGCGCAAAGGCGGGCCCGAGCACATAGCCGATCGTGCCCACCGGCAGGTTGGGATCCACGTGCAGGGCCAGGGCGGCATCCGGGCGGCCGAATCGCGCATAGAGGCCCTCGGCCAGCATGGCCGCCGCTCCGGCGCCGATCTCCTCGGCGGGCTGGCCGACAAAGAACACCGTGCCCCGCCACAGGTTGCGGTGCTCAGCCAAAAAGCGTGCGGTGGCCAGCCAGACGGACATATGCACATCATGGCCGCAAGCGTGCATGGTGGCAACCGTGGCGCCATCGGGGCGCTCAACGCGGTTTCGGCTCGCGTACGGCAGTCCTGTCTGCTCCTCGATGGGCAGTCCGTCAAGGTCCGTGCGCACAAGTATCGTAGGGCCGGGTCCGTTGCGCAAAATGCCGATCAGCCCGGTCTGCCCGATGCCCTCGTGCACCTCCAGGCCCAGTCGGCGTAGCGCCGCAGCCAGACGGGCCGCGGTGCGCCGTTCCTGAAAAGCCAGCTCCGGATGGGCGTGTAGGTCCCGATACAGGGCGAGCGTCGAGTCGGCTACCTGAGGCCACCAGGCGCGCACGCGTTCGAGGACGGCCGTAAGGGCCGGCAAGACATGCTGGCCGGCCCGCTGGGCCTGAGCCGAAAGCGCCAGAAACAGCAATACGATGGGGAGAATCCTCCTGGGCATAAGCGCTCCTCTTGTACAGGCGCGAAAATAAATACCGCTTATCCGGAACTATTCAAGCCGCCAGGAGATATTCTGGACAGAGTTTCTTCATCGAGCCGGTGTAGTCCCGGGAGCAAGCATAGGAGCACGCTTATGGGCATCGTTCAGCAGGGAAATAGGCACAACCTGCGTGTGGGCGTATTTGTGGACACGGAAAACCTTTATCGATCCAGCCGAGAATTCTATGGCCGAAACGTGAACTTCGAGAGCCTGCTTGCTTTCGCAGTGGGCAAAAGGCGTCTGGTGCGGGCCACGGCCTATGTGATCGAACAGGAAGACGACTTTCGCAGCCGTCCGTTCATCTACAAGCTCTCCACGCTGGGGTACCGAGTCCGGCGCCGGAGGCGGCCGCCGGAGGCAAACATCTGGCCCATCCAGGTCAGCTATCACGGCCTCTGGGATATGGGGATTGCGGCCGATATACTGCGCCTGTTGCCCCATCTCGATGTGGTCGTCATCTGTTCCGGCAACGGGCATCTGCTGGACCTGGTCGAGGCGGTCATGGATATGGGTCGCCGGGTGGAGATCATCGCCTTTCGGGAGACGACGGCCCCGGAGCTCCTCTATACGGTCGATCTCTTTACCCACCTGCCCGAGATCCCCGACCCCTTTGTGCTGCGAGAGGATCGGCAGGGGGATGTCGGCGAGCCCGAGGAGGCCGCTCCGAATCGGGGGCTCTCTCAGCAGGAATACACACCGACCCCGCAGGCCGAGCAGTCCGGAAATCCGTACGCCGATCCGGACGAGCGCAGATGGGGGGTTGCCTTGTAGGGATGAGCCGTGACGCTGCCGGAGATTTTCTCGGGGTTTGTGCGACCGCGAGCGTCTTTTGAGCCCGCTTACCTGGAGGCGTATCGCTCCGGTATGCTGGCCCGGAAGGTGGAGAAAGCTCTGCGCATGCTGCGCACCTGCCGGGTCTGTCCCCGATATTGCGATGTGGACCGCACGGGGGGTCAGCTGGGCGTGTGCGCCTCGGGTCGGTATGCGGACGTGGCCAGCTACTTTCCCCACTTCGGGGAGGAGGACTGCCTGCGCGGATGGCGCGGCAGCGGCACCGTGTTTTTCGGGCGCTGTAACCTCAAGTGCGTCTTCTGCCAGAATTTCGAAATCAGCCGCCTCAATCGGGGTGCTCTTCCCCTCCGGCCGGAGCAGCTGGCGCGCGTGTTTCTGTATCTGCAGGAGAGGGGTTGCCACAATCTGAACTGGGTTACCCCGGAACATGTCGTGCCCCAGGTACTGGAGGCCCTGTTGCTGGCCGTCGAAGAGGGTCTGCGGTTGCCCATCGTATACAACACAAGCGCTTACGACAGCATGGAAAGCCTCCAGCTTCTCGACGGGGTTGTGGATATCTACATGCCCGATTTCAAGTACTGGGATCCGGAGAAGGCTCGACGCTACCTGAAGGCCCCCGATTACCCCGAGGTGGCCCGACAGGCCATCCGGGAGATGTACCGGCAGGTGGGGCCTCTGGTGGTCGACGAAGACGGGTTGGCCCTGCGCGGGCTGCTGATCCGACACCTCATCATGCCCGGTGGGCTGGAAGATACGCGGCGGATTCTGGAATGGATCGCCGAGGAGCTCGGACCGGATACGTATGTTAACCTTATGGATCAATACCACCCGGCCGGGCTTGTGGCCCAGGGGCGTTATCCGGAGCTCAAGCGACCAATCACGGATGAGGAATGGGCCGAAGCGGTGGCCTACGCCCGGGAGCTGGGCCTATGGCGCCTGGACAGGCGCTGGCGACCTCTGCAGGGGCTCCAGTGGGCGGGGTAGGGGTCGTGCGGGCTGAGGACTTCGCTGTGTCCCCTGCGATCCGGACCTGGTTGCCGGACTCCTCAGCGCGTTTTGCGATCCGGGACAGGAGGGCGGGTGGGGAAGGGGAGTGTGGCCTCCCGTTCTGGATCGAAAAACTCCGGAAGTCCACACGCCTCGCGGTAGCGGTGCACAAGCGCAAAGACCGCGATCCCGAAGGCCACGGCCACGTTGAGGGAGTGCTTGAGGCCGTATTGTGGGATCTCGAGGGCGAAATCGCATAGCTGCAGGGCGGCATCCGAGACCCCGGTCAATTCGTTGCCCACCACAAGGGCCAGGGGGAAATCCTCGGCCTGCACGTCCAGGTAAGAGCGGCTCTGGTCGGTGAGTTCCAGAGCGGCGATCCGGTAGCCGGATGCGCGCAGGGAGGCGAGCAGCTCCGGCGTGTCGGGATGATGTTGCCAGGGAACGGCCTCTTCTGCGCCGAGGGCCGTTTTGCGCACCTCGGCCCGCTCCGGGGTTCCGGTAAAGCCGGTAAGGTAGAGCTTCTCGATCCGAGCGCCGTCGGCGGTGCGAAAAAGGGAACCCACGTTGTGGAGGCTTCGGATGTTCTCCGCCACCACCACGATGGGATGTCTGGGCAGCCGATGCAGGAGCTGCGGATCGGCCCGCGGGATTTCGTGGGGCAAGCGCTTGCGCATCAGAGCAAAGATACATGTGTTCTATGCCCGGACTGGCGGCTTCGGCCCTGCCAGCTGTAGCTTCGCCCTGCAACGACGAGCGGGCTATGCAGCTGGATGTACTGGCTTTTGCCGCCCATCCGGACGATGTGGAGCTTTCCTGCGGCGGCACGCTCATTAAGCTTGCCCGGGCCGGATACCGGACCGGTATCGTGGACCTGACGCGCGGAGAACTGGGCACGCGGGGCACGCCGGAGATCCGCGCCCGAGAGGCCGAAGAGGCCTCGCGTATCCTGGGCCTGCGGGTGCGAGAGAACCTGGGGCTGCCCGATGGAGACATTCCGCTGAGCCGGGAGGCCCGGCTGGCGGTGATCCGCCTGTTGCGTCGCTACCGGCCGCATCTGATCCTCATCAACGCCCCCACGGACCGGCATCCGGATCACGAACACGCCGCCCGACTTGTCGTGGAGGCCGCCTTCTATGCCGGTCTTCGGCGCATCGAGACCACCGAAGAGGACGGCAGTCCGCAACAGCCCTGGAGGCCGTATCACATCCTGCATTATCTGCAACACGACGATCTACGGCCGCATTTCGTGGTGGATATCTCCGATGTGATCGAAGAGCGCCTGCAGGCCGTGCGCGCTTATGCCTCCCAGGTCTTCAATCCGTCCTATGGCGGAGAGGATCCCCCGACGCTCCTGTCCACGGATCGCTTCTGGGAAGGGCTCGTTGGCCGGCTGCGGCATTTCGGTCTGCTCATCGGGGCCGCCTATGGGGAAGGCTTTCGCTACCAGAGGTGGCCTCTGCGCGTGGATGATCTCATGCAGGTTTTTGCCTCCCGTCCCCCGCGTTGAGCGCCCGGCGCGGAGGCGCATATTTTTAAAAGCCCTGCCCGCACATAGAGGCCTATGGAACGGCTTTTTTCGCCCTGGCGTTCGCGCTATATCGCCTCGTTCAAGGAGGAACAGAAGGGGGCATGCATTTTCTGCTCCCGATCCCGGGAGCCGGATAGCCCCGAGAGCCTGGTAGTCTGGCGAGGGGAGCGTGTGTTTTTGATCCTGAACCTGTATCCATACAACAGCGGCCACCTGATGGCCGTACCCTATCGGCACGTGGGCTCGTTGCTGGAGCTGGATGAGGCCGAGCTGCTGGAGCTGTGGCGGGCGGCTCGCCTGGCCATTCGGGCGCTCGATGAGCTCATGCGGCCGCATGGGTACAATCTGGGCATGAACCTGGGGCGCGTGGCCGGGGCGGGGATTGAGGATCATGTGCATCTGCACATTGTACCCCGATGGAACGGGGATACGAACTTCATGCCCGTTCTGGGGGAGGTCAAGGTGATCTCAGAAGCCCTGGAGGAGACATGGCACCGGCTGCGAGAGATTCTGCCCCGTCTGACTCCGTAGCGCCCCCCCGCTGGATCGATCCCACCGCGGAGATCGGTCCGGAGACGGAGCTGGGGGCGTTTGTGGTGATCGGACCCGGGGTGCGTATTGGCAGAGGCTGTCGTATCGGGCATCATGTGGTCATTCACGGCGGGTCGCGTATCGGCGAAGGGGTGCGCGTCGACGATCATGCCGTTATCGGCAAGCGGCCCATGCGCGCCCTTCGGAGCGCGGTCACCCGCACGGAGGAGGTGCCTCCGGCGGAGATCGGGGATCGATGCCTGATCGGAGCGCATGCGGTCGTGTATGCGGGGGCGCGAATTGGTCCGCAGGTGCTGATTGCGGATCTGGCCACGGTGCGGGAGCGGGTGCAGGTCGGGGAGGGCACGATTATCGGTCGCGGGGTGGCGGTGGAGAATGACTGCTTCATAGGCCGTTATTGTAAATTAGAAACCAACGCATACCTGACCGCCTACTCTACGCTGGAGGACTACGTGTTCCTGGCGCCCTGTGTGGCAACCAGCAACGATCCGTTTGCCGGCCGCACGGCGGAGCGATTCCGGCACTTTCGCGGGGTGACCGTGCGTCGCGGGGGGCGTATCGGGGTACATGCCACCATTTTGCCGGGGGTTGAAATCGGGCAGGATGCCCTGATCGGAGCCGGCGCGCTGCTTACCCGTAACGCGGAGGCGGGGCTCATCTACAAGGGCATACCCGCCCGTCCCTCTGGACCCGTTCCCGAGGAACAGCGACTGGAAAACCAGGGTTGGAAGCTGTGAGCCGTTTTCGCATACGACCGGCATCCAGAGAAGATCTGGAAGCGATTGTTGCCTTCAATGTGGCGTTGGCCCGGGAGTCCGAATCTCTGGAGCTCGACCCCCGGGTCGTGCGCCGCGGGGTAGAAGCCGTCTTGCGGGATCCGCACAAGGGGCAGTACTGGATCCTCGAGGCGGATAGGCCCATCGGGCAGGCGCTCGTTACGCGGGAATGGAGCGATTGGCGAGCCGGATATTTCTGGTGGCTGCAGAGCCTGTACATCGTGCCCGACTGGCGTGGCCGTGGTCTTTTTAGCGCCCTGTTGGACCGGATTCTGGAGGCGGCTCGGACCTCGGCGGAGGTCTGCGCCTTGCGCCTGTACGTGCATGAGCGCAACGGGTCGGCCATGGGCATATACGAGCACCTGGGGTTTTATCGGACTGCCTATGCGTTATACGAGCGGGATCTTCTTTAGCCTGTTGCTCCTCTGGGGTTGCGCCCGCGTAGAGCGCGAATCCAGCTCCGCTCCCGGCGTGCGCCGCTTCACGCTGGAGCGGGATTCTGTCTTCGTGCTGGGTCGGGAGTCGGTCGAGGTCTGGTTGCCGGCTGGGTGGCGGGGGGAGTGGCGCTGGTACGAGCTTCGGGCCCGTGCTGCGGATATGCCCATAACCTACAACAACTTCGTTGTGCGGGCTGCACCCTACGTACCGGAGCGCGATACGCTGTCGCTGGAGCTCCTTCGCCAGCGTTTGATCAAGCAGACCGCCCTGGATCCCCATGCGGACATCCTCGAAGAGCGCCGCACGCACATCGCCGGGCAGGAAGCACACGAAGTCGAAGGGCATCTGCTTGTGCCCGGCAGAGGGGAGCTGTTGCACGCCATACAGGCGGCTTTTTTGACTCCGGATCATCACGTCGTCTCCGTGACGCTTTCCGCTCCGGACTCCCTGTGGGGTAGCTTCGGACCGGAGCTGGAGCGGATTCGGGCACGCATCCGATTGCGCCATGCTGGAGGAGCGGGTAACTGAGGGACGATGGATCCGGCTCCAGGTGCCCCCGGGCTACCGGGAACGGGAACGGCTAGATGTCTACATCACCCGACACGTGGAAAATGCCACACGCTCCCGGGTGCAAGCGGCTATCGAGGCCGGATGGGTACGGGTCTCGGGTGTAGAGGTGCGCAAAGCCGGTTATCGCGTGCGCGCTGGAGACCGAATCGAACTGCTCATCCCCCGGCCCTCCCCACCAGAGGTGCGTCCTGAGCCGATGGCGCTGGATATTCGCTATGAGGACGAGCACCTCATGGTGCTCTCCAAGCCCCCGGGCCTGGTCGTACATCCGGCCTTCGGACACTGGAGCGGTACGCTCGTAAACGGACTTTTGGCCCACATCGGCCGCAGCCCGGGGCCGGATCCCGTGCGGCCCGGCATCGTGCATCGACTCGATAAGGATACCTCGGGATTGCTCGTGGTGGCCAAAGAGGAACGAGTGCATGCCGCGCTGGCCCGGCAGTTTCAGCTCCGCACGCTGGACCGCCGCTACTGGGCGCTCGTCTGGGGGATACCCGCCAGAGCCGAAGGAGAGATCGAGGGGCCTATAGGGCGTTCCCCCCGAGACCGCAAGCGCATGGCCGTCCTGCCTACGGGAAAACCGGCCGTGACCCGGTATCGGGTGCTGGAGGCCTTTGAGAGGCTGGCGCTGTTGGAGCTACGCCTGCTGACCGGCCGCACGCACCAGATCCGGGTGCACTGCGCCTGGGTGGGGCATCCGGTCTTTGGCGATCCGGTCTACGGCGGGCGCACGTTGCGTTACGGAGCCGAAGGGGCGCGGTATCGGTCCTTCTATGAGGAGCTGCTTCGGATCCTGCCCCGCCAAGCCCTGCACGCCTATCGGCTCGCCTTCCGGCATCCGGTAACGGGGCAGTGGCTGGAGTTTGAGGACCACCTGCCGAAGGATATGGCTGAGGTGATTGAACGCCTGCGTCCGCATGTATCGCGTTGAGACGATCCGGCGCCTGCGAGAGGCCCGGCGGCTGGCTGTGTTGACCGGGGCCGGGGTTTCGGCCGAAAGCGGGGTGCCTACCTTTCGCAGTCCCGAAGGACTGTGGTCCCGGTTTCGCCCTGAAGAGCTGGCTCGAGTGGAGGCGTTTTTGCGCAATCCGGATCTGGTCTGGGCCTGGTATGCGCACCGGCGCCAGATCATACGCCAGGTGCAACCGAACGCGGCGCATCGGATCCTGGCCGCGCTCGAGGACCGCTATCCGGATTTTACGCTGATCACCCAGAACGTCGATAACCTGCATCGCCGCGCGGGAAGCCGCAACCTCATCGAGCTGCACGGCAATCTGGAGCGCAATTACTGCATTGCCTGCGCTCGCCCCTGGCAGGAGGAAGACGACGAGCCGCAGGCTGTACCCCGCTGTCCGGACTGCGGGGGGCTGGTCCGGCCCGATGTGGTCTGGTTCGGGGAGCCTCTGCCACAGGAGGCCTGGTCCCGGGCCGAAGCGGCTGCTCGGAGGGCGGAGGTGTTTCTCGTCGTGGGTACTTCGGCGGTGGTCTATCCGGCCGCCTGGCTGCCGGAGATCGCCCTCGAATCGGGGGCTTATGTGGTGGAGATCAACCCGGAAGAGACCCCGCTCTCCGGGCGCGTGCACGATGCCATCCGTGAGCGGGCCACGGTGGCCCTGGAAGCCCTCTGGAGCATGCTGGAGAGCTGAAGATGCGGCATACAAAGATCGTTTGCACCCTGGGTCCGGCCAGCCACAGTCCGGATCGGATCCGCGCGCTCATCGAGGCGGGTATGGATGTGGCCCGGCTCAACGCCTCCCACGGGGAGCATGAGGAGCATGCTCGTCTGATCCAAGCGGTGCGAGAGGCCGCCCGCGAGCTGGGCCGGGTGGTACCGATTCTGTTCGACCTGCAGGGGCCCAAGATCCGCATCGGCCCTGTGGCCGGCGGTGCGGTCGAGCTGCATCCGGGTCGGCATGTGGTCGTGACGACCCAGCCCGTAGAGGGCACAGCCGAGCGCCTGAGTACGGATTACGCGCATCTGGCCGAGGATGTGCGGCCGGGAGATCGGATTTTGCTCGATGATGGTTTGCTGGAGCTGCGCGTACTGGAGACCCGGGATGGGGAGGTGCTGACGCGTGTGGAGGTCGGAGGGGTATTACGTTCCCGTAAGGGGATGAACCTACCCCGTGTGCCGGTTCGGTTGCCGGCCTTGACGGAGAAGGATCGGCGGGATCTGCGCTTTGCCCTGGAGCAGGGGGTGGAGTGGGTGGCGCTCTCCTTTGTGCGCCGCGGATCGGACGTGCGGCATTTGCGTCAGGAGATAGCTGCGCTGGGCGGGCAGGCGGGGGTGATCGCCAAGATCGAGAAACCGGAGGCGGTAGAGGCGCTGGAGGAGATTCTGCGGGAAGCCGACGGGGTGATGGTGGCGCGGGGGGATCTGGGGATCGAGGTGTCGCCTGAGATGGTTCCGTTATTGCAAAAAGAAATCATCCGAAAAAGCATACAGTGGGCCTGTCCTGTGATCACAGCCACCCAGATGCTTGAATCCATGATTGAAAACCCACGTCCTACGCGGGCCGAAGCCACCGATGTGGCCAACGCCGTGCTGGACGGAGCCGATGCGCTTATGCTTTCGGCGGAAACGGCCGTGGGGCGCTATCCGATCGAGGCCGTACGCACGATGGCGCGCATTATCGAAGCCACCGAGGCCCGTCCGGAATTGTTTGCCCCGCATCCTTTTGCCCCCGGTGCTGCCGAGGAGGATCAGGTCACCGAAGCCATCAGCTTTACGGCCTGCGAGCTGGCTGCCCAGATCGGGGCGCGGGCTATTGCCTGCCTGACTTTTTCCGGCAAAACGGCCCGCATGATCGCAAAGTACCGTCCTTGGGTGCCGATCCTCGCCTTTTCGGACAACCCGTATGTGGCCGCTCTGCTGCATCTGGTGCGGGGCACCGTGGGCATACACATGCCCTTTCAATCCCACACCGATGCGGTCATTGAGCGTGTGCGCCAGGAGCTCTTGCGCCGTGGATGGGCCCGGCCCGGGGATCGGGTGGTGGTCACAGCCGGTATGCCCCTGCCGGTCAAGGGCAAAACGAACATGGTGCAGGTGCTCACGCTGTGAGAGACCGGCTCCTGATAGCGCTCCTTTTGCTCAGCACGGCCGGATGCGGTCCGATTCGGAGCCGGGTTGATCCGCTCTGGACGGATTTCACCGCCTACTTCAACACGTTTTACAACGCCCGGGCCGCCTTCCAGAAGGCGTTGGCCCAGCGGGAATCGCCTTTGCCGGCAAGCCTCGAGGAGTGGCTCTGGACGTACAGTATCGTCCCCGATCCGGTAGAGTCCACCCCCGCGGGGCGTGCGGGGACGAATAATCCCTGGTCGGTGGCCGTTCAGAAGGCCGCTGCGGTGATCCGAGATCGGCCCGGGAGCCGTTTCGTCGACGATGCCGTCTTGCTTATCGGGCAGGCCTACTTCTATCAGGGGCAGTACGGGCCGGCGGAGCAGAAATTTCGGGAGCTTCTGGAAAACTTCCCGCAGAGTCCGCTGCGCGCCGAAGCCCGTTTCTGGCGGGCGCGGGCGCTTGTGGCCATGGGTCGTTTTCAGGAAGCTCAGGACCTGCTGGAGGAGGAACTGCTCCGCCGCGGCCTCAACCGGTCGGATCGCGCCCGGTCCGCTCTGCTTCTGGTGGAGATCTACCTGCGCCAGGGGCGCCTGGAGCGGGCCGCCGAGCTCCTGCCGGAGGTTCTGGCTCATCTCCAGCCTCGAAGTGTGCGGGCTCGGGCCTGGTTTCTGGCTGGCCAGGTATATCTGGCCCTCGATCGCCCCCGCGAGGCGGCACGGGCTTTCTCGATGGTGAGGCAGGAGGGGGTGGAGTTTGAGCTCATCCGGGAAGCCCTGCTCGGTCAGGTGGAGGCCCTGCGAAAGGCCGGCATGGCGCAGGAAGCCCGGCATCTGCTGGAGCGGACACGCCGGGACGCCAAGTTCCTCGATGCCCTGCCCCTGCTGGATTTCGAACGCGCCTATACGCTTGAGATCCTGGGTCAGCCGGAAGAGGCCATGCGCCTCTATGAGGATATGCTGCGCACGCAGGAGCGCTACAGAAACGCCCAGGCCAGCTGGAATCGGGTCAGACCCCGGATTTACCACCGGCTCGGGGTGCTATCTCGAGACATACTGTACCGCTGGGACCGGGCCAAGGCGTACTTCGATAGCGCCCGCACAGGGGCCGATCGCCAATGGGCTGAACAGGTGGGCCTGGACCAGGAGGTGGAACGTTTTTCGGCCTACATGCGCCTGCGCACGGAGATCGCGCGCCTGGACAGCTTGCTTTATCTAGGGGCGCTGGAGAAGAAGGCACTGGATTCTGTCCTGGCCCAGATCCGGAACCGCAAGCTGGCCGAAATCCAGGCTCGCCGTCAGCAACTGCAGGCCGAGCGGGACCGGGCCGCATTTGAGTCCCGGTCCATGGCCCCGCTTCCGCAGATGAACCCCGAGCCTCAACATGCCGGGCAGGGCGTCGGGATAAGCACAGGGCAGGCCGGTTTTCTTTTCCACAGAGATCCCGTGCTCGTGCGCGCTGCGCGCGAAGCTTTTCGGGCCCGATGGGGGCAAAGGCCTCGCGTGCCAAACTGGCGCCGCCGAGCGGCGCTCCCCGCCCTGGCGGGGGAGCAGTCCTCGGCCTCCGATAGGGCCGCTTCTGAGCAGGGGGCTCTTGAGGAGCTGGTGCGCATCGATACCTCCGCCATACCCCGTACGCCGGAGGCCCGGGCCCGCATGGAAGAACGCCGAGCACAGGCGGTATATGAGCTGGCCAGCCTGCTCTGGTTTGCCTTCGATCGTCCGGATTCCGCCCGCGTGTACTACGAGCGGCTGCTTGCCCGATATCCGGAGGGCGAACAGGCCGAGCGGGCCCGTCTGGCCCTGAGGCTGATCGCCGGAACGGATACGGCCATGGTTTCCCCGGCGGCCATCCGGGCGCAGATCGAAAAAGAAGCTCGCCTGCTTTACGAGGCCGCCCTGCAGAGCTGGGCGCCCGGAGGGTTGGGCAAGACACTGGATGCGCTCCTGGATGTTGTGGATCGCTATCCGGACTCCGAATACGCGCCTTACGCGCTCTGGGCGGCAGCCTATGTGGTGCGGGATTCCGCGCTGAGCCGCGGCGATACGGCGTTGGCCCGCTTTGAGCTACCCTGGCACCGATCGGTGTTCTGGCGCGAGCGCCTGCACCGCGCACGCGAAATATTTCGCGCCGATTCCATGCGCTATCGGGCCGAAATGGACTCCATCGAGGCCATCCTCCGAGGCCGGCGGGCGGCCTCGGATTCGGTTGTCCTGCGGGATCGTCTTCGCGCCCTGCGGGATCGCCTCTCCCAGGGCGCGCCGGATTCCGCCCGCTTCCGGTGGCCCGATACGCTGAGCATCCCCCGGATACTTGATTTCCTGGCCCGCCGCTATGAGCGCACCCCGTTTGCCGAACGCGCCCGACGGGCGCTGGGTGGGATCTCGTCCTCCTCTCCCGATCCGACCTTCTCTTCTCCGCACAGGGCTTCTCCAGAGGCGCCCCGGGTGCGCGCCCCGGATAGCGGGCGCAGGCCGGATTCGGATGTCGATGAGGAGCGGCCGCGCCGGAGGGTGCTTCCCCCAGCGCCCCCGCGTCCGGGGTCGGATACCACACGGGTGCGGCGTGATTCCCTGCAGATCTATCGGTAGGGGCTGTTTTCCGCAGAGCCCCGGATTGCGCTATCTTGTGCAGGCCAGCCGTAGCCGGAGCGATGATCGATCTATCCGTTCGTCTGGAGCGTAATGAGCGGCTCAGCGAGCACCTCTGCCTGCTCCGTTTCGAAGCCCCCCGAATCGCCGAGAAAGCCAGGCCCGGCCAGTTCGTGGCCATCCGGGCATCGGAGGGGATATATCCGCTTCTCCGCCGGCCGATGAGTATCTACATGGCCGAGGGGCCTTTTGTGGAACTGCTCATCAAGGTCGTCGGTCCGGGCACGCGTCTGCTTTACGAGGCCGAACCCGGACGTTGGTTCCGGATGCTGGGTCCTCTGGGCAGGGGCTTTGGGCTCGAGGGGGACTTCGATCTGGCCGTGCTCTTCGGGGGCGGGGTGGGGGTGGCGCCGCTCGCCTTTCTGGAGCGGGAACTGCGCCGTCAGGGGCGTCGGGTGCTCACCCTGGTGGGCGCGCGCACAGCCGGAGAGCTCGTGCTCCGGTATCTATCCGATCCCCTTGTGGCCACCGACGACGGTTCGGCGGGTTTTCGGGGTACGGTGCTCGAGCTCTGGCGCACACACCAGGAGGCGCTACGGAGGGAGCGGATGCGGTGGTTTTCCTGCGGCCCCATGCCCATGTTGCGCGCCCTGGCCGAAGAGGGTCGGCATCTTGGCGTACAGCACGAGGTCGCCCTTGAGGTGCCCATGGGGTGTGGATTCGGCGTCTGTCAGGGCTGCATTGTGCCCCGGGTGGAGGGACGCTACGCGCTCGCCTGTCTGGAAGGGCCCGTGTTTTCGGCCCGGGAGGTGCGCTGGGATGTCCTCTGTGACTGATGTGTACACCGCCGTCGATCTGGGGCGCGGGCTCCGGTTGAAGAACCGGGTGCTTGTGGCCAGCGGCACTTTCGCCTATGCCGATACGGTTGGAGAGCTGATAGACGTCTCTCGGCTGGGCGGGGTGATCACGAAAGCCATCAGCCTGCAGCCCCGGGAGGGCAATCCACCTCCGCGTATCGTGGAGGTTCCGGGGGGTATGCTCAACGCCATCGGGCTGGCCAACGTGGGCCTGGAGCGTTTCGTGCGAGAGAAACTGCCCCGGCTGCGCCTGCTCGATACGGCCGTGATCGTAAACGTCGTGGGTTTTTCCACGGCCGAGTATGTAGAGCTCGTGCGCCGGCTCGATGAGCACGAGGGCATCGATGGCTATGAGGTCAACCTCTCCTGCCCGAACGTCAAAGAAGGGGGAGCCTGTTTTGCCGACGATGCCCGTATGACGGCGGAAGTAGTGGGTGCGCTCCGAGCTGTTACCGAACGGCACCTCATGATCAAGCTCAGCCCCGGTGTGCCGCGCATCGGGCAGATCGCCCGAGTCTGCCAGGAGGAGGGGGCCGATTCCGTCTCCTTGATCAACACCGTGGTGGGCATGGCCGTGGACATCCGCACCCGCCGGCCCCGGCTAGCCAACGTGACCGGGGGGTATTCCGGTCCGGCCATCAAGCCCATCGCGTTGGCTCGGGTCTGGGAGGCGTACAAAGCGGTGCGCATCCCCCTTGTGGGCATCGGGGGCATCATGAGCGCCGAAGACGCCATCGAGTTCTTTCTCGTAGGGGCGCAGGCCGTGCAGGTCGGAACGGGCACGTTTGTCATGCCCGATCTGGCCGTTCGGATCGTGGAAGGTATCGAGGCGTTCTGCCGGGCTGAGGGCATAGCAGATGTGGCTGAGCTGGTAGGGGGGCTTCGGGTCTAGCCCGGCATCTTGATCGGTGATCCCGGCCGTGTTGTCGACACGGCGAGGGGCGGGCCGACTACCTTAGCTCTCTCCGAGCAGGCGTTTGAGCTCCCGAACGCGCCGCAGAAGCCCCTCCCGATCCGCATCCCGATAGGCGGGTGGCAGCAGGGATCGGCGGGTGCATTCGAGCACCGCCACAAGCGTCTGCAGTTCCACTTCCAGCGGGTAGGTGGGGGGAAGGAAGTCCTCAAGCACCTCCTCCAGGAGCGACTCATCGATGTGTTCTTGCCCGCGAGAGGCCGCCTCAAACTTGGCGCGCACAAGCAGGGCCTCCATGTCTGCCCCCGAGAGGGCATGCTCGCCTTCCAGAAGCCGGGCGGGTATGCGGCCTGTAAAGTGCGCCCCCGTTTTGCGCACCATGGCCCAGAAGAGCTCCTGGCGTTCTTCCGGGCTCTGGGGGTAGAAAAGGGCCAGGTGCTCTTCTGCCCGCCCCTGACGCTTGAGGTCAACAGGCATCAAATCAGGCCGGGCCGTGAGCAGAAACCAGATGATCCGGCCTCGATAGGCCGTATTGCTCATGAAAGAGGCGATCATAGCGAAGACACGGCTCGATACCCCGCTGTCGCCTTCCTGGTGGCGGTCTCCCAGAAAGGCGTCCGCCTCATCGATCAGTACGGCCACGGGGTTCATGGCCTCCAGCAGGCCCAGGATTTTCTCCAGATTGCCCTCCGTTACCCCCTGCCACTGGGAGCGGAAGTTGCGCAGGCGGACCATGGGGATGCCGATTTCCCCGGCAAAACAGCTGATCAGAAACGTCTTGCCCGTCCCCACCGGACCCGTGACCAGATAGCCCATAGGAAGCACGTCCCGGCGACCCTGGCGGATGGCCTCGGCCGCGCGGCGCAGAAGGGCCTTGACGGCCCGATGCCCGGCGACCATATCCAGTGTGTAGGGGGTTTCCACAAACTCCAGCAGGCCGTAGGCTTCGGCCTGGATGAGCTCTTTTTTCCGTTCGATGAGCGAGCGGGTGCTGATGCGGTGTCGGTTCTCAATGGCGTCGGCCAGGATCTGACGCAGGTGCTCCAGGCGCAGTCCGGCCGTGAGCGCGGCCAACGCCTCGGGGGCGAGCTCCGTGTAGCGGGATATCCGCCGGCCCTTCAGGGAGCTCCGGATAAAGGCAAGACGGGTCTCTTCATCCGGCAGGGGGATCCGGATCGCTGCATGATGAGGGCTCTGGACAAGGGGGCGGGCCAGATCGGCCAGGTTTTCCGTGATGAGCACGAGCGTGAAATCCGCCTCCAGAAACAGGGGGTCGCTGGCCCAGCGCTGCAGGGTGACCAGGAGGGCGCGTTCTTCGGCCGAGTACCAGGCCGGCTCGGCCTGGGGTACGAGCGTTTCGGCAAAATCCAGGATACAAGCGATGCGTCGCCCTTCCGATAGCCGCAGACGGAAGTACTGCTCCAGTATGGGGAACAGACGCGAGGGCTCGCGCGGTAGCTGCTGGGCATAGGAGGTGCCACCGATCAGATCTATGGCCGCAAGCGCGTGCCGAAAGTCCTGCTGGGCTTTGGGGCTAGAGAACCGGAGTCCGGATCCCCGATCGTAGAGCAGTACCCCATCCCGGCTGGCAAAGAGCTCCTCGATGAGAAAATCCCTGAGCCCCATGTAGCGCCAGGAACGCCTTCCGCTGCGAACAGGCACCAGATCGCGCACGTTCCCGTGCAGGATGAACTGGCTGATCGTCCGGCTCAGGTAGCGGCGGGCCAGATCCTGCGCCCATGCCGGATAGGAGGCAAGCATCTCCTGCCGACGGTTGCGGGGGGGCATCTGAACGGCTCTCATCGGTTTTCTCCGCCTTGCAGCTAGAATATGGAAGTCCCGCGGGTCTTCGCGCCAGCGCAGGCGGAAGCGATCTTGGACAAGCGCCTGGTGGCAGAGGATGCGGAGGTGCGCCCCCTGCACAGGCGGCGTTGTTCCGGCGCCGGATTTCAGAACAGGCTAGGGGCGGATTTTACGCCTATACCAATGCCCCCGCGGCCGCAGACGATAGGGGGCGGCGCCCATGCCGGGTTTGGCCTCTCTGGAGGTCTGCAGGCGCGCTTTGTGCGGAGGTATTATCTTTCCCGGACACAACAAGGGCTCCGCCGTGCAGGTTCTGCATGTGGCCACCGAATGCGCTCCGATCGCCAAGGTCGGCGGGTTGGCTGATGTGGTGGGGGCACTGCCCCGATACCTTACCCGAGAGGGTCAGCCGGCTTCCGTACTTATCCCCTGGTACGGGCATCTGCCCGTCGTGCAGGTGCGCCGTGTCTGGCAAGGCGAGATCCGCCTCGGTTCCCGTCGCTATCCCTATCGAATCTGGCGCGATCAGAGCGGTTGGACGGAATTTCCCCTCTATCTGTTGGAACAAGATCTGTTTCGTCCCCCTGGTGTATATGCGCATGCGGAAACCGGACAGCCATTTGCTCAGGAGCTAGAGCGCTACGTCCTGCTTGGCTATGCCGCCTTAGAGCTGGCTCATGCGGCCGGGGATCGGGCTCCGGAGGTCGAACCCATCGGAATCCTGCACGGGCATGATCATCATGCGGCCTTCTTGGCCCTTGGCATGTACTACGGACCTTTTTCGGGGGCCGTTTCCCGACCCTTTGTCCTTACCGTGCACAACGCGCTCTATCAGGGTCGTTATCCCTGGTCGGAGATGGATCTCCTGCCCTGGAGGCGAGCCCTTCCCCGCGCGGATTTCGATCATGACGGGGCTTTCAATGCCCTAAAGGCCGCCCTTTTGCTGGCGGATCGGGTTACGACCGTAAGTCCTGCCTATGCGCAGGAGCTCACGGAATGGGCGGCCGGGGGGCTGGAGTATGCTTTTCGCATGGTCCGGTCTCGGCTTGTCGGGATCCTCAACGGCATCGACACGGAGCGCTGGGATCCGGCGCACGATCCCTATCTGGCCGCGTGCTATGACATCCGGCATCTGGAGCGGCGCCTGAAAAACCGCGATGCCCTGGGCCAGCGGCTGGGCGTGCGATGGGAGGGAGGGCATTTTCTGCTCGCCTTTATCGGTCGGCTGGTGCCGGAAAAGGGGGTAGAGCTGCTCTTGCAGGCCGCCCCCGCTTTGCTGGAGGCGATTCCGGAGGCTCGTCTGGTGGTGCTGGGCACGGGCTGGTCCCGGTTGGAGGAGGCCTTCCGGGACCTGGAGGCCCGCTTCCCGGAGCGCGTGCGTGCCTGGTTGCACTTCGATGAGGGGCTGGCCCATCTTCTGTATGGATCAATCGACGTGCTCCTGATGCCCTCGCGCACCGAGCCGTGCGGGCTCAACCAGCTCTATGCTCTGCGCTATGGTGCGGTGCCGGTGGTGCATCCAACCGGCGGATTGCGAGATTCGGTTCGACCTCTGGACCGGGATGCCCGCCGAGGTACGGGTTTCTGGATGCGCGCCTATAGCCCCGCCGCGCTCGAGGAGGCGGTCAGAGCCGCTCATACGTACTGGAAGAACCCGAAGCGGTGGCGCGCCCTGCAGCGCAGAGGCATGCGCGAGGATTTTTCCTGGACCCGTGCCGTTGGCCGGTATCTTGCCCTGTATCGGGAAATCATCGAAGAGAAGCCATGGAATTCGCCAGCCAGGACGTCCTAGCCATCATCCTGGGCGGGGGGGCGGGAACGCGCCTCTTCCCCTTGACACTTATGCGCTCCAAGCCCGCCGTACCCCTGGGGGGCAAGTATCGGTTGATCGACGTGCCCATCAGCAACTGCCTCAACTCCGGGATCAATCGGATCTTCGTGCTCACGCAGTACAACTCCGCCTCCCTCAACCGGCACATCAACCACACGTACCGCTTCAGCCTCTTCAGCCGGGGTTTTGTCGATATCCTGGCCGCCGAGCAGACCCCGCGCTCGTCGCACTGGTTTCAGGGCACGGCCGATGCCGTGCGCCAGAACCTGCATCATTTCGAGGACTACCCCTTCCGCTATGCGCTCATTCTGTCGGGCGATCAGCTCTATCAGCTCGATTTCCGGCTCTTTGTGGCCTATCATCAACAAAAAGGGGGCGATATCACCATCGCCACTACCCCCGTGCGGGCCGAGGAGGCCCCTTCTCTAGGTATCATGCAGACGGATACGGAGCAGCGTATCCGACGCTTTGTGGAAAAGCCCGCCCCCGATCAGCTTCCCGGGCTGGAAAGCGATACGGGTCCGAGCCTGCGCGCCCGGGGTCGCGTATACCTGGCCTCGATGGGCATTTACCTCTTCAATCGCGAGGTGCTCTTCGAGCTCCTGCTCCAGCATCCGGAGCTGGTGGATTTTGGGCGCGAGGTCATCCCGCTGGCCATAGAGCGGCTGTCCGTATACAGCTATCTTTTTGAGGGCTACTGGACCGATGTGGGCACGATCGCCTCGTTTTACGAGGCCAACCTGGCCCTGACGGAGACACTGCCCGCTTTTAACCTCTACGACGCGGAACGGCCCCTCTACACCCACGCCCGCATGCTGCCCCCTACAAAGCTGCACGGCTCTCGGGTGCATCGGTCCATTATCGCCGAGGGCTGCATTCTGGAAAACTGCGACATCGAGCATGCTGTGATCGGGATTCGTTCCGTCATCGGCTCCGGCACCGTGATCCGGGATGCCATCGTGATGGGGGCCGACTACTATGAGACCGTGGAGGAACGGGAGCGCAATCGCCAGCTTGAGCGGCCCAATGTGGGCATAGGCCGGAATGCGCACATCGAGCGGGCCATTATAGACAAAAACGCGCGCATCGGCGACGGGGTGGTCATCCGCAACGAAGCGGGCCTGCAGAAGCATGATGCGGAGTTCTACTACATCCGCGATGGCATCGTGATCATCCCCAAAAACGCGGTTGTGCCCCCGGGAACAGTGATCTGAGCGGAACCGGGCCGGGTTTGCTCCGGTTGGAGGAGGGGACGTAGGCAGAACCCAGGACAGGAGGTTTTCGATGGCCCAGGATCATCTCGTTACGCTGACCGATCAGAACTTCGAACAGGAGGTACTGCAGGCCGAGGTGCCCGTACTGGTGGATTTCTGGGCGCCCTGGTGCGGTCCCTGCCGCATGATCGCCCCCATTATCGAGGAGTTGGCCCGGGAATATGCCGGACGGGTGAAGGTCGGCAAGCTGGATGTGGACGAAAACCCGCAGGTCTCCATGCAGTATAACATCCGCTCCATTCCCACGCTGCTCCTGTTCAAAAACGGGCAGGTGGTCGATCAGCTCATCGGCGCCGTGCCCAAGCACATGCTCGTAGAGCGTCTACAGCGGCATCTGGAGGTGGTCTAATGCAGGTGCGTCTGTATACGACCTCCTGGTGTCCGGACTGTCACCGGGCCAAGTGGTTTTTGCGCCAGCACGGTATCCCCTACGAGGAGGTGGATATCGACCGGGATCCGGAAGCCGAGGCGCTTGTGCTCCGATATAATGCAGGTCGGCGCCGGGTGCCCACGATTCAGATCGGGGATCGGTTCTACGGCAATCCTCCCCTTGCCCTGCTGGGCGAGTTGCTCGGGGTGCGGTCATGAAACCCGTAGCGGCTCTGGATTACGGGCGCAAGCGCGTGGGGCTGGCCATCAGCGATCGGCTCGGGTTGCTGGCTCGACCCGTGGGCACGTATACACAGGAGGAGGCCATTCGGGTCCTTGAGCACCTGGTACATCAGGAGGGGATCGAGGTGCTCGTGGTGGGCTGGCCCCTGGATATGGAGGGCAGGGTGGGGGAGGCGGCCCGGGAGGTGGAGGCGTATATGCGGCGTATCGAGCGCCGTCTTCCGGGCTTGCGGCTCATCCGATGGGATGAGCGCTTCAGCACGGTACAGGCACAACAGCTGCTGCGGCTTTCGGGGCTTCCCCGGCGGGCGCGCCAGGATAAAGGCCGCCTGGACCGGGCCGCAGCGGCCCTTATCCTGCAGGAGTATCTCGACGCGCAGCGGCTATGCCCCGACAGGACATCCTGATCGCCATCGATGGTCCAGCCGGATCGGGCAAATCCACCACGGCCCGGCTTCTGGCCCGCGCCCTGGGCGTGCCCCATCTGAACACGGGTGCGCTCTATCGTGCCGTAACGTGGGCCCTCCTCAAGCGCGGCATATGGCCCGGAGAGCCGGAGCGTATCTCGGAGGCCCTCGATGCGCTCCGGCTGGAACTGCGCCCGGCTTCGGAAGGGTTTCGGGTCTGGGTCGATGGGCAGGATGTGACCGATGCGTTGTATCAACCCGAGGTGGCCGCTCACGCCAGCGAGGTCAGCGCCCTACCCGCGGTGCGCGCCTGGCTTCTGGATCGGCAGCGCGCCCTGGGAGAAGCCGGCGGACTGGTGGTCGAGGGACGGGACATCGGAACGGTGGTCTTCCCGGATGCGGACCTGAAGGTTTTCCTCGTAGCCGACCTGCGGGAACGCGCCCGACGGCGCTGGCAGGAACTGCACAGCCAGGGCGTGGAGATCTCCCCTGAGCAGGTGGAAGCTGAGCTGCGGAAGCGTGATGAGCGGGACGCTATGCGTCCGATCGCTCCGCTCAGGCCCGCCGCCGATGCCCGAATCCTGGATACCACGACGCTCTCCGTCGAGGAGCAGGTCGCTCGTATCCTGCAGTGGGCACGAGAAATCCGTCGCATCCGTTACGGGATTGCGGAGACTTCGGAGGCGAAATAACAAGCCGGGGAAGGTCCTATGCGCGTGGTGGTGGATCCGGAATCGGGCTTCTGTTTCGGGGTGGAGTACGCCGTGGCGGTGGCCGAAGCCCTGCTGGAGTCGGAGCCCGTCGTCTATTGCCTGGGCGATATCGTGCACAACGACCTGGAAGTAGCGCGTCTGCGCCGGATGGGGCTGCGTACGATCACGCACGAAGAGTTGCGCACGCTGCAAAACGCCACTGTACTTATTCGCGCCCATGGAGAGCCTCCGGAGACGTACGCAATCGCTCGACAGAACAACCTCACGCTCGTGGATGCCTCCTGCCCTGTTGTGCTCAAGTTGCAGAACCGGGTCAAGCAGGCCCATGATGCGGGCTATCAGGTGGTCATCTACGGAAAAATAGATCATCCCGAGGTGCGCGGCCTGGTGGGGCAGACCGGGGGCAGCGCGCTTGTGATCCGATCCGAAGAGGACCTGGAGCAGATAGACTGGGGGCGACCCGTTGCCCTCTTTTCCCAGACCACGAAGTCCCTGGAGGCCTACTCCCGCCTGCGCGCTCTGGTGGAAGCTCGGCAGCCGGAGGCGCAGACCTTCGATACGATCTGCCGTCAGGTTTCCAATCGCGATCAGCACCTGGCTCAATTCGCCCGACAGCACGACGTGGTCCTTTTCGTGGCCGGCCGGAAAAGCTCCAACGGTCGGGTGCTCTATGAAATTTGCCGGGCGCACAACGAGCGCACGTATTTCATCGAAAGCGAGGCGGATCTGGACCCCGCATGGTTCCAGGGGGCCGAATCGGTAGGCATCTGCGGGGCCACCTCCACACCCCGCTGGCTTATGGAGCGCGTGGCCGAGGCCGTGGAGCGGCTTGCTTCGGGGTAGCCGAAAGCGGGGCGTTTCCATTTCGTTACGCTCTGTTTATTGCTTTTTCTTCCGGTTGTTTTTACCATATAGGCCACATGGCCTATGCCTATGCGCTGGAAGTGGATTGTTCCGCTGCTCATCCTCTGGGTCTCAGACGGATACAGGCCCGCGGGGGCCGAGCATCGGCATGAGCGCTGGACAGCCCTCTGCGCCGATGCCCGAGGCGGACAGGTCCACTGGCATGAGGCCGAATACCTTTCCCTTTCCTGCTGGTGGTGCTGGCATAGTGGCCGGGATTTGTGGTTAGCCGGTTCCCCGGCCCCGTATCAGGCCCAGCCCATGCAGCGCCTTCTGCTTCCCTGCGCCCATGGCGCCTATGGCGTGCTTTTCCCCCTCCGGCCGATTCGCGCCCCTCCGTTGTGTGCTTGATCGCCCCGCAAAGGGCTTGAATCGCAGGCAGATCAAGCAAAAACGGAGGGTATCGAACCATGAAACACCGGGCACATGTACTGGGCCTGCTTCTGCTCATGGCCGGATGCGGGCTCTTTGGACATAAGCATGAAGAGCACAGCGAGGCCGAGGGTTTGTTGCTCCTGCTTTCCGGACAGGAGGTGGTGCGCGTATGGGAAGGGCGCGTGACGGGTTCTCTTTCGGTGCGCATTGCCCAGGAGATCGGCCCCATCGAGGTGCGTTTTCTGGACGCAGATGAGCACTCCTTTCAGCCCGATGCACAGGAGTACAGCCTGCAGCTTAACGTGGGCAATACGACCATAGCCTCTGTCCGGACAGGGTCAAGCTGGACGTTTTACCTGCGGGGTTTAAGCCCGGGGCAGACGACCCTGGAGATCGTGCTCCTGCACGCAGGACATGCCGATTTCCGCACGCCTCCGATACCGGTCAGTGTATCTTCATGAGCCGCACGCAACAGCTGATCTTCCGGGCGGGGATGGCCCTGTGGGCGATCCTCGCCCCGGTATCCGGTCTGCCCCAGGTTCGGACGGCTGTGCTGCAGGGGCAGGTCCGAGATCGGGATACCGGAGAGGGATTGGGCTGGACCTCGATACTGCTCGTCGAGCTGGGGCGCTCGGCCACGGCGCATGAGGATGGACGGTTTGAGATCTCCAACGTGCCTCCCGGTACGTACACGCTGCGTGCCTTTCGAATCGGCTATGAGAACACGAGCGTGCGCGTGGAGGTGCGCCCGCCGCGCACCGTGGTCGAGATCCGCATGCCGAGCACGGCCGTGATGATGCAGACCGTAGAGGTTACTTCGGATCTCGAGGCGCGCAAGGGGTTGGCCGGGACACTGGGTAGCGTCGTGCACGGGGTGCGGCTCCGGCACATGCTGGCGCGCACGCTGGCCGAGACGCTGGCTCAGGAGCCCGGACTGGCCTCCTCGAGCATGGGTCCGGCCACCGCCCGACCCGTACTGCGGGGGATGAGCGGGCACCGGGTCGCGATCCTGGAGGATGGGGCGGGAACCGGGGATCTGTCTGCGACCAGCCCCGATCATGCCGTGGCCATCGATCCCCTGCAGGCAGAACGAATCGAGATTCTGCGCGGTCCGGAAGCGCTACTCTATAGCCCGAACGTCCTGACGGGCGTGCTCAACGTGGTGCGCGGGACGATCCCAGAGCAACAGACCGATCACCTGCACGGAGCGGCCAGCCTGCAGGCGGAATCCGTAAGCGCCGGTCTGGCCGGGGGTATGGGGCTGCTGCTTCCGATCCTGTCCGGAACGGCCCGGGTGGATGCCTCCCTGCGCCGTATGGGGGATGTGCGCACCCCTTCCGGGCCGCTGCGCAACAGCGGACTGACCAGCGCCAGCGCGGCGATGGGGTGGGGGCTGAATCGGACCTGGGGGGCTATTGGGATTTCGGCTCTGGGATATGCCGCTCGCTACGGGGTTCCGGGAGGATTCGTGGGTGCCCATCCCGAGGGGGTTACGGTCGAGATGGCCCGCGCTCAGCTATCGGCTCAGGCTGAGCTGGCGCTGCATGGTGGGTCCTGGAGTGGCCTGCTCTTCAAACAGGACGCGACCCTGTTTGCCCTGCGTGAGCTCGAATCCGGTGGGATTGTGGGTACCGACTACGCCCTGTTCGCCTACCAGGCCCGCGCGCTGGCCCGACAGAGCCGGTGGGGACCCTTCCGAAATGGGGCGGTCGCCCTGGAGATAAGATATCGCGATTTCGCCGCCGGAGGAGGGGTCTCTACCCCGGCAGCATGGATGCTGAATCTGGCCCTGGCCGCCTATCAGGAATGGTCTTCCGGACCTTGGCTGCTCCGGGCGGCCCTGCGAACCGAAGGCAGTCAGGTAAGTCCATACGAGGAGCGCACGTCCCGCACCATCGGAGCTATCCGAAGCCGTCGTTTCGGGAATGTTGCAACTGCCGTGACCCTGGCTCGGACGCTACCCTACCACATGGACGTGCGTGTGGGGCTGACGCGCGCCTTTCGGGCTCCGGAGCTGGAAGAGCTGTACTCCGAGGGCCCACATCTGGCCAGCTACTCTTTCGAGGTGGGCAATCCGGCTCTGGGACAGGAGGTGGGCTACGGTCTGGAATTTTCCCTGCGCTGGTCGCCCCCCGGAGGCCGTCTGGAGTTGACCGGGTACCGGAACCGCATCTACGGCTATATCTTCCCCCGACCTACAGGCCAGATCAACCCCCGTACCCTGCTTCCCGTCTACCAGTACACGGGTACGGATGCGCTTTTCTGGGGAGCGGAGGGGACGCTGGAGTGGCGCTTGATGTCCTCCTGGGCCCTGGCCACCTCGGCCAGCTACGTGCGGGCCGGGTTCGTGCCGGGGGATGCGCCGCTGCCCATGATCCCTCCGCCGCAGGGGCGTCTGGAGCTCCGCTACGGAAGCGGTCCGCTTTCGGCCATGCTCGTCCTCCGATGGGCTGCGGGACAGAACCGAGTGCATGCCTTCGAAGAGCCCACGCCGGGATATGCCGTCTTCGACGCCTCGGTGCAGTACTACTGGACGCGGGGGGCATGTTTGCACACGCTCGTGCTAGGGGCGGAGAACCTCACCAACCGCCTGTACCGGCAGCATCTGTCCCGCATCAAGGCCATTATGCCCGAGCCGGGCCGCAACGTGAAGCTGCTCTATCGGGTGTATTTCTAAGAGAGCGTGTCCGACCGCCCCCCGGCGCGTTTCGGGTTCGAGATGGTTTGCCCCGAGCGGGAAGAAACGCGTAACATTGGGCGTTTTTTCCACCGTGTTCGGTGTGTCCCAATAAGCCAGAGGAGCCTTCGGGTGCGATCGATTGTCCTGCTGTTGCTCTGTGCCCTTCCGGCCTGGGGGCAGGTGCCGGATCGGTTCGACTTCGAGGCACCCCGTGTGGTGCTCGACGGGATCCCCTTTGCGCTGCGCGTCACGGCCCGGGATAGCACGGGGGCTGTACTGCAGACCTTTTCCGACTCGGTTCGTCTGGAGGGGCTTGAGGGTCTGTTTCAGGCTCGTTTTCAGCACGGACGCCTCGATATCCCGGAGGCCGTACTGGCCGGAACAGGGAAACGAACGATCCGTCTGCAGGGGCCTGGTTTTGAGGCCACGCACGAACTGCGTGTCATTCCCCCGATACTGAGCCTGCTGCCTCCGCTTGTGGCCATTTTGCTGGCCCTGCTTGTGCGCGAGGTCGTCATCGCGCTCCTGGTGGGTATCTGGCTCGGGGCGGTTTTCGTCTTCGATTATGACCTTATAGGAGGAATATACCGGGTACTGGATTACTTCGTGCTTCGGGCCATGGGGGAGAGCAGCCACCTGCAGATCATCATCTTCAGCATGCTCTTCGGGGGCATGGTGGGGGTGATCTCCCGTAACGGGGGCACACGGGGGATCGCCAACCTGATCACCCGCTACGCCCGCACGGCACGGGGCGGACAACTGGCCACCTGGCTCATGGCACTGGTGATCTTTTTCGATGACTACGCCAATGTGCTTGTGCGGGGCAACCTGATGCGTCCTATCACGGACCGGCTGCGCATATCCCGGGAGAAGCTCTCCTTCCTGGTGGATACGGGTGCGGCTACTGTGGCCAGCATTTTTCTCATCTCCACCTGGATCGGCTACGAAGTGGGGCTCATCGAGCAGGCCCTCAAGCTGATCCAGTGGCCAGAGGAAGCCTATTCGGTTTTCGTGCAGACGATCCCGTACCGCTTTTACCCCATTTTTGCCCTGATCCTGGCCCTCTTGGTCGGTCTGCTCAATCGGGATTTCGGCCCCATGCTGGAGGCGGAGCGCCGAGCTCGGGGTACAGGCCAGGTGCTTCGGCCCGGCTCTGTGCCCGCTACGGATCTAACGGAGAGCACGGCGCAACAGGACACCTTGCTGCCTGCGCGCTGGTACAACGGCCTTTTGCCCATCGGGGCTGTTCTCCTGGTGGGGGCCTACGGCCTGTATCAGACCGGAACGGCCGCCTTGCGGGAGCAGGGCGTTTCCTCGTATACGATCGGGCAGATTGTCAGTAACGCGGACTCCTACCTTGCTCTGCTCTGGGCTTCTCTATCCGGGTGTCTGGTGGCCATTCTGCTCAGCGTCATCCAGCGCCTGCTCACCGTGAAAGAGGCCATCGAGGCCTGGTTCGGAGGGCTGAAAGCCATGTTGCTGGCCATGCTCATTCTCGTGTTGGCCTGGTCGATCGGGGCGGTCACCGAGGAGCTACACACGGCCAGCTACCTGGTCGCTCTGTTGCGCGGTTCCATTGCCCCCCACTGGCTGCCCGTGCTGGTCTTTCTTGTTGCGGCGGCCATGAGCTTCGCCACAGGAACCAGCTGGGGCACCATGGCCATCATGATGCCCCTGGTCATCCCGCTGGCCTACACGTTGAGCGTGGATGCGGGTATGCCTGTTGAAGGGCAGAGGCTCATCCTACACGGGGTCATCAGCTCCGTACTGGCAGGGGCTGTTTTCGGGGATCACTGCTCCCCCATATCGGATACGACCATTCTGAGTTCCATGTCCTCGGCCTGTGATCATATGGATCATGTGCGCACCCAGTTGCCCTATGCCCTGCTGGCGGCCGTCATAGGTATGCTCGTGGGGGATATCCCGACAGCCTACGGGCTGCCTCCGTGGGTCTCCATCCTCGTCGGCACCGGGATCATAGTCGGCTTCCTCTACCTCTTTGGCCGCAATCCGGAGCGCCCCGCCGCCCTGCCCGCTGCCCAAACCCTGGAGGCCGGGCCGCTCTCCCGGGAGGAGAAGTAGGCTCAACCCAGGAACTTGTATCCCACGCCGTAGACCGTGGCGATGTAGCGCGGGTTGTCTGCGTCGTCCTCGATTTTTTTGCGCAGGCTGGCGATATGCCGATCGATGGTGCGCGTGGCCAGATCTTCGCGCGTCTGCCAGACGTCGCGCAGCAGCTGCTGCCGGGAGACCGATCGGCCCCGATGCTCGATGAGGTATTTCAGAATGGCGAACTCCAGAGCGGTGAAGTTGATGGGCTGATTGTCCTTATAGGCTGTGTGCGTGGTGAAGTTAACCGTAATGTTGCCGAAGGTATAGACATCCAGCGGGCCCGGGATGGCGCGCCGCAGAATAGCCCGGACCCGTTCAAGCAGTTCGGCTGCGCTGAAGGGTTTGGTGACGTAATCGTCGGCTCCGGCTCGGAATCCCTCGATCTTATCGGCCTCCTGTCCCTTGGCTGTAAGCAGGAGCACAGGCGTATGTATCCCCTCCTCGCGCCAGCGGCGCAACAGTTCGAAGCCGCTTACACCCGGCAACATGACGTCCAGAATGATGAGGTCAAAAGTGCGCTCTCGGAGGCAGGCCAATGCGCGTGGACCGTCAAAGGCCAGGCTGACGGAAAAGCCTTCGTCTTCGAAGAAATCCCGCAGCCCGTAGGCCAGGTCTTGGTCGTCCTCTACGATGAGCAGACGCGTCTTGTTCATGGCAACTCCTGCGCCTTCGATTGGGATTGCGTGATCGGCAACAGCAACGTAAACGTACTGCCCCGGCCCGGTTCGCTTTCTACCTCGATTCGACCGCGATGGGCTCGAACGATGTGCTGCACTACGGCCAGACCCAGTCCGCTGCCCGAAGCACGCTGGGTGAGGCCGGATTCGATGCGATAGAAGCTGCGAAAGATGTATGGCAGGTGCTCCCGGGGGATCCCCACGCCCTGATCCTGTACGCTCAGGCGCACGTATCCATCGGATCGATCTAGCCGAATGCGGATTTCATGCGGCTGGGAATACTTTACGGCGTTGTCCAGCAGGTTCACCACGGCCTGCGTGAGCGCACCGGGGTCGGCCTCGATCGTGGACGGCAGATTCGCAGACCGTTCCACGCGGAGCTGATAGCCGCGGCTTCGGTACAGCGTACCGAAGGTATGCAGGATCTGTTCCAGCAACGCGCTCAGATCAACGGGCTGCATGCTGTACTGCATCTGGCCTCGTTCGATACGGGCGAAGTCCAGCACGTTGTCGACCAGGCGCGTGAGCCGTTCGCATTCCTGTTCGATGATGGCCAGGTACTGGGCTCGGCGATCCGGGGTGCGGGCATGCCCGGAGCGCAGCATTTCCGTAAAGAAGCGAATCTTGGCCAGGGGAGTTTTGAGCTCGTGGGATACGTTGGAGACGAAATCGGCCTTCAGCCGAGCCAACTCCATCTCCCGGGCGGCCATACGGTATACGAGCATGAGGGCCAGGATGAGCACCAAAGCGGGGATGAAGACGCGTATGTACGGCACAAGCCCCTGCGCCCTGAGCCGGTTCCAGTAGCGCACCTCTAGGGTCCAGTTGGCAAACAGGCCGCCGGTTGGATCGAAACGGGCCCGGTACAGGCCCGTGTAGCGCAGGGCACGGGTTCGGGGGGAGAGCCGCACCGTATCGTGGGGGGTGTAGAGCCAGATATCGAAGTACTCGTGGGGAAAATGTCCGCGCTGGGTGCGCACCAGCTCCTGCAGATACCGGTAGGCCTCCGGCAGGACCCGGTTGAGGACGGTTCGGGGGTTGACCTTGACGCCTTTGACGACAAAATCGTCGTGCTCCCCGACCATGGCGTACAGGTACACGTAATGGAACGGCCCGTGAGGGCCTTCTCGGACGCCGCGCAGGATATAGGGGTAATGGTCCGGGATGCGGGCCTCGAGGGTGTCGATGGAGAAGACGGCAAGCACCTCGGCCGGATCGCGATCCGGGTCGCTGGTGTAGGCGCGCCGCTCGCGCAGATCGATATAAAAGGCGTACTCTACGAGGTCCGGGATGGTGTAGGAGTAATCGAACCCGAAAACCCATCCGCGGGGGGTCTGGATCAGATAGCTTTCACTTTCGACCGCGCGACGGGTGTTCTGGTTGTAGACGATCTCCTCGGTATAGCGATTCAACCGGTCGAGAAAGAACTCCGCATCGCTGCGCAGGCCGCGTTCGACCTCATCGGCCAGATGCGCGCTCGTGCGCAACTCCTGGAGGGCCAGGTACAGGCTGGCCAGAATGCAAAGGGCCATCAGGCCCAGCATCGTAAGAGATCGACGCGGCAGACCACCCATGAACGTGCGTGGGCTCAGGGGGATGGATCAGCCAAAAACTATGATGCTCGCTATGTCGCAGACAACTGGGCCTCTAGCCGCTTCCAGCGCATTTCCGCCTCCCGATGCATGGCCGCCGTGTCGACGTCCTGCCAGAAGCCTTCTTCCATGTCCAGGGCGAGCATGCGGTCACGGGCGATGAGCCGGCGCACGCCGTCGGAGAGGGAAGCATCCCCTCCCTGCAGGGAGCGGGCCTCTTCGAGGGCCTCTAGGAGCGCTCGATCGGCCAGAAAAACCCCTGTATCTACCGCGTTGTAGGTGCCTAGCTCTTTGCCGATAGCCCGGATCCGGTTGCCCTCCACAAGCACCTTGGTCGCATCCTGCAGATCAAAGATCGTCTCGAGCCGGAAGTCCACCACCAGCAGGGCGTTTCCCGGGGGAAGGGAGACGTTCCGGATCCGGTCCATGAGGCGCGGATCGACCAGATGGTCGGCCATAAGCAACAGAAAGGGCTCCCTGTGCACGTAAGGGGCGGCGACAAGAACGGAGATCCCGTTCTGCAGCGCGTATTCCGGATTGCGGACGAAATGCAGACGCAGGGGGCCGCGGTAGAGTGCCCGTACGGCCTGCTCGATCCGTTCGGCTTCGTAGCCGAGTACGACGACGGCCTCCTGGCAGCCGGCCCGAGCGGCGTTATCCAGGACGTATAGAATAAGCGGACGGCCCAGCAAGGGAACAAGTGGCTTGGGCAGGCTCGTCCCGTTGGTCGCCCGCAGTCGGGAGCCCATGCCCGCTGCCAGGATCACCGCTGTGTGGGGAGCGGAGGCGTGCATCAGCGCAGCACCTCGTAGAGGTCCAGGTCTTCGGAGAGGTGGGTGACGGGTTCCTCTCCTCCCAGCAGACGGAGGGTGTTCTTGAGCCGGATGTGCTGGATGAAGAGATCGTGCTCCGGCACATGGCCCGCATAGACATGGGGGCTTTTGAAGTAAAAAGACAGCCACTCCTGAATGCCCTTCAGGCCGGCCCGCGCGGCCAGGTCCAGAAACAGGGCCAGGTCCAGGACCACAGGCGCAGCCAGGATGGAATCCCGGCAGAGAAAATTGACCTTGATCTGCATGGGATAGCCCATCCAGCCGAAGATGTCGATGTTGTCCCAGGATTCCTTGGCATCGCCGCGGGGCGGGTAGTAGTTGATGTCCACCTTGTGATACAGATCCCCGTAGAGCTCCGGATACAACTCCGGCTGCAGGATGGTCGACAGCACGCCGGACTTGGTGAATTCCTTGGCCTGGAAGCTTCCGGGGTCATCGAGCACCGCCCCGTCCCGATTGCCCAGGATGTTGGTGGAAAACCAGCCCCGCACCCCGAGCATGCGGGCCTTGAGTCCGGGTGCGATGACGGTCTTCAGGAAGGTCTGTCCGGTCTTGAAATCCTTGCCGGCGATGGGCACCCCCTTTTCCTCGGCCAGCGCCTCCAGCGCGGGGATATCGGCCGACAGGTTGGGAGCGCCGTTGGCGTAGGGGATGCCCTCCTGGATGGCCGCGTAGGCGTAGAGTTGAGAAGGGGTGATGGCGGGGTCGTTGTTTTTCAGCCCCCGCTCGAAGGCCTCCAGGTCCTGATGGCAGGGAGCTGGATGGGTGTGTACCTCGGTAGAGCCACACCAGATCATCACCGCTCGTTGTGCGCCGGTCTCCTCGAGCGTGCGGCGGATGTCTTCGCGCAGCATCTGGGCCAGCTCCCACTTACTGCGAGCCTGCTTGACGTTCGGCCCGTCGAGGCGGCGCACGTACTGCCGATCGAAGGCGGCGGGCATGGGCCGGATCGTGCGCAGGAAGGGTTCCAGGGGCTCCAGATCGTTTTTGTCCAGGACCTGCGCCCGAAGAGCGGCCTCGTAGGCATCATCGGGAAAGATGTCCCAGGCGCCGAAGACGAGGTCTTCCAGCCGGGCCAGGGGCAGGAAATCTCGGATGAGCGGGTTTCGATGCTCCGACCGTCGGCCCAGCCGGATCGTCTGCATCTGCGTCAGCGATCCGAACGGGCGAGCGCGACCTTGACGCACGGCCTCTACGCCGGCGATGAACGTCGTCGATACCGCACCTAGGCCCGGAAGCAGAACGAGCAGCTTCCCCTGTGCCGGAGGGATCTGGGTTCCTGTGCGCATGCTATGTTCTCCGTTTGATGAAAAAGGAACGCAATGCCAGACAGAAGGCAGCCATGCCGAGGGTGGGCTCCCCCCCGCGCATATACCGCAGTAGCACCCGGTTTCGCCCTGCCTGAAGAGCAAACAGCAACCCGAGAAGCAGGTTCAGGCCCGCGATTTCCCAGAGGAAAAAGCCCATCGGCTCCCCAAGGGCGCAGGCCAGCAGCAGGGCCGCAGTTCGGTAGTTGGAGCTCAGTAGCCCCCAGAGGCGGACCATGGGCGCCTGGTAACGGCGCAGCAGGTTGCGAACCTCTTGTCGCGCTTCCGGATCTTGGAGCGCATTCCAGTACATCTCGATCGCTCCATACGAGGAGCGTACCCAGCGCTGCAGGCGCACGTAGGCGTAGTAGAGCAGCAGAAAAAGAACCATCGGCCCACGGGCCCGCGCAAGGCGCGCCCGGAGCTCGTCCGGATCCTCCGGGCGCGCCGAGGGCTTGCCGTATACCCAGTAGTCATAGAGCTGGCGTTGCAACTCGTAGGCGTTTGCCTGCACAAAATGGCTCAAGGCGGCCAGCACGGCCAGCACCCAGGCCCAGGCACCCCACCAGGAGCTGGCCTTCCAGGCCAGGCTCACGTATAGGGCCGCAAAGGTGCCGTGGTCGCAGAGGCCATCCAGAATTTTGCCCAGCTCCGAACTGCGGCCCGTCAGGCGGGCCAGCTGACCATCGGCCCCGTCGAGGATATGCCACAGCAACAGGAGCGCGCCCGCAAGCGGGAGCCATCCGGGCTTATCGTAGTGGCTCAGGGCAAGGGCCGCCCCGATCCCGCTTCCCAGACCGGCCAGCGAGACGGCGTTGGGGGAAACACCCAGGCGCGCCAGATGCCCTACGAGCGCCCAGCTGAGGGGATGAATCAGGTACCGGTTTGTGGGATCCTCGATTTCCGGGGTTCGCCAGGCGTGAGCTCGCTCCACAGGAGCCTCGTTGTTAAGAAATTGTAATCGGCAAAAGATACAAGGCCCGCAGACAAGGGACAAGAGGATGGGTTCAGACCCACCCTGGACGGCGAGCCCTCAACGACGCCGTTCCGAAAGGGCGGCCAGCGCCCAGATCAGCGCCCACAAGGCGGCCCATATCCACCAGCGAGCCCACAGCAGAAGGGCCACATCGAGCCCGTAGAGGAGATGATACAGGGTATGGGGGAGCCTTTCCCCTTCCGGAGGGCGGGGAGGTCGTAGGCCAGCAGCCAGCGCCAGCAGACGCAACAAGAGCAAAAGCACCGTATAGGCATACAGTAGCCAGGGCAACAAGGGGTGCAGCCGGAGTACGGCGCCGAGGATGAGGAACGGAACCAGAAGGTCCCATCCCGCCTGACGGATCAACAGGCCGGGACGCATCGAAGACCCTTTCTGCCGCCCTTATTATGCGAAACACCATACTGCGGGGCAAGCACGGCAACCCTTGCCTTCCGAGAAGAGCTGTGTGTATCTTAGACCCGTGTTCTTTTGAAGCGTCCGACCGTCATCCAGAAAGGCGGAGGGAACGGGCCCGATGAAGCCTTGGCAACCGTTCCGCAGCCTCTGACTCCAGGTCTGGAGCGGAGAGCGGAAAAGGTGCCAATTCCCGCCCGCAGCTCGAAAAACAGCATGCGGGGAAGATGACGGAAGGAGCCGGCGTAGCTTCAGTCCGCTGAATACGCATCGCGCCTCTTCCGCATCCACCCCGGAAGAGGCGTTTTTTGTTTTTGGCCCTTCCGGAACCGATCCCCTCCCGTAGCGGCGGTATGGGATGCTCGCAGAGTGTTCGGCGTGTGGATTTTTATGTACCTGGACTTAAACCATATATAAGGAGGTAAGCCCATGGCTCGTCCTTATCGGTTCGAAACGCTGCAGATTCACGCGGGTGCGGAGCCCGCTCCGGGTACTCGGGCGCGTGCGGTGCCCATTTATCAGACCACGTCCTATACCTTCGACAGCACCGAACATGCGGCCCGTCTTTTCGCCCTTGAGGAGTTTGGCAATATCTATACGCGCATCATGAACCCGACCACGGAGGTCTTCGAGCGCCGCATGGCCGCGCTCGAAGGCGGGGTGGCGGCGCTGGCCACGGCCAGCGGGCAGGCTGCGCAGTTTCTGGCCCTGACCACGATCGCCCAGGCCGGGGACAACATTGTGGCCTCCAGCCATCTCTATGGGGGCACCTATAACCAGTTCAAGGTCTCCTTTCCCCGGCTGGGTATCGAGGTGCGTTTCGTGCAGGAAGACGATCCGGAGGCGTTTCGTCGGCTTATCGATGCGCGCACCCGCGCCCTGTATGTGGAGACCATGGGTAATCCGGACTTCGCCATACCGGACTTCGAGGCGCTGGCGGAGCTCGCCCACCGCCACGGCATCCCCCTTGTCGTGGACAATACTTTTGGGTGCGCCGGATATCTGTGCCGGCCTATCGAGTTCGGAGCCGATGTGGTCGTGGCCTCTGCCACGAAGTGGATCGGCGGACACGGCACGGCCATCGGAGGCATAATCGTCGATTCCGGGCGTTTCGATTGGGGAAACGGCAATTTTCCCGCTTTCACGGAGCCCGCACCCGGTTATCACGGGCTCAATTTCTGGCAGGCTTTTGGTCCCGACAGCCCCTTCGGGAACATTGCCTTCATCATCCGGGCGCGCGTCGAAGGGCTGCGCGACCATGGACCGTGCCTGTCGCCTTTTAACGCCTTTCTGTTCCTGCAGGGCCTGGAGACGCTTTCCCTGCGCGTAGAGCGGCACTGCCAGAACGCGCTGGCGCTAGCGCGCTGGCTTCGGAGGCATCCGCAGGTGGCCTGGGTGAGCTACCCCGGGCTGGAAGAGCATCCCTACCACGAACGAGCCAGACGCTATCTGCGCCACGGATTCGGCGGGGTGCTCACCTTCGGTCTGCGGGGGGGCTTTGAGGCCGCCCGAAGTTTTGTCGATTCCCTGGAGCTGGCCAGCCATCTGGCCAACGTGGGCGACGTGCGCACGCTCGTCATTCACCCGGCCTCCACTACGCATCAGCAGCTGCGTCCCGAGGAGCAGTGGGCCGCCGGGGTACGACCGGACATGGTGCGGGTTTCCGTGGGCCTGGAGCATATCGAGGATATCATGGCCGACTTCGAGCAGGCTTTCGATCGCGTCTCCCGGCTTGCCGTGCCCTGAGAAGACTATGAACCGCTGGCTGGCGCTGATAGACAGGCGTACCCGCTTCTGGATCTATCCCGGACCTTTCGAGCTGGAATGCGGAGCTGTGTTGCCCGAAGTCCGCGTGGCCTATCGCACCTGGGGAGATCCGGATCCGGAGATGACAAACGTCGTGCTCGTCTGCCATGCCCTGACGGGGTCGGCTGATGTGGATCGCTGGTGGGCGGGTATGCTCGGACCGGGACGTGCGCTGGATCCGGAGCGGGACTATATCATCTGCTCCAACGTGCTCGGAAGCTGCTACGGAACGACGGGCCCTCTCAGCCCTCGTCCAGGGAGCAGAGAGCCCTGGGGACCGGATTTCCCGCCCGTGACGATCCGGGACATGGTCCGTCTGCAGGCGGCCTTGCTCGAGTACCTGGGCGTGCGCCGGTTGCGGCTCGTTATCGGAGGGTCCATGGGCGGTATGCAGGTGCTGGAGTGGGCGCTCATGTATCCGGAACGCGTGGAGGCGATCGTGCCTATTGCTACTTCGGGACGGCATTCGGCCTGGGCCATTGCCCTCAGCGAGGCCCAGCGGCAGGCCATCTATGCAGATGCCCGCTGGCAGGGGGGACGCTACGAGCCGGAACAGGGCCCGGAAAAGGGGCTGGCTGCGGCGCGCATGATGGCCATGTGCCTGTATCGGGGGCCGGAGAGCCTGGGGCGGCGTTTCGGGCGCGATCTGGAGCCGGGCACGGACCGGTTTGCCGTGGAGAGCTACCTGCACCATCAGGGCCGCAAGCTGGTTGAGCGCTTTGATGCAAACACGTACGTAGTGCTCACGCGCGCCATGGACAGCCATGACCTTGCTCGGGGCCGAGGCGCATATGAGTCCGTGCTGCGTGCCATCCGGCATCCCGCGCTGGTAGTGGGCATTTCCTCGGATGTGCTCTACTGGCCCGACGAGGCGCGGGAACTGGCCAGACTTCTGCCCAATGCCCGGATGGCGGAGCTCGATTCCCCTCATGGACACGATGCCTTCCTCATCGAGACCGAACAGCTGGGGGTGCTGGTGGCGGCTTTCCGGCTCGAGTTGGGACATTATGAACCGGCGGAGCGGAGGTAGCAAACATGCGCGTGCTCAAATTCGGGGGCACTTCCGTGGGTACCCCCGAACGGTTTCAGACCGTGCTGGAGATCATCGAAGAGGCTGTTCGCCAGGAACCCGTTGTCGTGGTGTTCTCCGCACTGAGCGGGGTCACCAACGGACTGCTGCAGGCCATCGAATGGGCGCTGGGGCGGGATCGATCCTGGGAAGGCTTTCTGCAGGAGCTCCAGGAGCGGCACCGGGAGTATCTGGTACGCTTTGTCACCCCCGAGGAGCGGGAGGGGCTGGATGCAGAGCTGGCCCGCTGGATGTTTGCGTTGCGCTCCTGGCTGGAGGGCATCGAGCAGTTGGAGGAATGTTCCGCTCGCGTGCGGGATCGGATCCTCGGAGTGGGCGAGCGCATCTTCGTCCCCATCGGGGCGGCGGCCCTGCGGGCGCGCGGCCTTCCCGCCCAGGCCTGGGATGCCGTGCTGCTTGTGCGCACCGACGGCTCCCATGGAGAGGCCAATGTGGATTGGGAAGCCACCCGGGCGTTGGTGCGCGCCCAGCTACTGCCCGTGCTCGGGGATCAGGTGCCCGTGGTGACCGGTTTTGTGGGCGCCACGGAAGAGGGAATCCCCACCACTCTCGGCCGCAGCGGATCGGATTACACGGCCACCCTGCTGGGCGCTGCCCTGGAGGCGGATCGGGTGGAGATCTGGACGGATGTCGATGGCGTGCAGAGTGCAGACCCCCGTCTGGTGCCGGAGGCCTTCACCCTGGAGCGCATCAGCTATCGAGAAGCGGCCGAGATGGCGTATTTCGGCGCGCGGGTGTTGCATCCCAAAACCATGCACCCGCTCGAGCAGCGCCGCATTCCCATCCAGATCCGGAACACCTTTCGCCCCGATGCCAGGGGCACCTGCATCGGCCCGGAGTCAGAGGTATGGCCCCACTGCGTCAAGGCCATCAGCGCCCTCGAAGGGGTTGCCCTGCTCACTATAGAGGGCTACGGGCTGATGGGTTCGGAACGGCTGGCCGCCCGTCTGTTCGGGCTGCTGGACCGGCTCGGGATATCCGCGATCACCCTCGGCGGAGGGGCCTCGGATGCCTCCATCTCCTGCGTGGTGCGGGCCCATCAGGTCCGCATACTGCTGCGGGCGCTGTATCGGGAGCTGGCTCCGGAACTGGCCGCCGGAGGGATTCGCTCCATTGCCTTGCGGGAAAACGTGGGCGTGGTGGCGGCCGTGGGAGAGGGTATGGACCAGAAGCCCGGAATCGCGGGACGCATCTTCGGCGCGCTGGGCAGACAGGGGATCAACGTACTGGCGCTCTCCGACGGAGCCTCGCACCGAAGCGTCTCCGTCGTGGTCGATCAGGCCGATGTGCGCAGAGCGGTCTCCGCGTTGCATGAGACGTTTTTCCTCTCCCGCAATCGGGTTGCTCTGCTGGTGGCTGGCCCCACCGGAGGGGTGGGGCGGGCGCTGCTGCGCAACCTGCGGGCCCGGCAGACCTGGCTGCTCGAACGCGGCCTGGAACTGCGCCTGGTGGGTGTGATCCGGAGCAACCGGATGCGCTTCAACCCCGAGGGGCTTCCCCTGGACGATCGGCTCTGGGAGATGCTCGAAGAGGGACCAGAGGCAGACTGGGACGAGCTGTTTCGTCGGGTGTCTGAGGCCCGTCTGAATCGGGTAATCCTGGTCGATTGCACGGCCAGCGAAGCCGTAGCCCGGCGTCATGCCGACTGGCTTGCGGCCGGAGTGGGCGTGGTGACGGCCAACAAGCTCGCCTGCAGCCTGGAGTTGAGCTATTATGAACAGCTCCGGCGGCTATCGGAGCAGAAAGGGGTTCCGTATCGATACGAGACCACGGTGGGTTCGGCCATACCGTTGCTTAAGACGATTGAGGATTTGCGCCGCACGGGGGATCGGATCCGTCGGCTCGAGGCCGTGCTTTCCGGTACGCTCTCTTTTGTGCTCGCTCGGATACAGGCGGGGGATCGATTTTCCGAAGCGGTCAAAGAGGCCCACCGACGCGGCATGACCGAGCCGAACCCCCTTGCGGATTTAAGCGGGGAGGATGTGGCCCGTAAGCTGCTCATCCTGTTGCGGGAGGCGGGCTGGAAGTTGGAGCGGGAGGATATCTGCGTAGAGCCCCTCTTTGGCCCGCCGAGCCCGCAAGAGGCGGAACCGGATCGGTTCTGGATGGCCCTGCGCAACGAGGATGTCCGATGGAGCGAGCGGATCCGGGAGGTGAGCCAGCGGGGGAAGCGGCTGGCCTATGTGGCCTGTTTTGACGGGCATCGCGCCTCTGTGGGCACGGCTGAAGTGGAGCGCGAGGGGCATCTGGGTCGCCTTGAACCGGGGGAAAACGTGGTGGTGCTGTACACGGACCGCTATCGCGATCTGCCGCTCGTCATCCGGGGTCCAGGAGCCGGAGCGGAGCTGACTGCGGCCGGCCTTCTGGCCGATATCCTTGAGGCGGCCCGGTAGGGGCTCAGAGGAGCTGTTCGAGCACCTCGGTGTATTTGTATGCGCTGCCCGTGTTGAAAAGCACGACCTCGTCCTCTGGCCGGATATGTCCCCGCTGGCGAAGCTCGCGGTAGGCGGCCCAGGTGGCCGCTCCCTCGGGGCAGAGCAAGATGCCCTCGTTGCGGGCCACCTCGACGATAGCCTCCAGGATCGATGGATCCGAAACGGCGATTGCTCCGCCCCGGGTGCGGCGGACGAGCCGGAGCATGAGGAAGTCTCCGATCGCTGAGGGCACACGCAGGCCGGAGGCCAGCGTCTGGGCCCCTTCCCAGGGGCGGGCTTCGGAGCTGCCTTCCTGGAAGGCCCGGACCAGGGGAGCGCAACCGGCCGCTTGCACGATGAACATCCGGGGGCGCTCCGGGCCGATCCAGCCCAGCGCTTCCATCTCGTCGAAGGCTTTGCCCATACCGATCAATCCTGTTCCTCCGCCGGTGGGATAGAGCACCACGTCCGGCAGGTGGCCCAGCTGTTCGAAGAGCTCATAACCCAGCGTTTTCTTTCCCTCCAGCCGATAGGGTTCTCGGAGGGTGGCCAGGCTGAACAGCTCCGGATGATCCCGTCGGTAGGCTTCCAGGGCGCGAGCCGAATCGGCGATCGTGCCGGGCACAAGAACGACCTCGGCGCCCAGCAGGCGGGCTTCGATGATGTTCGCTCTGGGGGTATCTTCGGGCATGAAAAGCGTGCACCGCAGTCCGGCCTGTGCCGCGTAGGCGGCCGCCGCTCCGGCCGCGTTTCCGGCCGAGGGCAGGCCCACATGACCGATCCCCAACTCGAGGGCGCGGCTGATGGCCATGGCCAGCCCGCGCGCCTTGAAGCTGCCTGTGGGGTTGGGGGATTCGTCTTTGAGCCAGAGCGCGCGCTGCTCGTATCGATCGGCCAGACGCCGGAGCTCCAGCAGGGGGGTCCATCCCTCCGATCGGCTCACCCGATGTTGGGGATCTTGAACCGGTAGCAGCTCGGCGTAGCGCCACAGCGAGGCAGAACGGCCGCGGAGCGACTCCGGGCGCAGCTGAGGGGCGAGGCGCTCAAGATCATACCGGGCCCAGAGGGGCTTGGAGCAGGCCCGACAGACCGTCTGGGGGCGGTCTGCCTCATGAACAAGGCCGCATTGGCTGCAGAGCAGTTCAAGCAGAAAAGACATGCGGTGCGCTCCTGTTTGCGTTGCCGTGCTAAATTGGGGCGGCCAAAAATCCATCCTCTGTGGGGAAAAAGTCCATGTTGCCTCCGATCGATCTGCGCAGCGATACGGTCACCCGACCTACAGCGGGCATGCGGCGCGCCATGATGCGTGCGCCCGTGGGGGATGACGGCTTTGGCGAGGATCCGACGGTGCGCCGGCTTGAAGAGTACGTGGCCGATCTGCTGGGACAGGAGGCCGGGCTGTTCCTGCCCTCCGGCACGATGGGTAACCAGATTGCCCTGCAGCTCTGGGCGCAGCCGGGGGAAGAGGTGCTCCTGGATGCGGAGGCGCATATCCTGCACTACGAAGGCGGAGCACCCGAGCGATACGCCGGGGTGCGTCTGCGCCCCATCCCGGCTGTGCGGGGCTTATTGCGGGCCGAAGACCTGTATGCGGGGGGCGCCATGGACTGGGAGGTGCGTACCCGTCTGGTATGCCTGGAGAACACGCACAATCGGGGCGGCGGGGCGATCTATCCGCTGGAGCCGTTCAAATCGTTGGTGGATCGGGCGCGTGCTCTGCAACTGCGGGTTCATCTCGATGGGGCACGGCTCTGGCATGCCCATGTGGCCACCGGGCTTCCCCTGTCGGCCTGGAGCGGGCAGGTCGATTCCGTGATGGTTTCTTTCTCCAAGGGGCTCGGTGCGCCGGCCGGTTCCATGCTGTGCGCCAATCAGGAGGCGATCCGGGAGGCCCGGCGCATTCGCAAGCGCATGGGTGGAGGGATGCGGCAGGTCGGGATACTGGCCGCGGCGGCGCTGTATGCGCTGGAAAACGGACACCTGGAGGCGCTGGCCGCCGATCACGAAAAGGCGCGCATCCTGGCCGAAGGGCTGGCCGGCGTGCCGGGTATCCGGGTGGATCCGGAGTCGGTGGAGACGAACATCGTGATCCTGGAGGTGGAGGACCATCCCGTGGAGGTTTTTCTTGCCCGACTGGCCGAAGCGGGTGTCTGGATGGTGCCGTTTGGTCCGGGCCGTCTGCGCGCGGTCACGCATCGGGACGTGAGCCGAAAAGACATCGAAGAAGCGATCCGGCGCATACGCCGGCTGTTACGCAGGGGGTAAGCAGATGTACTCGATACCGGATCGGCTGGAGACGGAGATCACGCGGCAGCTTAATATCCGTTATCCCATAGTAGCCGCTCCCATGTTCCTTGTCTCCAGTCCGGAACTATTAATCGCCATCTACCGCGCCGGGGGAATCGGGGTCATCCCCACACTCAACTTCCGCACTGCGGAGGCGTATCGGGCATTTTTGCGCGATTTTCCCTCCGATGTGGCCTTTGGGGTCAATCTGATCCTGCATGGAAACCCGCGGCTGGAGGAAGATCTCGCGGCCACTGTCGAGCGTCGGGTGCCGCTTGTCGTGACTTCGCTGGGAGATCCCACGGAGGTTGTATCGGCGGTGCACGCCTATGGGGGCCGGGTGTGGTGTGATGTGATCGGGCGTCGACACGCGGAAAAGGCCGCTCTGGCCGGCGCCGATGCGCTGGTGGCCGTGGCGGCAGGTGCCGGGGGACATGCCGGACGCATCAGCCCCCTGGTACTGGCTCCCTGGCTGAAGCGGATTACCGGACTTCCTGTGCTGGTAGCGGGCGGGATAGCCACAGGAAGAGGGCTGTTGGCCGCTCTCGCCCTGGGTGATGGAGCCTATATCGGCACGCGCTTTCTGGCCACCCGAGAGTCAGCCGCCCCTGATGCATACAAGCGCGCTCTGCTGGAGGCCTCCCCCGAGGAGATCGAGTACACGGAGGAGGTAACGGGTGTGGCGGGCAATTTTCTGCGGCGCTCTCTGGAGCGGTTTCGTGCCGGCGGCGCCCGTGCCTGGAAAGAAGTGTGGAGCGCAGGTCATGGGGTGGCTTTTATCGATGATCTGCCCTCGGCCGCTGAGCTCATGGAACGGCTACTGCGAGAATACGTACTGGCCAGGGCGGAGTTGCCCTGAGTTGCGCAGCCGTCCGGGCGCAGGTAAATTGTAGATCATCTGCAGGCTCAAGTTCGGGTGGATACAGGATGAAGCGCTTAGGGTTGTTGCTGACGGGCTTTCTTGCGCTGGGCCGGCCGGCCGAGGCGGTAAAGAAACTTGTGACCATCGAGCTGCAGGCCATTGTCCCCCAGAACGTGCAGGTTGTCAAGGGGGTCGATACGGTGGTCTTTGTCAACAATACCAGCCGGATCATGACCCTTCGCAGTCCAAACGGTTCCATCGAGTTCTCCATCCAGCCCGCCAGCCGTCTGGAGCGTGTGTTTACCTCCAGTGTCGAATTGCGGGAGAAGACGCTCTACAGCCAGAATCCGGCTATGCGTGTAAATATCCAGGTCGTCTTCCCCCGCATAGGGGTCAGCACCACTGTGCTCGAATTCGGCGCCCTCAATCCGGGTGAGCGGGATTCCCTGCAGCTTGAGGTGCGCAACGAGGGCTCCATCAGCCTGTATGTAACTCCGGAGCTTGTGCTTGAGGTGCCCGAGGAATTCGCCGTGCGGCCTGGAGGTACGCTGGAGGTGCCGGCGGGTGAGCGGCGCTCCCTGTGGGCGTATTTTCAGCCTCAGGCCAGTTCAAGGAAATCCGGACAGCGACGGGCCACCCTGCGCCTGCACTCCAACGATCCCGATAACCGAACCGTGGAGCTATCCCTGACAGGTTTCCGGAATTCCCCCACCTCCAGCTCGGCCACGGCTGTGGAGCGACCTTCGGCCCTGGCCCTGCTGCAAAACTTTCCCAATCCCTTTACGGAGCGCACGATGATCACCTACGAGTTGGACCGTCCCACGCCGGTTCGGCTTGTGGTCTACAATATGCTTGGAGCGGTGGTGCGCGTGCTGGTGGAGGCCTATCAGGGGCCGGGCCGGTATCAGGTGCCCTTTGAGTCCGACGACCTGCCCGGCGGGCTGTATCTGTACCGGCTGGAGACCGCCTACGGGGCGTTGAGTCGCAAAATGACCCTGTTGCGCTAACTCCGGGGGAGGCAATCAGAGAGCGGTTAAGCGGGTAGCTTGACCGCTTTTTTGTCTGTGCTCAAGTCCACCTGCAGAGATCGGACGCAACTATGGGGAAGGCGCACGTTGCCGTGGAATCTCCTGAGCCGCAGGCCCGGGTACGGCTGGGGGCGATCCGGCGGAATCTGGAGGCGTTGCGTCGATATCTGCACCCTTCGGTGCGGATAATCGGCGTGGTCAAGGCCGATGCGTACGGACACGGTGCGGTGGCCGTCTCTCGTCTGCTCGAATCGGCGGGCGTGGAGCATCTGGCCGTGGTGACGCTTCAGGAAGCCATAGCCCTGCGCGAAGGGGGTATCCGGGCGGCCATTCTCGTACTGGGCGTGCCCGGGCGGGAGGAGTTGCCCCTGTATGAGCGCTACAGGCTCGAGTTGGCCATCACGGCTCCAGAGGTGGCCCACTGGGTCGTTGAGGATGCCCATCGGATTCGGGTACACGTGGAGGTGGACACCGGCATGGCCAGGCTGGGGTTGGATCCGGACTCCGTTCCAACGTGGTGGGAGCGTCTGCGGCAGCATCCCACGGTAGAGCTTGCGGGGCTATACACCCACCTGGCCTCAGCCAGCGAGCCAGAGAACCGGCAGACGCGAGAGCAGATCCGCCGATTCCGAGCCCTGCTCGGCAGGCTGGATACCGAGGGGGTGCTGATCCATGTGGCCAGTTCTGCGGGGATCATGCATTATCCGGAGGCCCATTTCGACGCCGTACGGCCCGGTATAGCCCTTTACGGATACGCGCCCAGCCCCACTCTGCAGGTTGTAAGCGGGCTGGAGCCCGCCTTGTGCTGGATGGCCCGCGTGGTATCCGTGCGCTTTCTTCCCCGAGGGGCGAGCGTAAGCTACGGGGCCACCTGGCGCGCTCCTCGGCCGACCCGGATCGCCACAGTCAATGTGGGATATGCCGACGGGGTGGATCGTCGTCTCTCCAACCGGGGTTTCGTGGAGATACGCGGCCAGCGCTATCCCATTGTGGGCAGCGTGAACATGGACTTTATCATGGTCGAGGTGGGTCTGCATAGCCCGGTTCGGTTCGGCGATCCGGTAGTGCTTTTCGGCACCCCGAGCTGGCATGCCTGGCACTGGGCCGAGCAACTGGATACGATCCCCTATGAGATCCTGGTCCGCATCGGCACACGCGTACGACGCATCTACGAGGGGGACAGAATATGAGCACGGCGGTAGCCCGCATTCTCGTGGTAGAGGACGATGAGGACGTGGCCCAGATGATCGCCCATTTCCTGCGCCAGGAGGGCTACGAGGTCGACGTGCTCTATGATGGCGCAGAAGCCTGGGAGCGCATCCATCCGGAGTACGCACTCATCGTGCTCGATGTGATGTTGCCCGGGATGGATGGTTTCGAGCTCTGCCGCCGCGTGCGCGAGCAAGCCGCGCTGAAACACATCCCGATTCTGTTTTTAACGGCGCGGGGCGAAGAAGAAGACCAGATTCGGGGGCTGGTGGAGTTGGGCGGGGATGATTATCTGGTCAAACCCATCCGCCCGGCTGTATTGCTGGCCCATGTAAAGGCCATCCTTCGAAGGCATCTGCAGGAGGAGGTTGCCCAGGTGCTCCGGGCCGGGGAGTTGGAACTGCATCTTGCGCAGCTGCGCGCCACGCTCCGAGGACGGCCGATTCCGCTGACGAACACGGAGTTCCAGTTGCTGGCCTATCTCATGCAGCACCCCCGCGTGGCACACAGTCGGGACAGGATCCTGGAGCAGATCTGGCAGGAGGGGGCTGTGATGGTGACCGACCGCACGGTGGATGCGCACATCAAGAACATTCGGGAGAAACTGGGCGACTATGCCCGGTGTATTCAGACCGTGCGGGGGGTCGGATATCGATTCGTTGATCCCTCAGACGAGCACGCATAAGCATGCGAATCGGCATCCGCGCCCGCATTACCCTTACGTTTCTGGCCCTTGTGGGGCTGGGGATCCTTTCCACCGGTGCATATACGATTCTCGTACTGCGCCGAAACATCACCGAGCAGGCTCTGAGAAGACTACACCAGGAGGCGGCCTGGGTGCTGGTTGAATCCCCCCGATGGGATCCGGAGTCTATACGACAGTGGGCCCGCAGTTTGAGCCTGCAGCTGGACCGCCGCATCACGATTGCCGTCTCGGGTCAAGTGCTTGTGGATGTATACCGTCGCGCGGAGCTGCAGGAGGGAGGGGTTTTTGAGGCTCCCGAGGTGCGCGCTCTGCGAGAAGGGCTTTCGGCGCACAGCCGGCGCGAAGAACCCGGATGGGGGCCGATGATATACGTGGCCCTGCGGGCCCGGGACCAGGACCGCATTGTGCGTATCGGGATGCCCGAACGGGAGCTTTTCGTCCTCGTTCAGCAGATGCGCTGGGTCATTTACTCCGGCATGCTGTTTTCTCTCCTACTGACCGCGCTGGCCAGCTGGATCGTATCCAATCGCGTCACCGAACCCATCCGGCAGATCGCTCGAGGCGCGCGGACAATTGCCGAAGGGGATCTGGCCCACCGCATCGTGGTGCGGCAGCGGACGGAGCTGGGGGACCTGGCCGAGGACGTCAACCGTATGGCCGAGCGACTGCGCTCCCAGATTCAGGAGCTCCGCCGTCTGGCGCAGCTGCAGAACGAATTTCTGGGCAACGTCTCCCACGAGGTTAAAAATCCGCTTTTTGCCCTACAGGGCTATGTGGAGGCGCTCGCCTCCGAGACGCTTTCCGAGGAGCAGCGGCGCGAGTTCGCCCGCCGGGCCCTGCGCAACGTAGAGCGCCTGAACCGGCTCTTTTCCGATCTCATCGAGATTTCCCGCCTGGAGTACCGCGAAGATGTACTGCACCGAGAGTTGTTTGATCTACAGGAGCTCGTCCGGGAGGTCGTCGAAACCATCCTGCCCCGGGCTCAGGCCAAGGGCCTGGAGCTGCACTACGACAATCCTCCCACGTTGGTGTATGCGGATCGGTTGCGCATGCAGCAGGTGCTGGTCAACCTGATCGAAAACGCGGTCGCCTATACGGATGCGGGCCATATCTGGGTGCGATTGCTTCGTCGGGGGGAGCGGGTGATCGTGGAGGTAGAGGATACGGGGCGCGGGATAGCGCCGGAGCACCTGCCCCGGATTTTCGATCGGTTCTATCGTGTCGACAAGGCCCGCTCTCGGCGGGAGGGAGGAACAGGGCTGGGGCTGAGCATCGTTAAGAAGATCGTCGAGGCCCATGGATCCCGGGTTGAGGTCTGGAGTCGGCCCGGCCAGGGTTCCCGGTTCTGGTTCGCTCTTCCTACGCGTCCCGAGGCAGAAGAGGGGCAGGGCTAAACGCCTGTTATGGAAACCCAAAAGTGGTTTTACGCACACCTCGCTCAGACCAGTCCAGAGCCCATGGGGCTGGAGGTGGAGCGGGCCGAGGGGGTCTGGATTCAAGCCCCGGATGGCAGGCGCTATCTGGACCTGATTGCGGGGATTTCCGTCTCGGCTCTGGGGCACCGACATCCTCGCGTGCTGGAGGCCATTCGGCGCCAGCTGGATCGGCACCTGCACGTTATGGTCTACGGAGAGTTTATTCAGGAAAGCCAGGTGCGTTTTGCTCGTCGGTTGGTGGAACATCTGGATGATCGGCTCAACTGCGTGTATTTCACCAACTCCGGTGCGGAGGCGGTAGAGGGGGCGCTGAAGCTGGCCCGAAAGCATACGGGCCGACCCTGGCTGGTGGGTTTTGAGCGCTCCTATCACGGAGATACGCTGGGTGCGCTTTCGGTTTGCGGCTGGGAGGTGTATCGCGCCCCTTTTAAACCGTTATTGCAATCTAAAATACTCCCCATCAACAACCACAGAGCCCTTCAAAAAATCAACAACCAGACCGCCGCCGTCATCATCGAACCCATTCAAGCCGAAGCCGGCATGCGAGCCGTGAATCCAGAATGGTTACAGGCGCTTCGAAGACGATGCGATGAGGTGGGGGCGCTACTCATTTTCGATGAAATCCAGACCGGTCTGGGGCGTACGGGTACGCTCTTCGCCTACGAGCAATACGGTGTGGTGCCGGATATACTATGCCTGGCCAAAGCACTCGGAGGGGGTATGCCGCTGGGCGCTTTTATCGCCCATCGCGATCTGATGCGCACCTTTGCATACGATCCCCCGCTGGCGCACGTAACCACCTTCGGTGGCCATCCCGTAAGCTGTGCGGCCGGGCTGGCCGCATTCGAGGTTCTGTTGGAGAATCGGCTCTGGGCACGCGCCTCCTGGATCGAGCAAATGGTACGTGAGCATCTCGGCGGGGCTCCGGCAGTAGAGGAGATCCGGGGTCGGGGTGCCCTGCTCGGTGTGGTGCTCTCAGACGGGGAAAAAGCTCGTCAGGTGATTCGAAGGGCCCTACGGGAGGGTGTCATCCTGGGAGGCACCTTGCACACAGACAACGTACTGCGCATCGCACCCCCCCTGATCATCGAACCAGACGAACTGCACCAGGGCTTGCAGGTAGTGCGTCAGGTCCTGGAAGCGCTTTGTTGATCACACCTGTCGGAGGGCGACAAGCACATCCACCCGGGCCGCTTGTCGGGCAGGCCACCAGCCGGCCAGAAGCCCGGTCAGGAGCGTAAGGATCCCGACGAACAAGATGAGACCAGGGGTGAAGTAGAAAAGCTCTACGGCGGGCACGCCACGGCGAGCCAGATACACGTTGACCCCGAGCTCGATGAGCTCGGCCAGGCCCCATCCGATCAGCCAGCCCAGCAGGCCTCCAGCCAACCCCAGCAATGCACTTTCCAGCAGGAAAATGCGCTGAATATCCCGCTCATAGGCACCCAGCGCCTTCAGAATCCCGATCTCCCGAAAGCGCTCCATTACACTCATGCGCATGGTGTTGGCGATGCCAATCGTGGCTACCAGAAGCGCGATGATGCCGATTACGAACAGGGCCATGTCGATGAGCCAGAAGAGTCGGTCCAGCTCGGCAAACTGTTCTCGAAAGCTCGTCACATACAGACCCATCTCGGCTATACGGCGACGCACGGAGTCGTGCAGGCGGGGGTCCTCCAGATGTACGCGAACGGCACTGTATCCGGATACACCGGCCCGGCGAAAGAGCAGATCCACGGTCGAAAAGAACGTCACCGTTTCTAATCGACGGCTCAGCCCCAGCGGCATCAGCACGCGAAAAAAGCCAGCAAAGGCCTGATCGTCAGCATCCAGCAGGCCCCGTATCTGCACCCGATAAGGCTGAATACGGATAGGCAACTCACCGCCCGACAGATACCACCCTCCGAAAAGCATCCGTTGCAGGGCGGCCCAGTCGATGGCGGCTACGAGGATCTGTACGGAACTGCCCACCGCCTCTTCGGGCCGGGAAAAACCGAGTCGCTGGGCCATGGAAGTAGAGAGGATAATGGCCGTATCCGCCTCGTGCAGGAAGAAGCGCCCCCATCGGGGCTGATACGCCCGGAGTCGGCCGAAGGCCATGGGTACGGCATCGACCCCTCCGGCGATCTCCCGTCCGTTGGCCTGGATTCGGACGGGAAATTGGATCTCCGGATAGGCGGCCAGCACGCCGGGGATCTGTCCCAGAGCGGTTACCACGGAATCGGTAAGCGCCACAGCGGGCCGATCGGACAGCGAATCCTTTTCCAGGGTTCGATAGAGCAAATCTCCCGGACCGCTGAACGGGATCGGGCGCGAGGTTACGCGCAGGGTGTTGTACAGCTCAAGGGCCTCGAATTGCGCCCGAGCGTTGTGCTGAAGTCCGGATCCATAGGCGAGCAGGGTTACAAGGGCGGCGGCCCCGATCGTCACCCCCAGGAGGGTCATGAGGCTACGCGCGCGGTTCCGGCTCAGCCCATTCCAGGCCATCTGGACCAGGTCATACCAGTACATCTTCTACGATTTCCCCATCTTGAAGTCGGATGAGCCGCCGGGTGAACGGGGCGGCTTGCTGCACATCGTGCGTGACGAGCAGAACCGTTTTTCCGCTTTCCCGATGGATGCGGCCTATGAGCGCCAGGATCTCGGAGGCGGTCTGGGAGTCCAGATTACCCGTCGGCTCGTCGGCCAGCAACAGCGGGGGATCCAGCGCCAGGGCGCGCGCGATAGCCACGCGCTGTTGTTCTCCTCCGGACAGCTCCACGGGACGATGCGTACGCCGGTCCCAGAGCCCCATCCATTCCAGCAACATTTCCGCCCGTCGACGTCGCTCTCGGGGCGACCAGCCATCGAGCAGAAGCGGAAGCTCCACATTGCCCAGCGCGCTCATACTCGGGATGAGATGAAAATGCTGAAAGACGATGCCGACGGTATGGCGCCGGTAACGGGCCTGTTCCTGCACAGAGAGGCGATCCAGCTTCCAGGGCCCCACCACAATCTCCCCCGCCGTGGGCCGATCCATGGCCGCTATGAGGTGCAACAGGGTGGATTTCCCCGAGCCGCTCCGGCCCCGGATAAGCACAAACTGCCCCGAGGGCACCTCCAGATCCACGTGCCTGAGGGCCGGCACCACCGCTCGGCCCATAGGGTAATACTTGCTCACCCCTCGCAGTCGGATGTCCATAGGGGACTTTCTCCAGGAAAGCCCATCAACCAGGAGGGCTGTCTGTTCTGTTCCCCGCAGCCCCCCAGCCCCCCTGCGCTGCCCTCGTTGCTCCAGCCGCTGCTGAGGTCGTAAGTTCGCACCACGGGGATATGCGCAGGAGCACAAGGATATGAAAATCCACGAATATCAGGCCAAGGAGCTTCTCAAACGCTACGGGGTTCCGGTACAGGACGGGTATCCCGCTTTTACTGTAGAAGAGGCCGTAGCCGCTGCCCAGAAACTGGCAGAGAAGCACGGGGTATCGAGGTGGGTTGTCAAGGCCCAGATCCACGCCGGGGGACGGGGAAAAGCGGGGGGAATCAAGCTCGCCGGAAGTATCGAGGAGGTTCGCCAGAAAGCGGAGGCCCTGCTTGGGGCCAGGCTTGTCACGCCGCAGACGGGGCCGGAGGGTCGCCTTGTGCGTCGGCTGTTTATCGCCGAAGCGGTGGATATCGCAAAAGAATACTACCTGGGCGTTACCCTGGATCGTGCCCGAAACCAAAACGTGATCATGGCCTCTACAGAAGGCGGGGTGGAGATCGAAGAGGTAGCCCGGCAGAGCCCGGAGAAGATCCTCAAGGAGTGGATCGACCCTGCCGTTGGTCTTGTGCCTTTCCAGGCTCGCAAGCTGGCTTTCGGGCTGGGGTTCTCCGGAGAACTCTTTACCCGCGCCGTGCACTTTATCGAGGCGCTGTATCGAGCCTATGAGGAGCTGGACTGTTCGCTGGCGGAAATCAATCCGCTCGTGCTCACCGGCGACGGCCGGCTGTTGGCTCTGGATGCTAAAATCACCTTCGACGATAACGCGCTCTTCCGGCACCCGGAGTATGCCGAACTACGGGATGAGCATGAAGAAGATCCCCTTGAGCTGGAGGCCTCTCGATATCGGCTCAACTACGTGAAGCTGGATGGGAATGTGGGCTGTATGGTCAACGGGGCCGGTTTGGCCATGGCGACCATGGATATTATCAAGTTGGCCGGAGGAGAGCCGGCCAACTTCCTCGACGTGGGAGGCGGGGCTAGCCCCGAGACCGTTGAGGCGGGCTTCCGCATCATTCTGCAGGATCCGAACGTGAAGGCGATTCTGGTCAACATCTTCGGCGGCATTGTGCGATGCGATCGCGTGGCGGCCGGTATCATCGAGGCCGCGCGCAAAGTGGATGTACGCGTGCCTCTGATTGTACGCCTGCAGGGAACGAATGCCGAGCTGGCCCGCCAGATGCTGGCCGAATCGGGTCTGAACATCATCCCGGCCGTGGAGCTGGAAGAGGCCGCGCAGAAAGTCACTCAGGCCCTGGCTGCACAGGTAAGCTGAGGTCCGGGAGAAACAACAGGGCCCGGTCTCTTCTGGCCGGGCTTTTTTGTTGGGTGCGTTCTAACTTCTGCCGGGGAGATCGGATGATGCCTCGTAACGTGCTCGTTGTCGGAAGCGGCGGACGAGAACATGCGCTCGTCTGGGCGCTCTCTCGCATTCCCGGGCTGAAGGTGTACTGCGCTCCGGGCAATCCAGGCACCGAAACGCTGGCCCGAAACGTGCCCATAGCAGCCACGGATATCCCGGGGCTTCTGGCCTTCGCCCGCCAGGAGAAGATCGACGTCACCATCGTGGGCCCCGAGGCCCCGCTTGTGGCCGGCATCGCGGACGCCTTCTCAACAGAAGGCCTGCCCGTGATAGGTCCGGTTCGCAAGGCCGCGCTCCTGGAGGGAAGCAAAGCGTTCGCCAAGCGCTTTATGGCCGAATCGGGTATCCCTACTGCCCCCTATGGGATTTTCGGGCGCGACGAGCGCAAAAAGGCCCACCGATTCCTGCGCTCCTTTGCGCCACCCTATGTGCTCAAGGCCGATGGGCTGGCGGCGGGAAAAGGCGTCCTGATCACGGATTCCCTTTCGGAGGCAGACGCCCTGTTGGACCGCATGCTCTCTGGGGAGCTCTTCGGGGAGGCGGGATCACAGGTCGTAATCGAGCGTTTCCTCCAGGGCCGGGAGGCCTCGCTATTTGCTCTGGTCCATGGCACCGCGTACCTGCTGCTCGCCCCGGCCGAAGACCACAAGCGCCTGGGGGAAGGGGATACCGGACCCAACACCGGAGGCATGGGAGCTTATGCGCCCACGCCGTTTCTGTCCTCGGAAGTGCTGGAGGTTGTCCGAACCCGCATCCTGGAGCCCACGCTGGAGGGGATGGTCTCCCGCGGCACCCCGTACAGGGGGTTTCTCTACATCAGCCTCATGCTCACCGAGGAGGGACCTTATGTGATCGAATACAACTGCCGGCTGGGCGATCCGGAAGCGCAGGTGGTCTTGCCCCTGTGGCGAAACCCGGAGCTCATGCTCGAAGACCGCTGGGAGCGGCCCTATGAGCAGATATCCGGATACGCCGCCTGCGTGGTGCTTGCTTCGGCCGGATATCCGGGCGCCTACGAAACGGGTATCCCGATCGAGGGGCTGGATGCCGTACCACCGGATGTGCTCGTCTTCCATGCCGGCACGCGTCGGGATGAGTTTGGGCGCCTTCTGACCGCCGGGGGTCGTGTGCTGGGGATAACGGGTATGGGAGATACGCTGGAAGAAGCGCTCCGACGCGCCTATGCGGGCGTGGATGCGGTGCAATTTGAGGGAATGTACTACCGACGAGACATTGGCCGAAAGGCCATAGGTGCCCTCTCGACGCCATGAATGCCTCCGCTTTCGCCCTACTGCTGGGCGTGCAGGTGCTTCGGGGAGACACGATCTGGTTTCCCACCCCTGTTGTGGACGCTGTACCGTCCGGGGCCCGGAGCGCCTGGATCCTGACCGCCGACGGCGGATTGTGGCATCTGCAGGGTCGGCCGTTCTGGCATCTTGTTCGTCTACCGTATTCGGCCTCGGATGCGGTGGCGCTGGCCGGATCGCCGCAGCGTATTTATCTGTGGGATCGATCCGGGGCGATTGTGGTGCTCGATAGCCGGGGTGCTGTGCTGCGGCGAATCCCGTTCAGCTCCGAAACGGGAGGCATGCATTTCTCCATCCGCTACGGCCTCTTGGTCTGGAGTCGATTCGAGATCCGGGAGCTGGATCCCGTTACGGGCGCCATACATCGACGGGTGCGCTTCTCAGAAGCCATACGGGATGTGATCCGGGACGAATCCGGCAGAACGTATCGTCTGCACCCCGGTGTAGTGGTCCTGGAGGGTAGAACGGGGATGGATTCCCTGCGCATCCCGGTTCCGCTTGAGGTGGAGCGCATTCGCATGCTTCCAACGGGATTGCTTCTGGTTGCTCGAAACTGGTCTGGTTGCCTTTCCTTTTCCGGCTCCCGGGAGATAGCGCGCATACCCGGACGGATTCTGGTAGCGTGGCCCGATGGGACGGTGCTGATTGCCGCCGGTGAGAGGCTGTATGCGTTCCGGCAGGCCTGTTCGCAGTAGCCTGCTTGGGCTTTTTCTGCTGGGGCTCCCCCTGCTGGTCTGGGGCCAGCGGGATACGGTACGCACTGTTTTGCTGTTGCCGGACAGTCTGCAACTGGCTCTCGATAGCCTCTGGGAGTCCGGGGCCCTGTTGAGGCCTCCGGGGGAAGGAAAAACAGGACTTGAACTGCGCGGTAGCCTGCGTCGGGGGGTGCTCCTGGGCTCCGGAGGGGACCCGACCCTGAGTTCCGCGCTGGAGATCGAACTGGAGGGTGAGCTCACCGAGGGGGTGCGGGTGCGGGGCCTGCTTTCGGATCAGAGCGTCCCTCTGTTTCTGGAGGGCAGTACTCGTCCGCTTGCGGAATTCGAACGAGCCCGATTGGAGGTATTCGGGGAGCGCTTTCGGCTCGCTCTGGGCAATCTGGAAGGCCAGATGGCCCTGCCCCTTTACAACCGAAGGCGTCGTTTGGAGGGGCTGGAGGCCACCTACCGGGATTCTCTGTGGGGTCTGCGGATGCTTGCAGGCAGAGAAAGGGGGCGCTTTCAGAGGGAGGTTCTCGAGCTTCAGGAAGGGGTGCTGGGGCCGTACCGGCTGCGTGGAGCCCTCGGAGAGAGCCTGATATGGATCGTGGCCGGATCGGAGCGCGTCTACTGGAACGGAGTACTGCTGGAAAGGGAGGTGGATTATCGGCTGGATTACGCTACGGGGGAGTTGTTCTTCAGTGCATCTCGCCTGCCGCGCCGGGATACGCGCGTGGAGGTGACTTTCGAGTATGTCTCCGAGGCCACACAGCGATCCATCTGGGCCGGAGAAGTGCGCCTGGGCAGGGAAAACGGGGGCTTTCGGATGGGCTGGTTGCGGGAGGCAGATCAGCCCGCTTCAGGAGCGGATCTGCAGCCCGCCTCCCCCTGGACGGGACCCCGGCAAGGAGGAATCTTCTACGTACGTGCCGATACGCTCTGGGAAGGCCAGCCCTTTGTGTTCTGGCGTCTGTGGAGGGGAGAAGCGCGCGATACGGTCTGGAACGTGCGATTTCGCTACGTGGGTCCTGGCAAGGGAGCCTACGAGCGATTCCCTATCGGAGTGGGAGGCATCGCCTATCAATGGGTAGGCCCTGGGCGGGGTCGCTATGAGGTCGCCCTGCCCCTGCCGAAAGGGGAGCGCTATCGGGGATTTCTGGAGTTCCCCCTGGCCCGGTGGGGGAGACTGTACCTGGAGGGTTTGTTGCCGCGCCCCGGTTTCATAGATCCCGCCTTTGGCCTGCGCTATGCGAACAGTATGGCCTTTCTGTCCGGGCGGGGTTCAATAGAGCTTTCCTACAGCCTTCCGGAACTGGTCTTTGCCGAAGAAGCCCTGCCCCCGGACTGGGGACGATACTGGAACGTCTGGGATCCTTGGTCCGGAGATAGCCTGCTTCGATCGAGCGGCCTCTTCCGTCCGGGTGCCCTCGGACAGCTGCGGGTGAACTGGCATGCGGAGGATCCGGCCAGGGGACGATGGGAAGTGGCGGCCATACGCAACGCGGCAGGGTTTGAAGCCCTGCGCTTGGAGATGCAGAGTCGCATCGGGCAGGGTCTGGGTGGCTTGGTCGGCTGGAGCTACGGGTCGGATCGGATTCAGAATCAACGATCCCGTGGCGGATGGGCGCTTCTGGAGGGGAAAAAGACCCTGCCATCCGATTGGGGGGTTGGGGCTCGGTTGCACCTGGAAGGCCATCAGGGCGCCCGCGCCTATCGGGTGGGAGAGGGAGAGCTCTGGGTGGCCATTCCCCTCAGGGAAGAACCCCTGCGGCTGTCCATAGAGGGCCGTCTGCTTGAAAAACCCTCTACTGGACATCTCTCCGTATGGTCACGCAGGGGATGGCGACGGGAGCGAGCGGAGCTTTACATCCGGCTTGCCGATTTGCGCTGGCGCCGTAGTCGGGGATGGGGTGAAATGCATGCCGGCTACCTGAGAAGTTGGACGCCCACCGGAGGGGAAAGGAGCGTGTTCGCCTCGGAGGGGCAAGCGGTCTGGCTTTTCTCCCCGGCCAGCCCCGATCGGGAAGTACGCCTGCGCTGGTCTGTGGGGCGTACGCAGGAGCCGCTTACTGAGGAAATTTTCCTGCCTGTGGGGCCGGAGCTGGGCCAGTACGTCTGGGAAGATCACAACGGAGATGGCCATCCCCAGCTGGACGAGTTCCGTCCGGCTGCGCTGCCCGGAGAGGGGCGATATATCCGACTTCGCGTGCCCTCTGATCGGGTCTTGATTGGATTCGAGGGCCGGGCTACCCTTTCCTGGCGCTGGCTTGATCCTCGATCCCGCTGGCAATACACTGGCGCCCTGCAGGGCAGAGGGCTAAAAGGCACATCCGGAATGAGCCCAAACTACCGCTGGGGGGTGCGCCATACCCTGGAGCTGGCTCCCTTGGATCCGGATCGCCGGCTCACGCTGGAACATGAACGAAGTCGGGCTCGCGAGCAGCGCGCACTCGGGGAAGAGCAACAGCAACGAGATCGCCTCTCCCTGTCGGGTCGTTTTCCCCTGATCGGACGATGGTATGGGATCGGGGAGATGGGCTACGCTGAGGAGAAGCAGTACATCGCCCTGCTTCCTGGCCGCAACGTGGCCCTGCGCCAGTTGACCCTCCAGCTGGGGGCGATGGCCCAGGTGCGTCCGATGCAGTACGCGCAAGGGCTGGTGGTCTTAACGCATCGGCAGGACCGCTCCACAGGGGTTCACGTACAGATTCGGGGTCTGGATGGACGCCTGGAGCGTCCCCTCCGGGGGCATACGTTCTGGCTGGCTGTGGAGACACAGGTGCGCCATCTTGTAGGGCAACATAACCGGTATGGGTGGGCGGCCTTTCTTCTCACCGATGGCTTCTCGCCTGGATGGAACGTGCGCTGGAGCGGGCGTCTCTCCTGGCGCCTGCCCAGAGGGTTGGAGGTGTGGGCCGAATACAGCGGCCAGGCAAGCCCCGGCCTTTCCCCGCGCACCTGGGCCCAGCTGCAACTGCGTATGAGTTTTTGAGGAGGGGAAACCATGCAGGTGCTTGTGCTCAACTGTGGATCGAGTTCTGTGCGTTTTACTGTGATCGAAACCCGCCAGCGTCGCTGGCTCATCCGAGGCCTTGTAGAGCGCATCGGGGCTGTATCCTCCATCCTGAACTGGGAGGCGATGGGCAGGCCTCCAGAGCGCATGGTCCTAGAGATACCCCATCACAGCGCGGCTATCGAACAGGTACTGCGCCTGCTTGTTTCCCCTCCAGAACCCTGGCCCGTCCCCCTGCAGATAGAAGCCGTGGGCCATCGGGTAGTGCATGGGGGAGAAACGTTTTCCGGTAGCGTACTGCTGACACAGGCGGTCAAGGAGGCCATACGAGACGCTTTCGATTTGGCTCCGCTACATAATCCGGCCAATCTGAAAGGGATCGAAGCCGCTCAGGCCCTGTTGCCCGATGTGCCGCACGTAGCCGTTTTTGATACCGCCTTTCACCAGACCCTACCTCCTGAGGCCTATCTGTACGCCATTCCCAACCGGCTCTACAGGCGCTACCGCATTCGTAAATACGGCTTTCATGGGCCAAGTCATTACTACGTCTCCCGGCGCTACTACGAGCTCACCGGACGGCCGCGGGAGGGCAGCCGGCTCATCACCCTGCACCTGGGCAATGGGGCCAGCGCGGCGGCCATACGGGACGGTTATTCCGTGGATACCTCGATGGGCTTTACTCCGCTGAGCGGACTCGTTATGGGCACACGATCCGGGGATATCGACCCATCAGTGATTTTCTATCTGGTGGAAAAAGAAGAGCTCACGCTCGGGGAGGTGCACGCGCTTTTGTACCGCTACAGTGGCCTGCTGGGTCTTTCCGGATATGCTTCGGACATGCGTGATCTCCTTGAACAGGCGGAGCAGGGCGATGTGCGCGCCCAGCAGGCGCTGGACGTATATACCTATCGGATCCGCTTTTATATCGGCGCCTTCATGGCCGTACTTGGCGGGCTGGATGCGATCATCTTTACCGCCGGAGTAGGGGAGAATAGCCCCTACATACGCGCTCGGTCCGTTTTCGGGCTGGAAGGGCTAGGAATTATACTGGATGCGGAGCGAAACCAGCGCATTGTGGGGCAGGAGGGATGCATCTCTGCGGATCATTCAGCGGTCCAGCTATGGGTAATCCCTACTCAGGAAGAACTCGTCATTGCGCTGGATACGGAACGCATTGCCCTTGCTGCCCGGAGCAGTCCGTGGGTATAGCTACTGCAGGGGAACGACGAGAATATTCTGGGCGGCATATGGGCTGAGCAGCCGCTCCTCCTTACCCACCCGGATCTGCACGGAACCGTCGAAATGAAAGCGCTCCAGGACCCCCACACGCACCCCGGGTTTGAGGCCGATCCTGGACAGATAGCGCAGGAATTCGGGATGCGTATCGGAGACCCCGACAATACGGGCCTCCCCGGAGGGGGGTAGGTCGGCAAGCGCTATGGCCTCGATAGGCTCGATACGGCCAGATGCATCGGGGATGGGGTGGCCGTGCGGGTCCACTTTAGGATGGCCAAGAAAGGCATCCAGCCGCTCTTCGAGCAGCGGGGATTCGATGTGCTCCAGCTGATCGGCAATCTCATGCACCTGGTCCCAGCTGAAGCCCAACACCTCGGCCAGGAACAGCTCCCATAGCCGGTGTCGACGCACGACCCGAAGCGCCCGCTGGCGGCCCGCGGGGGTGAGCGTAACCCCCTGATAGCGCACGTAATCGACGTACTCTTCCTGAGCCATGCGCTTCATTACATCCGTGACCGAGGCGGGGCTGACGCCCATCAGCTCCGCCAGGCGGCTTGTGGTGGGGCGCTCACCCTGTTCTTCCAGGGCGTATATGGTCTTGAGGTAGTCTTCCAGCAGCTTGGGGTCAATTCCCATGACCGGAGTCAGGCCGGCTCTCCAGGCGGCCCTGATGCTTGATGATCCGCGCTTCGACCAGAAAGACCACGTCTTCGGCGATGTTCGTGGCCAGATCGGCGATACGCTCCAGGTTTTTGGCCACCGACAGCATGTGCAGGCAGTTTTCGATGTCCTCCGGCTTCTCGCGCATATAAGCCGCGCCGATTCGGTATGCTTGCTGGTGTAGCTGGTCCACCATGTCGTCCTGTTCCAGGACTCCGTAAGCCAGCGAGACGTCCTGGTAGATGAAGGCATTCAGGCTATCGCGCACCATGCGGGAGGCCAGGTCGGCCATCTGGCGGATCTGCATGCGGTTGATGAGCTCACCAGGTACGCCCTGGATCTGGATGACGTGTTCGGCGATATTGCGCGCCTGGTCCCCCATGCGCTCCAGATCGTTGTTCATCTTCAAGGCCGCAATCAGCAGACGCAGGTCGACCGCCACGGGCTGGTTGAGCGCCAACAGCCGCTCGATACGCTTGTCGATGGCGATCTCCATGGCGTCGACCTCGATATCGGTCTCTTTTACACGCCCGGCCAGCGCGTCATCGTCCCGCTCCAGGGCTTCGAGGCTGTGGGCGATCTGTTCCTCCACCAGGGAGCCCATGCGGATGAGCTCACGCTTGAGCAACTCCAGCTCACGCTCGAAATGCCGGTACATAGGACGATCCTCTATGGGGTTGCAAAATAGCCTCCAGGGCAGGGGAGAGCAAGCCCGTCATCCAAAACGCCCGGTAATGTATTTCTCCGTCTCTTCGCGCATGGGCGCGGTGAAGATCTGCTCTGTGGCACCAAACTCGATGAGCTCGCCGAGATAAAAAAAGGCCGTGTAATCGGAAATCCGCGCCGCCTGCTGCATATTGTGCGTGACGATCACCACGGTATAGTGGGATTTGAGCTCCACGATAAGCTCTTCGATTCTGGCTGTAGAGATGGGATCCAGCGCGCTTGTGGGCTCGTCCATCAGGATCACCTCTGGCTTGACCGCCAGCGTGCGGGCGATGCAGAGCCGCTGTTGCTGTCCCCCGGAAAGCTCCAGCGCGTTCACGTGGAGGCGATCTTTGACCTCCTCCCAGAGGGCTGCCTGTCGGAGGGCTTCCTCGACGATATGATCCAGCTCGGCCCGATTGCGCACCCCGTTGATCCGGGGTCCATAGGCCACATTATCATAGACGGATTTCGGAAACGGGTTGGGCTTCTGAAAGACCATGCCTACCCGCTTGCGCAACTGGACTACGTCCACATGGCGGGCGTAGATATCCTGCTCATCAAGCAGCACACGGCCCGTAATGCGCACACCTTCGATGAGATCATTCATGCGGTTGAAGAGGCGTAAATACGTCGACTTGCCGCATCCGGAAGGCCCGATCAGCGCGGTCACCTGGTTGGCCGGAATGGCCATGGTGATGTTCTTGAGCGCCTGATTAGATCCATACCAGAAGCTGACGGATTCCGTGCGCAACTTCACCGGATACATGCCGAAGTCCTTCTGGCTTGCGCTTCCGCCCGACACCTCGGGCCTGGACAGGGAGAAGCCCATACGATCCTGTTTCCGGATACCTTACAAATACCTTACAAAATTCGGCTCCCGGGGGCTCAGAAAAAAGAGCCCGACGTCTGTTAACGTTCTCTTAACACAGAGATGACCTGGATCTGCGTAGCTTTGCGTGGTGCTTTTACGAAGGAGAACGTCGTATGCGCCGATATAGCTGGCTTTGCCTCCTGCTCTTGGCTGCCTGCAAGGGGGGATCCGATCGTACCCAGGCGGATATCTCCGCCTTCGTGGACACCACAGAGGCGGCCTTGGGGGGATTGTATGCAATCAGCGTGGATCCGGACCTTCCGGAGTATCGGCCCAAAGCCGGTGTGGCGGGCACGCTGAGCAGTATCGGTTCGGATACGATGAATAACCTCATGGCCCTGTGGGCGGAGGAGTTCAGGAAATACTATCCGAACGTGAAGATCGAGGTGGAGGGGAAAGGATCCTCCACGGCGCCGCCCGCCCTCATTCAGGGCACTGCCCAGCTGGGTCCCATGTCAAGGCCTATGAAGGCCAGTGAACAAGACGCCTTCGAAAAAGCCTTCGGCTACCCCCCAACGGAGGTTTCCGTGGCCCTGGACGGGTTGGCCGTGTTCGTGCACAAAGACAACCCCATTGACTGTCTTACCCTGCCCCAGATCGACGCTATTTTTTCCAAAACCCGCCTACTTGGATACCCCCAAGACATCCGCACCTGGGGCGATCTGGGGTTGAGCGGGGAATGGGCCAATCGGCCCATCTCGCTCTACGGGCGCAACTCCGCCTCGGGCACCTACGGATTCTTCAAAGACCACGCTCTGGGTGGGGGGGATTTTAAGGACAACGTCAAAGAACAGCCCGGTTCGGCCTCTGTGGTGCAGGGTGTCTCCGTCGATCCCAATGGGATCGGCTACAGCGGCATCGGATTTGTCACCTCCGGCGTCAAGACCGTCTCAGTGGCCAACAAGGAGGGGGATCCCTGTTTTGCTCCTACCCCGGAGAATGTCTACAGCAGTCGCTATTCTCTCTGGCGTCCCCTCTACATCTATATCAATCGCAAACCGAACGGGGAGATGGATCCTCTTGTGCGCGAGTTTCTGAACTTCGTGCTCAGCAAGCAGGGGCAGGAGGTGGTCATCCGGGACGGGTATCTGCCTCTGCACACGGATATGCTCAAGGCTGAACGACGCAAACTCGGGCTGGATCCCGATAATACCTGAACCCATGGCTACCCCATCGGCGCGCTGGATCGATCGTCTGGCCCGCGGGATCATCACCCTGGGAGGGGTGGGGGTGATCGCGGCGGTGCTGGGCATATTGGTTTTCATCTTTCTGGAGCAGTTGCCGCTCTGGCGAGGCGCTCGGGTACAGTCTGAGATGGACGGTGCGCTCGAGGGCCTCATCCCTGGGGAGCGCATGCTGCTTGCCCGGATCGATGAGCGCCAGCGCGCGCTGGCCGTGCTGGGAGATCGGTTCGGCTGGCGCATCTATGATCTGGCTTCAGGCCGCCTGCAGGACAGCCTGCCTGTGCCCGGTATGGAGCGGGCTGGCCGCCTGCGCGCGGCCTGGTGGCATGTTCCCTCCGGCGCCGCCGCGCTCTTTGCCGAAGACGGACGCCTGTGGCTGGGACAGTTTCGCTGGGAGCATCCCCAGACCGATGCCGGCCCTGTCCGATTGCGCATACAGCCAGACAGCCTCTGGCAGCTATCGGATACGCTGGCGCTCCGAGAGGTGCAGTATCATCGGAATACGGGCATTTGGGTGGGCCTGAGCGCGCAGGGGAAACTCTATGCCGGCTACCCGGGGGGAAGGATAGAGGCGCTTCTTGTTGACTCCGTATCCACCTACCTGCTCGCATCCCGCGCCCCCGTCCTGTATGTCGGAGGCGCGGAGGGGCGACTGCGCATCTATCGCTACGAAGGCCGTGCCTGGCAGGGCCTGACCGATACCGTACTCACTACGCCCGGCCAGCCAAACCGGCAAAGCAGGATTCGGAGTCTGGCCCTTCTGATCGGGGAGCGCTCCCTCGTAATCGGCGATGCAGAGGGACATGTGCGGGTTGGGTTTTTCGTGCGCAGCCAGGGGGGCGCAGAACACTTCCGGATCGCGCATGAAGAATATCGCCCCCTGCCGGGCCCGATAGAGATTCTGCAGAGCTCCGAACGCAACCGCTGTTTTCTGGCTGTAGACCCGCAGGGACGTTTGGGTCTGTATCACGCCACCTCGGAACGCACCTTGCTGACCCTCTACACCTCCCTGCCTTTGAGCGAAGCCATACTCGCCCCCCGGGGGGATGGCGTGCTCGCGATCACGGCAGATGGAGCCTACCGGCACTGGCGTCTGGAAAATCCGCACCCGGAAGTGTCCCTGAAGGCCCTCTTCGGCAAAATCTGGTACGAGGGCTATGAGGGACCCGCTTTCGTATGGCAGTCCACGGGGGGAAGCGACGACTTTGAGCCCAAGCTCAGCCTGGTACCTCTGATCTTCGGCACGCTGAAGGGCACCCTGTACGCCCTGCTCTTTGCTATTCCTGTGGCCCTGCTGGGGGCCATCTACACGGCTCAGTTTCTCCATCCCCGCTGGCGGGGAGTGGTCAAGCCCATGGTTGAGCTCATGGCCTCTTTGCCCAGCGTGGTGCTCGGGTTTGTGGCCGCACTCGTGGTGGCGCCCTTTCTGTCTCGCGCTGTGCCCGGGGTGCTGGCGGTATTCTTGATCTTGCCGCTAGTTGTCATCGCTGGGGCCCTTCTGTGGAGCCGAATTCTGGCACGCTATCCGAGGCGAATCCCCCGGCATATGGAGGTTTTTCTTGTTTTCGCTTTGGTAGTCGTCGCCCTGCTGGTATCCATTGAGCTGGGGGCCCTTATCGAGCGGATCTGGATGAGGGGCTCGTTTCCCGACTGGGCGCGGGAGGCGCTGGGCCTGTCCTATGATCAGCGCAACGCGCTCGTGGTGGGTTTTGCTATGGGCTTTGCCGTCATTCCCCTCATTTTCACGCTTGCCGAGGATGCGCTCTCCAGCGTGCCCCGCAGCTACGTGCACGCCTCCCTGGCTCTGGGGGCCACGGAGTGGCAGACGACCCTGCGGATCTTACTTCCGGCCGCCGGTTCGGGAATCTTTTCCGCCATCATGATCGGCTTTGGCCGGGCGGTAGGGGAGACCATGATCGTGCTCATGGCCACGGGGAATACCCCGATTCTAGACTGGAGCCCATTCAACGGATTTCGGGCTCTTTCGGCCAATATCGCCGTAGAACTGCCCGAAGCGCCCTATCAGGGCACGCTCTATCGCGTGCTGTTTCTCTCCGGTTTGCTGCTCTTCGGTCTTACGTTTCTGGTGAATACAGCCGCCGAAGTCGTGCGCCTGCGAATCCGGCGCAAATACCAGAGGGCATAAAGATGAACACGCCTCCTGTGGCGAGCCGGTCGATGGAGAAAGGAGCGATTCCCTCGGCGCAGAACAACCCCTGGAAGCTGGGTACGCCCTGGATCTGGTTGCTGGGCGCCGGGCTGAGCGTGCTTGTGCTCATGCTTTTCTGGCTCGTAGGGCTGCTGTTTCTACGGGGCACGCTGGCCTTCTGGCCCGGAGACCTGTGGGCTCTGCGCATGCAGGATGGGACCGTATACCTGGGAGAGATTCGCAAGGAGGAGCCCGTGCCCGGCCGTCCGGGGGTCAGCCGGCTCCAGGTGCGCATCGGCAACCGGGATGTATACGGGGTGGATTTCATCTGGGTGGCGCGGGATCGGGTTGTGCAGATGGCCCGTCTCCAGGGCGCCGTGTTCATCGAACGCCGTCAGTGGGGTCCTTTCATCGGGTTCGTAGCGGCTGTGCGCACACCGGAAGGGGTTGTTTCCGGACAGAGGGCCTTTGAAGCGTTCATGCGCCACCTGGAGCCCGCCCACCGGCGCTACGAGGCTATTCTGGCGCTGGAAAAGGGCGATATTGGCGATGTGAACTACGCCATGGAGCAGATCCGTCTGCGGCGTGCCCGGGCCGAAAGGCTGGGCCAGCGGGAGGTGATCGCAAGACTGGAAGAAACACTTCACCATCTGGAGGCCCGATATCGGGAGCTTGCCGAACGTGCCCGTCGTCTACGACAGGAAGACGCTCGCTACACGGTAGAGCTACGTACTATCGAAGGCCGGAGCCGGACATTGCCGATCTCGGAGGTCATTCGCGCCTACAGGCCCAATGATCTGGATATGGCGGGCAAGATGGGCGTCTACGCGGCACGGCTGTGGGAGTTTTTTTCCAGCGAACCTCGGGAATCCAATACGGAAGGCGGGGTGTTCCCGGCCATTTTTGGAACGGTCATGATGACCCTGCTTATGTCCGTTTTTGTGGTGCCCTTCGGAGTCATGGCCGCTCTATACATGCACGAGTACGCCCAGCGGAGCTGGATCCTGTCCGCCGTTCGGATCGCGGTCAACAACCTGGCCGGCGTACCCTCCATTGTATTCGGTATTTTCGGGCTGGGGTTTTTCGTTTACCTGCTGGGCGGGCACATCGACCGGCTCTTATATCCGGAGCGCCTGCCCACGCCCACATTCGGCACCGGAGGCATCCTCTGGGCTTCACTCACGCTGGCGCTGTTGGTGGCTCCGGTGGTGATCGTGGCCACCGAAGAGGCGCTGGCCGCCGTGCCGCAGAGCCTGCGGGAAGCTTCTTTATCCCTTGGGGCCACGAAATGGCAGACCATATGGCGTATCGTGCTGCCCGGTGCCAGCCCGGGCATTCTGACCGGGATGATTCTCGCCGTGGCGCGCGGCGCCGGAGAAGTAGCCCCGCTGATGCTTGTGGGCGTGGTGAAACTGGCTCCCGAGTTGCCGTTTGATCATAATCCGCCGTTTTTCCATCTGGAGCGCAAGTTCATGCATCTGGGCTTTCATATCTACGATGTGGGTTTCCAGTCTCCGAACGTAGAGGCCGCCACGCCCATGGTATTTGCCACGGCGCTTTTGCTGGTGCTCGTGGTGCTCATACTCAACCTGACGGCCATTCAGATACGCAACCGGCTCCGGCGCCGATACCGTTTCGGATAAGTTCAGGGCGAATTGCCCGGTGGGGGTGAGGTTGGGAGATTCCTTACTTTACATAATGTACCTTATGTAACAAATATTCGGACCGCTCTTCTGGAGCGAAAAGGCCGGTGCTCACGGAGCCTTCATCTTGTCTCAGGCGATGAGGAAGGGATCGGGTGCTCTGCGGTTTCTAGCTCGTACAGTTTACGGTATATCCCGTCGCGCCGGAGCAGTTCTTCATGGCGTCCCTGTTCTACGAGCCGGCCGTGGTGCATGACGAAAATTCTGTCCGAGTGCTGGACGCTTGAGAGCCGATGCGCTACCACGAGAATCGTGCATCGTCCCTGCCAGGCACGCAGGGCCCGCTCCAGAAGTGCTTCCATGCTCGGGTCCACGTTTGCTGTGGCCTCATCGAGCACCAGCAGGCGGGGTTTTCGCACCCAGGCCCGGAGCAGGGCAACAAGCTGTCGCTCTCCGGCCGAAAGGCGACCTCCCCGCTCTCCCACCCAGGTATCAAGCCCATGAGGAAGCGTGCGGACCCATGAGCCTAGATCCAGTTCCTCAAGCGCCCGCCAGATATTCGCAAGTCCGATTTCCGCATCGCCCAGCGTGATGTTATCCCGCACCGTTCCGCTGAACAGAAACACATCTTGCTGGATGCTCACAATCGCCCTGCGCAATACCCCGAGCTCGATGTCCCGAACATCTACCCCTCCGAAATAGATGCGGCCCCGCTGGGGCTCATACATGCGCACAAGCAGCTGCATGAGCGTACTCTTGCCAGACCCCGTGGCGCCCACAAAGGCCACCCGTTCCCCCGCTCCGATCTCCAGATCCACATCGCGGATCACCCATCGAGGCCCCTCTTCTCCTTCCTCGTAGGCAAACCAGACGTGCTCAAAACGCACCGATGGGGCCAGTCCTTCGATAGAACGCACCCGGGCCCGGTTCTCCGTTCTGTCGTGGGTGTCGAGCACCTCAAAAATGCGCTCCGAGCTGGCCAGCGCCGCCAGCAGCGTATTGTACTTGTCGGCCAGATCCTGAATAGGGCCAAAAAACTGCTGGATATACTGCAGAAACGCCACCACAATCCCCAGCGTAATGGCCCCCTCGAGGGCCCGCATGCCCCCGTACCAGAGCACGATCCCCATAGCTAGGCTTGAAATCACCTGCACCGAGGGCCAGAAGAGCGCAAAGTAGAAGATGGTCTGAATCTGCGCCTGCCGGTGCGCGTCATTGATCGCGCGAAACCGCTCCAGAATGCGCCCCTCCTGGCCGAAGAGCTGGACCACGCTCATGCCCGTGATGTGCTCCTGCAGAAAGGCGCTCATTCGGGCCACTTCATGTCGGACCTTGCGGTACATTACGCCCACCCGTTTTCGAAAGGCGAACGTGACCCAGAACAACAGGGGCAGCACCGACAGGGTAAGAAGGGCCAGCTTCCAGCTCAGCCAGAACATCATGGAGATGATGAAAAAGAGCCGCAGCAGATCGCCCAGGATCGTCACCACACCGGCCGAGAACATATCATCGAGCGCCTCGATATCGCTCGTGATGCGCACAAGGAGCCTCCCGATCGGGGTTCGATCGAAGTAGCGGGGTGCCAGTCCGAGGATGTGCCGGAACAGCTCTCTGCGCAGATCGAAGATGGCCTGCTGACCGATCCAGCGCGTCCAGTACGTGCTGGAAAACCCTAAAAGCGCCTCCAGCAGGAGCAGACCCAGGATCAGGAGGACAAGATGCCACAACCCTGCCGGATCCCGACCGATGACGTGCTCGTCGATGGCGACCTGAATGAGCTTAGGACGCAGCGGACCTGCGGCCGAAAGGCTCACAACGAGCACGAAGGCCCCGAGCACATGCCACCGGTAGGGCATCAGGTACCGGAGCAGGCGCCGAACTGTGGGCCAGGCTCGCCTGAACGCGTTATGATCTTCGGGACTGCTCATACGTTTGCCGTGCTGAACGAGGCAGGAGTCGGAGGGGACGGAGTTCCTCGGCCGCGCGCGTGTTGGGAAACACCTGACGGGCCTCTTCGACCAGCTCGCTTGTGTCTCCGTAGCGAGCGCTGAAGTGGCCCAGCAATAAAAGCCCCACTCCGGCCGCCTGCGCTACGCGCGCCGCCTCTACCGCCGTGGCATGCCCGGTTTGCTCGGCTTTCTCCTGAAGCGCATGCGAGAAGGTAGCCTCATGATAGAGCACATCGGCGTCCATGGACAATAAAATCGCATTGGGACAGAAACGGCTGTCCGTGATGTAGACAAACGAGGCTCCCGGGCGCGGAGGACCGACAACCTCCTCCGGACGCACCACCCGGCCGCTGTCGAGCGTAACAGGCACACCCGCCTTCAAGGCCTTGAACTGCCAGTCCTCGGTGATCCCAAGCTCGCGCGCCCGCTCGGCGTTCACCTTGCCCGGCCGGGGCTTTTCCTGGAACCGGAATCCCATACAGAATATGCGGTGCACCAGCGGGCGAGCCTCGACGAAGTATTCCTCCGTATCGAGCAGGACGCCTCCCTCGAAGCGCTCCGGATCCACCTCATGGACAATGAGCTCATAGCTCGGCTGGAGATCCGAAAGGGAAAACATAAAGTCCAGATACGCCTGCAGGCCCTTGGGGCCGTAGACGTAGAGAGGATCTCGCCGCTGTATGAGCTCCAGGCTCGAGATGAGCCCGATGAGGCCATAGAAATGATCTCCGTGCAGATGGGAGATAAAGATATGGCGCACCCGCGAGCGCTTCAGCCCGGCTTTGAGCAGGCGCATCTGGGTGCCCTCTCCGCAGTCGAAGAGCAGGACATGTCCTTCGCGCACGAGCGCAAAGGCGCTCACGTTCCGTTTCGTGGTGGGTATGGCAGAACCCGTACCCAGAGGGATAAGGTAGGTGTTCATGGCCCTCTGTACCCCTGATCACCTCCATTGATCGATTCCAGCTCTGCCTCCAGCAGCTGGCGCCGAAACATCCGGCTGTAGGCCCCACCCCGAGCCAGGAGTTCCTCGTGTCTGCCCATTTCCCGGATACGTCCGCCTTCGAGATAATAGATGCAGTCGGCCTCCTGTACGGCCGCGATGCGGTGGCTGACCAGGATGAGCGTGCGATCGGCGCGCCACGCTCGGATCGCGCCGATGATTCGGGCTTCCGTGGCCAAATCCACCGACGAGAGCGCGTCATCGAGCACAAGCACACGGGGCTGCATAATCAGGGCGCGGGCGATCATGACGCGTTGCCGCTGGCCCCCGGAAAGGGTTATTCCCCGTTCACCTACTCGGGTATCGAGCCCCTGGGGGAATACCTCCCAGTCCAGGGCGGCCAGGCGGGCGGCCTGCTCAATTTCCGCACGTGTGGCCTCGGGTCGGCCAAAGGCGATGTTGTAGGCGATGGTTTCGGAAAACAGAAAGGGTTCTTGAGGCACAAAAGCGATCTGGGCACGAAGAACTTCCTCGTCGAGCTCCTCAAAGGGTTTTCCATCGAGCAGAATCCGGCCCGCACTCGGGCAGTACATGCGCACAAGCAGCCGCATGAGCGTGCTCTTGCCCGATCCGCTGGGTCCGACAAAAGCTATATACTGACCCGGACGGATCTCCAGGTTCACCCCTTCTAAAACCCAGGGGCGATCCGGCCCATAACGGAAGGAGACGTTTTCCAGGACGAAATGGCCCTGGATGTTTCCCTTCTCCGGGCTCCGGGTATCCTTTCTGGGCTCGTAGCGGAGGAGCTCCAGCAGGCGCTCCTGGGAAGCGGCCGCACGCTGAATCATGTTCAGAATCCAGCCCACCGAGGCCACCGGCCAGGTAAGCAGCGTCAGGTAGATAAAGAACTCCGCGATGTTGCCGATCGTGAGCCTGCCCGCTATGGCGTATCGGCCCCCGACCCAGAGCACGATCAGGGACGAGAGGCCGATCAGAAACACCATGGCAGGACTGAAAATCGCCTCGATCCGGGCCAGCTCCAGGGCGCGGCGCCGATAGGCGTCGGCCTCGCGTTCGAAGGCTTCCTGCTCGAAGGTCTCTTGGGCAAAGGCCTTAAGCACCCGCACCCCGGAGAGCGCCTCCTGAGCTCGGACGCTGAGCCGTGAGTATTGAGCTTGAACCTTCTCGGAGCGTTCATGGACCAGGCGGGCGGCCAGGAAAATAACCCCCGACAGCACGGGTAGAGGCAGTAAGGTATACAGGGTCAGCGTGGGGCTTATAAGCAGCATCATACTCAGGGCCAGGAGCGCCAGCGTGGCCGAACGGGCTGTGTACATGATCGCCGGGCCCACATAGAGACGCACCCGCTCGATATCGCTCGTAGCCCGGGTCATGAGGTCCCCGGTCGCATACCGCTGGTAGAACTCCGGTCCGAGCCGTTCCAGGTGGGCAAAGAGCCGATTCCGGAGATCGTATTCGATGTGGCGCGAGGCGACGATAATAGTCTGGCGCGTAAGAAAGAGAAAGAGCCCCGACAGCAGGCTTACGCCCACGATCATCAGGCTGTAGCCGGTCAACACTACGTAGCGGAGCCCTACCAGGGCGGGCTCGAAGGCGCTCCATGCACCCAGCCTGTTCAGGGCTTCGAGCACGGGAAGTATGTCGATGATCTGGCGTACGAGTACGGGTGCGAAGACCCCGAAGAGGCTTGAGATGATCACGCAGAGCAACCCGGTCCCAAAATAGCGCCGGTAGCGCAGGAAGTAGTAATTCAGTGTGGCCAGCGCGTTCATGAGGATGCGTCCAGAACCACACGAGGAGTGACCACGGACTTGGCCAGCAGGGCAGGCCAGTAGGCGATGACCTCACTCGGTCGCGGCCTCCCTCCGGAAAAACCCGTCACGGACGAAGGACCGGTCAGGATCAGGGGGGCGATCTGTCGGCCGAACTCCTCCACGGATCGGTAATCGGAAGAGCGCACGCTCAGGCGCAACTCGACCTCGTTGGGGTCTTGAACGGGTTCGGCGATCGTCTCATGGCAGGCGTTTACCCCCACCAGTTCGACGCGGAATTCTTCAAAGACAAGCCCCAGATCATCGAGCCGCTGTTTGAGGATGCGGGCTGCGGCCTGCGCCTTGGCCACGGCATCCGGCCAGGCATATACGAGCGTGCCCGTGGCCTTCCAACCCGCGCTGTAGGAGATGGAGACCTTGTAGAACTCCGTCGGTGGCCCTCCACGTACATTGCGGACCCGCACCCGGTCAGGCCCCTCCTGTTCGAGTTCGATGCTGGTAAAATCGGCTCTGCATTCGGGGGTGATGTAGGCGCGTGGATCGCCGATTTCATAGAGCAGTTGCTCCCGAACCGTGAAGGTATCGACCAATCCCCCGGTTCCCTCGTGCTTGGTGACCACAAACGAACCATCCGGGTAGGCCTCGATAATAGGGAAGCCGACGCGGGCCAGATCCGGCACCCGATACCAGTCGGTGAAATTCCCCCCTGTGGCCTGCGCCCCGCATTCGTTGATGTGTCCGGCCACGACCCCGGCGGCCAGCAGATCATATTGCTCCCACGACCAGCCGAACTCGTAGACCATCGGGGCGAGCGTAAGCCCTGTGTCTGTGGTACGGCCCGTGATCACGATCTGGGCCCCCTGCCGGAGCGCCTCCACAATGGGCGCGGCGCCAAAATAGACGTTCGCGCTCAGCACACGATCGCGAATCGTGCTCAGGGGCTCTCCGGTGTCCAGATTCCGCAGTTCATGTCCCTCAGCGAGCAACCGGTCCAGATCTGCCAGAATGTCATCTCCCAGCACCACGGCTACGGACACCTGAATGCCTTTGCGGCGCGCGATTTCCAGAACCCTGTCCCGGCAGGCGAGCGGGTTTACCCCGCCGGCATTGGTGATCACGCGGATGTTGCGCTCCACGATATCCGGAAGGATCTCCTCCATGAGCTCCGGAAAATCCCGCGCATATCCCAGCTCGGGGTTGCGAAGCTGTTGCTTTTTCAGAATGGACATGGTCACCTCGGCCAGGTAGTCCATGACCAGATAATCGATCGGGCCGAGGCGCACTTGGTGGATCGGGGCCTGGGGCCAATCCCCCCAAAATCCCTGTCCGGATGCAATACGGATAACGGATTTCATGGCGTTGAACCCCTCTTACCGGCCTTCACAGGGCCTCTGCGGCAAGTTGAGAGGCCCACAGGGAGCCGGGCAATATCAGACCTCGCATACGGCGCCGGTGGTTTCCGACCAGAAAGCGCGCGCCATGCGAGGCGTGTTGTAAGCGATCCCAAACCGGCCCCGGGCATCGAGTACGATCAGCCCTCCGGTGGCCGGGTGCCCTTCCGGGTCCCGTACCCGCTCGGCAAGGCGAGCCAGGGCGCTTTCGGCCGCTTCCTGCGCGCTCATACCCGACTCCAGGGCGCGCACCGCCTCTCCACAGAGCAGCACGCGCGCGATCGCCTCCCCCCATCCCGTGGCCGATGCGCCTCCCCAGGGGGAGGCGTAATAGCCGCATCCGGGAAGCGGGCTATCGCCCACTCGGCCCGGAAGCGTGTACGGAGCTCCCCCCGTTGAAGTTCCGGCCGCGATACGGCCCTCGCTGTCGAGGGCCACGCACCCCACCGTACCCCGGGGCGCCCGATTGCCGCGAAAGGCCTGGCTGGAGTGATAGTAAGCCTCGGCCTGCAGGCGCAGGAAGCGCTCTCGCTCCCGTTCGGTAAGAAAGTACGTCGGGGGCACGATCTGTAGCCCGTGTGCCTCCGCGTAGGCCTCGGCAAACGGTCCCACCAGCAAGCTGTACTGTCCTGCCCCATGGCGCAGAATATGCCAGGCCGCCTCGATGGGGTTGCGGACTCGCTGTACGCAGGCCACCGCGCCAAAGTCCAGCCGGTGGCCGTCCATGAGGCCGGCATCCAGTTGCACCTCTCCGGCTCTGTTGAGCACAGCCCCCACGCCGGCATCGAAGGCGGGATCATCTTCCAGCGTCCGGAGTACGGCCACAACGGTTTCCACCGCCGAGCGGCCCTCCTCCAGCGCCCGACGACCGACCTCCAAAGCCCGGGCCATACCCTCCCGGTGGGCTTCCAGTTCCTCCGGTGGGATATCCCAGGCTCCCCCATGCAGGATTAGCGCAACAGGTTGCTTCATAGGTAATTTGCGATGTATCCAGTCGGAGTTTGTGCACTATGCGGGACACGTGCGCAATGATGCTGATCGGCCTGCTTCTGCTGAGCGGCTGTCAGGGTCGCTCTCAGGCCTCCGAGCCGGTTCTGGAGGCGGGAAGGCGGCTGTGGGATGAAAATCGGTGCTGGTTCTGCCATGGCAACGACCTTCGGGGCACCTATCCTATCGCCGATCAGATCGCACAACGTTCGGATGAGGAGTTGCGGGCATGGATCCATAACGCACGGGCTCTGAAGCCGGGCACCATCATGCCCACCTACGATTTTCTGAGCCGGGAAGAGCTCGATCAGCTGGTCAGTTACCTGCGACACCTGGCCCGATCGGGCTCATAGCGCCGTGCGCTCTGCCTCCTGCAGAAAGCGCTCCACCTCCAGGACATCGGCCTCACTGCCCAGAATCAGCGGCGTGCGTTCGTGCAGGGATTCCGGCTCGATATCCAGAATGCGCCTCCGCCCGTCTGTGGCCCTTCCCCCCGCCTGTTCGATGATAAAAGCCATGGGGTTGGCCTCGTACATGAGCCGAAGCTTACCCCGAGGATCCTTGCGCGAGGCCGGATACAGGAAGATCCCCCCGTACAGGAGCGTGCGATGCACATCGGCCACCAGCGTGCCGACATAGCGCAGAGAGTACGGGCGGCCTGTGGACTTGTCCTCTTCCTGCAGGTATTCGATATACCGCTGCATACCCGCCTCCCAGAAGCGGAAATAGCCCTGGTTGATGCTGTATATCTTGCCCCGCTTCGGGATCTGAATGCTCGGGTGCGAGAGCAGAAATTCTCCGATACTCGGATCCAGAGTGAAGCCATTTACTCCATGTCCTGTCGTGTAGACCAGCATGGTGCTTGATCCGTAGACCACATATCCGGCCGCTACCTGTCGGTTGCCCGGCTGCAGCACGTCTCTTCGAAGCGCCTCGGGGCTGTCTTCTTGAGACCGACGGCGGTAGACGGAAAAGATCGTTCCGATGGTGACGTTGGCATCGATGTTCGAGGATCCATCCAGCGGATCGATGAGCACGATGTATTTGCCCGTTGAGCCCGGCACGAAAAGGATATCCTTCTCTTCTTCGGAAGCGATCACGCAGCACTCCCCACCCCGGGAGAGTGCGCGGATGAGCTCCCGATTGGCGAACACATCCAGCTTGCGCACGTCCTCTCCGTGGATGTTCTGTTCGCCCGTAATCCCCAGAATATCAACCAGGCCTGCTTTGTTTACTTCCCGGTTGATGATCTTGGCCGCCAGCCCGATATCCCGCAGCAGGCGAGACAGCTCCCCTGTGGCGTAGGGAAATTCGGCCTGCCGCTCGATGATGAATTGCTCCAGCGTAATCACTTTCCCTCCCCCCTGGAGGGCAACGTGATCGAGAGCGTTCATGTGGTTTCCCTCCTCTAGTGCTCCTTTCTGCTCTGCGCTCCTCTGGGAAGCCAGCATGGGAAAAGGTACATCCGGCTGATCGTTGCGGGCAACGACCCGGTGGGCGCTGGTTTCTGTAGCTCGACCCCTGATAACTTGGCCTGTTCTGTGCCCAGACTCCCCGCGAAGATGAGAACCGTCTATTCCCTCTGCATACGGAACGGGATGTATCGGACCGTACTGCGCAACGGGCCCTGGCCCGTTTTACTCGTTGTTTTCATTTGGGGACTGAACTTTACGGTAGTCAAGGCCGCCCTGCGAGAGCTGTCCCCGTTCTGGTTCAACGCGCTACGCTTCACGCTCGCCCTGGGTGTACTGGTAGGATTCTGGACCCGGCATCGGGAGCGGGATATCGTGCTCAAGGAGGCCTCCCCTTTTCTGTGGGTTCGCGTGGGGATACTCGGGCTGGTTGGACACGGCATCTATCAGGTGTTTTTCATCATGGGCCTAGATCGTTCCACGGCCGCTAATGCGGCCATTGTGCTCTCCGGGACCCCGCTCTGGACGGCCTCTCTGGCCCATCTGGTTGGCCAGGAACGGCTTCGTCCCCAGATGCTTTCGGGTATGTTGCTGGCCATGGCGGGTGTAGGGCTCGTGGTGGGTTTCAGTGGGCGCCAGATTTCTGTGGGTCCCGACGTGTTTCTGGGTAACGTGATGATCGTGGGTTGTTCCTGGTGCTGGGCTTTTTATACGGTCTTCTCCCGTTCCCTCATGCGCCGGGTAAGTCCCCTGACGATAACCGTGCTCAGCATGGCCGTGGCCTTGCCTGTGCTCTGGGGAGCCGCTTTGCTGGAAGGCCCTCCGGCTTGGGAGCAGATATCCCTCTGGGCTTATCTGGGCGTGCTGTATTCCGGACTGCTGGCCATCGCGCTCTCCTATGTTATCTGGGCAGCTTCCATTCGCCGCATCGGCGCTGCCCGTACAGCCGTCTACGGCAACTTGGTGCCCGTGGTGGCCACGGCGGCCGGGGTGATCCTGCTCCACGAAAAGCTGCACAGCTACCAGATGCTGGGCGGGGCGGTGGTGCTTCTGGGCCTGTATCTGGTGCAACGACGAAGCTGGACTCGGACGTCCCCGCTTTGATAATTCGTTCGTCTTGGTCGGCGAGGGTATGTTCCCCGACTCCGGAGCTCCGAGATCTTGCATCCTGTGCCTGGGCGCGCATGAAGTGCTGAGCTCCTCCGGCTGGAGCGCCCATGCCCGGCGTCTGCAGGCCCTGGGTCTGCAGCCGGTGGGCTTGCTTGTGGCGATCTCGGCCCGGGGACCGGATCGGGAACTGGATCGCGTGGAAATACCTCTGGATACCCTGCAGGTCCAGCTGGAGGCCGTACAGGCCCAGGGCCTGAGGCCCGAGGCGGTGCTTGTGGCGCATCCCCCGAGCCTCCGACAGCTGGCCTGGCTGGAAACCGTCTATGCGGAATGGGGGCATTTGCCCTGGGTACTCTTGCTGACTCATCCTCCGGAACCGGCCGTCGGGGAGAACCTACAGCAGACCTGGCTGGAGAGATTCCACCTGCTGGTGGCCGACAGCCGCGCCGTGGAAGATGGGTTGGGATTGTCGACATGCGACCTGGAGACCCTGCAGCGCGCTGCGCTCCGGCTGTTACGCCACGGATTGGCCCATGTGTTGCTCTGCGGTCCGGACCTGCCGTCGATCACCGATCCCGCATCCGATCTTGTATCCGCCTATCTGTACGGGACGCGCACAGAACTGGTGCTCTTTGAGATGCCCGCGCCCCGGCCGCCGGGCTCGGCAGAAGCGCTCGCCGACCGCCTGCTGTATAGCTGTCTTCGGGAAGGGGTATCGGAGGAAGCGGTGCGCCTGGCCCTAGAGGAGCTCTACCGAGGGGCGAATTGGCTCTGACATCCGCATCGGCACAGTGCGTATCTTGTGCAAGAAGGCTGTATCGGCCCGTTATGGCCCGGAGTGCGGGACAAACAGCAAAGGGGGTTTCTGTGATCGACTGGCCGCGGGCGCTAAAGAGCGCCATTGTGGAGACCCACTTTCCCTGGAACCTACACCGACGGGGTAAAGTGCGCGACGTCTATGAGGCCGGAGACTGGCTCATCTTCGTTACTACGGACAGAGTTTCCGCCTTCGATCGGGTTTTTCCGGACCCTGTCCCTTTGAAGGGACAGGTTCTCGTGGGGCTGGCCGCCTACTTTTTGGAGGCGAGCCGACAGATCGCTCCCAATCATCTGGTAGCTGTACCGGATCCCCATGTGCTCATCGGCCATCGGGCCCGCCCGTATCCGGTCGAGATCATCGTGCGCGGGTACCTGGCCGGACATGCGTTGCGGGTCTACGCCTCGGGGGCGCGTCAGCTCTGCGGGGTGCGTCTGCCCGAAGGGCTGCGGGCTTACGAGCCCCTTCCGGAACCAATCATCACGCCGACGACTAAGGCCCTCTCCGGTCACGACGAGGACGTGAGCCCTCAAGAGCTCATCGCCCGGGGCCTTGTGCCGGCTGATGTGTACGAGCAGATGGAAGCCACCGCGCTGGCCCTCTATCGGCATGGAGCCCGTATGGCCGAACAACGCGGCCTCATACTGGCCGATACGAAGTACGAGTTCGGCGACTGGCACGGACGCCTGCTCCTGATCGATGAACTGCATACGCCGGATTCTTCCCGGTACTTTTTCGCCGACGACTATGAAGCGCGCCTGCGTCAGGGAGAAAGCCCCAGACAGCTATCCAAGGAGTTTCTCCGTCAGTACCTGCTCGAGCAGGGATTCCAGGGAGATCCGCATCAACCCACCCCGATACTGCCGGAGTCGGTGCGCCTGGAGCTGGCCGAGCGCTACGTGATGCTCTATGAACTGCTCACCGGCCTGCCCTTCAGGCCTGTTTACGACATCGATCCCCTGGAGCGCATCTACCGGCAGGTGAGCCAGTGGCTTCGGGAGCACGGATACGCTTCCTGACTGAAGGCTATAGCTCGTAAAGGTCCGGTCTGCGATCCAAGAAGAGATCGTTCCAGGCCGTGATGCGCTTCTCGCGCGCCAGCGCCGGATCGATGTCGACGCAGAACAGTCCGGTCGCCTGGGGTTCTGTGAACAGAATCCGTTCTCCGTTGGGGTCGACGACCTGGCTGTGCCCTGTAAAACGCAGCACTTCTTTGCCGTTGGACTCCTCCCCCCATCGATTGGCCGTGGCGATGAAGAGGCGATTTTCCAGAGCGCGGATCCGGATGGCCTCCTGTGCTTCGGGTCGAACGAGGTTAGAGGGATGCGCGATAACTTCAGCCCCTTTGAGCGCCAGCGTGCGCGCACATTCCGGAAAGCGCCAGTCGTAGCAGATCATTACCCCCAGCCGGAACCGACCCAGATCATATACCCGAAGCGGACCCGGACCGGGGCTGAAATAGCGCTTCTCCTCGTAGAAGAGGTGCGCCTTGCGGTATACATCGACAACCCCCGTGGGGGAAGCGATAAGCGCCGAATTGTAGAAATGCTCTCCTGTGCGTTCCGGAAGGCCGGCTACTATAACGGCGTTGAGCTGGCGCGCCCACCGGAGCACGGCCTCTGTTGTGGGCCCTTCCGGAATGGGTTCGGCGACGCGCTCGAGGTCTTCCCGCCGGCGGAAGAAGTATCCGGAGGCGAACAGTTCTGGCAGGACGAGCAGATCAAGGGCCGGTGCGCTCTTGAGCAACCCCTCGACCGTATCGAGGTTTCCTTCCCGGTCCAGGTACCGGGGCCTGTACTGCAGGATCCCGATGCGCATCAGGTGGGCTCCTGGAGGAGGCTTTTTACAGCACAGATCGCCACGACGTCGGCAATGTCCCGTGCGCTGGCTCCACGCGATAGATCGTTGGCGGGCCTGACTGTTCCCTGTAAGATAGGACCCAGGGCCCGGGCGCCGGCTAGGCGCTCGGTGATCTTGTAGGCGATGTTGCCCGCATCCAGGTTGGGAAAGATGAACACGTTTGCCCTTCCGGCCAGAGGGCTATCCGGGGCCTTGCGCCTGGCGACCTCAGGCACGTAAGCGGCATCGAACTGTAGCTCGCCGTCTACGAGCAGATCCGGTCGACGCTCGCGTACGAGCATCGTGGCGCGGCGCACTTTCTCTACGGATTCATGTTCCGCGCTGCCCTTCGTGGAGAAGGAAAGCATGGCGATCCGGGGCTCCTGCCCAGTCAGCAGTTCATGCATACGGGCGCTGTCGATAGCGATTGTGGCCAGTTCTTCGGCTGTGGGATACGGGATGACCCCGCAGTCCGCATACGTGAGCGCCTGGCCACCGGGAAGAAGCATGAGAAAGCTGCTCGAGACAAGCGATGATCGGGGGTCTACGCCGATAACGCGAATCACGGCCCGTAGCACATCGGCCGTGGTGTGCACGGCTCCGGCCACCAGCCCATCGGCCCGGCCGAGCCGCACCATGAGCGATCCGTAATAGAGCGGATCCCGGGCGAGCTTGCGGACCTGATCGGAGGAAAATCCCCTGGGTTGAAGCAGACGTGTCAGTTCCTGGATGTATTCCTCCAAACAGGCTGACTCTTCGGGGTTTTCTATGAGCGCCCCCTCGAGTTCGAGTCCAAGCTTTTGGGCTTTTTCCGCGATTTGCTGCGGATTTCCGAGTAATACGGGTCGAGCAAGCTGCTTTTGTAGGATGAGTTCTACGGCTTTGAGGGTGCGTTCTTCTTCCCCTTCGGGTAGTACGATGAGCCGTTGAAGCGCTTGAGCTTTTGTGTGTATGTGTTGGAGTGTTTTGTTCATGCAATAACGGCTTTATAAGCCGAAACCCCAATCCTCGCTCATGAGCGCAAGGCTAAGATACGGCAAACAATCTAAGCCCCGCAGGGATCCAGGAGCGGCGCATGGCGCCGCTTCCCGGATCCGTCGGGATTGGCGATCTTCAGCTTCCATACAGCAGGCTGTTAAACAGCAGCTTGAAGGTGGCATGAGGCTGACCGCGGAATTGCACCCCGAAACCAAGCAGAATGTAGCGTCCCTGCCCCTGCTTGACCTCCATAACCGCCGCCTTCCCCTGCAGGTGTTGTTCTCCTAGAAGCCAACCACTTTGCAATAGCGGAACTCTGGGGTAGATCGCCACCACCGTCGCCCCATCCCGGCTCTGCCCGGGCTCCAGCCCCGCCTCCCCGGAACCGGCGCGGGAGCGCCACACAAAAGCCTGACTGTTGATGAAATAGGCCGAAACCTCTTCCGGCATCCCCCAGGCAATCGGATGGCGCCTGTCGACATAGATGCGCAGCACCGACCCCGGACAGTAGAACTCCTCCCGCCGTAGCCCCTCCAGCCCGGAAACCACGGGTACATCGAAATAGCGCATCACCGTCTGCGCCGCCTCATCGAGCGCCACCAACGTCCCCCCTTCGCGTACAAAAGCGCGCAGCGCCGCCAGTCCGGCATCGCCCAGCCCACCGGTGAACTCCTCCGGCATCGTGCCGGGCTCGAAACCCCTGACCAGCTGCCCCACGCTCTCGGAAGGCAGAATGATCACATCCAAATCCCGCCGGAGATTCCCCCTGCGGATGTCCTGATCGCGCAGACCGCGATAGACAAAACCGTACTGCTCCAGCAACCAGCGCGTCCATCCCGCATCCATGCTCGGACGCCAGGGCTCATAAATCCCCACCCGCGGGCGCCGCAACGGCCGGGCCCCGGAGGGCAACGCAGCAACCCGACGCCCTCGAGCCCCTTCGGCCAGCACGGCCTGCAAAAATCGGCTCCCCTGTGCCCCCTGCAGATCCACCACGATCGCGCCCATACCGTACTCAGGACCCAGCTCCGGAGCGTTCTCCATGAGCCGGTATACGGACAGCCCCATATCAAAGGCCCGGTTCATCCAGAGAAAGCTGTCGTTTGCGCGCGGGCTGAAAACCACATAACGCCCACCGCCCGTGATGGAGGGGTTCGGTTTTACAGGAGATGCTATAACGGTTTTTGAGGGAACCTCCAGCGCCCCCTCCACCCGCTCTACCCGCACCCCCATCGTGCTCGGAAGCGTCCAGCCCGCAATATCATATGGCGGCTCCGGCGGCTGACCCGGACGTCGGATGTCCGTATATACCTGCGGCTCCAAAAGGTCCCGCACATAGGCCTGAAAGGCCTGCGCAGCCGGAATCACGTACGTGCCCGCCGGATACCGACGCCCATCGGCCTCAAAGGCCGCCTCCGCACGCCAGACCTCCACCCCACCTCGCCACAGTACATTGACCAACGCCGCCGCTGCTGAAGGATCCCACTGATCCGGAGGAATCACCCACGCCTTCGGGGACCCCGTCCGGCCCCGCTCGATGGCCTCGCGACCCATCTGGTACATGTTCCAGAGCAGCTCCTCCCGATACCGAGCGGCCACTTCGAGCGTGGCCATGGAGGTCTCGAAGATGTACTCCACCGCATCACGCAAGCGCCACCAGCCGCCCAACCACGGCATGGGATAATCCGTCGTGGGCACACGCGTGGGCAGCCCCCCGGCAAAGCTGTCCGGAAGCTCATCGGGAGCATAATAGCGCGGCGTGGCGTAGCGGTAGAGCGCCGTCTCCGTAAGCAGACCGATCATGTTGTGGAAGTACGGCACCGTGCGCATGCCCCCGTTCCACCAGGTCGAAAAAACCCGACGGGAAACGACCCCGGCCTTGCCCTTCTGCTCCAGCCGCGTGGCCATGGCGTTGCCCACCAGGGTGATGCCCCGCAGAATGAGGGGATGGATGTTCGGATTGCTCGGATCAGCGAACGGAGGTACGAAAATACGGGCCGGAAACGGCGCCGTCTGATGATGGTTGAGCACGATCTGGGGATACCATTCCTGATACAGCACCCGACTTACCGCCTGCGTCTCCGGTTGCGTCTGCATGTACCAGTCCCGGTTATTGTCGTGCCCGATGTACTTGTGGTACAACCAGGGCAGAGGGCTGGCCTCGAAAGGCGTACCCCGCACGCGCCGGTACCAGGTCACCACCGTATCCAGCCCGTCGGGATTCATACAGGGCATGAGCAAAAGAATGGCCTCGCGCCGGATGCGCTGTGTCTCCGGGCTCTCATCCGTAGCCAGGTAGTAGGCTAGCTCCGGGGCGTGCTGGGCCGGGGCCACCTCGGAGGCATGCAGCCCGTTGTCGATCCAGACGATCACCCGTCCCTCTCGGGCCAGCTGCCGGGCTTCCTGCTCGGAGACCCGGGCCCGGGCCAGCTGTTCAGAAATGCGCCGATAATGCTCCTTCTGCCGCAGGTTCTCCGCATCGGAGATGAGCAACAGCACCATGGGCCGACCTACGGCAGAGCGCCCGATCTCGACCATCTCCACCCGATCGGAGGCCGCATCCAGAGCCCGGTAGTAGCGTAACAGCAGGCTGTAGTCGGCCAGCTCAAAATCCGCCCCGGGACGAAAACCGAAAACAGACTCCGGTCTGGGCACCTGAGCTTCAACGTCCCGGGCAAGACAGCACGCTATAACGATCCAAACAAGGCGCTTCATGACAGGCCCTCCTTCTCAGCGACGGCGGAATTTAGCCTTCCCCGCTGCTGCGGAACAGCGGGCCCGTACGGCGTTACGGGTTTTTTACGGCCTCTCCTCGGACCGAACCTGCTTGGGCAAGACCACGGATTCTCCCTCAGCCACCCGCTCTCCGCGCTGGTTCCAGCACCGGGTGGCAAGCCGGATTCGGTTGCGCTCCGGTATGAGCTCTATGACCTCCACTTCCGCCGTAATCGTATCCCCGATACGCACCGGTCGGAGGAAGCGCAGGCTTTGCGCCTCGTAGAGCGCACCCTCGCCGGGAAGGTACATGCCGATCACCGCGGAGATGAGCCCACAGAGCAGCGCCCCGTGCACGATACGCCCCTTGAACCGGCTCCGAACCGCGTACGCCTCGTTTACGTGCAGGGGATTGAAATCCCCCGTGATGCCCGCAAACGCATAGACGTCATACTCGGAGATCGTTTTGCTGAAGGAAGCCCGATCTCCGGGCCGCAGTATCTGAATCGTTTTACCCTCCATCCCCACGCTCCTTCATCAAAGGGAAGCGAACATAGCGCCCCCGCTTCTTTCTTCTGCGCCGGAGGCATGATCCCCTCTGCCTGAACGGGCCCCCGGAGGCTTGCCTGAAGCGGATCAGGCATGTTATTTTTCTTGCCGTCTGAGCGCTTCTTTCACCCACGCGCGCGTAGCTCAACTGGATAGAGCAGCGGACTTCGGATCCGCCGGTTGGGGGTTCGAATCCCTCCGCGCGCGCCTCTTGTACAGCCCTCTGGATCTGACACAGGCCTCCGAAGAGAGGCCGAGGTGTCAGATTTCACGGCTCCGGCCCACCGGACTGCCGGCTGTCCCTGGCCTCATCCCACGCTCCGTGTACGGCGCCCGGGAGGGCCATCGAGCAGCAGCCGCACCATGCCGAATCCCTGTCCATTGCGTTCCCCCAGGCCCGCTTCGTAGCCCACCTGTAACAGCTCCACCGGGGCCTGCAGATAAAATTGCCCTTCCCAGGCGCGCACGTTTGTGCCGTGCACGCGAAACAGCCTGCTTCGCATGCGCAGGGGCTCCAGACGAACCTCCCCCTCTCCTTCCGGGATACCGAGCAGAGCGGCTTTTCGGCGCAGGTTCTCGCCCAGCACCCGGGAAAAGTCCGGCTCCGAGGGATCAAGAAAACGCTTCTCCAAACGCCCCCCCTGCTGCAGGCCGGTGGAGACAACAAGGGGCGAGAGGGTCTGCATCCGCACCCGGGGCCCGGAAAAATTCGGGGAGGGTTCCACGAGTACCTGCTCCACCTGAAGCAGGACCTCACCCAGCTCGACCTCGGAACGCTGCAACAGCCCGGCCGCTACCGCCTCCACCAGCTCCCGCATCGGGGAGGCGATCCAAAATGAGAGCTGACCTTCCATACGGATCCCGGCCCTTTCGGCACGGCTCTGGCCGCCGTACAGCAGAGAGTACACAAAGAGCTTATAGCGCCGGGAGGCATACGCAAAGCCCTGATCGTGCAGCTTTCTGGCCAACTGGGCGTTGGCGGCCGAAATCCAGCGATATACCAGGGCCTGCAGCTGTACGGGGTAGTGCCAGGGCAACAGAACCGAACCCTGAAGAGGTCTTAAGGCAATACGCAACCGCATGAATCTCTAAAGGATCGCATCGGTGATGTTTTTCTCCACGCCCACCACCCGACGCCGGCACCACCGGCGGTCTGGAATCACGTAAAAATACACGCTATCGGAGCGGCGGTTGACTATATCCCGGATACCGGCGATCACCTCCTCGAGCTGGCCCTCGGTCAGCTCGCCCTCAAAGGCGCTGTTCTGCACCCAGTTCAGATAGCGACGCAGGAACTGGCAGACCTTTCCTACGCGCTTTTGTTCTACGTCGTAGACCACCACTACGTACATGGCTACCACCAGGCCCTCAGCGCTTTATAGGGTTCCATACCGATCAGATGCCGAATAAGCTTGTAGGCCTCTAACCGGAGCAGCTGTCGATAGGAAACAGCACGGTTTAGGCGCCGATGCTGAACCGTCGTGGCGAGCATTTCCTCGAATTCGCGCACAAAGACCTTTCGAGCCCGCTCTCCTAAATAGAGCCCTTCGGCCTGCCCGATGGGCTCAAAATCCGATTCCTGAATCATGCGTCTGTTCCAAAGCCGGAAAATGAGCCGATCGACGATAAGCGGCTTGAACACCTCGGCCAGGTCCAGGGCCAGAGAAAAACGCCGCCTTGAGGGCTCATGCAAATAACTCACCGTGGGGTTGAGCTGGGTAAGGTAAATCTGGCTCAGCACGGCTGTATAGAGCAGCGTGTTGCCGAAGGACAGGAGCGCATTGATCGGGTTATTCGGTGGCCGCCGGACTCGCTTCTCAAAGGGCTCCTCGAGCCCCAGAATGTCCGTAAAAGCACGGTAATAGAGCTCCCGGGCCTGTCCCTCCAGGCCCATCAGGGTTGGCACATCCAGCGCGGAGTCCAGCAGGGAGGCCACGGCCTCGATCCCGTCGATCACCTCCTGCAGGTTTCTGCCTCGATTCTGATAGTAGCGCAGGTTGTGCCGCATGTGAAAAAGCGCGCCGGAGACGAATTCCCTGGCAATGGCAAGCCGGTGTTCCGGGATGAGATAGTGCTCCACCTGCCGCACAAGCACATGTCCGCTTACGTTCCCCTCCCGAGGATAGAAGCTGCCCACGTAGAAACCGTAGTAATTGAAGCAGTGCACCACGATCTCCTGTTGCGCCAGAAAGACAAGCAGGCGCGTATTCAGATCCAGCTCGCCAAACAGGTACAGATCACGCACATTCTCCACCGGGATCGGTTGCTTCTGTACCTGACCGTTATCATCACATTCCAGGTAAATCGTATTCTGACGGCGACGCAAACGTCCACTCCGAAAAATGTAATACGACTGCGGCATGCTTACCCCCAACACAATTCCGCGTACGCACATCGACGGCACAGCGGCATGAAACCCGCTGCCGGCGGCGTGGGCAACGCCTCTATTTCCTGCACACCCCGCAGGGCATGGACAACCTCTTGCTCCAGCTCCGGATCCAGATACACTTCCTCCCGACGCCGTTCCCGGGGAAAGCGCAATTCCCCGGTGAGCTTGCCTGCCCCGCGCCGGTGCAGATACAACAGATAGTAGCCAACCTGCAGGCGCGCTGCCCGGACCAGCTTACGGGAGTACTTGACCTCCAGTACCCGATCCTCGCCTTCCAGCACATCGATCCGGATGAGATTATCGAGCAGTACCTCCCGGCGCGAAAGCCCGCGGTAGACGCGTTCATGCAACAGGCGGCCCAGCGCTACGCGCTCAGAAAGGGGCTCCATCCAGAGGCCCTTTGCGTAGAACCAGACCTTCCGAGAACAGATAACCCAGTAGTTGATTTTGATCCCGCTGGTGCGCAGTAGCTCGAACTCTTCGTCCGTCAGGATATGCGCTTCCGGACGTTTCTGCTCCTCCATGAGCCTCCTCTCGGACTTTCTCCGCCCCTGAAGTAAAAATTGGCCGGATTCAATCCAGAATCAACCCTCCCGGGTAGGAGACTTCGCCCTCCGGCACAGAGAGCCCGAGTTCAGTCTCATAGGGCAGCTGGGCAAGCAACAGACCCAGATCCGATAACGAAACAAACCGCTCCGAAAAAGCGGCAATCCACCACAGGGGCACCGGAATCAGAAGCTCCGGCAAGCGCCAGCCTTCGCCCCGCTCCCGCAGCGCGTAGGCTTCCTCACAGAACTGCGCAGGCAGCACTTCCACCGAAACCATCCCGCGCCGGGTGGCAAAGCGCTCCCGAAGCTCCTCATCGGCCAGGTCAATCGTGTAGCAACCGAGCGTGCGCTGAAGCTCATCAAGCGTCGCCTGCCCCAAGTCCAGCTCCCGCTTCCACTCTTCCCCTGCCATGACCTTTTGGTAGAGCGCTTTGGTTGCCGCTTTCAGGTCGCTATCGCTCGGCTTGGAAGACAGCCCTGCCAGAATGTCCCGGCTCCAGGCGAGCATCTCCTCGCCATAGAGGCGCCGGCTTCCTTCCGTCCAGCTCGTGTACACGAACACCGGCGCTGGCGGCAGCTCCCCCCGGCGGTTGACACGCCCCATGCGCTGCACGAGCGCATCCACTGGGGCAATCTTGGTCAGGAGCACGTCGTAGGAGATGTCCAAGCTCACCTCCACGACCTGCGTGGCAACGAAGATCATGCCCGGCTCGGGACGACTCACGCGCGCTTCCTTCCGCTGCCGGTCACGGAAGATGAAGCGGGCATGCAGCAGCTCCCGGCGCTCCCAGCCCGCCTCCTGAAGCTTTCGGTAGAACGCCTGCGCATCCCGGACGGTGTTGGCCACCACGAGCACCTTCTTCCCTTCTCGGGCGTGCGCTAACGCCCCTTCAACCCCCTCTTCCAGGAGCGCCCCTTCCCGGAGCGTGAGCCGATGGCGACAGCGCGCCCAGAGTTCGGGCTCGGCCTCTACGAGCTCGCCTCTGGGAAAAAGCTCCAGAAGCGGTTCGGGAAGCGTGGCGCTGGCCAGCGCCAGTCGGGCTGGAGGCTCCCGGCGCAGGGCTTCAAGGAGCAGCCCCAGCGTATAGGGTTCGTAGGCGTGGATTTCATCGAGCACGAGCGTTGCCCGGCGCACAAGACTACGGCGCTCCTCCCAGTGCCGCCCGTGCAGATGGGCAAGCAGGTACTGATCGAGCGTGGCCACCGTGACCGGCCGGGCAAAGACAGACCCGAAGAGGCGCGCATCGAGCGGGTCTTCGTCCGCTTCTTGCCGGAGCAGGTAACTGGCCCGCCCGTGGGCAAGCCCGACGCGCGCTTCCCCGTACACCTTCTGGAGTCGGCGCCACATGGCGTTGGTCGTGGCTTGTGTGGGAAGCAGGTAGATGAGCCGCTCCGCATCGCCTGCCCAGAGCAGCAGCGCCTCGGTCTTGCCTGTGCCCGTAGGTGCCCGGAGCCAGAGCCTCGGCGCGTCCCGGGTCTGCTCGGCTCTCTGCTGAAAAGCCCGCAGAGGTCCCTTGAGCTTGGCTACATGCGCCCGCACAGCCTGGCTGCCCGCCTGCAGGAAGAGCGGTCCCGGGTCTGGCCATTTTGCCGAGGCGAGCCAGTCGGCCAGGTGCAGTACGGCTTTGACGCAGGCGAAATCCTCCACCGGCAAGCGCTGAAGTAGACCGCGCAGCGTCCAGCTCTCCTCTTTCCCCCCTTGGGGCATATCGAGCAGTGCTGCCGGGGAGCAAGACAAGAGGTGTTGTACCTGCTGCCAGAGCACGTCCACCACAGGAAGCCCGTCTGCGCCATACCCCGCAAGCCGCTCCCAGAGCGCACGGAGCGCCTCCTGCAGCGCCGGATGGTACTCCGGTTTTTCGTAGCCCTTGTAGAGCTCCGGACCCAGCGGCGAGTGGTGCGAGAGCACGGCAGCGGTGGCTTCGTAGCGGGTCAGCTCCAGTCCCAGCTTCGGATTGAGCATCCCTTCTGCCACGAGCACGAAGGGAAGCGAGGCCAGCGCGTGGGGATAGGCTTTCTTGCGGCCTCCCCGGATGTAGTCCTGAAAGTCCGAGGTAGCCTTGCCGATATCGTGCAGGGCACAGGCCAGGAGCGCTTTCGTGCGCAGCTCTCGGGACAGCCCCAGCCGGCGGGCGATTTCCGCACCCAGGCGGGTCACCTCCTCCAGGTGCTCGAGAAGCGGGGTATCGGGTTTGGCCAGAAGCTCAGCTACCATGCTCCTGAAGCGCCGGTACAGGGACCCTGCACATTAACGTTGCGAGCTCTGGAAGCACCTTCCGCTGTATGGGGCAGACGAGATCCGAGCTAGCTCCTCACCCGCTAATCGCAATATACGCAGCTCTGGAGCTCCCGGCAATGACGCCGGGAGGCAGACGCACCTTCCCTGCTCGAAAACGACCTAGCCTTCTCCGCCAAAGCGTTCCCGGATGCGCGCCTGACGGTACGTGAAGATGTATTCCAGCTGGTGGCGCACCCAGAGCGCATGGACCAGACGTCCCAGCACGCCGAAGGGCAACAGGTACAGCACCTCATCGGTGATCTGTGTGCCCCCCTGGTGGGACTCAAAGCGGTGCGTGTGGTGCCAGAAGCTGTAAGGTCCTCGAAGCTGCACGTCCACAAAACAGTGGGGTGGCTCATAGACGGCGATGTACGTGGTCCAGCGAAGCGGCATGCCCAGGAGTCGGATGCTGTAGTCGATGAGCGCTCCCTGATGCATGGGAACAGGCGAGGGCGTAAGCAGCCGGAAATGCAGGCTCGGTGGAGTGATCTCGTTGAGATTTTCCGGTCGGTCGAAAAAGGCGAAGACTTCCTCCAACGGAGCCGGAACCCACTGTTGCCGGAAGAGCCGATGGAGCTTCATGGTTAGTCCCTGCGGGTTTCTGTATGACGCTTGAGCTGAGTAAAGCGCTCGGCAAAGCGAGCGGCGCGCTCGGCATGGTCAACGATCGGGTACGGATAGTCGCGCCCAAGCCGCAGACCCCACCTTGCCTGCTCTTGCGGGCTCATCCGCCAGGGCTCGTGCAGGTAATCGAGCGGAAGCGCAGCCAATTCCGGCACCCAGCGCCGGATGTAGAGACCCTCCGGATCGAAGCGCTTGCTCTGCAAGACGGGATTGAAGATGCGCAGCGGACGGGCATCCACCCCTGCCGAGGCTGCCCACTGCCAGTTGCCCACGTTTGCCGCCAGCTCCCCATCCAGGAGCCGACTGCGGAAGTAGCGCTCTCCCCAGCGCCAGTCCAGGTGCAGGTCCTTGACCAGGAAGGAGGCCACCACCATCCGCGCCCGGTTGTGCATATAGCCCGTCTGTTTCAGTTCCCGCATAGCGGCATCCACTAGGGGATAGCCCGTACGCCCCTCAACCCAGGCGCGGAAATGCTCTTCGCTGCCCTCCCAGGGGAAATCGTCCATCCAGCGGCGAAAGCTCCGCTGCGGCGTCTCAGGGAAATGCCAGAGCACATGCTGGAAGAATTCCCGCCAGGCCAGCTCGGCAAGAAACTGTTCAACCGAGGTGCGGACCTCTGCGGGGAGGGTGGGGTCTTCGAGCAGTGCCACCGCATCGGCGTAGAGGCGCCGAATGGAGATGGTCCCGAAGCGCAGGTGTGGGCTCATGCGGCTTGTGCCCTCCGCAAGGGCGGGGAAATCGCGCTGTGCGGCGTAGTGCAGAAGCCCCCCGCGGCGAAAGCGTTCCCAACGCCGGCGGGCAGCCTCCATGCCGGGCTCCACAGCCCAGGTGGGAACCTCTCGCTTCCGGGACAGCCGTTCGGCCGTGGGCAGGTCTTCGGACTGTAGCCCCGGCACCCCCACAAGACGCTCCGGCTCCCCGAAGGGCTCCGGTTTGGCAAGCGCGCGCCAGACCCGATAGAAGGGCGTATAGACCGTAAACGGCTTCCCCTCGGCGGTTGCCACCTCCCAGGGCTCATGGAGCACGTGGTCTTTGAAGCTTTTGACCTCTATGCCCCAGGCGCGGGCAAGCCGCTCTACGACCGCATCCCGGCTTCGGGCATAGGGCTCATAGTCCCGGTTGTAGTAGATCGCCCTCGGGGCAAGTTCCTGGAAGAGGACCGAGAAGACCTCCTCCACCCGACCGTAGCGGATACAGAGCGGGGCTCCGAGCGCTTCAAGCCGGCGGGCAAGCTCCTGCAGGCAGGCGGCCTGAAAGTCGAAAATCGCCCCATCGGAGGGCAGCTCGGCGATAAGCTCTCGGTCCACTATGAAGACAGGCACCACGGGCCCCTGCGTCTGCGCCGCATGCCAGAGTGCGGCATGATCCTCGGTGCGCAGATCACGCCGAAACCAGACCAGTACAGGGCGGCTCATAGGGCTTTGAGCTCCCGAAGGACTTCACGGGCCACGTTATAGCCAGCAGCACCGAAGATACCGCCACCCGGGTGCATGGATGCGCTGCAGAGAAATAGCCCCTTCCACGGCGTCCGGTAAGCGGACAGCTCCGGCAACGGGCGAAAGAAGAACATCTGATCCAGGCTCATCTCCACGTGCATGACGTTGCCTCGGGGCATGCGGTGCAGTGCTTCGATATCCGCCGGGGACTGGATGTACCAGTCCTGAACCGCCTCCGCCGTGCCGGGGGCAAAGCGCTCGATGACGCCGAAGATCTTGCGCGCCTCTTCCTCCCTGGTGTGCTCATCCCAGGGACGCCCATCAGCGCGACGGTACGGGAACCACTGTGCCCAGGCGAACAGCACGTGCTTGCCCGGTGGGGCAAGGGTCGGGTCCACGGCGGAAAACGTCATCACGATCACGGCCGGATCCCGGGAAGGGAGCCCGAGCAGGTAATCGGCATAGGCGCGCTCGAGGTACTCCGGGGTGGGGCACAGCAACTGTAGCCCGATGTGCGCCGGACTGCGCCCGTCGGGTCCGTTCGGCTCGGCGATGTACGCGGGCAGCCGATCCACGGCGGCGCGTACGGCGAACCCAAAACCATTGCCCACCCGAATCGCCTCCACCCGACGCCGGAAATCCGAGGGCAGCTCCTCGGCGAGCAGCTCCAGAAAGGTCACCCAGACGTGGGCATTGGAAATAATCACCCGGGCACCGATCCGCTCCCCGGAGGCAAGCTCCACCCCGAAGGCACGCCCGCCGCGGACCAGAATACGCCGGACTTCGGCATCGGTGCGCAGCTCGGCTCCGTGCGCCTGAAGAAAGCGCGCCAGCGCCTGCGTGAACATGCCCGACCCTCCGCGGGGACGCCGGATCCCGTGCGTATGCAGCAGGGCATGCCAGCCCAGGAAATCCCCCGAAGCCATCTCGATCGGCGGCGGACCGCTCTGCGCCGCCCACCAGAGCAGAGCCGCTTTGAGCTTCGGGTCTCGGAACGTCTCCCCGACCAGCTGCCCGTAGCTGGTCATCAAGCGCCGCAGGGTCTCGATCCGCCCCGAACCGCGGAATGCCCGAAGCCGGCTCCGGTGGCGCAGCTGCCCCAGCAGGACGGCACGCAACAGCCGCCCCGGGGTAGGCGTCTGCAAAAAGACCTCAAAGACCGCCTCGTTGATCGGACGCCAAAAGTGGACAAACTCCCAGTATCGCTCCGCATCCTCCGGGCTGAGGCGGGCAATAGAGGCACAGGTGCGCTCCAGATCCCGGTAGAAATACAGGATGCTCCCATCTTCAAAAGGGGCGCACAGGAACGGGTCCAGCTCAATGTATTCCAGCCCGTAGCGCTCCAACGCCAGATCTTTCAGGATGGGAGTATGGTGCACGAGAATATGCGCCGAGCCTCCCACATCCATCCGGTATCCGCCGAACATCTCCTCGGTGCAGACCGCTCCACCAACACGGGAGCGGCGCTCGAGCACAAGCACCCGGTAGCCCGCCTTGGCCAGGTACGCAGCGGCTACCAGTCCGTTGTGCCCGCTTCCGATCAGGAGCACGTCCACATCCGGCATCGCTCACCCTCCCGGAGTCAGCACATACCCAATCCCGTCCAGGAGCAGCAGGAAAGCACCCTGAATGACGATCCCCAGCCCCGTTCCCCGCCAGCGCGCATCCTTCCCCTGCCAGAGCAGAAAAGCGCCGGCGGTGATGTAGAGCACATCCAGCCCGGCATTGAGGAGCAGCAGGCGACGGAAAGCACGAGCTTCGGCACCCCAGTCCCGCTCCGGACCGGAACGCTTGCGCACGAGATCCCGGACGCCGTAGAGCGCGATCGCCCCGTCGATTGCTCCCCAGGCAAGGTTCTGATACCCCACAAAACGCACGAAGCGATCGCCCCGCAGCGCCTGATATCCTCCGATCACCACGCTCCCCGCCGCCCAGGAGCCGAGCACAAGCATCATATGCCGCTGATGGGCAAGCAGCCGTTCCCGCAACAGCGTATCAGGGGGCGCTTCCGGCGCCGAACCCTGCAAAAGAAGCATTCCCGCAAGCAACCACGTCGGCATCGCACTACCTCTGAGCTATATCGCGACCACGAGAGGAATCGTAGAGCGTAACAAGCTCCTGCGGATAGGGCAGGAAAAAGCGTTGCCGCTTCAGATACGGCTCATCAAAACGCACAATCCAGGCGCGTAGCAGCGCCACCGGAACACTTAAGGGAAGCTGACGACGGCGAAACTGCAGCAGGACGTCGAGAAAATACGCCTTCTCTGCCGCAGAGAGCCGATCGGAGACGTAGCCAAAGGCGTGCAGAAGCACATTCTCCGCATTTCCGGTCCGGGGCATGCGCGCAAGCGCCCGGCGGAAAAGCTCTCCATAGCGAGCAAAGAGCTCCTCACGGGGCAGATGCCGTGCCTGTGCCACCAGCTGTCCGAGCTTCTGCAGGAGGCTCTGGTTGTAGTAGAGCAGCAGTAGCTTGTACTGCGTGTGGAACTCCACCAGATCCCGCACCCGCCCCCGCTCCCGGTAGCGGCGCCACAGCGCCAGGGCGAAGATGCGCGTCAGGAAGTGCTCCCGAATCTGCAGGTTCGTCAGCCGCCCCTCGTCTTCAATCGGATAATCCGGAAAGCGCTCCAGAACTGCCCGGGCAAAAAGCCCGGCGCCCTTGCCGGAGGCAGGGATAGGGGACTGCTCCGGATAGAGCTTTACCTCCCGGATGCCGCAGGAGGGCGAGCGGCTTTTGAGAATGAAGCCGTCTACCGGTCCGATCCCCTCCAGAAACGCACAGGCAAACTGCTGCATCGGCTCAGTCCAATCCCGCCCCGTTTCCGGTTGCCACATGCGTACCCCTTCGGAAGTCTGCACCAGCCGCACCGGATCGCGGGGCACGCCCATGCCGACTGCTACCTCCGGACAGACGGGCAGGAACTCCACATAGGGCGCCAGGCTGCGGATGACGGCATCCGGGATGCGCGCCCCGTTGTAGCGCACAGCCTCGAACTCCAGGCAGGCGCTCACCACCACGCGCGGACGTGCAAAAGGCTCCAGCTCCATCGTCGACCCCTGCATGTAGACTGCCAACGCCCGGCTGCCGGGAGGAAGTTTCCCCCCGACACTTGACTTGAAGCCGGTGCGTCTGTACCTTCCGCAAGAACGTACAAAACGTACAAAACGTGCAAATTCGCACATCCCCATATTGGAGCACCCGCCAGGTCGCTGAGCTGCTGGGTGTGACGGAGACCACGGTCAAGCGCTGGGCCGACGCGCAGAAACTGCCCTGCGTACGCACACCGGGGGGACACCGGAAGTTTCTCCCCCACGAGGTGCTTGCCTTCGCCCGAGCCCAGGGGTACCGGCTGGAGGCAATCCTGCCCTCTGAGATTGCACCCTCTGCGTCGTGGGAACGCTATCGGGAATGGCTCTATCGCTGGCTCATCGACGGGGACAGCCGCATGGTCGGAGAGCAGCTCTACGCCTGGATCCAGGCAGGCCATGAGCTGGCCACGCTCTACGATGAGGTGATCACCCCCGTCCTGGAACGCATCGGCTCCGAATGGGAGCACGGAGTGCTCTCGGTTGCGGAGGAGCACGTTGCCTCCAACACGCTGCTGGAAGTCCTCCACAGCCTGCGGCAGCGGACTTTTGCGCCGCGGATGGAGCGGGGGCGGGCGATCTGTGCCGCGCTCGAAGAGGAGCAGCACATGCTGGGTTTGGTCATGGCAGCGCACGTGCTGGAAAGCGAAGGCTTCCTCGTTGATTTCCTCGGGGCTCGGACCCCGCTTTCGGATCTGCTTGTCTGGCTGCAACGGCATCCGGACAGCAGGCTTCTGTGCCTGAGTTTTTCGATGCCCGTCCCTGAAGATCGCCTCCGGGCGCTCCTGAGCCCAATTCGGGATGCCGCCCACCGGTACGGCGCCCGCCTGTATGCCGGAGGCAGAGCCGCCGATCCCCGCTGGGTGGAGCAGGACCTGGTCGATCGGGTCTTCCATTCCCTGCGAGAGTTCCGCCGCATCCTTGTTGGAGAGGCAGTATGACCTCCTGGCTCCACCATTCCTACGCCCTCTGTCGAGAAATCACCCGCGTGCATGCGCGGACCTTCTACCTGGCTTCCCGGGTTCTGGACAAAACAACCCGCTACGGCGCCTATGCCGTCTATGCTTTCTGCCGCCTGGCCGATGACATCGTAGACCGTGCCGCCATAGCCGAGAAAGCGCAGCTCCAGGAGGAGCTTGCCCATTTCCGCCATCTCCTCGCCCTCTTACAGGAAGGCGCCGCTGCGCCTGATGAGCTCCATCCTTGGCTTCCGGCGTTTCGGGATACCATCCAGCGCTTTGCCATTCCCCCGGAACTTTTCGCTGAGCTCCTCGACGGCATCCAGATGGATCTGGAGAAGACCCGATACGCCACCTTTGAAGAGCTCTACACCTACTGCTATCGCGTCGCTTCGGTGGTCGGGATGGTCATGTGCTATATCTTTGGCTACCGCAGTCCTCAGGCCCTGGAACATGCTATCGAGATGGGCATCGCCATGCAGCTGACAAACATCCTGCGCGATGTGGAGGAGGATTACCGGCGCGGTCGCATCTACCTGCCGCTGGAGGAGCTGGAGGCGTTCGGGTACACGGAAGAGGAGCTCGCCCGGGGGGTGCTCAACGACGCCTTTCGGGCGCTCATGCGCTTTCAGATCGAGCGCGCCCGCACTTACTATCGCCGCGCCTGGCGGGGAATACCCCTGCTTCGAAGCCGGCGGGGACGCATCTGCACCCGCATCATGGGTCGGCTCTACGCGGGCATCCTGGACGAGATCGAGCGCGCCGGCTACGATGTCTTCCGCCGACGCGCCGCCGTATCCCTGCCGCGCAAACTCCTGCTGGGGGCGCAGGCGGCACTGAAGCACCCGGGCTGGCCAGCCGATGTGCCGGGTCTGCGGGGATGGTCGGGCATCGCCCTGGTGAAGTGAGGAGGAAACACCTATGCGCTGGGTTCGGTTTGCTCTTCTGATCAGCCTGGTGCTCTTTTCATGAAGGCGCTGGCTGGTGTGCTATGCTTGCCTGTGCTGCTCGTTTCGGCGCAGGCAGAACCGGTTCGCTTTGAGGTCACGCATCGAACGGTGCGGCAGTGGAGTGCTCCCCCGGAGGCGGTGCTCTGGCACGTTCGCCAGCCCGGCTCGCTGCGGGAACTCCTGCCGGGACTGCGCCGCATCGAACCGCTCTCCGAGGGGGTCTGGCTCTGGGAGACGGAAACCCGGGTCCCCTTCAGTGCCCCCCAGCGCAATCACTTCCGGGTGCGCTTGCTCACCGAAGGAGATTCTCTGGCCATCTGGCGTTCGGTCTCGGAAGAAGACCCCGACTGGATGGAATGCCGTGCCCGGCTGCGGCGAACAGGTCCGGCTCAGGTGCGCCTGGAACTGGAGTTTCGCATGCGCCTGGAGCGCCCCAGTCTGGCCGCTGTGCACTGGCTTGCCCCGGTGCTGGGGAAGCGCTTCCTGCAGGAGCGTATCCAGGAACGCCTCGTCGAGATGGTGGAAACCTTCCTCGAACGGCTCGAAAAGCGGCTTCGCACATGATGATGCTCTCCCGCTGGCTTCGATGGGCTCTGCTGGGGCTTTCGCCTTTTGCCGCCTACTCGCTTGCCACAGGCTGGCTCAGGGAGCTTGCTCCCTGGACAGCGAGCCTGTTTCTGGGAATCTGGAGCCTGAGCGTGCTCACAAGCGCAGTCGCTCATCGGCAGGACTTCTGGGGATTTGCCGCGCTGACCTGGACCGCAACCTGGGTACTGGAGGTCGTCGGGGTGCGGACGGGCTTTCCGTTCGGATCGTACCGGTATACCGGCGTGCTGCAGCCGGAGCTTGCCGGCGTGCCTGTGGTGATTCCCCTGGCCTGGTTGGGTCTCCTGCTGGTGGGCATTGTCTGGACCACGTACCGGCGCGCCGCCATGGCGCCCCTGGAGCACGCCCTTCGCCTGGGGCTGTGGCTCGTGGGCGTTGATGTTCTTCTGGAGCCGATGGCAAGCCATATTGCCGGCTACTGGCGCTGGACATCGGGCACCGTTCCGGTGCAGAACTACCTCACCTGGGGTGTGGTCGCCTTGCTCCTTACCCTGCTCTACCGGCGCTGGCTCGGGGAAAGGCTTCCGGCAGAGCCGCAGGCGCTGTGGGTGCTGGGCGGGCTCCTTGTGGGGCTATGTGCGCTTGTGGATCTGGTGCACGGATACGTGCTGGAAACGTTCGTGGGTATGGGGCTTATCGGTCTTGCCGTTTTCTGGAGGCAGAAGGCATGAAGGGCGAATACCTGCTTCTGCTCGCGCTGGCATTCCTCCCTCCGTTTGCGCTGAGCTTTCACCGCAATGTGCGCCGCGCCATCTGGGCGCGTCCCGGACGGCTCTTCGGAGCCCTGCTGGGCATGTGCCTGCCTTTCTGGATCTGGGATGTCTGGGCAACCGAGCGCGGGCACTGGGCTTTTGACCCCCGCTACACACTCGGCATCCGGGTGCTGAATTTGCCGCTCGAAGAGCTGCTCTTCTTCCCCTGCATCGGCTTTATCGCCATCTTCCTCTGGGAAGTGGTCCGATTCTATCGGAGGGAGCCCTGATGCCCGAATACAGCCTGCTGGCCGTGAGCTCGGCGATCGCCGTGCTCGCTCTGGATCGCTGGATCCTGCGGACCGGGCTGCTTCGACGGCGCAGTTTCTGGATCACGCTTGGCTTTCTCCTTCTGGGCAAGCTGGTTGTCAACGGCTACCTCACGGCGCGCCCCATTGTGCACTACTATGCTCCGTACTACCTGGGCATACGTCTGGGCACGATTCCCGTGGAGGACTTCCTCTACGGCTTTGCCATGCTGGGGCTTGTACTCATCTGCTGGGAGTACCTTGGAAAGCGATGGAGATCCGAAGACCGCGGGTCATTGTCATCGGCGGCGGGCTCGGAGGGCTGAGCGCCGCTGTGCATCTTGCCCGGATCGGCGCTCGCGTGCTGGTGCTGGAACAGCACGAGCGCCTGGGGGGCAAAGCCGGTGAACTGCGCCTGGGCGCCTACCGCTTTGACACAGGTCCTTCGGTGCTCACGTTGCCCGCCGTGCTGGAGGAGCTTTTCGCTTTCATCGGGATGGCGCGACAACAGCTGCTGGAGCTCGTGCCGCTGGAGCCGATCTGCCGCTACCTTTTCCCCGACGGGAGCCAGCTGGAGGTCAGCGCCAATCCCGAACGCATGCGCCAGCAGCTGGTCAGCTGGTCCCCGGAAAGCGCCCACGCCTGGGAGCGCATGCTCGAGTACAGCCGGCGCCTCTATGCCCGCGCTGCACCGGTCTTTCTCTTCCTTCCGATTCATGAGCCGACGATCCTCCTTCGGCATTGGCTCTTCTGGCGTTCGCTTCCCGCGCTGGGACGTCTGGACGCCTTCCGAAGCATGCACCGGCGTGCCCAGCAGCTGCTTGCCGATCCGCGCCTGGTGCAGATCGCCGATCGATACGCCACCTACAACGGTTCCGACCCCTTCCGGGCACCTGCGACGCTGCACCTGATTTTCTGGGTCGAAAACGGGCTGGGCGCCTACTACATCCGCGGCGGCATCTACCGGCTTGTGGAGGCGCTCCGCCAGGCAGCCCAGGAGCTGGGCGTCGAGCTGCGGCTCGGCTGTCGGGCGGAGCGCCTCCGCTACGAGCAGGGACGTGTGCTCGGGGTGGAGACCTCCGAGGGCTTCCTGCCCGCCGACGCCGTAGTGTCCAACGCGGACGTTACGACCACCTATGAGCAGTTGCTGGGCATGCCCTTTCGTCCTCGCGGGGAACCCTCGCTCTCCGGGCTTGTGTTCTGCTGGGGCATGCGCAGCCGCACCGAGTTGGGACACCACACGATTCTGTTTTCCTCCGACTACGAAGCCGAATTCCGGGCGCTTTTCCAGCAGGGACGTCCACCGCAGGAACCGACCGTCTACATCGCCATCACGGCCCGCAGCGACCCAGACCACGCACCTCCGGATGGGGAAAACTGGTTTGTGCTCTTGAACATGCCCCCTGAAGCAGAGCTCTGGAGCCGGGACCGGCAGGTAGATCGCATCCGTTCTGGTCTGCTTGAGCAGTTGCTGCGCCGCGTGCCGGGGTTTGATCCGGCCCGCATCGAAGAGGAAGCCGTGATCACCCCCCTGGATTTCCAGCGGCGCTTCGGCAGTTTAAGCCTTTACGGAACGGCTTCCAACAGCCCCTGGGCGGCGTTCCGGCGTCCGCCAAACCGAAGTCGGCGGCTCCGAGGGCTTTACTTTGCCGGGGGCTCTGTCCATCCCGGGGGCGGGATCCCCCTGGTCCTGCTCTCCGGACGGCATGCCGCCCGGCTGCTGGCGCGCGATTTCGGCTTACCCTGGCAGAAATCACCAACGAACGGGAATCGTCCATGAAGCAGGTGATCATCATCGGAGCTGGGTTCGGGGGACTGGCCCTGGGCATCCGCCTGCAAAGCCGGGGCATCCGGACCCTGATTCTCGACAAGCAACCGCAGCCCGGCGGACATGCGGGGCAGCTTCGACTGCGGGGCTATACCTTCGATATGGGTCCCTCGCTCATCACCGCCCCAGAGCTGCTCGATGAACTCTTCGCCCTGGCCGGTGTGCGCCGGGAGGAACGGCTGCCGCTTCGGGCGCTGGACCCCTACTACCGCATCATGTTCCACGACGGCTCCCGCCTGGACTACACGGGCGATACGGAGCGCATGCGGGAACAGCTCGCCCGACTTTCCCCGGAAGATGCGCGCAACTATGAGCCCTTCATGGAACATGCCCGCGCCTTCTACGAGGCGGTGATCCTCGATGGGCTCGGTGCCCGCCCCTTTGGGTGGCGGGAGCTGTTCGAGTTCCTGCCCCGGGCGCTGCGGCTTGGGGCGCTGGGATCGGCCTATAGCCTGGCGGCGCGCTATTTTCGGGACGAACGCGTGCGTTTTACCTTCTCCTTCCATCCGCTTTTCATCGGCGGCAATCCGTTTCGGGCGCCGGCCGTTTACCAGATGATCCCGTACCTGGAGAAGGTAGGCGGGGTCTGGTATGCGCCCGGGGGTATGCATGCGGTGGTGCAGGCGCTGGCTCGGCTGTTTGCAGAACTGGGCGGACAGCTCCTGCTCGGATTGGAGGTCGAAGAGATCCTCGTGCGCCATCGGCGGGCGGTCGGAGTCCGCGCCGGCGGAGAGGTCTTCGCGGCAGATGCCGTCGTCTCCAATGCGGATTTCCTGCACACATACGGACAGCTCATCGCCCCTGAGCATCGGCGGCACTGGAGCTCGAAACGCCTGCGCCGGGTGCGCTACTCCATGAGCGCCGTACTGCTCTATCTGGGCGTGCGCCGGCAGTATCCGGAGCAGCTGCTTCACCACACCATTGCCCTTTCGCCCCGCTATCGGGGTCTGGTGGAGGACATCTTTGAGCGCAAGGTCCTGCCGGAGGATTTCTCGCTCTATTTGCATACGCCCAGCCGCACAGACCCGAGCATGGCGCCCGAGGGCTCAGAAAGCCTCTATGCGCTTGTTCCCGTGCCCAATCTGCAGTCCGGCATCGACTGGGACAGGGAAGCTCCCCGCTTTGCCGAGCGGGTGTTAGCCTTCCTGGAAGAACGGCTCGGGCTCGAAGGGCTGCGGACCCATCTGGAGGTGATGGAGCTTTTCACGCCGCTCGACTTCCTGCGGCGGCGCAATTGCACGTATGGGGCTGCCTGGGGTGTAGAGCCGGTGCTCTGGCAGACCGCGGTGCTGCGTCCCCGGAACCGCAGTGAGGATATCGAGCGGCTCTATCTGGTGGGTGCCAGCACGCACCCCGGAGCCGGTGTTCCGGGCGTTCTGCTCGGGGCCAAGGCAACCGAGCAGGCTCTCCTGCAGGATCTGGGCATTGCCGTGCATACCGAACCGCTTCCGGTGTCGTGAGCGGACGATGATCCCGGCCCGACCCACCCGCTGGGCTCAATGCCTGTTTTACCCCTATCTAGGGTGGCTTATGCGTACCCATTTGCGGCGGCTTGCCCTCTGCCCTCCCCTGCCGTCGATGCCCGAGGACCTGGCCTGGTTCTGGATTGCCAACCATAACACCTGGTGGGACGGCTTCTGCCTGGCCATGCTCAACCGGCGCCTGTTTCGGCGTCCTCTGTATCTGCTCATGCTCGAGGAGCAGCTGCGCCGGTTCTGGTTCTTTCGCCTGCTGGGTGCCTATGGCGTGCGGCGCCATGATGGTGGGGATGCGCGTCGGGTGCTTCGCTACACGGCCGAACTGCTTGCTCAGCGCCCGCCGCCGGTGGTGATCTGGTTTCCCCAGGGAGAGCTGGTGCCCTATGGTAGCCCGATCCGGTTTGCCAGCGGCATTGAGCTCCTGCTCCGCATGCTGCGCACCCCGGTCTGGCTGCAGATTGTAGGGATGTATCCTCTCCTCTGGGCGCACATGCGTCCGGAGTTCTTCGTGCGGTTTGGTCCGGGCTGGCTCATAGAACCCGGTTCTGCGGCGCCCACAAAAGCCGAGCTGGAGGTCGCGCTCCAACACACCCTCGATGCGCTTGCCCAGGGGGTGCGCTCCGGAATGGAGCTCCGGACGGTGCTGGAGGGCAGGCGCTCGCCGCACGAATAGAACTTTCCTGCCGTTTATCTCGGGCAGCGCGGAGAGCAGAAACCCTTTTGCCGGGCACTCCCTCGAACAGCCCCAGCCGATGGGCGATTTCCGCACCCAGGCGGGTCATCTCCCTCCAGATGCTCGAGAAGCGGGGTATCGGGTTTGGCCAGAAGCTCAGGCATGGGACCATTGTCTCTTTTAGGCGACTCGTCTGGCGTTAGCACGTTCTGCGCTTCCCAAGGGAACGAGATATGGGGCAGTCGGTCAGTATTGTTGTAAGTAAGCCTTCACGAGGGTGCGAAACAGCTTTCCGTGGCTCCCGTTGCCCAGTTTCAGGTGCAATAGCTCGTGGACGATGACTTCGCGCTGAAAGACCGAAGGCTCATTGAGCAGATCGGTGCTAAAGGTCAGACGACCGCGGCGAGAAGCGCTGGCCCACTTGCGGCGCATGGGCCGCAGGTGAATCTCCCGCACCTCCACGCCGATGCGCTCAGCCCAGCGGCGCACTTCGGCCTTGAAAATTTCCCGGCGCACGAGCTCGTCGGTTCGCTCACGCATGGCGCTTCATCAGGATGTCAAGAAGGTGATTCACCACGTCGGCCACTTTTTTGCGCAGGCCGCGGCGAATGAGCACTTTGTAGAGGGCGCTGCGCAGCTCCCGCTGCTGGCGCCGGCTGGTCGCCCAATAGGGATAGGCAGCGAACGTCTGCACCAGATCGTCGGCAACAGCACGGGCCTCGTTCTTGTGCATCCCCTGATGTCGATGCAGCAGCCAGTAGACCGTGAAGGCCTCGGCCTCCAGGCCCTGCTCGGCGAACTCCTGTTCGGCAGCGTTGATTTCGGCGATGAGTGCCTTGAGCGCCTCCAGAGCCTCCTGGGCACTTTGTTGTCGCTCCTGGAAGGCTTCTACTACAGCCTCAGCCCGCTCGCCGATGGTGAGCAGGAACGGCTTCGTCCCGCCTTCCTCCGCCACTTTCCGGCGGATGGACTTCACCAGGTTGAAAACCTCTACCGACGGTGGCCTGCGGCTGGCCTCCAGGCGACGAAGCAGGTCGGCGTTGATCTCGTAGACCTCCACGGCCCCCTGCACCGCCCCGCCGCGCGTGTGCTGCTGCACCAGCGCGGCCGTCTTGCGCCGCATCTCCCGCAGGTCCAGGTCCGCCTCCACGCCCTCATAGGCATCCCTGAGCATCTGGTAAATCTGGGTGAGGGCGGCGTAGTCGTCCAGGTAAGGGCGGAGAAAGGCGTCGGGCGAGAGGACCTCGTAAAGGTCGGCCAGCTCCTGGTAGAAGGAGTAAAAGTCCTGTCGCGTTTCCTCGTCGCGGAAGTGGTTCAAGAGGCGCTCGGCGGCCTTGTCGTCCCACCCGGCGGCCAGGGGAAGCACGTCCTTGCGGGCCCGTGCCATTAAAACCTCGAAGCGCTGGCGCAGCACGTCCAGGTCGGTGACCACACCTTCGATGTCCTGGGAATCGAAGGCCAGGGCTTTCTCCAGGTGCTCGAAAATGCCCACGAAGTCCACGATGAGGCCGCAGGTCTTGCGCTGGCCGTCCCGTTCGTAGGGGCGGTTGACGCGGGCGATGGCCTGGAGCAGCACGTGGTCGCGCATGGGCTTGTCGAGGTACATGGCGTAGAGCACGGGCGCGTCGAAGCCGGTGAGCAGTTTCGAGGTGACAATGAGGAACCTGGGGTTCTCCTCGGCGCGGAAGCGGTCGCGGATCTCTCGCTCTTCCTCCTCGGTGCGGTGGTACCGGCGCAAGTGTGGCGGGTCGTTGGGCGCGCCGCTGATGATGACCTCGAAGGCGTCGGGAGGCAAGGTGTTGTGCGGGTCTTCCTCGTAGAGGCGGGCGAAAGCCTCCTTGTAGAGCGCACAGGCCTCCCGGTCTACAGCCACCAGCAGGGCCTTGAAGCCCAGCGGCTCCACGTACTGGCGGTAGTGCTGGACGATGAAACGGGCCACGCGGCGGATGCGGTCGGGGCTTTTGAGCATGTTGCGCAGGGTGACGGCCCGCTCCAGGATGCGGTCCAGCGCTTCGGGGTCGGCGATGCCCTCGGCCTCGGCCAGGTCCAGGAACTCCCGCTCCAGGGTCTCCCGGTCCACCCGCAGCTCGTTTTCGGCCAGGGTGTAGTGCAGGGGGACAGTAGCGCCGTCCTCGATGGACTCGCGAATGGCGTATTTGTCCAGGTAGCCGTGGGGCGGGTCGTCCACGCCGAAAATCTGGAAGGTGCTGCGGCCGTGGGCGCTCTTGTCCACGGGCGTGCCGGTGAAGCCGAGAATAGTGGCGTTGGGCAGGGCGGCCATCAGGTAGGTGCCCAGGTCGCCCCCCGTGGTGCGGTGGGCCTCGTCAATGAGCACGAAGATGTTTGAGCGCGTGTTGATGTTCGGCGGCATCCCCTGAAATTTGTGAATGGTGGAGACGATGAGGCCGCGGTAGTCCTGTCGCAAAAGGTCGCGCAGCTCCCGCTTCGACTCGACCACGCGGGCGTGGCCCATGCCCAGGGCGGCCAGGTTGGCGAAGAGTTGCTGTTCCAGCTCGTTGCGGTCCACCAGCATGAGCACGGTGGGGCTCGCGAAGATGGGGTCGGTCAGCAGGCGGCGGGCGATGGTGATCATGGTGAAGGTTTTGCCCGACCCCTGGGTGTGCCAGATGAGGCCCCGGCGCTTGGGCCGCTGGCCGGGCGGCGGTTGGAGGGCCTGCTCGGCCCGCTGGAGCACCTTTTCCACGGCTCGCATCTGGTGGGGGCGAAGGACAACTTTGCTCAGCTCGCCGTCGCGCTGCACAAAGAGGATGAAGTCGCGCAACACGCGCACGATGCGCGCGGGGTGCACGAAATCCTTGACCAGGGTTTCGAAATCCCACCCCGGATCGCCCTGGCCGCCTGCTCGGGCTGTGGTTCGCCAGTTGATGAGGGCCTTGCGCTCGGTGTTCCAGGTGGGGCCGTAGTAGAAGCGCACCAGGTGAGTGATGGCGAAAAGCTGCATGAGGGCCAGGAGGGGTGCGCCCTGCTCGTGGTAGCGTCGCACCTGGTCCAGGGCCTCGGCCAGGGCTTCCTTTTTGTGGGCTGCTTTGGTCTCCACCAGCAGGACGGGAATGCCGTTGACGAAGTAGGCGATGTCGAGGCGGATCGGCTCGCGGCCGCCGGTGTAGCGCAGTTCCTGGGTGACGTGGAAGGTGTTGCGCTCCCAGTGATCGAAGTCCACCAGGCGCACGTTGCGTTCCCGCTTTTCCGCGGGCACGTAGACCGGCTTCAAGCCGCGCAGGTACTCCCACGCTTCCAGGTTGCCCTGGATGGTGGGCCGCAGGCGGGCCAGGCGTTCGGCCAGGGCCTCGGCCTCGCGCAGGCCGACGAAGTCGTTGAGGGCTTGCACTTGGTTCAAGAAGACTTCGTAGAGGAGCAGGCCGTCGGTGCCGCGGCGCAGGCGTTCGGCCTCTTCCTGGGAGAGTTCCCGCCACTGCACCTGGGCCGAATAGCGAGTTATAGGTTCTTGAACGGTGTGGCGTTCGGTGAAACGGGTGTCATACCGGATCATAGCCGACCTCCGGGTCGTCCAGGTCGTCCGTGGGGACATCTTCACGCGGGCGGGCGTCTTCCTGCAACAGGCGCCACAGGTCGCGGGCCAGCGGGTCGGCGCCGGACGCGGCGGGGTTGTAGCGGTCCAGGTGCCAGCGCAACGGGTTGTCGGCAATGTACTGCCGGATGGCGTGCAGGGCCCATTCCGTCCGGATGATATGTTCGTAATAATTGCGTTGCCACACCGGCGCGCCGGGCGTGCCCCGCAGGGCGTTGATGCGTTTGGTGACGATGGATTTGAACCCCGCAACAAACGCGCCCAAGGAACGTGGTGGACGTGATAATTGACCGTTGTGTAGGGGCGCACGGCCGTGCGCCCCTACATCGGTTTCCACAATCCAAACAATCCCATGGATATGGTTGGGCATAATGACAAATTCGTCGGGATACAATTCAATTTCGGCGCGTATTTCCGCGGAACGAAACCATTCTTCCCCCACAATCCGCCCGAACGCGTTCAACACCATTTCCCCGTCCACCACCTGCCCAAACAGGTGGGCCCGTTCGTAGGTGCAGATGGTAACGAAATACCCGCCGGGCTGGGCGTAATCGTACCTCTTCAGCCGGATGGACCGACGGCGGTGTTTCTCGGGATCATAGCGATTCATCGCCTGCCTCCGCAAACCGGGCAATGAATTCCGCCGGCAATCGCCGCCGGGCCGTCATCAAGTCGTGCAGCAGGGTTTTGAAGAGCGCCTCCAGCGCCGCCTTGCGCCCCTCCTCGGCGCGGATCTTCTCGTCCACCGCCTGCAACAGGCGGGCAATCTCGCGCTGTTCGTCAAGGGGCGGGAGGGGGATGGGGACAACTGATAATCCAGACTTGCTCAAAATAGGAACAGTGGTCATTCGCGCTCGTCCTTCAAGTTGCGGGGCCATGTGAGTCAATAAGTAGAGCAGGTAAAGCTCATAGGCCATGTCCGCATCAGCGATAATTGCGTTAATTTGCTGATTGGTAGTCGCAACTTCCGTATCCACAATGCCCGTTTTCCCAATATAGCCGATACAGCTCACTAGTACTGCCCCTCTCGGAAGCGGCTTTGCTTTGTGCAACCCCTCACGCGAGATTGCTCTTGATGCTCGGGAAATTGGCGTGCCGTTTAGATCTACAGGGGTTATGAACGGAATAGGGCCGTTCCAGTATTCCGGTTTTGATGTAGGCGGAGTTTTGCCGGTGATAATTTTTCCCACCTCCCCCAACCGCACCACCCGCCAGTGGGCGGGGAGGGGGCCGATTTCGGTGTCCTGCATCTCCACGGCGTCGGCCTGGTCCACGGGCACGGGGCCGTAGGTGAAGAGGTGGCGCATGAGGCTCTTCTTCAGCTCCCGCGCCGCGGCGATGACCTGCTCCGTGGCCTCCTTCGCCCGCTGCACCGCCCGCAGTACATGGGCAATGGCGCGCTGTTCGGGCAGGGGTGGGAGGGGGAAGAGAATATTATTGAAAACGTTTTGCTAACATGGGGAATAGTTGAGCCGCGTAGTCTGGCTATTAAGAGTCTCAAACTGAGTTGATAAGAAGAAGGCCAAATAGTTCCGACTGAGGTCCTCTGATGGGTCTATTTTCACCATTGTTGAGGCAAGGACTCCTTCCAATCCGGTAAAGACCTGTCCTGCCTTTGAACCGTCCCAGATGAGAACGACACCTTGCGAGTCACAAGTAGGAAGATTCTTCCACAGAGGAAGAAGGTATCCATGCTTCAACGGTGCCGCTCCGAAAATACGCCGCAGTAAGATAAGGGAGACTTCCTCTTTGGTAAGTCTTCAACAGCTTTGGCGGTTTTCTGCCTTTCTTTAACGTGACCACCTCCCCCAACCTTACCACCCGCCACTCTTCGGGCAGGGGGCCGAGTTCGGTCATCTTGTAGCCTTCGGGTAGGTCGGTCGCCGTTGCGTTGGTCGTTTTGCCCAATTCTTGCCCAATCATTGCCCAATTCTCCCAATTTTTGCCCAATAGGTAGTTCCGCGTCCCCGCTGACCGCCGGTCTTGATGAGAATACCCTTTCCCACCAGTTCCGAAAGTTCGCTGGACGCGGTTCGTTTGCTTACCCCTGTGAGCTGCTGATACTCCTTGTTGGTGATGCTTCCCCGCTCTCTCACATACAGCACCGCCTGAATCTGCCGCTCGTTCAGGCCCAGCGCCCGCAGGCGCTCCGGCGTGTAGGGGTCCTGGCTGAAGACCACCCGCACCCCGCCCTGCCAATTGGCGAATTCAGGCTCGGGCAGGCCCTGCCCCCGGCAAAGCTGCACGATGCGCGTGGTCCCCGTGCCCCAGCGCTCGATCACGCCGGCAAAATGGAAGGCTTGAGCGATCAGCGGGTTGCGCAGCACCGACGCATGGGGGCCGTAGAGCGCCTCCGGCGTCAGCGGCGGCGGCAGTTCGCCCGGGCTCCAGACCTCCAGACGATCCTCTTCGATCCGAATCTGAATGTCGGCCGGATAGGTGTAATCGCGGTGGACAAGCGCATTGACCACCGCCTCGCGCAGGGCATCCAGCGGATACTCCCAGACCTCCTTGCGCTGGAGCCCCTCAAGCGTGGCCTCCTCGACCTTGATCTCAAAGCGCACCTTGAGCACCTGGCGGAAGCGCGCCATGGCCCCCTCCAGTTGCTCCCAGAGCGTGCCCTGAAAGTCGTGGCTGTCGAGAATCTGGGTGCCGCGGAAAATCCCGATGCGCACCTGGGCCTGAGGAAAGAGCCGCTGCGGGCGCTTCCCGAAAAGCAACACCCCGGCGTTCGTGAGCCGCCCGTCACTCAAAAGCCCGAGGTTCTGCAGCGCCTGCTCGGGGTTTTCCGGATCCAGGTGGGGAAGCCGGGCGCGGGCCAGACGGGCAAAGTGGGCAAACACTTCCGGGTCTATCTCGCCCGGCGTCCACTCGCCGGGCAAACCGTCCCAACTGCGGCCGGAGCGCTCCAGGAGGTGGCGGGCCAGTTCGTCCGGCGCAAAATCGCGGTTGGTCGTACCCACCCGCCGAAGATACCGTCCGCCGTAAGGGACCAGGCCGGCTGCCGGTTCTACCCGGATTTTCAGCACCGGACGTCCCTCCATCTCCACCACCCGAAGGGACGGCGTGATGCCCAGATGGGCGGCGATGAGGTTCGTTATCCGCTGGATTTCCCGGTCGTCCACCTTTGCCCCCACGATTTCGCCATCTTCGCGAATGCCCACGAGAAGCGTCCCTCCCCGCGTGTTGGCAAAGGCCGCCAGGTCCTCCAGGGCCCGATCGGTCCACTGGCGCTTGAACTCCAGCGTTTCGCTCTCCTGCAGATCGGTCTTGGGCATGATTACCTTCTCAGTCCCAGGACCCCGAGCACCTCGTTCAACTTACGGTCGGCCGCCGCGCGCTCTTCTTCGGCCTCCTTTAGCAACACCACCGCTTCCTCCAAGGGCAGGACCTCCTCGGCGTCGTTCTGGGCCACGTAGCGGCTGGGGCGAAGGTTGTAGTCGTTGGCCGCCGCCTCCTGGTTGGTGATGATGCGGCTCAACCCTTCCTCTTCCCGCCACTCATGGTAAAGGCGGGCGATTTGCTCCACGTGCTCCTCGGTCAGCTCGTTTTTGGGGCGCCCCTTGACGAAGAGGCGGGAAGCGTTGACGAGCAGGATTTCGCCCGGATAGCGCTTTTGCCTGTTGATGACCATGATGATACCCGGCGCAGTCGTGTTGTAGAAGAGGTTTTCAGGCAACAGAATCACCGCTTCGATGAGGTCGCCGGGCACCGTCAGGTCCCCTTCGATAAAGCGCCTGCGGATGTCCCGCTCGCGGTTGCTGCCCTGCGTGCCGCTGCCCCGGCTCACCGCGCCCGTGTCCAGCACCACCGCCATGCGGCCCGTCTCCTTCAACGAGGCCACCATGTGCTGCACCCAGCCCCAGTCGGCGCTGGAGGCGGGGGGCGTGCCGTAGCCAAAGCGTCCGTAGGGGTCGTGTTCGTACACCTCGGTGGGAAAGTCCTGATTCCACATGGGGTTGGCAATCACCAGGTCGAACCGTCGGAGGCGGCCGGACTCGTCCAGAAAGGCGGGCCTGCGCATGGTGTCGCCCAGGCGGATGTCCGCGTCCTGGATGTCGTGGATGACCACGTTCATCCAGGCCATAGCGTAGGCTGAAGCGTTGATGTCCTGGCCGAAGACACGGATTTCGGCCACGTGACCGGGGAGTTTCAGGCGGCCGTTCTGGGGCTCGCCGTACTTCTCCAGAAAGCGCAGGTAGGTCTTGACCAGCAGGCCGCCGGACCCGCAGGCCGGGTCGTACACGTCCATGCCTGGTTCAGGGTCGAGAAGGCGGGCCATAAGAATGCCCACCATACGCGGAGTGTAAAACTCGCCGGCCGACTGGCCCGCGCCCTCGGCAAACTTGCGCAGGAGGTACTCATAAGCCCGGCCGAGGATGTCCGGCTCCACATCGCGCAGGCCCAGGCGGTGCCGGGAGAGCACCTGCACCAGACGGTGCAGGTAGGGGTCGTCCACGATGCGCTGGCCGGCGGTGGTGGCGTTGAAGTCGGTGATGTCAATGACGCCGCTCAGGCGGGGGTTTTCGCGGGCCACGGCCCGCACGGCGTCGGTCAACTGTTGCCCCAGTCCTTGAACGGGCAGAGTGCGGATGTGGGACCAGCGGGCCTGGGGTGGGATGTAGAAGCGCACCAGATCGTGGTCATCCTCCACCAGCTCAAGGGCCGATTCCAGCGTCAGACCAAAGTCGGCGGCCACCCGCTGCACCTCGTCGTCGAACACGTCCGAGAGGCGCTTGAGGAAGACGAGGGGCAGGATGTAGTCCTTGAACTTGGGTGCGTCCACCGGGCCGCGGATGGCGCAGGCGGCCTCCCAGAGCCAGGTCTCCAGGGTCCCAATATCAAGCTGCTTGCTCATGATTTGCTCCTTTCCTCAAGTAAAATCTCCTGCTCCCTCTTCCCCTCTCACTCCGTGGCGCTTCACCACTAAACAGCCGGCTCGCCTGGCTGCCCCTGAGGGAACGACATGCGGAACGGCATATCACTGCGAAGTTCTGTGAGGATTCCCACCAACTCGTCCAATCGAACCACCTATCCCACACACCTCCGCCGGCTTCCCCCAGGTTGCAGGAGCTCCCTGGCGGGGACAGCGGCAAGTCCGGCCGTAGGCGCCAGATAGTCGTAGAGGGAGACCGAGGGGATGCGCGTGTTGGCCAGCAGGTACGGTGCCTGTTCGAGTTCCCTGGATATTTGGATGAATCCGGAAATGAGGGCTCCAAGCTGCATGTATGGATGCTCCCTTGCCCTACTTGAGAGGGGAATATCCACAGGGACACTCCCTCCCTCTGCGCCCGCGGGCATTTTCGCTCCCAGCGGGCCGATTACCTCTCCCGAAGAAATTAAATAATTTTTCTTTTCACGCGCAAGCTCCCTTCTCCATTTTATCAAGATCCCGAGACCTGCTCTGGCCGAAGGCGCCCCGGAAGCGCCGCTGCAGGGGATCTGCCGTCGATCTCCAGGCTCTTGACAAGAACCGGAGATCGACGGTACATTCTCCTGGCTATCCTGGATAGAAGCCCACAAATTTTGCCCATATAAAGTCGTTCTTTGACATACTGACCATCCTTACTTTTCCCCTATTTCTGCCTTCCCAGGGGTTTTAATCGAACCAAGATGGGGTTGAAACATAGCTCAGAGATTCGCTGCAGCCCTAGAGCAGAAAGTTTTAATCGAACCAAGATGGGGTTGAAACCGGATGTTTTCGGCCAGAAGCCGCAGCCGACGCGGCGTTTTAATCGAACCAAGATGGGGTTGAAACTTTGGAGGTGCTGTTTGGTTTGGGGGACCTGCAGGCCATAAAAGAGGAACTGGGCCTGGAAATTAGTGTAAGTTTGCCACAGAAAGAAAGCGACATCGGTGGTGGCGAACTGGTAGGGTACTTTAGCGACACAAGCCGCCTGGTACGTTTGGCTGACAGCAAAAGTGCAGGTCAGGGCCTGCTACACGGCATTGTGTTGGACATCAAGCTAGTCAGTGAGGAACGTTTTTATGGCGAACCAGACGGGACCCCTGGAAAAGACGCTGCGGTCGCTACACTTCTTGAATCAATCGCCGGGGGGCCAATTGGCGATGATGGCCTGGCTGCTCTGCGTCGAGGACTCGAACTGGCTGGAGAAGTTCGTGCTTATGCCTTTCGAGATGATATACGAGCCCGAGACGAAGAAGGAGGCCGAAGTACAGGAAGAGCTGCTGGGCGTGCTGCATCAGGTGGGCTACGAACTGTACAGGCTGAATCTATCGGGGAAGCCCGGCCTGGGTTTGATCCTGCCACCGTATCTGGATCCTTCTTCGCCGAGCTTATCCGGTTTGTGGAAACAGCTGAGAGAGCAAGCGAGAACCTGCTTGAGGCGGATTTTCGAGCTGGCCGGCTCGAAGGAGCCATTCAGGCAATCGATAGGCTCTTTTACGCACAGGAGTCTAGCCGTGGACTTGTCGCTGGCCCTGGAGAGCCTGCATCTGCCGCACGTACCGGCCCTGCTTCTGGAGAGCGTGGACTGGAGGCCGGATTCAATGACCGCATACTATTTCAGCTTTACACAAGACAAATTCGATTCGAGGCAGAATCCCTTGCCCGACAAGCCGAAAGAATACTACAGGGCCCTGTGGGCGCCCCTGCTGTTTCCGGCCCTGTTCGGTCCAGAGAAGCTGCTCGAAAACTTTTGGATACCCTTCTTCAGGGAGAACCTGCCCAATATACCGAACGGCTGGGGCGATCTGTATATGGAAAGCTTACCGCACCTGCTAGAAGACTTATCGGAGATAGCGAACGATCAGAAATAGCACAAGTCGTACAGGAATATGTAGAGTGGCTTTATGAGGAGATCGCGCGGGGCCGCGATATCAGTAGCGGCGACTTGCGCGAGCTTTTTGAGCGCGCCCGGCGCAAGATCGAAGAAAGAAATATCGCGGGCAAATGGATTGTCACCTACCGGGCAGGGGGTAAGCGCATCAAAGACAGCGCCGCACTGGCAGAAGCCCTCACCCGGGGTGCGCACCCTGAGGTCGTAATGGAGTCCATCCCCGACCTAGAGGGCAGTAAAACCCCTGTTCGGCCGGGCAAGCCCGAAGATTCTATCGAAACGCTAAAAAGCATCTATGGGCTAAGCGGGCACGAAAAGGGGCTGTTTTCGTATTTCAGTATACAGGACGGCGCGCTCCATTTCCTGCACAAGCCCCTTGTTACCCTGGGCCGCGAGATCAACACGGCCATACCCCTTTCGGATACACTGCGCCAGGTAAGGTAGCGCATAGGCCAGACGGGTGGGCCTGTCTATTTGCTGGACGTACACAATCACCCGGGCTACATCGGCCTGTTTTCGCCCGCCGACATTAATGGTTATCTGCGGCAGTTTGAGAAGCTGGCCGGCGACATAGACGGTTTTGTTTCTGTGGTTGTAGGCAGCCGCGAGGCAAGCATCCTGATCATAGCCCCCGAAGAAAAGCACAGGCAGCTGAAGGCGCTGTTTCAGCCCTATCACAACATGCCGCTGGACCCCCTGGAATACAGTATGCCGGGCGGCGTAAAGGTAACGTATTTCACCCACCTGTATGCGGGCTCGCCAGAAAACGTGCTGATGGAATCGATAATACCATCCAGGGAATTTTACCGCTTTCTTTTCAAAAACGGGCTTACCAAGAAAGGCACAAACCGGCACATTTTACACTTCTTTACCAAGCTGGACTCTTTCCCTGCAGACTTGGGTACCTATGCCGTAGACTTAGAAAACATGACGGAGGAGGAAAGGTACATCATTGCCAACGGAATAAGAAAAACGCTTGCCGGCCTGAATGTGCCGTCATTGTACGTGTTGGCTGTAGCCGAAAACAGCAAGGAGGCCAACCGGATTTGGCGTTTCCGGGGCAAATACAAAAAGGCGCTAGAGAAAGTGATGACCTACACGTGCGCAACCTATATGCAGTTTTTCGTCTATGATCGGGAAACGGAGCAGGCGCGCAGCACCGATATGGAGGCACGGGGCGGCATTTTTGCTGCACTACTTAAGGATATGTACCTGCATAACCTTAGGAAAGAAGCCGCAAAGGGCGCCCCGGAGGGCTGGCAAGTCATGGCGATATCTATACCCCACAATTTGGGGCTGCACGACGATGAGGAACCCCGGGACAATTTTGCTTATTCTTTTCAGGTTACCGTTTTAATCGAACCAAGATGGGATTGAAACCGGGGGATGAAAACCACTAGCCGCTTCGCCTGTCCTCCGTCCGCTCTCCTGCCCTAAATTATAAGCGCACAACACCGGAGAACGCCGTGGATCTGGACCCGGACTGGCATTGGGCTATCAGCAGTATACTGCTTCTACTGGGCCTCATCGGCTACTTCGGAGCCGCCCGATGGCGGCATGCCCTGCCAACAGAAACCGACGAAGCAGAACTCCCTACCTTCTCCCTCACCAACCCCTGGACCGGAGCCATCGCCCAGAGCGTCTGGTCCATCACTGCCGTGGCCGGAGCCTGGAGTGTGAGCCGCTCCCTGCCCGAGGCCTGGCATCCGGTCGTGTTCCTGCTCCTGCTCTTCGGACTGGGATACATGCACTGGCAGGCTCAGCGCGGCCGAGGGGAATTCTGGAAGCATCTGGGGTTCTGGTTCACCTTCCCCTTCCTCCCCCTGGCCTGGGCCTTAGAACCCCTAAATCGAATCCTGAAAAACAACTACTCCGCACCGCACGAACAGGAGCCCCCACCTCCCCCTACCCCGGAAGACCCCCGGCACCCTCCCCCCGATCAAGAAGGCCAGCTCCTGCTGGGCCTGCTCTCCTTCGGGGATAAAACCGCCCGCGATGTGCTCATATCCCGAGTAGACATGGCGGCCGTTCCGGCTTCCGCCTCCTGGGAAGAAGTGCGCCGTGCGATCGAAACCAGCCCCTATGGCCGTATTCCCCTCTACGGCAAATCCCCGGATGACATCCTGGGCATCCTCTACGCCAAAGACCTGCTCCCCCTTCTGGAACAGGAGCCCCCGACTCGCCCCGACTGGAGCAAAATGGCCCGCCCCGCGCTCTTCATCTCCCCCACGATCCCCCTTACCGAACTGCTCGAGCTCCTGCATCGCCGCAATCAGCCGGTCGCCATCGTGGTCGATGAGTTCGGAGGCACACTGGGCATGGTGACCCTGGAGAACGTGATGTGGGAAATCATTGAGGAACCCGGCGAGGATTTCGCCCCGAGCCCACAGGCGCTCGGCCCGGGAGAATACCGCCTCGATGGGCGCACCTCTCTTAAAGAGCTTGAGCGGCTTCTGGGCAGGCCGCTCTTCTCCGAAGAAGAGGAAGAAGAAAACCGGCCCGAAACCGTGGCCGGCCTCATCCTCTATCATACCGGGCGCGTTCCAGCCGAGGGAGAAGAATTGCTCCTGCCGGGCGGCCTCCGTTTCGTGATCGAAGAGGCCACAGCACGCCGGATCCGGCGCCTGAGGCTTCAGGTAGCCCACCCCACCGGCAGGCGAAATCCAGACAGCCATTCCGCATAACAGGCCATCCGCGTTACCATATACTCCGGATCGCCCTCCGGCAACGCCCAGACGACATCCGCAATCCCCTCCAGCGGAGGCTCGTCCAGCGTAATACGCCAGAGCGCACCCGAACAGAGCAGGATCTCGGCCGATTCCGGCACCGTGGGCCGCTTCAAGGACAGGGCCCACCTGGGCCGCTCGGCCTCAATCCAGCTCCGGAGCCGGGGATGGATCCCGTTCCAGCGGCGCCTTTCCCGAACACCCAGCACATAGTGCGCAAAGCTCGGCTCCGGGGTCGGGGTTTCCCTATCGGAGAACAGTATCCACCGCTGCCGATCAGCCCCCCAGCTTCGGCCCAGCTCATCAAGCAAGGGACGAAAGACGGAAAACTGTTCTTCCTCCAGAATCCACAGCACTACAGGCGCCGTCCCCGATCGCTCCCCGGGGAGCAGGCGGCGGAGGCGATGCCACGCCCAGCCGGTGTAGAGACGCTTGATCACCCCCCTCCTCCCCCGGCCTCGGCTTCCTTGAGCAGTTGAAGAAAAGCCGGTTCATCGAGTATCGGCACGCCCAGCGCACGCGCTTTCTGGAGCTTGGAGCCTGGCTCCTTTCCCACGATCAGGTAGTGGGTCTTCGCGCTCACCGCATCCGTCACCCGCGCCCCGAGCCGCTCCAGGCGGGCCTGTGCTTCGGCGCGCGTCATGCTCTCCAGTGATCCCGTCAGCACAACGGTAAGCCCGGCAAGCGGTCCCTTGCCGAGCGCCCTGGAGGGGGCTTGCTCCATCTGTAGCCCCGCGGCGCGCAGGCGCTCCACAAGGGCCCGGTTGTTCGCCTCATCAAAAAAGGCCCGCACGGCGCGCGCCACCACAGGCCCCACATCCGGCACCTGCATGAGTTCCTCAACGGATGCACCTGCGATGCGGTCGATGGATCCGAAATGCTCGGCCAGCGCCCGGGCGGTAACCCATCCCACATGCCGGATGCCCAGCGCATAGAGCACACGCTCAAAAGGCCGACTGCGCGATCGATCAATGGCGGATATGAGCTTTGTGGCCAACCGGGTCCCCATCCGCTCCAGCGGCACCAGATCCTCTACGCGCAGTCTGTAGAGATCGGAGGCATCCCGGACCAGCCCGTTGGAGACCAGCGCATCGATGATGCGTTCGCCCAGGCCCTCGATGTCCATGGCATCCCGGGAGGCAAAATGCCGGATGCGTTCCCGCACCTGCGCCGGACAGGAGGCGTTCGGACAGTAGTAGCGCACTTCCCCCTCGGGGCGTGTGAGCCGCGAGCCGCAGACGGGGCACTGCTCCGGCATCTGGAAGGGCACCGCATCCGGGGGGCGGCGTTCCCGCAGCACGCCCACCACCTGCGGAATGATCTCCCCGGCTTTCTCGACCAGCACCCAGTCCCCGATGCGAATGTCCTTGCGTCGGATTTCGTCCTCGTTGTGCAGGGAGGCCCGTTCAACCCGGGTGCCGGAAAGGACTACGGGCTCCAGCTCGGCCACAGGCGTAACGATACCCGTACGACCCACCTGCAGGGTGATGGCGCGAAGGCGTGTAACGGCCCGATCCGGAGGATACTTGAAGGCGATGGCCCAGCGGGGGCTTTTGGCCGTTTCTCCGAGAATGGGGTAGTAGTCCAGCTGATTGACTTTGACGACCACTCCGTCGATGTCGTATTCCAGCCCGTGCCGTGCCTCCTGCCAGTGGGCGATGAAGGCAAGCACCTCCTCGATATCCCGGGCATGTCGGGCGTGGGGATTGACCGGAAAGCCATGCTCGCGCAGCCAGCGCAAAGCCTCCCAGTGTGTGCCATGCCGGAGTTCGGGGGCGCGCAGCCAGTAAGCGAAAAACCGGAGCCGACGACGGGCCACTTCGGCGCTGTTCTGTAATTTCAGCGTGCCTGCCGTGGCGTTTCGGGGGTTCATGAAGGTGCGTTCCCCGGCCTCCTGGCGGGCTTCGTTGAGCCGGGCGAAATCCTCCCGACGCATATACACCTCCCCGCGCACCTCGAAGCGGGCCGGTATGGGCCCCTCTCCACGTACCCGGAGGGGGATATCCCGCACGGTGCGCAGGTTCGGCGTGATGTCCTCTCCCTCGACCCCATCGCCCCGCGTGGCTCCTCGCTCAAAGAGCCCGTTCTCGTAGATCAGGCTTACGGCCACCCCGTCGATTTTCAACTCCACCACATAATCATAGGGCCTGTTCTGAAGCAGCTCCCGAACCCGACGATCAAAATCCCGGAGCTCTGCCTCTGAGTACGTATTATCCAGGCTGAGCATGGGGACTTCATGGCGCACGACGGGAAACTGGCGCGTGACCGTTCCCCCGACGCGCTGACTGGGGGAATCGGGGGTGAGAAACTGAGGGAAGGCGCGCTCTAAGGCGATAAGCCGGGCCATGAGCTGGTCGTACTCATAGTCCGAAATTTCCGGTTCGCCGCGGACATAATAGAGCTCGTTGTGGTATTCGATCTCGCGCCGAAGGCGTTCAATTTCCGCGCGCGCTTCCTCCGGCGTAAGCGAGCGTATCAACTGATCGCTCATAGCGCAACCACTGCATCAGCTGTGGACGACTGAAGCGCACCCAGCGATAATCCAGCGTATCCGCAAGTTGCGGATAGGGTTGGTTCAAAATCCACAGCCGGAGTCGACTCACCGGCCCCTGCAGGGCAAAGGAATCTCGTGCCCAGAAGGTCCGCCGCTCCCCGGGCTCCAGCCAGTACCGGACGGATACGTGATCGTCTGTGCGCACCCGGATGGGGTCCAGCGGCCCGGATAGGGCCTCGAGGGTAAAAAACAGCGTATCCGGGAGCACCACCTGCTGCTCTTCGACGTATCGGGGCTCGGAGGTCGTGCCTCGCAACAGGGGAGCCTGGGAGCCAAGCAGAAGCAGACGCTCCGCGTACCGATCTCGGGCCCACTGATTCCAGAGCCGATGCAGCGATATGCCCAGCAAGGTCAACACCCCCGCGGCCATCAGCACGGCAAGCCAGTTGCCCAGACGCATGCGAGAGGAGGCAAGGCCCACGTGCACAACACGGACCGGTTGCTGTGCCTCATCCTTCGGCGCCTGCAGAGCCCGGGCCTCAAGGGCAAGCTCTTCCTCCGATACCCTCCGCCCCAGATATCGATGCCCCAGACTGCCGCAATACAGCCCGGCTTGATGCGCCTGTACGGCCTGCCAGAGGTGATCCGGATCGATATCCAGAGCCTGGGCGTAGGTGCGATACAGGGCGCGCTGGTGGGCTGTAGAAAACCGACGCCTCGACAGATCGCCCCCCTCCAGATCTTCGAGCACGTCTATCCCGATGTAAAAGCGCTCGGCAAGCTGCTGAAGGGTAATTCCACGAACGGCACGAATGGCCTGCAGATCCGCTCTGAGAGAGACCCCTTCCATCTTGTGCTCCTCCTCCGACCCCGAGATCCTGCCCCGGATGAGGAAGATATCCTCCTCCCCTGCAGAAGAGCAAAAAAGCCGGCCCCCGAGGGGCCGGCTTCGACACAGGCGTGCGCCACTCTCAGAACGAAATCGAGAGGGTAAAGCGCTGCACGTCGTTGAGCGTCTCCACAAAGGAATAGGCGTAATCAAACCGCAACCCCAGCCGCGATCGGGGGATCGTATAGGCCAGTCCACCGCCCACGCTGAATCGGGCCTGGCCGGAGCGCAGATCCGAGGCCCGGATCTCAACCCGGGAGCTGTTGTCTTCCGCCGAACGGACCACGCGCTCGGAGATGAAAAGCCCGCTGCCGGCGCGCAGAAAGACCATGTTCATCAGGCCCAGCTCGATGCCTGCGCGGACTTGCTGATTGAAATCGCGCGTATCGCGCACGTCCACCGCGCCGGTCAGGCTCACGCTTCCTGTGCGCAGCGGGGTGATGGCGGCCCCGAACTGGAAGGAGATCGGCAGGGGGTACTTCTTCGTCTCCAGCAGTACGGGCACATCTGCCGGGTTAGCTCCGTAGTTCGGGTGGGGGTCCACGTTGATGCGCAGATCATCGCCCAGTATGCGCAGATCCCCCCCGAAGTTCTGGATCGCGGCTGCCAGGCGCAGATCGTTCCAGGTGGAACGGTACTGCAGGCCCACGTCGAAGGCCAGTCCGGAGGCGGAGGATACGGAGATGGTCTGCTGAACGTACTTGGCCTGCACCCCTACGCTGAAAACATCGGTCAGCTGGCGGGCGTAGGCCACTCCGACGGCGAAGTCGTAGGCGCTGAAGGTCGCCCCCGTGCCTTTGGGCTCATCGACCGTGGTGCGCTCCATGCGCCCGATATCCAGGTAGTTTACGTGCAACCCGAGGCGATCGTAGTCGCTGATGCGAAACACCGCGCCCACGAAGGTATGGCTCAGGTCGGCGATCCACCGGTTCTGGGAGAACAGAAGCTCGTTGGCGGCGGTGTGGGCCAATCCGGCCACGTTCCAGTACATGGCCGTGGGGTCGCTTACGACCGCCGAGTATGCCCCCCCCATGGCCTCCGCCCGGCTACCGATCGGGATTTTGAGAAAGTTAGCCGCCGAGGTGCCCACGTTGTTGAACTGAGCCCGGACCAGAGCCGGAACGAGCAGGGCCAGCGTTATCGCCAGACGTTTCATGGTCCCCTCCTCCCCTATTTGAGCACCGCGAACTTGCCCGTCTTCTTCAGGCCCATCTGTGGAGCCTCCACATGATAGATGTAGACCCCGTAGGCCACCTCCTGGCCGAGGTAGTTCTGCAGGTTCCATCGGGCAATGGAACCGCCCTCGTGCTGGATTATTTGCACGAGCTCGCCCGAAACGGTGTAGATCCGGATCGTGCACCGCTCCGGGAGCCCATGGAACTGGATCTGCTTCTGGATCCCGAAGGCGCTCGTCTCATAGGCCGAACTGACGATGAACGGGTTGGGTACTACCCGGATCTCCTCTACGTCCAGAGCGGCCTGAGAGGCATCGAGGGCCAGCGGGCGGGTGTTGAACTCGTAGGCGTCCGTCTGCACGTTGATGGGCTTGTTTGTCGTAAAGCGGAAGACGGCGCCGGCCGTATAGCTCGCCCCCGGGCGGATGACCACGTAGTAGGGATAATCGGCCGGCCAGTCGCCTTCCCATGCTCCAGAGCCCGTATAGGGCTTGGTTACGAGGTAGATCCGCTCACCCGGATCCCACTGCCCGTTTCCGTTGCCCCAATCGGGGGTCGACTCCCGGATCTCGCAGGTGATCTGGCGGTTGTTCGTTATATCCCAGACCTCGAAGGGGGCGACGACCGGCGTGCCGTTATCGAAGTCCACGTAGGTCCGGGTACCCGAGACAAAGCGGATCTCATAGTCCCAGCTGCGGTTTTCGGCTGTACCCCGGTAGAGCGTGACCGTGGGCAGGGGCAGGTTGCCTCCCGCCGTCCAGGTGCGGTTTTTGACCCCGGGGGAGACGTCGGTGACGATCACGCGCACGCCGTCGAAGATGGGGGCGTTATCCAGATCCGAATTGTAGAAGGGCACATTCTGCATGGGTTCGCCCAGCGTGTTTCGGGGGATCTGGCCCGTTTTGACGTTGCGCACGGTGTAGAGCTTCTGGCCTTTTTCGTTGAGGGAAAACGTGATCCGGTATGGTCCTTCCTGGAGCTGGCTCGGATCGATGAGCTCCACCGGGAAGCTGGGCACATCGTTGGATCCGGCCACCCGACGGGCCTCGGGATCGACCTCTCCTCCCACTTTGCCTGCCGGACGGGGCATAGGCACCACGGCCACCGTGTTATCCCCGGGAGCGTAGGGATCGGCCGTATTGATCGCGTTTTCCAGCGGCGGAATGGGCCCGTCATCGCGATCGTAGGCTACTACGGCGTACCAGTATTCCACTCCATTGCGCACGGTGCGGTCCACGAAGGAGTGCCGCAGCCCTGTATCCGAGCCCAGGTAGAAGAAGGGCCGCGTATCGGATTCGCCCGTAACGCCGTTTTTTACGTCGTACTGCGCCAAGGGGATAAATCCGCGCGGGGTGCCCTGGGCGTCGACCATAACCTCTCCCCAGGTCTTGCCCCGGTCATCGGAGCGGAAGATCATATACCCCTCAAAGGCGTTGTTGCCCGTCAGCGGGTCTCCCACGGTGCCATCGGGATAGACCCCGCGCTCGGCGCGATCATCCCAGTACAGGGTCACCTGTCCGTCGCCGGGCACGGCCCAGACAACCGGGGTTGGTGGGGGCAGGGCGGATTTATACTGCTGATCGAAGAGCAGCTGGCAGAGCCGCACATTTTTGAGCAGCTCGGCTTTGTTGCGACCGTGCACGGAAGCGAAGGTGAAGGGCAGGCTCTGGCCGGGCGCCAGGGTGAAGGGACCGGAGGCGACCACAAGTGTAATATCCGGACCGTACGAGTTGGGGGTCTGCGTGACGTCGTTCGGGTGCGGCTGCACGTTGTGTGGAGGCAAGATGGCGGGCAGCTGCCCGGGACGATCCTGAAAGTCCCCGTGCAGGAATCCGGAGAGCTGATCGTATTCCGTCTCTTCCGACTGCGGCGCCGAGGTATAGGCGAAGATGTCCAGGGTCGTAATCCCCATGGGTTTTCCGGTCTGGGGATTTACGGGCGTCTCCATGAACTTGAGCCCCACCCAGCCCACGTTTTTGGCGATCAGGCCCGGAACGCGATCGTCCCCATCCCAGAGGTAGACCGTGTTCCACAGCAGCCGGTCCGCATCCGTATACCGGCCATCGCCGTCCACATCGGACCGCGGATCGGCATCCGGATCCGGCACCCCGTCTGCGTCTTCGTCCTTGCCCTGGGGAATGAAATAGGCAAAGTCGTCCGTCCACTCGATGGACCCCTGTTCGGGGCAGTCGGGATCGTCGTGGATGCCCACGTAGACGTCATAGAGCGTATCAGGGCCCACGTTTGTGACGACCATACGGTAGATGATAAAGTCCCGGTTGACGAAGTTATCCCACTGCAGTCCCCAGAGGTCGACGCGTATGTGCATGGGCTCTGGCGCGTTACCCTGCTGGGGGTCATTGTCCGTAACGACAAAATAGGCCTCCCGCGCCGCGCGTATCTCTCCATTCACCACGCCGGGGAAGCCTTTGGCTCCCAACCTGGCTGTGGCCGTAGCGACGGGATCGAAAAGCGGGTTGCGCCGGAATGCGGCTTCAGCGGCCGCATGCAGGGCATGCGGGGCTTTCTGCCTCAGATCCTCGATGGTGGGCCAGCGCGCAGGCCAGGAAGCGGGCTTGTCGCTGAAGGCGATACCGATGTTCTGCTGAATATCCACAACCCCCGCGTCGTATCCGGGAAGGGGCTGAAATTCTTCTTCCGAGAACCGGGCCGCTCCTCGGGTACCGGAGGCGACCATTTTGCGGAAAGACCCATCGGGCATGCGCTTTTTGGCCCCGATAATGGGAGCCATGGTCCAGCGGTAGGTAAAGCCGCTGTTGAAGGGGAACTCATAGCAGAGCCCCCAGCGGTCATAGCCCAGCGTGGCGGCATTGGAGATGCGGGCGCGCACGTTGCCCACATCCAGAACGGACAACTTGCGATCCTCGAAAGCCTGCACCCCACTGAGGCCTTTCTGAACGGGGAGCCTGTTAAGCCGGGGGGCAATGACCCGGTTATAGTAGTCCTCCTTGTTCATCCAGGGTTCGGGGCGGGGCAGACGATCCTGCGCATAAGCCAGGGCCCCGATCCCCAGCGCAAACGCGACAGAAAAGACCCGCTGTAGCATACCGACCTCCCTGTTTGCATCCGTAGGATCGGCGGGAGGGGTTGGGTCCAACCCCTCCCGCGGCGAAGCGCTGCTGTTTAGAACCCCATACGCACACCGAAAAGGATGTGTCGCGGTGGGCCGAAGTAATGGGGACGGTCCACGTACTCCGGCGACAGTCCGGGATCCAGGGTCGCATCCGGAGCCCCGGTGTCGGAGAACACCCGCAGCACGTTGCGCTTGTTGAAGAGGTTGGAGATGTCCACAAAGGGCTGTACGTAGAACCCGCGCCCGCTGGTCCACTCATACTGCAGGCGCAAGTCCACGGTCGAGGTCCACGGCTGTCGGGCGGAGTTTTTATCTCCCGTCGGCTTGCCGCGCGGGGTGGTGGGCGTGTAGGGCAGTCCGCTGCCGAATCGGCCTACCAGGTTAGCCCTCAGCCGTCCCAGACCGGCCTGGGCCGTGAAGGCCAGCGTGTGCGGCTGATCCCAGGAAAGCGGAAGGGCCATACGCGGCGGCACGATGCCGTAGACGGAGGCCAGATAGGCCTCATTGAAGCGCTCCTCGAAGTTGTCCGCATTCCCGATGGCGCGCGAGTACGTGTAGCTGGCCTGCAGGCCAAAGTTGCCCGTAAAACGCCGCTCGAAGGTGACCTCAAAGCCCTTGGCGTTGGCGTAATCGGCGTTGTAGAGGATCCAGTAGGCCGTACCCGCACCCCGATCGATGCGCTTAACGGAGACGTAGTCGTAGATATCCTTGTAGAACAGACTGATCCCCAACTTGCTGTAGTCGGTCAGGGCGAACTCCGCGTCGATCTGATAGGCGATCGTGGTCTCCGGGCTCAGATTGGGATTGCCAATGCGGGGCTCGTAGCCCAGTAGATCGAAGCCCTCACCCTGTACGGGCACGTATCCCTGACCGGGCACCCAGGTTTTCGTGCGCAGTCGATTGTACATCTGGAAGTAGTCCGGATACTGGAAGAACTGCCCATAGGAGAAGCTCAAGCGGGCGCGTTCGGTGACGGGAAAGGCCACCCCGATACGAGGGCTGAGCTTCCACTTCTTGCGCGCCGGTTCGGTTTCGGCTTTGCCGCGCGTGGGGTCGGCCCCCTGCTCATAGCCCTTGATCGCCCAGATGCGGGGATCCAGATAATCAAAGCGCAACCCGAGCTGCAGCACCAGGTTGGAGAACTCGATCTTGTCCTGGATATAAGCGGCCGCCTGGATGGGAGATACATCATAGTACTCTTCCCAGTCGTGCCGCCGCTCCTGGGCCGGGTTGGAGTGGTCCCACAGTGAGTTAACGCTGGGGATGTACTCTGTGCTCAGGTTGAATCGCCGCAGCTCCAGGCCCATCTTGACCAGATTGTTCTTGTTGACCTGCGCGGTGATATCGAATTTGATCTGGTGTTCGACGGACTTGCGATTGTCGAAGGTGTTATCCGTCGGCGGGGCCAGAATGATGATCGCATTCATGCCCGCCGCCCGGAAAGCATTGACCATCTCGGGGCTCAGGCGCTGACCCCGCCGATATTCCGGCTTGCCATCCCCATTTAGGTCGTAATCTCGTCCGAGTTGATAGGGCTGACCCAGATCCCCATCGAAGAGGTTGGGGTCCTGCAGGTGAATGGCCTGCTGGGTGAAGCCCCAGAATTCGTAGTTCGACCCCCCTCCCTGTCCCGGCGGCAGTCCCTCGGTATTGAAGGCCCCATTTACGCGGGCCGGAGCCCAGATCCGATTAAACCGGTTCGGGTTATTGGGGTCGAGCTGTTCTTCGTAGACGTAATAGGCCGACCAGTTGCGGTGATAGGCGTACTTGAGCTCATAGAAGACGCTCGGGGAGATCCGGTGGGTGAAGGCTACGTTGTAGAGATCGACCTCCCGGCGGTTGGTGCCGTTGTACTGGGGAAATTCCTTAAGCCGGTGGGCATACTGCCGATAGAGCCAGCGCGTGAGCTTGGCGCCGAGCTTAAGATCGATATCCCGACTCAGCTGTAGCCCCAGGTTCAGTGTGGCGCGCGTCTGGTCATCAAAGAGCTGGAAATTATGCCGCATCTGGTAATCGGAGACGGCCACTTTGGCGGAATCCACGTTCACCCCGGCCTGCCGGAGCTGGGCGAGGACATCCTCGGTGACCTTGTCCCCCTTCTTCAAACGCAGCGAGCCGACCGTCACATCGTTGAGCAGACTCAGTCCCACGACCTGCGACCAGGGCAAAACAGCCGGCCGCTTGGGGCCCGTCCAGCGGTTCAGGTACGTGTCGGATTCGAAGCGATTGATCGCCCCGAAAAAGCTCGCTCGCCGTCCCAGCAGGGGAATCGGGCCGCTGAGCACGAACTCCACATCGCGCGTACCCCAGTCGTTATCCCAGGATCGGGTCCCCCGATAGGGTCCATTGCGGAACATTCCCCCAGTGGAGAAACCGTCCGTGCGCAGCTGGAGGGTGCCCCGATACTGGGGACCTCCGACAGGGGTATTGATCAACACCACGCCGGACATGGCCTCTCCATACTCCGCATTAAATCCTCCGCTGAGGATCTGCAGCTCGGAGACGGCCTGTGTGGGCAGGTTGAGCCCGCCAATACCTCCGAAGAGGGGATCTTTGACGATCACCCCATCGACCATGTAGGCGATCTCCCGGCTCCGGCCACCACGCAGGTGAATTCCCGAGTCCCCCGTCGGACCCGTGGCCACAAAGCCGGCCGTTGTGGTCATGGCCTGGAAGATGTTCTGCACGGGCAGGTTCTGGATCTGCTCTCCGCTCAACACCGCGGCCGACGTGGTCTCGTCCTGGCGGATGAGGCGCTCTCCCTGTACGACGACCTCACCGAGGACCTGTACGCCCTCGCTGAGCTCGAAGTTTACGATCGTGGTAAAGCCCGAGTTGACCACCACATCCTGACGGATCTGCTCCTGATAGCCCACGAAGCTGGCCCGTAGCGTGTAGCGGCCCGGCGGTACGTTGAGGATGAAGTATTCCCCCCGCGCGTCCGTGGCCGCCCCACGCGTGGTGCCCACGATCAGGACTGTGGCCCCCGGCAGAGGTTCGCCCGTGCGTTTATCAATGACCTTGCCGGCGATTTTGCCGTCCTGGGCGCGAACTTCCAGACCGAGCAGGCCGAACAGACAGGCGAAAAGTAGCGCTCGACGCATGGCCGTCCTCCTCACCCCGTGAAAGTTCGGTACCCCGGGCAGGACTTGAACCTGCGACCAACGGTTTAGGAAACCGCTGCTCTATCCAGCTGAGCTACCGGGGCAGGACAAAGCAAGGGGAATATTAACGGTTATCATTCGACAAGTCAAGGCTTTGGGGTTCTTCTGGACAGGACCCAGCCTGGAGACGCAAATTCGCAACGCAACGCGCAAAGAGCCCATGTATCGCTTTGCTCCCGGAGACGTGGTTTTGCTCATTGGACCGGATCACCGAGTCCATATCGTGCGCCTACAGGAGGGCCAGCATCTGGGCACCCACCACGGCCTGCTGGCCCACGAGCAGCTCATCGGACAGCGGCCAGGAGTCACGGTGCACACCCATAAAGGTATACCCTACCGGGCCTTTGAGCCCGGAACAGCCGATCTCATCCGGCACCTGCCCCGTCGCACGCAGATCATTTACCCCAAGGATGCAGCCTATATCCTGCTCCGGCTCAACATCCAGCCGGGCGTGCGCGTTATCGAGGCCGGAACCGGAAGCGGAGCCCTCACGCTCGCCCTGGCGCGGGCCGTGGGCCCGGAGGGTCGGGTGTATTCGTACGAACAGCGTCCGGAACACCAGACCTTGGCCCGGGAAAACCTCGCCCGGCTTGGCCTCCTGGAGCGGGTCAGCTGGCACCTGCGGGATATCGCCGAGGGGTTCTACGAAACGGACGTGGATGCCCTGTTTTTGGACGTGCGCACCCCCTGGGAGTACATCGCCCAGGCGCGCCAAGCCCTGCGGCCAGGGGGATTTTTCGGCGCCCTGGTGCCCACAACAAACCAGCTTAGCCAGCTGCTGGAAGCCCTTCAGGGGCAGGGATTTCTGCTCATCGAGGTAGAAGAGCTCCTGCTCCGCCCCTACAAGGCCACAGCCGATCGCCTGAGGCCGGTGGATCGGATGGTCGCTCACACCGGATACCTCGTCTTCGCCCGATCTACGGGGCCGGAGACGGTGGGGCCAGAGAACGGGCGATGTGCTCCATGATCTGCACGGCGTGGACGCGGCTGTTTTCAATAAACCACTGATTGGTGCGCAGACCCCCGAGCACCACGCCGGCCAGGTACAGGCCGGGACGGTTCGTCTCCAGCGTCTCCGGATCATATACCGGAGTACGGTATGGATCGTCCTGAATGCGCACCCCGACACGTTCCAGAAAAGCGTAATCGGGCTCATGGCCCGTAAGGGCGAGCACGAAATCGGCCCGGACCGTTACGGAGCCCTCCGGTGTGCGCAGGCGGACCTGTTCGGCTTCGATGGCCTCGACAACCGTACTGAAAAACGCCCGGATCTGCCCCTGGGCGATGCGATTTCGGATGTCGGGAAGGAGCCAGTACTTGACGCTTTCTCGGAAGTCCGGGCTGCGCACGGCCATCGTCACCCGGGCCCCGTGCCGATACAGGTCCAGGGCCGCCTCCACGGCGGAGTTCTTGCCCCCGACGACGAGCACATCGCAACCCGCATACGGATGGGCCTCCGTGTAGTAATGGTGCACATGGGGCAGATCCTCGCCCGGGACCTCGAGCATACGGGGGCGGGCGAAGGCGCCGATGGCCAGAACCACCCGGGCCGCTTCGTAGAGCGCCCGGCTCGTGCGCACCCAAAAACGCCCCTTTTCCCCTTCCACATCCAGCACGGGCTCGTAGGTATGATAGGCAAGCTGAAAATCGAGCACCAGCCTCCGGTAGTAGGTGAGCACCTCCGTCCGAGAGGGCTTCTCCCCGGCCACAGTCATGGGAATGCCCTGCAGCTCGAGCAACTCCGGTGTGGAGAAAAAGCGCATATGTACGGGATAGCGATAAATGGAGGCGGCGATAGGCCCCTTTTCCAGCACCAGATAGGAAAGCCCGCGCTTGCGCGCCTCGAAGGCGCAGTTGATCCCGATCGGGCCGCCGCCGACGATAATCACATCGTACATGAATCGCTCTCCTCGGGCTAACGGGATACGAGCACAACCCGGCGTCCATCGGAGCGAAACACGGCCGCCCCGCGCTCGTCGGTGCGCCAGAGGCGGGCCCCGGCTGCCTGCCAGCGACGCAATACCTGCGGGTCCGGGTGCCCGAACGGATTGCGCCGGCCGCAGGAGATGACTACCCATAGAGGCCGGGTGGCCCGAATGAAATCCGGTTGACTGGAGAACCCGGACCCGTGGTGCGGGGCTTTGACGACATGGGCTTGCAAGAAGTTTCCCCACCGTCGAAGAAGACGGCCTTCGCCCTCCGCCCCCAGATCCCCGGCCCACAGAAAGCGCGTTCTGCCATACTGCAACAGGAGCACAAAGGAGCGATCATTTTCCCCCAACAGGCTATCCTCTGGAGCCGGGTGCAAAAGGTAGAGGCGGAGCTCCGGACCCAGATCCAGCGTATCCCCGGCGCCCCGGAACAGGCGCGCCTCAGGTCCTATGAAGCGCCGTACGGGCAACTCGGCCCGGATCGCCTCACTTCCCCCCGTATGGTCGGCGTGTGCATGGGAGAGCAACAGCACATCTACGGCGCGCGCGTTCCAGCGCCGAAGTAGGGGCAGTAAGGCCCTTCGCCCGGCATCCCAGAATTCCGTTTTCGGCCCTGCATCGATCACCAGCACCCGACCTCCGGGGGTGCGAACGGCGGCCGCATCGCCCTGTCCGACATCCAGAAAGACAACCTCCAGCTCGCCCCTCTCCAGGAGCACGACAGCGCGTCCGGCCCCGTAACAGAGTCCGGCCGCAAGGAGCAGGCGCCAGGCTATGGCCGGTCGGTCCCCCAGCAACAGCGCCCCGATACCACCCAGGAGGGCGCAGATAAGCAGGCCATTTTCAGGGGCGTAAAACCCACTAGCTCCCGGCAGGGCCGCCGCCCAGCGGGAGCTCTCCTGGAGGAGCAGGCCGCCCCAGTGGGATAGCTTCCCGGCCCAATCGGCCGCAAAAGACCAGGGGAGCCCATCGAGCCCCACAACGGCTGCCCCGGAGACGAAAATCACCCACGTGGCCGGAACGGCTACCAGGTTGGCCAGAGGTCCCACCCAAGAGATCTGCCCGAAGTGAACCAGCAATACGGGGGCGGTCAGGAGCTGAGCGGCCAGGGAAACCAGCATCAGGTCCCCAACGGCTCGGAGGCCCGAAGGCCACCGCTCTCGTTTTGTCCAGGCGGCCAGCACAGGGAAGGCGCGCACCAGCCCCAGCATGGCGCTGAAGGACAGCTGCCAGCCCACATCCCAGAGGTCCGAGGGCCGCCACCAGAGGCTCAGGCAGGCCGCCGCGCCCAGCGTGTTAAGCCCCATCCAGGGCCGCTCCAGGAGCTCGGCCATGAGCAGGAGGGCCGCCATGATCCCCGCGCGCACGATGGAAGCCTCCGCCCCGGTCAAGGCCACGTACAGGGCTACCACGAGCAAGACGAGGCCGATGCGGATGGGGCGTCGTGCCGGCCTTCTGCCCGTATACAGGCCCACAGTCGCGTAAACGAGCCAGGCCAGCAAGGCCACGTTCATACCCGATACGGCCAGCACGTGCAGCGTGCCAGCCCGGGCGAAGGCCGTCTCCAGGTCTTCGGAGATCTGGCTCCGATCTCCCAACCAGATGGCCAAGACCAGGGAGCGGCTCGAGGCGGGAACATGCCGCTCAATGGCCTCTCGGATCCCCCTCCGGAGGCGCACGATAAGCTCCTGCCAAACCGACCTGTGCGCGCCCAAGCGCAGGAGCAGCTCCGGATGGGCGACCACAAGCAGGGCATGCACACGCCTGCGCATGAGGTAGGTCCGGTAGTCCATCGCGCCCGGATTGCGGGCCTGAGGGGGAAACTCCAGTACCCCGTCCAGACGCACCCGATCTCCCGGAGCCAGAGACGGAAAAGGTTTCTCTGGATGAGGAAGCAGACGTACAAGCAGAAACCCCACAACGGGGGTATCTACGGGGAAAGACAAACGCTCCGCCTCGAGCAGGAAGCGCAGGGAACCGGCGGGGGTGATTTCGGGCTCCGTGCGGATGCGCCCCTGCAGGCTGACCTCCACAGATCCGTAGGCGGCGGCCAGAATCCCGATATCCTGCGCGCTACGGTCGGTATAGATCCGATACCGCAGGGCACCTGCCCCAATCAGGAGCAGGGCCAGGGCCGTCCACATCCCGACCTGTAGCGGAACCTGAGCCCGCACCCGATCGCGCAGACCATATCCCAACGCGCAGCACAGCGCAGCCCCTCCGGCAAACGCCCAGAGCGCTCCGATGGGCAACCCGGGCAGAGCGGCACCGGCCCAGATGCCCGTCCCCAGCAGACAGGCCACCCACAGGGCCGGCATGGCCCGGGCCGAGGTGGCCCATGGCGGCTGCATGCTCCCTCCCCTTCCTTTCAGCCGCCAGGACCTCCGGGGTGCCAGCGGAGGTTACAGGTACCGAACCCGCCGATGTCCGGGCCAGCTATCGATCCGCGCGGCCCGACGGGCGGCTTTCCAGGCGAACCAGTCCGGTGCGGGCGGCCCCCTCCAGATAGGCCCGCACGGCCTCCGGAGAGACGACTCCGTAGTAATGCGCCCCGGCCTCGCGGGCCTCGGCGGCGACGAAGCGGTAGATGTCCAGAGCCGTACGTCGCCCGTCTATGGCGTTGAGGACCTCAAAGGCCATAAGCCCGTGCAGGCCGGGTATGGAGGGAAGCTGAGCGCGCTTTTCCAGAAACTCCTTCGGCCCCCCGGCCAGTACGGGCCGCAGAGCGGCCAGGGCGCGTTCAGCCTCCGAGAGCGTGCCCCGAGGGGGCGGGTTTCTCCTGCCCGTACGGTCCCGATAGGCCCGATCCAGCTCCAGGCGCAGTTCGGCGGCGCGCCGCTCCAGACCGGCCAGGGCGCCGGAGACAGCCCCTTCGAGGCCTTTGCCCACCTGGGTGATGGAGGAAATGGCCATACGTTCCCGCTCCAGGGCATAGTCCAGCTGCTCTCGCGCCCGCCAGTAGGCCGCCTCCGGGTCCGGATCGCGGGCCAGCCAGAGCAACCCCAGCCGTACGTTGCGCGCAAGCCGCTCGGCCCCGCGCCCAACGGTTTCGGCCAACAGGACCGGAGCCTGTTCGGGGCCCACAGCGGCCATGGTATAGGCGATCAGGGCGCCGGCCACGGCGTTGCGACCCAGCTGGGTTCGGTCGATGTTCCACAGATCGTCATCGGAAGTGTGGATGTAGTGATCCGGCCAGTTCGTAAACGTCACCCCGGGCACGCCGATCGGCGCTTCGTTAAAAGTCATATGGTCCGTGTTGTTGTGAAAGAAGATCATCTGCGCGTTGTAGCGATGCCGGGTGCCCAGATGGGCCAGATGGGGTATGGGATAGAGTCCCGCAATACCGGCCTGCTGTTGGGCCAGCGCGCCCGTGTTGGCCGATACGACGAATTCCACTACTGCCTCCACCACATCGTTGTAGAAGTGGAATCGCGTGGCCGGAAGCCGGGTCACGTTCTGCACGCGCAGCACATCCTGCCCCTGATGAGCGCCCACCATATCATGGTTCAGGTTCACCCACATGCGGCGATGTGCCTCCGGATGATCGGCGAAGTACTGCCGCTGGCTGGATATCTCCGTCACCCACCAGAAACGCAGGTTCCGTCGGGGCCTGGGTAGCCGTCCCTCCTGGATGAGCCGGTTGAGCGCGCGGGCGATCTCCAGCAAGCTGGCACAGCCGGAGGCGTCATCGTTGGCGGAGAACTTCTCTTCCTGCAGGTGGGCGGTCAGCACGATATCCTGAGGCAGATCGGGTTCCGTACCCGGGATATAGGCCTCGACCATGACCTGCCAGGGTTCGCTGCCCTGCTCGGATCGGTAGTCCGCATCCACAAAGGCGCGCACGCGTATGGGCTCCCGACGCAGTCGGGCGCGCAGGGCAAGCCCCTGGCGCACCGAAAGCACAAAGGCAAATGTGCCCGATGTGCCGTCGGGCAGGTCCGTGGGCAGGCGCGCCCAGTGAACCTGGTCCGGATAGCTCATGTTGCGCTCCTGGTTGGGATCCGGGAACCAGACCACGCCGAGCGCCCCCCGGTTGCGCACGGCCTGGCGCACTACGGCGGCCAGTGGGCCATGCGCAAGCACGATACGGCCCTGAACCGACCGATTTGCGTAATCTTGATCCTCCAGGCCTGCGCCCACGTCGACGAGCTCGGCCTCCACGTCCGTCGCTGCGGAATAGTCGGCCAGATGCAACGGGGTCTGCAACGTGCTGGCCAGTCGCTCCGGATTCGGCCCCGGAATCCACAGTTCGGCCAGCCGGGCGTTCCAGGGACGCCGATTGCCGTAAGGCTGCCGGATGAGGCGTACCTGCTCCAGGCCGTAGGCGCGCGCCCGCTCGGCCACGTATTCAGCCGCCTTCCAGAGGCCATCGGCACCTCCGCCGGGCCGGTGAAACTGGGTCAGGTACCGGATGTGCTCGTAGGCCGCGTCCCCGGAAACTTCCTGCCAGATCCAGCGGATCTGCTCCATGGGCAGGAGGCTGAGCTCCTGGGCCCGGCTCTGCAGGGGTGCCCAGCAGAGCCATAACAGCCATCCGATCGAGAGGATACGGGCGGGCATACTGAGACCTCCATTACCGCTGAGGACCGTTGCGCCAGCAAACCGGGCGGGGGCACCACAGCCGTGCCCCCGCCCCGGAGATAGCCCTAGTTATTCGCGCTCCGGGTGCGCACCTGCAGAGCCGGGATGTCCAGTTCGCGCACCAGACGATTGAAACGGGGCAAATCCTCTTGGAGGATGGCCTGGAGCCGATTGAGTTCTCTGTCCACCCGGGCGCTCAGATCCCGGAAGACCTCGTACTGCTGCTGGGTCGGCCGGGCATCGGCACTTCCGATCGTTGTCATCAGAGCAGCCAGCTTGTTGTTGAGCTTGATCGGATAGTTGAGCGCATCTTGCGAGGAACGGATGCGGGTCTGGATGAGCTCCTCCTCCACGGCCGTGAGCTTACTGGATATTTCCCGGATGAGCGTCTGTACCTCCTGGGCCCGCGCGTGCCCCTGCACCCGACGCCCCCAGGAGTCCAGCTGCTGACGCAGTTCGCGGATCTGGAGAATGGCCTCATGGGTCTGCGAGAGCTTATCCCGCACCTGCGTGTAGAGCTGGAACTGCTCCTCAAACTCCTCCTGCGTGGTGGGCAGACGGGGGTCTTTAACGACTTCGAACGGCTGGCTGAACGTCTGCCCTCCGACGGAAAGCTCGACCGTGTACGTACCGGGGACGGCCAACGGACCGGCCGTAGTACCGGCCCAGAGCACCAGACCGGGCAAGGTGCGCGCATCCGGATAGCGCAGATTCCAGATGAACCGGTTCAGTCCGGGCTCGGCCGGAAGCCGCATCATGCCCCCCGGCCCCATAGCCGGAAAGCCCAGCTCGGCCATAGGGGCATCCTCTGCACCTCCGGGACCCGACGGGGCGCGGGAGGAAAAGCGCCGCACCACCTGACCGCGGGCGTCTTTGATGGTGAGCGTAATCTCCCCCTCGGGCCGCTCCTTGAGATAGTAATAGAGCACAACCCCATTTGGAGGGTTCTGTCCGGCCAGCAAAGCCCCCGCGCCCCCACCGAATCCTCCTCCGCCCCGGAAACGCACCGTGCGTTCGGGCTGAAACAGGTGCGCCGGTCCGGAGAAGACCTGCGGGGTGAACTGGCGCACAATTCCCCAGTCATCCAGAATCCAGAACGAACGCCCATGGGTGGCCACGACCAGATCGTCGTCTTTGATCACCAGATCATGAATGGGCACTACGGGCAGATTACCCTGCAGGCGATACCAGCGCGCCCCGTCATCAAAGGAAACATACACTCCGGTCTCCGTGCCCGCCACGAGCAAGCCGCGCCGCACGGGATCAGCCCGAATGACGCGCGTGAAATCGTTTTCCGGAATGCCGTTCGTGATGCGCGTCCAGGTGCGCCCATAATCCGTGGTCTTGTACAGGTAGGGGCGAAAATCATCGAGCTTATAGCGCGTGGCCGCCACATAGGCCGTTGCGGGATCGAACGGAGAGGGCTCGATGATGGAAATCAACGCCCATTCGGGCAGATCCCGCGGGGTGACGTTCTCCCAGGTCCGTCCCCCATCGCGGGAGACGTGAATAAGCCCATCATCGGATCCGGCCCAGAGCACGCCCTTCTGCACAGGGGACTCGGCAAAGGCGAAGATGGTCCCATAGTACTCCACGCTGGTGTTATCGCGCGTGATCGGCCCTCCCGAAGGCCCCATCTTGCTCGTATCGTTGCGCGTCAGATCCGGGCTGATCACCTCCCAGGACTGCCCCTCGTTCGTGGATCGGAAGACGACATTGGCTGTCACGTAGAGCACGTTCGGATCGTGAGGCGAGATCACGATCGGGTAGGTCCACTGAAACCGGTATTTGAGGTCCTTGGCCCCCCATCCCATGGGGTTATCGGGCCAGACGGAGATGTTGCGCACCTGTCGGGTACGGTGATCGTAGCGGGTAAGCAGGCCGCCGTAGCTTCCGGCAAACACCACGTTCGGATCATCGGGACGGACGGCGATATAGCCGGACTCTCCCCCGCCAACGGCATACCATTCCTCCTGCGTGATCGCGCCGTTATCGGAGCGGCTGGGCACAGAAAGCGTGGAGTTATCCTGCTGTGCCCCGTAGACCCGGTAGGGGAACTGGTTATCCGTGGTCACGTGATAGAACTGCGCGGTGGGCTGATTGAGCAAAGTCGACCAGGTCTGTCCCCCGTCGTAGGAGACGCAGGCTCCCCCGTCATTGCCATTGATCATCCGCTTCGGATCGGCCGGATCGATCCACAGGTCATGGCAATCCCCGTGAGGCACGCGGATCTGGGTAAAGGACCGCCCCCCGTCGGTGGATTTCCAGAACCCCACGTTGAGCACGTAGACCACATCCGCGTTCTGGGGATCGGCGTAAACGTGCATGTAGTACCAGGGGCGCTGCAGCAGCGGGGCGTCGTTGTTGACCCGGCGCCAGGTCATGCCCCCGTCATCGGAACGATACAGGCCCTTGCCGTCTCCCTCGGCCTCGATGATGGCCCAGACCCGATCCGGATTGGCCGGGCTGAGGGCGATGCCGATACGGCCCTTGAGTCCGCGCGGCAACCCCGGATTGTTCGTCAACTCTATCCAGCTATCCCCTCCGTCAGTGGACTTGAAGATCCCCGAGCCGGGTCCGCCGCTTACGAGCGTCCAGGGGTAGCGTTGCGCCTCCCAGAGCGTAGCATACAGGATGCGAGGGTTTTTCGGGTTGATGACCAGATCAATAGCTCCCGTACGCTCGTTGCGATAGAGCACGCGCTCCCAGCTCTTGCCACCGTCGCGGGAACGATATACTCCACGTTCCGGGTTGGGCCCGAAAGCGTGCCCGAAGGCGGCCACATAGACGATGTCGGGGTTCTGGGGATGGACCCGGATCTTGCCGATGTGCCGGGTTTCGGCCAGCCCCATGTGCTGCCAGGTCTTGCCTCCGTCGGTGCTCTTGTATACCCCGTCGCCATGAGAGACGTTGCCCCGGATGCAGGCCTCGCCCATGCCCACGTAGATCACGTTCGGATCCGAAGGGGCGACCTCTATGGCGCCCACGGATCCGGTTTTGAAAAACCCATCCGATACGTTGCGCCAGGTATATCCGCCATCGGTGGTCTTCCACACCCCGCCCCCCGTGGCGCCGAAGTAAAAAGTGAGCCGATCGGTGGGATCACCCGTAACGGCCACCACGCGCCCACCCCGATGGGGACCGATAAGGCGCCAGGGCAGTTTATTGAGCGCCTCCAGATCGATCGCAGGCGCTGGAGCGGCGGCTGTCTGAGCCCGACGGGCGGTTTGCGCCTGAAGCGCCCCCGAGCAAAAGCCCAGCACGATCAGCAAACAGATGATCGAGATGCGCCGCATACAGATGCCTCCTTCCGCTGAACGGACATAACAAAGTACGCCCTGGCCGCACTTTGTGCCACGACCGGAAGAACGGATACAAAAAGGTTACAAGCGATTGGCAAAGCAGGCCCCATCGACGCAGGAGCTGAAAACAGGCCCCTTGAGCCGCAGAAGCGCCCCTAACGTTACGGCGAGATCAACAAGGCGATCGCCCGAATCGTGCTCCTCATGCCCGGGCGATCCAGGATGGAATAGGGCGCTCGGGAACGGGATGGCCGGGATGCGGGCGCTCAACCCAGAAGCCAGCGCAAGAGCGCGGCCACGCTCAGCACGGCGGGCAGCAGCCAAAACCAGCGCATTCCGCGTGCGATACGGCGTCGATCGCGCAGGTTGAAGCGTCGGTTGGCCTCACAGCGGTTGCTCTGCACGTGCACCGAAGAGGTCGAATCCACCCAGATGCCATCCCGATTGCCCCGGCATGCGCATCCGGAGACCTCCCCGGTGCTCTGTCCGGTGAGATAGATCCCCGTCTGGACGTTCCCCTCACAGAGCACCTCCCGCAGCTGGAGGGCGCTCTGCTCGGTCGCCACAAGACCATGGTGACGGTTTGCGGCCAGTCGACTGCGCCTCAGCTCCAGGCGGGCTGTTCCGTACAAGGCGATTCCGCTCAACCCGTTGCGCTCCAAGAGGCTTTCCCGCACCACAGCCTGTGTGCCCTCAAGCAGGAGCAAGCCGTTCTGCGCGTTTTCCACCCCGGAGATGTGTTCCCCGAGCAGATGGGCCGTGCCCCGGACCAGGCAACCGGGCCCACCGTTGCGCGCCGTGAGCACGTGACGGGCCTCCAGATAGGCCTCCCCTTCGAGCCACAGGCCCGCGGAGGCGTTCTCCTGCACCGTGATCGCTTCTAAAAAAGCCCGCGCCCCCTGGGTGAGCATCAGGCCCACGGCCCGGGCGCGACGGATCTCTCCTCGCAGTATCTGGACGGTAGCCTTTCCCCCGGCCCAGAGGCCATATCGGCCGGCCTCCTCGATCTGCGTATCCCGAAACGTGGCCTGCACCTTGCCCATGAGCAGAACCCCCTCTCGGGGATGCTGGCCGATGTGGTTTTTCTCCGATACCAGTCGGGCCTCATCGGCTGCGCAGAGCCCGGAGGATCCGTTTTCACGGAACTCGTTTTCCTGAGCGTGCACCGAAGCCTGTTCCAGACAGAGCAGGCCGTGGGTGCCGTTGCTCGCAAACCGGTTTCCCGAGATGCAGGCCGGGGTGGCCTGCCGGGCCACGGCGAGGCCGTTTTTCCCGTTGTGCTCGAACCGATTGCCCCGCACCACGGGGGCGGCCCGGCCGGAGATCAGCATACCGGAAGCGCGGTTGTGGGAGATCTCGCTGTCCGTGATCTCGACCGCGCTCTGGTCCATAACCACGATCCCATAACGCTCGTTCTGGGTCAGGGTGCAGTTGCGCACCTGACCCGAACTGGTCCCCTGCCAGAGCATCCCGGCATATCCGTTTCGGCGGCAGAGGCTATCGAACACCTCTACGCGGGCCTGATCCCGGATGCTCAACCCTGCCTGACCGTTTTCCTCGGCCTGGAGGCCTTCGATCCGAGCCTGGCTGTCCTCCAGCAGAGAAAGCCCACCCCGTCGGTTCTGATGCACCCGAAGGGTACGCAGGTCCGCCATCGCCTTCTGGCGGAGCTCAAGTCCGCTTCCATCGTTGGGTCCGAGCTCGACGTCCTTGCCCACCAGATGGGCCTCTGCAGAGAGCACAAGCCCGCATCCCCCCCGCTCTTCGACCCCCAGCCGCAGTCCACCGCGAACGCGCACCCGTTCCAGCTCGAGCCTGCCTCCCTCGAGCCGGATCACATCGGCATCCTCTTTTCCGGCATACTCCACGGTGAGGTCCTGGAGCCTGAAATCCCCTCCGCCAAAGAGCAAAACGGCCTCCGTGCCGAGGCCGCGCAGGATGGTGCGATCCACCCCGAGCCCGCGCAGCTTGAGCCCCGCCGTGCGCCGGAGCACCTCCGGAAGCTCGATCACCCCCTCCGGCAGCAGAATCTCCTCTCCCTCCTCGGCTTGCTCGAGCCGCTCCAGCCAGGTCCGATCCGGCGGAGGCGGATCCGGCTCAGGAGCAGACCGACGACGCTTTACCCAGAAGGAGCCCATATCGGGCCGGAATAGTTCCATACTCCGGGCGCCCCATTTTACCCGCCAACAAAGAGCAAAAAAAAAGCCAGAACGTGTGGGCCTTTATACGGCCCGTGCTGAGCGGTCGAGCCCGCAGAGGGGGGGAAGAAAAGGTATGCTACGGGTTTCGATTCCGTCGCGACAGGTAATCGCGCAAGGCCTGGGTGACGAGCTCGCTGACCCCGAGGCGATGCTGCTGGGCGTAGCGCTGTACGGCGTCGGCCAGATCCACAGGCAGCCGATAGGTACGACGCACCCAGTCCGGATGCCGCCCCGCGGAGCGGCGTTCCGGCAATAGCTCCTCTATGGGAGGGGCGCCCCCTCCAGACCCGATCCAGTCCAGCGGGTTGCTGCCCATATGTTTCCCCCTCGGGGCCGCAGGGGGCTCGGCCACCGTCGTGGGGAGCGCGGTTTCGGCCATCCGGCGATAGCGCTCCGTCCAATCAAGGGGATTGACGGCCAGACGGGGTGCCGAGCGGCTTCGGATCATGGCGAACCTCTCTGCTTTGCAGGCGCAAGAGCAGCTCCCCGGCGAGGGCTTCGTAATCCTGGGCGCCCAGGGAAGTGGGAGCGTATTCGAAAATGCTCTGTCCGTAGCTGGGCGCCTCGGCCAGGGCGACGTTTGTGCGGATGACGGTCTGGAAGACCCACTCCGGGAAGCGTTCCCGCAGGCTTCCGGCGGCCTCATGGTGCAGATTTTTGCGCTGATCGAAGTTGGTGATCAGCACGCCCATCAGCTCCAGACGGGGGTTGAGCCGTCGGGTTACGATCTCCACGGTTTGCAGCAGCTGGGACAGACCGGCCAGCGAGAGAAACTCCGGATAGACGGGCACCAGCACGTGCCGGGCGGCCACGAGCGCGTTGATGCTCAGAATCCCCAGCTGAGGCGGACAGTCCATGAGCACGAAATCGTATCCGTCGTGTCCCTCAAGTGCCTCTCGAAGGAGGAACTCCGAGCCGGGTTCGGTGAGCACCTTCTGCGCCCGGGAAAGGCCCAGGTTGGAAGGCACCAGGTGCAGTTGCTCATTGCGCAGGCAGACCACCTCCGAGAGCGTGGCCTCGCCGGTGAGCACATCCAGCAGGGTCAGCTCCAGCTCGTGGGCGGCGATGCCGGCATGGTAGGTCAGGTGCGCCTGCGGGTCCAGATCCACAAGCAAAACCCGGAACCCACGTCGCGCCAGGGCCGCACCGAGGTTGAAAGTCGTGGTGGTTTTGCCCACCCCGCCTTTTTGGTTGATGAGGGCGATGCGAGCCATAGGCCCCCCTGTCTTTTCCAGGTGGCGCAATATACGGCATCGATACAGAAAAGCAAATCTCCGCCGTGGCCTGGTTCCGAAGCCAGGCTATTCCACGGTGACGCTTTTGGCCAGGTTGCGCGGCTTGTCCACATCACAGCCCCGCAGGACGGCGATCTCGTAGGCGAGCAGCTGCAGGGGCACCACGGCCAGAAGCGGCGTGAAGGGGTCCAGGGTGCCCGGGATCTGTAGGATCGCCGAGGCCAGCTCCTCTAAAGTGGGATCGAGTGCATCCGTGATGGCGATCACCTGCCCCCGGCGGGCACGCACCTCCTGGATGTTGCTCAGGATCTTCTCATAGGTGCCATCGTGCAGGGCAATAAAGACCACGGGCATGTTTTCGTCGATAAGCGCAATGGGACCGTGCTTCATCTCCGCGGCGGGGTAGCCCTCGGCGTGAATGTAGGAGATCTCTTTGAGCTTGAGGGCGCCTTCCAGGGCAACGGGGAAATTGGGCCCCCGCCCCAGGTAGAGAAAGTTGGTCACGTCTTTGAACCGCTGAGCCAGTTCCTGGATGGCCGGGCGGATATCGAGAATGCGCCGGATCTTTTCCGGGATCTGGTAGAGCTCCTCGACATAGACCAGGATCTCCGCATCCGTAAGCGTGCGACCCCGGGCGAGCATGAGCGCCAGCATGGCCAGCACGGCCACCTGCGAGGTAAAGGCCTTCGTGGAGGCCACCCCGATCTCGGGGCCGGCATGCAGGTACACGCCGGCCTCCGTTTCGCGGGCGATGGAAGAGCCCACCACGTTGCAGATGCCCAATACCAGCGCGCCCCGGGCCCGTGCCTCTCGCACCGCAGCCAGCGTATCGGCGGTCTCCCCGCTCTGGCTGATGGCGATCACGACATCGTCCGGATACAGAATCGGATCTCGATAGCGGAATTCGGAGGCGTATTCCACCTCCACGGGGATACGAGCCAGGGATTCGATCAGATATTCGCCCACCAGTCCGGCATGCCAGGAAGTGCCGCATCCCACCAGAATAATGCGTCGGGCCTGAAGCAATCGATCCCGGACCGGCAACAACCCCCCGAGCTGCACCTCGGGCCGTCCGGGATGGATACGACCGCGGAGGGTGTTCTCCAGCGAGGTGGGTTGTTCGAAGATCTCTTTGAGCATGAAATGTTCGAAGCCACCCCGCTCGATCTGCTCCAGGCTCCATTCGATGGTGCAGATCTCCTTGGTCTTCTCCACGTTTTCGATGCTCTTGACCACATATCCCGTGGGCCGGACAATGGCCATCTCCCCGTCTTCCAGGTAGATCACCTGCCGGGTATGCTCGACGATCGCGCTCGCATCCGAGGCGACGATATATTCCCCTTCCCCGATGCCCAGGATCAGCGGGCTGCCCTTGCGGGCTATGATGAGCGTATCCGGTTCGCGGGGGGAGATAATGGCCAATCCGTAGGCGCCGACCACGAGGCTCAGCGCGCGCCGAACGGCCGTCTCGAAATCGCACCCGATCCAGAACGCTTCGATGAGATGGGCAAGCACCTCGGTATCCGTCTGACTGCGGAACGCATATCCCTTGCGTTCTAGCTCCGTGCGCAGGGAGGCGTAGTTTTCGATGATCCCGTTGTGGATGAGCGCCACAATCCCCCGCATATCCGTGTGGGGATGGGCGTTGATGTCGCTGGGCTCTCCGTGCGTAGCCCAACGGGTATGGGCGATGCCGATATGGCCGGGAAGCCGGCGTCCATTCAGGCGCGCCAGAAGGTCATCGACCCTGCCTTGGGCTTTAAGCAGATACAATTTGCCTTCGTGCAGGGTAGCGATTCCGGCCGAATCATAACCCCGGTATTCCAGACGCCGTAATCCCCCCAACAGGATGGGCGCAGCCTCCCGAAATCCCACATAGCCCACGATTCCACACATCGTTCATCCCCTCTGCTGGTCTGCCGGGCTTCCCCCTTTTCCCTCCCCAACCCAGAAGCGGCTCAGTGCAAACATAACACGACCGAGCCGCTCAGGCAAGGGCTCTACATCCGCACGGAGGAAGGACTGCGCTCCGCTACCGTGCGCCCTATAGCCTGGGCGATGAGCCGCACTTGGTGCATGAGCTCGGCGAACTGCTCGAAGTACAGCGATTGCGGGCCATCGGATCTGGCCTCTTCCGGGTTGGGATGCACCTCGATGATCAATCCGTCGGCTCCAGCCGCCACGGCGGCGCGGGCCATAGGAATGACCCGATCCCGCAGGCCGGTTCCATGGCTGGGATCGGCGAACACGGGCAGATGGCTCAATTTCTGTACCGTGGGGATCGCGCTCAAGTCCAGCGTATTGCGCGTGGCCGTCTCGAAGGTCCTGATCCCCCGCTCGCAGAGAATAATGCGGGGGTTGCCGCTGGCCATGATGTATTCAGCGGCCATGAGCCATTCTTCGATCGTAGCCGCCAGCCCGCGCTTGAGAAAAACGGGCTTTTCCGTCCGACCCAGTTCCCGCAGCAGGGGGAAGTTCTGCATGTTGCGGGCCCCGACCTGAAAGATGTCCGTGTATCGCCCCACGAGCTCAACTTGAGACACATCCAGCACTTCGGTGATCATGCCGAGCCCATAGGCGTCACAGGCCTGCCGCATGAGGCGCAGGCCCGCTTCTCCCAATCCCTGAAAGGCGTAGGGAGACGTGCGGGGCTTAAACGCCCCTCCACGCAGAAATGTGGCCCCCTGTTCGGCCACAAAAGCGGCTGTGCGAAAGATCTGCTCTTCGGATTCCACCGAACAGGGCCCGGCTATCACGACCACCTCGGGGCCGCCGATACGCACGCCGGCGACCTCGAATACGGATTTTTCCCGCCTCCAGGCCCGGCTGACGAATTTATACGGTGTGGTAACCCGGTATACTTCGGCCACCCCATCGAGGACCTTGATCTGACGGACGTCGAAATCCGGCTGCACGCCGATGGCGCCCAACACGGTCTGATTGACTCCGCTGGAACGATGCACATCGAAGCCAAAGGCGTGCAACCGGGCGATAACCTGCTCGATCTGGGCCTCCGTGGCCCCTGGCTCCATGACGACGATCATAGCGGGAAGACCTCCTTATGTTTATGGCACCCGGAAACGGGTCGCATACCCGTTGACCACAAGCTCATACTGCCCGGGCGGGAGCACATCGGGCAGAAAGAGGTAATATCGAAAGGGGCGTATAGCCTGGGTACAGAGCACCCCCACGGGTCGGCGCGTGATGAGTTCGACCTCGACGCGCCATCCCTGGCGCACCTGCCGAACCTCGTGCAGCTCCGTACATCCGTCGGGCACATACCCGCGCACCAGCACTTCGGCGCGCATGGCGGGTTCCTGGACCAGGCGTACCTCAAGCGACTCGACCACCGCACGCCCGAAGGTATACTGCAGCGCGCTATCTGGAGGGGTAAGGGAGAAAAGGCTCTCCCGGTGGGCTTCCTTCTCTGCGGGCTCTGGTGCGCGCTCCGGCGGTGCCGATCCGGCGCAGGCGGCCAGAGAGCAGGCAAACACCGCCACGGAAACGCCCCTCATGGTGCCCCCTCCTTCTCCGAAGGCGGGCCATCGGTGAAGAATTCCACCGGGGCATCCCCCCAGATGCGCTCCAGGTTGTAGTAGCTTCGTACCGGGGCATAGAAGACGTGGGCCACCACATCGACATAATCGAGCAGGACCCACTGCCGGTTCGCGTATCCTTCCACGTGCCAGGGCTTTTCCCCCAGGTGCTTGCGCACCTCTTCCTCGATGGCGTCGGCGATGGCTTTAACCTGCAGATCCGATCCCCCCGAGCCGATCACAAAATAGTCGACCACATCGGTTAGCCCCCGCAGATCGAGCAGAAGCACGTTTTCCGCCTTTTTGGACAGCATCGCCTCCGCGATATGGCGCCCCAGCTCGTAGCTGGATACCCGAACGCGCGGACGCCGGCGGCGCGTGCGCGCAGGGAAAAGGTCATGGGAAGAGGCCATGGCTCTCTCGCATGGGTTTGAGTTTACGATAGTCCGCACCCAAGATGACGGTCACATCCAGATACGCCAGCGGGTCGGGTTGCCGCAGCACCCGTTTGGGATCCACGCCGAGGGCCACCGCCACCCGGCGCGCTACCTCCAGATCGCCGGTTCGGCTGATCACCAGCGTCTCCAGCACATCGAAGCGGCTGTGGTTGCCGTACTCGACGACATCGAAGCCCCGTTCCTGCAGATACCGCGTTATGCGCTGGGCCAGGCGGGGCACACCGGTTCCGTTGCGCACCTCGACCTGGATGACCGGCCCTAGCAGATGCCTCTGGGGCTCGGGGCGTTCCGGTTGCACCCGGGGCAACAGGTAACGCGACAGGGCCGCATACAACAGCACAAGGAGCAGCAGGCCCAGAAAGGCGATTGCCCCATCCAGAAGCCGGGATTCGAAAAGTCGATCGGCCATTGGTGTATGAACCAAGATAGCCTCTCTCGTCTGCCAGAGGCAAAAACAACGCGGCCCGGCTTCCTTCGGGGGCCGGGCCGCGGATAAAAGCTATCGGATCATCTAGTTGCCTATCCACGGCTGCCAGCCCCAGTTTGCCCCATATCCCCAGTAGCCGTAATACCCATACGGCGCACCCCACATCCATCCCAGCCCGGCCGGGATCTGCTGGAAACTGAGCCGCAACAGGGTTCGCTCCGAGGGCCGATAGAGCAGTTCAGCACCCTGCAGGAAAACGCGGCTGTAGGTGTCCCGGCCTCCAAAGGCCGGCTGGAACATGCCTGTGCCAAAGGGGGTATGCAGAAACCCCACATCCAGGCGCGCACTGAGCTGGGGACTCGGCTGCCAGAGCAGGGAATTCGTATACAGGCCCATGGCCAGGGTCTGCCCTCCGAAGGAGGCAACCGAAAACGTGTAGCTGTGTTGCATCTGGAAGCGATCCGGACTCAGCCAGGCGGGAAGAAAAAGGCGCGCTCCACGAGCTGAGGTGGGAAGCTGGGAGCGCAGCTGGGCTTGGGCCATCTCAGAGCCCAGCCCCAACCACAGGGCGAGGAGCAGCACTACGAGAGGCGACCGCATGGGTTTTGCTCCGTTTTAAAGCCGCGTTGTACTTTTGCGGGGTGAGTTTAGGAAAATGTCCGCCAGAAGTCAAGTCCCCTTTTCCGCCCCGGAGCGGGTGATCCTAGGTATCGAGACCTCCTGCGATGAGACGGCCGCGGCCGTGCTCGTCGAAGGCCAACTCCGCGCCCACGTGGTAAGCTCCCAGCTGGATCATCGGGCCTACGGGGGTGTGGTGCCCGAACTGGCCTCCAGAGCGCATGAACGCCGGATCGTGCCCGTGGTGCAGAACGCCCTTGAGCAGGCAGGGCTTGCCCCCGTGGATCTTACGGCCATCGCCGTCACCTACGGCCCCGGCCTTATCGGCTCCCTCATGGTCGGGGTCAACTTCGCCAAAGGGATGGCCTCCGCGCTCGGCATCCCGCTTGTAGGCGTTCATCACCTGGAGGGGCATATTTACGCCATTTTCCTGGAACCCGACCCGCCGCCGTTTCCCTTCCTGTGCCTGACCGTCTCAGGGGGGCACACCGTGCTTGTGCGCGTGGAGGCCCCCCTGCGGCACCGGGTTCTGGGTCAAACCCGCGACGATGCGGCCGGGGAGGCCTTCGATAAGGTGGCCAAACTGCTCGGCCTGGAGTATCCCGGTGGACCTGCGCTGGAACGACTGGCCGCCCGGGGAGATCGCGGATTTGTGCCACTCCCCCGCCCCCGACTCGGGGGATCTCTGGACTACAGCTTCAGCGGGCTGAAGACGTCGGTCCTGTACTACCTCAAACGGCTCCCGGAAGAGGAGCGGATGCGCCTGCTGGAAGCCCATCGGGCTGATATCGCCGCCTCCTTCCAGGAGGCCGTGATTGCCGCACTCCTCGATCCCCTGCTACGCGCCGCAGAGCAAACGGGGGATCGCCATATCGTGCTCTCCGGTGGCGTGGCCGCCAACCAGGCGTTGCGTCGGCGTCTGGAGGCTGTATGTGCGGAACGAGGATGGTCGCTTCATGTGCCCAGACCGAGTTTCTGTACCGATAACGCGGCCATGATCGCCATGGCCGGATACTTCCGGCTACGGGCCGGCCACCGAAGCCCCCTTTCGCTCGCTCCCCAGGCCACGGTATCCCTATGATGCAGCCCGACCAGAGCGCATCCCCTGCAGAACTCCTGCAGCTCATAGAAGAGTATCGCCACCACATCGATACGCTCGACCTTCAGATCCTGCATCTGCTCAATGAGCGAGCCCGATACGCCTGTCGGATCGGGATCATCAAAAAACAGCTGGGCCTGCCCATCTACAGCCCGGAACGGGAGGCCGAGATCATGGCTCATATGTTAAAGCACAACCCCGGCCCGCTCTCTGGCGACGCGGTCCGCCGGCTCTACGAGCGCATCCTGGACGAATCTCGCCGACTGGAACGGGAGGGAGGCTATGAGGACTAAGGGACATCTGCGCTGGACGATCTTCGGCATCTTGCTACTGGTGGGCTTTGCCTGCATCGGCGCCTATCTGATCCGGCGCCCGGCCATGGCCCCCTTCACAGGAGAACGCCCCTTTTACGTCTACCCCGGCCAGCCCTTCGAGGCGGTCATGGACAGCCTCGAACAGGCGGGTCTGGTGCGCGATCCCGGGTTGATCCGGTTTCTGGCCGTGCTTACGGGATGGAACCGACAGATCAAACCCGGCCGCTACGTGCTTACAGCCGATCTGAGCGCCCTGGACCTGCTGCAGATCCTGCGCAAGGGGCTACAGCGCCCTCTGGATGTGACCATTCCGCCCGGCATGACCATGGAGGGGCTAGCCAGGCTGCTCGATGAGGCGCTTGCCTTTTCGGCCGCGGAATTCCTGCGCACCCTGCGGGATGAGCGCTTCTGTGCCGAGTTGCATCTGGATACCACACGCATCATCGGCTACCTCTTCCCAGAGACCTACAACGTCTACTGGACCATATCGCCTCAGGCGCTCATCCGGCGCTGTGTGGAGCAGTTCCGCGCCTTCTTCGCAGATTCCCTTCGTCAGCGAGCCGAGAGGCTGGGGCTACAAGAGGCCGAGGTGCTCACACTGGCCTCGATCGTCGAGTGGGAGGCTCAGCTGGATCGGGAGCGGGCCCGCATCGCGGGAGTGTACTGGAATCGGCTGCGCCGGGGCTGGCCGCTGCAGGCCGATCCCACCGTGCAATTCGCCCTCAACAAGCGGCATCGACGGCTGCTTGTGCGCGACTATCGCGTCCCTCACCCATATAACACCTACCTGTACCCCGGCCTGCCCCCGGGCCCCATTACCAATCCAAGCCCGGCCTCTATCCTGGCCGTCCTGTACCCAGAAGAACACGCCTACTACTTCTTCGTGGCCAACGGAGACGGCACGCATACTTTCTCTCGCACGCACGCCGAGCACCTGCGTGCCGTTGCCCGATACCGGGCCTGGCGCGCGGCACGGGACTCCGTAGATACGTAAAGCCAGCCACCAGCACCCGGTACGTCTCCAGGCCGGGAAAAACCCATACGCCGCGGGCAAAGCCTTTTGAGCACCATCCGAGGAGGAGAAAAGATGCGCCATATTGTTATCGTCGGCCTGCTACTGGCGCCCGGCTTGATCCGGGAGGCAAACGCGCAGAACGCCGGCCTGCGCTGGAGCGGCCTCTGGTATGCAGATTACTACTATGTGCTCCGGAGCCCGGATCAGGCTCTAGGGGACCAGAACGGCTTCACCTTCCGGCGCCTGTACCTGACGGCAGACTGGAGCCCGCATGCTCGCCTGCGGGGACGGGTGCGCCTGGAGGCAGATGATCGCTCCTTTAGCACGGATGGCCGCCTGGCGCCGTTCCTCAGAGACCTGTACGTACAGCTGACTCCCTGGAAGGGGCATTGGCTCACGATCGGCATCTGTCCCACGCCCGCCTTTGAGATCCGCGAAGCGGGCTGGGGGTATAGAAGCTTGGAGCGCACGATCCTGGACCTGAACCGCATCGTGAGTACGCGCGACTTTGGCCTCTCTCTACAAGGTCCGATCACCGGGGAAGTATCCTACTGGCTTATGTTTGGCAACAACAGCGGCCTTAGGCTCGAACAGGATAAGTTCAAACGCCTCTACGGGGGCTTGAGCTGGCAGAGGGAAAACGGCCCCGCGCTGAATCTGTACACCGACTATGGGCGCTACCAAGGGGGTAGATGGTTTTCCACGGTGGCCGCTTACGCCGGACTGCACAGCCGGAGCGGCAGGATGGGCCTGGAGGCCTTTGCGCATCGCTTCTCCCGGCCAATCGGGCCGGGGGACCGCTACCAGGGGATAAGCCTGTTTGGGGTCCTGCCACTTGGAGCCCACCTCCGGGCTGTCGGTCGAGGCGATCTGCTCTGGCGCAACCGGGAAGAGGAACGCTCCCGGCTCTACTACGCCCTGGTGGGCCTGGACTGGTCCATGGCTCCGGAGCTCAACCTGATACCCAACCTCTACTGGAGCCGGCAGAGCACAGATCCCCGGGGATCCTGGACAGCCCGGATCACGCTCTACTGGCGTTTCTGAAGGATTTTCCCCGCTCGATTCGTCGCCACCCGGGCTGTGCAAACAGCGATCCCCGTGCGGGCCCGCATACGGCCTCCGGAATATGAGGCTTGTGCCCTGATCCTTCTGGATCGTATCATACTTTGTCTTCAGCGGGGAGGTGCGCTGTGGTTCGTTCTCGTAGCCGGGGCTGGCTGGGCTGGATCGAACGCGTGGGCAACAGCCTGCCCGATCCGGTCAGCCTGTTTTTGATCCTGATCGGTCTGGTGATGCTGTTTTCGGCCCTGCTGGCCGCCCTGGGCCTGGAGGCTGTGCATCCGGGAACGGGCGAGGTGATCCGGGTGCAGAATCTATTCTCCGCCGAGCTTCTGCGGCGGCTTTTCGTGGAAATGCCCCGCACGTTTGCCGGCTTTCCCCCGCTGGGGCTTGTTCTGGTGGTCATGCTGGGAATTGGGGTGGCGGACAAATCCGGACTGATCGCGGCCGCCCTGCGGGGCGTCCTGCGGCGAGTCCCCCCGCGGTTGCTTTCCGCCGCTGTGGTATTTGTGGGGATCATGTCCTCGCTGGCCGTGGACGCCGGGTATGTGGTCGTCGTTCCTCTGGGAGCGTTCGTCTTCTGGGCCGCGGGACGCCATCCCCTGGCCGGGCTGGCCGCCGCCTTTGCGGGTGTTTCGGGGGCCTTTTCGGCCAACCTGTTTCTGACCTCCCTCGATCCCCTGCTGGCCGGGTTTACCCAGTCAGCGGCCCAGCTTATCGATCCCGACTACCGGGTACCGGAGGTGGCCAACTATTATTTCATTGTCGTGCTCACCCCGGTGCTTACGCTTGTGGGCATGGCCGTAACGGAATGGATCGTCGAGCCCCGGCTGGGATCCTATCGGGGGCAAGCGGACATAGCCGATCTTCCCGCCGAGCTCGGCCCGGAGGAGCGACGCGGGCTGCGCTGGGCCGCTGTGGCCCTGTTGGGCGTGCTCCTGCTCATCGGATTGCTCCTCTTGCCCCCTGGCGCCCCGCTTCGGGGTGAAGACGGCTCGCTTGCGCCCTTCTACAGCAGCATCGTGGCGCTCATGTTTCTTCTCTTCCTTCTTCCCGGCCTGGCCTACGGCATCGCCGTTGGGCGTATCCGCAACGACCGGGATGCGGTGCGCATGGCCTCGGAGGCCATGTCGGACATGGCCCTCTACATCGTGCTCGCCTTTGCCGCGGCGCATTTCATCGCCGTCTTCAACTGGTCCAATCTGGGTGCCATCCTGGCCATCAAGGGAGCGGAGCTGCTCCGGAGCCTGGGCCTAAGCGACATTCCCCTGCTGGTGGGCCTGGTTCTGGTGTCCGCCTTCATCAACCTCTTCATCGGCAGCGCCAGCGCCAAGTGGGCCCTGCTTGCGCCGATCCTGGTGCCCATGTTCATGCTCCTGGGCTTCTCCCCGGAGCTGGTGCAGATGGCTTACCGAGTGGGGGATTCGGCTACGAACATCATCACCCCTCTGCTGCCATATTTTCCGCTTATCCTCACCTTCGCCATGCGTTATGATCGGTCCGCGGGCATCGGCACCCTCATTGCGCTCATGCTGCCCTACGCCGTGGCGTTTTTGCTGGCCATGATCCTGGTGCTCATCCTGTGGGTGGTCCTGGGCCTTCCTCCCGGACCGGATATCCCGCTTCGCTACGAGGCAAACCGATAAAGGAGGACGCAGAACATGGGTAGGCCGCGATGGATCTGGATCCTGCTTCTTCCCGTAAGCCTGTGGGCTCAGGAGCGAAACGGACTCACCCCTCTGGAGGTGGCCCGGCTGCAATCCGTGGCCTCGGCCGTGATCTCCCCCGATGGGCGTTATGTGGCCTATACGGTTTCCGTGCCGGCCGACCCCCTCAAGGAAAACCGGCCGGCGGCCAATCATCTCTACATCCGCGATCTTCGCTCCGGCAACACGGTCAACAGTTTCACGGCGGGGAGCGTCTCCTCGGTAGCCTTTCGCCCCCGGGCGGGCACGGTCACCTTTCTGGCCTCCATAGAGGAAAACGAGCCCCGCAGTCTCTATGAGCTGCCCCTGGAGCCCGGAGCCAGTCCCAGACGCCTGCTCCGGCACGAGACGGCGATCCTGGATTACCAGTGGGCGCCCGACGGGGAACGGGTGGCCTTCATCGCGACCGAGCGGCTTGAGCCCCCCAGGAGCCCGTTACCGGCGCGGCCCATATTGTATGAGGAAGCTCAGCCCCAGCGAGTCGGCTTCGTCCACGACCTGCGATCCGGTCGCCCCACCCAACTGGCCGTAACGGGGTCCTGCTACCTGCTGGCCTGGAGTCCGGACGGTCGGCGCCTGGCCGCTTCGGTGGCCCCGACACCGCTTGTGGATGACATGTACATGGCCCAGCGGGTGCACATCTTCGACCCGCAAACAGGATCCATCTTGCTGCGCCTGGCCAACGAGGGAAAAATCGGCTCCATCCAGTGGAGCCCGGATGGTCGGTATCTGGCGCTTAAGGCCGCCGATCACTTGCATGATCCCATCGATGGAAGGCTTATGATCGCGCCCGTAGAAGAAGGCGCCCGGCCGCGGAACATCTGGCGCGATTTTGAGGGCCAGTTCGAGCAGATCCTCTGGAATCAGCCCGCAGAACTGCACGTCCTGGTCAGCGTGGGCGTGGAAAAGGCGCTGGCCGTGATCCACCCCGATGGGAGCGGATTTCGGTACCTCCTCCCTCCGGGGCAGGCTAACTGGATCTCCTTTGACCGCGCCGCCGACGGCACGATCGTGCTTGTGGGCAATACGGCCCGACATCCCAGTGAGCTCTTTCTCTGGCGGCCCGGCCAGGGGAGCCCGCAGCGGCTTACGGACCACAACCCGTGGCTGGCCGAGGTGCGCCTGGGGGAACAGCGCGTAATCCGCTATCGGACCCGGGACGGGGCCTACGAGATCGAGGCCGTTCTCATGCTCCCTGTGGGCTATCGGCCCGGCCAGCGCGTGCCGCTGATCGTGGTCGTGCATGGGGGTCCGGAATCCCACTACTCCAACGGCTGGCTTACCAGTTACTCCATGCCCGGGCAGATGGCCACCGGCCGGGGCTATGCGGTCTTTTACCCGAATTACCGGGGCTCCACGGGCCGTGGACTGGCCTTTGCCATGAGCAGCCAGGCCGATCTAGCCGGAAAGGAATTCGACGATATCGTCGATGGGGTTGACTACCTGATCGCCCAAGGCATCGCCGACTCGGCCCGCGTGGGGGTTACAGGGGGCTCCTATGGGGGATATGCCACGGCGTGGATGAGCACGTATTATTCGCACCGGTTTGCTGCCGGGGTGATGTTCGTGGGCATCAGCAATAATCTCTCCAAATGGGGCACAAGCGACATCCCCAATGAGCTTTACCTGGTGCACTCGCGCACGCGCTTCTGGGAGAGCGACCAGAAGTGGGTCGACTATCTGCGCCGTAGCCCGGTTTACCAGGTGGACCGAGCCCGCACACCGCTGCTTATCCTGCATGGAGCCGAGGATACGCGCGTACACCCTGGCCAGTCGCTGGAGCTGTACCGGCACCTGAAGGTGCGCCGTCCGGAGGTGCCCGTACGGCTTGTGCTCTATCCGGGAGAAGGGCACGGACTTGTACGTTCGGCCGCGCGTCTGGATTACAGCCTGCGCATGATGGGCTGGTTCGATCATTTCCTGTTGCGTGGAGAGCGCACCTTGCCGGATCCCGGACTTTCCCTGGAGGCAGAGGCAACGGGTTCCCGCTAAATGACCTGGCAGGGGTCCTCGGCGCGGCGGCGGGCCGTTCGGGCCTGGGCCATGTACGATTGGGCCAACTCGGCCTACGCCACCACAACAGCGGCCGCCCTGCTGCCGGCCTACTTCGTGCAGGCCATCGTACCCCCGGAGGGTGTGCGCTTTCTGGGCCTATCCTGGTCCGGAGAGGCCCTCTGGGGTATGGCCACGGGCATCGCCTCGGCCGCCTCCTTTCTGCTGGCCCCCCTGCTGGGGGCGGTAGCCGATCTATCGGGCCGCAAAAAGGCCTTCCTGCTCGGCTTCGCCTTCGCGGGGAGCCTCTTCGCCTCCCTGCTGTTTTTCGCCCGACCCGGGCGTGTGGCCCTAACGTTGCTGCTCTACATCCTGGCCCATCTGTGCTTTATTTCCGCCAACGTCTTCTATGACGCCTTTCTGCCCCATCTTACGCGGCGCCATCCGGATCGGGTCTCCGCGCGGGGGTATGCGATGGGCTATCTGGGAGGGGGGGTGCAGTTCGGCCTCTCGCTCCTGCTGGTTTCCCAGCCCGCCTGGTTCGGGCTGGATACGGAAGAGGCCATACGGTTAGCCCTGCTCATGGCCGGGTTGTGGTGGGCCACCTTCTCCTTGTGGCCCCTGCTGGACCTGCCGGAACCGAGCCAACCGAGTGGGGGAATGCCAGATTCCGGTCCGGACTGGCGGGCGTACCTGCGGCTGGGCTGGAGGCAGCTCTGGCAGACCGTGCGCCAGCTGCCCCGCAGACCTTCGGTACTTCTGTTTTTGCTCGCCTTCATGTTCTATGACGACGCCATCCAGACAACGATCTCCATGGCCTCGGCCTACGGAGCCGGAGAGCTTCGCCTTTCGGCTTCTGCGATCATGCTCACGTTTCTTCTCGTGCAGTTTGTGGCCTACTTCGGCTCCCGGGCCTTCGGTCTGCTGGGGGAGCGGTGGGGTACCCAGACGGCTCTGTCGCTGAGCCTGCTGCTGTGGGCCGGAATCATCGGGACGGCCTACTTCCTGCCCGCGGGCAATCCCCGGGGCTTTCTTCTCCTGGGCCTGGCCGTGGGGCTCGTGCTGGGAGGCAGTCAGGCGCTGAGCCGGTCCTTATACAGCCAGCTCATCCCCAAAGAAGCCAGCGCGCAGTTTTTCGGGTTCTACACCGTATTTTCCCGCTTCTCCGCCATCTGGGGCCCTCTTTGGTTTGCGGCTGTGCGCACCTGGACGGGCTCCTCGCGCCTGGCCATTATATCGCTACTTTTGTTTTTGCTCTTGGGCTTTGTTTTTTTGTTTCTGTCCACCCGTCGCTCCTTTAGAGAAGAAATGGCAATCTGAAGGCGCATGAGGTTTCTTTCCCGGTACAAGGAACATCCTCGCTCCCCCCTTCAGGATTTTCTGGACCACGAGGCGGCCTCCGCCATCCTGCTGCTCGGGGCCACGGCGATGGCGCTCATCGCGGCCAACACGGCTCTGGCCCCCCATTACGAGGCGTTTCTCCATATCCCTGTCCGGCTTGGCTTCGGGCCCGTCCTCATTGAAAAGCCCCTGCTGTTGTGGATCAACGACGGGCTCATGAGCATCTTCTTTCTGCTGGTTGCCCTGGAGATCAAACGCGAGCTCCGTTTTGGGGAGCTCTCCGATCCCCGGAGGGCCATGCTACCTGTGCTGGCCGCTGTGGGAGGGGCGATCCTCCCCGCCCTGTTGTTTCTCTTGCTCAACTCCGGTACCCCCTATGAGCGGGGCTGGGGTATCCCGATGGCCACCGACATCGCCTTCGCCGTAGGGATATTGAGTCTGCTGGGCGATCGGATCCCCTACTGGGTGAAGATTTTTCTGCTCTCTCTTGCCGTGGTAGACGATCTGCTGGCCGTGCTAGTGATCGCCGTTTTCTATACGGGTGCGCTTAACGTGACCGCGCTGGGCGTGGTGGGCCTCTGTATGTCTGTTCTGGTGATTTTGAACCTGCGCCGCGTCCATGCCCTGGGCCCCTACCTGTTGATCGGCTTTCTGATGTGGGTGGCCATGCTCAAATCCGGCATACATGCTACTATAGCCGGCGTGCTTCTGGGCCTGAGCATCCCCGCCACGCGCGTGATCAAACTCCGCGACGCGCTCGCCCTGGCCGAGGAGGGGGTGCAGCTATTTCGCAAATCCCTGACGGAAATCCCTCCCGAAGAGCAAAAAGAGCTGCGCGAGGCCGCCCTCAATCAGCTGGAGGACGTGATCGTGGCCTCTGAATCTCCGCTTCACCGGCTCGAGCATAAGCTGCACCCTTATGTGGCCTTCGGCATCATGCCTCTGTTCGCCTTCGCCAACGCCGGAATTTCCTTGAACCCGGAGGCACTTCAGGAGGCCTGGCGCTCTTCGCTGACTTGGGGCATCGTGCTGGGGCTCGTGGTGGGCAAGCAGGTCGGGATCTTTGGTATCAGTGCCCTGCTGGTCCGAGCCGGAGTGGTGCGTCTTCCCCGCGAAGGCCGGACACTCTCCTACCTGTACGGAGCCTCCTGCCTGGCCGGGATCGGCTTTACCATGTCGCTTTTTATCAGCGGATTGGCCTTTGGGGAGGGGGAACTGCTGGAGCGTTCCAAGCTCGGCATCCTGCTGGCCTCCCTGGTGAGTGCCCTGCTGGGATATGGCATCCTGCGGCATGCCGCCCGGTCAAAGCCCCGCCCCGTCCCCGAACAGCAGTCCCCCTCCGCTACGGTTATGAACTGAGGCGGGCCTCCTGCAGCAACCACCGCTCCAGATCGCGGACGGCCATTTCCAGCTCCCGCAGGGAGCCGTTGTTCCACAGCACGTAATCGGCTGCGGCGATGAGCTGTTCCTGGGGGGTCTGATGGCGCATGCGGGCGCGCACCTCGGCTTCCGTAACCCCGTCGCGGGCCATCACACGCTGGATGCGCAGCGCCTCCTCAGCGGCAACGACGACAAGCCGATCCAGCTCGCCGTGCAGACCGGATTTTACGATCAGCGCCGCCTCCACGATCGCTACGGCGTGCCCCTCCCGGGCACAGGTGGCCATCCAGGTCCGCACCCGCTCAAACACCCTGGGATGCAGCAGCTCTTCCAGCCGTCGGAGCGCCTGAGCATGGGAAAACACCTGGCGGGCGATCCAGGCCCGATCCGGCCTGCCCTCCGGATCATAGGCTCGAGGCCCTAACCAGCCCACCAGGGCGGCACGCACGTCGGGATCGTTTTCCAGCAACTCCCGTGATACCCGATCGGCATCCAGAACGGGAAACCCTCGCTCGCGCAGCAGGTGGGCCACGGTGGATTTGCCGCTTCCGATCCCCCCGGTAAGCCCCACTTTAAGCATGATCGGCGATGGGCTCGATATGGTCTTCTACCCGCAACAGATCCAACATCCATCGCGCCGTGCGCTGCGCCCACAGGCGGCGATTGAACTCCGCTACCACTCTAGGGTCGGGTCGGGGCAGGCGACCTTCCTGCCAGGCTGTAAAAAGCCGCTCCAGGGCCAGGACGACACCTTCCAGATCTTCGGGGTCGACCACCTCGGCCGCCCCGTAGCGGTATAGATCGCGCGCGGCCACCCCTTCGGGGGGTACCAGAGCGAGGATGGGTTTTTCGGATCCAAAGTACTCATATAGTTTCCCGGTGGAGATCGCCTCCGCGCCCGGATAGCGGCCGATGATCATCCAGAGCACATCGGCCCCTTTCTGGGCGGCGATAACCTGCCGATGCGGCCGGTAGGGCTCGATCTGTACGACATCCTGCAGACCCAGATGGGTAACCAGGGGCGTGTACTCCGGGGGCCAGAGTCCGATACAACGCGCCCGCACATGAGGGCGGCGTTCAGGCCTATCTGCCAACCAGCGGGCCAAGGCACGCAGGAAAGGTTCCGGGCTCTGCCGATCGTAGAAGGCGCCCGTATACAGGAGCTCGAATCGGCCATCTGTGCGTTCCTCGGCCGGGATGAGGAAGTCCTCCGGATCAAAGCCCTGAGGGACGATCTGGACGTGCCGGTAGGCTCTGGTTCGGGGGGCCGGATGCCGGAGCACCAGGCTTTCTTTGATGCGGCGATTGATGGTGAAGACGAGATCGCTCCAGGCCAGCACCTCGGCCTCCAGACGGGCGTGCAGGGCCCGATGCAGAGGGGTCGGGTAGACGTGTCGGGGATTACCCAGCCAGTCATCCCGGAAATCAGCCACCCAGGGCAGCTCAGGATAACGCCGCTTCAGATGGAGCGCGATCAGATGGGCCGTATACGGAGGAGCGGTGCTGTAGAGGGCCCCTATGAGTCCGGCACGAATGAGCGCCTCCGCCTCCCGAACCGCGGGAAAAAACCAGCCCAGTTTGTTGTCCGGAATAAAGAACCACTGGCTCCAGTAGCTCAGGCGCGCCCGTCTGCGCTCGGAGAGCTGCACCGTTCTGCGCCTGCCGAAGAGGCGCGTGGGATCCCAGGAGCGCACACGGCGGATCTCCACAGGGCGGCCCTGGAGTTCCTGCAGCAGCGTTTCGTCGAAAGCAAAATATCCCCCGGGTTCCACCGTAAGCACCACGGGACGCCAGCCGAATTCGGCCCAGTACTTGACGAACTTCAGGGTACGCTGCACCCCGCTCAGGGCCATCGGGGGAAAGTAATAGGCCAAAACGAGCAGTCCCGGCGCGCTCATCCGACCTCTATGAGCTCCTTGGGGGATCGGGTGAAGACCTCGGCACCGTCCGGGGTAAGCCACACGATGTCTTCGATGCGCACACCAAACCGATCAGGCAGGTACACACCCGGCTCGATGGTGACCACAGCACCTGCGGGCAGAGGGTAATCGGCCAGAAAAGAAACCCGGGGGTACTCGTGGATCTCCAGCCCGACTCCGTGGCCAAGCCCATGCCCGAAATAGGCCCCATACCCGTGGGCCTCGATGATCCGACGGGCCACGGCGTCCAGATCCCGGCTGATCATCCCCCCTTGCGCCGCTTCGATGGCCCGCTGCTGGGCCTCGAGAACGACGCGGTAGACCTGCGCAAACTCCGGATCTCGGGCCCTGCCTATGCAGACCGTGCGGGTCATATCCGAGCAGTAGCCGCGAAAGACGCACCCAAAGTCAAGCACCACCACATCGCCCTCTTCAAGAACCCGATCCGAGGCCCGTCCATGGGGCAGAGCCGAACGAGGCCCGGAGGCCACAATGGGCTCAAAGCTCACCGCCTCGGCCCCGTGGCGCAACTGCCGGTAGGTGATCTCGGCGGCCAGCTCACGCTCCGAGATACCCGGACGAAGCAGGGGGAGCACTTCCTCGAAGACGCGATCCGTAATGGCAACGGCCTGTCGGATGGCCTCCCGCTCCTCTTCATCCTTGACGGCTCGCTCCCGGTCCAGAAAACCCGCTACGGGAACCCACTCCACCTGCGGGAACCGGGAGCGCAGCTCCTCCCACTGACTCAGGGAAGTATACTCGCTCTGGAGCAATACGCGCCGGTAGGAAGCCATCAGACCCGTCTCGACCATATGCTCAAGCAGCTGATAGCCGGGCGTGTGCACCCGGGCACCACGGACCTGTTCTCGGGCCTGGGTTTCGTAGCGACGATCGGAGAGGAAATGCGCCTCCTGGCGCCCCACAAGCAGCAGCCCGCTGGAACCGGAAAAACCCACCGCCCAGCGGATATGGGGCAGGTGCACCAAAAGGGCCGCATCCAGATCGCGTTCAGCCAGCAGGGCCTGGATGCGGGCGATACGACTTTCGGACACGGCTGGAACTCCTCGTTAGCGCATGTGGTAATTGGGGGCCTCTTTGGTGATGATCACATCGTGTGGATGGCTTTCCCGCCAGCCGGCGGAGGTGATGCGCACAAAACGGGCCTTTTGCTGCAGCTCTGCGATCGTGGCGCATCCACAATATCCCATGGCCGCGCGCAGGCCGCCGATCATTTGGTAGACGACCTCGCTGAGCGTGCCCTTGTAGGGCACGCGCCCCTCGATGCCTTCGGGGACGAGCTTCTGGATCTCATCTTCGACGTCCTGGAAATAGCGATCGGCCGAGCCGGCCCGCATCGCACCCAGGGAGCCCATACCCCGATAGGTTTTGAACTTGCGTCCCTCGTATAAGATCGTCTCCCCGGGGCTTTCTTCTGTGCCGGCAAACAGGCTGCCGATCATCACGGCCGCGGCGCCGGCGGCCAGGGCCTTGGCGATATCCCCGGTATACCGAATACCCCCATCGGCCACAACGGCCACCCCGTAGTGGCGCGCGGCCGCGGCGGCCTCCAGAACGGCCGAAAGCTGAGGCACTCCGACCCCGGTGACCACGCGCGTGGTGCAGATCGACCCGGGCCCTACCCCCACCTTGACCACATCGGCGCCTGCTTCGATGAGATCCACCGCCCCCCGGGCGGTGGCCACGTTGCCCGCCATAACGGGCAGATCCGGAAAAGCCGCCTTGATCTCGCGCACCATCCGAAGCACCCCTTCCGAATGCCCGTGCGCCGTATCGACGGTGATCAGGTCCACACCGGCTTCAAGCAGGGCCGAGACGCGCGGCAGGGTATCGCGCCCCACCCCTACCGCTGCGCCCACGCGCAGTCGCCCCAGCGAATCCTTGCAAGCGTTGGGAAACCGACGTTTCTTCTGAATGTCCTTGAAGGTGATCAGGCCCACCAGCTGGCCGGCCTCGTTGACCACGGGGAGCTTCTCGATCTTGTGTGCCTGCAGGATGCGCTCGGCCTGCTCCAGGGTTGTGCCAACGGGCACGGTGATCAGGGGCATGGGGGTCATGACCTGCCGTAGAGGCACCTCCCCGCTGGGCTGGAAGCGAAGATCGCGGTTGGTCACAATCCCCACCAGGCGCCGATCCGCCTCTACGATCGGGATGCCCCCGATATGGTAGCGGGCCATAAGCTCCCGGGCCCGTCGCACCGTATCATCGGGCCCCAACGTGACCGGATCGACAATCATCCCCGACTCGCTGCGCTTGACGCGCCGGACCTGCTCGGCCTGCTCGGCGATGGAAAAATTCCTGTGGATAATGCCCATGCCGCCCTCGCGGGCCAGCGCGATGGCCAGCTCCGCCTCCGTGACCGTATCCATGGCCGCACTCAGAATCGGAATGTTGAGCCGGATGTCGGCTGTCAGCTGCACGGAAACATCCACGTCCCGGGGCATAACCGCCGAGCGGTCGGGCACCAGCAGCACATCGTCGTAGGTAAGCGCTTCACCGATCAACTTCTGCCTCCAGAAGAGCTGCGCTTCGGCTTCCCATGGGCGCGGATCCATAGAGGTGGCTCCTGAAAAGATCACAAAAGCAAACCTACGATACCCGTTCAGGCCAAGGCAACCTTAGCTGAGCTGCTCATAGGCCAGGCGCAGACGGGTGAGCGCTTCCTGCAAACTGTGCTGTTTCTGACGTTCGTGTTCGATCACCTGCGCCGGCGCTCTGGAGAGAAAGCCCTCATTGGCGAGCTTGGCCTCCACAGAGCGCAGCAAGCCCTCCAGGCGCTCGATCTCCTTGCGCATCCGGGTCCGTTCGGCCTCCAGATCCACCACCTCGGCCAGGGGCACGTACGCTTCCGCCTGGGAACGGCGGAGCAGAAGCACGGCGCTGCCGGCGGGGCGAAGGAGCTCGCCGCCTACCTGCCGAAGACGGGCGCCGGCAAGCCGCTCCAGATGGGCGGCATGCCGGCTCAAGATCCGACCCAGTTCGGCGTCCTCGGTGCGCACAAAAAGCTCCAGCTCCGTGCGCGGAGGCAGGCGCATCTCCCCACGCAGGGCGCGCAACTCCATGATGAGCTCGCGCAGCTGCTCAAAGCGCTCCTCTGCCTCTGGATCCATCTCCTCATCTCGAGGCGCTGGCCAGGGGGCCCGGATGAGCGCTTCCTGAGGCGCACGGGGACGCAACCGCTGCCAGACCTCCTCGGTCAGGAAGGGCATAAACGGATGCAGCAGCGCCATGAGCCGCTCAAAGATCTCGATCGCTACCGCGAGCCGATCCGGATCCATCCTCTCCGAGGGGCGGGGCTTGATGAACTCCAGATACCAGTCGCAGTAATCCCCCCAGATGAGCTCGTAGATGATGCCGACGGCTTCGTTGAACCGATATCCCTCGATGGCCTCTGCAAGATCCCGGCTGCGCCGGTTGAGGCGATGCAACATCCAGCGCTCCACCAGATCCAGTTCCGCCCGCGAACGCCGGATCGGGTACTCCTGCCCCTCCGGGCGGTGCAGGGCCAAAAACCGGAAGGCGTTCCAGATCTTATTGGTGAAATTGCGCGTATCGGCGACCATCTTCTCATCGAAACGCAGGTCCTGCTGCGCCTGCGAGCAGCGGGACAAGAGGCCGAAGCGCAACGCATCAGCCCCGTATTTTTCGATCGCCTCCATGGGGTCGACGCCCGTACCCAGGGATTTCGACATGCGCCGACCCTGAAGATCCATCACCGTCGGGTTGATGTACACATCCCGGAATGGCACCTCGCCCCGGAACTCCAACCCGAACATGATCATCCTCAGGACCCAGAGAAAGATGATGTCCCGACCCGTTACAAGCACGCTCGTCGGGTAGAAGTAGCGCAGATCCTCGGTCTCCTGGGGCCAGCCGAGCGTGGCCAGAGGCCAGAGCGCGGAGCTGAACCAGGTATCGAGCACATCCGGGTCCTGCGTTACAGCAGGATGACCACAGAACCGGCATCTCTCAGGGGTGCTTTTTTGCACCATCCGCTGGCCGCAGGCCGTGCACGTGTAGACGGGAATCCGATGCCCCCACCAGAGCTGACGAGAGATGACCCAGGGCCGGATCCCCTCAAGCCACTCGAGCGCTATGCGCGCCCACCGATCCGGATAGAAGCGCACCTGCCCGCTGCGAATGACCTCTGCGGTTCGAGCGGCCATCTCGGAAACATCGCAGAACCACTGCTCGCTCCAGTACGGTTCGATAACCGTGTGGCAACGGTCGCAGGTGCCCACATTGGTCTCGTACGGCTCCCGGCGCAACAGCGCCCCCCGTTCCTGGAGCAGCTCCACGGCTCGTCTGCGGGCTTCAAACCGATCCAGCCCCTCCAGCTCCGGACCCGCCTCCGGGAGCATACGCCCGAGCTCATCGATCACAATCAGCGTGGGAAGCCCATGGTCGTGGCCGATCTCGCTATCCAGCGGGTCGTGACCCGGGGTGATCTTGAGCGCGCCCGTGCCGAAGTGGGGATCCACGCGCCGATCGGCGATCACGGGCACAGGCCGTCCCCCAAGGGGGACGATCACCTGGCGCCCGATCCAGGCTCGATAGCGCACATCCTCCGGAGAGACGGCCACGGCCACATCGGCCGGAATGGTCTCGGGTCGGATCGTGGCCACCGTAATGGCCTCCCCGGAGCCGTCGGCGGCTTCATAGCGCACATAGTACAGCTCCGCCTGCGTGGGCTCGTATTCCACCTCCAGATCCGAGATCGTGGTCTGACATCGGGGGCACCAGTTAACCATGTATTTGCCCCGATAGATGCGGCCCTTCTCATAGAGCCGCACAAAGGCTTCCAGAACGGCATCGTAGTAATCCGGATCCAGGGTGAACTTCTTCCGCTCCCAGTCGCAAGAGGCCCCCAGCCGTTCCAGCTGCCCGTAAATGATCCCGCCGTATTTGCGGACCCATTGCCAGACCCGTTCCTGAAAGCCCTCTCGTCCCAGGTCTTCTCGCCTGAGCCCCTCTTCCCGGGCCAGCCAGCGTTCGACGACGTTCTGCGTGGCGATACCGGCATGGTCTGTACCCGGCTGGTAGAGGGCGCTGTAGCCGCGCATGCGGTAGAAACGGGTGAGCACATCCTGCAGCGTGTTGTTGAGCGCATGCCCGATGTGCAACTCCCCGGTCACGTTCGGCAGGGGCATCATAACGGCCCAGGCGGGCCGCTCGGGATCGGGCACGGCCCGGAAAAACCCGTTTTCTTTCCAGAATCGATACCAATAAGGCTCTACCTGGTGGGGGTCGTACGTTTTGGGAAGGGTTTTCGTCTCCATACCTGATTTTCCTGAACACCTGCGGGATACCGATTAGCAAGAAGGGCCTCAGGGCAGGCCGGATGAACCGAGGCGGCTAAAGATAGCAAATCCCACCAGAGAGGTGCCAGAACCCTCAGGCGGCCAGCCACCGGGCCGCTTGCAGGAGCAGGCGGGTTTCGGGGTGTCGGGGCTCTTGCCAGATCGCTTCCACCGGACCGAACTCCACAATGCGCCCCTCGGCCATCACGGCCACCCTTCCCCCCAGGGCGCGCACCAGACGCAGATCGTGAGTGACGAAAAGCACCGATATCCCTTGTTCCCGCTGCAGACGCTGGAAGAGGCTGAGAAACTGCTCCTGCAACTCCGCATCCAGCATGCTCAGCGCCTCATCACACAGGAGCAAACGGGGACCGACACTCAGCGCCCGGGCGATGGCCAGACGTTGTCGCTGTCCGCCGGAGAAAGCCTGCGGATAGCGATCCAACGCGTCCTCGGGAAGCTCGACCAGCTCCAGCAACTCCCGGACCCGCCGGAGCCGCTCTTCTTCGGAGCCATACAACTCTGCAGTCCGCATAGGCTCGAGCAGCTGCTCCCGCACAGACAGGCGGGGATTGAGCGAGGCATAGGGATCCTGGAAAACCAGCGGCATGCGGCGCCGCAGCAGGCGCAGCGCCTCCCCATCGAGCTCGTTGACGCGCAGGCCTTCGAAGCGGATCTCTCCTCCAGAGGGTTCGATGAGACGCGGAATAGCGCGCAGAAGCGAGCTCTTCCCACAACCGGAGCGGCCTACGAGGCTCATCACTTCACCACAGGCCAGCTCCAGATCCACCCCGCGCACAGCGTGTATGACTTCGCTTCGCCACCCCCGCCTGGTGCGGTGGTGAACGTGCAGGTTTTTAAGTTGCAATAACGGATTTGAAGGGGCCACCTCCGCCTCCCCTCCCCCGACCGAAATCCGATCCGCCCGCACCCCCACCGGAAGCGCCCGCGCCGGATGTTCCTCAACAAGCCGCCCCCCCTCCAGACGCCATACCCGATCCACCGAATGCCGCAACACATCCGGATCGTGCGAGACCACCCACAGGGCCATCCCCCGACGTCGGGCCAGCTCCCCTACAAGCTCCAGCCAGCGAACGCGCATGCGCACATCGAGCGCGGTGGTGGGTTCATCGGCGATCAAAAGCTCCGGATCCCCGGCCAGCGCCAGCGCCAGCGCCAGGCGTTGCCGCTGCCCCCCCGAAAGCTCATGGGGATAACGCGCCGCCCAGCGTTCCGGCTCCTCCAGCCCCACCTCCCGCAGCCGAAGCGATACCTCCTCGCGCAGGCGCCGGCGCGGCAGAGACCCCCGATAACACCGCAACAGCTCTTCCAGCTGAGCCCCGCAGCGTCGAACCGGGTTCAGCGTCCATAACGGCTCCTGAAACACCACCCCGATGCGCCGCCCCAGCCAGCGGCGCCGCTCCGAGACCGAAAGCGCGCGCAACGGCCGGCCATCCCAGTATACCTCCCCCTGCCAGCGCGCGCCCGGGGGCAGAAGCCCCAGCGCGGCCCGCAACAGCATGGATTTCCCTCCTCCGGAGCGCCCCCAGAGCCCTACGCGCTCTCCGGGCTCGATCCGAAGCGAGACTTCTTCGAGCACCTGCACCCATCCCGAAGGACTGGGAAGGGCGACCGATACGCCGACCAGTTGTAGCTCCACAGCGCTTAGACCTGCTCCAGGGCCTGGTCCAGATCCCGGATGAGATCTTCTGCGTCCTCGATGCCCACAGACAGCCGGATGAGCGAGTCCGACAGCCCCGCCCGCAGGCGCTCCTCACGGGGTATAGCGGCATGGGTCATCGTGGCCGGATGCCCGATCAGGGATTCCACCCCGCCCAGGCTCTCCGCCAGCGCGAAAAGCTTTGTGCTCGAAAGCACCCGCACGGCCGCCTCCATCCGATCGTCCTTGAGCGCAAAGGAAACCATCCCCCCGAAAGCGCGCATCTGCCGACGGGCCAACTCGTACTGGGGATGGGCACGCAGACCCGGATAACGCACCCAGGCCACCTTGGGATGATGGGCCAGAAACTCAGCCACCAGCTGCGCGTTCTGACAGTGCCGTTCCATGCGTACATGCAGCGTTTTTATCCCCCGCAGCAGCAGAAAACAATCCATCGGCCCGGGCACGGCTCCGGTGGTCTTCTGTTGAAACCGCAATCCCTCGATCCACTGAGGATCGTTGGTCACCACGGCCCCCCCGATCACATCGGAGTGGCCACCCAGGTATTTCGTCGTGGAATGCACCACCAGATCCGCGCCCAGATCTAGGGGGTTTTGCAGATACGGCGTGGCGAAGGTGTTATCCACCGCCACCGCGGCCCCCCGGGCGTGGGCCAGCTCGGCCACGAGGGCGATATCGACCAGGTTGAGCAACGGGTTTGTGGGGCTTTCCACCCAGATCAGCCGCGTATTGGGTTGCCAGGCCCGCAGGATAGCCCCGGGATCGGTCATATCCACGAAGGTGAACTCAATGCCGAAGCGCTCATAAACGGTGCGGAAGAGCCGATACGTGCCTCCATAGAGGTCATGGGTGGCGATTACGTGATCCCCCGGATTGAGCTGTTTGAGCACCGCATCGATGGCGGCACAACCGGAAGCAAAGGCGGCCGCAAAACGCCCGTTCTCCAGAGCAGCCAGGCTTTCCTCCAGCGCGCTGCGCGTGGGATTGCTCACGCGCCCGTATTCATATCCCTTATGTACCCCGGGGGCTTCCTGCACATAGGTAGAGGTTTGGTAAATCGGAGTCATGATGGCGCCCGTGGCCGGATCGGGCCGCACCCCGGCATGAACGGCTTTCGTGGCAAAACGCATATGCGGTTTCTCCCGTCTTGAGATCGCAGGCGAAGTTTACTTCCCAACCCGAATGGAACTCAACCCTCGCTCGGAACCCGGGCCCTGCCTGTCCCCCTGATTCCACGTCAGGCAAACAAAAAAACCCCGCCCCATGAGCCCATGGAGCGGGGCCACAAGAAACAGGCAGGCCTCAGTTGTTCCGCCCGTCCAGGTTATCGATATCCACGCCTGCGCACTTGGCCATCTCCCTGGCCTTATCGAGCATGTTCAATCGGGCGTAGGCGCGGAACAGGGCCATGCAGATCCCCTCATCCTGGGGTTTGAACTGATGCGCTCGCTCCAGGTAGGGCAACGCTTTGCGCAGGAGTTCATCGGCCTGCTGGCGTAGGGCCTCCGCTTTTTTAGCCTGCTCATCGAAGGCCTGCTCGGCCGCCCGGCGCTGGCGCTCGGTCAGGCGGGGCTTGGCCAGCTCCTCACGCAACTTGGCCCGGGCTTCGGCTTCGAGGTCTTCGGCCTGTCGGAACAGTTCCGCAGCCTGGTTCTGGTAGGCGGCTCCGAGGTTGTAGTAGGCGTTTTCGTAGTTCGGATCCAGACGCAGGACCTCGGAAAGCTCCTGGATGGCCTCCTCATAGTGCTCCATCTGCAGCAGGAGCGTGCCGTAGTTATACCGATAAACGGGGTTTTGCGGATTTCGCCTTACCGCGTCGGCAAACAGATCCACGGCCTCGCGCACCCGATCGGCCCGGATGTAGACGTTCAGCAGGGCCGAAAGCAAATCCGCATTGTCCGGATCCCGCTCCCGCTGCGCCTGCAGGAAACGAATGGCATCATCGACGCGCCCGGCCTGCAGGTACAGTTCCGCCAGTAAGGTAATGAGCTGGACGTCGTTTTCCCCTTTCTGGATCGCCTTTTCCAGAGGCGCGATGGCCTTCTCCGGCCGCTGGGCGTTGATGTAGGCATAGGCGGCGTTGATGTAGTTAACCGTGCTGTCGGGGGCCAGCAAGGCGGCCAGCTCGAAGCCCTGGGCGGCCTCAAGGAAAGGCTCCCGGTTTTCGCTCGTGCCCTGCTGGAAAGCCTGTGCGGCCCGATTGAACTCGTAGGCCCAGGCGATTTTGTAGAGGTTTTCAATATCCTGCCGGTGGCTGGCGGCCTTGGGATCCTGAGCCGCTAGCTCACGGGCCCGATCCAGAGCCTCTTTGGCCTGCGTGACGAGCTCGAAGTGCTTGTTGAAGTCCTGCTCACGACGGGCCAGCTCCACGAGCGCCTGCGCTTTCAGTTTCCAGGCCTCGACATGCTGCGGATTTTTTTCCAGCGCCTTATCCAGGTTTTCCAGCGCCTTATTGTAGTCCTGCTGGCGCAGATTGAGCTTGGCGCCTTCTACGTTGGGATCCCCGGCGCACCCGTTTGCGCCCATGAGCATGAAGGCTCCCAGCACCAGGGCCAGAAAGCCTCCCCACGCACGATACGTCACGTTTGTCCTCCTACCGCCTGCCGCGGTTGTTTGCCCTATCTCCAAAACAAAAACAAAGGTATGTGCTCATGCACAGAAACACAACGCCAGCGCAATGTAGCTGGCTCAGCTGCGGTAGATGCGCAGCACCTGTCCGACGCGGATCTGGTTGCTGCGCAGGCCGTTCCACCGTCTGAGCTGTTCGACGCTGACCCCGTAGCGGCGGGCGATTTCCGAAAGGGTATCTCCTCGCTGTACGCGATAGCGTACCAGCTCAGAGGCTCTGGAGGGGTTAGCCTCATTGCCGGCTCGCACGATCAGGCGTTGTCCGGTGCGTAGCTGGGAAGAGGCAAGGCCGTTCCACTGTCTGAGCTGTTCGACGCTGACCCCGTAACGGCGGGCGATACCGGAGAGCGTCTCCCCACGGCGGACCACATGATAGCGAATCTCGGAATCGGCTGCCTCGGGGGCGAGGGCTCTCTGGGCGGACTCCTCAGTTTCCTCTTCCAGTGAAGCCAGGCGGAAAGGATTCTCCGGGGTGTTGCTGGGGATCAGCAGCGTCTGGCCGGGCTGCAGACGCAGGCTCTTGCCCAGGCCGTTCGCTTCCTGAATGGCCCGGATCGTCACCCCATACCTTCGGGCCACGCGGCCGATCGTCTCCCCTCGCTGCACGACGTGTACAAGGGTGGATTGCTTGAGCTCTTCGGGCAGGGCCGCGTAGGCCTCTTGAAAGGCCTGTGCTTGGCCGCTTGGGATGCGCAGGGCATAGGTACGCCGGCCCGGAGGGGTGCGATCGCGCAACAATTCCGGATTGAGCCAGCGCAGAGTTTCCAGATCCGTTCTGGCGCACTGAGCCAGTACGGAAAGGGGCAGAGAGGCGTCCACCTGCACCCAATCGTACTGAAAGACCGGCCCCCGCTCAGCCGGCCGCAGTCCGAAGAGCTCGGGCTGGGAGCATAAGATGGCCGCGGCGATGTAGGCGGGCACGTAGTTGCGCGTCTCCCGGGGCAGGAAGGGCTGAATAGCCCAGAAATTGCGTATCCCTCCCCGCTGCAGGGCCCGCTGCACGTTGCCGGCCCCGGAGTTATAGGCGGCAATAGCCAGGTGCCAGTCTCCGAACATCTCGTAGAGATCTTTCAGATGTCGGGCCGCGGCGCGCGTGGCCTTTTCCGGATCCCGGCGCTCATCAACCCAGTGGTCCACTTGCAGACCGTAGAGCAGGCCTGTTCCTCGCATGAACTGCCACATACCCACCGCGCCGGCTCGAGAGCGGGCGTGCACGTTGAGCCCGCTTTCGATAAGGGCCAGATATTTGAGCTCATCCGGCACCCCCTCCTCGGCGAAAATGCGCTCGATCATGGGGAAATACGTCTGCATACGCACCAGCCAGTGCTCCAGATGTCGACTGGCCGTACGCAGCAGATAGGCGATATGCTGCTTGACCTGCCAGTTGACCTCTATGGGCACCCGAGCATGTTGCCAGATGGCCTGTTCTGGCAGCTGGAGGGCCTCAACCCAATCGGCCGGCAGGTTTTCTTCTACAGCCTCGAAGAGCGCATCCCGCAAGGCATAGATATCGCCCTGTTGCTCCGCGAGCGAATCCGGGCCGTAATAGTCCTCGTATTCGGCCATAATGGCCCGGTACACCTCGCCAAAGCGTCGGTCGTTCTCGATCCCCGGCGCTCTGGCCAGATCTCGCAGGGCCTCCATGGCCTGCTCCAGAAACAGCTCCACCTGTTCCGTGTTGCCCGCGGCCCGGTAGGTGAGCACGTTCGCATACAGCCGGTGCAGGTGGGCCAGACGCAGCTGAATCTCCTTCTCCGTCCATACGGGGGTCACCGTTCGGCTGGTATCCTCAGAAGGGGCGAATCCGGTAGCGGGCGCAGAGGATAGGGACTGGGCAAAACCACTTCGGCAGAGGAGAAAAAACAGCAACAGGCTTCCCCAGAACGATCGACGTCTCACCGGCAGGCCTCCTGGATATGTGAACCGACCAACAATAGAACCGCGGACCCAAAAAATGCAACCCCATCGGAATCGGAGGCGGGAGAAAATCGGGCTCGCTTTCCTTTTGTTTTTTTCGTTTCTTGTGGGCGGGATGATCTCCTTGGGATCATCAATAATTATACCAGCAACAGGAGTTTGTATGATGAGCCGTACTGCGCAACACGGAGACCGGGTGGCGGTGCACTATACCGGCACCCTCTCCGATGGATCCGTTTTCGATTCCTCTCTGGGTGGTCCTCCGTTGGAATTCCGGATAGGCGCCCAGGAGGTCATACCCGGCTTTGAGGAAGCCGTAGTGGGCATGGCTGTCGGGGAGCGCAAGCAGATCACGATCCCGGCCGAGGAAGCCTATGGCCCGTACGATGAGGAGCTCATCTACCGCGTCCCCCGTGCCCAGGTGCCGCCGGATCTGGACGTGTATCCCGGCCAACAGCTCCAGGTGCAGGCACAGGATCAGAGTTTTCCTGTCACGGTCCTTGAGGTCACCGATCAGTATGTGGTGCTGGACGCCAACCACCCGCTGGCCGGCCAGGATTTGACCTTCGACATCGAACTGGTCGCCATTCAGCCCTGAATGGCGGCCTCCAGCCCGTCCAGGATCCGATCGGTCCAGGCTTCCTGTTCGGGGCGCATGAACACGGCCCGCAACACGGTTGTCTCTGCCTGGTCGGGGATGATATCCGGCCAGTGGTGCCGCAGCCAGCGGACCGGGACCCGATACAGACCCACGTAAACGGGGGGATCGATCCGGGCGGCGGATCGAAACAGCTGTTCATGTGCGGAGGCGAGCTCAGAGGCGCGGCTTTTTCCCCTCAGGCCAAAGAGTACGATATCCAGTTGCGGGGCCAAAACGGGCCGCAGGTGCTCGGATCGCTCCAGCGCCCTGTAAAAATCCCGCGCAGCCCGAAGGCAGGCGCTCAGGATAGGCCCCATGCCGCGATCGGGTTCCAGGGGGAAAGCCTGCAGGGTGGCCCAGAGGGCGGCGGCGGCCGCCCCGGCCCGAGAGCATTCTAGGCTCACCTCTCCCAGATGCAGTTCCGAAGAGGTGAAATACGTATACGGGGAATCGTGCCTGTAGAAGCGCCCCACAGCCGGATCCCGGAACAGCACCGCGCCGCACCCGTAGGGTTGTAGCCCGTGCTTGTGGGGGTCGACGACGAAGGAATCCACCTCGGAGAGGGCCCGGAAAGGTCCGGGCTCCACTTCGGGCACGCGGCCTCGGGCCAGTAGGGCGAAATATCCTCCGTAGGCGCCGTCCACGTGCACACGCGCCCCATAGCGGCGGGCCAGGGGCACAATCTCCTCAAGGGGGTCCAGGGCGCCCATGCCCGTCGTACCCAGCGTGGCCACCACGGTGCCGATCCGCTCTCGACGGAGCATATCTTCCAGGGCATCGAGGTCCATCCCCCCCTGGGCGTTCATGGCTATGGGCCGCACGGAAAGGCCCAGCAGGTGGGCCATACGACGGTGCGTGTAGTGCGCGTTTTCTCCTACCGCCACGGGGCGATCCGGATGCAGTTCCCGGGACACAAAAAGCGCCTCCAGGTTGGCCACCGTCCCCCCTCCGGTAAGATGTCCAAGAAAGGTCTCCCAGCCGGTCAGACGGGCCAGTTCCCCGATGGCCTCGCGCTCCAGATACGTCGTAGCTGGCCCCCCGTCAAGGGCGTGATTGTTCGGGTTGATGACCATGGCCAGCGCATAGGCCGCCCATGCGATCGGGTGCGGTGGCTTGAGCATCTGAGCGGCATACTGCGGATGCCCAAAGGGATAGCTCTCCGCCAGACGCGCTACCAGCCTGAAGAGCACTTCCTCGGGGCTTCGATCGGGCATCGTGCTCGGATGCGCGGCGACCTCGGGCAGATGGCCCAGCCAGCGCTCCCAGAGCGTCCGCAGGGATAGCTCCAGGGTGGGCATCAGCTCGATCGGACGCATCTTGCCTCCTCTTCCCCACGAAAAAGGGCGAACCCACGAGGTTCGCCCCGTATTGCCGCGGATCGGCCGCCCTCAGGTGGCCGCCTGTCGTTTAGTCGAATAGTTGATACGCAGCGTTCCGGCCTCGCGCAGCTCCTGCTGCACATCGGTCACGAGGCCCATGGGGGCGTCCCGGTCTACGCGCAGGGAGACGATCAGGCGGGGTTCTTCGAGCAGCTTTTTGTACATGATATGCCGGATCTCCGGGATCTCCACCAGGGCATCATCGATCTGCACGCGATACTGCCCGGTGCCTTTGTCTTTGCCGATCCAGATGTAGGAGATCAGGCGTTTCTGCTCGATTTTCTCGATCTCCTCGGCCTGCGGCATCACCAGGGTAACCAGCAGATTGACCTCACGCAACTTGGTCGAGACCATGAAGAAGATGAGCAACAGGAACACGATATCCGGCAACGAGGCCGTGGGGATGGATTGTTTGAGCTGAGTTTTCCGCTTGAATGTCGCCATAGCCGGCCTCCTACTGCCCTCCGCCGGTTCCAGGATCCGGTTCGGCAAGAGAGATCTTCTGGGGGATGAGTTTGCGGATCTCGTCTTTCTCGGGATCGTCCTTGGCGAAGCGGTTGCGGTAGGTCAGGTAGTCCATCCCGAACCGCTGACGGGCCACCATATCCCGCACCTCCCGATAGGCCAGCTTGATCTCATCCAAAACGTCGATGTAGACCCGATAGGGCGTATTACGGGCCGTTTTGACGGAGATGATGGCCTTATCCGGCGACTCGGCGTAATTGGGGTCCTGTCCGTTGTTGAGGATGTGTTTTTTGACCTCATCCCGAATCTGCCGGAGGGAGACAATCGGACGATCCTCGACGAGCACTTGGCCCTGATCGTTGACCAGGATCTTGAGCATGTTGCGCTCTTTGATCGGCGGTGGCTGCTGGTTCTCCTCCAGTTTGGGCGGCAGGACCATCCCGATGCCGGAGTCCACATCGATCGTGGTGGCCACCAGAAAGAAGATCAGCAGCAGAAAAGCGATGTCCGCCAGCGAAGCCGAGGGGATTTCCGGCTCGGTCCGCTTGCGACGTTCAGCTAATGGCATCGGCAAGCCCCCTTTGCTTAAAACACCCGACGCAACCCGAAGAGCAACATGGTCAGAAACACAATAGCCAGCAGCAGCAAGAAGGTCAGAATGGCGGCTGGCACCGTCTCATAGCCCACCCCAAGCAGGACGCCGAAGAGCACAAAGGGCGAGAACAGGGGAAGCAGGCTGAACGGATTAAGAGGGCGCTTGCTCAGGCTCCAGAACCCCATCAACACCGTGCCCGCGATCACGACACCCAGGAGGGCCAGAGCCACATAAATAGCGATCTGCACCATCGGCTGATCCCCCTCAGGCTTTCGCTTCTTTGACGCTCTTACCCTGCTGCATAAGCACGAGGGTATCAATGAGCTCAATGGACGCTTCGTCCATGTCCAGGACGATCCGGTCGATCTTAGAGGTGCAGTAGTTGTAGGCAAACTGCAGGATGATGGCCGCGATCAAGCCGAACACGGTGGTGAGCAGGGCCACCTTAATACCCCCAGCCACGAGGGAGGGAGAGATATCTCCGGCGCGCTCAATGGCGTCAAAGGCCTGCACCATACCGATCACGGTGCCCAGAAAGCCGAGCATGGGGGCGATGGAGATAAAGAGGCTGATCCAGACCAACCCCCGTTCCAAGAAGCTCATCTCGATGGCCCCGTAGGAGATGACCGCCTTCTCCACGGCCTCAATACCCTCGTTGACGCGCAGCAGGCCGGCCTGGAAAATGCTGGCCACCGGACCGCGGGTCTTGGCGCACACCTCCAGAGCCGCATCCACCCCACCCTGCTCAAGGGCGTCTTTGACCTTGACGATGAATTTCCGCGTGTTGATGTCGGCCAGGTTCAGGCTGATGAGCCGTTCCAGAAAGATCGCCAGTCCCAGCACCAAGCAGACGAGGATGGGCCACATGAAGTCCCCTCCCTCGTTGAAGTACCGGACCAGCATGTTCATGGTACCCTCTTCAACGGTCCCCTGCAGCAGGACCAACAGCGGCGTGAGGTTCATGGAAAGACTCCTCCTTACGTTGTTGGGTTAGGCATCGGCCCTTTCAAGGCGGCGCATTATAGCGCTTTTCCGGGGGGTTTGTCAATTCCGACGCACCGGCGCCGCCCGGAGGCAACACATCCGGATAGTATGCTTTCCGGGGCTGTTTTGCACACGAAAGTTGCCTGATCTCGCCTGTTCGTGACACTATATATCCCCAAAGCCGAGAACCTGTGTGATTGCCCCTTTCAGGCCGCGGGCCGAAAGTCGTAAGCAAAAAGTTGCAAATGCCCCACCTCCGGCCAGCCCCAGGGTCTTAATTGCTGGCCAGCGCCCTGGCCTGGTCCCAGAGCCGCATGGCCTCGTTGAGGTCCCGATCCAGAGGACGGATCACGGGATACCAGGCCTTCACGCCCCAGAGCTGGCGGGCGATGAAGGCCTTTAAGCGGGTGCGGATCACGGGGAGCGCTTCCTGAAATTCGGCCTCGGTAAAGCGCGTACGTCCGCTATCCGGAGCCGCATCGGCTACCGCGCCGATCTGAATGCCCTTCTCGGCCGCCACCTGCCGGTAGATACGCAACTCGCGCTCGCCGATCTGGAAGCGTTCGATGAAGGCCTTCAGGTCGCGCTCAAATTGCCGTCGCAACTCCCCCCCTTCTTCGTCCACAATCCGACGCGCCGCCTCATAGGAGAGGCTGTTGCGCACATCGGCCTGCACCAGAGGCCGCGCTGTATCCTGCGGCACGACGTAATCCGGAAGTATCCCCCCGCCTCCGTAGACAAGACGCCCCCGGGGCGTTTTGAATTTGAGCGAATCCGGCACGTGCTCGGCAAAACTCTTCACATCCAGGAGCGCATTGCCGCGATGGTAGATCTCCTCGTAATAGGCCTGTTTGCCATTCTGGTAGGGCCGTTGAATGAGCCGGCCAACCGGGGTGTAGTAGCGGGAAATCGTAACCCGTATGGCCGAGCCATCAGGCAACTCGTACTGCTGCTGAACGAGCCCCTTTCCGAAGGTGCGCCTGCCCACAATCAGCCCCCGATCCCAGTCCTGTACGGCCCCGGCCACGATCTCAGAAGCGGAGGCGGAGTTCTCATTGACCAGCACGATCAGCGGTCCGGACTCATAGAAGCCTCCCCCGCGGGAGACGAACTCCTGCTCGAATTGCCGCAGACGACCCCGCGTGTAGACAATCCGTCGACCCGCCGGAAGAAGCTCATCGGCCACCTCTACGGCCTGATCCAGATATCCCCCCGCGTTATCCCGCAGATCCAGGATCAGCCGCTGCATGCCCTGCGCCTTGAGCTCCCGAAGGGCCTCGACAAACTCCTGGTGCGTGGTGCGCGCAAAACGATTGATGCGGATGTATCCGGTCTGGCCATCAAGCATATAGGCCGCATCGAGCGTGAAGATGGGAATGCGGTCCCGCTCAATGACGAATTCCAGCGGGCGGCTCAGACCAGGACGCCGCACGGTAACCTTGACCTTTGTGCCTTTCGGCCCGCGCAGGGTGCGGATGACGTCCTCCTGCTTGAATCCGATGGCGCTGGAGTCGTCAATGGCCACGATCCGATCTCCGGCCAGGATACCAACCCGGTCGCTTGGACCACCAGGAATGACGGACATGACGATGATCGTATCTCGTCCATTCGGGCCCGGAAGCAGGTTAAACTCCACCCCGATCCCTTCAAAACTTCCCTCAAAGCTCTCCCGGACCGAACGCATGCGGGCCGCGTCGATGTATACCGAATGCGGATCAAGCTGCTCGAGCATCCCGGTAATGGCCCCCTCGATAAGCCGGGCCGAATCGATATCCTCCACATAATTGCGCTTGATCAGGCTGAAGGCGGCCTCGAATTTGCGCAGTTGCTCAAAAGTGTTATCTCCGGAAATAACCGGCGCGATACGAGCGCCCAGCAAAACGCCGAGTACGAGAGCCGCTGTGAGCGATAGCCAGAACCATGGTTTCCGCATACTGGATATACTCCCCGCTGAGTTCGAACGTGTAACGCTGCTCTGATGATCCGCGTTTCCCCATCAAAAAAGTTGGGCTAGTTTTTCACAACATGCAACTCGCTCAGCGTACCGGATCCCAGCGTTGGGAGAAGGATCGGCCCCGGAGCAGGATAAACAGGGAGTTCAACACCCACTGCGTCAGCACGCGTCTATAGCCCCAGCGCCGGTAGCGCCGGGGGGATTCGTAGACGATCCATTCCCCCAGCCACGCAATAGGACCGCGGCGTCGGAGCCGACGAAACAGATCGAAATCCTCCCCGGCGATCAGATGATCCCGGTACCCCCCTACGGCCTCGAAGGCCTCTCGGCGTACAAAGTGGCACTCTCCGCGTCCGTTGCCTATGCCCAGACGATTGCAAAGCCGGTAGTAGGCGTTCAACAACCTCATGAGGCACCGATCGACCCGGGTAGCCTCCTCCGGCCATACTGCAACAGGCACCAGCACGAGCTCATGCGTGCGCAGCGCCTCCAGAGCGGCCCCGAGAAAGGCGTCCAGATCCTCAGGAAGGCGCACGTCCGCATTCAGAAACCAGAGCACGCTTCCCTGTGCCCGGCGTGCCCCGAGATTGCGCGCTGCGGCGATGGTCATCGGCTCCCGTCCCTCCTGCCGGAGCACCACATCCACATACGGGCGAGCGCGCTGCGGGGTGCCGTCCTGGCTCTGCCCATCGACCAATATCACTTCGATCCCCCATCGACGGCGCCAGCCCGGATCCAGACGCGCAAGGAGCGGATCCAGATATCCGGCCTCATTCCGGGCCGGGATCACCAGGCTGATGCGCACCGTGGGAGAGGAATCCGGATCTCTGCCGGCCTGCTGAGGCTCCTTTACGGCAACCCCTCCGACAGAGGAGTCGGCTCTTTCGGACACGATCAGCCTCCGTACAGCTATCCTCGCTGTTTTGTCTGCGAAGATGCGATAGGTCCACGCATACCGCACAACGGGGTTAAAAGAGGCGACTTCCCGGAGGAACAGGCCGTTCCGGCACGCAGAGCACCACCCGGCCGGCCTCATCCGGGAAACCCGTCAGCAAGCACTCAGATCGAAATGGACCGATCTGTTTGGGGGGCAGGTTGACCACACACACCACCAGCCGACCCACCAGCTCCTCGGGCCGGTACAGATCCGTAATCTGCGCGCTGGAGGTCTTCACCCCCAGCTCGGGGCCGAAATCAATCCAGAGCCTGTAGGCGGGCTTCCGCGCCTCGGGGAAGGGTTCGGCGCGCACTATGCGCCCGACTCGGAGATCGACCTGCTGAAAATCCTCCCACGATATGAGCATCATCGGCTTTCCGGGTGGGTGGGAACCCCAGAAGCGCCCCGGGTCCTCCGGGAAGGCCCGGGGCGCTTCTTTCAGCGCACATAGGGATTGGCGCGACGCTCGATGATCGTAATCGGGAAGAAGACCCCCGGCTTGGCCCGGGCCGTCCACTCCGGAGCCCGATCCCCGAAACGGTAATGATCGGCCAGACGCCGACCCTGCAGAAACAGGTTGACCCGCCGGGCATGCTTGAGCAGTTCCAGAGCCGGGATCTGCCCCGTATAGGGGGATAGCCGGTCCATGGCCCGCAGGGCGTTGATCTGCGTCCGAAAGCCCGCCTCATCCCCTTTGGCCAGGGCAGATTCCGCCAGGATCAGGCGCATCTCCCGTGCGGAGGCAACGGTAATGGTTCCGTAGATACCGCCGGCCACAAGCGCGTTGACCTCAGCGCTGAGCTTCGGGTCCGGCACATTGTCGATGGGATCCCGGAGCCGGATGCTGGCCACGCGTCGGTTATCGGAAGTGGGCACAATGTAGCTGGATCCCACCCGAAGTTCAAAGCGGCTGTTGATATTGAAGGTGAAGGTGACGTTACCGTCGACCAGGTTCGGGGAGGCGGAGCTAAGCACAAGCTTGAAGGCGTAGTCCTCGTTCCCCATAAGGGCCAGGGCGGCCTGCGCATCCTGATCGGCCCCCGCATCGCTTACCAGCGGATTGGGACCTCCGGGGGTGCGCGCTTTGGGCCAGAGGGCCTTGCTGAAGCGGGCTCGGGCCCTCAGGGCTAAAGCGGCCTTCTGCAGCTCACGGTTGTTGATCTGCTGGGCCAGGGCCAGCGCCCTGGTGGCGTATTCGATGGCCGTATCGTACAGCCCGGGCATGTTCTCTTTGCCCACCGGTGGCTTGGGCTCCTGGCGATCTCCCAGCACGAAATCATCGAACATATCCGCGACCGTCGTATAGATGATCGCGCCCATCAGATAGGCCCAGATAAGATCGGCCGGGTTGGTGAGCTGTTTCTGGGCTTGGAATTTCTCCAGCCGCCGGATAGCCTCATCGGCCATCCACCGGGCCTCGGCCACATAGGGAAAGGCGGCATCGGAAAACTCATTGAGTGGGTTCTCCACCCCGCCTTCATCGAGCTCCTGCCATCCCTGACGGGAACCGATCCAAGTCAGCTCATCGGTAGCCGTGGCATAGGGGCCCAACATGGCGCCCAGAGCCCGCGTGACCGTGGCCTCGGCCCCGTTGGCCAAGGAGGCGGCCACGGTGGGGTTGTCGAGCTCCTGCTCCAGCAGGTTGTTCGGGTTATCGACCGACAGGTCGCATCCCGCCGCCAGCAGACCCAGGGCGAACAGGCCGCTATATATACGCGTGCGCATCGTCTGCTCTCCTCTTACTAAAAGCCCATACGAACCGTCAGGAGCACCGTGCGCGGCAGAGGCGGAAGGGCGTAATCGACGCCCAGAATGAAGTTGTCATCCCGCGTATTGCCGCCCGAACCTCGTCCGATGACGTTCACCTCCGGGTCCAGCCCGTTGTATCGCGTCCAGAGCCACAGGTTGCGCGCGGCCAGGGAAACGGAAAGGCTGCGCGCCCCGATCCGACTCACCCATCGGGACGGGACCGTATAGGCGATCGAAAACTCACGCCAGCGCAGGAAATCGGCCGGTTTGATCGTATTGAGCCCGTCAAAGGGGGACAGATCCAGGAACTCATAGAGCCAGCGCTCCAGGGCGCGGAGCCGCACCTCGGGGTTGTTCTGCGGTTGATAGGTCTGATCTACCCCGCCGGTGATAAAGTCCCGCTCCGTTTCGGCCACGGCGGGCAGATTGCGATAGGCGGAGCTGGCCTGTCGGAAAGCATACAGCAGGTTGTTGACGTAGAAGTTTCCCGCCTGGTACTCGAAAAGGGCGGACAGGCGCCAGTTGCCCCGCACAGTCAGGGTAAAGCCGAACGTGCCCTGCCAGTCCGGTAGGGGCTTGCCCAGATAATGATCCAGGTAATCTCCGTCCCCGTCCTCGTCAAGCAGGAGCACGAAGGCGTTCAGGTTATCCAGACGCGCGCTGCTGGGGGTGAGCCGGCCCAGATAGGCGAGCAGCTCCTGGCGGCTGTCGGGCTGTCCGTCCCGATTCGTGTCAATCGGGTAGCGGTCGGCCGGAACTGGCCTAAGTTTCGGCCCGAAATGCGCTCCCGGGGCGTAGCCCTCGATGACGAAGTTGCGGTAGCGCGGATAGCTGCCTCCGGCCTTGATCGGGGGCGCGCCCCCCAGGGAGATGACGCGCTCCCAGAGATAGGCCGCTGTCGCGAAGAAGTTGACCGAGCTCTGCGGCCCGATGCCCAGCACCGCGTTCAGAGACAGGTCCAGCCCCCGGGCTCGGGTTTTGCCAATATTGTCCAGCTGGGTGGCCCGAAACCCCCCAGATACGGGAAACTGACGGGCTATAAGGGCATCGCGCACGGTGCGATCCCAGTACGTGCTCTGCAGGGAAAGCTGATCCCGCCACAGGCCCAGATCCAAACCCAGCTCCCATTCTGTGGAGACCTCCGGCTTGAGCCTCGGGTTGCCCAGGTTTAGGGGTACCACGCCCGGACCCCGATTAGAGGCCAGGGCGCCAAACGTGGTCAGCGCATCAAAAGCCCCGGGTTGTAGCCCCGACTGCCCCACCGCGGCCCGGAGGCGCAGCGAAGAAATGGGCCCTATGGGCTTCCAGAAGGCGGCATCCGAAGGCACCACGGAAAGCGAGGCCTTCGGGTAAAAGACCCCCTTGAACTCCGATCCAAAGGCGCTGTTGGCGTCATAGCGGCCGCCGATGGTCAGAAAAGCGAAATCGGCCCAGCCGAATTGCTGCTGTCCGAAAACGCCCGCGTTGATGACCTCCTCATAGAACTCGGCCGCGTCGCGTTCGGCGCCGGCCCCCGTGACCTCAAACCCCGGCCCGGGGAAACGCCGGCCGCGGCCGCTGCGCACCAGGGTCTGCGTGCGAAAACTCTGCGTGCCCAGGATGGTAAAGGACTCCAGCCGGGGGCTCAGCATGCGCCGATAGGAGGCCTTCGCGTCCAAGGTCAGCTCCAAGCGGCTGCGGTCGGATACATCGCGCAGCCCTTCGATGTCCGCCCCGGAATACCGGTTGATATTCCACCCGAAGGGCCAGAACTCCTGCGAAAAGGTGGCCGAGTAATCGGCCCCGAAAGTGCCATCCAGGGTCAGTCCCTCCAGGGGTCGATAGTTGAGCCCGATGCTACCGTTAAAATGGCGGGCATTCTGCGATATCTGAATCTGAAAGCCCTCCGGCACCGTGGCGAAGGCCGACACCCCGGTGGGGTTGTTGTAGCGGACCAGATCGGGACGGCTGAAATTGGCCCGCGAAAGAGGGGCGTAAATGGAGTTGCTGTTATCGGGCACCTCATAGCGGGTGTCCGTGTAACCGGCTGTGGCCCGGATCTGGAAGCGATCGGTGGGAAAGACGTTCACCGTCGAGGTGGCCTGAATGCGGCGCAGCAGGTCGTTCGACCGGGGCCCGAATCCCGGGGGATAGGGCAGGTTTTTGCCCGTAAGCACGCCGTCTTCATCCTGCATGCGCAGGTTCAGAAAATACGTCACCCCGGGTGAACCGCCGGAAAGGGACGCAGAGAAGCTGGCACTGCGGCCTGTCTCAAAGAGGCGGTTGGGCCAGTTGTCCGCCACCAGCTCATAGGGCCGGATCGTTCGGCCGTAATATTTGGACATGGTATCGGCGATGGCCTGTGTGCGGGCAAAGCCCACGATCGGGGGAAAGCGCTTGATCGGAAAGAGCGCTCCCTGCTGATATTGCACGCTCAGCCGGGGCGGACCAACGACGCCCTTGCGGGTGAAGATCTGAATCACGCCCCGAGAGGCTTCCGTGCCGTACAGGGTGGCCGCGGCGGCTCCTTTGAGGATCTCGACGCGCTCAATGGCCTCCGGGTTGATGTCATCCAGCCGCGACGGAGATCCCCCACCCCCGGTGCCGACAAATCCGGGCCATCCACCCCCGTTGTCCACCCGAACCCCGTCGATGTAGACCACGGGCTCGTTGCTCTGGGAGAGCGAGGCCGAACCCCGGATGCGAATACGCGTTCCCTCACCGGTCATGCCGCTCGAGGGTAGGGCGATCAGACCGGGCTCTCGACCCTGAATGAGATCAGAAAACGACTTGATCGGCGCCTCACGCAACCCGGCCGCATCAATGGTCGCGATCGTGTTGCCCAGTTTGCGTTTCTCTACCGGCCCTCCGGCGCCGGTAACGACGATCTCTCCGAGCTCCAAGGCCGTCGGCTCCAGTCGGAAATCAAGCGTAACGACCTGCCCAGCCTGCACGCGCACCGAGCGCGCCTGGGCCCGATACCCCACGAACCGGGCCTCGATCGTCTGCTCCCCGACCGGGACCCGCTCCAGGCTGTAGCGTCCGTCCAGATCTGTGGCCGCCCCGATGCTGAGGCCGCGGACGACCACGTTCACCCCGGGCAGGGGCTCGCCCGTAGAGGCATCGACTACGCGACCCCGGACCGAACCCGTCTGCGCCTGGGCAGAGAGGGCACAGGCCGCCACCAACCAGCACGCCGCCCAACTCCGTATCCAGACAGCCATAGCGGTACCTCCTCGATCTGCTCGCCGCGTATAATAACGGCAGAGGCATCTACCGCTCAAGCCCGGCTGCGGACAGGGCCGAGTGCTCGCCCTTTTTGCCACCCGTAAATACCCCAAAATACTCCCAGAACGACTCCTCAGAGATATTTTCCCCGTTCGCGGGAGAAGCGGGGGCCTGCAATTTTGTTGTAACTCCGGGAAACCGTTTGGGTCTGAAAAGTTCAATACCGTGTGGCTTTCGTACCTTTGCGTATCGTGCCCGAACCCATTGCGTAACGTTATGATCCGAACCACCGTATCCCTCCTCATCCTAGTCCTGAGCGCCTCAGGATATGCCCAGAACCGATACCTGCCGGAGAAACGACAGCTGGAAGCCCTGCGCGTCCTGGAGCCTCCCCGCATAGACGGGCGCCTGGATGAACCCGTCTGGCAGCAGGCCTCCCCGGCCGGTGACTTCATTCAGTACGAGCCTCAAGAGGGAGCCCCGGCCACGGAAAGGACCGAGGTGCGCGTGCTCTACGACGATAATAATCTTTACATCGCCGCCTGGCTGTACGATCGGGAGCCTCAGCGCATCGTGCGCCGCCTAGGCAGGCGGGATGACTGGATTCAGGCCGACTGGTTTTATGTGGCCATCGACAGCTATTTCGATCGCCGTACAGCCTACGTGTTCGGGATCAATGCCGCCGGCACCCTGACCGATGGGCTGATCATCAACGACGGCCAGGGCGGGGGACGCGGGCCCGGTGGCTTTGGCAGTATGGACCGCAGTTGGAACGCCGTCTGGGAGGCCCAGGCGGCCGTTTACGACTGGGGATGGGCCGTGGAGATGCGCATCCCCTACAGCCAGCTCCGCTTCCCGGAGCTGGAAGCACACACCTGGGGCATCAACTTCCGGCGCCAGATCCCGCGCAAGGCGGAAACCTCCGAGTGGGTTATGGTGCCTCGCACGGTACAGGGATACGTCTCCCACTTCGGCCAACTGACCGGCATTCGGCAGATCGCCCCCCGGGGCATCGCACAGGCCCTGCCCTATGTATCCTCCAAGCTCCAGACCCAACCCACCGTACCGGTCCGGCTACCGGGGGATTTGCGCTACGATAGCGGTCTGGACCTCAAACTGGGGCTGGCCAGCAACGTGCTCCTGGATATAACGGTGAATCCGGATTTCGGACAGGTCGAATCTGATCCGGCAGAGCTCAACCTGACCACGTTTGAAACGTTCTTCCCCGAGCGGCGCCCCTTCTTCCTGGAAGGGGTGCAGATTTTCGATTACACCTTTGGTATGGGGGACGGACTGCTCTATACGCGCCGGATCGGGGCTCGGGCGCCCATCATAGGCGCGGCCAAGCTCACGGGACGGTCCGCCAAAGGGTTTTCCTTTGGCCTCCTGGAGGCCGTAACAGGCGAGCGATTCCGTCCCGCCCATAACTATACCGCCCTGCGCCTCAAACAGGAATTGCCCCAAAACGCCTACGTGGGGCTGATGGCCACCAGCTATGCGGAGTGGGGACAGAACGGCTCACCGGCACGGCACAACGTAGCGGGAGGGCTGGACTGGGATTTCCGGTTCCAGCAGAACACCTATCAGCTTACCGGAGAGATGGCCTTCACCAGCCGCCAGCAAAACGCCGGACGACGCCTCGGATATGCCTTCCATACGGGCTTCGATAAACGGGCCGGGATCTGGACCTTCTTCTCCGGCTTTCGGATGTATTCTCCGGACTTCAATCCCAACGACGTGGGCCGCCTCCGGCGGGCCGACCTGATCAACGTGAGCATGGGATTGGGCCATCTGCTTAACAACAACCAGCCTTTCGGGCCCTTCCGGCGTGCGAGCATGCGCGCCTTTTTCTGGAACTCCTGGAACTTCTCCCGAACCCCCCTGGGGAGCAACCTGAATGCGAATTGGAGCGGTGAGTTTACGAATTACTGGAGCACAAACCTCAATTTCGGGCTCACCAATTTTCTCCGGGGCTATGATGACCGGGAGACGCGGGGTAATGGGCTGTATCGTCCCCCGATGGGCTGGAACGTGCGCACCGAGGTGCGTACGGACTCCCGACGTCCCCTGCAACTGGAGCTCAGCGGCTCTTATGGCGGAGACCGCCTGAACCGGCGCGACTGGGAGGTGGGCATGGACCTGAACCTGCGCCTGGGCACCCGCCTGGAGCTATCGCCGGAGTTCACCCTGGGAGGCTCCAATCGGGCAGAGGCCTGGGTCCGCAACGCCACCTACGTTTACGATCCCGCCTTGGGTTGGTGGATCGAAACCTCCCAAGCCCGTTACCCACTTGCCTTCGAAGCGGAAGAAGAGGCCGCTTTTCGCTCGCTCCTGCAGAGCGCCTTTCCCCAGGTGCAGAACGGGCGCTACTACCTGAGCACGTTCACCGATCGCACCACGCGTCAGGTGGACATTAGCCTCCGGGGCAGCCTGCTGTTGGGCAGGGACCTGAGCTTGCAGGTCTACGGACAGCTCTTTACCGCCCGGGGGCGGTATGAGGCCTTCCGCGTACTGCTGGATCCGGATCGGTTCGCCCCCGTACCCCAGTATCCGATTCCGGAAGACTTCCACATGCGCAGCTTCACGTTCAATACCGTGCTGCGGTGGGAGTTTCAGCCCGGCTCCGTGTTGTACATCGTATGGACGCAAAACCGCCAGAGCAACGGCCAGTCGTTCTTCGTCAACGACTGGCGCAGCCTGCGGGACACGTTTCAAATCGCGCCTTCGAACTTGTTTATGGTCAAACTCAACTATCTGTTTATGCGATGAGCCTCTGGATGCTTCTCCTTCTGTTCTGGCTCGGCTCGGCTGAAGCCGACTCGACGCTTCTCGTTCCTCAACAGCAGGATGGGCGCCTGGATCGCAAATCCACCACGGCGCTCGTGCTCGACGTGCTGCTCGTGGACCGGCCGGAGACCTGGAGCCGCATCCGCCCCACCCTGCTGGCCTATCCGGGGGTGTATAAGGTCAACGTGTGCCGGGACCGGCAGATCGTCGCACTCGAATATGATCCGCAACGGATCCCTTCTCCTCTGGTGCTTATCGAATACCTGCGCTTGCACCACATCGTCGCCGTGCCCAGACAGAACGGTCAGGAGCTCATGAGCGCTACCCCGCGTCCCCGACGCGGTCGGCCCCGCTGATCTGCGAGGGCTTGCCATTTTCTCCGGAGCCCGTTTTACTTTTCCCGAGCCGCAAGGACGCCAAGCGTCAAACAGAAAAGGAGTGCATCCGATGGCAGATCCCGATAAAGCCCTGATCATAGACCACGTGCATCCGGTCCAGATCGATGGCCGCCTGCAGTTACAGTCCGGCATCCCGGCATACGTCCGTCATCGCGGGCTCATCGAGTGGGTAGAAGAAGTCGCCGAGCTCTGCCAGCCGGAGCGCATCTACTGGTGCGATGGTTCGGAGGCCGAATACCAGTGGATGTGCGAACGCCTGGTGGAGAAAGGCACCTTCATCCGGCTCAATCCGGAAAAAAGGCCCAATAGCTTTCTGGCCCGATCCGATCCGAGCGATGTGGCCCGGCTCGAAGATCGCACCTTCATCTGTACGCGCCGGCGCGAGGACGCCGGTCCGACAAACAACTGGATGGATCCGGAGGAGATGAAGCTCCTGCTCCGGAATCTTTTCCGGGGCGCCATGCGGGGCCGCACGCTCTACGTGATCCCCTTCAGTATGGGGCCGATCGGCTCTCCGTTTTCCCTTATCGGCGTGCAGGTCACCGACTCCGAGTACGTCGTGGCCAACATGCGCATCATGACCCGCATGGGAAAGGCCGTCCTGGAGGTGCTGGGAGAGGAGGGGTTCTTTGTGCCCTGCTGGCATTCCGTGGGGGCGCCGCTGGAACCCGGCCAGCAGGATGTGCCCTGGCCCTGTAACGGCCAGAAGTACATCGTGCACTTTCCCGAGGACCCCTCCATCTGGTCTTTTGGCAGCGGATACGGAGGCAACGCTCTGCTGGGGAAGAAATGCCTCTCTCTGCGCATCGCCTCTTACCTGGCCCGTCAGGAGGGGTGGCTGGCCGAGCACATGCTCATTCTAGGCGTGCAGTCTCCGGAGGGGGAAAAAACCTATGTGGCGGCCGCCTTTCCGAGCGCCTGCGGGAAGACGAATTTCGCCATGCTCATCCCACCCTCTGCCTTCGAGGGCTGGAAGGTAACCACCGTTGGAGACGATATCGCCTGGATCCGGGTCGGGCCCGATGGAGGCCTCTATGCCATCAACCCGGAAACGGGTTTCTTTGGGGTGGCGCCCGGCACCTCCTACAAGTCCAACCCGAACGCTATGGAGACGATCCGGGCCAATACGATCTTTACCAACTGCGCCCTCACCCCCGACGGGGATGTCTGGTGGGAAGGCATGACCGATGAGCCGCCGCCGGAGCTCATCGACTGGCAGGGCCAGCCCTGGACTCCGGACTGCGGTCGGCCGGCAGCCCACCCGAACGCCCGCTTCACCGCACCCATTCAACAGTGTCCCTCGCTCGATCCGGAGTGGGATAACCCCAACGGGGTGCCCATCAGCGCCTTCATCTTCGGCGGTCGGCGGTCGAACACCGTACCGCTGGTCTATCAGGCCTTCAACTGGAACTTCGGCGTCTTTCTGGCCGCCACCATGGGCTCTGAGACCACGGCGGCCGCGGCCGGACAGGTCGGCGTCGTGCGCCGCGATCCCTTCGCCATGTTGCCCTTCTGCGGCTACCACATGGGGGACTACTTTACGCACTGGATCTCCTTTGGCCGCAAGTTGCCCAACCCCCCTCGAATCTTCGGAGTAAACTGGTTCCGAAAAGACAACCAGGGGCGCTTCATCTGGCCGGGATTCGGGGAGAACATGCGCGTCCTGCGCTGGATCGTCGAACGGGTACACGGACGCGCCTACGCCATCGAAAGCCCCATCGGATGGATGCCCCGATACGAGGATTTCGACTGGCGGGGGCTGGACTTCAGTCCTGGACGCTTCTATGAGCTCATGGGGATCGATCGAGAACAGTGGAAGCAAGAGATGCTCCAGATCGAAGAGCTCTTCATCCGGCTCTACGACCGTCTGCCCAAAGAGCTCCTCATGATCCGGGAGCTGTTGCTCTCCAGCCTCTGGCGCTCTCCGGAGCGATGGGAACCCTCCGGATCCTACAACGGCGCTTACTGAACAGATCCACACCGGGGTCCGGGCTCCAGCGCCCGGGCCCTGGTGTTTTTCAAGCGGCCCTGCATCGCATATTTTCCCTGCGCCCGTTTGTGTTGCTGTGAGGAGGTCGATACCCGTGCGCATGGTGCTGCTGGCGGGGACTTTCTATACGTTCGTGCTTTCCGTCTCCCTTCAGGCTCAGGGCTTCTACACCCCCGGCCCCCGACCCTCGGAACTGCGCTGGTGGGTCTGGGATAGCCCCCGATATCGCATCATCTACCACACCGGACTGGAGGCCGAAGCCCGCTTGGTCGGCCGCCTCCTGGAGGCCCGGCATGACAGCGTGCTTCGGCTGCTGGGCCGCACCCGATCCCGACGCGTGCCCGTCATCCTCAATGGCTACAGCGATCAGGGCAACGGATTCGTCACCACCTTCCCGTTCCGTATGGAGCTCATCACCACCCCCTTTCTGGGCAAAACCCTGCCTCCCGGCCACCGGTCCTGGCTACACCTGCTCAGCGAACACGAACAGCTCCATGCCCTGCATCTGCAACAGGCCACTGTGCCGGGTCTGGGGGGATTGGCGAGCCTGTTTGCTCCTGACTGGAACGTGCTCATCAACCTCTCCACGCCGGATGGCTTCTCGGAAGGTATGGCGGTGCGTCTGGAGACGGGTGACCGGTTCGGAGTGGGCCGAGGCCAGTACAGTTTTTTTCAGATGCAATACCGGGCTTTTATGGACCACAGCCCCCCCTGGACGCTCGCTCAGATGATGCGGCGCGGCTCGACCTATACGCCCTCCGATCGCGCCTATCAGGGAGGCTATCTGGTGGCCGACTACCTACTGCGCCATCACGGACCGGAAGCCTGGCGACGTACAATCCGGATCTACAACGCCCTTCCCTTCCTGGGCTTTGGTGCCGCCGTCTGGATCGGAACACGGAAATGGCCCCCGGCTTTGTACCGGGATCTGGTACGCGAGCTGCGGGGGTGGTCTGACTCCCTGCGTCAGGCCCTGGGTGCCCCGACGAAATTCCGCACATTGGCCTCCGAAGCGCACACCTCGTACCGCAACCCTGTCTTCCTGAACGATTCCCTCATACTCCTTTACCGGGGCAGCGTAAACGATCGTCCGGGCCTTTTCGTCTTCGACCGCTCCAGCGGCCGTCTGCGCCGCGTCGCCACCTTCCGGCCCACGGAAGACTTCCTCTTCAGCCTCGATCCCCAAGAGGGCGCCCTCTGGGCGGCCGCCTATGTGCCCGACAGCCGGGGTACGGATCGGATTGGCTCGGAAATCTACCGCATTGAGCTGGCCAGCGGCCGGATACAACGCCTCACCCGGCAAGCCCGGGCCAGCGCCCCTGTACCCGCTCCTAATGGCCGATTGTGGTACCTGGAGGGACATGGGGCCTACAATCGCTGGGTGGAATGGGACCTGGAGACGGGACAAAAACGATACCTGAGTCCACCCGCCCCGTGGCTTTTCAAGCGCCTTCTGCCCGACCCCACGGGTCGACGGGTGGCCGCCATACTCCAGAGCGGCGGCCGGCAAGATCTGTACCTGAGCCCGACCCCGGAAGAGGGCAAAGAGGCTGCCTTCGAGCCGCTGGTGGCCTTCGCCCGGGGGGCGGTCTACGACATAGCCTGGGCTCCCGACGGGGAAACGGTGTACTTCTCCGCCGACCCGGACGGACAGCTGGAGATTTACCGCATCCGGCTTGCAGACCGACACGTAGAACGTCTGACCCGTTCCGCCTATGGGGCCATGGAACCAGCCGTCTCCCCAGATGGCCGCCGGCTCCTGTACGTCCACTACCGACGGGGGCGTTTCGAGCTGGTGGAAGCCCTCCTGGACACCCTGCGGGGAGAGGAAATTCCGGCCAGCCTCATGCAAACAGCGCCCAACCCGCCCGATCCGGATACCCCCGACCCCGCACCCCCTGCCGCCCGCCCGTACCGGGCTATCTCATACCTGTGGCCCCCCCGACTTGTTCTGCCCCTGCTGATCGAAGACGTCAACCTGGGCCGCACCGCCCTACTGCACCTGGAGGGGGCCGACATCCTGCGTCAGTGGGCATACGCGCTGGATCTGCGCCATGTGCGATCCCGGCTCTGGGGATCGGTCTGGGTCGGTACATCGCGCCCGTATCCGTATCCGGACCTGAGCGCCTCCTTTCTGCCCGTGGTCACCACGGGCTCTATCCTGCAGGAACAGCGCCTGCGGCTGCGCTTTGCCCTCCCCTGGGTCGCCCCTGAGCCGGTCTACGGCACACAGCTTATGTTCAGCCCCTACCTGACCGCCCGCCGCCTGCGGGCTCTGGAGCGAAACGAACCCTGGCGTCAATACCTCACCACGGGATTCGAGCTGGAGGCGCGCTACCGGATCCATACCCTGGCCCGAGACGCGAGCCCGAACTCGGGGTGGTTGTTGCGCCTCTCCGGGGAGGCGGATCTGACCGGAACCCGAACGGGCCGATGGATGGCCACGGAGCTGTATCGGTTCGCCTCCCTCTGGATGCGGAAACATCTCACGATACAGCTATACGGGCGGGCGCTCTTTCAGAGCGGGCGCTTTTTCTGGTCCGCCGCTCCATACATCCCCCTGGGCTATACGACAGGCTACGTGCGAGGCGCTCGACACCTCTACAAGCTCGGCGTGCGCGGCTATCTCCCCCTGCTGTACGTGGACAACGGCTTCTTTACCGTGCCGCTTTACGTGGATCGTCTCTTTTGCTATGTGGCCCTCGAGCACGGCGGCCGGCTGTGGTCCGAAAACCCCGCCCGCTCCTGGCGCGAGGGACGCACCTCCCTGGCCCTGTACGCTGTCCTGCGGGGGACGGTATGGATCTTTCCGGTGGAGATCCGGCTCGGTTACCTGTATCGCTTCCATGACCGAACAGGTCGATGGGTCGGCGGGTCGCCTATCTGGACCTATCCCTGGTAGATAGCCCCTCCCGGAAGCGTGTCCCGAGGCTCGATGCGAAAGCGAATGGGCAGCTGTACCCGCACGGGGACGGGTACCCCGCGCTGTCTGCCGGGCCGAAACAGGGTCTGTCGAATCACCCGGATCGCCTCTTCCGTGCATCCATATCCGAGCCCTTTGATCACCTGGATGTCTTCGACCCGGCCCGTGGGTGTGACCGTAAAGGCCAGCACCACCTCCCCTTCTACGCCCCTCCGGAGCGCTTCCGAGGGATAGCGGATCTGTCGGGCGATCTCCTCCAGCCCCCCGATAGGTTCGGGCATCTCCTCGACGACTAGAAAAACCTCCTGCGGAGGGCCGGTGGGCGAATGCTCTTCCCGGGGTACTTCGACGAGAAAAACGGAGTCTCTTTGGGCCTCCTCCACGGCCGAGGCAGGGGCCTCTTGCTCCTCTGTCGGCACCAGGCGCGTCGGAGGCGGCGGCTCGGAGCCAAACAGGGGCCATCCCGGCACCCGATTGGGCCTCGGGTTGGGCACGGCAACCACCTCGAAACCGGGCGGAGCCACCCAGCGAGGCTTTCGGCGGCCCTCCTGGATCGGCAGGGAAACCAGCCCCCAGAAGAGGGCCAATACAAGAGCCAGCGCCAGCAGATCGCGCGTGCCGCTGGGCCGATGTATCCCCGGATGCATGGCGAACGATCGGCGCTTCTCGGACAGAGGACAAAAAAGATACACCCCCGTTCAAGAGGCAAACTGCCGTTGCAGACAAACAGGTTCCGTCCGCATCTTCCCTCCGCCATGGGGGCCTTCCTGCAGATTCGCACGCTCACCCATCCCGATGAGATCGCGCTCATCGAGGAGCTGCAGGCCCGGATCTGGCCCGGCTCGGCGGTGAACATCGTGCCCGGGCACGTGCTCCTCATCCATGCCACCTACGGAGGGCTCGTGGCCGCCGCCTTTGCCTCCCCGGATCCCTTCCCGGTTGGGTTCGTCTACGGCTTCCCGGCTCTGGAGCCCGATCCGGAAGGAGGCTGGCGCCTGAAGCATTGTTCCCACATGCTCGGGGTGCTGGAATCGTATCGCGATCGGGGGGTGGGCTTTGCCCTCAAGCGCTTCCAGCGCGACTTCGTACGTGCACAGGGAATCGAGCTCATCACCTGGACCTTTGATCCGCTGGAGAGCCGCAATGCGCGCCTGAATCTGCGCCGTCTGGGCGGGATCGCCCGCTTCTACAAGCGCGACGCCTACGGCAGGCTGCAGGATGCGTTGAACCGAGATCTGCCCACAGATCGCCTGGAGGTGGAGTGGTGGATCGAGCATCCCCGGGTGCGGGCACGTCTGGCCGGCATGGATCCCGAACCGGAGATCCCGCCGGTGCTCAATCGGGTCGATACCCGGGCCCCTATCCCCTATCCGACCGATTGGCACTGGCCTCCCGAAGGGGAACGCGTCTCTGTCTGCCTGCCGGCCCGCCTGCGCGCCTTCCGAGGTCAGGACCCGGAACGCGACCTGGCCTGGCGTCTGCACCTGCGCCAGATACTGGAAACCGCCTTCGAGCAGGGATGGGCGCTGACCGATTACCTGCTTGCCCCGGATGGTCTGTGGGGGTATTACGTGCTCGAACCCCAGGAGCGGCTCCATGTACCTCGACGGAATCACCCTTTTTCTGATTCGCCTGCCGCTTAAGGCACCTTTTGAGACCTCCACAGGTCGGATTACCCACCGAGAAGCGATTCTGCTGCGCCTGGAGGCCGGCTCTCTGGAGGGCTGGGGGGAGTGCGTGGCCGGAAGCGTGCCGGATTATTCCTATGAGACCACGGGCACGGCCTGGCATGTGCTGCGCGACCTGCTCATCCCGGCCGCCCTGCGGCATGACTGGCAGGGCCCAGAAGACCTACAGCGCCTCTCTGCATGGATCCGGGGACATCCCATGGCCAGGGCTGGCCTGGAGATGGCCCTCTGGGACCTCTGGGGGCAACAGAAGAACCGATCCCTGAGGGATCTTCTGGGCGGAGAACGGGATCAGGTCCCGGTGGGCGTTTCCATCGGGATCCAGCCCAGCATAGAGGAGCTGTTGCGAACCGTAGAGGGGTTTGTCGCCCAGGGATACCGGCGCGTAAAGCTCAAGATCAAGCCGGGCCGGGAGGTAGGCGAGGTCCGAGCTGTGCGGGAGGCTTTCCCAGAACTGCCCCTGCAGGTGGATGCCAACGCAGCCTACCGACTTGAAGACGCCCCCGTGCTCAAGGAGCTCGACGCATTCGACCTGTTGCTTATCGAACAGCCGCTCGATGAGGATGATCTTCTCGAGCATGCCCGCCTGCAAGCCCAGCTGCGCACCCCCATTTGCCTGGACGAATCCATCAAAAGCGCCCGTCATGCCCGCTGGGCGCTGGAGATGGGCGCTTGCCGGGTGATCAACATCAAACCCGGACGCGTGGGTGGCCTGCTGGAGGCCCGGCGCATTCATGAGCTGTGCCAACAACGGGGTGTGCCGGTCTGGTGTGGAGGTATGTTGGAGACCGGCATAGGCCGGGCCTCAAACCTGGCTATTGCGACCCTGCCGGGCTTCACGCTGCCCGGAGACCTTTCGGCCTCCGATCGCTACTACGTCGAGGAGGTCATCGACCCCCCCTTTGCCCTTGAGCCGGATGGCACTATACGGGTGCCCGGGGGACCCGGCCTGGGCGTAACCGTGCGCCTGGATCGGATCCTGCGCTACACCATACGGATGGAACGCTTCACCGGATGAGGCCCTCCACCCTGGCGGTGAAGCCTTCCGCTTCAGGGCTCGAAAATCCACCGAGCCAACAGGGGACGGTGATCGGAGGCACGATCGGGAAGCACTCGCATCTCGAGCGGCCGAAGGCCGGAGCTGAACCACTGGTAATCGATGCGCAACAGGGGCTTGGAGGTGCTGTACGTAGCTCCCAGACCCCGACCTGCATGCCGGTGCGCGTCGCCCAGCCAGCGGGAAAGAAGTACATAGTGCCGACTGAAGGGCGTGGTATTGAAGTCTCCCCCCACAAGGACCGGGTATGGCGAGCGCCGGATGATATCCAAAAGCTCACGAAGCTCCGCCTCCCGGCGCATATAGCCCTCTTGCATCTGCCTCAACCAGGTGCGCCAGCGACTCCAGGAACTCCTTCCCCGCCAGGGTTTTTCCTGTCCGGTCGTGTACAGATGTACCCCGATCAGCCGGAGGGGATGATTTCCGATACGCACATCGGCCACAATACCGACCCCGATTCGTCCGGCCAGATCCAGCCGGCGCACCGCCTCCAGGGGCCAGCGCGAGGCGATCAGAAGCCCGTAGGCGCCCCAAGGTTGCTCCTGATCCGGAGCGAAAGCCACATAGTACCCTGCTGCGCGCAGGGCCTGGCGAAAGTCCCCGTATCGCAGCGGATCGCGCCGGGCAAGATCCCCGTCGGCGTTATAGACCTCCTGCAGCAGGATCAGGTCGGGCCTGTACTGGAGTACCTCCTCGAGCACGCGGGCAAAGCCCCGGTGGGCGCTGAAGATGTTCCAGCTGAGCAACGAAAAATCTTCCCCTCTTTCCGGCGCATCGGGGGAGAGAAGCCGAAGCCCGTGCTGATAGGCCGCCCCGATCGCGCATAGAAGGGCCAGCATAACAACCCACCCGCGGCGTTGGGCCAGCGCCCAGAGCCCCACAATCAGCCCCAGAGCCGCCCAGATGGGAAGGCTGAGGCCGAGAAACAGTTCCGCTGTCGGGGAAAAATAATCCGTATACAGCGCCGCCCATGCTCCCAGCGCACCCGCTAGCCAGAGAAGCGCCCCCACGGAGAGTACGCGGCGCATACGAGGATCTGCTAGGCGCGGGCTTCGAATCCCTGGGCGCTTTCGTTCTCCGCCCCAGAAGTGCCCTCTTCAGCGACCGGGCTACCATCGCGGGCCTGGAGGGGACGCGCCCGAGCATGGGGGCGGGGCCCGAGTAGCTGTTCGATGTCCTCCTGAACGAGCACCTCGCGCTTGAGTAGCTCCTGCGCCAGGCGCTCCAACAGGTCGCGCTTTTCCTCTAGAAGCGCCCGGGTACGCCGGTAGGCCTCATCGATAATGCGCTTAACTTCTTGATCGATAAGCCGGGCGGTTTCCTCGCTGTACCGCTTATCGATGCCGAACCCCCCCAGGAAGTTCTGATTTTCAGAATCCAGAAAGGAGATATTCCCCAGGGCTTCGCTCATGCCATAGACGGTCACCATGGCGTAGGCCATTTTGGTGATGCGCTCCAGGTCGTTGGAAGCCCCCGTGGAAATGCGGCCAAAGACGATCTCTTCGGCCACCCGTCCGCCCAGCAGGGCGCAGATCCGGTCCATGAGCTCTTCGCGGGTCATCAGGTAGCGGTCTTCGAGCGGAGTCTGCAACGTATAGCCCAGCGCGGCAAGCCCGCGCGGCACGATGGATACCTTGAGCACCGGATCCGTGTACTCCAGGAACCAGCCCACGATGGCATGTCCGGCCTCGTGATAGGCGACAATGCGGCGCTCCTCGGGGCTGATGAGCTTGTTTTTCTTCTCCAGCCCGGCGATGACGCGCTCGATGGCATCCTGAAAGTCCTCCATTTCGATGGCGTCTTTACCGCGGCGGGAAGCCAGCAAGGCGGCTTCATTACAGACATTGGCGATCTCCGCCCCGGCAAAGCCGGGCGTCTGCGCGGCCAGCCGCCACAGATCCACATCGGGCGAAAGAATGAGCCCCCGGGTGTGGACTTTGAATATGTCATAACGGCCTTTGAGGTCGGGCTTATCGATCAGGATCTGCCGATCGAACCGGCCGGGGCGCAGCAGAGCCGGATCCAGCACATCCGGACGGTTCGTGGCAGCCATGATGATGACGCCCTTGTCGGTATGGAAGCCATCCATCTCCACCAGAAGCTGATTGAGCGTGTTTTCGCGCTCGTCGTTGGCCCCGATCCAGATGCCACGCCCCCGGCTGCGCCCGATGGCGTCGATCTCGTCAATGAAGATGATGCAGGGGGCCTTCTCTTTGGCCTGCCGAAACAGGTCCCGCACCCGGGCCGCCCCCACGCCCACGAACATCTCCACGAAATCCGAACCGGATATGCTGAAGAAGGGCACGTTCGCCTCCCCGGCGACGGCTTTGGCCAGTAGCGTCTTGCCCGTTCCCGGCGGGCCGACAAGCAACACCCCTTTGGGCAACTTGCCCCCCAGCTTGGTGAACTTTTTCGGGTTTTTGAGAAACTCAACGATCTCCTTGACCTCTTCGATCGCCTCATCCAGACCGGCCACATCCTTGAAGGTGACGCGGTTTTCCGCGTTCTGATCGACCAGGATAGCCCGGTTTTTCCCGATATTGAGCACCTGTTGGCCGGGATTCATCCGCCTCAGGATAAAGAGCCACAGGACCACCAGAATCACCAGGGGCAGCATCCAGGTCAGCAGGCCGGTCATCCAGTTGTCCTCGTAGCGCACCGCGTACGTGACCCCGTGCGCATCGAGCAACTGGGGCAGATCGTCATCCGGCAGGCGCGTGGTGCGAAAGCTTCGAAGTTGCTGCGCGCTGTCCCGGATCAGCCCCGGACGCGTAGCGGGGACGCGCACCAAACCCTCGCGCACAGCGGCCTCCGTGAAGGTTCCCTCCACGATGCGCTCGTTGACGATCACCACACGCTCGATATAGCCCTTTCGGACGTAGTCGCGGAACTGGCTGTAGGGAACCGTATTGTGGCTGCGGGGGGTGAAGAAGTAAAACTGCGCGATGAGCAGACCCAGGAAAATGGCCACATAGATCCAGATCGGAAATCGACCGGGTCGACGTTCTTCAGGGCGCGGATCGCGCTGAAACAGGGGATTGCGGGTCTCGTTGGCCATGTGCGCTATCGTATTTGCTCACACTTCGTCCCTTTAACATCCGGTAGCGCCGAATGGTTCTGCGGACCGGAGCGCATTGCGATCAGCATGCCCCATACAATAAGCGCGCCACTTATCCAGCCATGCAAGCCCATCTGTTCTCCCAACCACAAAGCGGCCACCAGAGCGGCCACGAGCGGCTCTGCGGCGAAAATCAGGGCCGCGCGCGTGGGGGTGGTCTGTCGCTGAAATCGGGTCTGCAGCCAGGTCGTAAGCACGGTTGCCACCAGGGCCAGGTACACAAGCCCCATCAACAGTTCCGGCTCCGGAGAAAAGCGCACAGGGAACCAGGGAAGCAAAAACAGGGCGAGCAGTCCTACCATGGCCAGCTGCATCCAAGCAAGCGCCCCGGCTGGGGCACGACCGCTGAGGCGGTCCATCTCCACGATGTATACGGCCCACACCAGCGCGGAAATGAGCGTGAGCCATTCTCCGATCCCGAAGCGGACCATTTCGGCCCGAAGCACAAGCCACAGACCGAAGCCCAACAGCAGAGCCCCGGCAATCGGTCGCCCCCCGCTACGGGCGATGCCGAGGAGCCCCAGAGCGAGTAGGCTCAACCCCATAGCGGCCTGTAGACCGACATGAAGGCGGGGCAGGGATAGCCCGTATAGCCCCATGAGCACCAGGTAGAGGCCCACAAAGGCGCTCCCGGGAGGCCTCCCCCGCCCCAGAAGGCGCTCCAGGAGCGGGGTAAAAGCGGCCGAGGCGCCCGTGATAAAGGCGGACATGCTGGCCGTCGTCCATATCAGTCCGGCGGTCTGCAGGACAAACCCCAGCCCCAACCACAATCCGAGCCACATCCCCGCCCTCCAGGCCGATAGATCGAGCCCCATCTGCCAAGGCCGCACCCAGAGCGAGAGCACGCCCAGAGCCAGTCCGAAACGAGCAAGCAGAAAGGGAAACGGGCTGGCGTGCTGGAGGCCTATTTTGACGGCGGTGAACGTAGTCCCCCAGATGATCGTAATGCCGAGCAGAACGAGCTCGGCCCGCCAGAGAGCACGGGGGGCGAGGGCTACCGGAAATCCGCTGCGTTCCATCCCTGTGCCTCCAGCGGTATACAGCGCCCGTCGGCGTGTTCGATCGACACCCCGGAGGAGGCTTCCTCGATATGACCGATCACGGTTACCGCCTCTGTCGCGCGCTCCAGGGCGGGCCAGTCTTCCTCCCGCAAGGCGAAGAGCAGCTCGTAGTCTTCCCCTCCATAAAGGGCATAAGTTTCCGGATCCTGGTCGAATTCCTGCGCCACATCGCGCGTCTGCAGGTCGATCGGAATGGCGGCCGCCCGCACCCGGGCCCCCACTCCACTGGCCCGACAGAGCGCATGTACGGCCGCGGCCAACCCCGTGGAGATGTCCGTCATGGCCTGCGGGCGCAAACCAGCCATTTCAAAGGCCGTCACCATATCCAGCCGTGCCAGGGGCACAAGCTGGCGCTCGACCACATAGCGGTACGGGCTCAGGTCCGGCAGACCCAGCTCGGGATGGGCCTCATAGTAGTCTTTCTCGCGAAGCAGGACCTGCAGACCGGCATAGGCCGCCCCCAGGTCTCCGGTAACGCAGAGCAGATCCCCCGGCCGAGCCCCATGGCGGTAGGTCACCGCCGATTCGGCTGCCTCGCCCACGACGGTAAGGCTCAGCTCCAGCCCTCTTCGGGAGGAGGTGGTCTGCCCCCCCACGAGGGCACATCCGTAGAGGGCGCAGGTGCGCTGAAAACCCCGGTAGAGCTCTTCGAGCATTTCCACAGAAACCTGGTTGGGCACGGCCAGCCCGACCAGGACATACTTTGGCCGTCCGTTCATGGCCACGACATTGCTCACCGGGCCCGCCATCGCCTTGGCCGCCAGATGGGCAAAGGGGATGATGGCGGGATCAAAATGTACCCCCTCGATGAGCAGGGTCGTGCTGAGCAGGTGCACCCGACCGGGGTGCACCCGATAAACTGCCGCATCGTCTCCTATCCCGAAGAGCAGATCCGGATCCTCCGGCTGACCGAGCAGCTCGGAGAGCCGCTCAATCAGCCGGGGAAGGCCGATTCTGCCGATCGGGGTAAAGGGGACCTGTGAGGCTTCAGGTTCCATCGATCATTGCCCTCCTTGAAAGCTGCGGCAACCGGCAGGTGCGCCGGCTCCTCAGCGCCGCTTATAGAAAATCCCCTCCCTCCACCAAAGCGGGGTACAGCCGTCGGATGCGGGCAAAACAGGCCAGTGTGGCCGCCGCATCCGCCTCGCAGTATCGACGCACCCCCTCTATCCCCTCGGTGCGCAGCAATTCCTCGATCAGGAAACCCTGTCCGTGGAGCTTGGGATTGGGCACCTGGAGAAGCGTGCAGAGGTCTTCCAAGGCCATATTCATGGAGGCATCGGCAAAAAGGGTCCACAGGTCACAGTGCGGCCTGTTGCGCCAGCGGTGCGTCTGCAGTACATCCAGACGCGTGGGCGCAAGCCCGTAATGCAGGGTGCGCGCCAGCAAAAAGGGCACATCGAAGCGCTTGCCGTTGAAGGTGATCCACAGGATCGGCCTGTCGGCGGGAAAACGAGCCAGATCCGCCCAGAAGGCCTCCAGCATCGCGCGCTCTTCTTCGGGCCTGGCGGCCACATAGGAGCGCGGCTCGTTGGGGAACTCAGGATCTTCGGGGGCCCGGATGACGGAGATACACACGATCCAGCCCAACAGGGGATGCAGGCTGGCCGCCTTGCGTCGAAGCTCTGCGGGTTCCAGATCCGGGGTTCGCTGCCCGTGCCAACGCATCTCCAGCTCGAGCCGCTTTCGCTCCCGATCGGAGAATCGCTCCTCCGGCAGGGGGCAGGTCTCCAGATCCCAGGCGATGTACATCATTGCACAGCGGTACCGGCTTGCATGGGGAGAGCAAGTTGCGCATTTTTGCCTTTAACCCGCCAGCCTGCTATACGACGTATCCCCATGCCGATCCGGGACTGGCTTGCCTTCGTATACGGCCGCGTCCGCCTGTACACGGATCTGTTCCTGCTGCGTCGCCCTTTCGGTCGCTGGACGGAGGCGCTTGGCGCCTACGGGGAGGCCGTCCTGCCGTCGCAGGATCGAGAGGGCCAGCGGTGGTTGCAGGTGGCCCGGGGCATCGCGCTCTGGAAGGCGGGCAGGGCCGCGGAGGCGGCCAGCTATCTGGAGGCCGCAGAAGGCCCGGAGACGACCCTCTACCGCCATATCGCTTGGTACTGGGAGGCACAGGGGGATCTAGAGCGAGCCCTGCGCATACTGCGGCAGGGCGAACGCCTGGCCGAGCGTGCCGACGTGCTCTACCTGAGCCGCATCGAGCTTCTGCGTCGCGCCGGACGCATGGAGGAGGCCGTGGCCCTGGCCGAGCAAGCCCGAACCCGATTCCCCCGAAGCGGTCCTGTGCGCTGGTATGCGGCCGAAGCCGCTCTGGAGCTGGAACATCCGGAGCTGGCCGCCGAGAGCGCCGCAGAGGCCGTCGATCTGGAACCCCAGTGGCCGGATCCTTACCTCACGCTGGCCGAGCTACTCCTGTATCGGCAGGATGAGCTGCAGGCCGAAACGCTGGAAACCCTCCCCCATCTGCTGGGCACGGCCTGGCATCTGGATCCGGATCATCCGGGAACCCTGCACGTGCTCAGCCGCTTCCGATTTCGCGATCAGGATCCCGAAGAGGCGCAGGCCGCGCTGGTGGAATTGCGACATCGGGTTGCCGAAGAGTTTCCCGCTCCCGGCTATACCCTTTTTCTGCCCCGCAAGCGCCGCCGTTTTATATCCGAGATCCTGCCGGTACCCGAAAGGCCCCGGCCCGCGATCGCTCTGCTGGCCGCCGCCGATCTGCTGGTGGAGTTCGGCCAGCCGGAAAAAGCCCTCCACTTCTACGAGCGCGCCCTGGAGCGGGAGCCCGAATACGGGCTGTTGCATTACCGGATCGGGCTGCTCTACTGCAGCCATCTGGAGGCCTTCGAAAAGGCGCGCGAGCACCTGGAGCGCTACCTTGCTCTCGATCCCCAGGGTCCGGAATGGATGCGGAAACGGGCCCAGGAACTCCTGCAGAGCCTGCACCAGAAAAAACCCCGAAAGGCCCGCTCCTTCTCCGGTATTTCATGGAGGATAGTGGACATGGCTGAATTCGGCGAAGAGCACCTAACAGGCGTCTTGGAGACCTCCTGCGTCGAGCTAGCCACCCTGCGCGACGTTGAAGAGCAACCGGCCACGTACCTACGTGAGGGCGTGCTTGAGGAGCTCTACGCCCTGCTTCAGCGACCGGATAATTCCAGTTTCGTGCTCGTCGGTGAGCCCGGGGTGGGCAAAACAGCTGTTATCTACGAATTAGCCCGTCGCCTCAAGCGGGGCCATTGCCCTCCGGCCCTGACCGGTTATCGCATCTTCGAGACCACCACGCAGAACCTGATGGCGGGCACAAAATACATCGGCGAGTGGGAGACCAAGCTCGTCAACCTCACCCGAGAGATGCGGGAAGCGGGGGATGTGATCCTCTACATCCGCGACCTGCCCAACATCGTGGGGGCCGGTACGACCTCCACCTCCTCGGCCAACTTCGCCTCCTATCTAGCCCCCCTCATCGAGCGCGGGGAGATCACCGTCATCGGCGAGGCCACGGCCGACATGCTCAAGCACATGTTCCGTCAAGCGCCCTATCTGGAGCGGGTCTTCACGCAGGTACGACTTGAGGAGCCCCGAGCTGAGGAGCTCGACCGCATCCTCATGGCCGTAGCCAGAGACCTGGGCCAACGCTACGGGGTCGAAATCCTGCCCGAAGTCGTACAGCGTATCATCGAACTCACCGGTCGTTTTCTGCCCTACCAGAAATTTCCCGGCAAGGCGATCGATTTCCTCAAGCAAATGCTCGCCCGCCTGGCCCATCGGGGTCAGCTGGCCGCGCGTCAGGTGCTCACGGCCGAGGTCGTGGTATCGCAGTTTCAGGAGACAACCGGTCTGCCCGCCGTGGTTATAGACGATCGAGCCCGGCTGGATTTAGACGAAGTACACCGGTTCTTTAGCGAACGCGTGCTCGGTCAGGAAGAAGCCGTCGAGGCGATCAAGCGCACGCTCGCCCTGCTCAAATCCGGCCTGCACGATCCCTCCAGGCCGCTGGCCACCTATCTGTGTCTGGGTCCCACCGGGGTGGGCAAGACGGAATTCGCCAAGACCGTGGCCGCTTATCTTTTCGGCAGCCCCGAGCGGATGGTGCGGCTGGATATGTCCGAGTACATGGAGTGGAATTCCTGGGAACGCCTCATCGGGGAACGCTTCGATGACCGGGGCGGCAAGCTCACGCGTCCCATCCAGGAACAGCCCTTCTCCGTGGTCTTGCTCGATGAGTTCGAGAAATGCCATCCCAACGTATACGACCTGTTGCTACAGGTCTTCGATGAGGGCCGACTGACCGACCGTCAGGGGCGCACGACGGACTTCCGCAACACGATCATCATCATGACCTCCAACATTGGCTCCAAGCTCTATGGCCAGAAGCCCATCGGGTTTGAGGAGAGCATGAGCGATGAGGCCCTGCGGCGCGCTGTGCAGGCGGAGCTGGAGCGCTATTTTCGTCCGGAGTTCTTAAACCGCATCGAGCTCATCTACTTCAAACCCCTCTCTGCGGAGGTCGTGCGCCGGATCGCCTATCGGGAGATTGGCAAGGTCATCGCGCGGGAAGGTATTCTGCGCAAACAGCTCACCGTGGAGATCGATGAACGACTCGTGGATCGGCTCATCGAAGAGGGTTACAGTCCCCGATATGGGGCGCGATTTCTCAAACGCGCCGTAGAGCGGCTCATCACCCTTCCCCTGGCGCAGGCGCTTGTGGAGCGGTCCATTGAGCCGGGCTCCATGATCCGTTTGGAATCCGACCCGAACGGGCAGACACGGGTGCACGTCGAGCCCCCTGCGGGCCCTGCAGCCCTTCCGGAGCCCGGCCGCCTCCCGGCCATGCCGGATCCCGACGAGCTGGAGCGCGAACTAGAAGAGCTGGAGCGCCGCCTCCAGGCCCTGGCCGACCGGCAGGGGGTCACGGAGCTACGCCGGCGCATTCAGGAGCTTGAGGCGCGCATGCAGGAACCCACCTTCTGGGATCACCCCAGACAGGCGCTCGAAGAACTGCGTTCCCTGGGCCAGTGCTACCGCATCCAGAACCGGTACCGACGCCTGGAGCAGACGCTCGAAGAACTCAAACGCCTCCATTACCGCCGGGAAAAAACGCTCTGGCCGGAGCTTACGCGCCTTTACCGGGAGGCGGTCCTGCAGATGGAGGCGCTGGAGTGGGAGCAGCTGCTCGCCTATCCCGAAGCGAGCGCCGATGCCCTGCTGTGGCTTGAGCCTACGGGTCCGGAATCGGAAACCTGGGCCTTAGAGCTGGGCCTGGCCTACAGGCAGGCCCTCGAAGGCCGGGGACTGGAGGTAATCCCCATGGCGGAGGATCCACACAGTGGACTGCTGCTTCTGGTGCGGGGCCATAACGCCTACGGCCTGCTGCTTCCCGAGGCCGGGGTACATCGGCTGCTGCGGGACTCCGGAACGCCGGCCGAGGTCCGGATACGTATCTCCCCTTTCCCCCCAACGGGGGGAGGGGAAAGACCGGAGGTCCGTTTTCGCCCCCTGCGCAGGCGGGTCCAGATGAGTACGGGCCTGGAGGCACGCTACCGCATGCACGTCCGCGACCCGCAAGGTCGCACCCTGTCTTGGTACACAGATCGTCCGAAACGGGCCTGGAGGCCGTACCTGGCCGCATTTTCCGTGCTCTGCAAGCACACCCATCAGGCCGAGCAGGTACGCATTTTTCCCCTCCCCGATGGCTCCCGAGAGGCGCTTCTTGCCCGGCTCGAAGAGCACCTCTGGGCGCATCTAGAAAGCTAATCCCAGGCCACAGCCGCCCAGAAAGCGGGGTCCATCCGCATCAGGTGGGCTTGCAGGCGCGCACCAACCCCCTGTAGGAGTAGTCTTCCCCCCTCTTCCACCAGACGCAGGTTCCGTAGCGGGGCCCGCAGACCCGACCCTAGCGCCTTGAAACCGGCCTCTTTGAGCACCCAGGCGGCCAGGATTGGCTCCTCCGGAGCCCAGCGCTGCATCAGCTCCCACTCCTCGGCATCCAGCAGACGAGAGACCAGCGCCCCGGACCGAGGCCTCTGGCCTTCCACATCCACCCCCAGTCGTCCGCCTTGACGCAGGGCCACCAGGACACGCGATCCGGAATGCGCGATGCTCACGGCCCAGTCCATGAGCGCCTCTCCGCTCACATAGAGCAGGGGCCGACCCTGGGGATCGGGGATCACCTCAACGGGTTCCTCCAGCTCGGCAACCTCTCGCCAGAGCCGACGTACGGCCCATCGGCCGGCCAGGAACTGCCGCAGCCGCCGGGGGTGGCCGTAGCGTCCCGCCAGCTCCCGCTCCGCCTCCGAGAGCCATTCTGCCTCTTGCGGAAGCTCATCGAGCTCCAGCCAGAGCACCCACGCCGGCCCCAGGCGCTCCCACCTCATGCCTTTTCCCGCTCCAGCACCTGGAGAATCTGCTCCGCGTGTCGGTCCGTGCGCACCGTGCGCCATATGTGCGCAATGCGGCCCTCGGGGTCGATAAGAAACGTGGTGCGCCGCACGCCTTCGAAACGTCGACCGTAGAGCTGCCGCTCGCCCCATACTCCGTAGGCGCGCGCGATCTGCCCTCCCGGATCGGCCAAAAGCCGGAATGGCAGCTCGTGTTGCCGGGCAAAACGGCGATGGCTCTCCACATCATCCGGACTCACACCCAGGATGACAATCCCCCGCCGTTCGAGTTCCGCATAATGCTGGCGCAAATTCAGCGCCTGTCGGGTACAACCGGAGGAGCCGTCCCGGGGATAGAAATACAGCAGCACGTATCGACCCCGGAAGTCGCTCAGGCGCAGCGGACGGCCGTCCTGATCCAACGCCTCAAAATCGGGTGCGAGATCTCCCTCTGTCAGCTTCATGAACAGCCTCCTGTTCGGGTCTGTCATCCAGGGTCCAGTCGTAGGGCGCATATACGATGCGGTAGCCGTTATAAGCTAGGCGCGAGGCCACCGAACCCTCGAAATACGGCGCAAGCCAGCGCTGCACGGATCCGGCCTGGCGGGCGAAAAGCCCCGCATGCCATTCAAACAAACGGGAAAGGCGGATTGTGGTCTCCGCATCCGGGATCCGGTTGTATCGCGCCAGAAAAATCCGCGTCTGATCGTCCAGCTGTTCGGCGATCCGCTCCGCTCGGTAGGCTTCGGCCCGCAACGGCGGCCCACCCCGCGCCGGACGGTAGAGGGCAAAAAGCCATCGGGGATCCTCCTGACTGAGGGCGCGGAGGCTATCGTAAATAGCCCAGAGGGGGAAAGTGCGGCCGAGCCGGGAGAGGCGAGTGCTACGCCAGAAAGAACGCCAGCCCGGTATATGCAGGCCCAGCAGACCGTGCCCCTCCAGCACGGAGCGGCGGGGAAGCCGCTTAAGCAGGGCGTAGACGGTGGTGGCGTTCCAGAGGTTGATCCAGTAGGCCATCCGTTCTTGCCGGGAAGCCCGGGACAGGGAAGTTCTGGCCAGCCGTTCCACATACCGACGCACCGCCGCCGTGTCAGCCCGGAAGGAGGCATAATCGATCCTCCCATGGGGATGCACATAGCGCTTGAGCAATCGATCCCATTCCCGATGCAGGCTCTGGGCCTGGCCCGAAAGCCCGAGCCCCAGGAGCAGAAGCAGACACAGCGCCCATGACCTAGCGCGCATAGGTGGACTCCCGATCCGAACAGATGCGGGGCTTTATGGCGCGCAACCAGGCGATCGTATCCACACCATCCGGACGCCAGTCCAGGGGAGGACACTGCGCCTCGCCGGGCCGGGCCCACATGGGCTCCCATCCTGTGGGGGGATTGCGTTGCGCAACCACCACCTGTATCCGGTCCCGGTGCGCCTCAAGCCAGCTGAGCACCTCCTCCGGTCGGCTATAGAAGGTCCATCGCACATGACCCGGCCGTCTGGGCTCCGGAGGCCCCACGGAGAGCAGTCCGGCGGGATCCGACCAGAGGCCGGGCAACCAGGGCCGCAGGGCCTCATAGAGGGCGCGTTCCCCCCGAAGTGCCTCAATAGCGGCTTGGGGGGCTGGAAAGAGCGCACGGAACTGGCGGTAGGCTTCCCAGAACCGACCCGGATCGAGCCCCGCTGGAGCCCAGATCACGGCCACGCTGCGGCATCCCCGACCTTCGTAGAGCCAGCTATCCCGGGCCAGCGCAAATAGATCCTCCGGAGCGCAATCGGGCTCACACCAGGCCACGGCGAAGCGATGGCCCCGCAGAAGCAAGCGTTCCGGGCCCAGTCCGACCTTGAGGGCAAGCTGCCGCAGAAGCCGAACGGTTTCGTCCGAGCCGGAGGCGATAAGCCCGTCAACCCCCGGAAGCGCCTCCTCCAGATCCTCGATCCAGCGTACGGGAAGCCCGGGGACGCGGCGCCGCCAGTCCTGCACAAAGGCCATCAGGAGGGCTCGATTCCGCCTCGAGGGGCGCGACCAGACCGCATGTCCCATGAGCACGGCGGCCACCAGATCCTCCCATCCCACCAGCGGAATGTTGCCCGGATGCACGATGGCGATCCGGGCCGGCTCGCTGAGCGGGGCATCCGTTCCGATCCAGCGCTCGAGCGCCTCTCGGGATAGCCCGCTCAGACGCGCCTGGATGGCATAACCCACGGCCTCAGGGGTAAAAAAGGGGTTCTCCGAAAGAGCCCGAAGCTCGGCCTGCCGGCGCACCGGATAGGACGGATCGCACCAGGCCTGTGCCGTCTCAAGAAGCGCCTCTCGGAGCGCGTTCACAGGTCCGACTCCAGCAACAGGTTGCATCCTCGCAGGGGAGCCCCTGCCAGACGCCCCAGCACCTCAAAACCCTCCCCTCGCCGCACAGCCCGGTCCTGGGTCAGGATGGCGCAGACGCTCCAGTAGCAGGCCAGATCGAACAACAACAGGGCTCCGGGTTCCCCCTCCGGCCGGTCCGGCCCGAGGGGATCTTCCGGATCGACAACGCGAAAGCGCATCCAGGGAGGAGGATAAAAGACCGTACCCCCTCGGGTGTATGCCTGGCTTAAGAGCTCCGTCATGCCGTACTCCGACCAGATGCGCTCCCGGGGAAGTCGGAACCCTTCGGCCAGCAGATGGTGCAGGGTCTGACGATCCAGCTCCCGCCTGCGGTTTTTCATGCCTCCGGTTTCGATCACAAGGCTATCGGGGGGAAGCGCAAGGGGCCCATAGGTTTCGAGCAGATCCAGCAATCCAAAGGCGGCTCCGAAAAGCACAAATGGACATCCCCGCCGATGGGCTCTTTCGGCCAGGCCCTGCAGCCGATCGGGGTTGGGATAGACGAACGCAGAGCCCTCCTCTCCGAAGGCCTCCATAAGCCGCTCTACCATGTAGAGCAGGGAAGCATCGGGTCGCTCCACATATCCGGGCAACCAGGCGGCAAACACAAAAGGCCCCGATCCCAGCAGCCTGCGGAAGTGCTCCAGGGCGGAACGATCGTAAAAACGGCGATCCCGCACATAATGCCGGCTCCGCAGGGAGCCGCTCGTGCCGCTGCTCTGAAAAATCAGCTCCGCTTCCTCCGGAGGTCCCACGCATACGGGTCCGTATCGAAAGGCCTCCACAGGCAGCGGGGGGATCTGGCGCCACGAACAGACCGCCTCCGGACGCAGTCCGAGCGCCTGCAGGTAAGCCCGGTATACGGGGTTGGCGGCGGCCTGAAGCCGAAAGGCTTCCAGTGCCAGCTCGTCAAAATCGGCTTCCGGATCCGTAAAGCGGGCCAGAAAATGCTCGGCCGCCTTCAGGGCCACCGGCTGCGATTTCATGAGCGTACCGCTTTCCCTTAAGGAATCCCCAGGTACTTGTGCGTCTGCAGACTGAGCCGCCAGCGGGGATGCTCTTGAATGTAGCGCACAATTTCGGGCAACAGCTGGGAAGAGGACCATTCCGGTTGCAGGAACAACAGCGTGCCCTCCGGGCAGCGGGCGGCGTGTTCCTCGGCCCACCGGAAATCGCTTCGGTTGGTGATCACGACCTTCAGCTCCGAGACATAGGGATAGATCTCCGGAAGCGGGGGCCGAAACTTCTTAGGGGAAAGCGTCACCCAGTCCAACTGCCCGGAAAGCGGGTAGGCACCGCTTGTCTCCACATGCACCCGCTTACCTATAGTGTGCAGCGCACGCGTGAGCGGGTCCAGATCGTGCATGAGGGGCTCTCCTCCCGTGATCACCACAATCGGGCTGGGCGCAGAGCCGGCCGCCTCGACGAGCGTGGAAAGATCCAACAACGGATGCGCAGAGGCATCCCAGGAAATCTTCGTATCGCACCACCAACAGCCCACATCACAGCCCGCCAGCCGGATGAAATAGGCCGCCTGCCCCGCCCAGGCCCCCTCACCCTGGAGCGTGTAGAAATGCTCCACGACCGGGTAACAGAGCCCGGGCTTCGGTTTGCTATCGTGCTCCTGCAGACGCACTAGTCCTCGTCCGTGTACTCACACCAGCTTGTGGGGGTTTCCCAGACCGTTACGGTGAGCTTGATGCCTTCGGGCAACCGCTTTTTCGTCTCCCGATGGATGTACTCTGCGATGCGTTCCGCCGTGGGCGGGGCCTCGAGGATATCATTGAGGTAGGCGTGATCCAGCCCGCCGGCTTCCTGATCGGCCCTGGCCCAGCGCAACTCACGAAAATCACAGACCATGTCCGGCGTGGACAGATACCGGCTCGGATAGAGGCGATCGGATTCGGCCGTGATGCGCACCCGATACGTATGTCCGTGCAGACGCCGGCACGGGCCATCGTAGTTCGGCAGGCTGTGCGCGGCCTCAAAGGTGAACTCTGTATGCAGTCGCCACCTTGGCATCGGAGAGCACCCCTTTTTTGCAAAGTTACACATTCGCGCCCTTCCGGTGAGGTCGGGAAGATCCTTGCGGATGGAGGGGATTGGGAGGGTGGAAAAATCCTCAGCCCGGCATCAGGGCCAGCGGGATCTCGAACAACTCCGCCGGCGCGCTGCCGGAGGCGAAGAGTTCATGCACAAGCCGGAGCAGGCGGCGCTGTTCCGGCCAGATGAGCAGGCGCAGGGCCTCGTCGATGAAAAACCACCGGGCATCGACGTGCTCCGCCGACAGGCGCACCTCAGCCCCGTAGCCCACCTCGGCGGCAAAGACGGGAATCACGTTGAGCCGGTCTTCGACCCATTCGTAGAAGGCGTTCACAGAGGGCACACTCCAGAACCGGCGGGGTTCCAGGCCGGTCTCCTCGGCCAGCTCCCGCAGAGCGGCCTTCCAGGCGGGCTCGCCCTCCTGTATCTTGCCGCCCACCATGCGCCAGGTGCCCCCATAGAGGCGATCCGGTGCCCGTTTCAGGAGCAGGTACTCCGGCCCGTCCCTTCCCATCCGGTATACGTACACGTCTACCACACGCAATACCACCTGGGCCATGGGCATCCAGCTCCTCTGCATCGAAGCCACGGGATTTTAGAGCCCGCAGCCGCTCGGGCGCAAGCCCACCAATCAGGCCTCTTCTGCCCATCGGCCCGCGAACGGGCCCGGAGCCCGAGGCGACGCTTGCCGGAGGCCTCAGGTCTGAATCACGCCGGGATTGAAGCGAGGGATCTCCGGATTGTGATCGGCCATCTCGATGCCCAGCGACAGGTACTGACGTGTCTGGAGCGGATCGATGATCTCATCGACCCACAACCGGGCGGCGGCATAGGTGGGCTGCATCTGCTGCTCGTACCGGGCCTGGATTTCCCGCAGAAGCTGGGCCTTTTCCTCTTCGGAGAGCTTCTTGCCCTGCCGTTCCAGCTTGGCCACCTGGATCTGCAGGAGCGTCTGCGCAGCCTGCATCCCTCCCATGACGGCGATCTGGGCCGTGGGCCAAGCGAAGATCAGCCTCGGATCGTAGGCTTTGCCGCACATGGCGTAGTTGCCCGCCCCGAAGGAGTTGCCCACGATGACGGTAAACTTGGGCACTGTGGAATTGGCCACGGCATTGACCATTTTGGCCCCATCCTTGATAATCCCCCCGTGCTCGGCGCGCGTGCCCACCATGAATCCGGTCACATCCTGAAAGAAGACCAGGGGGATGCGCTTCTGGTTGCAGTTCATAATGAAGCGCGCCGCCTTATCGGCCGAATCCGAATAGATCACCCCCCCGATCTGCATCTCCCCTTTGCGCGTGCGCACCACGGCCCGCTGGTTGGCCACGATGCCCACCGCCCACCCGTCGATGCGGCCGTAGCCGCAGATGAGCGTCTTACCGTAGCCGGCCTTGTATTCTTCCAGCTCGGAACCATCCAGAATGCGCGCCAGGACCTCGCGCATGTCATAGGGCTGGGACGGGTCCCGGGGCAGAATGCCGTAGATCTCCTCAGGATCATACTTCGGCGGCCGGGGCTCGGTCCGATTGAACCCGGCGCGGGGAAAGGGGCCGAGCTTATCCAGGATCCGTCGAATCTGCTCCAGACAGGCCGCATCGTCGGACATCCTGTAGTCCGTAACCCCGCTGATCTCCGAATGCGTCGTAGCCCCCCCGAGTGTTTCGATATCCACCTCTTCTCCGATGGCGGCCTTCACCAGATAGGGGCCGGCCAGAAACACGCTTCCGGTGCCGTCGACGATGAGCGCTTCATCGCTCATGATCGGCAGATACGCCCCCCCGGCCACACAGGGCCCCATGATGGCGGCGATCTGGGGGATACCCATACTGGACATGACGGCGTTGTTGCGAAAGATGCGGCCGAAATGCTCCTTGTCCGGGAACACCTCATCCTGCATGGGCAGGTATACGCCTGCCGAGTCGACCAGATAGATGATCGGCAGGCGGTTCTCCATGGCGATTTCCTGAGCCCGCAGGTTCTTTTTGGCCGTGATGGGAAACCAGGCGCCGGCCTTGACCGTAGCGTCATTAGCCACGATCACGCAAAGCCGGCCCGATACCCGCCCGATGCCCACGATCGTGCCCCCGGCCGGACATCCGCCCTCCTCGTCGTACATTTCGTATCCCGCCCAGAGGCCGAGCTCCATAAACCAGCTTCCCGGATCGATGAGGCGCTCGATGCGTTCCCGGGCCGTGAGCTTCCCTCGGGCGTGTTCGCGGGCGATGGCCTTCTCCCCCCCGCCCTGCCGGATGCGCCCCATGATGGCCTGCAGCATGCGCCAGCGGTTTCGGTGATGGTCCAGGCGCGCTTCCACTTCCAGCGTGCGCGCAAGCGGACTTCCCAGCGTCGCCATCGGCTCGTTGTCCTCAGCAGACGGGGCGAACATACACGCGCCCGCCGGGATCGGGCAACCCGATCGGACTTCACCGCATCGGGAAGGCCTCCCCCGGATCGGCGGGGCGGATCCAGTACGTATCCGGATCGGCGAGCAGGAGGCCCACCAGTCCCCCTAGAAATGCACCGCCCGCCATGGAAAGCACCGTCCCCCCGATCGCGACGCCCAGCGCGACCGGGAGGAGCAAGGCCCCCGCGGGATCCGTCGGCGCATCCCGGAATAACCGCGCCCAAAGCCCAAGGGCGGGTATCGCCCCTGCCACGGCTCCGATCCCCGCCCCTCGAAGGAAAGCGCGCCCCGGATTGTGGAAGCGAATCCATCGCAGCTGCCTGAGCGGATACCCACCCCCATCGGGCAACAGCAACGAATCCGCCGTGATCCGAAAGCCCCGGGCGCGCTCCTTAGCGCCATCCCAAAAACAGATCTGGGCCCACTGGCGCTCGGCGCGCCGCGCGATCTCCCGATGCACGCCCGTATAGCGGCCCTCCGGAAGCACATACGTCGTTCCGCATCCGGAAAGCCAGCCCACAAGCAGAAGCCCGCCGATCAGCCCGAACCGGAAGGAATCAGTCTTCCCCCTGGGCTTTGGTAAAGCCCGGCGCACCGTCGAATTCCTGCAGTTTTTCCAGATGCATCCACCGCAGGCGGCTTCCTATACGCTGTACGAGATCCACGATCTGCTCGTCGGTGGCCTCGCCCGCCCCGCCGTGCAACAGAAAGCGGCACCGGTAGTGGTCAACCACGTCCGTGATGGCCCCTGTGGGCGGATAGACTTTGGTGCCCCGATTGGAGATCATCTTCAGGCGGAAAACGGACCCCTCAACCAGCTCCTCCAGCAACCGGCCCAGGGGCTCCGGATACAGCTCGGATTCCACGAACACATCTACCCCGATCACACGCCGGCTCCGAGGTCGCACGGAAACGGGATCGGCCGGCACCTGGGGGAGGCGGATAGGCCGGTACTGACGCACCTTTGCCGTCCGGGGTCGTTTGCCCAGATTGGCGATAATGGCCTCCGTGTATTCGGTGGTTTTCGCTCCGCGGTCGTAGCCAACCACGTCCCCGGTCCGCACCTTCCCCTCTTCGAGTGTATAGAGGATTGCGTTCTCGATGGTTTCGGCCGCCTCGAACTCATCCAGATACCGGAGCATCATCACCATGGACAGGATCACGGCCGTGGGGTTGATGACGTTCTTGCCCGCATATTTGGGAGCCGACCCATGTACGGCTTCGAAAATCGCCACCTCGTTGCCGATGTTGGCCGAGGGGGCAAAGCCAAGACCCCCGACGAGGGCCGAGGTCAGATCCGAGAGAATATCGCCGTTCATGTTCGTGGTCACGATGACCTCGAACTGCTCCGGACGCTTGACGAGCTGATGGGCGCAGTTGTCCACGATGATATGCTGGGCCTCGATGTCCGGGTACTCCGGGGCGATCTCCTCAAAAACGCGTTTGAGCATGCCCTCGGCCAGCTTCATAATGTTCGATTTCGTGGCGCAGTGCACCTTTTTTCTGCCTTCGGCCCGGGCCAGCTCGAAGGCGAAGCGGACGATCTTCTCACAGCCCTTGCGGGAGATGAGCTTGAGCGTCTGCGCCACTCCGGGCGTCTGCATGTGCTCGATGCCCGCGTAAAGGTCCTCTACGTTCTCCCGCACCACCACGAGATCGATCCCCCGGCCGCTGTACGGCGTGGGCACGTTGGGGAATTCACGCACCGGGCGGACGTTGGCGTAGGTCTCGAAAAGCTTACGCAGCGTCACGTTGGCGCTTTTTTCGCCGTATCCGACCGGCGTCTCCAGGGGCCCTTTGAGCACCACCCGGGTTTTACGAATAGACTCAATGGTCTCCGGGGGCACGCCCGACTCCAGTCCCCTCCGAAAGACGCTCGCTCCGGCCTCACGCACCTCCCACTCCACAGGCGCGCCCACCGCCTCAAGGATGCGCAGAGCGGAGTGGATGCATTCCGGGCCAATGCCATCTCCCGGGATGACGGTGATCAGCTTTTTTCCGGACTCGGTGATGTAAGGCATAGCGCATCTCTCCTGTTTCTGCCCGCAGGCCTCCGGCCTCCAAAGGCCGGGAGGCGCGGCGAGTATACAACAGCCGAGTCCCGGAATCAAGTTGCTTGCGCGATCCAGGTCATCTACGCGTATTTGTACGGGGTTGACCGTTGCAGGCCCGCCATGCGAGAAAACGCCCCGCTTTCTGACGCTCTCCTGACCCTGCGTCAGATCTCCGCCTCAGCCCCCCGGCTCGAAGGGGTGCCTTCAGGGGTCGAGGGGCTCGATGAGCTCTTCTATACAACCAGCTGGCAGGACGGCCGCGCTCTTGTTCGTCCACTGGGCGGCCTGCCCCGCTATGGGGTGTTGCAGGTTACCGGTGTAGCGGATACGGGCAAAAGCCTGCTTGTGGAGCAGTTCGCCCTGGAACGGACCCGACGAGGCGAGTCGGTGCTTTTCCTCACCACAGAAAGCCCAGCCCCTTTCGTAGCCATGACCCTCCGGGCGCGGGCCGAGGCCATGGGGATCGACTGGGAAGCCGTCCAGGACCGGATCGTCTTTCTGGATGCGGCCAGCCATACGGTGCTCATGCACGACATCCCCACCTTACTACGTACCATGGCGCAGGGAATCAAGAGCTACCGCGTTCGCGCCACGGTCATCGATTCTATAACGGGCCTCTATGAGGCCCGGGAGATGATGGCCCGTGATGTGGTCCGATCCCTGTACGAATGGCTGAAAAAATGGCATCAGACCGCCCTGCTCGTTTCCCAGAAGCGCAGTGGACACGAACTGCTCACCGCGGAAGCCGCCGGCGGATACGCCGTGGGGCATATCCTGGATGGGACGCTCGTGCTGGCCAAGATGCTCGTTCTGAGCCCTCAGCAGGCCCGCCTCTATCGGGTGCCGCCCGGGGAAATCGTGCGGCTGTTCCGCATAGATGGCTGTCGCCTCTGCGGCCACGATACGGCCACCCACCTGCTAGAGATCACCCCGACCGGGCTTGTGCGCATTGGTCCGCGGCTGGAAGCCTGGCAACAAGGAGGAGACAGAGAAGATGCCTGAACTCACCCCCCAACCCGTCGACGTGGACCGCCAGGCGCTTGAGGTCTTTCTGAAGGCGATCGAGCTGGCCGGCGGACCTCGGGGATTGATCGAGCACCGACGACTGACCTGGCTACCCAGCCTTATGGAGGCCGCCTACGCGGTCGTGCTCCAGGAGGCACACCGCTGGAATGCGCAGGCCATCTCCCGTTTTCTGGGGCTTTCCACAGCCACCGTGCGCCTTATGCTGCGCGCTTCAACCGAGGCGGTGCGCGAACGGCTGCAGAAAGCCGAGCCCGAGGAGCATACGCACATCGCGGGGGGCCTGGCGCGACTGGCCTGGCAGGAACTCCTTCGCGCCCAACCATCATCCTCCCCCTGAAGTCGACCCTGTTTTGCCGCAAAAAAGGCCCCCACAACGCGTGCAGGGGCCCCTTGCCGGCACGGGTCGAAATTGTTCCTACTGATGCGCTATGGGCCCGCGAACAGGATCGGGCCGATAGGGCACATTAGCCCGCACGCGCGGAGCCACGTCGCCGATGTTGCCCCCGTGCGTGTAAACGTCCAGCCGGAGCGTCTCTAGCTCCTGCGCGGGCACGGGATAATGCAACGGGGTGCCGGAAACCAGCTCCCCCCAGCCCCGTTTGGTAAAGAGGGCCAGTCCAGAAGTCACGGCAAAGTTCTCCAGACGCCACTCGTATTTAAGCTTGGCCCACAGGGAACCATCCCGCACCGCGCCCGAGCGCACATGCTCGATATTGCTGGGGTTGCCATCGCTCGGAGAACCAACCGGATCGTTTACCGAGGCGGGGGAAAGTCCTCCGTTTTCCACCCGTGTTTCGTTTATGATCGCGACCACCTCGGGGATACGCTGATTGAGCCGGAGCAGGGCTTCGGCTTTGAGCAATTTCATCTCCCGGAGCGTGACAAAGGGCATCGGCCCGATTCCGCCGTTCTGGAGGAAATAATAATAGCGGGAATGCACATAGCGGGACATCTTGTACAAGCCCCGTACAGCGGGCCACTGGGTGGGTCCTGTGAGGGTGAACTGAATCTTCCCTCCCCGCGCGTTCTGGGAGGTTCCTACACGCCGATCTACGGGCTGCAGGATGAACTCCGCGCGCTCGGCGGGGGGCTTGGTGAGCCATTGTAGATAGCCCGTAGAACCATCTGTGGGCCCTATGGTCTTGTAATCGACCCGCGAGGTTCGCTCCCGCGAGGCGTAGTACGGCAATGCGGCCCACCAGAGCTGATTGTCCCCCTGAATGAAATAGTCCTTACTGACCCCCTTATCGATCCAGCTCAGCACCTGATTCCAGTTCACCTGGGCGCGTTCCTGGGGGGAACGGGCCACGGCGGCCTCATAGCGGGCCAGAAAACTGTAGCAGAGCGCGGCCAGATCCCGGTTCGTCAGCTCCAGCCCGTTGATCCACGTGTTCGGAATCGTAAACGTGTTCTGCTCGGCAATCTGGGCCGCCTCCAGCAGCTTCGTCCGCGCAAAGGCCCAGACCTCCTTGTAGGGCTGAAATTCGAGCTTCACCTTGCCCAGCGCCACATCCTCCAAATTGACCGTCTCGTCGACCAAAAAGGCCTTGTCAAACATGCAGGCCAGCCAACCGTAGGCAATCCCCTGCACAAACTTGGCAAAGGCCTTGGCCCGAGCCTCCTGATCCAGCTTCACCCCGCGGGCAATGGCCCCCAGCCCATCGTTGGCCGAGGAAATGGCCCGATAACAACCATACCAGGGCGTGTTCACAAAGGCCTGATATCGATACGTGGTGCTATTCTGATAGGGCCGGCGGGGCTCATCGTTGGCATCGCCCATGCCCCAGTCGAACCAGCCGGAGGTGAGCTCATCGGCCGATACGCTCAGCGTCATGGACGGATTGCTGTACTGGGTAGCAGACCACCAGTTCCCGAAGGAACCGGCGATGACGGCCTCCACATCAGCTGGGGTGGCCAGAACCCGCGTGCGGTCCGGGCTGTTCTCGTTAGGCACCTCCAGGTTCATACAGCCCACCGCGAAAGCGGCAATCGGCAAAAGCCAGGCGTAACGCATCGTGTTCCCTCCTTCGCCTAAAACTCGATCTCGATACGAGCCGTCAGGGTACGATACTTTACGTAATCGAACTCATCGACACGCCACAGCGTGGTGCCCACCTCGGGATCAAGGCCCGAATACCGGGTGAAGATGAGCAGGTTGCGGCCCACGATGGAGACATAGAGCCGGTTGATCCGATTGCCAAAGAACCGGCTCAGCAAAGCCCGATCAAACACATACCCCACCGACAGCTCCCGCAGCTTCAAATAGGTGCCGTCCTCCACAAAGTGGCTGTTCGGCGTGTTGCCGTTATATAGCGTCTGGTAATAGCCAATGGGTTTTTTGCGCTCATCGGGCTTGCCGCGCTGATCGTAATCGATGGAAGTATAATCTCGCATGGCCCACTGGCGGGTTTCGTTGTAGATCTTGCCTCCGTACTGACCCTGCCAGAGCATGTAGATGGTCAGCCCCTTGTAGCGCAGCTGCGTGTTGAAGCCAAAGTTGAAGTCCGGCACCACATCACCGAGCCGCTCGTACAGCGGCAGCCCTTCCTCATCAAAAGCTCGGACGGGAATGCCCCAGTTGAACGTGTAGGAGCGGCCGTTGTCGCCCACAAGCGTCGCGCTCGTGCCCCAGAGCTGCTTGGCAAAACCATCCCGCCAGGAGTTGCCCGCACCAACCCAGACCAGATACCCATCGTCATTGACCTGAAACTGATCCCGATACTTCTGCAAATAGGCGGGGATATCGTCTAGAGAACGCCAGAAACGATGCCCATAAAAGGAGCCCAGCACCTCACCTTCCTTGTAATACATATACCCATCCCGGAAGGGGGGACGGTTGAACTCGGTGATCTTCTGCCGCGTCCGATCCCAGACCACCCCGGCCGTCCAGGACAGGTCCCGCGTGCGCACCAGCTGCGCGTTCAGGCTCAGCTCCCAGGTGTTCGACTTCAGCGTGCCCGCATTCTGCCACTGCGAACCAAACCCATAAAAGCCCGGAAGCGGCACGGCCACCAGCTGATCCTTCACCGTCGACAACGCCCGCACCACCTCCACCGAAATCCGGTTAAAGAAGGCCACATCCAGCCCGATCTCCTGCTCGATCTGCAGCTCGGGCTTCAGGTTCGGATTGCCCAGCGTGCCCTTGGTCAGGGTGCCGCTGGAACCAATAGAGTAGGTCTCATACTGGGCCGAGAAGCGGGGCCGGCCGCCGGCCGTGCCGTAGGAGTAGCGGGGCTTGAAGTCCGTGACCACGTTCTTCAGCGGCCACCAGGGCTCATCGGCTATGCGCCAGGCGCCGGATACGCGGAAGTACGTATGCCAGCGCTCATTGGGGCCAAAGAGCGAGCTCCCGTCGCGCCGGATGAGGAAATCGGCCAGGTAGCGCTCCCGGTACTCCAGCCCCGTGATCAGGTAATAGCCCTCGGAGCGAACGAGCGTGCGCGAGGAGCCAACAGTCTTGGGTCCACCCGCGGCGGCAAGCGAACGCACCCCCTCGACGATGAGCTGATCTCCGCGCGCGGAAACGGACTTATCCTCCTGCACCTCGAAGCTGTAGCGCAGCTTGGTGCGCGTGGCAAGCGGCCCAAAGTCCCGGAAAAACGAGGCCGTCAGATCCCCGTTCAGCGCCGTCGTGTAGGCGCTTGACTCCACGATACGGCCGATATTCAGGGAGGGCGTGTTGGTCAGCTCCAGCCCCCGGGGATAAAATGTGGAGCTGCTTCGATCGGATCGGTCATAGGAGAGGTTGGCCTCCACGTTGAACCATGTCAAGGGTGCATATTTCAATCTAGCGTTGCCGAGAAAGCGCTGCCTGTTGTTTTTGTCGCTTACGTTCTCTATGATGTAGAGTGGATTGTCCATATTGGCATTCCGATCAGGAACGGCCAGCAATTTCCCCTTCTCATCTCGGGCCAACAGGTCGATATACGGTCTGAAAAACCAGAGCTGGAAGAAGGGATTGGCGGCCGCGCTGAAGGGGTCATCCTGATCGGAGTACATGTAATAGATGCTCGAAGAAAACTCCAGCCCTGTTATGAATCTGTGATCCACGTTCAATCGGAAATTCTGCCGGTTGTAGCCCTTCATCTTCCAGAGCACCCCGGACTCCCACAGGTTGGCAAAGGACGCATAGACGTTCGTGGAGGAGGAGTTGTGGGTGATATAAAGCTGATTGTTTATGAACTGCCCCGGATTGTAGAACTGCCGGAAGTGATCGTATGTGGGGAAGGAATAGGGCTGATCCTGAAACGTGGTGAACTGGGTGCCGATTCTGCCATCATAGCCCCGAAGGGCGGGCCGCGCCCGACCCTTGAGTACATCTTCCAGGGTAACCACGGTGCCCTGCTCGCTGAGCCAGTTGCCCTGGGCATCGGTCATAAACTCATGAGACATGGATTTGCGGGGCCATTTGATCATGAAGTTTGACCCGAACTCGGTGCGGAAGGCCACGCGCGTCTGCCCCACCGGAATTTCCCGCCCCCGACGGGTGCGGATCTGAATTACCCCGGCCTGCGCCCGCGACCCATACAGCGAAGCAGCCGCCGCGCCCTTGACCACCTCGATGGACTCGATGTCCTGCGGATCGATATCTACCTGACTGGCCCCCAGAATGACGCCGTCAACGACGATCAGGGGCGAGTTGGACTCATAGATGCTCGTCGGACCCCGAAGCAGAATAGAGGCCCCCGAGCCCGGCTGTCCGGATCCTACTATGACCTGCACGCCGGCTATCTTGCCGGCCAGGGCTCCACCCGGTGTGGAAGCGGGCACCAGCTCAAGCTGCTCGCCGGAGAGCCGGTTGACCGTAAAGGCCAGCTTCCGCTGCGGGGTGGCCTCCACCACGCCCGTGACCACCACCTCATCGAGCCGCAGCGGATCCTCCCGCAGCACAAAGTTGATCGTCTGCTCCCCGGGCCGCAGCTGAATGGGCCGGCTCTGCCGCACATACCCCACAAAGCTCACCACAAGCGATACCGTGCGCCCGTCCAGATAGCGCGCAGGCACCTCCAGCCGGTAGCTCCCGTTCACATCGGCCGTGGTCCCCAGCGTGAGCGCCTCAATGAAGACGTTCGCGCCCGGAAGCGGCTCGTTGTTTACATCCCGAACAGTGCCTCGAATGACCAGGTTCTGCGCCAGAACGGCCTCGGCCAGCAAGCAAAGAGTAAGGGTAACAAAAAAACGCATATTCTCATCCCTCCTTTTTGAATGGAATACCCTGAACACCTGACAAGGAGAAAAGTATACGCTTATTGCGCCGCTGTCAAGTGAGCTTCCGAAAGGAAGAGACAAAAAGTTACAGGTACGTCACATTCAGCCCGGATGGAACTCCTCTGTCTTTCCCGGCTCGTCGGAGCCGCCAGGCTCTTGCCCACCGGTTTCGAAGATTCCGCACCCGAGAACCAGGAGCAAACACAGCAGAACAAGCCATCGCCGCATGATCTTCTATCTCCTTTGCCCTGATTTTCGTACTCTCAGGCCCCTAAGCCCCACCTACTGGGGCCAGACTTCGGTCTATGATCCAGTGGCCCGCGGGCGCACAGGTCATACACGGTGCAGGATACAAGGATCCAGCCTCACAGGCCGCTACCGGGGCTCGTGCTCGCAGCGCGGGGAGAGCCCAACGACCTTGCCCGGGTTGAGCACCTCGTTGGGATCCAGCGCACGCCGGATGCGGCGCATGAACTCCAGCGTGCCCGGGGGACTCAGGCGCTCCAGAAAGGGCTTTTTGGCCAATCCCACCCCGTGTTCCCCCGTGATCGTACCCCCACGGGCCACGGCCGCCTCGAAGATCTCCTCAAGGGCCCGCTCGACGCGGCGCATCTCCTCCGGATCCCGTTCATCGGCGAGCACAGTCGGATGCAGGTTGCCATCGCCAGCGTGCCCGAAGACTCCGATCAGGATCTCATGACGGCGGGCGATTTCCTGGATCGCCGCCACCATGCCGGGCAACTCACTGCGGGGCACGGTGGCATCCTCCAGAATCACGGTGGGCCGCAGGCGGGCCAGCGCGCTGAAGGCGGCCCGGCGGGCGGTCTTGAGCGCCTCGGCCTCATCCGGCCTGGCGGCGCGCCGCGTAAACCCGGCTCCCGCGGCCCGGCAGATGCGCTCCACTCTGTCTGCCTCCTCACGGACCTGGGCTGGATGTCCGTCGAGCTCGATAAGCAACAACGCCTCTGCGCCTTCGGGCAATCCCACCCGAGCATAGTCCTCGACACAGCGTATGGTGATGCGATCCATGAACTCCAGCACAGCCGGCACGATCCGCTCGGCCAGAATAGCGGCCACCGCCTCGCCAGCCGCCACCTGCCGGTCGAAGACAGCCAGCAAGACCTCAGAGGCCGGAGGCCTGGGTATGAGGCGCAGCAGAATGCGTGTAAACACGGCCAGCGTGCCTTCTGAGCCCACCAGCAGGTCCGTCAGGTTGTAGCCGGCCACGTCCTTGACGCACTTGGAACCGGAGCGAAACCATTCTCCGGTAGGCAGCACTCCCTCGATGGCCAGCACATAATGCTTGGTTACCCCGTATTTGAGCCCCCGCAATCCGCCCGCATTTTCGGCCACGTTACCCCCGATTGTACAGGCCCGCATGCTCCCCGGATCGGGGGGATAGAACCATCCCTGGGCCTCTACGGCGGCATGCAGCTGGGCCGTGATCACCCCCGGCTGCACCCAGACGGTCGCGTTGGCCGTGTCGATCTCTTCAATCCGATTCCACTCCGGAAAGAGCAGCACTACGCTTCCCTTCCCCGGCACCGCTCCCGCGCTGAGCCCGGTGCCCGCTCCGCGAGGCACCACCCCAAATCCAAGTTCGTTGGCCAGCAGCAGCAGGCGCTGGATATGTTCTACATCCGCGGGACGGATTACGGCCAACGGAAGGGTGCGCAGCAGCGGAGTGGCATCATAGGCGTAAAGGGCGCGCACCTCGGGCCGATCATCCACCCGATCGGCGCCCAGCTCCCGACGCAACCGGCTGACTAAATCCATGGACTCCTGCGCCCCCAGTAGGGCGGTCTTCCTGACTAGTTCGGAAGATAGCTCATAAGCGTCATCGCCGCACCGGCAAGCAACGGGATACGCAGGTTGTCATCCAGCGGCCCCCGCATGGCCTCAGCCAGCGTGGCCGCAACGGCCCCCGCCAACCCCACAGGCCAGGAAAGCCCGGGGGTAGCGGCCACCACAAGCAAAGCGGTCAGAAAACAGGCCATCGATCCGGCCATGGTCTTTTCGCTATTCCCTGGCAGCCTCTTCCGTCCCCACCTTCTGCCCACCAGCGCGGCGGCCAGGTCGCAGAGAATGAGCATGGCGATCGCTGCGGTGCCCACGGGACGGGAAAAAAGCGCCACCGTGAGCACAGCCCCCAGCAGCAGCCACGTGGCGCCCGTCAGGCGCACCCGCCTATCTCCCGGGTTGCGTTCGTGCGCACGGAGCATGGAGCCAAACCAGGATTCAAACCACCGCCGCAGGGGACCCGGACGGCTACGAGCCACCTCCAGAACCAGGGATACCCCCAGCATGGGCAGTAGTACCATAAGGGCTATCTCACGATCCAGCAGGTAGTAGCCCACCGCAATGGAAAGGGAAAGCAGATGGATGCCCTTCCGCTTGAGCTCCTCCCCATAGGGGAGCCCGCCTGCGGCGCCCTCACTGGTCCAGAACATAGAGGTGGCGCAGGTTGCGCCCCTTCTGTCCGTAGTCAAGCCCATAGCCGATTACGAACAGGTTGGGGATGACAAAACCCACATAGTCCAGTTGCACCGGATAGCGCGTGGCCTCAGCCTTATGCAGCAGCGTGACTACGCGCAGAGAAGCGGGCCTATGGGCCTGAAGCAGATCACACAGATAGCGCACCGAAAGCCCGGTATCGACGATGTCCTCTACAACAAGCACATGTCGGCCGGCCAACTGGGCATCGATATCCTTTCGGATTTTGGCCTGCCCGCTGGAGACCTTGGCGTCTCCGTAACTGGAGAGCTTGAGAAAATCGACCTCGCAGTCGATCTCCAGGGCGCGCATGAGATCGGCAATGAAAATGAACGAGCCATTGAGCACCCCGATCAAGATGGGCACCTTGTCCGCATAGTCCCGGCTGATCTCGCGCGCCAGTTCGCGCACCCGTTGTTGAATCTGCTCTTCGGAGAGGTAGAGCCGAAACGGTTCCCCGTTACACCAGATCCGTTCCGGCTGGGCCTGTACGTTCATCAGAGGCTGCACGGAGGGGCTCCCAGATCAGTTCCACACACGGACGATTCGGTTCTTGCACACGAAACCGATGATCGATGCGCCATCCCACGACCCAGGCGATCTGTCCGGCGGACTCAAGCACCCAGACACGACGCCGTGCGGGTCCGGAAAGGCGCATATCGGTCAGCAAATCGCTCACCTTTTTCGTTCCCCCCATACCGAGCGGCTGGAATCGATCCCCCGCCCGCCACCGGCGGAGCCGCAAGGGATAGCGCAACAGGTCGGCATCCAGATACGCGCGCCGCGGATCAGAGGGCCACTGTGGGGGGGCCTGGGGCAACCGGTGCAGGGATAGTCGACCATCCGGGGTGAGAACCTCAGCCTGTCCTTCCCGGACTTCGAGCTCCTGTTCCGGATCGATCGCTTCCGATCGTCCGATCCAGAGCCGGTTTCGGTCCCTCCAGGCCACCCAACCTCCTCGGAGCAGGACCCGTCGACCCGTGGGGCGCCCACAGAGGGCGAGCACTCGATCCAGAGTGCCCATATCCACGGGGGCCCCGAGGCTCCGGAGCGCCTCGTAGAGCACCGCTCGTCGGGCGGAGCCAAGGTACCGCTCCAGACGCGGAATCTCAAGAGCCCGGCCTGTGGGGGTCTGTTCAAGCGTGGCCTCCTCCAGCAGCCGCTGCCACTGCGGCTGCAGATCCTCTAGCAGTTCTCCTGCCAGTTCGGCCAGGCGGGCCAGCGGTCGTTCCGGCCGGGTTCCCATAAGTCGGCGCAGAAAGGGCCAGAGCTGATGACGGATCGCGTTACGCCGGAAGCGTTCATCCCGATTCGTTGGATCCTCCCGCCACCGAAGCCCGTGTCGCTCCGCATAGCGCCGGATCTCTTCCCGGGAGATATCCAGTAGCGGGCGCACCACGATCCCCTGTCGGCGCCCGATGCCCCGCAGCCCCCACAGACCCGCTCCCCGCAGGAGGTTCAGCACCACCGTCTCGGCCTGATCCTCCAGATGGTGCGCGGTAACGATCCATCGCGCCCCCAGCGAACGGGCCATCTCCTCCAGAGCCCCATAGCGCAGTCGGCGGGCGGCCGCCTCCAGGCTTTCCCCCCGTTGCCGTTCACGGGGCACATCCAGACGCCGAACCACACAGGGCACCTGCCAGGCGCGACAGAGCGCTTGCACATGCTCGGCATCCAGAGCGGAATCCGGACGCAAGGCATGATCCACGTGCCCGACAAAAAGAGGGTTATCCAGCCCCCCGAAGCGGAGCAGGTGCAACAGAACGACGGAATCCATCCCGCCGCTTACGGCCACCAGGAGCGGATCCCCGGCTTCCCAGAGGCGATAGCGCAAAACGGCCTGCCGGAGCTTACGCGCCAGAGGATCGGATCGCTCGGGCATAGGACTCGAAGCGCGATTTTCCCCTTATCAATGCCCGAACGAGTAATGCGTTCCCTGGCCTCAGGATTTCGTGATCACCACAATATCCCCGGAGCGGCTCACCCCGTACTCCCGCAGCGGACCTGGCGCAGGCCCCCTTACAACCCCTCCAGCCGTGTTAAACCGGCTATCGTGGCAGGGACAGATGAGCACGCCTTCCTGAAAACGATCCACATCGCAACCCTGGTGCGGGCAGATGCTCGAGAAGGCGCGGATGCGCGTCCCATCGACGTTTATAGCGATCACCCGCGCACTACGGATGAAGAGAAACCCCCCGGCGCTGGCCAGTGGTCGCACATCCGATGCCGTGAGATCGAGCCGGATCGTATTGCCCTGGATCGTGATACCCGATCCGGGATTGCCCTCTGTGCCGGAAGCGTCTTCCTCCTTCATCGTGTCGCAGCCGAGCAGGGAAGCTCCGGCCCCCACCAGCAGGGCCCCCACGCAACCGGAACAGAAAAGCTCCAGAAACTGCCGCCGCGAGGGCTCAAAAGCGGTTTCCCGTACGTCCATAGCGAACCTCCCCCGTATGGTTTGTGTGCCTTCCACCCGCGCTGGATTTATGCCGCCCGGCCTCCGGGTGCGGCATAGCATGCCGGTTTTACTCCCATTGAGACAGTCGTACCGCATCGGCCGGGACCCAGACCCGATGCTTACTCAGACGGACCCAGTATCCTTCGGGCTCCCCCTGCGCGATATGGAGCTTCTGCCCCTCCGGGATATGCATCCACCCGGAGGGAGCAAGAACCTGGAGCTCGGCCACAGCAAAAGCCCGCTCTCCGTAGCGCAGTTCGCCTACAAGGCCGAGGTAGAGCGTCCCGGCGAGCCCCATCAGGAGGCCCGTGGAGAAGAAAAAGCCCCTTCCGTGGGCGCGCCGACCCCACAGCAGTACGCTCAGCCCCAACAGGCACAGTAGCCCTCCGAGTTCCACCGGAAGCGCGCAGAGCACATCCTCCCAGGTGCTCTCCTGAATCGGGATACGCTCTCGGAGTAGCTCGTGGGCGCGTCGAATATCGACCGCGCGGGGTTCCAGACGCAGGGCCTCCTCCAGCGCATAATGGGCCAGCCCATAGCGTCCGCTGCGGGCTTCGAGCAGACCCAGATTGTACAGCAGGCCCGGACTCCGCCACCCGGCCTCATGAAGGGCCCAGTAGCGGGCTCGGGCTTCTTCCCAACGGCCGGCCTGGATGGCGCGCAGCCCGGCGGAAAAGGCCTCCTGCGGACGGGCTTCCCCCCCGTTCCCGGCCCCCTGGGCCCAGAGCAGGGCAAACGCAACGCCGGCCACATACAGGGCCCCGGATCCGGGGCGCGCGGCGTCCGTGCGGGAAGCGGCCTTCCGCAGAAGCGCCTCGAGGGCGGAGAGCTCCTGTTCGGAGACCGGATCGGGGCGAAAACGACGCTGCTCCAGATCCTCCAACAGGGCACACCAGACCTCCCAGCGAGCACGCCTGTCCTCAGGCAGCGCCTCCAGCCTGCGCCGCAGCGCAGAGGAAGAGATCCGCTCCGGTCTTTCGTGGAAGCAATCGGCTATCTGTCGCCGAATCCCCGCATATAAGGCCTCGATGGGCTTCGAGGCGCGAAGGGCCTGCAGGAGCGGCTCCACCTGGATCGGATGGGAACCCCTTCCGGGAGGCCGCCATCTTGGCAGAAGCAGCGTCCAGAAAAGAAGCCCCATCCAGAGCAGGGCAAGTCCCCCCAGCACTTCAAGGCGCGCCCACCAGGGGCGCTGGGGAGACACCCACCTGCCCGCATGCGGCCTCCAGTCCGGCCAGTCGAGCCCGGCAGGCGCGGGGCGGGGCGGCTCCGGTACGACCTCCGGAGAGTCGTCACGCACGACCAGCTCCGGACCCGTTTCCTGAAGCGTGATGTAGCGCTCCCGGATGGGATCGAAATATGTCCAGCGCAGATCACCCAATCGATATCGGCCCGCCCGCTGAAAGAGGAGCGGAAGCCGAAACTCCAGCACATAGCGTCCCACCCCAAGCGGGCTTATCTGTTGATCGGGGGGCAAGTACACTCCTCCTTCTTTCGGATCCAGAGCGGGCGGAAGCAGGGCTACCGCCTGTGGGTTTCCTTCCCCATACAGGCGCACGTACACGTAGACGGGGTAACCGATCTGAATCGGCCCCTCAGGCCACCTCACCTCCCAAGAAAACGCGCCCGTAGCGCCCCCGAACGATTCGGGAGCCCCCGGGGGCCAGGGGCGCACGCGTACGGAGACGGAATCGGCGCGAAGCAGACGCACCTGCGGGACCCGCATCCAGCGCCCCAGCATCCCGCCTGGTAGTCCCTCTTCGGGCTGACTATCCAGCACCTCGCATTCGAGCTCGGCCCCGCCGAGGCGATACAGGCCGGGCGCAAAGGGATACCAGACGGCCCGTTCCAAAACGACGCGCCGGTAGACACGCCCGCCCAGGGAATGGCTGGATACGGACAGGGAATCGCGACCGGCAATCACCTGCCACCAGCCTCCTTCTCCACGACCGCCGCGCAGGAGCTGGGGCCTGCGTATCTCCAGACCGGGCCGAAAATACAGCACGGTCTCCACATATACCGGTTCCTGCGGATAGGCCAGAGTCCGGCTCACCTCTGTACGCATCCACAGCTCGGGACCTTTGTCCTGCCCTTGGGCCGAAGTGGGCCTGCGCACCTGAACCTGCAGCGCCGGGGTACGTGCCCTGTAGGGGCCCAATCGAAACAGAAGCGGGGGTATCGTCCAGGAACCGGGCAGTTCAGCCCGCAGGCGCCAGCGCCATCGGCGATACGGGCGCTCGCCGGGGGCGGCCGGCTCCAGCTCCGTTTCCGGCCGGCTATCCAACCAGCGCAATCCCCGCAGGACGGGTAAGGCCGGGGCAGAGAGCCGCCCACCTCCGCCTATGGGCTCGGGCGTCCAGACCCATAGCTCGAACCGATCTCCCACGACCACCTCGGCCGGCCGCAGCTCGGCACGCAGCACAAGCTCCGAATCCTGAGCAAGCAGTAAGAACAGGAAAAGCCAGCCGCTCATCGCTCCCCTTCGATCTGGAGGCAACGATAGCCGCCGTCATAGTACAGCAGGGGTTCTCCGTCGGCGCGCCAGCCGGCCTCCAGCACCTCGCCCACGAAGAGCGTATGATCCCCGCCGGGATAAGAGGCCCAGAGCCGACAGTCCACATAAGCGAGCGCCCCCTCCAGCACGGGAGCGCCGCTCTGACCGGAACGCCAGCGCACCCCCTCGAAGCGATCCGATACGGGCAGGCGCCCGGCAAACCGGTCCGCAAGGGGCTGCTGGGTGCGCTCCAGAATGCTCACCGCGAAAACACCCGTGCGCACAATGGCCTCGTGCGTGGTGGTCTTCCGGTCAATAGAGACCAACACCAGGGGAGGATCCAGGGAGACCGAACAGAAGGCGCTCACGGTCATCCCAAGGAGGCGTTCGCCCTCACGCGTGGCCACCACGGTCACACCGGAGGCAAAACGCCGAAGCGCGTTCCTGAACGTCTGTGCATCGACCATACCGGTTTCCCGCAACAGGGGGATTTCCCGATGCCATTATAGCGCGAAGCAAAAAGCCTCTTCAAGGGCCGCTTATCCCCCCAAAGCTCCCCGCTGAAGAGCATCCGGCGACCCGGAGGCGCATCGCCCATGGACTGTAGCGATAGGTTGAGAGGCCGCCGGAGCCCGCGCTCGAAGGCAGAAACCGGGCGGCCCATACCGGACGCTTCCCCCATCCCTGGAAGGTGTGCGCAAAATCGCCCGCTCCGATGCGGAGAAAACCGGCTCCTGCGCCTACCCGGCCATCCGGAGCCGCACCGCCTCGGGGAAAGCCGGAGGGAAGATCGCTTCCGGGCAGGTCCACAATCAGGATCGATACCGCAAGCGAGCCCGGCTCATAGACAGGAAAGCCATCCCCGCTCCGGGACGGGCCCTCTCCGGAGCCGGCCTCAGGCGCGGAGCTTACCGGAACGCGCGCACGATCTCATCCAGCGCTCGGCCGCTCACAGGAGGCGCCAAACGGGCTCGCCGGCCAGAGGCCGATAACGCCGCCACCGGGCCTGGAGGGAAGCTCAGGCTCCCAGAGCAGACGCGCGACCTCCTCTGGAGAGAGCAAACTACCGAAAGCGACCTTCCCGCTCCAGTACTTCCGCAGCGAACGACGGGGGCCTGAGAGTCGAATGGCATGGGGGATTCCGAAGCGGATCGTATCGAGGGGTCAGTAGCCCGTCTTCACGGCCAGCTTCCGCTGCCCCAGACCGCGGTGCATCTTCTGGCCGTGTGCAATTATCGGCGCTGGCCCCTTACGGGCGTCCGCCTCCCGGCAAGCCCGGGTCACCTCTTCGCAGGCCATGGCCGTCCGGGCCAGATCCCTTTTGACCGTGCGCTTTTCCGCTGTCCTTCCGGTCCGAGCGCCTTGCTCAACCCTTCCGGGGGCGCGTAATTTGCCCCAGTCCCCGTCTTGGACGGAGCCTATGCGGTTGTTCGAGATCGGATTTCTCGAGGTTCGCCTGGTCGACCTGCTCGATATCGGGCTTGTGACGTTTTTGTTTTACAACCTGTACTATTTCTTGCGGGGCACGCTCGCGGTGCCGATTATTTCCGGGCTGGCGATCCTGTTCCTGCTGACCATACTCACCGACGTGATGGACATGCCCGTATTGCGCTTTCTGCTCGGGCAATTATCCGGGGTCGGGGTGCTGGCTGTAATCGTGCTGTTTCAACCGGAGATCCGGCGCCTGCTTCTGCTTCTTGGGCAGACCCCATGGATGCAACGTCTGGGGCGCAGAGAAAAGGAAAGCCATCTGATCGATGAGCTCGCGGAGGCTGCCCGCCAGCTTTCCCTGGCCCGCGTGGGAGCACTCATCGTGCTGGAGCGCACGGTGGGCCTAGAGCCCTATATCGAGACAGGCGAACCCATCGGGGCGCGCGTCTCCAGTCGGCTGCTGCAGGCCATTTTTATACCCCGATCCCCTCTGCACGATGGGGCGGTAATCATACGGGACCATCGGATCGTGGCGGCCCGTTGCATTCTGCCCATTTCGCAGAACGTGCAGTTGGGTGCGCCTTTTGGCATGCGCCATCGAGCCGCGATCGGCATTACCGAGGTATCCGATGCTTTTGTGATCGTGGTGTCCGAGGAGACGGGCAAGATCTCGGTGGCCGAACGGGGCGTACTGCAAAGCGGCCTCTCCCCCCTGGGACTGCGGGAACGCCTCCTGGAGGCCCTCACCCCGAGCCTACGGCGGCGCAATAGCCTGGCGCTGGAGCGAAGATGAACCCTGCTCCCTCATTGGACAGCCGACGCTTTCGGCGCGAACGGGAAGCGCTGGTCCAGCAACTGCGCGAGAAGGGCATCACCGATGAGCGCGTGCTGGAAGCCATCGGCCGCATTCCCCGGCACCTGTTTGTGGACAGCGCCCTGTGGCCGCGCGCCTACGAGGATATCGCCCTGCCCATAGGGTTCGGGCAAACGATTTCCCAGCCCTTTACCGTGGCCTACCAGACCCAGCTACTCCAGGTACAGCCGGGGGATCGGGTGCTGGAGATCGGAACCGGAAGTGGGTATCAGACGGCCATTCTCTGTGCGCTGGGCGCCGAGGTATTTTCCATGGAGCGCCTGCCGGCCCTGGCCGAACGAGCGCGCGAACGGCTTGAAGCGCTCGGCTTTCATCCGGCCATCCGGGTGGGAGACGGATCGTTGGGATGGCCCGAACAGGCCCCGTTCGATGGCATCCTAGTCACGGCCGCCGCCCCGAGCGTGCCTGAGCCTCTGCTGGAACAGCTGGCCATCGGAGGCCGACTCGTCATCCCGGTCGGGGACATACAGGAACAGTATATGCACCGTATCGTACGCACAGGCCCGCAGGCGTGGCGCGATGAGGTCAGCTACCCCTTCCGCTTTGTGCCGCTCATAGGGGAGCGGGGCTGGCCAAACAAAGGCGAAGTCGAGGAGCTATGAGGCGTTCGTATTCGGAACCGGGCGTGGAGCTATCTCCAGCGGCGGAGGCCCGGTATCGGGGTCCGGTTGGCTGGCTGTACCGGCTCAAGGACCGCGTCGAAGCGATGGCCACCCGACCGTATGCCGTGCCGGCCCTGATGGGGGTGGCGTTTCTGGAAAGCTCCGTCTTTCCCATTCCGCCCGATGTCCTGCTCATCGCCCTCTGTCTTGTCTCCCCGAAGCGGGCTTTCTATCTGGCCTGGATCGCGACCTTGGGATCCGTGCTGGGGGGGCTGGCCGGATACGGGATCGGATATGCGCTCTGGTACGACCCGCAGACGGGCGCTTACAGCGCTCTGGCCCGGTTTTTCTTCGACCACGTGCCCGGATTCACGCCGGCGCGCTTTGAGGGGGTTCAGGCGCTCTATGAGCGCTGGAATTTCTGGGTGGTCTTCACAGCCGGCTTCACCCCCATCCCGTACAAGCTCTTCACCATCACCGCCGGGGTATTTCATGTACACCTCGGCTGGTTTACGCTGGCCTCTCTGGTGGGCAGAGCCGGACGCTTTTTCCTGATCGCCGCCCTTTTATACTTCTTCGGCCCCCCGATCCGGCGCTTCCTGGATCGCTATCTGGGATGGCTCACGATCGCCTTTGTCCTGCTGCTATTCGGCGGCTTCCTGCTCCTGCGTTACGTACTTTAGGAACGTATCCAGGATCCGGTTGAAATGTTCGGGCTGCTCGAGCATGGGCATATGCGCCGCGTAGGGAATGGTCTCCAGACGCGCATTCGGCAGCAGGCGGGCCATCTCCTCGGATCGCTCCACGGGGATGAGCACGTCTTCCTCCCCGTGCACGAGCAAGACGGGCAGGCCGAGCTGATCTAGAAACGGCCGGCTGTCCGGACGGTCGGCCATAGCCAGCAGGGCGTGCACAGCCGCCTGCACGGGCACGGAACGGATACGCTCCAGAACGGCCTCAACGAGCTCCGGATGCTGGGCCCGGGTGCGATCAGCAAAGAGCTTCTGAAAGCGCTCCACGAGCACCTCGGAGCTACCACTCTCCAGCAGACGGGAAACGAGCTCCAGTCGGGCCGAACGCGCCTCCTCGGAGTCCGCACGGGCCTGAGAACAGACCAGCACGAGGGCGCGGACCCGGAAACGGTACCGCCGCGCCATCGCCAGGGCCACATATCCCCCCAGGGAATGCCCGATCACCACCGCCTCCGGGATACCGAGCACATCGAGCAGGTCATCGATATCCTCGGCCAGATCATCGATCGTGTACGGCTCCACAGAGACCTGACTGAAGCCGAAACCCCGCAAATCGGGCGCGATAAGCTCGAAAAACGGGGCCAGCGGAGCCTGCAGGTCCCAGATCCGGTGATCCAGCGGAAAGCCGTGGATCCATACCGTGGCCGGCCCCTGTCCCCTCCGATGCACATGCAGAGCCAGGCCGTTGATGATGTACTGCTCCATAGGTCTCCCTCAGCTCACGTACAGTATTAGCTCCACGCGGCGTCCCCCATCGAAGAAGTGGACCTCGTCCATGAGTGTGCGCATAAGAAACACGCCTCGCCCACCCGGATGCAACAGGTTTTCCGGTCGGGTGGGATCGGGCAGGTGCTCCGGGTCGAACCCAGCGCCCTGATCCTGCACGCTTACCCGGAGCCGACCGGCCTCCCATCGGACTTCAAGTTGAATGGGCAACTCGGATCTGCCGGCATGGGCATGCTCGATGGCGTTCGTGATGGCCTCGGTGACGGCCACGACGAGGTCAAAATGCCGTTCCGGGCTTAGGCCCACGATCCGGGCCACCTCCTCCAGCAGCGAGGAGGCGCGCAGGAGTGCCTCATGGGTACTGGGTAGCTCCAGATGCCACTCTCGAGCGGGTAGTTGGCTCAGAGCATCCACGAAAAAACCAGGTTCACATTCGGGATCTGTCGTCTACTCCAGGAGGAAGACTGCGCAGAAGAAAACGGCCTCGTGCCCGACCCCTGCCACTGAAGCCATCCCTCCAGACGCGCCTGAGCCCGTGGGCCCAGCAACCAGCTCAGGGAGGCGGCCGGCCCCCACTGCCGCAGCAGCGCACGTGCCGGGGGAAGAAGAAGGTAGTGTGTTCGGCTATAGAGGCGCAAACCCAGCTCCACCTCGATACGACCTGAACCGGGGAACCGGCTCTTCAGGCGGGGCCAGAGCTCCCAGGTGCGCACCGTATCCACAGGGGTCTCGGCGAACTCGGGCCAGAAGAGCCGACCGATCAGCAGCCGGCTGTAGCTCAGCTGCCAGAGCAAACCCCAGCGGGCCCCTATCTGGTGATCGCCGAAAAGCTCCATGCGCAGTTCCCGTGCGGACTGATCGCGCGGGGTCCTGCCCGGAAGCCGGAAATCATCCGTGGCGTAGCTGGCGCGCAGCTCGGCTCGGGCCCGAACCTCCTGGCCTGCGGCGGGCTGCCATCTCCAGCTGGGCTCCAGGCGCAGGAGGCGGCGCCACTGGTTTTCTGCGCTCCGCGCGGCCTTCAAATAGACCGTATGTACGGCCTGCCCCTGCAGGAGCAGGCTCCAGGAAAAAATCGGCCCCCGCCAGGGTTCCAACAGCACGCCGAGGCGCAGGAGCAGTTCGTCGAAATCATCGTCATTGCCCTCCGGGGTGTCGTATCGGGCTATGCGGACCATGCCGTCCAGGCGCACCCCGCCAGGCCAGAGGTAAAAAGCGCTCAGACGGGTCTGCCGGACCCAGTAGCCGGCCAGCGCCAGCAGCTCCTGCTGGCGCTGCAGGAGGGCCGGAGGCAGAGCCTGGCCGTTGAGCAGACGTCGAACTTCCTCTTCGCTCAAAAACCCCATTACCAGGCCCAGTTGTCCCCAGCGGCCCGTGAGCTGGCAACCGGTCTCCGCCTCCAGGCTCAGGCGCTCAAGTCCGGTATCGAGCACCTGCAAATCGACCGGAACACGGCGGTGAAGCACTTCGCGGCGCAGTCCCTGCGCGCGGAGGCGGGAGCGCAGCAGGATCCCGGAGCCCATCGGGTACAGGAGGGCGATCTCCCCCCAGAGCGTATCGGCCCGGGTGGATTCGATCACATTCATGCCGGCCGCGCCGATATTGAGAAAACTGGCCGGCTGGTAGTAATCGCGCCGCGCCCGCACCCAGGAAGCCCGCAGCTGGAATTCCGCCGGCGCAAAAAGCCCTTCGAGCTCTCCGTCCAGACGGGCATCCTGAAACAGCCGGGGACCGACCCAGAGCTGTTGGCCCTCCGCGCGCCCGGAAAGCCGGTAGTTTCCCCAGCGCATCTGTTCGAACCCCAGGCTGGCATGCAGCCCCGGGCCGTGATCCTGTCGGCGGGAACGGCGGTCCCATCCCCACAGAGGCCCCAGAAGCAAACGAGCCCGATCCGCCTCGTAGCGCCAGCGCGCCCACAGCAGGCGCTGCCATCCGCCTAGACGATCCTGTGGTCCGGCATAGAGGGACTGCAGACCCACCCCGAAGGCCCCCAGAGGCAATCCGCGCCAGAGGCTCGCCTGGGCCCACCAGTCATCGCGGCGCGGCCCGAAGCCGGAAGAGAAAAACAGCCGCTCCGCGATCCAGCGGCTCTCCAGGCCCAGCTGCCAGCTTGCCGAGCGCGCCTCCCACCGGAACACATGCCGGTGAGCCAGGGCTGTAGCCGATCGTTCCATCCCCACCTCCAGAGCAGCCTGTTGCGCCCCGGCGCTGGAGGCAAGCATGACCACCATCAGCATGGCACGGCAAGACGGGCGCATGGCAGAAAAATACGGCGCGGCTACAGGAAGGGGCGAGCGCGGGGCGGAATGAAAAAGCCGCCCCGAGGGGCGGCTGATCTATAGAAAAGCCGGACGCCGCAGGGGAAACTACCGCTACTGCTGGCCCAGGCGCCGGCGAAACTCCTCCTGCCGCTCCCGGATCCGCTGCAGGGTCGATCCCCCCGGACGACGTTCCGTAAGCGGGGGCAGAATCCGGGCGCGCAGCACGATGACGAGCTCCTTGCGCACCAGGGTTTTCTTCTCGTACCCGAACAGGTAGCGGAGCCCGAAAAACCAGGGCGGCAGGTCTTTGAGCACGGGAACCCCTGCCCGAGAGACGTTTTCTTCCGTGCTGAAAAGCCCTCCGATGACGGTCTCTTCTCCGTCGAGCAGGAGCGCGCGCGTGGAGGCGCGGCTTTTATCGACCGCCACCCCCGCCCCCACCAGGCGCGGGGAACTGCGCTCCACCTCGATATTCAGATAGATGAAGGGCACGGAATCCTGCACCACCACGGGTTCGACGCTCACGATCGTGCCCGTACGCACGAACTGCGTGATCGTATTGCCCGCAAAATCCCGGGCGAATATGGGCACATCGGAACCGACCTGGATCTCCCCCTTCTGGCCCGATTCCACGGTGATCTGGGGATTGGCGACCACACGCCCCAGAGCCATATCCTCAAGGGCGCGGATCAGAAGCTCCGTATTGACCTCCCCGTCCTGTCCGCCCTCTCCCAACAGCCGACGCAGGCGCAGGCCGAGCTCCGGCGCCCCCACGGGCAACTGGGCCGCGTTGCTGAGGCCCCAGCTCAGCCCCACCGCCCCGGAACGAAGCACCCGTTCCAGAAGACCTGCGATATTGACGCCCAACTGGCGAGCTGTTTCCGTGTTGACCTCGAAGAACAGCGCTGAGATCTCCACCTCGCGCTTCTGCAGGTCGGGCACTTCCCCGGAGGGCGTTCCAGGCCCCGCCGGGGTCGATGGGGAAGCCACCCCTTCCCCTGCGGCCGGCACGAGCAACCAGAAGCTGGGCCGCTCAGCCAGCGCAAGCCGGTGCTGGCGGAGCACGAGCTCCAGGGCATCGCGCCAGTACTGCCCACTGATGGCTACCCCGATGGGGGTGGTGCGCTCCTCCGGATCGAAAAGCGGCTTCTGCCCGGCCCGACGGGCCAGCTCATTGATGATCTGCAGAAACTGATCAAACGGCGTGGTCGGGGCAAAGGAGACCAGCTCCTCCGGAGGAATATAGGAGCGCATCAGGCGCTCCGGTGGGCGCACCTGAGCGGTGGCCTCCCAGAGACAGCCCAGAAGCAGCACAACCAGCAGGATCCACACGCGCATATCCGTTTCTCCCTCAACGCGATTCGGACTTCCCGACCACGTCATTGGTGCCCAGCTCGAGGCGATCAACGATCCCGCCCCGATCGAGCTGGAAGATGGCCAACCCCATGGCCGGATTGGTGCTCACCAGATGGCCCAGATAGACCCTGTCCCCGATACGGAGCCGGCGAACACGCTTGTACTGATCACGCAGCAACACCCAGTCCGGCCCTACCCCGAGAAGCTCGGATTGCTCCACATCGGGCAGCCCTTCGGTGTTAGGAGGCACCTGAGCCAGGATGATCGGATAGAAGGGGTTATAGGCGGCCCGGAACGGAACGAACGCCTCCGGCGGGAGTGCCGTGCGGCGTTCCGGCGCTCGAATCCCCTCCGCATCGGTAAAATAGGCCAGCAGGCGCATGGAGAACTTCACCATCACCTCCAGCCGCTCCTGCCCGGTTCGCCTGTCCGGTCGCACGGCGCTGAAGTCGGAGATCTGCAGGTCCGTGACCTTATACAGCGGGGGGCTGTTCTCCAGATTCCACAGGAACCGGTATAGGTAGACGAAATAACCCTCCCCGGATACGCTGTAGCGGTGCCACCCTACCGAGCCGGAGCGCTCCGTGCCCTCATAGCGCACATCAAAACGTTCAAACCCTATGGGCGTGAGGTGGTTCAGGTAGGCGATCGTCTCGGCCGTGTTGAGTCCCACGGGAAGGACTTTATACTGCGCATTCCAGCGCGCCAGCGCCTCTTCGTAATAGGCCTGGGCGCGGGCCTCCTCGGCGCGGAGCTCCTGCAGCCGCCCCCCGGTATGCCGCAGCTTCTCCACCTCGGCCCGGAGCTCCTGCAGGCGTCCGGGCAGCTTCCAGAACGTAAGCCCGATCCCGATGCCCACAACCAGAAGCCACAGCAGACCGAGCAGGATCGAGTTCCGCGTGGCCGCTTTCATGATCCCCCTCCTGTTGCTCCAGCGGCCGAAAGGGTGCGCAGGTACTCCACGGATCGGGGCAGGGTCTCCCTGCTCGGAATACGCATGAGGTACTGATAGACCCGCGCACCCCGGATTTCATCAAACGTCACGGCTTGGATGGTGCCCTCCAGCCTCCGAGCCAGAGCCACAACCCGATCCCGGTCCAGCGCATAGCCCGCCAGATCGACATAATCCTTTCCGGGCACCCACTCCCGGATCCAGATACCCCCAATCAGGCCGGTGGCTTCGGCCACGGCGGCGAGGGCGCGGCTCCAGCGATCCGATCCCATAAGCAGGCTATCCAGCGCCCGGGTGGCCGCTTCGTACCGCATAGCGAGCCCCTGCAGGCTATCGATACGGGTTCGGATTTCGCGCTCCAGCAGGGGCGAAATCGGGGCCTCCACGCGAAGCGCCTCCTCCCAGTGGCGAATCTGGAGTCGTTGCTGGTAAAAACGCCCGACGAAGAAGAGCGTGCTCATGAACAGCAGCAAAAGCCAGGCATATCCATGCCAGGCCAACTCCAGCGGAGCGGGCCGCTGTGCCAGCTCCGGGGGCAGCAGGTTGACGTCATAGAAAAGCGCGTGATCCTGAGTCAGCAGCCGGAGCGCCACGGCCAGGGGTACGGTGTAGGCTTCCAGCGCTTCCGGCGATACCCCCTCGTCGAGCTCGATGGCCATCTCGGGGAGGCCCTCGCTGAGGGGCACCACATAGGCACCCGGGAAATAGGCCTCCATTTGCGCCCGCAACCGGTCGCTATCCCCCCCTTCAGTCATCACGTAGAGGTTGTGCACGCGCTCCAGCCCCTCTTCATCCTGCAACAGGAGCAGGCGGCTGGAGATCGTTTCCGGGCTATCATAGATGGTGACGGCTTTCAGGGACTCGACCCGCAACAGCGTCTCGCCCCGCAACACGAGCACGAGGGTCTCCTCCAAGCCCACACGCACGATGAAGGACGCCTCGTCCGGCAAAATGGCATGACAGGCGCGGGCCATGCCGAGCAGCGTCGTGGGTTCAGCATCGAGGAGGCCCACCTCCGGGAAACGTCGGCCCCAGAGCACGCGCAGCCGGGCCAAAGAGTTCAGAACCGGCGAGGTGGGCATGCGGATGATGGCCAGCACCGCGCGCTCCTTGAAGGGCACAAACGCCACCGCATCGGGAGTTACGGCCTCATCGAACTGCTCTTTGAGGAGGCGAAAGAGGCTTTTGAACTCCACCTGCTCTTCTTTCCAGTCCGGGGGTATGGGGAGCTCCCGGAGCGCGAGGTCCGGCTCCGTGATGCAGAATCCCACCCGCAGCCGATGCTCGTGCACCTCGGTCTCCAGAAGCTCGCGCAGTTCGGCCGTGATGTCCGCAGGCCCCGGCTGATCGAGCAGCGGGGTGTAGGAAATCAGATCGCCGCCTCCCAGCCCGTTGGTCGAAAGCTCCTCCTCTATGACCTGCGAGGAAGAATTTACCTCCATCGGCGTCAAAGGCACGGGCTCTTCCCCACCGGAAAGCTGCCCCACGGTAAGCGCCTGGGCCAGCGAGGTGAACGTGCGCCGCCGGCTCTCCAGCCGATGAACCCGGATCTGCCCGTTGCGATACGACAGCACCGCCACGTGCACCTGCTGAGGGGTAACGTACACCCCGGCTACGCGCTCGGAACGTCGAGCCATGACCTACCCTTCTGCCTGTTGGAGAAGCTGCTGGAGCCGCCGCTTGTTGTTGGCGAAATTCATCGCCGTCTCCCAGGTGATCTGGCGCGCCCGATAGAGCCGAAACAAATCCTGTTCCATGGTGATCATGCCCAGCGATCCCCCCTCCCAGATCATCTGATAGATCTCCGCGGTGTTGTTGTTCTTGATAGCGGCCCTTACCGAAGGGGTCACCAGCAGCACTTCCTTGGCCAACACCCTGCCTCCGCCGATGCGGGGACAGAGCTTCTGGGAGATCACCACGCGCAAGACGTCGGCCAACCGATGCCGCACACGCTCCTGCTCTTCGACCGGACATTCGGCAATGATGCGGTCAATGGACTCCACAGCCGAAGAGGTGTGCAGGGTGGAGAAAACCTTGTGTCCGGAGTCCGTAACCTCCAGTGCCGCCATAATCGTATCCGGATCCCGCATCTCGCCGATGACGATAATGTCCGGGTCCTGGCGCAGGGCCTGGATTGTGCCCTCTTTAAAAGAATGCACGTCCCGACCGACTTCCCGATGCCGGATCAGGCAACGCTTTGAGGTGTGCACGTACTCCACAGGTGCCCCCAGAATAATCACGTGCGCCTCGGAGAGCTGATTAGTAGCCTCGATGATGGCATCCAGCGTGGTCGATTTCCCCGATCCCGTAACCCCGGTAACGAGCGTGAGCCCGTCACGGACGTACTCGAACATGAGGTGTCTGACGATGTTGGGGTGAAAGCCCAGCGAATCCAGCGGACGGACCTGTTCGGGCAGCGCACGCATGTTCAGCGCCAGATACCCGTCCTCCAGATACGCCGTGGCCCGAAAGCGCCGACGCCGTCCCTGGTATACCAGCTCATAGGAGAAATCCACGCTCAGCCGCTCATAGAGCCGTTCGCGGATGCGGTCCGTGGTCAGGGCGAGAATGAGCAGATTGGCCTCATCGGGATCGTATCGCCCTACTTCCGGGTGGGGCCGCTTGGCCCCGTGAATGCGATACCAGACGTATCCATTGGCAGCACGCCCCCCCAGATCGAGGTCCGATGCCTCCTGCTCGAGCATGAACTCCAGCAGAAAGTGCATGATTGCTTCCAGCCCCCCACGCACGGCTTCCGGGAGGCGTATCAGCTCAGCGGCCTGATGCTGAACCCGTTCCAGACCCGTAACGCGAGGGGATAGTTTGGTAATAAGCTCGCGCGCCGCCTCCGGAAAAGGGGGCACACTACGGGCCTTTGAGGAACGTATAGCGGACGGAGAAGTCGACATACCCACCCTCCAACTGGCTGGACTCCGCGGCCTGCCGGGGCCTTCAACGGACCCAGTCGGCAATTTCAATGCCACCCTGGCCGAAGTGAAGCCGCCTGCGCAGCCACTCCAGGGCCTCGGAGCTGTAGAGCAACGACGGGTTGCCGTTTATACGAAGCGAGATGGGACGGAAAGCGCTGTTATAGACCAGCATGGCCCCGATAATCTGGGGCGTGCCGGAGACGGTCTCCAGCACGGCCAGATCCTCTCCATTGCGCACCACGAGCAGACCGTGCCAGCGCACGTTCCCGGACAGGCGCAGGTATCCATCAACCAGAAGAATCCCCACCCCGCAGATCGCGCCCGAGAGCTCCAGCCCATTGGGCGCCCGGGCCAGAATGGGCTGTGCAAAAGAGCCCAGCGTGTAGTTGCCGCTCATCCGGGCGGGCAGCAGCTGCGCCTCGGAGGCCAGGAGCTGGTCCAGGAAAGCGGAAACATCAAAACCGGCAGACCCGGAGACAACATTCGGCACCAGCCCATCGCGTCCCTGCACGTTGTCGTACTGCTGGCCCGAGAGCGCCCCCCGGATCCGATCCCGTATCCCGGGGCGTGTGGCCAGAATCCCATAGGCGGCCTGCGCCTCCGAAAGGGGCGCGCCGTTGAGGTCGTGATCCCGGCCATCGACCTGAAAGGCATTTCCCCGGAAGCTGGCCGAGACCTCATCGGAAAAAAGACTGGCTACGGTGAGCGCGGCCGGAAAGTCCGGTATCGGGCTCGGAGCTCGGCGCAGCACTACGGCGACCGTATCCCGTTCCCGTCCGTAGACGCCTATGGCCTCCAGCCGCACCGATCCGGAGCCGAGCTCCAGCGAGCTGACCGTGTAGTGGCCGCCCTGATACGGGCGGGCTTCGATGGGATCGAGCATCGGCCACGCCTCCAGGAGCCGCCTCATACCATGAGCCAGACCGGTACGGGCGATCTCGCGGGCCAGGACGCGCTCATAATATCGACTGGAGACCCGAACATCCTCGAGGTTTTGCCCCCGCAGTTGCCAGAAAAGTAGGCCCAGTATCATCCCGGCCCCGGCCACATACAGCAACAGCGCTCTACCCATCTCCCCGCCCCCTCAACGGCTCAGATTCGGCGCCCCCACAAAAGAAACCCATTCCAGCGGGACGACCGCCTGCGGGAAAGGCGCTCGATAGCGTAGCCGGACCTGAAACAGGCGGATCCGGGCGAGCTCTTCGACAGGCCGCCCCCGCTCGTCCAGCGGCTCCAGAGCAAACACCTCCACGCCAGAGCCTGTCTCCCCGCTCAGGGAGCCGTTTACCCAGCGCTCGATACGGCCCGAAGGGGATTCAGCGCCCCGCATCCAGCGATACAGCACGGAATCCGATCTCCCATCGCCGTTGATATCGGCGCAGAAGAGCAACGAGTCCGGACCCCAGCCCAGGAGCATGGCCGACCGATCCTCCAATCCCCTGCCCAGAAGCCGGAGGTCCCGCTCCAGGGCATCGATGAGTTCCAACGTGCGCGCTTTCTGCATGTAACGCAACCAGAGCTCCGCGCGCACGCGATCGAGCATACCCTTCAGGCTTACGATCCCCAAGGAGATCGTACCGAACAGGAGCACCGCGCTCAGATGTCCAAGCCATGTCATCGGAAGTAGGCATAGGTGCGCTTTAGGCGCACGGGCTCTGCCAGCCCGGGGCTGTGCACGAGGACCTGGACGGTCTTGAAAAACGTGGCCCCCGAAGCGGGCCGGTCCAGATCATTCGGATCGGCGTAGTAGACCCGGACCTCCAGCTGGTAGGGCACCCCGCCCACCGTATCGACCCGGCTCCAGCCGTGAAAGTCATCCAGGTCGTCGAACTCGACAAACTCCCCCTCGCCCACCTCGGGCCCCAAGGCCCCCGGCGGGGTGAGCTCAGCGGGATGGGAGCACCACCGGGAAAGACTCCGCTCGTCAAAGGCCCGCAGGGCGCAGAGCTCCAGCACCCCGCGGGCCAGCCCCACGGCGACTACAGTGGCCTGCTCCCGATCAGCCAGCTGCCGTGCTGTCCCCACCTGATGGAAAGCCCCATAGGTGAGCGAACCCAACACGAGAAGCGCCCCGACCGCCTCGATCCACTGGGCCCGCTCCATAGATACCCACTTTTGATTAAAAAATGCTCCTTTCGTTGACAGGCAAAAATCGAACCGCCCGCCCCTTTCGGGCCGGACGGTTCACGCCGCTGGTCCCCGACGGCAGCGTTGGGTTCGTTTTTACCCCCAGGCGGGTAGAAAGGAAACGTCTTTATTTTTCGATCTCCTCCAGGACCAAAAGCCCGCCCGCGTTCCGCAGAGAGGGCAACAGCGCGCCCAGCCGCCGGAGCGCTTCGGAGCTGTACTGGATGAGGGCAGACCCGCTCATGGAGAAAAGCAGTCCGCCTCCGGGGTTGTCTTCAGGCGTTCCGTCCTCTTTGACATGGTGATAGACGGAAAGCTCGTAGATGAGTTGTCCCTTGTCCGCGTTATAGACCCGCACGCTCAGCGCCCCATCCCGGCCGGAAGGATCCCTTTGTACCCGTTTGGGCTCCGTACCCCGCAATGCGCCCAGCGCGCGAAAATCGATCCGCAGGGCGCGCAACTGGGTCGGAGCGAGGGTCACGGAGAACGAGCTCGGGAGCGGGATCTGCTGGGGACCCGAGCCGGCATCAAAGGTCAGCGTCCCCATACCGTGGTTGTGTGTGTTGATGAGCTCGATGCGGATCCGGCGTGCCCCGGAGCGCTGGACCAGATCCCATCGGAGCCGACTGTCGGCAAGCAGGTCCACATACGTTACATCGTAGGCGTCATCGTACTGGTGCTTGTGGTAAACGACCTTGGTGCTGTTGGGCCGATCGAAGATATCCACATCAAAATGCCCCCCGGGCAGACCCGGATCGGCGCTGCGCATGACCAAGGCTCCGTAGATTGCCGGGTTACCCGAAAGCACCACCTGGGAAGGGCCGCGGCCTTCCACCATAACGAGCCCCTCCCAGGAGAAGGTCCCCGACAGCGTCAGACTGCCTTTGACCAGAAGCACACCGTATCCAGAGACCGAGCCGGAGAAGACAGCATCTCCGTTGACGACCATAATGGTCGGCTGTGAAGGCGATCCAAAGACACGATTGCCGACGAAGGTACGGGGACCGGTGTAGCTTTCGGTGGCATGTTGCTCCACCTCCTGAAGGAGTTCCGTCAGATTCCAGGGCAGGGAGCCCACGTGCACATCGGGCGTTCCCCCGATGCCGGAAACGGCACTGCTCGGCAAACGAGCAAGCGCGGCAAGAAGCGAGCTAGCCCCCGCCTGTGAGGTACTCCAGAGGGCATGTGTGTGCGGTCCGGGCCCCGCACCGCCCCCCAGGCTCGGGGGACGCTGGTCATATCCCGAAATCCTGAACGCCCCGCCGGAGAAAGCGGCTGTAAGGCTGAATACATCCATCGTGACCGTGGCCGGAAATCCGGTGGAGAGGGAAACTCGTCCCCGGATCTGTGCGGTGGCCGATCGGTAGCGACCCGTGGCCACAAGCTCCAGCAGACCGGATCCTGCTTCCTGGATAGAGACCTCCATGGTCCCCTCTCCATACGGACGGGCCGGCCATCCGGAACGCCAACCCGGCTCCCGTTTGAGCCGACTCAGAGCCAGGTTGTAGGCGCTGCGCGCGATCTCGCGGGCCAGGATCTCTTCTTCCCACTTGATGAGCTTGGCCTCGCTGCGAAACAGGGTATCTCGCATGCCATAGAGCAACCCGCCCACTCCGAAGAGGGCCAGCAACACCGTGATCAGTATCCCTTTGCCCATACGCGTATCTCCTTCTCAGGGTCTGGCGAGCGCACGCGGCCGATATACGGCATGCCAGCGCGTGTGGGGCAGATGCCCCCGCTGGCCGAATGGGTAGGCTACAGCCATGTAAACCCGAATCTGACGCACAGCAGCAAGATCCTGGGTAGGTTGGCCCGCCTCATCGAGCAGATCAAAACGGAAACGAGCCAACATACCGGGGCTTTGACCGGCCGGGTTGTCGTCCACATAACGCCGCACCTCATAAAGCGGCCTCCCCTCGGGGGCCTCCCGGGCGGGCTGGCACACATAGCGGATCGTGCGGATAGGCCCGTCGATCTCAAAACGACGCCGGAAGATGAGATGCGTGCTATCGGCGGAGAGCAGTTTGGCCTCTCCGGTCGGCACCCCGGAGCCGATGTTGAGGAGATCTCGCTCCAGCGTCTCAATAAAAGCGAAGGCTTCGGATCTGGCCATGTAATACAGCGTGGCCTCCGTGCGCGCCTGCCGGGCCCGATCCTGAATACCCAGCAGAATGAGCAAAACGACGCCGCCGATCACCATCGCGTTGGTATGGTCCCAGAGCACATGCATAGCCTTCAGGGGTAGCTAAAAATCCGCTTGAGTCGTACGGGGGCGCGCATCTCCGGATGCGTGACCGTCACGGTTACCTCCTTGGCCAGCGTGGGGCCGGAGACGATCCGCGTGGGGTCTTCGGGATCCACGTAGCGCACCTCGGCCCGGACCTCAAAGCGCAGGCTATCCGGGGTCCGGTACGTATACGGCAACATGCCGTGCACATCATCGATGTCCATGCACTGATCAAAGGGCAGCCCCGTGGGCAGCAGGGGCCAGGTAAGCTGGCTCAGATCGGCAATCCCGCCCTGCAGGGCGGCGGCGTCAAAGGGCTTGCTTCCGATGCGGTCCAGCATATCTCGGGCCACCTCGGCGGCGGCCTGCTCGAGCTCCAGGTGCACCATGCTGAATCGGTTTCCCAACAACGCCCGCTGCTGCGACAGCGCCCACAGGCAGGCGATGAGCAGGGCACAGAAGGCCAGCAGCGTCTGCTGCATACGCAGTCTCCCTTTGCTCGCTCTGCGGGCAGAACGGGTTGCTTCTTGGACGGCCCTCAGGCTTCATCGGCCGTTACGCGCAGGACCTCTTCGAGCGAGGTTTCTCCCTGCACAGCCAGTGCCCGAGCTGAGGCGCGAAGCGTGAGCATCCCCTCCCGTATGGCCTGTTCCCGGATGGCATCTTCGTCGATATCGCCCCGGGATTGCACGATCAGGCGCCGGATCTCTCGACTGAAGTACAGGGCCTCGGCGATGGCCCTTCGCCCCTTGTACCCGACCCCTCCACAGCGTTTGCAGTTTGCCCTATGCCCCGGCCGGTAGAAGGTGGCCTCCTTGAGTTCTTCTTCGCTAAAGCCCAGCGCCCTGAGCAGCTCCGGATCCGTTTCCCGATCCTCGACCTTGCACTGTGGGCAGAGCACGCGCACCAGCCGTTGCGCCATAACCAGGTTGATCGCGTAGGCGATCAAGAAGGGCTCTATGCCCATTTTGTACAGCCGCGCAATCGCGCTCGGCGCATCATTGGTGTGCAGCGTGGCAAAGGTCAGGTGCCCCGTATTGGCCAGTTTGATGGCCAGCTCGGCCGTCTGCCGGTCGCGCATCTCCCCGACCATAACGATGTCCGGATCGTGCCGGAGGATGGCGCGCAGGGCATCTTCGAAGCCCAGTTTGTGGCTGAGCCGGATCTGTCGAGCGCCTTTGATGATGTACTCGACCGGATCCTCGACCGTGAGCACGTTTACATCGGGCCGGATCACATGATGCAGGGCCGCAACAAGCGTGGTGGATTTACCCGAGCCCGTCGGGCCCGTGACAACAACCATGCCATAGGGCTGACTGATGGCCTTTTTGAAGCGCTCCAGCGCCGAAGGCAACAGGCCCAGCCGGGAGAGGTCCGTAATTACTTTGCGATCATCCAGGACGCGAATCACAATTGACTCGGCCCGGATCTCCTGATAGGCGCTGGCGATGGGCAAGACGGAAACCCGGTAGCGGATCAGGGCCCCGTCGACCCAGCGCTGGATGAACCCATCCTGTGCCCGATCGCGCTCGAAGCGATCCACATTACCGGCCAGATCTTTGGCCACGGCCAGGATGGCCTCCGGATGCAGGTTTTCCTCCGCATGCCAGAGCTGGAGCCGCCCGTCGACGCGGAAATGGAATTCCGTTCGACGCGGCTCGGTGGGAAAGATATGGATGTCGCTCGCCCCGAGCCGTACGGCTTCCACCAGAGCGCCCTCGAGCAGGTTGATGATCGTGCTGCGGTTGATTTCCGCCTCGATCTGGCGCTCATCTACCACCGAGCCCTCTTCCGCGTAGGTGGCGCCCAGATCATAGGCCATCCCCTGCTCGCGGATGCGCTCCAGGTATTCGTTTTTGCCCGGCGAGACGACCTGCAACAGCTCCTCAATAGCCTGCCGGGGGGCATAGCGGACCTCGTAACGCTCCAGCCCCAGCTCCCGCAGCAGGCGCATCAGGCGGGGATGAGAAGGATCGGCGCTCGCAAAGATGAGCCGCAGATAGCCCTGCTGCTCGACCTCATAGGCCAAAGGCAACACCTTGAGCGCCAATAGCTCTTCCCGGAACGGTTTGGGGAAGGAATCCAGTACCTGACGGACGAAAACCGGATCGACGCGGGATTCATCGATGTGTGCCCGCCGGAAGGCGTAGGTGCGCGCGGCCTCTTCGAGCACCAGATCCGGATCGACGTCCAGCTCCTCCATGAGGATGCGCCACAGCGCCCGGCGCTCCCCGCGCTCCTGGCGCTGGATCTCCAGCGCCCGGCGCACATGTTCCGGACCAATCAGCCCCTGGCTGAGCAGGGAGGCCACCACACGGTCTTGGATGACCCCTCTGAGGCGGTTCGTTTCCGCTTCGCCGTTGGTGGGTCGTTCTATGGGCGTGTATTCCGACATGGGCGTTTAGCGCAGGTACGTTCCCGCATCCGGTGAAATCAGGGCCACCTCGGAGGAAATAAGGGTCAGGATGGTGATGGCGATCGTGAGGAATATGGCGATGCCGATCTGAATCGCCTCTATGACGGTCTTCATGCGAAAGCCCGTCTCCCGCTCGTAGTAGTCGGCTATCTGCTGAGCCGCTTTGCGCACCGCGCCCGTCTCGGCCCCCGCCCGGAAACGGGCCAGCGAAATGGGGGTGAAAACACCGGACGCGGCCATGGCGCGCACCAGATCCATGCCCTGCGCGACCATGAGTGGGATCGTGCGCGTTTTGATCTGCCGCTCCATGTACGTATTGCCGCAGGCTTCGGCGGCGAGCTTCATGACCTCGATATTCTCTCCGGAACCGGAATAAAGGACGCTGAAGACGCGGCAGAAGATCTCCACATGGATCTTGTGCAACAGCGGCCCCACGATGGGGATCCGGATCAAGAGGCGATCCAGCGTGAGCCTGCCCCGGGGTGTGCGCGACCAGAAAAGAAAGCCCACAAGCAGAGCAAGCACCCCCCCGAAAAGCAATAGCCCGTATTGGTCTAACCAGTCGGCGATGTGCAGCGTGGCCGCTGTGAGCGGGGGCAACGTGATGCCGAACTTCTGAAACAGGCGGGCCGTTTCGGGGAAAATGTACCAGATATAGTAGATGAAAGCGCCGATGAGCACCAGAAGCGTGATCGCAGGCGTAATCAGCGCACTACGCAGGCTTTTCTTAAAATCCTCCCGACGCTCCAGGAAGCGGGCCGTGGCCTCGAAGATCTCGGCCATGTTGCCCGACTGGGTGGCCATGCCGAGCATGTAGGCGGTAAAACGCCCCAGCACATGCTGGTGCTTCATGAAGGCCGTTCGCGCCTCCACCCCGCGCTTGAGATCCCCGTGAATGTCCCGGATAACCTGCCGGAGCACGGGGTTGCGCACGTCCTGCTCCAGCAGCAAAAGGATCTCATCAAAGGGCAACTTTTCCTGCAGCAGATTGGCTGCCAGACGCACAAACAGGATCACCTCTGTGGAGGAGGGCCGCAGCTGCAGATCCAGGAGCTTTCGCTCCACCCGGATGACCTCCAGGCCCAGGTTTTCCAGGGCCCGGACGACCTCGGCTTTGCTGAAGGCCCGCTGCTCGCCCCGAAGGATGCGCCCCGACGGATGGCGCGCCTTGTAGAGGAAAACCTGACGGGGCTCGAGCGCGCGCAGCAGAAACTGATGCTGTCGGGCCAGCTCGCGCACCTTCTGCCGGGCCGCGCGCCGGCTGGGCGCAAACAGCACCCCCTGCACCAGCTGCCCCGTCGGGGCGATCCCCGTAAAGCGATACTCGGGCATGGCTGTCGTTGCTTTACTGCTGTTGCTGCTGCTGCGACTGCTGCAGATCTTCAAACTGCGTCTGCACAATCTTCGTGGCGTTGAAGGTGACCTTGACCCGGTTTCTCTCGTTAGCGTTCTCGCCAACTAGCGTGACGTTCGTCGTGGCGGCATCACCCGAAGGGGCCTGCTCAAATTTGTATATACCGTTGGCGTTCGTATCGGCGGCCCACGTCGGGTTTTTGCCCACCAGCTTGCCGATCGTCAGGCCATCCCACTTGCCCCCTCCGCCACCGAACTCCACGGGCTTCTTGGCCCAGGCCTGCGCGTCCGTAGCTAGACGGAGAAGGTCCTGCAACATGGCATCCTGATTGGCCTTCTTCGCATTGGCCGAAAAGGCCTGGATACCCACCACGATCGCGATGCCCACGATCACGATCCCGAGTACAAGGAGAAGCAACTGCTGCTGACCCATGGCGACTTACTCCTTACTTTTTTGGGTTCACAACCCCATCTGAGGGTTTCGGCTCCACTACGGCATCTTTTGTACCAGCCCGCAAAACGGCCCGCGCGAAGGGGTCTGGGGTTCCAAAGTACCTTTTCCCACTGCCATCCCCTTACAAAAAGAAACGCGGCGCATCAAAGACCCCCGAACATGGGGGCCTTTTGAGAACGCTTCCCCCGGCGGGCCTACTGGACAGGACCGGAGAATACCGATATTTTTGGATTACCGTTCCGAACGGTAAGGGAGCTCCTATGACGACATGGCGCCATCGGCTGGCCTGGATGGCGGCAACCGCGCTTGTGGTGTTCCTGGCCACCTATATCCCCATGCGCCTGCAGTGCGCCTCCGAATCCCGACAGCGCCAACAGGCAGAAGCGCGCCTGCAGGTTGCCCGCAGCCTCGTTTATCTGGGCGCAACGCTGGACCGCGTGAGCGAGCAGAACTACGGTCTCGCCCTGCGCGAAGCAGGTCGTTTCTTCGATGCCCTCCACGCCCTGCCTCCGTCGATCGTGCCATCCGATACCATACAGGCCCTCTACCAGATGCGCGACCGAATCATCGGCGACCTCAACACGCTCAACCCGGACGTATCACGCACGCTCTGGGGGCTGTATCGCCGCTTGCTCCCCTATGCAAGCGCGGAGCCCTGATACAGCCCCACCGAAGGGGTGGTAGAGCCGGGATTGGATCCGCTCTGGAAACCCGTCCTCCAGGTGGGGGCGGAAAGCAGACTGCCTATCCCCCTGCGGCCACGGGGAAATGGGAGGCACAGACCGCCCGCCTCATCTGCCCGAGATTCGGTGAACGCTCCAGTAGAAAACCACGGCGCGTAGAGACGCCATCCTGCTCGGCATGTACGGAAAGCCATCCGAAAGTGCCGCTTGAGCAACCCCGGAGTGGAAGCTAAATGGCTCCAGGGCAACCTGGAAGCATGCGCAGGAGACCTGAGCTCACCTGTGCTCGAGCAAGGAGCGCGCAAATGAACCTGCAGCATCCCGCTGGACCGTGCGCAAAAGGCGGGGGCAGCCGGAACCGTCTGCGCGCTTCGGGCTATGCAGAGGCCCACCCATCCTGTCAGGCACTGAATTGGACAGCGGGCTGTTCTGGCCGGCGTCCGTGCGGATACGGGGTGCTTTCGCCCTGATCGGTATACGCGGGGGGATCGTCTTTTCCAGAACTCTGCGCTATCTCGAGGATAAGTCGAACTTCCTTGACATTCCAGATCGCCCGGACTATATTCCGGGCGCGTGTTCGTCTGTGCAGTCAGTCTATGCGGGGTCGGGACAACGAGCAGGGGCTATGCAAGGGTTTTTCTTCGTATATGTTCGCCCTTTCTTATCGCACACCCTAACGGGAGGTTGGACGCATGTTCCGGGGAATGCTGCCCGCTCTTCTGGTGTTGGCCCTTACCGGTGACCTCTGGGCCCAAGGGGGTACTATTCGGGGCAAGGTATACTTTGAAGGAACCCCCATCCGCACTCGTCCGGTGAGCATGAAACAGGATCGGGCCTGCGATGCCCTGCACGGGGGCAAAACGGTTGATTCGGGGGAGTTTGTGCTCAACGCGGACAATACGCTACAGAACGTGCTCATCTACGCCAAATCCGGCACCCAGGGGAAGGTATTTCGCCCTGTACGGACGGTCGCCGTGCTGGATCAGGTCGGCTGCTGGTATACTCCGCGCGTGCTGGCCGTGATGACGGGACAGCCGGTGGAGATCCGCAACTCCGATCCCCTGCTGCACAACGTACACTTTACTAGCCGCAACAACGGGGAGTTCAACATCGGTCAGCCGAACAAGGGCGCCAAAATGACGCGCCAGTTCGATAAGCCCGAACTCCCCGGCACGGCCACCTTCAAGTGCGACGTACACCCGTGGATGCGCGCCTATCTGGCCGTATTCGATCATTCCGTGTTCGCCGTTTCGGGTCAGGACGGCTCCTTTACGATCCGCAACGTACCGCCGGGCACCTATACGCTGGAAGCCTGGCACGAGCGACTGGGCACGGTCAGCCAAACCGTTACGGTTCGTTCCGGAGCGACCGCAGAGGTCAACTTCAAGTTCGTACGCCGCTAAAGCGCGGGAGGAGGCCGCTATGTTTCACCCCAGACAGGGCGTGGCGCTGGGCCTGTTCATTTTTCTTTTTGTGCTTGTGGCTGTTCTGAGCGTGGCCTCCGGCAGGTGGTGGCTTCCGCCCCTGGCCTCGGTGCACGGCGCGGCGATCGACCGTCTTTTTACGGTCACGCTGCTCATCACGGGCGTGGTTTTCGCGCTCGTGCACGGCCTGCTGGCCTACTCCGTATGGCGCTTTCGCGGAGATCCCTCTCGTCGTGCCGCGCACATCCGCGAACATCGCGCGCTGGAGCTGACCTGGACCGTGGTGCCGGCCATCATCCTGACGGCCCTGATCGTAAGCGGAGGGCAGCTATGGCTGCAAATCCACCGTCCTCCCCCGGCGGATGCGTTCGTCGTGGAGGTATGGGGGGAACAGTTCAAGTGGGGCTTCCGGTACCCGGGCGCCGATGGCCAGTTCGGACGCACCGATCCCCGACTCATTACAGACGATAATCCCTTCGGCATCGACCTGGAAGATCCCGCCGCCCGGGATGACATCTTCTTCCCCGCCGGACAGGGCGAGTTGTATCTGCCCGTAAACCGTCCCGTGGTCGTTTACCTGCGGGCCAAAGATGTGCTGCACAGCTTCTTCGTGCCCCGGCTGCGTGTCAAACAGGATCTGGTACCGGGTATGACGACGCGCTTTGTCTTCACCGCCACGGAAACGGGCGACTACGAGATCGCCTGCGCCGAACTGTGCGGGCTGGGGCATTATACCATGCGTGGACTGCTCACGATCGCCACCGAGGAAGAGGTCCAGCGGTGGCTTGCCGAGCAGCTCACCGTAGCCGATTTGTTCTTCTAAGTGAGGGGAGAAAGGCGCTATGGCCCACGAAACCGCCCAGACCCACCTGCATGAGCCCCGCAGTTTCTGGACGCGATACATCTTCAGTCAGGACCATAAGATCATCGCGGCCCAGTACATCCTCACCTCGCTGTTCATGGGTTTTGTGGCCCTTGTGCTTTCCTGGCTGATGCGCCTGCAGCTGGGATGGCCCGAACATCCGATCCCCCTTTTGTCCAAGCTCTTCCCCGGCCTTTATCAGGATGGCGTGCTCAAGCCGGAGTCCTATCTGGCTCTGATCACCATGCACGGTACGCTCATGGTGTTCTTTTTCATCACGGCCATTCTGCTCGGGGGGTTTGGCAACCTGCTCATCCCCCTGCAGGTCGGGGCGCGGGATATGGCCTATCCGTTCGTGAATATGCTTAGCTACTGGGTCTTTTTGCTCTCCTGCATCGTGATCCTGGCCTCGTTTTTCGTCACCGGGGGCGCGGCGGCGGCCGGATGGACCGCCTATCCCCCGCTCAGCGGCGTACAGAAGGCCGTACCGGGTTCGGGTCTGGGGCAAGATTTGTGGCTCATTGCGATGGCCATTTTTATTGTCTCCTCCGTCATGGGCGGACTCAACTACGTCACCACGGCGTTGAACATGCGCACCCGGGGCATGTCCATGGGTCGGTTGCCGCTTACGGTGTGGGCGCTTTTGATCACGGCCATTTTAGGCCTGCTGGCCTTTCCGGCCCTTTTTGCCGGCGCGGTGTTGCTGCTTCTGGATCGCCATCTGGGCACGAGCTTCTTTGTGCCCTACGTCGTCGTGGGCGGAGAGCATATCCCCCATGAAGGGGGCAATCCGCTGCTCTGGCAGCATTTGTTCTGGTTCCTCGGCCACCCGGAGGTCTACATCGCCATCCTGCCCGCTATGGGCATTGTCTCGGAGGTCATTTCCACCAACGCGCGCAAGCCCATCTTCGGCTATCGGGTGATGGTGCTCTCCATATGTGCGATCGCCTTTCTGAGTTTCATCGTATGGGGGCACCATATGTTCATCAGCGGCATGAACCCCTATCTGGGCACGGCCTTCATGGTGACCACGTTACTTATCGCGGTGCCTTCGGCGATCAAGACCTTCAACTGGGTTGCTACGCTCTGGCGGGGCAATCTGCGCTTTACAACCGCCATGCTTTTTGCCATCGGCTTTGTCTCCGTTTTCGTCACCGGGGGCCTGACGGGCATCTTCCTGGGCAATCCGCCCGTGGACATTCAACTGACGGACACCTACTTCGTAGTCGCACACTTTCATATCGTCATGGGGATGGGGTCCGTCTTCGGCATCTTCGCCGGCCTGTATCATTGGTTCCCCAAGCTCTTCGGGCGCATGCTCAGCGAACGGCTGGGACGCTGGCACTTCTGGCTCACCTTTGTGGGCGTCTACGGGATCTTTTTCCCCATGCATTACCTGGGCTTCCTGAACGTGCCCCGGCGCTACTACGGCTTTTCCGGCTATGATTTCATCCCACCGGATGCGCAGACGATCCAGCTTCTAATCTCCATAGCCGCCCTGATCGTCGGCGCTGCCCAACTGCTCTTTCTCTACAACTTTATCCACAGCTGGATCCGGGGTCCGAAGGCGCCGGCCAACCCCTGGCAGGGCACCACGCTGGAATGGCAGGCTCCCTCCCCCCCACCCCATGGAAACTGGGGCCCAGAGCTCCCCGTTGTGCATCGATGGGCCTATGATTACTCCGTACCTGGAGCCCCGGAAGACTACATCCCGCAGACCGTCCCTCTGGAGCCCGTCCCGGTTGAAGATCGAGGCGGGGACGGAGTCGGATCCGGAGGAAACGGCAACGCGCTGGATCGCTGATGGGAGGAGCTTATGCCGGATACCCTGCAGCGTCCCCTGTTACGCCGAGGCAGCCTCCCTCCGCCGATCAACCGGACCCCCAGCGGAAACGGACGGGGAGACGACGGGGGCCATGATGATGCTCCGCATGGCATGACACAACCCGCCTTCGGGGCTCAGTTCGGCATGTGGTTGCTCCTCGGTAGCCTGACGATTCTGTTTGCCGCCTTCTCAAGCGCCTACATCGTGCGCGTTGGCCCCCTGACGGAGCGCGTCTCTCTGCCCCCGATTTTGTGGTTCAACACGCTTCTCCTGGCGCTAAGCAGTCTGCTGCTGCAACAAGCCCTCGGGCGCTCCCGGCGGGGCGATCGGGCCGGGATGCACCGGCTCCTGGGGTTCGCCTCCCTGCTCGGGTTGCTGTTTCTGTTCGGCCAGCTGGCCGCCTGGCGCGCCCTGGCCGCGGAGGGAGTCTTTCTGCAGACCCATCCGGCCAGCAGCTTCTTCTACGTACTCACCGCCGCGCACGGGCTGCATGTGCTCGGGGGCCTGATCGCGCTCGGATGGGCTTTCCTCCAGAGTGCTCGAAGCTCGGAGAGTACAGCCCTGCGCCTGCAAGCCGTACTGCAAAACACGGCCCTGTACTGGCACTTTCTGGGGCTGATCTGGATCTGGATTTTCCTCTTGCTGGCGTGGTTCTAAAAAGCACAGGAGGCCTTCTATGGCGCTTTCTGCACCCCGGACCGCCGCGGAAATCCTGTCGGGAGACTGGAGTGGGGGGCGCTCTCCCTTCGGGGTGAGCTGGCAAAAGCTCATGATGTGGATCTTCGTCCTATCGGACGCCTTCATCTTCGGCAGCTTTCTGGTCAGCTACGGCACCACACGCGCCACGTTGCCCAACTGGCCCAATGCGGCCGAGATCTTCGCCCTGCACATCGGCGGCCGAGAAATCCCTCTGCTGCTGATCGCCATTATGACTTTTATCCTGGTCTCCTCCAGCGGCACCATGGCCCTGGCTGTGCACGCGGCCTACGAACGCAACCGCCGCCGCGCCGCGGTGTTTCTGACCCTGACCATGCTCCTGGGCCTGACGTTTGTAGGATGTCAGGCCTACGAGTGGACTCACCTGATCCGGGATCTGGGCGTACGCCCCTGGGGCAACCCCTTCGGCGCCCCTCAGTTTGGTGCCTATTTCTTCACCCTGACCGGCTTTCACGGCCTGCACGTGCTCAGCGGGGTGATCCTGCTGGGCTTTGTGGCCCGCCGGGTGCTGCAGGGGGCCTATGACCGGAAGGGCTCCTACGAGATGGTCGAGGTCGCCGGCTTGTACTGGCACTTTGTGGACCTGGTGTGGGTGTTCATCTTTACCTTCTTCTACCTGTTCTAAGGGAGGCAGGACGATGGCCAATCACTCGACAACGGGCACGCATCCGCATCCCCCAACGCGGGTCTATCTGGTGGTCTGGGGCTGGCTTTTTGTGCTGAGCGCGATCGCCTATTTCATAGACATCTGGCATGTACCCCAACCCTTCAAGGCCATCCTGCTCATCGCCGTGGCCCTCATGAAGGCCGGGCTCATTGTGGCCTATTTCATGCATCTGCGCTTTGAACGACTCAACCTGATCTACGCCATCCTGGCCCCCCTGATCCTGCTTGTGGCCATGGTGGCCGGTTTTCTGCCCGATGGGGTGAGCGTGTTTTTGCACCGAAACTACTAAGGGAGAACCCATGCGTACGTGGTGGGCATGCCTCTTTGCGGTGTTGTTGCTCTTCTGGGGAGATGGCGCGCTGGCCCAGTGCGCTATGTGTAAATCAGCCGTAGAGGCCAGCGATAACGCCGCCCTGGCGGAAGCCCTGCGGCAGGGAATTGGTCTGCTTCTGGCCGCCCCGTATCTGGTCCTGGCCAGTCTGGGTTTTGTATATTGGCGTAAGCACCGAAACAAGGCCTAACAGCGCCGTTATGCGCTCTGCCTGGACGCCCTGGATTGCGGCCGGACTGCTGCTGGCCGTGGGCATTGTGGCCTATTACGCCCTCTCCGAGCGGCTCCGCCCCCGGGTGGAACTTCCGGTCTACGGACAGGTACCGGATTTTCAGCTTCTGGATCACGAGGGCAGACCCATTTCCCTGGCCGATCTGAAAGGGCGTTACTGGGTGGCGGAGTTCTTCTTTGCCTCTTGCGCTGGCATCTGCCTGCAGATGAACCAGAACATGACCGAGGTCCAGCGCGCCTTCCTGGATCGAGCCGATCAGGTCAAGATCGTCAGCTTCACCGTGGACCCGGAGCGGGATACACCCGAAGTACTTAAGGCCTATTCGCAGAACTGGAACGCCCGGCTGGAACAGTGGATCTTCGTCACCGGCCCCAAGCCGGAGATCTACCGACTGGCCCGGCATGGCTTCAAACTCGCCGCCGACGAAATCCCCCCGCAGGAGGAAGGGGGGCCGTACGACTTCATCCACTCCAGCAAGTTCGCCCTTGTCGATCCCCAGGGACAGATCCGCGGCTACTATGACGGCACGGATCGAGAGGAAGTCCGCCGGCTCATCGGTGATCTAAAACGCCTGCTGCGCTCCGGATCGTAGCTTTTCCCGGCTCGACCGATCTGGCCGTATTGGCCGGTCGCTGCCTAAATTTGCACCAGGCTTCCCTGACCAGGGACGCCGTAGCGTTTTCTCTTTCTTCCGGATACAATCGGTAAGGAGAGAAAAGGCGTATGGTGGTCCTGGTAGGCACCTATCCTCCCGTTCGCTGCGGTATCGCCACATTCAATGCGGATCTGCATCGGGTCCTCTCCGCTCGGGGGCTGGATGTATCCGTGGCCGTCATCGCGCACCCGGAAGAAACCACGGGTCCATTTCCAGAAGAGGTGCTGTGGGTGATTTCCCGACATGATCGGCCGGCCTACAGGCGGCTGGCGCACGCCCTCTCAAGAGCCGAGGTGGTTATCCTGCAACACGAATACGGGCTCTACGGGGGCAGATGGGGCTCCTGGATTCTGGAATGGGCCGAAGAGCTACGTGCGCCGCTGGTGACCGTTTTTCATACCCTTCTGGAGACTCCCCCGCCCGGGCTCCATGAGGAGGACCTGCGGGAGATGCGGCGCATTGCGCGCGAGCTCGCCCTGCGCTCCGAGGGCGTTGTCGTCCTGCTCCCGGATGGGGTGCAGATGCTGGAGCGCTGCGGGGTGCCGCCTGAGCGCATGGTGGTCATCCCACACGGTGTACCGGAGGTGCCCGAGCTGGAGCTCGAGGCCTGCAAAGCCACCCTGGGCCTGAGCGGTCCGGTGCTGGTGACCTATGGGCTGCTGGGCCCGGGAAAGGGCATCGAAACCGTGCTGGAGGCGCTGACCCGATTGCGGGGGCGCTTTCCGGACCTCACCTATCTGGTGGCCGGATCTCTGCATCCGAATCTGCATCGGCTTGAGGGGCGTCGCTATCTGGATGAGCTGGAAAAGATGGCCGTTGCGCGGGGTCTGGAGGCGAACTTCCGGATCCGGGAAGGGTACCTCGCACACGAAGAGTTGGTGCTCCTGATGGGGGCCGCCGACGTGGTTCTGCTTCCGTATCCGAACCTGGAACAGATCAGCTCCGGTACGCTGTCCTTCGCCATGGGGGCGGGGAAGGCCATCATCGCCACCCCGTTCCGGCATGCCCGGCTGGCCCTGCGTGCCGGTCGAGGTCTGCTCTGCCCACCCGGAGATCCGGAGGCCTGGGCCGAGGCCATAGCGCGTCTTCTAGAAGAGCCGCAAGAACGAGCCCGTATGGGCCGGCGCGCTCGCCTGTACGCGGAGGCCTATACCTGGCCCCGTATCGCGGTGGCCTACGAGCGGTTGATTCATCGCCTAAGCCGGAGTCGCCATGAAGTCCTGGTGGGATAGCGCCTGGAGCCGACTGCACGAGATGACCGATGAAACCGGGCTACTGGAACACGCCCGATTCGGTGTGCCGCTGCGCGCCGAGGGGTATACAACGGATGACAACGCGCGGGCCTTACTGCTCCTGAGCCGATTGGATCCGGCCCTCCAGCGCTCAGCGCGCAGGCTTGCGCTCACCTATCTGGCCTTTCTCCTGGACGCCCAGCTTCCGGATGGGCGCTTCCGAAACGAGATGCGCTTCGATCGCACCTGGCAGGACGACGGAGAGGCCGAAGATCCCACGGCCCGGGCGCTGAACGCGCTGGCTGAGGCCTCTGATCGGCTCTGTTTTGAGGACCTGCGCAAAGCGGCCCGGTGGGCGCTAGAACGGGCCCTGCCCGCGGCCGCCGCGCTCCAACATCCCCGGGCACAGGCTATGGCGCTGATCGGCCTGCTGGCCCTGGAGGAGCCCTCCGAGGCGGCGCTGCAGACGGCGCGCCTGCTGGGCGAACGCCTGCTGGAGGCTTTCCGTCGCCATGGCCTCAAGTGGCCCTTTCCGGATGAGATACTGAGCTATGAGAATTTTCGTCCCGTAGAAGCCCTCTACCGCTGGGGCCGGCGCTTCGGCTCCCGGGAGGCCAGATACTGGGCCAGAAAAGGGCTTCGCTTGCTGGATACGCTCTACTGGAGTCGGGATGCCGAGGGCGCATTCTTTGATCCCGTGGGCAATCGCTTCATGCGACGGGGAGAGGCCAAGCCCCTTTTTGATCAACAGCCCATCGAGGCCTGGGCGGCGGCCGAAGCCTACGCCTGTTTCCATCTCTGGGACCGGCTGCAGGGCGTGCGCCGGTGGTTCCTCGGACGTAATCGCCTGCGCAGTCCGCTCGTGGACGCCTTCGGGGTCATGGACGGGCTCACCCCGCAGGGGCCCAACGACAACCGGGGCGCCGAATCCCTGCTGGCCTTCCTGCATACAGAGCTTCTCTACCAGCACCTGCGGGTAGAAGCGTTCTAGGGGTTCTCTATGCTGAGCGTCTGCTCGGGCTCCCGCTGCGCCTTACAGGCCGGACAGACCCAGCGCGTTTTCTGCCGGCTGGTTTTCTCTACCAGAAAGGCATGCCCGCACTGCGGACAGGACTGCGCCACCGGGCGATCCCAGCTGGTAAAGGTACACTCCGGATAACGGGTGCATCCATAGAAACGCCTCCCCCGACGGGTGTAGCGCTCTAGAATGCGCCCCTGACCGCACTGCGGACAGAGGAGGGCCGATTCCTCTACGTAGGGCTCTTTGTATCGGCAATCCGGATACCGGGAACAGCTGTAGAAGCGACCGTATCGGCTCCTGCGCAACAGGAGCGGGGCTCCGCACTCCGGACAGGGCTTCTCCGTCGGGATCGCCTCCTCGGAATCGGCAACAGGACGCCCGTAGCGGCAAGCCGGGAACCCCGAACAGGCGTAGAAGCGCCCGTAGCGGCCCGGACGGATCACCAGCGGTCGGCCGCATTTCGGACAGCGTTCCGAGGTCTGCTGGATCTGGCGGGAGCGGATCTCCTCCAGCTGCGCCCGGGTCGCCTCCAGCGCTTTGAGCAGGTGATCGTAGTAGAAGGTACGCAGGATGGTTTCGTAGTCGGCCTCTCCAGAGGCGATCCGATCCAGATCGGCCTCCATGCGGGCGGTAAAGGAGACGTCGAAGAACTCCGGGAAGTGGCGCACCAGGATATCGTTCACCTGCAGGCCGAGCTCGGTGGCCACGAACTTTCGGCCCTCCATCTGCACGTAGCCCCGTTCGCGCAGGGTGCTTAGAATCGTGGCGTAGGTACTTGGCCGACCGATGCCCTTCTCTTCGAGCGCTTTGACGAGTGTGGCTTCCGTGTAGCGAGGCGGAGGTTTGGTGAAGTGCTGTTTGAGCTCAACGGCCTCCAGTTGCGCGCTCTGCCCCTGGGCCAGCCCCTCAGGCAGGGGGCTTTCCTCCTGCCCCTCTTCAAGGGGTTCTTTCTCGGCCTCATGCTCTCCGTAGACGAGCAAAAAGCCCCGGAACTCGACACGGGAGCCCGTGGCCCGAAATCCATAGCGCCCGTCGGCGCTTTCCAGATCCACGCTGACCTGCTCAAACTCAGCCGGGACCATTTGGCAGGCCACAAAACGCTGCCAGATGAGCTCATAGAGTCGGTACTGGTCCGGGCTCAGGAACCGCTTGACCGACTCGGGATCCCGCCGCACGTCCGTAGGCCGAATCGCCTCGTGGGCGTCCTGGGCGTGCTGGCGGGCTGCGTACTGTCGGGGCTGTTTGGGCACATATTGCAGACCAAAATGCTCAGCTATATACGCCCGGGCTGCTTCGACGGCCTCCGGGCTTAAGCGGGTGGAGTCCGTGCGCATGTACGTGATCAGACCCACCGGCTCCCCCCCCTCGAGCTCGATTCCCTCGTAGAGCTGCTGGGCGATGGCCATGGTGCGCGCCGCCGTAAAGCCGAGCCGGTTGGATGCGGCCTGCTGTAAGGTGCTCGTGGTAAATGGGGGCGGCGGCTGGCGCTTAAGACGCCTCCGCTCCAGGTGGGCCACTCGATAGGGGCCGGCCTGCAGGGCGGATTCGGCCTCCCGGCGGGCTGTGGCCTCATCGGGAAGATGCCGATGTCCTTTTTTTTCTGAGGGTGGCCCGATCCATTCCGATCCGACCCGGTGCAGACGGGCCCACAGGTGTCCCCCCGGCAAGGCGAAGCGCCCCAGTACGCTCCAGTACTCCCGGGGCTGAAACTCGCCGATCTCCTGTTCCCGCTCGCAGATCAACCGCAGGGCCACCGACTGCACCCGGCCGGCGGAAAGGCCCCGGTAGATGGCCTTCCAGAGCACCGGACTGATCAGATAGCCCACCAGCCGATCCATCACACGCCGGGCCTGCTGGGAGTGTACGAGCCGCTCGTTGATCTGGCCGGGCTCCTGAAGAGCGGCCTGCACGGCCTGGCGGGTGATTTCGTAGAACAACACCCGGTAGACGGGCTTCTGCGCCGCGCGCAGCTCCTGCGCTATGTGCCAGGCGATCGCCTCCCCCTCGCGGTCCGGGTCGGTGGCCACGTAGACGGCCTCCGCCTCCCGGGCCAGTCGCTTGAGCTCTTTGAGCACGGCCTGCTTGCCGCGGATGGTCACATATCGGGGCCGAAACCCCTTTTCGATGTCCACGCCGAGCTCCGACTCCGGCAGGTTTTTCACGTGCCCCAGGGAGGCTTTGACCAGGAAGCGATCCCCGACATACTTGCTGATCGTTCTGGCCTTGGCCGGGGACTCCACGATGAGCAGCGATTTACCCTCGCTCATATGCCTTTTGCGCGCAAGACGACCGCAGGCTATAACGGCGGGCGCCGGAGATCGGTTTCCCGCCGGGAAAGGCGCAGCGGCCTGGCATCCGGAGGGGGATGGCGCAAGTACCATTCCTGGCGGGCGAACATGCGCTCCCGTTCGGGCTTGGAGGTGTCCTCGTAGCCGCACAGATGGAGCAATCCGTGTACGAGCAGGCGCAGGAGCTCCTCTTCCGCATCCACACCGTATTCGGCGGCCTGCCGCAGGGCCTGATCCAGGCCGATGTAAATCTCCCCTACCAGCGCGGGGCCCTCGCTGAGACGGAACGTGATCACGTCCGTCACCGTGTCCTCACCGAGAAAGTCCCGATGCAGCTGCCGGATATAGGCATCATCGACGCCGATCACCCCCACCGAGGCCGGCTCGTATCCCTCGGAACGCAACACATAATAGACCCATGGCCGCAGAGAGGAGCGCGAAAGGCGCAGCCCGGGATGAGCCAGGGCCACATATACGCGGCTCATTCGGAATCCTCAAGCGCCTCGGTCAACGACAGCACCACGGCCGCCATGAGGAGCTCCGGCGGGAGGCGGGTAAAGTCTGCGCTGAGCAAATACTGGGGCACATGCGCATAGAGCGAACAGCCCGCCTCGCGCTCCACAACCAGGCCGGAAGTGCGTTCCCCCGTTCTGCCGAAGAAAAGCACCTCCCCGAGCTCCTGACTGGCCACATAGCCCGTGCAGTCTTGTAACTGCAGGAAGGTATTCGGGGTAAAAACGGAAATCAAACTGTGCCGTCTGCCCTCTGCAGAGAGCTCCGGACAGATCTCCAGGACCAGTTTTCGTCCCTCAGCCGCGTTGGTGAGGTGAAAGCGCACCCGTTCCCCCTCGCGCTCATAGGACGCCCCCAGCACCCGTGCGATGCGCGTAAAATCGGCCTCTGTGAAGCGGTATCGCATTAACCCGCTCTCCGCTAGTTCAACGTGTCATTGCCGACCGTATCCCGCCGCAAGAGGGTCCGGGCCAGCTCACGCATTTGCTCGGGGCTCTGCGCGTAATTCGGATCCCCCGTCAGCCGAGCCAGGCGCTGACTGAGCTGAGAGGCCTCTTCATAGCCTTCCATCTCCAGATAGAGCCGCTGCAGGAAGAGCAGCATCTGCACAGACCGATCCGGATCCTCTGTGCGACGCTCGATACCCGCCAGAATGACGCGCTCAGCCTCCCGGGCCAGGCCAAGGGCGCGCTCACGGGCGCCAGCCTGCGCGTACTCCTGAGCCATGAGCAAGTAGGAGACCCCATCACTCGGGATCACGGAAAAAGGAACGAGCTCCTGCACCCGGTCCAGCGTCGCCAGCGCGCGATCCGGCTTGCCCGCCTTCCGATAGGCACCCGCCAGGGCGATGAAGAAATTGCGGTAGTTGTCGATGAGCCGACGTGTGTTCTCGTCGTAATACACCCGGGGATTGTTCAGGTTGCGGTAGCGGAAGCTGGCCAGACGCGCCTCCAGCAGCTCTGGGATCACACGACCCAAGGGCTCGTTGGTCTGAAACGGTACCACGCGATAAGCCAGCCCCTCCAGCTGGAAGAAGTTCTGCAGCCCGGCCTGATTGTCCCGAGAAACCGTGGTGGCAAAGTAAATAGGACGCTCATTGAGGTTCTGGCGCACGATATCGAGCACGAGCAGATCAGAAACGATCACATAGGCCCGATTCTGATCGAGCCGGCGCCCTGCATAGCGCCACTCCAGCGCCGGGGGCAGAAGCTCTCCTTGCCGCACCAGCCCGATCCGGCGCGCGGCCTGCGGGTCTAGAGGCACCCGGATCGTCTGCGGCTGCCATTCCCGGGGCGCAAGGGCACGGATCTCCTCATCGCTCAGGGAAATCCGGATCGGAGGGGACTGGCGTGAGGCCTGGTGTTTGAGCTGCAGGATGTACCAGGTCGTATTGAGCAGGCTCAGGTTGACCACGCGCACATCCCGACGCACCCCCTCGACCTCCTGTAGATACCAGAGCGGGAAGGTGTCGTTGTCTCCGTTCGTAAACAGGATTGCGTTCTTTTCGCAGGAGTTGAGCAGGTTATAGGCGTAGTCTGGGGGCACGTAATTGCCGCTTCGATCGTGATCGTCCCAGTTCACCCAGAGCATGCGCAGGGGAATGAGCAGGAGCACGCCCAGACCCAGCGCGGCCGCCCAGGCGGCGCGGCGTTCATGCCAGCTCAGGCGCAGCTGAGCGATCAGCAGTTCCAGCAGCCCTTTGGCCCCGATCCCAGCCCAGATGGAGAAGGCGAAAAAGCTGCCCACATAGGAGTAGTCCCGCTCCCGGGGCTGCAAGGGGGGCTGGTTCAGGTATAGCACAATGGCCAGTCCGGTCATAAAGAAGAGCACAAGCACGGCCAGGGCGCGTCGGCGATCGCGCAGAACATGGTAGGCCATGCCGATCAGGCCGAGCAGAAGAGGAAGGGCGAAATACGTATTGTGGCCCGGGTTGTCCTCATTGCCCGTGCGGGTAAATCCAGTCGTCCAGGGGGCATCCTGGATGTCGGAATCGCGGCCGACGAAGTTCCACAGCAGGTACCGCAGGTACATATGCCCCACCTGATAGCGCCAGAAGAAATCCCAGTCGCTGGCATACTGGCGGTATACCTGCACATGGCTGGGCTCTTCGCTCCAGCGCCTCGGAAAGAGCTTCTCTTCCACGAACCAGCCCGTCCGGTTATCATAGGAGCGCCCCACCAGAAGGGGAGTATACCCGTACTGCTCCCGCTTGAGATAGCTCACAAAGGCCTCGGCCGTCTCCGGATCGTTCTCATCGATTGGCGGATCGGCCTGGCTGCGGATGACGATGAGCGCATAGCTGCTGTAGCCGATCAGGATCAGGGTTGTCGCAAGCGCCACCAGATTGCCCGCATACCGTTGCCTGCGCTGCGTCCAGTACAGCCAGGCCGTCACCCCGCCGATCAGCAGCACGACAAAAGGCACAAGGCCCAGGTCGTCAGCAAGGGCGGGCAACCACTGCACAATGCCCGGATAGATGAGCACAAACAGGCCCACCGAGAGCACCCCGACCCCGGTGAGCCTCTTCCAATCGGGCCAGGAATCCAGGGGCCGATCGGACTCAAAGAGGCGGAAGTAGTAGATCAGGGTCACAAAAAACAGGGTCAACAGGTTGAGCAGATGCACCCCGATAGCCAGCCCGAAGAGGTAGGAGATAAGCAGAAGCCAGCGCTCATGATGCCACTCTTCGGCCCGCGTATGCCAGACAAGGGCCAGGTATACGACCAGGGCCGTAAAGAGCATGGAGGGCGCGTATACTTCCGCTTCGACCGCGTTAAACCAGAACGAATCCGAGAAGGCAAAAACCAGCGCGCCCGTGGCACTTCCCCCGAAGATGGCGATCGCCTCGGCCGGGGTGAGTGAGCTCTCAGCGGAGCGCTCCAGATAAAACGCCCTGTCCTGGCCTCGATAGAGGAATATGAGGCGCACAATCGTCAAATAGAGCAGAAGCACCGTAAAGGCGCTGGCCAGCACACTGATCAGATTGACGGCGAGCGCCACCTGGGAATCCGGCACCCACATGCTGAAAATCCGACCCAGAAGCAGATAAAAAGGGGCGCCGGGTGGATGCGGGATCTGAAGCCCATGCGCGGTGGCGATGAACTCTCCGCAATCCCAGAAGCTGGCCGTAGGTGCCATAGTGGCTCCGTACACCCCCAGAGCCACCAGCAACACCCCCGTACCCAGGGCGCGATACAACAGGCGATCGATAGGCATGGAGGTTTTATCCTGCGATGTCCCGGAAAGCAGGCAGAAAGATACACCCCCCCGGCAAGATCGGCAAGGAAATCCGTCCGATTGACAATCGGAAATCCCCCCTCCTAACTTCACCAAGGCCTTTTGATCCGGACACGCCTTGACCATGTTGGAAGCCTATCTGCCGATATGCCTGCTCCTGCTGGTTGCCCTGGGGGTGGCCGCGCTCATGGCCGGGATATCCGAATGGATAGGCCCCCGTCGGCCCAACCCGAGGAAGCTCATTCCCTACGAGAGCGGAATGGACCCCGTGGGCACGGCGCGGGAACGGTATTCGGTGCAGTTTTACCTGATCGCCATGCTCTTTATCGTCTTTGATGTCGAGGTCGTTCTGCTCTATCCCTGGGCCGTGCAGGTGGTCGAGCTGGGCTGGCCGGTTTTCTGGGCGGTGGTGCTCTTTCTGGTGGTGGTGATGATCGGAGACTGGTACTGCTACAAAAAAGGGGTCTTCGACTGGGACCGAGAAGCCCGACAGCCTCGGCCGCCCTCCGAGGCGCTTTCCCAGGAAAAAGCGCTTCCCGTGCGGGAGACGGTGGAAACCTGAAGCGACCGGAGTGGGGTTTAGGAATCGGAGGGTGCGGAGATCGAAGCCATGAGCCTAGAACAAGCGCTGCGTGAGGGGTTTTTCACCACACGTCTAGATGTACTGGCCCGATGGGCGCTTTCGAACTCCATTTTTCCTATGCCCATGGGCCTGGCCTGCTGCGCCATCGAGATGATGGCCATGGCTGGCCCGCGCTATGACGTGGCCCGTTTCGGCAGCGAGGTTTTTCGCTTCTCACCCCGGCAGAGCGATTGCATGATCGTGGCTGGCTGGTGTACGTATAAAATGGCCCACGCCATCCGACGCATCTGGGACCAGATGCCCGAACCCAAATGGTGCATCGCCATGGGCGCTTGCGCCTCCACGGGCGGCATGCACCGCTGCTACGGCGTCGTCCAGGGCGCCGACCAGTTCCTGCCCGTCGACGTCTACGTGCCCGGTTGTCCCCCGCGACCGGATGCGGTTCTGCACGCCATCATGGAGATTCAGCGCAAGATTCGGGAGCGCTCCCCGAACTTATCCCGGCTAGTCGAGGAAAAGCCATGACCTTTGATGAGGTGATCGCCCACCTGGAAGCCCGTCTCCCGGATGCCATCTGCGAGGTTCGCCGCGCCCTGGGGGAGACGACGATCCTGGTGCGCGCGGAGCGGATCCGGGATGTGTGTGCCGTGCTCAAATCGGAGCTGGGCTTCAATTACCTGGTGGACATCGCCGCGGTAGACCGATTCACCTCGGAGGAGCGTTTCGAGCTCGTCTATAATCTGTTGGCTCTGGCCCACGGACTGCGGCTCCGGCTCAAGGTCCGATGCGAAGAATCCCATCCCGTGGTGCCCAGCATCACCGCTGTCTACCCGAACGCGAACTGGCATGAGCGGGAGGCCTGGGACATGATGGGCATCCGATTCGAAGGGCATCCGGATCTTCGGCGCATCTACATGCCGGAGGACTTCCGCTACCATCCCCTTCGGAAGGACTTCCCCCTGCTGGGTATTCCGGGTAGCCTGCCGCTTCCGGAAAAACCCGAAGCATCCCGGAACTGACATATGGATACGCTTACGCGAACCCGCCGTCGGCTTGAGGCGCTCATCGAAGAAAGCCATCTGGAGATCTGGCGCGAACACAACCGCGCCCTGTTGCGTCGTCTGGAATCAAAGCACAGCTCCGTCGAGTTCATCGGCGACGCCCTGAGCACGGAGATGGTGCTCAACATCGGGCCTCAGCATCCGGCCACGCACGGGGTGTTGCGCGTAGTGGCCCGACTCGATGGGGAGATCATCCGCTCCTGCGTGATCGACATCGGCTACCTGCATCGGGGCATCGAAAAGGTGGCCGAGTACAAGACCTTCCAGGAGTTCATGCCCTACACGGACCGCATGGACTACCTGTCGCCGTATTCTAACAACGTGGCTCTCTGTCTGGCCGTTGAGAAGCTGGCCCAGATCGAGGTGCCCGAACGCGCTCAATACATCCGCACAATCGCATGTGAGCTGGCCCGCCTCCTGGCCCATCTGCTCTGGCTGGGCTCCATGGTTATGGATGCGGGGGCCGTGTCCATGTTTCTGTGGACGTTTCGAGAGCGAGAGAAAATTTACGACATCTTCGACCTCATCGCCGGCGCCCGGCTCACCGTATCCCACTGCCGCATCGGCGGGGTGGCATCGGACCTGACCCCAGAGGCCATCGAGGCTATTCGGGCCTTTATCCGGAACTTCCCCCGAGAACTTCGCGCCTGGGAGAAACTGCTCAACAAAAACCGCATCTGGTTGGAACGCAACGAGGGGATTGGGGTGGTCAGCGCCGAGCGGGCACTGGAGCTGGGCCTCACAGGGCCCAATCTGCGCGCCTCCGGCGTGCCCTATGATGTGCGCACCTTCGAGCCCTACCTTGTCTATGATCGGGTCGAGTTTGAGGTGCCTGTGCGCACCGAGGGCGACAACCTGGCTCGCTACTACGTGCGCATGGAGGAAATGCGCCAGTCGGTGCGCATCATCGAGCAGTGCCTCCAGCAACTGCCTCCGGGGCCGATCCGCAACGAAAACGCCAAGCTGAGCTATCCGGATAAGCAGGAAGTCTACTACTCCATGGAGGGGCTGATTCACGACTTCATGTACACCCACTGGGGGGTCTGTCCCCCGAAAGGAGCCGAGGTCTACGCAGCCATCGAAGCCCCTAAAGGGGAGCTGGGTTTCTATATTCAGAGCGACGGAACGGGCTTCCCCTGGCGGTTGAAAATCCGCTCCCCCTCCTTCTGCAACATCCAGGCCCTGGAGTCCATCTTGGAGGGCGCCATGGTATCCGATGTGGTCGTGCTCATCGGGGGACTGGATCCCGTTATGGGAGAGGCGGACAAATAGCGAGGTCCTATGGCCACGGAATACACCTTCAGCGCCGAAGAATTGGCCCGCATAGCCGATATCCGACGCCGCTACCCCACGGCGCGCGCTGCGCTCATGCCCGTACTCTGGATGGCGCAGGAGAAGTTTGGCTGGCTCTCTCGGGGGGTGATCGAGCTGGTGGCCCAGACCCTGGGCCTGAGCCCGGCTGAGGTCTACGGGGTGGCCACTTTCTACACCATGTATCATACCGAAGCCCATGGCCGATATGTGCTGGATCTGTGCACCTGTCTGAGCTGTCAGGTGCTGGGCGCCGAAGAGCTGCTCCACTACCTCGAAGAGCGGCTGGGCGTACGCGACGGCCAGACCACCCCCGACGGGCTGTTTACCATCCGACATACGGAATGCCTGGGCGCTTGCGGATCCGGCCCCGTGCTCATGCTCAACAACCGACGCTATGTGCACCGCTTGAGCCGGGAGCGCCTGGACCAGCTGCTCGAAGAGCTGCGTCAGGGTCGGATTCCGGAATTTGAGTCCATCCCCCTGCCCGAGCGACACTGGGAAAACGAGGAGCCTTCCTGATCTTGCCCCAACTGCCCAGCAGGTCGAGGCCATGACGAACTGGAAAGCATACCGCCCCTTGCTCCTGCCCCCAATTCGGGGGCTCGATCGGATCGAGGTCTATGAACAGCACGGAGGCTATGAGGCGCTCCGACGTGTGCTTGCCGAATGGACCCCCGCCCGCGTGATCGAGGAGGTCAAGGCTTCCGGCCTGCGCGGCCGAGGCGGAGCGGGCTTTTCCACCGGGCTTAAGTGGAGTTTTATGCCCCCCCCGGATGGCCGCCCCCGTTACCTGTGCGTCAACGGGGATGAATCTGAGCCCGGCACCTTCAAAGACCGGCAAATCCTGGAGTTCAATCCCCACCTGCTCATCGAGGGCGCGCTGATAGCGGCCTACGCCATTCAGGCCACAGCGATCTACCTTTATATCCGAGGCGAATATGCCGACTGGATCGACCGGGTCGAAGTAGCCCTCCTGCAGGCCCGGGAGCGGGGATATATCGGCGAACGGGTGCTGGGCACGGATTGGAGCATAGCCTTCTACGTACACCGGGGAGCGGGGGCCTACATCTGCGGGGAGGAATCGGCCCTGATGGAATCCATCGAAGGCAAGCGCGCCTATCCCCGCCAGAAACCGCCATTCCCCGCTCAGCGGGGCCTCTGGGGCCGACCGACGACGATCAACAACGTCGAAACCCTGGCCAACGTGCCCCTGATCATCCGGCACGGAGCGGAATGGTACAACCAGATCGGCGCCCCCAAGCATCCCGGACCCATTCTGTACGGGATCTCCGGACACGTGAATCGGCCCGGTGTCTACGAGCTGCCCTCCGGTATGCCGATCGAAACCCTGATCTATGAAGTGGCCGGCGGCATACGCGGGGGCAAACGCCTCAAGGCGGTGATCCCGGGCGGTTCCTCGACCCCGCCCCTGCGCGCCGATCAGATCGCCGGCGTCACTATGGACGCCGAGTCCCTTCGCGCGGCCGGGTCCATGATGGGCACCGCGGGCATGGTCGTGCTCGATGAAGATACGGACATGGTCCGGGTGCTTGTGCGGATCGCGGAATTCTATCACCACGAATCCTGTGGGCAGTGTACCCCCTGTCGGGAAGGTACGGGATGGCTGGTCAAGATCCTGCGTCGCATCGAGCGCGGAGAGGGAAAACCAGCAGACCTTGAGCTGCTTCTGGAGATCTGTAACCAGATGGAGGGCCGCACCGTCTGCGCCCTGGCCGATGCAGCAGCCTGGCCTGTGCGGCACACCATACAGCGCTTCCGGGAGGAATTCGAGGCCCGCTGCCGCGGAAGCCTCTTCTCCGTACCGGAACCCATACCGTCGACTTCGCAGTGAAGGATCACGCTATGCCCCGGGTATACATCGACGAGGCGGTCTTCGAATTCGAAGGACGTCCCCGGATCCTGGAGTTCTGCCTGCAACACGGCATCGAACTGCCGTACTTCTGCTACCATCCCGCCCTCTCCATCCCGGCCAACTGCCGGCAATGCCTGGTCGAAGTCGGACAGCTCGTCATCGATCCGAAAACCGGCCAGCCCGAATTCGACGAACAGGGCAAGCCCGTGGTGCGCTTCTTCCCCAAACTCATGCCCTCCTGCGCCACGGAGCTCACCGATGGGATGGTTGTGCGCACACATCGGACCTCCCCCCTGGTGCGACGAGCCCAGCAGGACAACCTGGAGTTTATTCTGCTCAACCATCCTCTCGACTGTCCGATCTGCGACCAGGCCGGGGAATGCCCCCTGCAGGAGCTGACGTACAAATTCGGGCCGGATTCTTCGCGCTTCGAATTCCCCAAAGTGCACAAACCTAAACGCATTCCCCTGGGCCCGCGCGTCATCCTGGATGCGGAACGATGTATCAACTGCACCCGATGCGTGCGCTTTACCGAGGAAATATCCCGATCCCGCCAGCTGACCATCGTGCAGCGGGGGGAGAAAAACTATCCGGCCACGGCGCCCGGCACGGTCTTCGACGATCCGTATTCCATGAACACGATCGATATCTGTCCCGTCGGAGCGCTGACGAGCGCGGACTTTCGTTTCCGGGCCCGTGTCTGGGAGATGGCCTCCACGCCCAGCATCTGCACGGGCTGCGCCCGGGGATGTGCGATCACGATCTGGACCCGGCACAACCGGGTGGAGCGCTTCACCCCCCGCTACAATCCCCTGGTAAACGACTACTGGATGTGCGACGAGGGTCGGCTCAGTTACCGCCAGCTGGAGGAGAACCGCACCAGCGGACCGCACCTCCGCCAAGATGGCGAACTATCCCCCGCCTCCTGGGAGCAGGCCATCGAGCAGGGGGCCGCGCTGCTGCGCTCCGTGCCCCCGCATGAGATCGCTGTGCTCGGCTCGGCCTTTTTGCCCCTGGAAGATCTCTACCTCCTGCGCCGACTGGCCTTTGAGGTCCTGGGCACGGCAAACCTGGACTATATACGACACGAAGATCCCGGCTTCGGGGACGATTTCTTGCGGCTGAGTGACCGCAGCCCGAATCGGATGGGCTGTGAACTGGTGGGGATCGGGCCCACCACAGGCGGACTGCCCCTGCCCCAGTGGCCGCAGGCGCTCAAGGAGGGCCGCATACGGCTCGTGCTCGTCTTTGGGGATGACCCCCTCGGCACGGGGGTGCTGCCGGAGTCCGAGGAGGTGATCTGGATTGTGGCCTCCAGCCACTGGACCCCCACAGCCCGTCGAGCTCATGTGCTCCTGCCCCTGGCCACACATGCGGAGATCACCGGCTGCTTCCTCAACCGGGAAGGCATACTGCAGCGAACACGCCCGGCTAAAGCCATTAAGGGCCAGCAACGCACGCTGGTGCCCGAGATGGGCAAAGGCCGTCTGGATCATCACGGCACCCCGTTTGATCGCTGGTGGGGCCATGAGTACTACTACGACTGCCGTCCGGGATGGCACATCATAAGCGCCCTCATGGGCGCTCTTGGGCTATCGGTCTCCTACGAAGGCCCGCACGCCGTCTTCCTGGAGCTCACGCACCGAATAGCCGCCCTGCATGGGCTCAATTACGAAAAAATCGGTTTGCATGGCCTCCGACTTACCCCGCAACCCGTAGCGGATTAGGTTATGGCTTTCGAGTCCCTACAGCCCAAGCTGCTCCTGCTTGCCGCGGCCCTGCTTGCCCTCTTTACCATGGCCGCCTATACGGTGTACTTCGAGCGCCGGATCAGCGCCTGGATTCAGAACCGCATCGGACCCAATCGGGTAGGCCCCTTCGGGCTTCTACAGCCGCTGGCCGATGTGCTGAAGCTGCTCTTCAAGGAAGATATTGCCCCCGCCGCCGCCGACCGGCTCCTGCACCGGCTGGCACCCATGATCTCGGTAACCGCCGCGGTGGCCACGATCGGCGTGTTGCCCTTCGCCCATAACCTGATCCTGGCCGACGTGAACATCGGCATCCTGTACATTCTGGCCATCACCTCGCTGAACGTCTACGGGATCACGCTGAGCGGGTGGGCTTCAAACAGCAAATACGCCCTTCTGGGGGGGTTGCGCTCCTCGGCTCAGCTTATCAGCTACGAGATCGCCATGGGCCTGGCCGTGCTGAGCGTGGTGGTGCAGAGCGAATCCCTCATGACGAGCCAGATCGTCGAAGCGCAGGCGGAGATCTGGAACGTGCTGCGCAATCCGCTGGGCTTTCTGATTTTTCTCATCACAGCCTTTGCGGAAACCAACCGGCTTCCTTTCGATCTGCCCGAAGCGGAACAGGAGCTGGTGGCGGGCTACCATACGGAGTACAGCTCCATGAAGTTCGGCATGTTCTACGTTGCCGAATACATGAACGTGGTCCTCTCCAGCGCCGTGATCACCACGCTCTTCTTCGGTGGCTATCTTGTGCCCTTCGGGCACCTGTTCATGTCCGACCTGCCGGCGTGGGCTCGAACGGGACTGGAGGTGTTGAGCTTCTTTGGGAAAACCGGCTTTTTCGTCTTTGTCTTCATCTGGGTGCGCTGGACCATCCCGCGTTTCAAATACAACCAGCTCATGCGTCTGGGCTGGGTGTATCTTTTCCCCCTGGCCGTGCTGAACCTGGTCCTGGTGGCCCTGGCGCGGATGCTGTTCTGAGCTGCCGGCCCGGCCGGTGTACCTCGGGGTAGCGGGAACGCTTTGTCCTCTATCCCTCACCGGTTTGATTTTTATCGCCGTCCGGAAGGGATATGACCGTCTCGCGAGAAACCATAGCGGCCTTTCAGGAGGCCCGACACACAGACCCCTTCGCCGTTCTGGGCCCACACCCGCATCCGGAGGAACCGGGATGGGTGATCCGGGCCTTCTGGCCCTCGGCCAGGAAGATGTGGCTTCTCCCCCGATCCGGGAGTGTGCAGGAGGCCTTGTACGCCGAGGAGGGATGGTTTGAGTTCCGATGGCCGCACCCGGAGCGACCCTGTCCCACTGACTATCGGCTTCGCCTCCAGCGGGCCGACGGGACCTTCTGGGAGGGCGCCGATCCCTACGCATTTGGTCCTGTACTGGGGGAGCTCGATCGCTATCTGCTTGCCGAAGGACGACACTGGCGCCTTTATGATCGGCTCGGGGCGCATGTGATCGAACATGAGGGCATCAGGGGGGTGCATTTCGCCGTCTGGGCCCCCAACGCCGAACGGGTCAGCGTGGTCGGGGAATGGAACGCCTGGGACGGACGGCTGCATGGGATGCGCCTGCATCCGGGATGCGGGGTATGGGAGATCTTCCTGCCCGGGCTTGGTCCTGGTCTGCCCTACAAGTACGAGATCCGCACCCGTTCCGGGGAGATCCTGCTCAAAACCGACCCGGTCGCCTTCTACGCCGAGCGCCGACCCGGCACGGCCTCGATCATTTACCACTCCACCTACCTGTGGGGAGACGAGGCCTGGATGGCTCAACGGACCCAGGGCCACCGCTTCGATCGCCCCCTGCTCATCTACGAGGTGCATCTGGGGTCCTGGCGCCGCGTGCCCGAAGAAGGAAACCGCTGGCTCTCCTACCGGGAGCTGGCCGACTGGCTCATCCCCTACGCCAAGGAAATGGGCTTTACCCACCTGGAACTGCTTCCGATCATGGAACATCCCCTCGATGGGTCCTGGGGATACCAAGTCACGGGCTACTTTGCGCCCACCTCTCGATACGGCGAACCCGATGACTTCCGCTACTTTGTCGATCGTTGCCATCAGGCCGAACTGGGGGTGATCCTGGATTGGGTGCCGGCCCATTTTCCGACCGACGCCCATGGGCTATACCGCTTCGACGGCACGCATCTGTATGAACACGCCGACCCCCGACGGGGCTATCATCCCGACTGGCATACGGCGATCTTCAACTACGGCCGCTATGAGGTGCGCAATTTCCTCATCGCCAACGCGCTCTTCTGGGCCGAGGCCTATCATATAGACGGGCTTCGGGTCGATGCCGTGGCCTCCATGCTGTATCTGGACTATTCTCGCCGCGAAGGGGAATGGATCCCCAATATCTACGGGGGACGAGAAAACCTGGAGGCCATCGACTTCCTGCGCCAGCTCAGCGAGATCCTCCACAGCCGGCATCCGGGGGTGATCCTCATAGCCGAGGAATCGACCGCATGGCCCATGGTATCACGCCCCACCTACCTGGGCGGGCTGGGCTTCGATTACAAGTGGAACATGGGCTGGATGCACGATACCCTGCGCTATTTCAGCCGCGACCCCATCTACCGCAAATACCACCAACAGGAGCTCACCTTCTCGTTGCTGTATGCCTTCAGCGAGAACTACATCCTACCCTTCTCGCATGATGAGGTCGTACACGGCAAGGGCTCTCTGCTGGGCCGTATGCCCGGAGATCGGTGGCAGCGCTTTGCCAATCTGCGCGCCCTGCTGGCCTACCAGTATGCGCATCCCGGCAAAAAACTGCTCTTCATGGGCCAGGAGTTTGCTCAGGTCCGCGAATGGGACTATCGCAGCAGCCTGGACTGGCACCTGCTGGAAGAGCCCCTGCACCGGGGTGTGCAGCGGCTGGTCAGTGACCTGAATCGGCTCGTATCCCGGGAACCGGCCCTGCACCGGGTGGACTTCGACTGGTCGGGATTCGAGTGGATCGATTTTCACGATACCGAACAGAGCGTGCTGGCCTTCATCCGGCGGGCCGGAGAGGAATGCCTCGTGGTGGTGCTCAACCTCACGCCCGTGCCGCGCTTCGAATACCGCCTGGGCGTGCCCGTCGAGGGATTTTACCGGGAATTGCTCAACACGGATGCCGCCTGCTACGGCGGCTCCAACCTGGGAAACCTGGGAGGGGTCTGGGCGGAAGCCGTCCCCTCCCACGGCCGTCCCTACTCGATACGCCTGCTCCTGCCCCCGCTGGGCGTGCTGTTTCTGAAGCCTGAGAAGCCCTGATGCGTTTCCCGCGTGCAAGCGGCCTGCTCCTGCACCTGAGCTCACTCCCGGGCCCTTACGGCTCCGGGGATATGGGTCCGGCCGCCTACCAGTTTATCGACTGGCTTCTGGAGGCTGGCCAGAGCCTGTGGCAGATCCTTCCCCTGGGCCCGGTGGGCTATGGGTTCTCTCCGTATGCGAGCCTGTCGGCCTTCGCCGGCAATCCTTTGTTCATCGATCTGGAGGAGCTCATCGAGCTTGGATGGCTGGATCCAGACCCGGATCCCCCATTTGGAGAAAGGCATCGACACCGGATCGACTATCCGGCCGTAGAGGGTTATCGGATGCGTCGGCTTCGCCAGGCGGCCGAACGGTTTTTCTCCGCCGCACGGGCCGAAGATCGGGACGCCTTTGAGGCCTTCTGCCAGAGAGAACGGGAATGGCTGGAGGAGTATGCCCTTTTCATGGCGCTGCGGGAACGCTACGAAAATCGGCCCTGGAACCTGTGGGAGGAACCGATCGCCCTCCGACGAGCCGATGCGCTCGCCGAGGCTCGCCGGCATCTGGAGGCCGACATACGCTTTTACACCTTCTGCCAGTGGTTCTTCTTCCGTCAGTGGGATCGGCTCAAGCGCTACGCCAACGCACGGGGCGTGCGCTTTTTCGGAGACATTCCCCTTTTCGTCTCCTACGACAGCGCCGACGTCTGGGCGCATCGGGAGCTCTTCTACCTGGATGCGCGCGGCCTGCCCACGGTCGTGGCGGGCGTGCCCCCGGACTACTTCAGCGCTACAGGACAGCGATGGGGCAACCCGATTTACCGCTGGGAGGAAATGGCCCGGGACGGATATCGCTGGTGGATAGCCCGATTCCGCAAAACCCTGCAACTGGTCGATATCGTCCGCATCGATCACTTCCGGGGGTTTGCCGCCTACTGGGAGATCCCTGCCTCGGAATCGACGGCCATACACGGTCGATGGGCCCAAGGTCCCGGGGAAGCGTTCTTCGATGCCCTCCTGCAGGCGCTCGGCCCCCTACCCGTTGTGGCCGAAGATCTGGGTTTTATCACCGAAGATGTATACGCGCTGCGCGATCGATACGGTTTTCCGGGCATGCGCGTACTCCAGTTCGCCTTCGCCGCTGGACCGGAGAACGACTTCCTCCCCCATCGCTACACGCCCCACACGGTCGTATACACCGGCACGCACGATAACGACACCACGCGCGGCTGGTTCGAAAAGGCGACGGAACATGAGCGCGTCTTCGCCTGCAAATACCTCGGCACCGATGGCCGAGAAATCCACTGGGACCTTATCCGGCTGGCGTTTGCCTCCGTAGCCGATCAGGCCATCGTGCCGTTTCAGGACGTGCTCGGACTGGGTTCGGAGGCGCGCATGAACTACCCCGGCAGGGTCGAAGGGAACTGGACCTGGCGTTTCAGCTGGGATCAGGTCAGGCCCGAGGATGCGCTTCGGCTCTATGAATTGAGCGCCCTTTACGGACGCTCCGCCCCGGACCGGCTCGATATCCCGCCCTAACCCCCCGGAAACCCCTTTCCTGCGAGCGCCGTTTCACCCTCTGCCATGGGCTGTATTCACGCATATGCCGCACGGCTCATGCTTCCGGTGCCCCTGGAGTGGGTGCCGAGAACCCATCGCCCCATGGTGGAACCCCTCTACACGTGGATCGCCCACCTGCACCGGCTGGCCCGCAGTCCGGATCAGACCCCGGCGGAACGATGCACTCTGCTGGAGATGCTGGCCGAGCTGGACCCCCCCGGGCATATCCCGGAACTGCATCGGGTGCAGGAGGCTCTTCTGGAGGCGGGGATCCCGGATTTCTGCCTCAAGCGCATCGCCCGCGGATGGCGCCAGCTCAGCGCCCCGAAGGCGTTTGCCCGCTTCTCCGAGCTCCTGCAGGTCGCCATGGATACGGGCTATGCGGCCGTGGCGGCTTTTCATCTGATGGGATACCCCCGATCCCGGTATCGGGAAGCCCTCATGGCCTACGGGGCCGCGCGCATGCTAACGGGCCTGCTTGTGCAGCAGAGCCAGGACCGCGCAGACGGATTTCTCTACGTGGCCCGGGAGGATGCCGACCGGTTTCCCGGGAGCCTGGAACTGTGGCAAGACGGACGTGACGGAGAACCCCTGCGTCGCCTGCTCTGGCTTCATCTGGTAAGGATTCGTGAGCTGTATGCGGAGGCCTGGACCGGCCTGCGAGGAGAACTGGAAAACCCCGTACGCCGCGCCTTCCGCCGCGCCTGGCTGGAGGGACTCGATACGCTGATCCGCATCGAAAACCGGGGGTATCGCTTTCTGCTCGAGGTTCCGGAGCCCTTCTTATGGGATCGAGCCCGGTTGTTTCTGCAGACCTGGATGGGCCGCACAGCGCGATGAAAACGGCCCTGCTGGAGATCTGGCGGGCCGGACTTCAGGCCGTGCATCCGGACCGTTGTCTGCCAGCCCGGCTACGGCGTGCGGGCAACCGACTCCGGTGGTCGACGGGAGAGCTGAACCTGGACCGGTTTTCGGCCGTCTGGATACTGGGCATCGGCAAAGCCGCCGCCACCATAGCCCGGGCATTGCATCCTCTGGTGGCGGACCGGCTTGCGGGAGGATGCGTGCTCACCGCCCCCGGCTACGCGGTTCCCGTGCCCGAGCTCGAAGTGCTGACCGGATCCCACCCCCTGCCCACAGCAGAGGCCGAAGAGGCCGGCCAGCGCCTCTGGGAGGCGCTTGCACGCCCTGGCCCTCGGGATCTTGTGCTCTGGATCACCAGCGGCGGCGGATCGGCGCTCTGGGCGCTGTACCGAGATCCCCTCTGCGCAGAGGAGGCCCGCCAAGCATTCGACCTGCTCCTCCGCTCAGGGATGCCGATTCGAGAGCTTAACCTCGTTCGGCGTCTGTTGCTTCGCTGGGCCAACGGCGGGGTACTGCGCCGGATCCGGGCCCGGGTGCTGGAGCTGATCCTCTGCGACGTACCCGGAGAGGCGCTGGAGGCTGTGGCCTCCGGTCCGCTTCAGGTCACCGTGGAGGACCCTTCCTGGGCTATATCCCTGCTGCAGAACCGAGGCCTGTGGCCCCTTTTGCCCAAGCGCGCGCGAGAGGCCCTTGCCGGAGCCAGAGCGCCTGTTGCCCCGTCTTCGGCCGTGCTCGGACGTCTGCTTCTGGCCTCCGGCCGGACAGCGCTCAGCGCCATGGCCCGGGAGGCCGGCCAGCGGGGATTTCAGGTATGGCGCCTTACCGACCGTCTGGAAGGAGAAGCAGGCCCGCTCGGACGCCTGCTCGTCCGGCTTGCCGATGGCTTCCATCCCCGCCGCAGGGCGTGGATTCTGCTCTGGGCCGGAGAGAGCACGGTGACCCTTTCGCACGGGGCAGGACGGGGGGGCAGAAACCAAGAACTGGCCCTCGCCGCGGCCCTCGAGCTAGAGGGCCGGGCCGGAGCCATGCTACTGGCGGCCAGCACGGACGGCCAAGATGGGCCCACAGACGCGGCAGGGGCGTTGGTGGACGGATACACGGCCGAGCGCGTGCGCCTGGCGGGCCTGGACCCCGAAGGCGCGCTCCGGGAGCACAACAGCTATCCCGCCCTGGATGCCGCGGACGCGCTGCTCCGAACGGGCCCCACGGGAACCAATGTGGCCGATCTGGGCGCCTTGCTGCTGTGGCCGGCCTGAGCACCTGGCGGGCTTTCAGCGCGAAGGCTCTTCCTCCACATCCCAGGACACGGTGCGCTTATCGAACCCATCGCGGCGCCGACGCCGTTCTTTATAGCGCACCAGCTGCCGCCGCAACTTCTCCACCGCCTCGTCGATAGCCAGCTCGAAATCCGGGGCCATGGAAACCGCCTTCAGGGTCTGGTCGTAGACCGTAAGCCAGATCTCGCTGCGCTTGCGATGGCTGGCCCCTTCGTCTTCGAGCACCACGTTGCAGTCCACGATCCCGTCGTAGAGCCGTTCCAGGCGCATAACCGCTCGCTCCGCGTAATGCTGGAGCTCGGGACGCGCCTTGAAATGCCGGGCGGTGAAGTGGATCTTCATGGCGGACCTCCTTGTCCTGGTTTTTTATTCCGCACGGGGATGTGCCCGCCGGTACAGGGCTTTGAGCTCTTCGAGGCTCGTATGGGTATAGCGCTGGGTGGTGGCCAGACTGGCATGGCCGAGCAGCTCCTTGATGGCCATCAGATCCGCCCCGCGGTTGAGCAGGTGCGTGGCCACGGAATGGCGCAGCACGTGCGCCCCCTTGCGGCCCAGCTCCGGACGCACCCCTTCGATGGCGCGCCGCACCCAGCGATATACGAGCATGCGGTTCAGGGGACGTCCCCGAAAAACCAGCAGCGGGGCGTCCGGGTCTGGCTCGGAGCGGTCGCTGAGGTGTGCGCGCAGGGCTTCTGCCGCCGATCGGCCCACGGGCACAATGCGCATCCGCCCCCCCTTGCCCCGCACGCGAAGCAGACGCGCATACGGATCCCAGTCCCGAATACGTAGCCCCACCAGCTCCCCCGTACGCAGGCCCGTACTGTAGAAAAGCTCCAGCACGGCCCGACGCAGTCGCCCTTCAGGGGTGTCTGTTTGGGTGGACTCGATGAGGAGCCGAACCGTCTCTTCATCCAGGAAAACCGGAAGCAGCCGATCCACCCGAGGTACGGAGAGCGCCTCCAGAGGCCGACTCTGCACGTATCCCTTCCGGTGCAGGAAACGGAAAAAGACGCGCAAGGCTACCGCTTTCCGGGCTATGGTGTGGGGGCGCATACCCTGTTCATGCAACGCCCTGAGCCAGGCTCGGGCCCACGTGCGCCCCTGAGCCTGGAGCAGAGACGGCGATATGGGCTCTCCCTGCAGCCTTTCCTGCAGAAAGGCGAAAAACTGACGCAGATCCCTCTCATAGGCGGCACAGCTATGGGGTGAATATCGCCGCACCGCGCGCAGATACGCGATATAGGCCTCAATCCAGGCGTCCATAGGGCCGCTTCGGTTCTGTATACGCGTTTTTGGGGAAAAAGTCCAGTCCCCTGCAACAAAAAACCGCACCGGAGCCAATCCGGCGCGGTTTTTTCAGGATCCGTTCACCCCTCAGGCGCTCTTCTGCTGATTTTTGATCTGCTGGATCTCGACCCGGATCTCCTGTGCCTTGGCCTTCAGATCCTGCATCGCCTTGCGCAGCCGGGTACCGGCTGCCTTGTTCCCCTTTTCATAGAAGGCCCTGAAATCCTTCTCCAGCGATTCGACAAAGCTTTTGAGCTCTTGGAAACGGCTCATGGTGTACCTCCTTTTGTTGGGTGGGTTTCTTGCCGCCCCGGAATGCACATGCTCCTTCCAGGCTCGGGAGAACATACACCCGAAAAAAAAGCCTTGTCAAGCCGTCTGCCCTTTTCTGGGGTGCAATTTTACAGCTCTACCCCTTCCCAGAGGCGCTCTTTGGGCCCCGCATGGAAACGCAGACGTGCGGCCACCGGCCGCAGGCCATGATAGAAGAGCACGATCGTATCCGGATGCGCCCGCAGACGATCCAGCAGGGCGGACCTCCAGGCATAGGCGCCTTCGGGATCCCAGTCGTATTTGGCCCGGAAACGCCGCTCCAGGCCGGCCAGGCTGCCCACCACATCCCCGGCCAGCAGGGCGCTGGTGTGCTCGCCCCGGATCCAGACGGCCTGATGGCCGGGCGTATGCCCCCCGATGAGCTCCACCTGCAAGTGTTCCTCGAGCAGGACATCGCCCTCCAGGAGGCGCAGCTGATCGGAACGCGCCAGCGCCTCCAGAACGGGTTTCGGATACCCTCGACCGGGATGGGCCAGGGCATATTCCCACTCGGCGCGCTGCACGACGTACTCCGCTCCGGGGAAGGCCAGACGCCACAGACCGTCTTCCTCGAAAACCACCCCGCCGGCGTGGTCCCGGTGTAAATGGGTGAGCACGACCCGGCTGACGTCCTCCGGCTCCACCCCGTGTGCCTGCAGGTTTTCATACAACTCCCCCCAGCCTGTCGGGGCAAAGCTTCCCAGACCTGTGTCCAGCAGCGTGATGCTGCCCGCCGTGATGAGCAAAAAGGGCCGCACGGTCACCCGCAACGCGCCCGGCCTGGGCGGATCCTCTTCCCTGACGGGATAGAACGTCTTATCTCCCGCCACATCGTAGATACCTTCTTCCAGACTGAAGAGAGAAGCTCCCCCTAATTCCATAGCCCGCTCCGCGATCAATGCCTTTCCAGCTCCACCCACCGGCCATCCTGCCAAGTCCGGTAAAAACAGGAGGCATGCCCGGTATGGCAGGCTATTCCGCCGACCTGTTCGACCTGGAAGAGCAGGGCGTCGCCGTCGCAATCGATAAAGACACGGCGTACCCACTGCACATGCCCGCTGGTCTCGCCTTTGACCCAGACGCGCCCCCGGCTTCGGCTCCAGTACGTCATGCGGCCCGTTTGCAGGGTCTGTTTGAGCGTCTCCGCGTTCATGTAGGCGACCATGAGCACAGCGCCCGTATGCACATCCTGTACTACGGCCGTGATCAGCCCCCGGTCGTCAAAGCGCACAGCGTCGAGCAGCGGCTCCATCTTCTTCCCCCTTCAGCCCTCAATCCTCAATGGCTCAGAAAAGCGGCCACAGAAGCCACGCCCAGTCCTCCGGCGAAGGTGAGCAGGCGAGCCCCGATGAGGTGATGCCCCCGGAGCAGGTTCTCCATGAGCAGAAAGACGGCCAGGTACATGAAAATCCCCGCAGAGACCCCCAGGAGTACGCCCAGCATGGATTCCGGCAGCTCGCGCAGGCTTAACGCCGCGGCCACAATGCCCAGGATCGGCATGAGGGCCAGAGTGGCGGTGGCCGTCCAGAGACGCCGCGGGGACCATCCCGACCGCTGGAGCAGATGGACGAGCATCATGCCCATGGGGGCTTTGTGCACCAGGATGGCCACAAACAACAGCTCCGCCGTACGAGGGTACCGATCCACCAGCCCCAGAGGCCAGGATTCCACAAAGCTGTGCAGGCAAAGCCCCATCAGAAGCCCCCCTCCTTCGGAAGGGGCCAGCCCACCATGGGGATGGGCATGTTCCAGCCCACCGGTCACCTGATCCAGCAGAAGCTGCAGGCCAAAACCCGCCAGCAGAGCCGCTCCGGCCCAGACATCGGCCGCCTCGACGGCCTCCGGAATCAGATGCAGAAAAACAAGGCCGAGCAGCAGCCCCCCGCTGAAGGGAAGCCATTGCGGCAGGTGTTCCGGTGAGCGCACCAGCCGGTTGCCCATCCACCCTCCGAGGAGCACGGCGAGCGCGAGCAACAGGCCCAACACTATCCCGAGCACGGGCATGGGCAATCAAGACTCCCGCTATCCCAGTCGTTCCCCGTGCAAGATAGCGCCCCGGTGAAAGCCGGAACAACGGTCTTTACGGACGGGGATGACAACTGCGATGCACCTCGACCAGATAGGTCCGGTCCACATGGGTGTAGATCTGGGTCGTAGTAATGGAGGCGTGCCCCAGCAGGAGTTGTACCGCCCGCAGATCCGCCCCGCCCTCGAGCAGGTGCGTGGCGAAGGAATGCCGGAGCGTATGCGGCGAGACGGATTTTCTGATCCCCGCCCGGCTTGCCGCCCGGGAAACGATCGTCCATACGCTCATGCGGCTCAGGGGCCCTCCCCGTGCGTTGAGGAAAAGGGCATCCCGGCTACGAGCCGGCCCCCTGGCCAGCAGGGGTCGTACGGCCTCCAGATAACGTACAACCCACTGCCGGGCTATACGGCCCAGGGGCAACAGACGCTCCCGCGATCCCTTACCCAGCACGCGCACCAGATCGAGCTCCAGAAACAGGTGGTTCTGCCGGAGCGCGGTGAGCTCGGAGACACGCATACCCGTGGCGTAAAGCAGTTCCAAAATAGCCCGATCGCGCACCCCGAGCGGGGTAGTCGTGTCCACGCTCTCCAGCATGCGCTCTACCTCCGGCACCTCGAGCACCGTGGGCAGTTCTCGACGCAAACGCGGGGGCTCGAGCTCTTCGCTCGGATCTTGGGGCAGAAACCCTTCCAGGAAACAGAACCGATAAAACCCCCGCAAAGCGGAAAGATTGCGCGCAAGCGAGGCCTCCGAGAGTCCCATCTCCTCAAGCAAGGCCAGATATCCTTCCAGAAAGCGCTCATCGACCTGCTCGAGGGACATTCCACAGCCCTGCAGATAGTCCAGGTGCCGGCGCAGGTCGTGCTCGTAGGCCTGCAGGGTCAGGGCAGAGCGCCCTTTTTCGGCCAGCAGGAAGTCCAGATAGGCGCCCAGGAGCTTACTCGGATCGCCCGGCATGATCGGCCGCATCTATCTCCGGAACCCCTTCTTGCCCCGGATAGGGAAGACGCTGATGGTATCGGGCCAGAAGCCTCTGCAGGAAGGCCGCCTTGATACGCTCCAGGTCGCGGAAGGTAAGCGGGCTTTCGGCAAGCTGCCCATCTTCGAGCCGCTCCTGAACAATGCGATCGATCGTTCGGGCTATGCGCTCCACGTCGGGTTGAGCCAGGGCGGTTGCCGCGGCCTCCACCCCATCGGCCAGCATGAGGATGGCCGTCTCCCGGGTGCGCGGCCGAGGCCCTGGATAGCGGAAGGCGCTCTCCTCAGGCGGCCCCTCGCCCAGAGCCCGTCCCTGACGGGCCTTTTCGTAGAAGAAGCGGACAAGAGTTGTGCCATGATGCATGGCAATAAAGGCCGCCACGCGATCCGGAAGCCGATAGCGGCGGGCCAGCTCCAGGCCATCGAAGACGTGCTGGATGACGATCCGAGCGCTCTCTTGGGGCTCGAGCTGTTCGTGGGGGTTGAAGCCCTGTTGGTTTTCGATGAAGTACAGGGGATTGCGCATCTTGCCGATATCGTGATACAGGGCTCCCACACGGGTCAGCAACCGATGGGCCCCGATGGCCTCGGCGCCCGCCTCGGCCAGCGCGGCCACCTGCAGGGTATGAGTGAAGGTGCCGGGTGCGCGCGCGGCCAGCTCTCGGAGCAACGGGTGGTTCGTATTCGACAACTCCAGCAGGGTGATATCCGTGACCACCCCGAAGAGTCGCTCCACCACCCAGAGCAGAGGATAAGCCAGCAGCGTGAGTACGACACCTGCCCCAATATAGGCCCATACCCGGGCCACCTCCTCCCAGGGGGAAAGGCGCAGCAGGGCAAACCCCAGCCAGACGACCGCCTGCGCCAGCAGCACAAGTCCAGCCGTAGCGAAAAACTGCCCGCGATGCGTGATATCCCGCACACTGAAGACGGCCAGCGCCGAACCGACGAACATGCTCACGGTGAGCTCGAAGTCTTTACCCCAGTACAGCCCGCCCAGCACAGCCAGCGTCGCGGCGCCGAAAAATCCAACCCGAGAATCGAAGATAACCGCCAGCAAAATGGGGGCAAGCGCCATCGGAACCCCCCATCGGGCCTGAGGGGCAATGGAGTAGGCCAGCGCGTGCAAGGCCATAACCAGCCCGAAGAGCAAGCCGATCAGCAGGAGCTGTGCGTTGTCCCGGAAAATAGGGCCGCGAAACAGGTACAGATAAAGCCAAAAGATCGACAACACGGCGCAAAGCAACAGGGCCTGCCCCAACCAGAGCGGCAGGTGAGACTGCAGTCCGGCACGTTCCCGATGCGCCCGCTCCAGGGAGCGCAGCTGAGCGTAGATTTCCGGGGTGATTTTGTCCCCTCGGCGTACGATGATCTGGCCCTGCTTGACCTTGTCCCGAGTCGGGGAAATGCCGGAAAGACGGGCGGCTACCTCCGCCTCCGTCTGCTTCGCATCATAATGCCAGTTAGGTCCCAGCACGGCCCGGTAGAGGACAAAACCCAGGCTCAGTATCGGCTCCTGCAATCGATCAGCCAGCTGCCGATAGCCCTCCTGTAGCGCCTCCTGCTCATCGAGCGCGTTCATGACGGGCACAAGCCGTTCCAACTGGTCTTCCTCAAAGCGAACGGCCAGCTGAGGAGCCAGAATGGTGCTCCGGGGCACGTCCAGAACGCCGCGCTGCAGCACCGCCTCCAGCACTTCTCGAACCGCCCGTATAAGGCGGCGCCGATCCCCGGGCTGAGCCCACCGCTCCATCCAGAGAGTCCACTCTTCCTCCCGCACCGATCCCAAAGGCAGAGCCTGGCGAAGCATGCGACAGCGAAGCGAATCCTCTGCACTCCGGGAGGCCAGACGACAGACGACGAACGCCTCCTCCAGGCGGTTCAGCAGGGAATCGAGTCGGCCGATCGCCTCCGAAACCGATTGGCTCTGGCCTCGGAAAACCGGGGGGGTCTGACGGCGAACCTGCTCCCGTTCGCGCTCCAGTTCGGCCTCGCTTTTGTAAATGGCAAAATCAAACGGCGCCTCTACATCGGCGCGCCGCCAGATGTCTCCGACCTGATAGGTGAAATCGTATCGCTCCGAACCCGGGAAAAAAGCCCACATCAGCCCTGCCCAGGCCAGGAGCACGAGCAGGCGGATTCCGACATGGTGACGCCAGGGGGACCGAGGGCTTTCCAGCTCTGAAGCGCCCCCAGGCTTCGGAGCCAGCCCCAGGGGCGCCATCCAGGATCGTCGAGGAAACCGCACGCGCATGCCCGTATGCTGTCTGCTTGATGGAGCGTTTGCAGGACCCTTAACGCAACTCCACGCGCTGAAAACGAATATTTCGGCTGCGCCCCGTGTCGATGAACAGCTCCATCGGACTGCTGTGGGGCACAAAACGGACCACGCCCACCGGAATACGGAACCGACCTTCCCCGAGGGGCTGCAGGGTCCACACCTCCCGGGGATGATACAATCGGAGGCTGTCGCCCTCGAGCCGGATTCGGTAGAACACTTCCAGTTCCGAACTGTAGTAGAGTCCCTCGTAGGGGTGCAGCTGTTCAGGCGCCCTGGCGGGCGGTGAGGGATTGGGGGGCGCCTCCGAAGCGGACTCCGCACGGGCTGGAATGGGTTCGGGGAATCGATCGGACAAGACAATATCTGCCACGCGCTGCGCTAGGGTGAGCGTGTTCACCTCCGCCGTGTTGGCCAGCAGGATCACCGAAAACCCCGCCTCCGGCAGGCGGAAGAGTACGGTCCGATAGGCCGCAATGCTGCCCGTATGCCAGACGGCCCGCAAGCCCCGATACCGGCCCAGCATGAGCCCGGAGCCATAGGCCAGCTCCCGTCCATCGCGTAGGCGACCGGGCTGCTGCATGGCCTCGATGAGCTCCCGAAAACCGGCGGGCGGTTCTCGGAAGAAGCGCTCCCAGATAATCAGGTCGCGCAGGGTGCTTACCAGCCCCCCGGAGCCCACCGTGCCATAGGGATAATACACCTTCACCCATGCCGAGCCAGCGCGTCGATAGGACTCGGCCCGAAGGGGCACAATCATGCGGTAGTCATCATGGAAAAACGTATCCTTCATCCCTAAAGGGGCGAAAATCCGCTCCCGAGCGAAGACGGAAAAAGGTTGCCCGCTTGTGCGCCGCACCAGTTCAGCAAGCAGCACATAACCCAGATTGCAGTAGCTGTACTCCGAGCCGGGGGGGAAATTGAGCGCCCGTTGCCGGTAGGCCAGACGCAGCACATCCTCCATGGTGAGCACGTCCTCCGGGCGCCATCCGGCCAGCCGGACCAGGTCCAGCGACTCGCGCAGTCCGCTGGTGTGATGAAGCAGGTCCCGGGGCGTGATCCGAGCTCCCAGGTCCGGCAGCTCGGGTATGTACTGCCGGATGTCCGCGTCCAGATCGATGCGCCCCTCCCGAACCAGCAGGTGGACAGCAAACGCCGTAAACTGCTTGCTCACAGAAGCCAGCACGAAGCGGGTGGAATCCGTGATCGGCACCCCGTATTCCAGATTGGCCATGCCGTATCCGCGCTGGTATCGGACCACCCCCTGCTGGAGAACCGCCAGAGCTAGACCCGGCCCGTCGGACCGATCCCAGCGGGCAAAGAGGGCGTCGATCTGCCGGATCTGCTCCGAGGAAAGCCCGTTCTGTTGAGCCCGGAGCGGGCTGCAGATGCCCAGCAGCAGCAACAGGATGCCGAAGATGCGCATATTTTGGACCTCCGGATCTGCTCCGACAGCACCTATATAGCCCCTGGAGAGGGAGCCCCACAAGATCGAATCCGGACCAGATCCCGCCCCAGCGGATGGGATCGAACTTTCTGAGGGCCTGAGGCGTTTTGAAACTTGCCCCCTTGCGGCATCTGATCCTTTCTTGCGGGCGATCATGCAGATCCTCTGGATCGAGGCTGACATCGGCGCCCCGATCGACGCCGTCTATCAGGCGCTCACCCGCCCTGAGCGCTGGCCTCGGGGATTGCGCTACCGCGCGCTGGGGTCGGAGGCCATGTGGGAGCCGGGCCTGGAGTTCGAGCTACACCTGCGCCGCTATGCGGCGCGTTTTCGGCTGGTTGAATACCATCCTCCTTTCAGCTGGATTGCGGAACAGATCGCCGGGCCTTATGAGGCCTGTGTGCTTGGCCTGCAGTGTCATCCTCTGCGCAACAGGCCGGGCACGCGCGTGCATCTGGAGATGGGATGGATTTCCAGATCCGGAAAATTCTGCTCGGACCGATGGTTGCTAAGGCCCTGGATGCGCCTCTGGCTGGGCCGCTGGATGCGGGCGGTGGAGCGGGAGCTGGAGGCGCGCTATCCGTCACCCCCTTCCCGTTAAGGATCGGGACAACTACAGGCCCGAGGGGCTATCTTCTCCTTCCGAGGCCTCACGGGCCAGATGATAGCGCTCATAGGCCTCGATGATGTCCTTGATCAGCCGGTGGCGCACCACATCCTCCCGGTTCAGGTATACGAAGGCGATCCCCTCGATGCCGGCCAGCACCTGCTGTACCTGGACCAGCCCGGAAAGAGAGCGGCGGGGCAGATCCGTCTGCGTCACGTCTCCGGTGATGATGGCCCGGCTGTTGGCCCCCAGGCGGGTCAGAAACATCTTCATCTGGACCGTGGTGGCGTTCTGGGCTTCGTCCAGGATCACAAAGGCGTTGTGCAGCGTGCGCCCCCGCATATAGGCCAGCGGCACGATCTCGATCACGTTGCGATCCAGATGCAGCCGGAGCTTATCCGGGGGCAGCATATCCTCCAGCGCATCGTAGAGGGGTCGCAGATAGGGATCAATCTTTTCACGCAGATCCCCGGGCAGAAAGCCCAGGCTTTCGCCGGCCTCCACGGCCGGACGGGTGAGCACGATTTTCTTGACCTGCCGCGCCTGCAAAGCGGCCAGGGCGATGGCCACGGCCGTATAGGTTTTCCCCGTGCCCGCCGGGCCGATGGCGAAGACGATGTCGTTGTCCCGGGCCGCTTCTACCAGTGCGCGCTGGCCGGGGGTTTTGGCCACCACAGCCCCGCCGTTGTACGTGTACAGGATCACATCCTCGGCCTCACCCTGGCTGGGCGAACGCCCCCCGGTGACGAGCTCGATGACGGTATCGACATCCTGTTCGTAGAGTTGTCCGGTGCGGTTGAGCACGTACTGCATCTCCAGCAGGATGCGCTCGGCCTGCTCAACCTCCGGAGCTCGACCCCGAAGAATCACCTCTGTACCACGGGCGATGAGCTGCAGGGCGGGAAAGGTCTGTTCGATTTTGCGCAGAAATTGGTCGTTGAATCCGAATAGCAACAAGGGCTGTGAACCCGTAACGCTAAGACGACGCTCGACCAAGGGAAGTCCGTTCTCCTTGAGCTTCGATGGCACGTTGCGCACGTACGCTGTCCTCACCTCCTTATGGGATAGCTACCACGGCATAGGGGGCGCGTTCGAAATCGCCTCCACGCGCTGGATTTCCGGCACCGCACGCCGGAGGGCCTGCTCAATCCCGGCCCGAAGGGTCATCACGCTCATCGGACAGGAGCCGCAGGCGCCCTGCAGTTCGAGCTCGACGACGTAGTCGTCGGTGATGTTGAGCAGCTCCACGCTGCCCCCATCGGCCTGCAGGTAGGGCCGGATCATCTCCAGCGCGCGCTCGACGCGCTCATAGATCTCCTGAGGAATGTTCGGATTGCGCTCCATGGCTTTTTTCTCCCTGCCTCAACGAAACAGGATTTCCACCTTCTCCGTCGGGGGCGCGGAGGCATTTCGGATGGCCACCTGCTGAGCCACGCGTTCGGCCAGCTCCCGGAAGGCCCGGGCGGCGGCTCCCTCCGGGTTTCGGATCAGCACGGGCACGCCCTCGTCTCCCCCTGCGCGGATTGTTTCTTCCAGGGGGATTTCACCCAGAAACGGCACCTCGAGTTCCTCGGCCAGGCGCCGCGCCCCGCCCTGTCCGAAGAGGTAATAGCGCCTGTCGGGAAGATCCGGCGGTACAAAATAGGCCATATTCTCGACCAGCCCCAGTACGGGCACCCGGACGTGTCGGAACATCATCACCCCTTTTCGGGCATCGGCCAGCGCCACCTCCTGCGGGGTGGATACGATGACCGCCCCGGTAAGCGGAACGGTCTGCACCAGGGTGAGCTGGATATCCCCCGTACCGGGCGGAAGATCGAGCACCAGATAGTCGAGCTCTCCCCAGTCTGCGTCGGCCAGAAACTGCCGCACGGCGGAGGAAACCATAGGGCCACGCCAGACCACAGGCGTATCGGGGTCCACCAGAAACCCCATCGAGAGCAGGCGCACCCCGAACTTCTCAACCGGCAGGATCTTGCGCGCCTCGGTCAGCTGGGGCCGCACCCCGCGCAGCCCGAACATGGTGGGAATGCTGGGGCCGTAGATGTCCGTATCCAGCAGGCCCACACGAGCCCCGGACTTGGCCAGGGCTACGGCCAAATTGACGGCTACGGTCGATTTCCCCACCCCGCCCTTTCCAGAGGCTACCGCGATGAGGTTGCGCACTCCGGGCAGGAGGGCCTCTTCGGATGTACGCGCCGTGGTCACACGCGCCTCCATCTGGATATCCACCTGCGCCTCCGGGTCGACAAGAAGCGCAATGGCCCGACGACAGGCCTGCTCGATGTGTTCCTTGAGCGGACAGGCCGGGGTAGTGAGCACAACCCGAAAGGCGATGCGGCGGCCCTCGATGCGCAGATCCCGGATCATGCCCAGAGAAACGAGATCCCTGCCCAGATCGGGATCGATGACCTGGCTCAGGGCGCGCAGTACGGCTTCCTGCGTAATGGCCATATCGGGCTCCGTTTTGCGTGAACTTAGTACGCCCCCTATCCGGAAGGCAAGTCGAAGAAGGCAACCTGGGGATCGGAGGGAAAGTTCCCCGCAAGACGCAGGGCCCATCCATAGCGCAGACCCCGGTCGCTTGCGTACAAACCCGGCGCCTGTAGATGCTCCAGCACCCCTTCGAGAATGAGCAGGCCGGCCAGCCAGACGTCCGCCCGGCCGGCCAGGATCTCCGGTCCCAGGGCGAGCACCTCTTCAGGGGCCATCGCACCTAGCCGCCTGATCCAGTCCCGCACCCGCTCTTCTGCGATCCAGTATCGCTCGATGCGTCCGGCTTCATAGCGCAACAGCCCCGCCTCCAACGCAGCCAGCGAGGTCACTGTACCGGCCACCCCGATGAGCGGCAGGCGGACATCGAACCGGGGCAGGGAGGCCAAGGTCGCACCTATCCACCGGCGCGCCGCGCTGATCTGCTCCGGTTCCGGGGGCTGAATGGGGAAAAAGCGCTCCGTAAGGCGCACACAACCCAGCGGAAGGCTCTGGCGGAAGCCCACCCCCTCGCCGGTGCCCTGGATGAGCTCCGTACTCCCCCCGCCGATATCGAGCACGATCAACCCTCCGGCTTCCGGAAAGGCCGAGCGCACCCCGAGGAAACTCCAGTAGGCCTCTTCCTCCCCGGATAGCACCTCGATGTGCAGGCCCAGCTCCTGCCAGGCCCGATCCAGAAGCGCCTCCGGATTGCTCGCCTCCCGTACGGCGCTGGTGGCCACCGCGCCGATGCGCTCCGCGCCCCAGGCACGGGCTTGCCGGGCGTAGTCCCGCAGAATACGGAGCACGCGCTCTACGGCCGCCTCCTGAAGCCGGCCAGAGCGCTCCACCCCCTGCCCCAGGCGCCCGAAACGCTGCTCCTGATGGAGGGGCAAGAGGCGATCGCCCTGCACCTCGGCGATGAGCAGAAGCACCGTGTTCGTGCCGATATCAATGGCCGCTACCCGCATAGCACCCAGGCCATCCATTCCCCCTCTGTAGGGCGCTCCAGCAGGCTAAGCCCGTAACGAGCGATTTCCCCCTCCAGCATGGGGCCATCGGAAAGCAACAGGCCCGACCATATCATGACCGCCCCGGGCGCCATCCGTTCCCGCAGAGCGGGCAACAACTCCCGAATGAGCTCGCGCGTCAGATTGGCGACCACGAGCCCGAAATCTCGCTCCGGAACCACCTCCAGCGATCCCAGCCGTACCTCCAGCCGGTCCTCCAGGCCGTTCAGGGCGGCGTTTTCGGCCGCGTTGGTAAAGGCCCACTCGTCCACATCTATGGCCAGCGCCCGGGAAGCCCCGAGCTTGAGCGCGGCGATGGCCAAGATCCCCGTCCCCGTGCCCACATCCAGCAGACGCACTCCGGGTTGAACCCACCGGGCCAGGGCGCGCAGCGCCAGCCGGGTCGATTCATGATATCCTGTGCCAAAGGCCATTTTGGGATCGATAAGGAGCTCAATCCGCCCCGGGGGGAGAGGAACGGCTTTCCAGGAGGGCCGGATCAAAAACGGACCCACTTCGATCGGCTCAATCGAAGCCGCCCAGCGGGCCGTCCAATCCTCCGGCTCCAGCACCCGCCAGGCGAGCTGCAGGTCGGGGTCGTAGCGCCTGAGCTGAGCCCGGATTGCCTGCCAATCGGGCATCTCCGGCCCCTTTAGGGGCCTGTAGGCGCGCAGTAAGGGTTCGTCTTCCTCAAATCCCTCGAACCCCCACTCCAGGAGCTCGGCTATGAGCTGTTCCCAGCACTCCGACCGGGCCTGAAGGGTCAATTGCAGATATCGCTTCATAACCGCGCCGGCAGACGTCGATAAAGCACCTCCAGCAGCACCTGACCCACGACCTGCAGGGTAAGGGGATCGATAACGGACAGGTCATCCTGATGCGTGTGCCAGTAGGCAGGAAACGGATCGGGCTCGGGTCGATGGTGGATGATGTTTATGGCAGCAATCCGCGCTTCCTGTATAAGCATGAGGTGATCATCGCTGATATACGCCCCCGGGCTACGGGGGAAGCGGGAACCGTAACCCAGCTCATGGGCTGTATTCCAGATCAGGTCTACGAGCTCCGGGGCCGCCTCCAGCGAGTATCGTTCCTGATAAAAGATCGCCCCCCGCGCCCCGACCATATCCAGCAAAATGCCGTAGCGAGGCAGATACTCCGGCGGCTTGTTGCGGGCCCAGTAGCGAGATCCCAGAAAGTACCGCTCCAGATCCCCCTCTTGGCCGTAATCTTCTCCGTCGAAAAATACCACGTCAATGCCGATCGGGGGCGGGTGCTCCCGAAATAGGCGCAACAGCTCCAATAACACGGCCACGCCGCTGGCCCCGTCGTCAGCCCCGGGAATGGGATCCTCTGGACGTTCGGGATCCCGATCGGCCCGCGGGCGCGTATCCCAGTGTGCGCACAGCAGCAGGCGTCTGGGAAGCTCCGGGCGGATGCTGACCTGAAAATTGACCAGCTCCAGTACCTCTCCGTACCCCTGAGCCCGAAAGCGCTGTTCGGAGACGCGTTCCGGTCCGGCCAGGCGCTGCAGCTGCCCCCGAAGCCAGCGCTGCATGGCCAGATGCCCCGGCTGATTGGGTGCGCGTGGTCCCAGACGCACCTGTGCCTGGAGAAAACCGTAAGCCGAATCCGCAGAAAAAACCGGAACGCGTACGCTATCGGCAGATCCCTCCTCCCGACCGGGACCTCGGGAGGGTTGACAGGCCAGAAGCAAAAACGCGCACAGCCCTGCTATGCATAGCCATCGGCGCACGCCACAAAATTCGCATTCCCCAAAGGCCGGGGCAAGCCATCCCCGCTGTTGCTTTCTTGCCGGGATTCGGTTTTTTTACGTCTACCCTTTAGCGAGGAGGTCGTCGCTCATGGCCCATCTGCATCGCCTATCCGTGCTGCTGCTCTTTGTTGCTCTGGGTTGCTCCGATCTGCCCACAGGGCCCCTGCGGTCTGCGACCGAAGAGCCACAACAGCGCCTGCATCTGGCCAGCCCCCAGGCAGGGGCCCCGCAGGCGCCGGACGCCTACATCGTCGTCCTGCGTCCGGAGGTCCGGGATGTGCCCGCGGCCGCGCAGGCGCTGGCCCAGGCCCATGGACTCGGGCTCGGCTTCATCTATCAGCACGCCCTCCGGGGTTTTTCGGCCACCATCCCGGCGGGGCGCCTGCAGGCGCTGGCCCGAGATGCGCGCGTTCTGCGCATCGAGCCTGACTACATCGCCACCACCATGGCGCAAGTCCTCCCCTGGGGGGTGGATCGAATCGATGCGGATTTGAGCTCCACCCAGGCCGGTGACGGAAGGGGGAGCGTGGGGATCGATGTGTATATCCTAGACACAGGGGTTTCTTTGCACAAAGACCTAAACGTGGCAGAACGAGTGGACTTTACCGGCCAGGGCGTAGATGACAAAAACGGACATGGCACCCATGTGGCCGGCACCGTGGCCGCCCTCGACAACAGCGCCTACGTGGTAGGCGTGGCGCCCGGGGCGCGCATCCGAAGCTTCAAGGTGTTGGGCAACAACGGCAGTGGCCAGTTTTCCTGGATCATCGCCGCCGTCGATGAAATCACCCGCCGCAAATTGGCCAGCCCCTCTACGCCCATGGTCGCCAATATGAGCCTGGGCGCAAAAGTCGGCACCACGGCCTACAACAGCCTCGATGAGGCGATTGTGCGTTCCATTCAGGCCGGGGTCGTTTACTGCATCGCGGCCGGCAATTCCGGTGAAGACGCTTCCCTGTATAGCCCGGCCCATGTGGTGGAGGCCATCACGGTCGGTGCCTACGATGCGAACAACCAGTTCGCCTCCTTTTCCAACTATGGATCTATACTCGACCTGCAGGCCCCGGGCGTATCGATCCTTTCAACCTGGTTGCGCAACCGCACGCACACCCTGAGCGGCACCTCTATGGCCACCCCGCATGTGACGGGAAGCGCGGCCCTGTATCTGGCCCGCACCCCCTCGGCCAGCCCGCAGGAGGTGCGCAACGCCCTGGTATCGGCGGGCAGAGCCTGGGTTGTGGGGGTTCCCTCTGGAACGACGAACGTGAGCGTGTATGCGGGTTCCTACTGATGCGAAAAAGCAACCGATAGCGGTGCAGGCCGGCCCAGCTGCCGGCCTGTTTTATTATGGCACGGGCCGTATCTTTATAGCTCCTCTCCCTACCAAAGAGGAGTGCGTATGCGCATCGCTGTTGTGTTCGGCCTGCTGGCTGTGTGCTTTATTGGATGCAGGCCCGGAAGTGAGCCGCGCCGGGAGGCCCTACACGGGGCCGTGCAGGCGGAGCTTGACCGCTTTCCCTACGGCAAGCTGGTACTGGAATCCGTAGAGCTGGCTTCCTCTTCGGATTCGACCGATTTTCGGTTCGTATTCCGGGTAGACAGCCTGGAGGCCCACTATACGACGAACTGGCTTCAGTACGTTGATCCCATCCTCTGGGAAGGACGCTTCATGCGTCAGCGTCCCCGGCAGGGGGAGCGATTTCGCGGCGAGGGCGAGGTTCAGTTTTCCGGAACCGAGGTGCGCTCGCTTCGCCTCAGGCCCTGGTTCGAACGACTTACCGGCTCCTGAAGCAGACCCATGCTGCTGCATTTTCTGGGCGCCACACGCACGGTAACCGGATCCATGTACCTGCTCGAGCCCCCCCAGGGGCCAAAGCTGCTCTTGGAAGCCGGGCTCTTTCAGGGGCGACGGGCCGAAACCTACGCGCGCAACCGGCAAGTCGGCTTCGATCCGGCCCAGATCCCGTATGTGATCCTCTCCCATGCCCACATCGATCACTGCGGCAACCTGCCCACGCTATACCGCCTGGGATTTCGGGGACACGTCTTCTGCACGCCGGCCACACGAGATCTGGCCAGCATCCTGCTGCGCGACAGCGCCCATCTGCAGGAAAAAGACGTGGAATTCGTCAATCGTCGCCGGGCCAGGCGCGGAGAACCTCCGGTCGAACCCCTGTACCGGCTCGAAGACGCCGAGGCCGTGCTGGAGCATTTCGTGGCCGTGCCCTATAATCGGCCTTTTTCCCCGGATCCGGCCTTTACGTTCACCTTTCGGGATGCCGGGCATATCTTGGGCTCCGCACACGTGGTGTTGGAGGTGCGCCGCCGCGGAGGTCCCGTCCGCATCGGGTTTTCCGGTGATCTGGGTCGTTACGGCATGCCCATTCTGCGCGATCCCCAGCCCATGCCCGAGGTGGATTACCTGCTTCTGGAATCCACCTACGGAGGTCAGTCCCATGAGCCCATTGAGGGTGCGCGCGCTCGGCTGGCCGAGGCTATCATGCGCACCGCCGCGCGGGGGGGCAAGGTCCTCATACCCGCCTTCAGCGTGGGCCGCACCCAGGAGATCCTCTACGACCTGAACCAGCTCTTCCGCGAGGGCGCCCTGCCGGAGATCCCGGTTTTCCTGGATAGCCCCCTGGCCATCGACGCCACGGCCATCTATAAAGCCCATCCAGACTGCTTTGACCGGGAGACCCGCCAGCTCCTACACCGGGATCCGGATCCGTTCGGGTTCGCCAACCTGCAATACGTGGTGGATGCGGAAGCCTCCAAACGGCTCAATGATCTGCGCCTGCCGGCCATCATCATCGCCGCCTCCGGGATGATGGAAGGCGGGCGCATCCTGCACCACCTGCGCCAGCATATCGGGGACCACCGGACCACGATTCTTATCGTGGGCTTTTGCGCTGAGCACACGCTCTGCCGTCGCCTTGTCGAGGGGCAAAAAGAGGTCAACATTTTCGGCGAACCCTTCCGTGTGCGCGCCGAGGTGGTCACCATCCCCGCCTATAGTGCGCACGCCGATCACGAAGAGCTCCTGCGCTGGAGTGCCCCTTTGATCACGGGTCGGCTCAAAACCATTTTCCTGGTGCACGGGGAATACTCCCGCCAGCAGGCCCTGGCCGAAGCGTTGCGGACGCGCGGAGCCCGGCGCGTCGAAATTCCGGAATGGCGACAGACGTACACGATCTAAATGGAACCCCACCCATGAAACGCTCCTCTTTGGGCTCCACGATCGCCCTGCTGTTTCTCCTCGGCGCCTGCCGGACGCCTGCACAACTGGGCTCCGGTGAACCCCTACCCGGAAGGCTATACCTGAACCGCCTGCCGGCTTGGGCGGATTCCGTGGGCCAGATGCTCAGCTCCGACTCCCTGAGCGGACGCCTGAGCACGACCCCGGGCCAGCGCCGGGCGGCGCAGCTTCTGCTCGATCGGTTGCGTAGCCTGGGCCTGCCCGGGGCGGCTGAGGACGGATCCTACCTGCAGCGCTTCCCCGTGCGCGTGCGTCTGCTCGACACCAGCCGCACCTATCTTGTGCTTCACAACGGGGAGCAGAGCCGGCCGCTATCCGTAGGCCGGTATTTCTACGCCCTCAACGAATACGCCCTGCCGGGTCGGTGGGATACCCTCCAGGTGCTCTTCGCCGGATACGGCATTAGCACCTCCGAACACGATGACCTGGCCGGACTGGATGCGGAGGGCAGGATACTGGTGGTCTTCTCCGGCGCGCCTCGGACGCTTTCCGTGCGCCATATCCCGTTTCTGGATGATTCGCTGGATCTGGGCGGGGCGGAATACAAACTCCTTAACGCCCTTTTCGTGCACCGGGCCGCGGGCCTGATCATTTTTGAAGAGCCCGATCTGCTGGAGAACTGGGACCGCCTGCGCCCCAACCTGCTCGGTCCGGCCATGCGTTTGGAAGCCGAGGAGGGCTTCGCGCTGGAGCGCCCCCTGCTGTTCGGGCATCCGGATCTGGGGCGCCTGCTCTTCGGGGAGCGCTACGAGGCCCTCCGAGACAGCGCCCGACTCGGAGCCCCCCTGACCCCGGCGGCCCTGCCCGTGCGCCTGTCCGTGCAGCTGGCGCTATGGGAGCGTAGAGACAGCACGGAAAACGTGCTCGCCTACGTGCCCGGCCGGAATCGAGCCGATCAATGGATCGTGCTCGGAGCTCACTATGATCACCTGGGTGTCTTCGATGGAGAGGTCTATCCGGGTGCGGATGACAACGCCTCGGGTTCGGTGGCCCTGTTGAGCGTAGCCGCCGCGCTGGCCGAGGACTGGAGAGCCGGCCGGCAACCGGCCCGAAGCGTGCTCTTTGCCTGGTACAGCGCAGAAGAGCAGGGCCTGCTCGGATCGGAATGGCTGGTACGCCACCTACCGCGCCGGATCCAAATCCGGCGTGTGCTGGCGAAGATCAACGTGGATATGGTGGGCCGCACTTCGGCCGATACGCTCTACCTTATCGGGGCGGCCCGCCTGCGACCTGCCCTGCAGACGACCATAGAGTCCGTAAACCGACGGCTCGGGCTATTCGTGCTGGACCTCAGCTTCGATGATCCGGCGCATCCGGCACGGCTCTATGAGCGCAGCGATCAGTATTCCTGGGCGCAACGCGGGGTCCCGGTCGCCTTCTTCACCGACGGCATGGGAGAGAACTGGACCCGCCAGAGCCCGCTTGATGATTATCACCGGCCCACGGACAGCTGGGAGAAGATCAACCGGGAAAAGCTTCGCAAAACCGCCCTACTGCTCTACGAACTGGTACGTGAACTGGCCGATCGGGTGCGGCGGCTTTGATCTATTTGCTCGGCCCGGGTAATTTGCTGTATCCCACCAGTTCGGATTGAAGGCCATGCTCCAGACCGGTACGCTCTCGCTCACCGCCACCCAGCTCCGGGAGCTGTACTATTACTTGCTCCTGCCCCGCCGTATCGAGGAGCGCATGTTGCTTCTGCTCCGGCAGGGGAAGCTGTCGAAGTGGTTTTCCGGCATCGGACAGGAGGCCATCTCCGTAGGGGCCACCTACGCCCTGGAGCCGGATGATGTGATCCTGCCGTTGCACCGCAACCTGGGCGTGTTCACCACCCGGGGGGTGGATCTTAAGCGCCTCTTCCGCCAGCTCATGGGCAAGGCGGGTGGGTTTACGAAAGGACGGGATCGCACCTTTCATTTCGGCGCCCCCGAGTACCGGATCATCGGCATGATCTCCCACCTGGGGGCCATGCTTCCCGTGGCCGATGGTGTCGCGCTGGCCTTTCAGCTCCGGGGCGAAAAGCGCGTGGCCCTGGCCTTCATGGGGGAAGGGGCCACAAGCGAAGGCGACTTTCATGAAGCCCTCAACCTGGCCGCTATATGGAAGCTGCCCGTGGTGTTCTTGATCGAAAACAACGGATATGCCCTCTCCACCCCCACGTACGAGCAGTACGCCTGCGAACGGCTTTCCGATCGGGCCATCGGCTACGGCATGGAGGGGTTTCAGATCGACGGCAACGACGTGCTGGTCGTCTACGAGGCCGTCCGGTATGCGGCCGAAAAGGCCCGCGCCGGCGGAGGCCCCACCCTCATCGAGGCGATCACCTTCCGCATGCGGGGCCATGAAGAGGCCTCCGGCACCCGATATGTGCCCCGAGAGTTATTTGAACACTGGGCCCAGCGAGATCCCATTCTGCTCTTTACCCGTCGGCTGGAGTCCGAAGGGGTGCTGGATGCCTCCTTCCAATCCGCCGTAGAGGCCCGCATCCGGGCGCAGATCGAGGAGGCCGTCGAGGACGCCCTCTCCGCCCCGTGGCCGGAGAGCACGCCCGAACGGGAACTGGCCGATGTGTACGCACCCAGCCCGGTGCGCACCACGCGCCCGGAGGGCCCAACCCCGGAGAAGCGTTACCTGGACGCCATCTCCGAGGCCCTCTGGCAGGCCATGGAGCGCGACCCGACGGTGATCCTCATGGGCCAGGACATCGCCGAATACGGCGGGGTCTTCAAGGTCACCGAGGGCTTCCTGGAGCGCTTCGGCAAAGCGCGCGTGCGCAACACGCCCATTATTGAATCCGGCGCCATCGGCGCCGCGTTGGGGCTGGCCCTGGAGGGCTTCAAGCCCGTTGTGGAGATGCAGTTCGCCGATTTCGTCTCCTGCGGGTTCAACCAGATCGTCAACAACCTGGCCAAAACGCACTATCGCTGGGGGGCGGCGGTAAACGTAACGATCCGGCTCCCGGCCGGAGGGGGCACCGGGGCCGGGCCCTTCCACTCCCAGAACCCAGAGGCCTGGTTTCTGCACGTGCCCGGACTGAAGCTCGTGGCTCCGGCGACGCCCGAGGATGCCAAGGGGCTGCTGCTGGCCGCCATCGAAGACCCCAACCCCGTTCTGTATTTCGAGCACAAGCTGCTGTACCGCAGCCTCAAAGGCCCTGTGCCCTCGGCTCCATATACGATCGAAATCGGACGCGCCCGCATCGCCCGGCCGGGAAGGGACCTGCTCATCGTCACCTATGGGCTCGGAGTGCACTGGGCGCTGGAACTGGCCGAACGCCTGGCCGAAGAGGGCATTGCGCTGGAGGTCATCGACCTGCGCTCCCTGTTGCCCTGGGACAAGGAGCTTGTCCTTGAGTCCGTGCGCCGCATCAATCGGGTCGTGGTCTTGCACGAGGCCAATCTGACCGGAGGCGTGGGGGCGGAGATTGCGGCCACGATCGGAGAAGAGGCCTTCCGGGATCTGGACGCGCCGGTATATCGGATCGCTTCGCTGGATATCCCCATCCCGTTCAGCGAACAGCTGGAGCGGCACGTCTACTGGCCCAAAGACCGCCTGCCAGAGGTGGTGCGGGAGGTACTGCGTTTCTGATGCGACGCCTATTCGCATATGGGACGGCCTGGGTGGCTTTCGCCCTGCTCTGGGCGGGCACGGCCTTGCCCGCTTTTCTGTATGACTCCCTCTGGGAAGCCTGGCAGAGTCCGTGCTTTCGCTTCTACAGCGGCCTCTGCCACCAGATACCGGATCGATCCTTCTGGATTGGCCCCATCCCCCTGGCCGTCTGCCACCGCTGTACAGGTGTGCTGGGAGGGCTCCTCATGGGCTCCCTGCTGGCCCCCCTGGCCGAAGCGCACCAGGCGATCCTGCGCCGCCATGGACCCGCATGGATCACCCTGGCCCTGTTGCTCATGGGGCTCGACTGGCTGTGGGGGTGGTGGCAGGGAGGTACGGTGCCGTCCCGACTCCTGACGGGACTGCTCCTAGGAATCCTGAGCGGACTATACAGCACCCTGGGATGGGTTGCGCTCGGAGGCGCGACCCGGAACTCGAACCCAACGGAGGAGGCTTGCTCATGGAAACACGTCCGGAAGCGCTGAAACTGCCCTCGATCCTGATGGGGGGCCTGCTTACGGGTGTGCTCATGTTCGCCGTCGGGGTTGTTTTCGTGCTTCTGCAGTTGTCCCAGAGGCCTAGCGGAAGCCTGCTCAACCCCTTCCAGATCGGGGCCACCGTGGTGAGCTGCCTGCTGGTGCTTTTTTCCGGCTTCAGCGCGGTATGGCACTTCGCCCGCACGTACGGAAACGCCACCCTGCGCGGTGGCGAAGCTGTGGCCATGGGTATCGGAGCCGGATTTCTGGCCGTCTTGCTTTCGACCCTGCTCAACTGGGGCTGGCAGAGGCTCGACCCCGGCATTCCCGCCCAGCTCAAGGAGCGTATGATCCAGTCCGTCGAGCTCAATGAGCGCATCCCGGAAGAGCAGAAAACCCAGATCATCGAGGGCATTGAGCGGGAATTCGACCGGCAGCGACATCTCTCCGGCGTGGTCCGCAGCTTCCTCTTTGCCGGCGTCTTTGGCATCCTCGGGGGCATCTTCGGCGCCCTCCTGGGACGGGGCATTCTGCTGAAACCTCCGGAATCGAGCGCGTAGTCGATGCGCATTACGTTCTGGCAGGCCGCTTTCGTAAGCTCTCTGGCCATCGCGCTGACCTTTTTACTTCCGGCTCTGAGTGTGCTCAACCTGTTCTGCTGTGCAGGGGTTGTGCTGGGCGCCCTTCTGGGGCCGTATCTGTATAGCGCTCAGAACCGCCTTCCCCTCACCTACGCGCAGGGCCTGCGCATGGGCCTGCTGGCCGGATTCATGGGCGGATTGTGGTCGCTGGTGGGCATGCTGGTGCTCTACGAGTTGGGCATCGATCTGGGCGCTGAAGTCCGCAGGGGGCTTGAGGAGCTGAGCCAGCAGGAAAGCCCCGATGCGGCGTTCTGGGAGCGGGTGCGACAGAGCACCTCCGGAACCCGACTGCTTATCTTTTCCGGGATCTCCAATCTGTTGCTGGGCATGCTCTTCGGCGCCCTCGGCGGCGCCCTGGGAGCTGGCTTCGGCGCTCGGTACACGGCACCCGAGGACGAACCATGAGCACACTGCGCCCTCTGCTCTGGACGGGAAGGCACCTCCGGGTGCTCGATCAGACCCTGTTGCCCCATGAGGTGCGCTGGCTGGATCTGGGGACGGTCGAGGAGGTCTGGGAGGCCATCCGATCCATGCGCGTACGCGGCGCACCGGCCATCGGTATTGCGGCCGCCTTTGGCCTCTACCTGGGCCTGCGGGACGAAGATGCACAGAGCTTCTGGGCGCGCATGGAAGAACTGATTCGCTATCTGGGCACGGCCCGCCCGACGGCGGTGAACCTGTTCTGGGCGCTGGAGCGCATGCGAAGACGGGCTGAAGCGCTCCGGGATCGACCCGTAGAAGAGATCCAAGAAGCCCTGCTGGCCGAGGCGCTGGCCATCCAGGCCGAGGATGAAGCGCAAAACCGGCGTATCGGAGAACACGGCCTTCGCCTGCTCAGGCCCCATATGCGCCTGCTTACCCACTGCAACACGGGCGCGCTGGCCACCTCGGCCTATGGCACCGCGCTGGCCCCCATCTTGCTGGCCCGGGAGCGGGGATGGCCCCTGCACGTATGGGCGTGCGAGACGCGCCCCTATCTACAGGGCTCGCGCCTGACCGCCTTTGAGCTCAAAGAGGCCGGCGTTTCCTTTGCCATCATCCCCGATAGTGCGGCGGCCTACCTCATGCAACAGCACCGGGTGGACGCGGTGATCGTGGGCGCCGATCGGGTCACCTCCCGGGGCGATGTGGCCAACAAGATCGGCACCTACGGACTGGCCGTACTAGCCCGGGCGCACGGTATCCCGTTCTACGTAGCCGTACCGAGCTCGAGCATCGATTTCTCCCTGGAGCGGGGCGAGGATATCCCCATAGAAGAGCGTCCGGCCGAAGAGCTCACCCATTTTCGAGGCATACCCATCGCCCCAGAGGGATCGCCGGTCTACAATCCGGCCTTCGACGTGACCCCAGCCCGACTCGTTACGGCCTTTATCACCGAAGAGGGGATTCTTCGCCCTCCTTTCCCCAAAGCCCTGAGCGCGCTGCGAAGCAAACTCGGACGCTGATCAGGGCAGGCGGGGACGAGCCAGCACCTCATGCAGAGCGGTGCCCGCTCGACCAGCCACCGCCCCCAACAGGAAAGCGGATCCCAGAGCAAGCAAGGGAACGCCCCATGGGGGAAGGCGTCCATCGAGCAGGGCGCTGACGACCATCCGGAGCCGCTCCATCTCCTCGGGGAAAAACCACTCATTGTACCCCAGCAGACAGCCCCAGATACAGAGGCTCAGTAGCCCTCCCCGCCACCATCCGCCCGGACCCACGAAGAGGGCATACAGCAGGGGCGCCAGAAGCCCCGCGCTCCAGTCGAAAAGCAGGTGCAGGGCCAACCCCAGCAGGCCGAAAACAACACCCAGGATCCAGATCCGCATCCCTCTGTCCTCTCCTGCCTACTCGGCGGCGGGGCGCAGCGTCCACATTGCGATGCGCTCCTGCGGCGGCACCTGTTCCGGACTTGTGGGTCGCCTCAAGGGGAAAAGCGACCCCTTGAGCCAGGACTCCAGCCCGGTGACGTAGTACCGGCTGAAGGGGTTGCCGGAGGAGCCCCCGGGATAGACCCCATAACCTTCCGGCCCTTCGGAGGAGAAACGTACGATCATGCGCCAGCTGGCCGAGTGCACGGTTTCCAGCTCGCCGGCCGGCCACAGGGTATCCCAGAAGCCCGGCGCCGGATACGGGCCCCGGCCCAGGGCGCGCAGGGCGGAACTGCGCGTGACGTGATCGATCCGAAAGCGGTGATGACGCCCCCAGGCCCAGCCCTCCGGATCGGTCCCATAGCGGACAAGCAGCGTATCGAGAGCGGCATGCAGGGATTGCCTGAGCAAGTCCTCGGCCGTTTCCCGGGCCGGCGTGTCCAGCCGATCGAACCAGCGGCTCTGCGGGGCGCGCTCGAGCAGATCCAGCAGCACCGCATCGCGGGGCCTGGGAACGTCGGCCGGCACCTCATCCCAGACGCGCTCCCGGAAGGTGCGCCAGAAAAGCCAAAAAATGAGCGGCTCGGGCCGATTTACGCCCGCCGTCCCGTCCCAACGGGCCAGCAACTGCGCGGCGCGGGCGCGGGTGCTGTCGGGCCATACCCGTTCGGCAGTGAGCCGCTCTATCCAGGGCCGAACACGCAGGAAGAGCCAGACCCCAACATCGGTCTGCATGCGCCGAAAATCCTCCACCCCGGCCTCTGGCAGAGCCTCAAGCAGCTGTCGAATACGCCGGGCGCGAAACGGATTGGGCCAGTGATAGCCCAGGTAGTACGGATAATCCGGAGGGACCGGATCCTGATTGGCCGAGGCCAGCCAGCCCCGCGCCGGGTTGACCGAAGCGGGCAGATCGGAGAAGGGAATCCACCCCGCCCACTCCGTACTATCCGTGGTGCCGTCGAGCACCCCACGGCCATGGCCGCTGCGCCTGAGGGGGAAAAGACCGCAGCTGCGTATTGCGATCGTGCCCGACCGATCGGCGTAGAGCACATTCTGCGCCGGCACATCCCAGAACCGGGAGGCGGCCTCGAAATCGGCCCAATTGCGCGCCCCCCCGAACCCCCACAGGGCGCGCAGCAAACGGCCCCCCTCATGGCCCACCCAGCGCAGGGCCAGCGGACGGCCATCTTCGAAGAAAACCGGCCCGTGGTGGGTAAACTGCAGCGTATCGATTTGCTCCCTCCCGCCCCGGACCCGAATCGTATCGATCTGGATCCTCAACCTGCGCCAGGCGCCCTGATACCAGTAGTGGCGCCTTTCCGTATCCAGGCGCAGCGCATACAGATCGAGCACGTCCGCACCCGTATTGGTCAGGCTCCAAGCCACATGGTCGTTGAACCCGATCACGATGGCGGGCGTGCCCGGAATGGCCACCCCGTAGAGGTTCCGGCTCGGACTGACCAGGTGCACCTCGTACCAGATAGCCGGCAGGGTGAGGCGCAGATGGGGATCGCCGGCCAGCAAAGCGCCCCCGCCGCGAGCCCGCCAGGGAGCCACGGCCCAGTTGTTGCTCCCCTGCCCCTCAGCGGGTTGAAGCCAGGACAAAAGGGCGGAAAAAGCCGGCCGTTGCCTGTCGGATTTGCCGGATCCGCCCGGCTGGACGGAGATCCGAACAGTATCGCGCCATATCCCCTGCGGCTCAGGAGTGAGGGGTTCGGCAAGGGGACTGTGCTGCGGATATAGCTCGGCAGCCGCCTCCGGACCGAGCTGCCTGCTGAGCCGATCCCAATACAGGTCATTGAGCACGAAGGTCAGCTCGAAGGCCTGCAGCAGGGCCACCCGCAGGCTGTGCTCCGGCGTCCACCGCTCCGGGCGATAGCCCAGCAAACGGAACTCCAGGGGGTCCTCCTGGGGACGGAGCCTGTCCCGATAGGCGTTTACCCCGGCGCTGAAGGCCTCCAGCAGCCTCCACTCCAGCCCCTGCTCTTGGCGCAGTCGTTCGGCTGCGCGCCGAGCAGCCCAGGCCATGCCCGTACGACGGAGCTCTCGGTCCGTTTCCACCCATGCGGGTCCCAGAACCTCGGCCAGGCGCCCGGAAGCCACGCGGGCCATAAAATCCATCTGAAAGAGCCGATCGCGGGCCATGAGATATCCGAGCGCGAAAGCCAGATCCTCATCCCGCTGGGCGAAGACATGGGGTACCCCCCGCCGATCACGAACGATGCGCACCTCGGCCTGCAGAGCCGGGGAGCGCACCTGCAGATGCGCCGGCTCACGTGCCGCCCGGGCTGTGCGATAGAGCCCATCCCAGGGGTCGATCAACAGCTCCAGTGGGGGCAGAGATCCCCACCGGAAGGCAAACGACCAGATAGCGGCCCCCAGCACGAGCAACCACGTGCTCAGACGGAAATACGCTCGGTGCATAGATGTGGAAACACTTACTCGGCTTGAGCGGCGCGGCAGATCACGGCGGCGACAAGCACCCCCAGGGCAAAGCCCGCCCCCAGCGCGGCCCAGAGCGCCCGCTCCGGGTCCCGACGCACCTCCCGACGCAACTCATGGCGCCAGGATTCCAACCGGGACTCGATCTGGTGCAGCTGATCCCGCCAGCCGGTTTCTATATCGTCCCGAATCTGTTCGAGGGCGGCCTCAAGCCGTTCCACCCGTTCCTGCCAGGATGGAGATGCAGCAGGTTTTTGAGGCATATCATCACCTTGTTTCGGGTTCGGGAATGGGGGTTCCGGGCACCCAGCGAAAGCCCGCCGCGGTGCGCTCCTGTTTCCAGATCGGCACCCGCGCCTTGAGTGCATCGATCACGTACCGGCAGGCCGCGAAGGCGGCTTCCCGATGTGGGGCGGAGACGAGCACGGCCACACTGGGTTCCCCGATGGGCACCTGCCCCAATCGATGCACCAGCGCCAGCCGGCAGATCGGAAAACGCGCCAGCGCCTCCCGGGCGATGGCCTCCATTTCTCGCTCCGCCATGGGGCTGTAGGCCGTATACCGGAGCTCCAGGGTTTCCTGCCCGTCGGTGAAGCGACGGGCCACGCCCAGAAATATGTCCACCGCCCCGGCCTCCGGAACAGTCACCCACTCCAGGAGCTCAGTCCACGATAGCGGTCCCTCACAGAGCGCGATGCGAAATGCCATCTCCTCATCCTCCGCTTACCGGGGGCAGCAGGGCGATCTCTTCCGGGTCCGTAATCTCAGCCTCGGCCCGTACGTAGCGCCCGTCTACCGCCACCCGGCAGATGGTACGCCAGGCACTCAGGTCCGGATATCGGGCCTCCAGCAACGTCCACAGCTCCGAGACGGTGATCGGACCCGCATGAGGTAGCTCAACTCGATCCGCTCCCACCACATCCTGCAGGGGACCGAAGAGTCGTATGCGCAGCATGATTCATCCTCTGGATCGCATCACCCGAAAAAGTAGCTTGCCCCCGTTTTCCGACGCAATGCACCCCTATTCAGGGCCATCGCCACAGGAGAGCGCCTCCCCAGCGAACATACCCCGTCGGGTCGGGCCCATGAACCCGGATCCGGACGTTATGCAGACGGGCGGAGATGAGCGCATCCAGGGCGCTGAGCACGTGATTGGCCGTAAGCGCCATGAGGGCGTACTCGGCATATCGGAGCAGTTCATTGGCGCGGGCATGCTGACGGGCATAGGCCCAGAAGCGATCCGGCACGTTGCGGCGGTCCTGAGGGTTGTCGGCCCCGTTGTAATCCGACCAACCCGGGGCGAACTGGAAATACTTACCGATGAGCTCATAATACTGCTGCGATCCATACGGGGGCAGCTCATGCGAGAAGGGCATCCCGTTGTGGAAACGGGCCCGACGCTCGGCGGCATTGAGCTCCCGTAGATCCACAAGGGCCCAGTCCCGCTCCCCATCCCCTGTGGGCTCCCCTCGGATCGACACCGGGGGGCCGTCGTAGCCGGAATAGCCGTTCAGCCATCGCGCATAGCGCACCACGCTCCAGTGCTGACGCGCATAGGCGCGCACGGCGGCAAAGGCCCGATCGCCGCTTCGGCGATAATGCCAGAGCGCCCACCAGCTCAGCCCTTCCACGGTCGCATACAGAAGGGCCCGCACGGGCTGCCGGTTGTACAGTTGCCCCGATCCCGGCAGGAACGCAGAGAGGAAAAAAGCCGTGGGAACGGAACGAGCCTTCTCGTTTGCGGCGCTCTTCGGCGGGCCGAGACCACCTACAGGAGACGGCCAGAGCGTATCGGCCGCCACCAGGTATACCCCTACGATCCAGGCCACACACACGGGTTGTCCGCTCCAGATAACATGCTCAGGTCATGAACAGATACGGCTTCCAGGCCTCATCGAAATGTCCGGCCAGTTCACGCAGAAATAGAATATGGCTGGGCCGAAAAGGACGACGCAACAACTGCATGCCGGCCTCTTCCGGGGTACGGTTTCCTTTCCGGTTGTTGCACGCCGTACAGGCGGTGACCAGATTCTCCCAGGAATCCGTCCCCCCCTTGGATCTGGGAATGACGTGGTCTACCGTCAACCGTTCTCGACTGCCGCAGTACTGACAGCGATAGCCGTCTCGACGCAGGATGTTGCGCCGAGAGAGCATGACCCGCTTATAGGGTACCGCAACGTAATACCGCAACCGGATGATACTGGGCAGAGGGAACCGGGTGCTCGGGGAGTGCAGAAACTCCCCCTCTCGGGCGAGCAGAAGCTCCGCCTTACGACAGAAAAGCAGGCCAACTGCGCGCTGAACCGAACAGATCGTAATGGGACGATAGTCGTGATTGAGTACCAGAACCCGATTGTGCAGGAGTCCCCGTCTCGGCCTCTCCGAGGCCGGAACAGCCGAGGCCGAAAGACCCATTGCCGGATATGGCGAGGGATTACTGAACGGCGCTCACCTCCACGACGGAAAGAATCCGTCGCGCACCCACCAGTGTACGCTGCAGGCGGGGGCTGAACTCAAAGCGTCCCTGACCGGGGTCCAGGCTATTCCAGCGCACCATGCCCGAGGCATGCAAGATGGCCCCATCGCCGCCGTAAATACCCACATGCGTGATTTTCGTTCCATCCCGACTGAAGAACACCAGATCCCCTGGACGCCAGGTGCGCCAGTCCGTCTCCAGGGGCTCTCCACAGGAAAACTGCTGCCAGGCGTCGCGCGGCAACCGAATCCCGTGCAACAGGTAGGCCATCTGCACCAGACCGGAACAGTCGATGCCAAAGGGCGAACGCCCTCCCCATAAATACGGGGTGCCCAGATAGAGCAGGGCCGAGGCGAGCACGGGATGCGGGGCGAAAAGGCGCGACGGACGAGCCTCCACGTACAACCGCCCGATGGAGCCGTCCGGCAGAGCCACCCGGCTCCGCCTGCGATCCACCCAGCACAGCAAGCTCCCCACCACCACGGGCCGGCTGTTGCCCAGCGGATCGTGCGGGTCGAGCACCACCACCCCGGAGCGCTCCGTGAAGCGCTCGGCCTGCTCCGTCCAGCGGCTTATCTCCTCCTGACTCCACAGCAGGACCTGATCCTCGGAGACCCAACCCTCATAGGCGTCCACATGCAGGCGCACCCGCCAGAAGCCGGCCTGATACTCGAGTACATCGAACGTCTCCCCCAGGAGCACCTGGGTGACCATTTCGGCGGTTTCGCGCGGTTCGGCGCGAACCGGAACCACCGTCACCGCAGCCACCCCAAAAGGCTCCCTGTGCGCCATACTTCAATATGGCGACCCCCCACGAACTTATCAAGCAGACCGGAGCGCAGTAACCCTTCCTTTGGCTCTTTTCCGCATCCCGCAATCCGCAGGAGACCACCACAGCCGCGCAAAAAGACGAGCTCCCGATTTGCCGGCGGGCTACCTCCAGGGGGAACAGAGCTTCTTGAAAGCCTCAACGACCCTGCAAGGAATAAAGCCCCCCTCTGCACCTCCCAACGGCCTTCTTTGGATCCGCTATGGATCGGATATATCCCCCGATAGCTAAAGCCCGCAGCCTGGAACAAGCCACCAACGCGCCTCCTCAGGGACAGCGCGGCAGACTGCCCCGGCGGAACAGAGCCCCCACGGCCTCGGCCACGGCGCGGCACTCGACGGGATCGGCCAGATGATGGAGCAGGAGCTGCGGAATGCGGGTCTGAAACACGGCTTTCTTCAAGGCAGGATCGTTGCCCAGATCCCATGGCCCCAGCAGGTCCACCAGCGGCTCCAGACGTGGATCGCGGGCGCCGGGCACAAGGCGCGCCAGCGTGGCCTCAATCCAGGGCAGATCCTCGGCAGAGGGCTTGGGCAGACGCGGACCGCCCGCATTTCCGGCGGCCATCTGGAGCTTTCCGAGCTCTTCCTGTTGCCGCAGGTGTCGCGCGACGCGCCGGAGCGTCTCGGGTTCACCCCAGAGCTCCTCAACGAGCCGCCGCACGCCTTCAAACCCCCACCTTCCGAGGAGGGCCAGCGTCATCGGACCGCCTTCTCCCGCGCGAAGCGCCTGCATAAGCAGCTGCCAGACACCCTCCCGAAGATTCTCCGGGATGTCCAGCGTCTGCTGAATGAGCCACAGCCGGTGCTCCGGCGACGCCTCCGGATCTTCCAGCGCCCGGCGAATCAGCCAGGGATCGAGCATTTCCCGGGGGACAAGGTGCCCGATGATCCCCAGCGGCGGCGGGTCCTCCTCCGCGCGGACGAAGAATTCCACCATGCGCTGCAGGAGCCCGGGTCCGAACCCCGGCGGCATGGAAGCCCAGTCTTTGAGCGGTCTCGCCTCCAGCCGCTTCAGGAGTTCCCAGGCCAGGGCCGCATCGGCCTGCGGCCCTTCGGCCAGGGCCTTCCGCCAGCGCGCCGGTCCTTTCCGCTCCAGGACGATCGCCAGCAGGCGGTCCATGGCGCCGGGCGCCCGGCGCAGGGCATGCGGATACGCGTCTTCAAGCGCCCGCACGACATTTTCGTCCGGGTCTCCTTCGCGTAGCCGCACCTCCAGACGGTCCACCAGCTCCGGCGTCCAGCCGCGGGCCAGCCCCAGGGCCATGGCCGCGGCATGCCGGACGTACTCGTAGGCGTCGCGCGTGGCCTCGAGGAGGGCGGTCGTGGTGGCGACCTCCCGGGCGGGGGCGGCCGCGAAGTATTCCGCCGCAGCGCGGCGCACTTCCTGGTGGGGGTCCCGGAGCAGCCCCCGCAGCACGGGCTCCACCGCGGCCTGCCAGGGCCCGGGCTCCGCGCGGCCAAGCAGGACGACGGCGCGGCGACGCACCGCTTCGCTGGAATCCCTCCGGGCACCTCGGCCAGCGCACGCGCCAGGGAGTCCGTAAGCGCCGGTCGGAACCCGCTGAGGAAAGTCTGAAACCGGTTCTCGTTTTCCGCACGCAGCGCCACAAGGAGCACCGGCCAGGCGGTCTCGTCGCCCAGGGAGAGGAGCGCCCGGAGGGCCTCCCGCTGCACGTTCGGATCTTCATCGCGGAGTGCCTGGCGCAGCGCTTCCCGCGCGCGCGGGTGCAGCTCCGGCCGCTTTTGCCACGACGCCACCAGCAGCCTGCCCCTGTCCGGCATCCCCTGTTCGCGCCAGCGCATCCTCTTCCGGCGCCACCGCCAGGGCCAGGAGAAAGGCCGCCTCCCGCCGCAGGGCGGCCTCGGGAGAGGACAGGGCCTCGAGGACGACCTCCCAGCGTCCCGCGCGGGCCAGCAGGCGCAGGAGCCGGGGCGCTGGGTCTTCCCGGTAGGCGGCTTCGATCCGGTCTGCGATGGCGTCTGCGTGCTCGAAGAGCGCGCTCCAGCGATCCCCCTCGCAGGGGCGAGGCTCTCGGATAGGGGCGCCCCAGTCCCGGAGCTCCTCCCTCGCCATCCGGAAGAGCCGCGTCAGCCCCTCCCGACCGGCCGCCGCCAGCAGGCGCACGGCTTCCTCGCAATGTTCCCGGACGGCCCACTCCTCCAGCATGGGCAGGCTCTCCGGCGGCGGTGGAGGCAGCGGCTCACCCCGGTACCGCCAGGCACGCACCAGGCGGAACACGGCGTCCCGGAGCTCGGGGTCAGACAGCAGCGCTACGACCTGCCGCTTCTGCTCCAGTGTCAATTGGCGACCATCCAACTTATCCAGAAAGGCCTCGCGCCAGCGATGGCGGTACGCGGCCAGCGACGGCGGCGGAGGGGGCGGATTCTGCGCCCACGCGATGAGCCGGTCCGTGCCTGTCTCCGTGGTATCCAGAGCCAGGATATCGGGGAGTTTCCAGGCATGGGGCCCCCGATAGCGGCGCAGGCGCTCCACGAAGGTCTCTGGCAGGCTGTCCGGCAGGTGCGCTTCGGAAGAAAGCGCTACCCGGTTGGCTAGGAAGGACAGGATGGCTTCAAAGTCCTCCTCGGTCCAGGTGGCGGCCTGGGCAAGGGCCGAAGGCAGCGCCTGGAGCAGAATTTCCTGCTGGGCATGTTCAAAGAAGAGCTCCCAGCTCAGCGTAAGCGTCTCCAGTCCTTGCCTTCGGCGCGTCTCATCGCCCGAGGCCATCCATGTCAGGGGCACGCGCACGAACAGCGTTTCGGCCAGCGGAGGGTCCATGACCGCCAGGACGGGCGCGATCATGCCGTAGATGTGCCGCAGGCGTTCCACCACCTCCGGAGGCGCCGCCGGGTCCTGCCAGAAGCGCGCGGTAAGACGGGCGATGCGCGCTTCCTCACTAAAGCGCTTGCCCTGCTCAAGCTCCTCGCTAAGCCTCTGGAGAAGCGGAAAAACGTCCGTCACGCGTGCGATTGTCAGACGTTCCAGGAGGGTATCCTGCGCGGCAAGCATGCCGGGGAACAGAAGCCACAATCCGCTCAGGAGCCGGCAGATCGCACGCATAGCGCAGCTCAGGGCAGCAGGATACAGGTAGCCGTTCGCATCTCGCCCCCGAGCAGAAGCCGGCACAGGTACAGGCCCGCAGCGAGGCGCATACCCGAAACCGATCTCCCGTCCCAGCGCACTTGATGCTCGCCCGCCGCAAGCCAGCCCAGATCCCGGGCATAAACTCGTGCGCCTGTGGAGGAGAAGATCTCCAGCTGCACCGGTGCGCTTTTCTCCAGCGCGAATCGGATGTTTGCTTCCGCGCTGACGGGATTAGGGAAGATCTCCAGAAACCGGGTGAAGAGTTTCTCAGAGTTCACAGCCGTCGCCGTACGGGTATCCAGAACGAAAACCTCGGTCTGGTTGCGAGCGGCATGAAAGCCTATCCCCACGATGTAGCGACCATCGGGCGAGATGGCGCGAGCTTCTCGCAGAACAGAGCCATCCTGGAGCAGGGAGGAAAAACGCCGGTTCAGATCCTCAGGTCCAGTATCCTGCCGCCACCAGACGGCCCGGGCGACCGACCAGGAATGATCCACGGCAAACCCTACGACGATTGTCCCGTCGGAGGAGACGTCCTGCGCGCTGGTGACGTAGAGGGTGACATCCTGGCTAGCAGGAATTCCCATCCAGCGCACCGCCTTGGTGGAGTAATCCATCAGAAACGATTCCGGGCGTGCAGCCTGTCCATTGAACCCATTGCCGACGATAAAACGCCCGTCGGGGGACATAGCCGTGGCTTCCGCAAGCCATGTCGGAGGTGCGGGGGGCGGCAGATAGGCGTTCAGGTTTTCCAGCCCTCCGGAGCCGCTCCAGCGAAAGGCGTAGGGCGCATTTCCCTCTACCCCTCCCACAACAATCTCTCCATCGGCGGAGATGGCGCCCATTTCCCCAACAGGAGAGGCAATAAGCTGTATATTGCCACCTGGAGTCCACCGGAACAAGGCAGAGCCGGGATCGTCTGCCCTTATCAGTACCGCGCCGGAATGAGAAACGTCCAGCGCCTTGCTGTTGCTGTATCCTGTGGGCACGCCGAGATCCTGTATGGTGTAGCTATCCCCTCTGAGGGTCCAGAGCACAGCGCGATTTCCCTCCACTCCCACGATATAGCGTCCGTCCGGGGAGATGGCAGATGCCCCATTCTCCATAGAAGGATCCAGAGCGCCAAGCTGGCGGAGTCCGTTACTCGGGGTCCAGATGAAGGCGCGCCTGATGTAAATCCCGCGCTGGGGATCCACAAACGTCGCCTGTCCCACGACAACGGGCATCTCCCCCACCACAGCCAAATCAGCGGCCACTATGGATCCGCCGCTGGCCGGTGGAGCAATCCAGAACAGAGACTGCGCCTGGAGAGGAACACCACCGCTCAGGCCCAAGACGAGGAATACGGCTACCACCCTTTGCCGCTGCAACAGCTCGGCAGAGAATGCTGCTAACATGGCACCATCTCCTAATCGTTGGACATCCTCGCTAAATCCAGATCGGCTGGGCTTCCATACTCCGCTACGAAATAGCTGCACGCCTACCCTGCCCGCACTCAGTCATCTGGCTTTGCCCAGGCTCCGGGCACTCCTCATCGCCTCCGCTCCATCTGAAGCGACAGGATGCCACGGTATCCACCGTTACTCGCCACGACCATGATGCCTCTGTATCCGCCGTTGTTGATCACGATGCCAGCCAGCAGATTCTGTGGATTGCCGATGCCCTGCCCAGCAAGCCAGGCGGCAAAGGCGATCGCGCGCTGGTTGGCAAGGAGTCGGCTCTCCTGCTCCGTGCGCCCATCGCCCCCGTCGCCGACGATGACCAATCCGCCCCCCGCCTCGCGCACGGCGGGAAGGTCCGCCTGCAGGCGCCGAACGAACTCCTGCCATGCCTGCCCTTCGGCACGCACCCGCACCTCACCCGGGGCGAAGGGGTTGGCGGGAAGGTCAATCGGCACGAGCGTGCCCTCCATCGTGCGGGGCTCACCACTGACGGCAAACAGGGCCGTACTTGAATTAAAGGTCTGGCTCTGCGCCGCCTGGAGCCGGGGCAGGTTTTCCTGCCCTCCGGGGAACATCCAGTAGAGGAAGACGCCGCCCGTGGCGCGTCCGACGGGTCGGCTGTAGCCGGCGATGCGGAGAGCGTCCAAGAGCGCCGGGCGGTCCTTGTAGGGCAGTTCGTGCCCACCACCACCAAAGATGAACCCGATGGCCACCAGAGGCGCTTCGGGACGGAAGGGCGTGAGGGCTACCCGCGTGCCGTCCACGAAGAGCTGTAGCTGCCCACCGCGGACCTGCAGCGCTATCCGGTGCGGCTGATTCGGCGTGAATTTGTATGAGCCAGGCGTGACCACATCCTGATAGCGGCGCTGCGTCGGATCGTACACCCGGAGATGGACAAAGTCGTGGTCCGGATGGTAGCCCCGTCCTACGATCAGGTAGAGCTGTGAAGGACCATCGGGGCCCATGCGTTCCCGCTCCAGATCGCGCGCCGTGTAGAGAAATATTCTGAGTTGGGCTCCACCCTCCGCTGAAAGATAGGTGGTAAACTCCACGGAAAAATCCTGCGGGAACGTGAGCGACCGTAGAATGCGGGTATCCGGCTCCAGCGGACGGAACCAGCGCTTACCTTGGAACTCCGCCACTTCGTAGCTTCCCCGAACGATCTTCCAGCCCTCCACCTGCTCGCCGATCGGCGTGCCCGAAAGGTCTTCCTGATAGAGGACCATATCGCCGGGTTCAAATTGTGCCGTCTCGGCACCGCCGCGAATCTGTGCATAGCCGTACCCGGCGATGAGCCATCCGAGCAGAACCATTCGGAAGATGATACGATCGCGCATCGTGGCTCCCCTTCTATCGAACCTGGACGGAAAAGAAAGAGAAATGGCTCCCACATATGTATAAGCATTTTCTCCGCTCGAAGCAATAGCGGACTCCCCTGTCTGCCTCAGCGGACATGTCGGCTCAACCGTTCCGCACGGCCGGGGCGTACCGGTCGGTTGCTTGCCCGTTTACGCAGCATGAACCCTGACGGAATGACAGAAAAAATCGCCCCTATTGCTTCACGTGCTGTCGAAATGGTCATTTTTTGCCTGTTGGCAGGTGTTTTGCGCGGCTTTCTGGATCGGAATTGGAGCTAGTAGAACATGTGGCCGCTACTGCATCTGAGCGAAGAAGATCTCGAACAGAGCTTTCCCCTGCCGAGCCCGGAGGAAGAGGAAGGCGCTCATGCGGAGCCGCTTCCGGATGCGTTGCCCATCCTGCCCCTGCGCAATACGGTGCTCTTCCCCGGCGTGGTCGTGCCCATCACGGTGGGCCGGGAGAAATCCGTTCGCCTGCTCCGGGATAGTCTGGAGCGGGATCAGATGATCGGCGTGGTCGCGCAGAAGGATCCCGGCATCGACGATCCGACTCCGGAGGACCTCTACCGCGTCGGAACCATGGCCAAGATCCTGAAGGTCATCCGGATGCCCGACGGATCGCAGAGCGTGGTCATCCAGGGCAAGCGGCGTTTCGAGATTCTGGACTATCTGCAGACGGAACCCTATCTGGTGGCCCGCATCGAGCCTATTGACGAGTCTTTCACATACACGATGGAGCTCGAGGCCCTGGTCCGCTCGATCAAAGAGCTGGCCACGCAGATCATCAACCTGTCTCCCAATATCCCCAACGAAGCCGCCTATGCGATCCAGAACATCGAAAGCCCCGCCTTTTTGATCCATTTCATCGCCTCCAACCTGCAGCTGCCCGTATCGGAAAAGCAGAAGCTGCTGGAGATGCGCCCTCTGGAGAAGCGGGCCGAGATGATTCTGGAGCAGCTCAACCGGGAGCTGCAGGTGCTGCGCCTGAGTGAGGAAATCCGCAATAAGGTCCGCTCCGACATCGAGCGCCAGCAGCGAGAGTATTTCCTGCGTCAGCAGCTGAAGACTATCCAGGAGGAGCTCGGAGAAGGCGATACAACCACGGCCGAGCTCGAAGAGCTGCGTAAACGCGCCGCAGAGAAGTCCCTTCCCGAGGAGGTGCGCCAGGCCCTGGAACGGGAGCTCAAACGCCTGGAGCGCATCCCCCCGATGTCCCCGGAACATGCGGTCACTCGCAATTACATAGACTGGATCCTGGATCTGCCCTGGCAGGAATACTCCGAGGACATTCTGGATCTGGATCGTGCTCAGCGCATCCTCGACGAGGACCACTACGATCTGGAGAAGGTCAAAAAGCGCATCCTCGAGTACCTGGCCGTGCTCAAGCTCAAGGGGGATATGAAGGCCCCCATCCTCTGCTTCTATGGCCCACCGGGGGTGGGCAAGACCTCGCTGGGCAAGTCCATTGCCCGCGCCTTGGGGCGGAAATTCGTGCGCATCTCTCTGGGTGGTGTGCGCGATGAGGCGGAGATCCGTGGGCACCGGCGCACGTACGTGGGCGCCCTGCCGGGCCGCATTATCCAGGGCCTGCGCAAGGCGGGGACGGCCAACCCGGTCTTCATGCTCGACGAGATCGACAAGCTGGGCATGGACTTCCGGGGCGATCCGGCCTCGGCCCTGCTGGAGGTGCTCGATCCGGAGCAGAACGCCAACTTCAGCGACCACTACTTGGAACTGCCCTTTGATCTATCGCGCGTGATGTTCATCGCCACGGCCAACTATCTGGAGGCCATCCCCGCCCCGCTGCGGGACCGCATGGAGATCATCGAGATTCCGGGCTATACGCACGAAGACAAGCTCCATATTGCGCGCGGACATCTGATCCCCAGACAGCTCCTCGAGCACGGGCTCAGCGCGGAGCAAGTCAGCTTCACCGATGGGGCGATCCAGAAGATCATCCAGGACTACACCCGGGAAGCCGGCGTGCGCAATCTGGAGCGCTCCATCGCCGCGATCCTGCGTGCCGTGGCCAAGGAGATCGCTATGGGGGAACGGCAAGGCCCCCTCAGCATCGATGAGGCCGCTGTGCGCCGGTATCTGGGTCCGGAGAAGTACTTCAACGAGGTGGCCGAACGCACCGAGATACCTGGGGTGGCCACGGGGCTGGCCTGGACCCCCACGGGAGGGGATCTGCTCTTCATCGAGGCCACGGCTGTACCCGGCTCGGGCCGGCTTATCCTGACTGGCCACCTGGGCGAAGTGATGAAGGAATCGGCCCAGGCGGCCTGGAGCTACATCAAGGCACACGCCCGGGAGCTGGGGATCCCGTGGCGCATCTTCAAGCACTGGGACGTGCACGTACACGTGCCGGCGGGCGCTATTCCCAAAGACGGCCCCTCGGCCGGGGTGACCATCCTGACCGCGCTGGTGTCCCTGCTCACCCAACGGCGCGTGCGCTCGGATGTGGCCATGACGGGAGAGATCACGCTCCGAGGGCTTGTGCTACCCGTGGGAGGCATCAAAGAGAAAGTGCTGGCCGCGCGTCGGGCGGGCATCCGACAGATCATTCTTCCGGCTCGCAACGAGAAAGACCTTGAGGATATTCCGGAGGCCATCCGGCAGGAGCTCACCTTCCATTGTGTCTCCCGCGTCTATGAGGTGCTTGAGCGGGCCCTGGAGCCAGAGCCCGTGGCCGATCCCGCTCAGCGTTTCGCTCCTCCGGAGGAGGAACTGCAGCCCTCTCGGCCGCCGGTGCAGACAACCGAAGTGGAGGTCCAGTAGGTCTCTGCCGACCTCAAGGCCCTATATTGGGGGGACGAGACCCCGACTCCTCCCATGAGCTCCTGGCAGACCCCCATCGAAAAACTCAAGGGGGTGGGCCCCCGTCGAGCCCGGGCGCTGGCCACGGTGGGCGTGCACACCTTCGAGGATCTGCTCCGCTACCTGCCGCGGCGCTATCTGGACCGCACCACCGTGTTGCCCATCCGGAGCCTCCGGCCCGAGCAGGGGGGCATTACCGTGGTGGGGCAGGTGCGGGCTCAGGGGCTTGTCGAGGGGGCGCGCGGTCGCAGCCGATTCGAGCTATTGCTCGACGACGGCACCGGACAGCTGGTCTGCGTCTGGTTTCAGGGCCTGAACTGGATCCGTAAACAATTCCGGCCGGGCCAATGGGTGGCTTTTCACGGGGTACCGCAGCGCTACGGGGCGCGTCTGCAACTGGTGCATCCAGACTACGACAAGCTGGAAGAAGACTCCTCTGGCCCCCTGCGCACGGGCACGATCCTGCCCCTGTATCCCGGTTCACGGGCGCTGGAGCGCGTCGGGCTGAGCAGTATCGCCATCCGAAGACTAGTATACACACTCCTACAGGAGCCCCTGCCTCCCCTGCCGGATCCGCTGCCGGGGTGGATACGAGAACGCTACAGCCTGCTTCCCCTGCAGCAGGCGCTCACGCTTATGCATACCCCGCCGGACTGGGAGAGCCTCGAGCGGGCCCGGCGGCGGCTCAAGTTCGAAGAGCTGTTTTACCTGCAGTTGCTTCTGGCCTGGTCCCGCGGCGGAGAGCACCCGGTATCCTCAGGCCCTCGATTTGCGCCTGCGGGCGCCCTGTTCAACGCCTTCTACAGCAGCCTGCCCTTTCCCCTCACCGAGGGGCAGAAGCAGGCCATCCGGGAAATCTATCGGGACGTGCGCAGCGGGAGGGTTATGAACCGGCTCCTGCAGGGCGATGTGGGCAGCGGAAAGACCGTGGTGGCCATCGCGGCCATGTTGCTGGCGCTGGACTCCGGCTATCAGGCCGCGCTCATGGCGCCGACGGAGATCCTGGCCGAACAGCACGCGGCCGTGCTGCGGGAATACGTCGAGCCGCTCGGGGTAGAGGTGCGTCTGCTGATCGGAGGCATGGCCCGGGGCGAGCGGGCCCGGGTTCTCCAGGAGATCGCCACCGGCCAGGCCCAGCTGGTGGTCGGCACGCACGCGCTCATCCAGGAGGATGTGCGGTTCCATCGGTTGGGGCTAATTGTCATCGATGAACAGCACCGCTTCGGGGTGCTGCAGCGGGCCGAGCTCCGACGCAAAGGGCTCTCTCCACACCTGCTTGTTATGACCGCCACCCCGATCCCCCGTTCCCTGGCCCTGGTGCTCTACGGAGATCTGGATGTATCCGTGATCCGAGAGCTGCCCCAGGGACGAAAGCCCATAGTCACGCGCCTGGTCTCCGAGTCCCATCGGGAGTGGGTCTACGAGTTTCTTGAAGGTGAACTGAGCCGGGGCCGACAGGCCTATGTCGTCTATCCGCTTGTGGAGGAGTCCGAATCCCTAGACCTGGAAAACGCCCAAGAGGGTTACCGGCGCATCCAGGCCCGGTTTCCCCATCGGCGGGTGGGGCTACTTCACGGGCGCATGCCCTCCGGGGAGAAAGAGCACATCATGCGCGCCTTCAAGGCCGGGGAGCTCGATATCCTGGTCTGCACCACGGTTATCGAGGTCGGCGTAGATGTGCCCAACGCCACGGTTATGCTCATCGAGCACGCCGAGCGTTTCGGCCTGGCGCAGCTGCATCAGCTGCGGGGCCGGGTGGGTCGTGGGCCGCATCTGTCGTATTGCTTCCTGGTGGCCGCCTCCGGAAGGACCCGGGAAGCCGAGGCGCGCCTGCGTACGCTTGTGGAGACCACCGACGGGTTTCAGATCGCCGAACGGGATCTGCAGCTGCGTGGACCCGGAGAGTTCTTCGGCACACGCCAGACGGGGCTCCCCGAACTCCGCATCGCCAACCTGCTCACGGACCAGGATATCCTCCAAGAGGCCCGCGAGGCCGCCTTTGCGCTCGTGAACATAGACCCCCGGTTGAGCGCGCCCGAGCACCAGGAGCTGGCCTGTTGGCTACGTAGCCGGTATCCGGTTTCCCTGGAACTGGCCCGCGTGGGATGAGTGCGCTGGCGCGATGGGACAGCCGGACCTCGCCCGACCGGGAGGGATACCCTGCTCAGGGCTCGCGCTCTAAGAGCAGGAGCAGGGCGTCGTCGGCAAAACGGCCTTCTCGGGCCGATGCAAGCACGTGCTCGATCAGGTCCTCGAGCCCGAAGCCCGGATGATAGACCCTGTTCACAAGCTGAGCCAGCCCCTCTTCCCCCAGCAACCCCATCTCCGTTCCCACAGGGAGCTCCAGGAGGCCGTCCGTGTACAGAAGCACACCCATACCCGGCTCCATGGTCTGGCGCAGTTCCGTATACACCGCCTGAGGATCTAGCCCCAGGATCAGGTTGCCCTCCCGAGCGAACCACATCTCCCCGTTATACCAGAACAGGGGTCGACAATGGCCGGCATTGGCCAGGAGCAGTTCGTCTGTACGAGGGTCCAGGGCAACGACGAGCAGGGAGGCAAACGTCTCCTGCAGGATATGATCCCGGATGAGAATCCGGTTCAGCCGCGTAAGCAGTTCAGCTGGCGATGCAGATACCTCGGTCAGGGTGCGCAGGGTGCCGCGTATGTAGGACATGAAGCTGAAGGCGTAGAATTTGGCCTGCACCCCTTTGCCCATCACATCGCCGATGACGAACAGGTAGCGACCATCCTCCAGCTGCAGCCAGTCGAAAAGATCCCCCCCTCCGCTCTGCAGGGGGTTATAGAACAGCTCCAGTCGATATCCGGGGATATCGGGCACCCCATCGGGCATGAGCCGTCGGGAGAAGTCCCGGCTCAGCCGCATATCGAGCTGGGAGCGGTAGAGCGCGGCGCGCTCCAGGAGCCGTTCTACGCGCAGGAGCAATTCTTCCACATCAAAGGGCTTGGTCAGATAATCGTCCACACCCATGCGGATACCTTCTCGGCGGGACTGTTCATCGGCCTTGGCCGTGAGGAAAATGAACGGAATGGCCCGCGTGGCCTCCTCTTTCTGCAGCTGGCGCTGCAGCTCATACCCATCCATGACGGGCATCATGATATCGGAGATGATCAGATCCGGCGCCTCCCGATGCACAAGCTCCAAGGCCTCGGCGCCGTTGGTGGCCACCAGAACCCGATAACGCTTGCTCAGACTGTACTGCAACAGCCTGCGCACGGTGGGCTCGTCTTCCACGACCAGAATCGTCGCGGAACGCTCGCTCATCGTTCCACCACCCATACGCTCAGACAGTTCAACCCCTCTCGGCTCTGGTAGAAGGTCTGCTTGCAGAGGGCCTGAATGAAGGCCAGTCCCCGACCGCGTTCGGCCTCCCAGTCATCCAGAGGCACCGTATCGGAGGCGTGCCGGTCCCAGTCGAACCCCTCGGAGTTATCGTAAATCCGGCACCAGACGCCCTGCGGATCGGCGGGCTCGATTTCGATGCGGATTTCCGGCGGACGACCATTGAAAACGGCGTGTTCGACCAGATTGGCCACCCACTCGTGCACCACGAGCTGCAGCTTCAGAAGCCCATCCTGGCCTAGATACTCCACCGGTCCATCGGTATCCTCCAGCCAGCGAGCAAAATGCTCGAGCAGTTCCTCGGTGACGGTCTCCAGGTTGCTGAACTGCATCTGCGTGTATCCCATGATCCAGTCGACAGTTTTCAGGAAACCTTGGCGGGTGTAAGAGCGGCCTGAGCGGTTTCCACCGTCGGGAAGATTTTGAAAATACGGTTGGTGTGCGTAAGCTCGATGACCATCTGCACGGGGCGAGAGACGTTGGCGAAGACGATCTGCCCTCCTCGGGGGGTCAGTTTCCGGTAGGCGGAGAAGATAGCGCCCAGTCCGGTGGAATCCAGAATACCCGTGTTGGAGAAGTCCAGAATCAGATTCACCACCCCCGCCTGCATGAGGGTATCGACCAAGGCCTTGAACTCCTGCGCGTTACGGTAGTCCAAGGCCTTGCCGATTGTAATGACGTGTGTTCGGGGACTGATACCGCGTACGGTGAAGGACATGGCTCGCTTTTCTCCCTTCGCTTTCCCCCGCATCTGGTACCAAGAACCGTACCGACTTAAGCAAGCCGTTTTCTGAGGCCTGTAAGGGGATAGGCGAGAAAAAAGTTTTTCCGCGCGGGAAAAAATGAAACCTTCAGGTTCCGAAAACACGGTCTCCGGCATCGCCGAGACCGGGCAGAATGAAGGCGTGCCGATTGAGTTCCCTATCCAGAGCGGCGGCGTAAAGGCGCACGTCGGGATGGCGATCGGCCAACCTGCGCACCCCTTCGGGAGCGGCCACCAGGCAGACGAAGCGCAGCTGGCGCGCGCCGCGGGCTTTGAGCGAGCTGAGGGCGTCGTCGGCGCTCCCCCCTGTGGCCAGCATGGGATCGATCACGATCACCCAGGCCCGCTCCAGACCGGGGGGCAACTTGGCATAGTAATCCACGGGCCGGTGGGTGGCCTCATCTCGATAGATGCCCAGATGTCCGATGCGCGCCTCCGGCAGGTACTGGACGAAACCGTCCACCATACCGAGGCCCGCTCGAAGGATGGGGACCACAACGACCTCGGTGTCCAGCACATACCCCACGGTGGGCTCCAGCGGGGTTTCGATCTCCACGGCGCGGACCGGCAGATCGCGCAATACTTCGTAGGCCAACAGCGAGGCGGTCTGATGAAGCAGACGACGAAACTCCCCGTGCGGGGTGCGGCGGTCGCGCAGCAGGGTCAGGTTACGTTGGATGAGGGCGTGCTGGATGATCGTGAGGTTCTCCATAGGCTTCGCGCTCCAGATGTCCGATACGACCAAAACGGCGATCCAGTTCTTCCAGGGTGATTTTGACCAACGTGGGACGGCCGTGCGGGCAGGCGTAGGGCATCCGGCAGGCGAAGAGCTGATGCAGCAGGCTTTCCATCTCCTGGGGACTGAGCGGATCCCCGGACTTGATCGCCATCCGGCAGGCCAGCGCCTTGAGCAGAGCGTCCTGGCTGGGCAACCGGTCGGCAAAGCGGTAATGCCGATAGTACTGCAGCACCTCCTGGAGGATGCCCTGTTCCCGGCCGGGGCGCACATCGGCCGGCACCCCGAGCACGGTGGCCGTGCGGCCAGGGCCCAGTTTGAGGGAAAAGCCCAGCCGGCAGAGGTCGCCCTGTAGCTCTTTGAGCAACTCGAAATCCTCCAGGGAAAGCGCAACCGTCTGGGGAAAGAGGAGCTGTTGTGTGGCCGACAACGCCCCCTGCAGCGCCTCCCGGGCCTGCTCGTAGAGAATCCGCTCATGGGCGGCGTGCTGATCGACGATGATCATGCCCGTGCGGATCTGCACCAGGATGTAGCGATTGTGCAGTTGCCAGAACAGGCGCGCCTCCTGGCGGGGATCCCAGGGCTCGGCATCCCGTCCGTAGGGGGACTCCAAGGCCAATGCCCGGGGCGAGGACGCAGACAGGGAAAGCTGGGCCGGTTTTTCCGAACCGGAGGCGCCCGCTTGAGCCCGAACGCCCGATGCCCCCCTGAGCGGGGCCGGAGCCTCAGGGGTCCACCGGACCCAAACGGCACGCTCGGCCAGGCGATCCCCCTGCCAGACAAGCTCCGGAATTAGACTCGAGTCGGCCAGCGCCCGCCGCACAGCGGCTCGCACCATGGCGTAGAGCAGGGCTTCGTCGTCGAATTTGACCTCTTCCTTCGTCGGGTGCACGTTCACGTCCACATGGCGGGGATCCAGACTCAGAAACAGGGCAAAAGCGGGATAACTGCCCTTGGGGATCAGCTCCCCATAGGCGCTGTAGACGGCATGATCAAGCCCCCGATGCCGCACATAGCGACCGTTGACAAACCAGAACTGTTCACCCCGACTGGGCCGGGAAAAAACCGGCTTAGCCACGTACCCATGGAGCCGGGCCTGTTCGGTGCCCTCCTCCACGGCCACCCAGTCGTCCAGATTCGGCAGACGCAACAACCGAGCAAGTCGCTCCGGAAGCGTCTCCGCCGGAAGGGCATAGATCAACTCTTCCTGATGGTAGAGCTCGAAGGCGATGCGGGGATAACAGAGGGCAAGCCGCTGGAAAACGTCCAGCAGGTGCTTCCACTCGGTAGCATCGGATTTGAGAAATCGGCGGCGTGCGGGGGTGTTGAAGAACAGATTCTGCACGGAGACAGAAGTACCCGGTGCGGCCGCACAGGCTTCAACGCGCTGGATCTGTCCGCCCTCTATACGGACGAGCGTACCCTGGGCGTCCTCCGAACGCCGGGTGCGGAGCTCGACCTGGGCTACGGCGGCGATGGAGGCCAACGCTTCTCCACGAAAACCCAAGGTATGAAGGGCGTACAGGTCCTCGACTGTGGCGATCTTGCTTGTGGCATGGCGCTCGAAGCACAGCACGGCATCCTCAGGATGCATGCCGCATCCGTTGTCGATGACCTGTATGAGCGTTTTGCCCGCATCGCGAACGTGCACTTCAATGCGGCTCGCTCCGGCGTCAATGGCGTTCTCCAGCAGCTCCTTGAGCACGGAGGCGGGCCGCTGTACCACCTCGCCGGCCGCGATCTGGCTGACGAGCACCTCCGGTAGCCGACGAATGATCCCCGCCATAGCCCTACAGCCGCCCGTACAGATACAGGGCCATCAACAACAGAGCGAGCATCCAGAGCAGGGACATGGGTCTGCGTCGAGTCCGGCGCACGCGCTCGCGCTGCCGCCTCAGGCGCTCCCGCAGAGTCTGCTCTCGGCTCGGGTCGTAGTAGCGCGGACGGTATTCAAAGCGTCGGTAACCGGGACGTCGGGTAAAAAGCATTCTGCTCCTCTCCTGCCCTGACGAAGATACACGACCGGCGCACGGGGCGCAAAAAACAAAAAACCCCGCTTGAGGCGGGGTCCACAGACCAAAACCGATCCCGTTCAGGCGGGCAGGCCGGCAATATGACGCTGTAGCTGCGCCTTTTTCCTGGCCGCTTTGTTTTTGTGGATGATCCCCCGGGTGGCCAGCCGATCCATCACCGCCTGCGCCTCTCGGTAGAGCGCCTCGGCCTCCGCGCGCGTTGCCGCGCGTAGCACCTTCTTGATCAGGGTTTTCATCTTCGAACGCTGCGCTCGGTTGCGCAGATAGCGCTTCAGGCTCTGTCGAGCGCGTTTGGCCGCAGACTTTGTATTGGGCATAGACAACGCCTCTTGCTACTGGGTAGACGGAGGGCAAATATAGCGGCTAAGACCGAACCGGTGCAATCCTTCTGCCTTCCGCATCCAGGACAATGAGTTTGACCAGATCGATCCGTGAGGGGGTGGCGCGCGTGATGATGACCCGGAAACGCCCATCGAGCACGAACTCTTCGTTCACGGCCGGAATCAGGCCGAGCCGATCCATGATATAGCCGGCCAGGGTTTCGTAGTCCCCTTCCGGGAGGCCGAGCCCGAAACGATCGTTGATCTCCTCGATCGAAGCCCGACCGCTGAGGATAAAGGTGTGCGGATTGAGACGCCGCATCACCAGCTCATCTTCCTCTTCGTATCGCTCTATATCCTCGAGCAGCTCCTCGAGCAGATCATCGAGCGTGATCAATCCGGCCGTACCCCCGTATTCATCGAGCACAATGGCCATCACCTGCCCGGTGCGGCGGAACTCCAGGAGCATATTGGTGGCCGTTTTGGACTCCGGCACAAAGAGCACGGGTCGAAGAATCTCGCGAAGGTGGGTGGGCCGACGAAACAGATCCTGTACCTGAACAAGCCCGATCACCGTATCGATCGTCCCCTGATAGACGGGCAGGCGCCAGTAGCCCGTCTTGCGGAAGCGATCGATGACCTCCCGAAGGGAGCTGTTCTCCTCTACGGCCTCGATCTCGGTGCGGGGAATCATGAGGTCTTTTACGCGCTGTTCGGTGAGCTGTAGGGCGCGCTCCAGCCACACACGCTCCGGAAAAACCTCGCTCTGGCGTTCTTCGGGGGCGCCCGGCTGTACTCCCTGCCGGTCCCCTCCCTGACCGGCTTCTTGTCCGAGCGCGCGGGTGAGCGGATAGACCAGGTACGCCAGTACACGCGCCAGATAGGCCAGGGGCAGGACGAGCCGATCAGCCCGATAGCGCCCCACCAGATCGGGCAACCACCAGGCCAGCACATAGTAGGGGATGCCCAGCAAGAAAGCGCCCCCCAGGCCGATGAGCAGCGTTCTGTACGGCTCCGGAACGCCCGGCCAGGCGCGACCGATAAGGGGCTCGATCGCCCCCCAGAGCGCCCAGCCGTACAGCAGGCTTCCCAGCACCCTTCCCGCCCAGGGGGCATGGCGATACCAGTCCGGATAGCGCAACAGCTCGAGCGCAACGGTGGCCGGCCGAGTCCGCCGGTGCACCAGTTCGGCCCAGGCGCGCGTGGCATGCGCATAGGCCTGCCCGATCAGGGTGCTCAAGGCCGACAGCAACACCCCAAGCAGGGCAAGCAACAGGGTATCCATGGCCCCTATCGTCCTCGGAAGACCGGCTTTCGCTTCTCCATGAAGGCGCGCGTGCCCTCCCGGAAGTCTTCGGTGGCCATGGCCAACCCGAAGAGCTCGGCCTCACGGGCCAGACCGGCCTCCAGGGGCAGGTCCGCGGCGGCTACGGCCTCCAGCAGGAGCCGCACGGCAACGGGCCCTTTGCTCAGCACGGTCTTCAGAAAAGCCCGCGCCTCCTCCAGCAGCCGATCCGCCGGCACCACCCGGTTGACGAGCCCGATCTGATAGGCCCTTTCGGCCGAGATGCGTTCCCCGGTGAGCAGCAGCTCCAGCGCCCGGCCTCGGCCCACCAGGCGCACCAGGCGCTGGGTACCTCCGTAGCCCGGGATCAGGCCGAGGTTGACCTCCGGCTGCCCGAACTGCGCCGTATCGGCGGCAAAGCGCACATGACAGGCCATGGCCAGCTCACATCCGCCCCCGAGCGCATAGCCGTTGACAGCGGCCACAACGGGCTTCGGACAGCGCTCGATGCGATCGAAGAGGCGCTGGCCCCTACGGGCCTGCTCCCATCCGCGGAGCGCATCCAGCCCGCTGAGCTCGGCGATATCGGCCCCCGCGGCGAAGGCCTTCTCCCCGGCCCCCGTGAGGATAACCCCGCGTACCTCGGGATCGGTATATATGCGCTCAAAGGCCGCCTCCAACGCCTCAAGCACCTGCCCGTTGAGGGCATTGAGCACCTCGGGCCGATTGATGACCAGGAGCGCGATGCCCTCGGATAGCTCCCAGAGCAACGTCGTGTTGTTCATCATCCTCTCCCCCTCATGTAGAACGGCTACGGCTCCTTCTTGGCCGAAGCGTGACTTCGGTCTCCTCGGATGCTACAGAGAGCCGAGCAAGCGGCTCGAAGAGCGCCTCCATCTCCTGCACAGCCTGTTCCGTCTCCTCTACTTCCTGCAGAAGATTGTCCAACTCCAGCCCGAGCGCTTCGGGGTCCTTCATGGTCAGGGCCTGTTCGTGGATGAAGCGAAACACGTCTTCGATCGTCTCCAGCTGAGCGCGCACGGCCTCGGCCTGTTCACGGACCTGCTGATAGCGCTCCAGCCGTTTGCGCAAGACCTCTATCCGCCTGGCCTTCAGACGCTGAATTCGGGGCGGATCATCCTGTACATCCTGCTCCAGCTCCGCAAGAGCCCGACGGATTTCCGCCTCGCTGTGCGTGGCCAGATAGGTCGCATACTGCTGATCGGCCAGCAACAGCCGCAGGTAGGCCTGCAGCAGCTGCTGCAACCGGCGTTCGTGTCCCTCCAGCAGCGCCCGGGAAGGGCTGGAGTACTGCCCGTAACGGGCCTCGATGGCATCAAGCAGGCCGCGCATAGCCACAAACCGGCCCTGACGGGCGCGATCCAGGCTGAGCAGCATCTCCGTCTCGGAGGCGGGCTTCTGCCTGTGCCCTTGTCGGGACCGCACCCAGCGCTGAAATCGCCTCGAGCGGGGCAACAGGCCCAGATAGAGCAACTCCAGACCGGCCACGAGGGTCCAGGTAAGCTCGAACCACTCCGGGTTGAAAAACGTCCACAGCCCCGCCGCCGCCAAAGCGAGCAGGTTCCACGGTAACAGAAAGGCTTCCCGGATGTAGTTGGGTTCCTGCGTGTGCGTGCTGGACATAGCTCAGAGACGAGGATATCGCTTCCTGCGCCGAACCAAGGCGCCCATCATCCCCGCCGCCCCGGCAGGAAGGGCCATTTCCCTCCGGACGCAGACCGGGTTCTGCACCCCGACGGAGCCTCCGGGCCCGCCGGCCGAAGCCGTCCTGCCGGAGTCTGCCCCTCGTCCGGGAAAGGAGGCCCTGGCCAGTAGCGAACCAGACAGACGCGCGGGCAGCATAATCAGGAGCGACTCCGGGTTCGACCGACGGTTTTCTGCGTTTCCGGGACCTGTTTGACCTCGCCGGATGAGGCGGCCTCCGGAGCAGAGGACCCGGACTCCAGGCCCATTTCGAGCTTGAATTGCTTGAGCACTTCACGAGCCCGTATACGTTCGGCCTCCTCCTCGATGCGCATGCGTTCCCGATCGACGCTGTCGAGGGCCATTTCCATGCGCGCCTCCTGACGGGCGGCTTCTTCCCGGATGCGGGCGACCATCTCTTGATGCGTCTGATCGATGCCCGCCACCTCGAAGGACTCCAGGGCATCGGCCACCCGGGCCTGCCAGCGGGCCCGCTCGTGTTCGCGAAGCGCCTCCTGGGCTTCGCGAATCTTGCGCTCCCGCTCCCGCATAAACGCCTTCTTGACCTCGATCGCCTTCTCGTAGGCCTGCTGGGCCAGGCGCAACTGCTCCCGGGCTCGATCCAGGGCTGCGCGCTGTTGTTCAAGCCGAATGGCGTAGTTTTCAGCCACATCCTCCCGGCCCGCCTCCAGCGCGGCGCGGATATGGGAGGTGAGGGACTGAACCTCTCCCTCCAATCGCCGGATCTCCCGCTCCAACAACAGCACGTTCGCCTTTACCGTGGCGATGTTCTCGTTCATTTTCGGGATCTGATCATTAAGCTCCCGGATGTTCTGCTCCAGGATCAGACGGGGATCCTCGAGGCTCTTGATGAGCCCCCCCAGCAGAGCCTTCAGCGCACGCACAAAACGCTGCCACATAGACGGAAGCCTTTCCGCTCGGATTTCGGGTAAAGATAACCAATCTGGCCGGGAAAGCAACCCCTCCCCTTACTCGACCACCTCCAGCAGGCGCGAACGCATCCGGGGCGGGGTGTCCTGGATGCATATGGCGCCCTCGAGCCGCTGCAGGGCCTGCTGGAGGCGATCCGGGCTGGCTGCATAGAGCAGGACCACGGGGTCGCCCACATGTACGTATTCTCCGGGCGAAAAGTTGATGCGTATGCCCGCTCTGGGGTCGATGGGGTCTTCTTTGCGGTATCGACCCGCTCCCAGTTCCAGCGCCGCCCAGGCGAAAGCCCAGGCGTCCAGATCGGCCACGTATCCGCTTTCAGGGGCGGGAAGCTCCGCAACGCAGGGGGCCTCCGGGTAGCGCTCCGGATGCTCGAGCAGACGCACATCGCCGCCCTGAGCCCGCACAATCTGGAGCAACTTCTCCCACGCTTGTCCGGATCGAACCATCTCCCGTGCCAGAGCGCGCCCTTCCTCTATATCCCGGACGCGCTCGGCCAGGTAGAACATCCACGCGGCCAGCTCATAGGTCACCTCCAGCACATCGGGCACCTCCTGCCCGCGCAGGCAGGCAATGGCCTCCTCGACCTCCAGCCAGTTGCCGATCGTCCGCCCCAGGGGGGTGTCCATATCGGTAAGCAGGGCAACTGTGCGCTTGCCGGCTCCGCGGCCGATGGCCACCAGCGTGCGGGCCAGTTCCCGCGCCCGATCCCGGGTCTTCATGAACGCCCCACGGCCGACTTTGACATCCAGCACCAGCGCGTCGATCCCCTCGGCGAGCTTCTTGCTCATGATACTGGCCGCAATCAACGGGATGGACTCCACGGTCGCCGTCACATCCCGAAGCGCATACAGCTCCCGATCCGCCGGGGCGATATCGTCGGTCTGCCCGATCATGGCCGCTCCGATGGTGCGCATCTGCTCGAGGTATTCCTCGATCGTAAGCCGGGTTCGAAAACCCGGAATGGACTCCAGCTTATCCAGCGTACCCCCCGTATGCCCGAGCCCACGGCCGGAGATCGTGGGCACAGGCACCCCGGCGGCCGCCACGATGGGCACAAGCAACAGGGTAACCTTATCCCCAACACCGCCGGTAGAGTGCTTGTCCACCTTGAGGCCGGGCACCTGGCTCAGATCTATGATCCGGCCCGAGGTGAGCATGGCCTCGGTAAGGGCCAGTGTTTCCTCTTCATCCATGCCGTTCAGGTATACGGCCATGAGCCAGGCCGCGGCCTGATAGTCCCGCACGGTGCCGTTCAGCAAGCCGTGGACGAAGAAGCGGATTTCCTCGGCGCTCAGCCGCTGCCGATCCCGTTTTTTTGCGATGATCTCGACCGGATGAAACCTCATGGGGTGGGTGCTCGCTGTGCCCTTCCCCGCAATGGTACGGGGTTTTGCTCCCGGGATTCAACGGCATTGCCCCGCCGGGCGGGAAGAAGTATTTTCGTTCTATGTTCGTCTCCGCGCCAAAATCGCTTCTGGCCGTCCTGCTGCTTATCGGCCTGGGATGCGCCCCCACGCGCCCGATCCCGGATCAGGCGCGGGATACGCTCCAGGGGCTCGACCCGAATATCCTTCTGCTTACCCCTCCGTCGCTTTCGGAAGAGGAACGGGCCCGGGAGCTCTTTTTGCGCGCCTTGTACCAGGAGGCCATGGGCAACTGGGAGGCGGCCCAGGAGGGATACGAAAAAGCGCTCGCTCTGGCACCGGAAGAACCCGGCATCCTGCATGCGCTGGCTCAGCTGCTGGCCCGCCGCGGCCAGCTGCGCCAGGCGATCGGATACGCGGAGCAGGCGGTCCGGTTGGACTCGATTCGATCCGGAGAGTCCAGCGCTCGCTGGTATCGAGGCACCCTGGCCGAGCTCTACGCGCAGGCCGGGCTTTCGGAGCGGGCGGTCCGGGAATACGAACACCTGCTGGGCCGGTTTCGGCGCGACGAGGAGCTCTGGCTGGAGCTGGCGGAGCTGTACAGGCGGCTCAACCGGCCTGAAAAGGCGCTGGCCGTGCTCGACACCCTACTCAGGCTCAGAGGCCCGGAACCCGGGCTGTTGGAGACAAAGTTCCTGCTGCTGGAACAGCTGGGCCGACAGGAGGAGGCCCTTGCCCTCCTCCGATCCTGGTGGCAGGAGGAGCCGCACAATGGGGAGCTGAGGCGTCAACTATTGCACCGCTACCTGCGGGCCGGAAGGGCCGAGGAGGCGCTCCAGTTGCTTGAAGAGGCGGGTGAGCAGGATCCGGAGGTCGAGCTGGATCGGGCCGAGCTTCTTGAAGCTATGGGCCAGCCGGATTCGGCCCGAAAAATTCTCGAAGCCCTACTCAACTCCCCCCGGCTCGATACGGCAAACCGACTCCGTCTTGGCGCCCTGCTCTACGAACGCGCCCGCTCCGGAGAGGGCGATGTGCAGGGGATCCTGGGCGCACTGGAGACGCTCTGGAAAAACGATCCGGAAAGCGCCGAGCTCGCCTTCTGGCTCGGCGATCTGAAGGCTCGCCTCGGGCAGAGCGAGGAAGCGCTTGATCTGCTGCGCCGGGCAATTAAGCTGGACGTGCGCAATCCGGAGGCCTGGTTGCGCGCCGTCCAGGTCGCCCTTCAGGCCCGAAACCCGGATCTGGCCATCGAGCTCGGAGAGGAAGCCCTTGAGCTCTTTCCGGGGCAAAGCGCGATCCTGCTGCTGCTGGGTTCGGCCTATCTGGAGCGCGGCAGGCCGCAGCAGGCCATCTCCCGCCTGGAGGCCGCTCTGGAGCTCGAGACCGACAGCACCGCGCTGCGCGCGCTTCTGCTGGGCACCCTGGCCGATGCGTACGCGCAGACCGGACCGGCTCAGCGGGCCGATAGCCTCTATCAAGCCGCGCTCGTCCTGGATCCGGAAAATCCCGTCCTGCTCAACAACTACGCCTACCATTTGGCCGAAACCGGACGGGATCTGGAAGGCGCCCTGCAGATGGCCCTAAGGGCCGTCGAGAAGGAACCCGATAACCCCTCTTTTCTGGACACGCTGGGCTGGATCTACTTCCAGATGGGTCGCTACACGGAGGCCATCGCCTGGCTGGAGCGGGCTGTGGCCACGGGTCAGGCCAGCGCCGTGGTGCTGGAGCATCTGGGCGATGCCTACGCCCGGGTAGGCCGTATGCATGAGGCGCGCAACCTGTGGCAACAGGCCCTGGAGCGAGATCCGGACAACGCGCGCCTTCGTCAGAAACTGGGCAACCGCGGAGGATAGATCCCGGGCCGCCTTTGCTGGCTACCTTCCCTCCGGGCTCATGAGGACATCGCCTGAAAGCGGGCCAGAGTCTGCCAGAAACCGGGATAGGAGATCTCCACCCATTCGGCCCCCTCGATGACCGTCTCCCCTTCGGCCAGAAGTCCGGCGATGGCCAGCGCCATGGCCACGCGATGATCTGCGCAGGACGAGACCTCTGCTCCCCGCAGTCGGGCAGGTCCCTCAAAGACCCAGCCGTCTTCGAGCTCCTCTACCCGTGCGCCCATACGCCGGAGCCCTTCGGTCATAGCCCGGATGCGATCGGACTCTTTGACTCGCAGTTCCCGCGCTCCGGTAATCCAGCTCTCCCCTTGGGCCTGGGAGGCCAACACGGCCAGAACAGGCAGCTCGTCGATCAAGAGCGCGCTCTCCGGGGCATCGATGCGAAAGGGGTGCAATCCGGCGGCGCGCACGCAGATCCGTCCCACCGGCTCACGCCCCAGCCAACGCTCGCATACCACCTCCACCTCCGCCCCCACGCGACGCAGGACTTCCAGAAAAGCCGTGCGGGTGGGGTTGAGCCCCACCTCCAGGAGCTCGATCTGCGAGCCCGGGATCAACGCGGCAGCAACAGCCCAGAACGCCGCCGCAGACGGGTCACCGGGAATCTGATAGCGATCCGGTTGTGGCCGGATCGTTCCTCCCACCAGACGCAACAGCCATCCTTCGGGCGTCTGCACCGGCTCCAATCCCAGCAGGCGCTCGGTGTGATCCCGGGTCGGTATGGGCTCCAGCACCGTCGTCTCCCCTTCGGCCAGAAGCCCGGCCAGTAAGAGGGCGGATTTCACCTGGGCCGAGGGCACTTCCATACGGAACCCCCCTCCCTTCAATCGGGCCGTGCCCTGGATGTAGATCGGTGGAAGCCCATCCCGGGTCTGCACCGATCCCCCCATACGGCGCAGCGGCGCGGCCAGGCGCTCCATAGGCCGTCGGCGCAGGGACTCATCCCCGTCAAGCCATACCTCTCCGCGCTGCCCGATGAGCATGCCCGCAAGCAGGCGCATTGTGGTAGCGGAGTTCCCACACCAGAGCCGCTGTCCGTGGAGGCGAAATCCCCTCAGGCCCACCCCCTGCACCCGTATCTGGCCCGGCCGGGTTTCCTCGATCGGCACCCCCAGCGCAGCCAGAGAGGCAAGCGTACTGCGGGGATCCCGGCTATGGGGGAAATCGATCAGCTCGGAACTCCCTTCCGCCCAGGCGGCAAGCAACGCAACGCGATGGGCAATGGACTTATCGGCGGGTACGCGTACAGAGGCGCGCAGGGGACCCGAAGCGGGTCGGACTGTGTAGCGTTCGGACATCTTTCCCGGTTCAGTGGGACCGGCCACTGCGCCCTTCGGGGCGCTCGGACTCCATGGCCCGTATGACCTCCAGGATCTCCCCCACATCCAGGGAGGGCTCCATGGCCCGGATGAGATCGGCGATACGACGGTCCTTCTGCGGCGCCTGAGCCCATTCCGGGTGGGCCTGCTCGATGATGCTGATCAGCACACGCAGGTGGGGATAACGTCGAGTCTTTTCCGGAATCTGGGCGATGGCCTGCGCATAGAGCTGTGCGTTGCGCCCGACCTGACGGTCGACGATCTTGCTTGTTCGGCGCAAATGCCGAATCCGGATTACTTCGCTGGCGATGGACATAGACGTGCGCTTCCGCAATACCGATGGCAAATCTACGGCCCAGCCCCGCCAGCGTGCAACCCGATTCCGATGTCTCCCGTTTAAGGGATCGAATTTGAACCGGACGGAGGCCACCGATGCGTATCCCCGCCAGTCTGCTTCTTGGTTTGCTGTTGCCCGGCCTGCTCGTTGGCCAGAGCCGCAGGCTGAGCCTCCAGGAGGCCATCCGGATCGCTCTGGAGCGCAATCTGTCCATCCAGCAGGCCGATCAGACGTTGGAGCTTTACGAAGCGCAGCGCCGCCAGAGGCGGGCCAATTTTCTCCCTTACGTGAGCCTGGATGCCGCCTCAGGCCTCAATCAGGGCCGGCAGTTTGACCTCACCACGGCTCAGCTCACCACGCAGCGCAGCGAGCGCCTGAGCGCCAGCCTGGATGTGACCCTGAACCTGTTCAACGGCGGGGCGGACTGGGCCAGCTGGCAACAAAGCGAACGCGAGCTGGCGGCCCAGCAGGCCTCTCTTGCGCGCACTCGACAATCGGTCGCCTTCTCCGTGGTACAAGCCTTCCTGCAGGTCCTCCTGGATGAGGAGCTCCTGCGTATCGAGCGGGAAAATCTCCAGACCCAGCGAGCCCAGACAGAGCGCATCGAGCAGCTGGTCCGCTCCGGCCTCCGGCCGGCTTCGGAGCTACAGAACCAGCAAGCCCAGCTCGCCCAGCAGGAACTGGCCGTAGTGGAGGCGGAAAATCGCCTGACCCTGGACCGGGCTCGCCTGTTCGCGCTCCTGCGCCTGGAGCCTGACTCCGCAGTAGCGTTTCACCCCCCCGAAACGAGTCCTGAGGCCCTGCTGGCCGAAGAGCTCGATCTGCAGACCCTCTACGAAGAGGCGCTCTCTCTGCGCCCCGACTACCGACAGCGGCTCCTGCTTACGGAGGCGGCCCGGTGGAGTATACGCGCGGCCACAGCCGGATATCTGCCGCGTCTGGACGCCTCATTCTCCTACGGATCGGGATATTCCAGCCTGGCCCGGCGATTCGATCCGAGCACGCAACGCCTTGAACGCGTGGGGTTCAAGGACCAGTTCTGGAGGGAAAACGTGTACTCCAGCTTCGGGCTGCGGATCTCGATCCCCGTATTTGACCGACTGAACACGGCTACCAACGTAACCCGCAGCCGGATTCAGTACGAAAACGCGCGCCTGGAGCTGGAACAACTCCGCTGGAGCATCCAATCCGAGGTCCAGCAGGCCCTGCTTGCCTACCGGGCGGCCCAGAAGCGCCTGCAGGCTACGACCACCCAACTGCGGGCGGCCGAAATGGCTCTGCACATGGAGCGAGAACGCTACGAAACCGGCTCGGGCACGCTGCTTGAGCTCACCACAGCCAACGCCAACTATGTGCGTGCGGCCTCCCAGCATGCACAGGCGCGCTATAACGTGCTGCTGCAGCGTCTGGCGCTCGATTACTACGTGGGGCGGCTACAGGCCGACCTGGACTGAAGGCAACTTTTCGATGCGGAACACGTACCAGAACACCGACCCAGCAGACGGAACCCTGTTATGGCACGTACTTCCTCCCCCACACGCAAGCTGCTTCTATGGACCGGATCGGCCTTTGGGGCCGTTGTGCTCCTCTACGGGCTCGGTCGGATCTTCGGATGGTTCGGATCGGGATCCGAGGCCATCGAAGTGCAGGTAGAACGGGTCTCCCGGCGGGACATCACGCAGGTCGTCTCCGCCGCAGGCAAAGTGCGCCCGGAGATCGAGGTCAAGATCACCCCCGATGTGTCCGGAGAGATCATCGCCCTCTACGTCAAGGAGGGCGACCGGGTCCGCCAGGGGCAGTTGCTGGCTCGCATCAAACCGGACTTCTATCAGGCTCAGGTAGAGCAGAGCGAGGCGGCCCTCAATCAGATGCGCGCCCTGCTGGCGCAGGCGCGCGCGCAATTGCTTAAGGCCGAGGCGGATTGGAAGCGGAGCGAATCCCTGTACCGGGCCGGGGCCATCGCGGAGGCGGAATACGAGTCGGCCCGGGCGCAGTACGAGTCGGCCCGAGCGCAGTACGAATCGGCCCAGTTTCAGGTCAAAAGCGCCGAAGCCCGATTGCGCGAGGCGCAGAGTAATCTGCAAAAAACCTTCATCTACGCGCCTATTTCGGGCACTATAAGCCAGCTTTCCGTCGAGCTGGGCGAGCGCGTCGTGGGCACCAGCCAGATGGCCGGCACGGAAATGATGCGCATCGCCCTGCTGGAGCAGATGGAGGTGCTTGTGGATATCAACGAAAACGACATCGTGCATGTCAGCCTGGGAGATACCGCCCTGATCGAGATCGATGCCTATCCCAGAATGGCTTTCCTGGGACAGGTGACGAACATCGCCAACTCCCCCCAGACGAGCCTTCAGGGCACCGTAGAGCAGGTCACCAACTACCCCGTACGGATTCGCATCCTAGGGGCCTTCCAGCGACCCAACGAGGCCGTGCTTCCGGTGGGAATCGATCCCCGCGAACTCCCCCCTGCCCCGATGCCCCAGCTGCGTCCCGGCATGTCGGCCACGGTGGATATTCGCACCCAGACGGTGCGCGACGTGCTGGCCGTCCCCATCCAGAGCGTGACCGTGCGCTCCCGCAAAGGCGGACGCGCCCCCTCGGATACCGCACGGGCCGAAGAAGAGCTCGAGCGGGTGGTGTTCGTGGTCAAAGAGGGCAAGGCCCGCCAGCGGCCCGTGGAGACGGGTATCAACGACGATCGTTACATCCAAATCCTCTCCGGCCTGCAGGGGGACGAGGAGGTCATCACCGGGCCCTTCCGGGCCGTGAGCCGACTGCTTCAGGATGGCTCCCCGGTGCGGATCGCCCCCCGCACACCGCCCTCCACTGAAGCCAGAGCCGCAAGCCGGAATGAACAGCCATGAACGAAACGCGACCCCTGATCGAGCTCGTTGACATCCGACGCACCTATCCCATGGGCGCCGAACCCGTACACGCCCTCCGAGGGATCAGCCTGCGCATCTACCCCAACGAGTATGTGGCTATCATGGGCCCTTCGGGCTCCGGAAAGTCCACGCTCATGAATATTCTGGGCTGCCTGGATACCCCTACCTCCGGAGCCTACTACCTGAATGGACGCCGGGTGAGCGAACTCTCCGATGACGAGCTTGCTCGGATCCGCAATCAGGAAATCGGCTTCGTCTTTCAGACCTTCAACCTCCTGCCCCGGCAGGACTGCCTGCGCAACGTGGAACTGCCCCTTATTTATGCCGGGGTGCCTCGGGCCGAACGGCGCGCCCGAGCCCTGCGCGCGCTGGAAGCCGTGGGGCTGGCCGATCGGGTACATCATAAGCCCAACGAGCTCTCCGGAGGACAGCGGCAGCGTGTGGCTATCGCCCGCGCCCTGGTCAACAACCCCTCCATCCTGCTGGCCGATGAGCCCACCGGAAATCTGGACTCCCGTACGGGGGCGGAGATCCTGGCCCTCTTCGACGATCTGCACCGCAACGGGCATACGATCATCATCGTCACCCACGAAGAGGAAGTCGCCCGCCATGCCCACCGGATTATCCGCCTGCGAGATGGACTCATCGAAAGCGATGAGTCACGTGCGGTTTTGAGCACCGGTGCTCAGAGCAGTACTCCGCAGACCCCTTCCAGTTCGGCGTAGCGGCTTATCGTGGAGATCCACCAGCACCTGAGCAAGCGGAAGACGGCGTAGAAGAGGTCCCTTCCCGGATAAGGCAGCACCATCCGATCGGGGATGCACCGGGCCAGCGCCCGCCAGATCCTCGAATACGGCCAGCGTCGGGCCTGATAGAGCAGTGAGGCCCGGATGTGCCGTCCGATCGTGCGTTTGGGTGGTCGACCCAACTCCAGAAGTTCCAGCCCCCGACGACGCAACAGAGCAATCAGGCTCTTGGGAGTAAACCAGCGCCGCACGCTGGGCGGGGCGTAGTTGTGCCACCTCTTGCCCATGAGGCGGGCCAGCCAGCTGGCGCGGTCCCAGGTCTCCACTAGCCACAGCCCTCCGGGCCGTGTGGCCCTCAGCGCCCGATCCAGGGCTTGGTTCAGATCCTGCACGTGGGCCAGCACCTGTACCCAGAGCGTGGCCTCATAGAGGCGATCGGGCTCGAAACGCTCGATCTCGCCCCGGCGGATATCCAGCCCGAGCTGTTGACGGCCATAGGCGGCCATCTGCGCATTGGGTTCCAGTCCCACTGCCTGCCAGCCCTGTTCCCGGAAGCCCCACAGGATAAACCCCGCCGCCGAGCCGATATCCAGCACCCAACCCGGATTCGTGTACCGGAGCAACCGGCTGGCATACCACCGACCCGTAGCCCGAAGGGCTGGACCGAGATCCAGATACCCCGGATAGCCCACCCCTCCCTCGGTGAAATAGGCCTCGTTGTAGATGTGCCGGATCTGTTCCGGATCTCCGGGCTCGCAGAGCTCGGCATAGCCGCATTCCGGGCATTCCCGTAGCGCATACCCCTCTATGCTGGTCCAGAACCGCATGCGATCGCTTTCACAGGCGGTGCAGGGCATCAGGTGACCTCCGGTTTTTTTCCTCTCGAGAGGCTCAAAAAGCATACCCCCTTTCGCACGACCCCGGGAGGCGATCTCCCCGGCATAGAGGAGGGGCAAAAGGTAATCACCCCATACCCCGGAAGCGCACAAGCTGGCCGATGAGCTCCTCGATCGCATACGAGAGGCGGGCCATGGCCGCCGGTCCGGATCCCGGGATGCGATGCCGCACCTGCCCGGTTTCATCCACCACCAACCAGAGTGGCACGCCCTCCTCGGCTCTCCAGATCTGCCCTGCAGGGTCGAGCAAGATGGGAAAGGGGGCCTTATCCAGGCTCCAGGACGCAGGAAGCAACCGCTCGGAGGCGGGGTCAGAGGCATGTACCTGCACGGCCGCGCAGGCGATGGCGCCCTGGAGCTCCTCGCAGAGGCTGACCAGGTTCGGCAGGGCCGCCAGCAGACAGGCATGACAGCGGGGCGAGAAGAGCAAAACCACGGCCGGACGGGGAGGATCCGGCAGTCGGCAACCGTTGCGGCTCGGAAGAGAGGCCAGCTGATCCCAGAAGGTGCGCACCTCCACGACATGCCCTCCATGCGCTGTAGGCTGAATCACATCCCTCGCCCATCAGGGGCAGATTCTATGCCGAAGATACAAAACGGGACGGGCTGAAGGTCAACCCGTCCCGCTTGCAGGGAACACGTCCCTCCGCTTCAGGCTTCCCCGACCATCGCCGCAATTGGTTTCTGCTTGAGCGCCGCCTGGGCGGCCGCCAGCCGGGCGACCGGCACCCGGTACGGGGAACAGCTTACGTAATCGAGCCCTGCTCGGAAAAAGAATTCCACGGAGGCCGGATCCCCCCCGTGTTCCCCGCAGATGCCCACCTTGAGCGCCGGGCGCACCCGACGTCCGCGTTCCGTGGCCATCTGCACAAGCTGGCCTACTCCGGCCTGATCGAGTGTCTGAAATGGATCATCGGGCAGGATTTTGAGCTCCAGGTACTGAGGCAGGAACTTACCTATATCATCGCGGCTATAGCCAAAGGTGAGCTGGGTGAGGTCGTTGGTGCCGAAGCTGAAGAACTGCGCCTCCTCGGCGATCTGGTCGGCCACCAGGGCCGCGCGGGGCACCTCGATCATGGTGCCCACCAGATAGGCCACCTCCACGCCCTGCTCACGCATGACCTGGCCAGCCACCCGGTCTATAATCTGGCGCTGATGGCGCAGTTCTTCGACCGTGCCCACAAGCGGCACCATGATCTCCGGATAGACTGTGCGCCCCTCTTTGGCCATGCGGCAGGCCGCCTCCAGGATGGCGCGCGCCTGCATTTCGGTGATCTCTGGATAGGTAATGCCCAGTCGGCAACCTCGATGCCCGAGCATGGGGTTGAGCTCATGGAGCGCCTGCACGCGCGCACGCACCCGCTCCAGACTCACCCCCAGCCGTTCGGCCATCTCCTTTTGCTGCTCCAGCTCCTGGGGCAGGAACTCATGAAGCGGCGGGTCGAGCAGACGAATGGTTACCGGAAGCCCTTCCATCTCGCGAAAGATGGCGTAGAAATCCTCCCGCTGCATGGGCAGTAGCTTATCGAGCGCCCGACGCCGACCGGCTTCGTCCTCGGCGATAATCATCTCCCGCACGGCCCAGATCCGGTCGCCTTCGAAGAACATGTGCTCCGTGCGGCAGAGACCAATCCCTTCGGCCCCGAACTGCCGGGCGATCCGGGCGTCTTCTGGGGTATCCGCGTTCGCGCGCACGCGCAGGGTCCGGAAGCGATCGACCCAGCTCATGAACGTGGCAAAGTCCCCGCTGAGCTCTGGCTCGACGAGCGCTTCGGCCCCCAGGATGACCTCACCCGTGGTGCCGTTGAGGGAGATCCAATCCCCCTCGCGGACCGTAACGCGCCCGTTGGTGAAGCTTCGGGTAGCATAATCGATGACGATATCCCCGCATCCGGCCACGCAGGGCTTTCCCCACCCCCGGGCGACCACGGCCGCATGGCTCGTCATGCCCCCCCGGCTGGTCAGAATCCCCTCGGCGGCGTGCATACCGCCGACATCTTCCGGAGAGGTCTCAATACGCACTAGGATGACCTTCTCCCCCCGGGCGTGCCAGGCTTCGGCGTCTTCTGCCGAGAACACGGCGCGCCCAACCGCAGCGCCGGGCGAGGCGGGAAGCCCGCGCCCGATGACGCGCCCGGCCTTGCGGTATCCCTCTTCGTCTTGAAAGCGGGGATGCAGGAGCTGATCGATATGCCGGGGCTCGACCAGATTGCGCACCGCCTCTTCCGGAGTCACAAGCCCCTCGCGAACCATGTCTACGGCGATCTTCACCGCCGCAGGACCTGTGCGCTTGCCATGCCGGGTCTGCAGAATAAACAGCCGTCCCTCCTGGACGGTAAACTCGATATCCTGCATGTTCTTATAGTGCCGCTCCAGCCGACCGGCGATATCGAGCAGCTGGGCGTAGACCTCGGGCATCTGCTCCTTGAGCGCGGAAATGGGAAGCGGCGTGCGGATACCGGCCACCACGTCCTCGCCCTGCGCATTGGGCAGATACTCGCCGTAGAGCTCCCGTTCCCCCGTCGAGGGGTTGCGGGTAAAGCAGACCCCGGTACCGGAGGTCTCGCCCATGTTGCCAAAAACCATGGTCTGCACGTTAACGGCCGTGCCGAGCAGCCCCCGGATCTTGTTGATCTGCCGATATTTAATGGCGCGCTCGCTGTTCCAGGACTCGAACACAGCCCGAATAGCCCGATCCAGCTGCTCCCGAGGATCGGTCGGAAACATATGTCCGGTATGCTGGCGATATATGGCTTTATAGCGGTTGACCAACTCGCGCAGATCCTCGGCCGTCAGCTCGGTATCCTCCTTTACCCCCCGCTCGCGCTTCAGCCCCTCGAGCGCCTCTTCGAAGTGCGCATGATCGACGCCCATGACCACATCGCCGAACATATCGATAAAACGCCGATAGGCATCCCACGCGAAACGGGGGTTCCCCGTCTGCCGAATAAGGCCCTCGACGACCTCGTCGTTGATGCCCAGGTTGAGCACCGTATCCATCATGCCGGGCATGGAGATCGCCGCGCCGGAACGTACCGAAACCAGCAGGGGACTGGAGGGATCCCCGAAGCGGCGCCCCATCAGCCGTTCGACAAAGGCCAGAGCCTCCTCAACCTGCTCCCAGAGCTCAGGTGGATAGGTCTTGCCGTTGTCGTAATAGTACTTACAGGCTTCGGTGGTGATGGTAAAGCCGGGCGGAACGGGCAATCCGATGGCGCTCATCTCGGCCAAATTGGCCCCCTTTCCCCCCAGCAGGTCGCGCATGTCGGCCCGCCCCTCGGCCGAGCCGCCGCCGAACGTGTATACCCATTTGTGCCCCATAGAAAAAACCTCCTTGCGTGTCGATGACGGATGACCGCCGTGAATATATCGCCTCGGAGCGCTTTGCCGAAAGCGGCCCAGAGAGCCAAAAAAACACCGGCCGGGCCCCTCGACCCGGCCGGTGGGGTGGCGGTGTGTGACTCCGGTCGGAATCACTGACGGAACAGGGAGAGCACCGCCTGCGGATTGGCGTTGGCCTGCGCCAGGGCAACGGTGGCCGTCTGCTGCAGGATCTGCAACTTGGCCACGCGCAGCTGCTCCTTGGCAAAATCGGCATCAAAGACCCGGCTGCGAGCCCCCTCCGTGTTCGTGATCTGCGCGGAGATGAGCTCTTCCTTCACAGAAAGCCGCTTCTGGAAGGCGCCCAGGTCCCGGATGGCCGCGCTGATCCTGCCGATCACCCCGTCGACAGAGGCAAGGGCCATCGCAAAATCGGCCGCTGTGGAAGCCCCGCTGAGGGAGCCGAACAATCCGCTATCCAGGGAGGCGGAATAAAAACCGGACTGGGTAAACTGAAACTGCACCGTGTCCGCCGAATCAGGTCCGACCTGAAACCACAGGGACGATCCCCCGGAGTTGTAGTCCTTCAGCAGGGCGCGTCCGTTGTACTTGGTCTGCTCGACGATCTGGTCGATCTCCCGACCCAGGGCCTGGATGTCGGCCACGATGGCGGTGCGCTCCTCTTGCGCCATGGAATCACTGGCCCCGCGGGTGACCTTCTCCTTGATCGTCTGCAGGATGTCCATGATCGACTGCAGACCGCCCTCGGCCACCGAGAGCATGTTCTTGGCGTCCCCGATGTTGTCCAGGGCCGCGCTCAGCCCCCGAATGCGGGCCTCGAGCTTCTTGCCCAGGGCATAGCCGGCCGAATCGTCCTCGGCCGAGTTGATCCGATAGCCCGTGGCCAGACGCGTCTGCCGCACGCCCAGCTCCCGGTTGATGCGAAAGAGCGAATTGAGCGCGCCCAAGGACTGAGCATCGGAATTGATGCGCGTCAGATCTCCGAACGGCATGGCAGTACTCCTTTCTCCTGTTCCGTCTCTACTTCCCGAGCTATTTTATCGGCTGTCTCAAAACGATACTTAAGCCCCGGCTTGAATTTGGCCCTCAAGCCCACGTATTTCGCTCCGTAACCCGGAGAGAGAGTATGGCGCTACTGAGCGAGTTGGTGCCCTTTCCCGAACCCCCTCTGGTGCGCACTCGCTATCCGGTGGTCTTCGTACACGGATTTGGAACGGCCGCGCTCATGGCGCGACGGGGGATGTTCTACGAGATCGCCATGCACCTGCGCCAGCACCTGGTCTGGGCCTTCTGCCCCAACGTGACCCCGTATGGCACGATCGAACAACGCGCCCGGGAATGGAAAGCGCGCATCGAGCGGATACTGGAGATCACAGGGGCCGAACGGGTCAACCTCATCGCCCACAGTATGGGCGGGCTCGACAGCCGATACGCGATCACGAAGTTGAATCTGGGTCCCCGCGTGGCGACCCTGACGACCGTGGCCACCCCCCATCGGGGCACCAGCCTGGCCGAATACGCGTTGGAACAACCCAAACCGTTTCTGAAGGCGCTGGTGGTCCTGTACAACTGGCTGGGCTCCAGGCTATATCGCTACAACCGTGGAGAAGCCCTGGCGGCCATCCAGGAGTTGACGCGCGATTTTATACAGCATGTCTTCAACCCGGATGTGCCCAACCACCCCGAGGTGCGCTATTTCTCCTTCGCCGGAGCAGCGGGCAAAGGCACCGAGGTTCCCATCAGCCCCCTGCTCATGTGGTACAACAGCGTCATCTACGAACGCGAAGGCCTCAACGACGGTATGGTATCGGTCGCCTCCAGCCGATGGGGGGATTTTCAGGAGGTCCTGCCCGCCGATCATGCCCAGCAACTGGGCCTGCGTCTGGGAGCCAACCGGGATTTCGATCCCTATCGGTTCTACACCGACTGGGTACGCAAGCTGGCGGCTATGGGATATTAGCCTATGTACCCGCCCATTTCCTCTGCGGCGGAGGAGGCCTTCCGCCGCTGTATCCGCTGCGGCATGTGCCTGCCCAGCTGCCCCACATACGTCGACACGCAAGCGGAGGTGCATTCCCCCCGCGGGCGCATCCAGCTCTTTGGCGCCCTGGAGCGGGGGGAGCTGGAAGTCTCCCCCCTGATCGCCGAATCGTTCGCCTACTGCCTGGGCTGTTACGCCTGCCAGACGGCCTGCCCAGCGGGTGTCCCCTACCGACACATCCTGGAGGAGGCGCGAGACCGAATCGAGAAACGCTACCCGAATCGCCTCAAGCGCCTCCTCCTGCGGGGGCTGTTCCCCTATCCCGGACGCCTGCGCGCCCTGGCACGGCTGCTGTACTGGATCGATCGCTCTGGACTGCGGCGGTGGGCCGTGCGCACGGGCCTGCTCCGGAGCCTGGCCCCCGGACTGGCGCGCCTGGAGCCCCAGATGCCCAGCCTGTCGAGGCGCTTCTCCCGCCGCCTCATTGAAATCCGGGAAACCCCCTCGGGTCCTTCCCGGGGTCGGGTGGGATTCCTCCTCGGATGCGTGATGGATGTGGCCTTCGCTGAAACCAACCGGGCCAGCGTGGATCTCCTGCGACGGGCGGGGTTTTCCGTGTGGACCCCGGAGAGGCAGACATGCTGCGGTGCCCTGCACGGACACAACGGAGATCGGCAAACGGCTCAGCGGCTGGCCCGGCGCACCATCGAGGCCTTCAGCGCTGAGCCGATCCAGGCCGTGATTACGAATGCGGCCGGATGCGGCGCGTTTATGAAACACTACGCAGAGCTGCTGAGCGATGATCCCCGATGGGCCGAGCGGGCACGGGAATTTCAAAGCCGAGTCCGTGACCTGAGCCAGTGGCTGCTGGAGTGCGACTTCTCGGGCCCCTTTCGGCCCCTTCCGGTTCGGGCCACCTATCATGACGCCTGCCATCACGTGCACGCCCAGGGCATCGCACACCAGCCCCGCGCCCTGCTCGGCCGCATCCCGGATCTGCAGCTGCTCCCCCTAGAAGAGGCCACCTGGTGCTGCGGAAGCGCGGGTATATACAGCGCGCTGCGGCCCGAGGATGCGGAACGGTTTCTGGAGCGCAAGCTCGCACATATACGCCGAAGCGGCGCCCAATGGGTCATTACGGGCAATCCGGGCTGTATCCTGCAACTGCGCTACGGAATCCGCCGTGCAGGCCTGGCCGTAGAGGTATATCACTACGCCGATGTGCTCCGATGGGCTCTTGTGCCATGACCCTGCGCGCCGAAAACCTGGCCAGACGCTACCGGAAACGATGGGTGGTGCGGGACGTCTCCCTGCACGTCCGACAGGGGGAAATCGTCGGCTTGCTCGGCCCCAACGGCGCGGGCAAGACGACCACCTTCTACATGATCGTTGGCCTCATTCGGCCCAACGCGGGGCGCATTTTTTTAGACGACCAGGACCTGACCCGTATGCCCATGTACCGACGGGCGCGGATGGGGATCGGCTACTTGCCCCAGGAGGCCTCCGTATTCCGCCAGCTTACCGTGCAGGAGAACCTGGAGGCCGTACTGGAGTTCACACCGTTGAGCCGGGCCGAGCGCCGACAGAAAGTCGAACAGTTGCTCGAAGAGTTTGGACTTGTGCACGTGCGCCACACGCGGGGATATGCCCTCTCCGGGGGGGAAAGGCGCCGTACGGAGATCGCCCGCGCCCTGGCTACCGACCCCCGATTCATTTTGCTCGATGAGCCCTTCGCCGGCATCGACCCCATCGCCGTCGAAGACCTGCAGCGTATCGTGGCCGATTTGAAGCGGCGGGGCATCGGGGTATTGATTACAGACCACAACGTGCACGAAACACTGGCCATCACAGACCGGGCCTACCTGCTCTTCGAGGGGCGCATCCTCAAAGAAGGCACTTCCCACTTTCTGGCCAACGATCCAGAGGCACGCCGGCTCTACCTGGGAGAGCGTTTCCGGCTGGAACGCTACACGGACTGAGCCAGCTGCTGACGAAAGTAAGCCGCTGTGCGCGCAATCCCCTCCTGCAGGGACACCGAGGGCTCCCATCCCATCCGGTCACGGATCTTCTTATATCCGAGTACACTGCGACGCTGTTCGCCGGGTCGGGGTGGTCCGTGCACCTCAGGGATATCGCTTCCCGTGGCCTGGCAAATCAGGCGAAACAGGCTGAGCACATCCGTCTCCTGGCCCGTGCCCACATTGAAGACGTCCGGCTCCGGGTAGGCAAGGGCCAGCATATTGGCCCGCACCACGTCCTCCACATAGGTGAAATCCCGCGTCTGTCGGCCATCGCCGTAGATGATGGGTTGCTGGCCGCGCAGGATGCGCTCCAGGAAGATGGCCACCACGCCGGCTTCGCCATGCGGGTTCTGGCGCGGTCCGTACACATTGGCATAGCGCAGGGCCACATACGGGATGCCGTACTGGACGTAGTAGTAATGGAGGTACTTCTCGCCGGCGAGCTTGGTCACCCCGTAGGGAGATACGGGCCGCACGGGATGATCCTCATCCTGGGGTACGTATTCGGGCTCTCCGTAGATAGCTCCTCCCGTGGAGGCGAAAATCACCTTCCGAAGGCCGTGCTTGCGGCCGGCCTCCAGGAGCCGAAGCGTACCGAGCACGTTCACTTCCGCATCGAAGAGGGGGTCGGAGACCGAGCGGCGCACGTCCATCTGCGCGGCGTGATGACAGAGCACTTCGAATCCGTGCTCGGCCCAGAGTTCCTCCACCTCGCCGGAGCGGATGTCCATGACGTGCAGGACAACCCCCGGAGGCACGTTCTCCCTTCGGCCCGAGGAGAGATCATCGAGTACGTGCACCTCGTGTCCGGCCTGCTGAAAGGCCTCGGCCACATGGGAGCCGATAAAACCCGCCCCCCCGGTGACCAGAATCTTCATAGCGGAAAGTCTCCCTGCTTGCGGAAGCGTTCGACTTACCCTGGGCGCTCGACGGCCAGCGCGCTTGCCCCTCCACCTCCGTTGCAAATACCCACCACCCCGCGCCGTCCCCCGTGCACGCGCAGCGCATGAAGCAGGGTGACCAGAATGCGGGCTCCGGAACAGCCCACCGGATGCCCCAGGGCCACGGCCCCGCCGTGCACGTTGAGCTTCTCTTGCGGTATACCCAGCTCCCGGGCGTTGGCGATGGCGACCACGGCGAAGGCCTCGTTGATCTCAAAGAGGTCTACTTCCTCCAGCGCCCAACCCGCCCGCTGCAGGACCCGACGGATCGCATCCACCGGCGCCAGGGTGAACCACAACGGCTCGCGCGCCGCGTCGGCCTGCGCCACCACGCGTGCCAGGGGTTCAAGGCCCAGACTGCGGGCCCTCTCGGCCGCCATGAGCACAAGCGCGGCGGCCCCGTCGTTGATCTTGGACGCGTTGGCGGCCGTTACGGTCCCGTCTTTTTCGAAGGCGGGCTTGAGCTGGGGAATCTTCTCAAAATTCACCCGCTTCAGCTCCTCATCCTCCCGGAAACGCACCGGCTCGCCCCGGCTCTGCGGCACCTCGACGGTGAGGAGCTCAGCATCGAACCATCCCTGTTCGTGAGCACGTAGAGCGCGCCGATAGGATTCGATAGCATAGGCATCCTGTTCCTGGCGGCTGATCTGCAACGTGCGCGCACATAGCTCGGCAGCGTTGCCCATATGACATCCCTCGTAGGCGTCCTCCAGCCCGTCGTAGAGGAGCCCGTCGACAAGCTGCCCATGACCGAGTCGATAGCCCCGGCGAGCACCCAGCAGGTAGTAGGGCACGTTGGACATGGACTCAAACCCCCCGGCCACGACCACATCGGCATCCCCCACCTGAATGGCGTGCACAGCCAGCTGCACGGCCTTCAGCCCGGAAGCGCAGACTTTGTTTACCGTCGTGCAGGGAACCGTAACGGGCAACCCGGCCTTGAGCGCGGCCTGACGGGCGGGAGCCTGGCGCTCACCAGCCTGGTAGACGTTGCCCAGAAACACCTCATCGACCTCCTCGGGCCGGATCCCGGCCCGCTGCACGGCCTCCCGCACGGCGATGGCACCCAGCTCGGGGCCGGAGAGCGGAGCCAGCGTCCCCTGGAAGGAGCCAATCCCCGTACGCACGGCGCTTACGATTACCACCTCACGCATAGCAGGTCCTCGCCTGTGACGGGGCTAAGATAATCGCCCCACCCCTGGAAAGCCATAGAGCCGGAGCCGGGGACGAACATGGACGCCTTGCCGGCAACCAGGCGCCCCGGCTTATAGGAAGGTGGTCTCGATGCGAAGCGCCTCCTCAAGCCGCCGCAGGTACTCGGAGCGCGGAATCTCAATGGCCCCAAAGCGGGCCAGATGGGGAGTCACCCACTGGATATCCAGGAGGGCAAATCTGCGCTCGCGCAGACGCTCCACCAGCGCCAGCAGGGCCACTTTGGAAGCATCCGGAACGCGATGAAACATGGATTCTCCGAAGAATACGCCCCCCATAGCTACCCCGTAAAGTCCTCCTACGAGCTCTCCATGCTGCCACGTCTCCACGGAATGCGCCCATCCCTGTCGGTGCAGCTGCGTGTACACCTCAATAAGGCGCTCGGAGATCCACGTCTCCGGTCGATCTGCACAGGCCCGGATCACGGCCTCAAAGGCCGTGTTGATCCGGATCTCGAATCGCCCCTGCCGATACAGGCGCTGGAGCGTCCGGGGGACGTGAAATCCCTCTAGAGGCAGGATCCCACGGGGATCGGGGCTGAACCAGTACACCTCCGAGCTGCTGCGGTTCGGAGCCATGGGGAAGATCCCCGCCCGATATCCGGCCAGCACCAGCTCCGGGGTAAGCTCCCGAATAGCCATATTCGCTTGCCCCTGTGCACAAAGAACGTACTACTTTAGGCCGCTTCTATACCACAGGCAAGGAGATGCTCGGTATGCGCGCCGCTGTGCTCTGCCTGCTTCTCTGCTCCCTGGCCGTCTTGGGGTGGGCCCAGCGATCCCCCAAACCCTGGACGATCGAGGACGTCATCGAGCAGGAAGCCATCTCGGGCATGGATATCGCCCCTGACGGCCGAGCGGTGGTCTGGGCCAAACGCTACGCCGACTGGAAGAAAGACCGGCATGTAACCGACCTGTACCTGACCCGTTTGCCCGAAGGCAGGACGATTCCGCTTACCCGGGGTGGAAACGACGATGGGTCGGCTCGCTTCAGCCCCGACGGCCGCTGGATCGCCTTTCTTTCCGGCCGCCGGGCCGAGGACCTCAAAGAAGGCCGACAGATCTGGCTCATCCGCCCCGATGGCGGGGAGCCCTGGCCTCTGACAAACCACGAAGGCGGGGTGCGCGCCTTTGCCTGGCGGGATTCGGTGCGCATCCTTTTCCTGGCCCGGGAAGAGCCCACACTGCGGGAACGCCAACTCAAGGAGCGCAAAGACGACGCACAGGTGGTCGAGGATCGGGAGTTCTGGCCCCCGGTTAGGCTCTTTGAGATCGACGTGCATACCCGGCGCGTGCGGCGCCTTACGGAGAACACAGACCAGATCACGGAATTTGCCGTCTCGCCAGATGGCCGCTATGTGGTCACTTCGCACAACCAGAGCCCCCATTACGGGGCGGATGCCCGCGAACAGCCCCGACAGTTCCTCTACGACCTGCAGACGGGGGAGCGTGTTGAGATCTTCGCGGAGCGCTATCTGGACCCGGAAAACTTTCGCTGGGCGCCCGATGGAAAGGGCTTCTACGCCACGGATACGTACTCCAGCGACCCTCAGTGGGAAGGGGCCGGAATTGAGGAGCTGTACTATTTCGATCTGACCCGACGCACCTACAGTAAAGTGCCCCTGCAGTGGGATTGGGGGCTGGGAAGCTTCGGAACCGTGGTGCCCACCCGGGAGGGCGTGCTCGTGCAGCTGGCCAATGGCACCAACAACCGCCTGGCCCACTACGTGCGCACCGATTCCGGCTGGGAGCGTCGATGGGTATCGATATCGGATACAAGCCTCTCGGCGGATCATCTGGGCGGGCTCGTGCTGGGACCGGACGGACAAAGAATCGTCTTTGCCCACTCCCGGGCCAGCCAGCCCACCCGGTATTTCTGGGCGCGCCTGGAGGGAGAGCGCATCCTGGAGCCCCGTGAACTGGTCCGGCTGAACGCGCATCTGCGGGAGCGAACCATCGCGCGCGCGGAGGTCTTCCGCTGGCGGGGGGCGCGCAACCACCCCGTGGAGGGCATCCTGTACTATCCGCACCACTACCAGCCCGGACGCCGCTACCCCCTGATCGTGCTCATCCATGGAGGTCCCGCCTCTGTGGACCTGGACGCCTGGCGGGAGTCCTGGGCGGGATACCCGAATCTGCTGGCCCAGCGGGGTGCTTTCGTGTTGCGCCCCAACTACCATGGCTCCTCTAACTACGGGCTTGCCTTTGTCGAATCGATCAAGGGGCATTACTACGAGTACGAGCTGCCCGACATCCGGCGGGGTATCGAGGCGCTCATCCAGCAGGGCCTGGTACATCCCGATAGTCTGGGGGTAATGGGCTGGTCCAACGGAGCGATCCTGACCATCGGGCTCACGGTCGAATACCCCACCCTTTTTAAGGCCGCCGCTCCGGGCGCAGGAGACGTGAACTGGATTTCCGACTACGGCAACTGCGCCTTCGGGGTACGCTTCGATGAATCCTACTTCAAGGGCAACCCTTGGAATAACCTGAAGCACTACATCGAAAAATCGCCCTTCTTCCGCCTGGACCGGGTCGTAACGCCCACGATCATTTTCTTCGGCACCGAGGACCGCTCCGTGCCCACGGAACAGGGCTGGCAGCATTACCGGGCGCTACAGCAGATGGGCCGGGCGCCGGTGCGGTTTATCCTCTTCCCCGGCGCAGAGCACAGCCTTGTGCGCCTCTCACACCAGCGCAGGAAGATGGAAGAAGAGCTGGCCTGGTTTGACCAGTATCTCTTCGGCCGCTATCAGAAACCCAATGCCGCCTTCAAGGCAGATTCCCCCCTGGGAGAACTGCTGCGCCGAGCCCGGGTGAGTCGCGTCGACGGCCTCTACGGCAGGCGGCTCGATGACGGCACCCTGGTGCCGGAGTTCGTGGAGGTTGACTCCCTCTGGGTAAGCCGCTTTGAGATCACGCGCGCCCAGTACCGCGCCTTTCGGCCCGAGTACACATATCCGGCCGGAACAGACAACTATCCGGCAAACGGCATCTCCCTGGAAGAGGCGCAGGCCTACGCCCGGTGGCTGGCCGGGAAGCTGGGCCGGCCCGTACGGCTGCCCACCGTGGCGGAATTCGAGGCGCTGGAGCGGGCCGTGCAAAGCAGGCGCGCCCAGGAAAATACGCTTGATTTCTGGGCCGGATACAGCCCCAACCCGGATGAGGTGCGTCAGCTCCAGGCCAAGCTCGACAGCCTGCCCCGTCCGGACGCCCTGTTGCTGGAGGTGGGCTCTCGTCCGGGAGCCGGATCGGGTCCGCTCTTCGACGTCGGGGGCAACGTGGCCGAATGGTGTCTGGATGCCACGCATCAGGGGGTCATTCGAGGCGGGGCGGCCATCCTGCCCGCCGATCCGAAATCGGGCTACCGCCCCCCACCGCTGACGTATGTCGGCTTCCGGCTGGTATATCGGTGATAGCGGCGGGGCGGCCTTCGGGCCGCCCCGCGCCAGCTATTCGGCCAGCTGAAAATCCAGCTGCCTTCGTTCCGTGTCGGCGCGCGCAAGCACCACGCGCACCCGGTCCCCCAGCCGGTAGTATCGGCCGGTGCTCTGGCCGATGAGGGCATACTGACGCTCATCGAATACGTAGTAATCGTCGCGCAGATCCCGCAGACGCACCAACCCCTCAGCCAGCGTCTCGAGCAATTGGACAAATATCCCAAACGGGGCCACCCCCGAAATCACGCCCTCGAAAACCTCTCCAATATGTCGGCTCATGTACTCGACCTGCTTGAGCTTGATCGACTCCCGTTCCGCCTCATCGGCCGCTCGCTCCCGAAGCGAACAGTGCCGGCAGATGGCCTCCAGCTCCTCTATGTTCCAGTCCGATCCCCCCCGGCTATAGTGCTCCAGAAGCCGATGCACAATCAGGTCCGGGTAGCGCCGGATGGGAGAGGTAAAATGCGTGTAGTAACGAAAGGCCAGCCCGTAATGGCCGATGTTGCGCGTGGAGTAGATGGCTTTGGCCATGGAGCGCAGCACGAGCTGCTCGATGACGGCCTCTTCCGGACTCCCCTCCACATCGTGCAACAGCTTCTGCAGCGACCGCGGGGTGATGCGGTTGCCCTCCTTCTCGATCCGATAACCGAAATGCCGCACAAACTCATCAAGCTGGATGAGCTTTTCTGGGTCGGGCTTGTCGTGCACCCGGTAGACGAAGGGTCTGGCCGCATGACCGGTTCGCCTCCGCCCGATGTGCTCGGCCACCGTGCGGTTGGCCAGGAGCATGAACTCCTCGATGAGCTTATGGCTGTCTTTGCGCACCTTGGGAATGACCTCCAGAGGCAGCCCGTGCTCATCGAGCACGAACTTCACCTCGGGCAGATCGAAATCCAGGCTTCCGTTGCGCATCCGCCGCTGGCGCAAGGTCCTGGCCAGCGCGTTCATCTCGCGCAGGATCTCGGAAAAGGGGTGCCGCTGGCGACCTTCGAGGATGGCGTCGACCTCTTCGTAGCTGAAACGCGCCCGGCTGTGGATGACCCCCTTGACGATCCGATAGCTCTTTCGGATGCCCTGCGGGCTGAGGGTCATGAGGACGGAATACACCAGCCGATCCTCCTCGGGCCGCAGGCTGCAGAGGTCGTTCGACAGCCGCTCCGGCAACATGGGCAGGGTGCGATCGACCAGGTACACGCTTGTGGCCCGACGCAGCGCCTCCCGGTCGAGCGCTGTTCCGGGACGGACGTAGTGGGAAACGTCCGCGATATGCACGCCCAGCTCATAACTGCCATCAGGCAGCCGACGCAGGGAGATGGCGTCGTCAAAGTCCTTGGCATCGATGGGATCGATGGTAAAGACAATCCAGGAGCGAAAGTCTTCTCGGCCCCGCAGTTCCCCCTCGTCGATGCGTGCCGGCAGCATTTCGGCCTCGCGCAGGACATCTTCGGGGAACACAGAGGGCACATCGAAGGCCTTGGCTACGGCCAGCACCTCGACATCCGAACGGCCGGCCGGCCCGAGCACCTCCACCACCCGGCCTTCCGGGTTGATGCGGGGATCGGTCCATCCTTCCAGATCGAGCTCCACGACGACCTTATCGCCCTCCCGAGCCCCGCCCATCTCGGTCAGGATGACATCGTGCAGGAATCGGGGATCATCGGGCTCCAGTACATGCAGACGGCGAAAGCGCCGCACCGTGCCCACCAGACGATTGCGCCGACGCTCCAGCACCTCGACGACCTCGCCCTCCGGGCGCCCATCCCCCGAGGTTCGGCGGGCAAACAGGGCCACCCGCACCCGATCACCGTCCAGCGCCGTTGCCATATGCCGCGGGGGGATGAAGATATCCTCGCCTCCCTCGTCCGGGGTGACAAAGCCGAACCCCTGCGGGTTGATGCGCAGAACCCCCTCCACGTACCGGCGCCGGGGCTGATAGCCATAGCGCTTGCTCCGAGCTCGACTGATAAGCCCGGCCTCGAGCAGCTCCCCCAGCGCGGCACGCACTTCCTGAACGGCCTGCGGAGATCGCTGACCCAGCCGACGGGCGATTTCGCTTACCCGGAAGAATCGTCCGGGATAGGTACGCAGCAGGCGCAGAATACGCTCCGCAAGGGGCACAGAGGCCACCTCCTCCGGGTTGTTGCGTGTTTTTTTGCTTTTCATCGGGGTTCCTCATCGGGTTTGATGGTGCTTGGGGTAGCGGACTTGTTCGTCAGCGACGTCTGAGGATATCGGCCGAGCACATATCGCCAGGCGGGGAAATGCGTTCGGTAACGCAACCCCAGCCCGTACGTATCCGGGCTCACCTGCCAGTAGGACCAGCCGCTGCGATGGAAGAACTCCACGCTCATGCGGCGGTTGAGCTGAAAGGAAATCGTCAGATCCCCGAACCACTGACTGGCGTTCTGGGAAGCGCTCTCCGACGCTGACCAGGCACCTCCCCCTATAGTGCCCACCCTGCGAATGAGTAGGCGATCGTTGAACAGGCGCAGGGCGATATCCACGTTGAGCGCTCCGCCCCGCTGCAGATCTTGCAGGTCCAACTGGATATCCAGATTCTCCAACAGCCCGCGCAGAAACAGGTTCACCTGGTTGGCCAGGAACTCCAGCCCCGTGGTCGTGCCCCCGGAGGTGAGCAGTCCGCCCAGAGGGCTGTTGCCTCCCAATCCGCCGCTCTGCCAGAGCCTGCCTGTAACGAGCACGCTGATGGCCTCCAGAAGCCGATTCTCGCTCTGGTTGAGCTGGGTGACCCGGGCCCGGATCTGGGGATCTGTGGTCTCCTCGAGCAGAGTGAACTCCAGCGCCACCTCCGGGCTCTGCATACGGCCCGAGAGCCGGAGCCGGATCCCCAGAGGAATGGGCACCTCTCGGACACCGCTCCCGGGGGGAGAAACATCCACCCGTGTCCGGTACAGAGCCGAAAGGGCGAGCTGCGCATTGATCGGATCCCCATCCCAGCGCAGCTGCCCACCGGGCTCGAGCTCGAAGCGGCGCACAAACAGATCCCGCGCCGTGAAGCGATACTCTCCCTGGCTGACGGTAAAGGTGCCAAAGGTGGAAAAGCGCCCGTCGCGCAACACCAGCTGCAGACGCCCGGACCCCACGGCGCGCAGCTCATCTCCGATCCGGGGATCGAAGACAAGCCAGACCGTGGCCCCCTCCGGCACGGAGATATTGAGGAGCATCTGGAGCCTGTCCAGGAAGGAGGGCTCCGGGGACGTCTGGGCCATCGGGCGCAGGGGAGCGCCAGCACGAACCGTCCTTGCGCTGTCCAGCAACGGGACGGGCTCCAGGTAGACGATAAACCCGCTTTCCTCGGTGGGCTCCTCTCCCTGTACGGTGAGGAACAACTCCGAGCGCGCATCTGCGGTGGCATCGATCCAGAGCACGGGCCTGAGCTGGGTCCCGGTCAGGGTGAATCGACCCGAAGCGCTGACCGTACCGTAGAAGAGCTCCCCCACCTGCTCCGGGTTGTCGAGCACAAGGAGGTTGCGCGCCTCTCCGGAGAGGTCGAAAAGGAAATTCGACCATTGGCCATCATGGCCGATACGCCCCTGCAGGCGGCCCGTGCCCCCCCGATCATCCTGCAACAGGAGTTCGTCAAAAACAACGGCCTGCGGCAGAAAACGAACCCGACCGGAGGCGATCAGCTCGGCCTCGAAGCGAGCTATGCGCACCCGCGTGGGCTCAATACGGGCCTCCCCCTCGAGCGCGATCCCCCCTTGATGGCCGAACAGGCGCAACCGACCGGAAGCCCATCCGCTTACCCGGCTGAACAGGTCCGGAAGCAAATACTCCAGAAAGAACAGGTCCAAAACCTGCACCCGGAGCTCCCCCTCTACGGGCCACCGCGTCTGGCTCTGGAGCGCCCAGGTTCCGATAAGCTCCGCCTCATTCGGGATCCCGATCCGACCCGGCGGCAGATCCTTGCGCAGATGTGCGCGCAGGTGCAGCCGCGTTCCGGAGGGATCCAGATAGCTCTGCGCCTCCAGATCTCCCAGCAGAGCCTCGTCGATGCCGAGATTGCGCACCTGTACCCTGCCGACGAGCGTTTGCCAGCTACGGGTCCATCCCCGGATGCGCAGCCCCGCCTCCAGCTCTCCGGCCAGTCGTACCGGAAGCCGCAGAAGCTCGGAGAGCTCCTCAAGGTGCAATCCTTCGAGTCGCACCTCGAGCGAATCCTCCCCGTTGGCCTGCAGGCCACCGGAGACCAGCAGCCGCTGAGGGCCATTGAGGAGTTGGAGCCCTTCTACCCGCCATGCGTCCGGCCTGAGCACAAACTGGGCTTCGGCGGCATTCTTCCAGGCGTATGTGGGGGTGCCGATGTACAGATCAATGAGCGTAAGTCGACTCTGCGCCTCCTCCTGGAGCAGAAGGCCAGAGGTCTGAAGAAGAAGGTTTGGATCTTCTCCTTCGAGAGCCAGATACCCCTGGGTGAGACGGTTGGCGTAGGCCGCCTGCAGCTGCATGGACCGGAGTCGTCGCCGCGCCACCTCAAGGTGCTGGACCCGCAGATCGGCCCGATACATCCAGTTCTCGGAACCCGGGTTTCCGCTCCGCGCACCCACTTCAAGCGCAACGGAGCGGGCCCCTACCGATCCGAGGCGCAGGGAATCGGCCCAGAACCGCAGGTGCATCGAGAGGCTATCGACGTCGGCACGCATCTCCAGAAGCCCCACACCGGACCAGAACAGGCCCCGCAGGTCGGCCCACCAGGCGGCAAGCCGGCTGAGCTCCTTCGGCCGCCATCGGAGCCGAAACCAGGCGGTGGAGTCGAAGGGGAACTGGAGCTCGGCTCTTGCGCTATCGATGCGGGCCCTGAGGGCCGCCGCATATCCCCCCCATCGGGCGCCCCAGTAGCGCAACAGCGCCGCCAGGGCATTCCAGCGCGCATTACCCTCCAGATCGGCCTCCAGCGCATTGGAATTCAGATGCACCCATTTTCGGCCCGTGGGCTGGCTTTCAAGCTCCAGTCGGAGCCAGAACGGATCCCGCTGACCCGCAATGGAGTCCAGATCCAGCTCCAGAAGACCGGAAAAGGCCTCTTCATCGGCCCCCTGCATCCTAAGCGACCAGCGTCCGGACAGGGGCGCCTGGAGGCTGGCCACCTCCATGCGGGCCAGATCCAGGTCCTGGAAACGCCCGCGCAGGGAAAGCGACTCCGGCCACAGGCGATCTTCGGACAGATAGGCTTCTCCAGCGGCGAAGAGGAGCCCTTCCGGACTGTAGAGCTCTACAGCGCCTTCCAGTCGCCGTTCCCCCCAGCGAAGCCCGAGCTGGAGGGAATCGATGTGCATACCTCCCAGCCGGGAGGAGACCAGATACCCCTGCGCCCCCAGGAGCGCCCGCCGCCCATCCAGCCCCTGCCCTGTGAGCTGAAGCCGCCCGGTGAGCCGTATCAGAGGCGCCCGATCCCCCAGCCAATGGACGGCATCCCAGCCCTTCAGGTGCACAGCGCCGGCATAGCGGGGCAGATCGGATCGGGGGAACTTGGCATTCAGATCCAGCTCCAGGGATCCGGCCTCTGCTCCACCATCCAGCCGCAGTTCCGCTGTCCAGTCACGCCAGAATCCCGTCAGACGCCCCTCCAGAGCAAGCCATTCCGGGAACGGCACGGAAAGGCCCAGATGGGTTGCATATGGGGCCCAGTCCGACCGCAGAAGCTGACCGGAATCAATGACCAGGTTCACAAAACTGCGGCGCCAGTCCGGTAGCCCCCGGATACCTCCCCGCAACTGAAGGGTCGACTGTCGCCATCCGAGCCTGAACGTGCGCAGCTCGATCCGATCCAGACGACCCTCTGCCCGCACCTCAACCCAGAGCGTATCCCGCACAGGAAGGGCTGTCCAGGGCTGCAGCTCCGAGAGCGCCACGCGAGAAGGTCCCAGACTCACATACAGCGCCTCACGGCCGAGCCGTTGGAGGCTGTCGCGCCATCCGGCCCCGCGCAGACGGATATCCCAGCTCAGCTGACTGCGCTCCGTCTCCAGACGAAACCGGTTCAGTTCCACGTGCGCCGAGTCCAGATACAGCTGTCCATCCAGGCGCTGCACCACAATCCCCTCCTCTGGCAGGAGCGCCTGCAGGCGGCTCACCTCCAGCAGCTGGAACTCCGGAGCCCACTCCAGATGCACCGAGCCAGAGGAGCTTCGAATCTGACGGGGCCTACCCTCCGACCAGAAGACATCGGCCCGCTGCCAGCGCAGGCGATCCACGTACACCCACCAGGCCGCTCTGGAGGGCTCCGGCCTCGGAACCCTGCGGGGCGCAACTGCCTCCAGCAACGCCAGAGGGCGTTCCGGTGCATGCCGGAACAGGGCCAGCTCCAGCCCGGCAAGGCGCACGGATCGAAGCACAATCCGCCTGCGCACCAGCTCCAGAGGCTCAAAGGCCACCTCCAGCGTATCGAACCACAGCACAGGCACCCCTTCGGGGTCTCGAATTCCGACATCACAGAGCCGTATCCGATCCCACGACAGCAATTCCACCTCGCCCAGGTGCAGCTGCCCCTGGAAACGGGCTCCGTAGGCGCGCTCAAGCTCCCGACGGATACGCTCTTTACCGACGTCTGTGGAGAGCAGGAAAACCACAGAAGCCAGCGCGCCCCAAAACAGCAACCAGAGCAGAAAGCGTATGATCGTCGCCGCGGCTCGCATCACCCCCTCTGCCGTACCCACCGCCAGGCCTCCTCGGCCTCTTGCCGGGAGACCTCCTCCAGGACGGGCTCTCCGAGGGTACGCAGCAGCACAAAACGCAACTGACCATCGCGTCGCTTTTTGTCGCGCTCCATGTGCGGCCAGAGCGCCTCAAAGGACACATCCCGGGGCCAGTCGGATACGGGCAGCTGCTCCAGCAGGACGGCGGCTTCCTTCCAGGGAAAGGCTGGATAACGGCGCGCCGAAAGCCAGCAGGCCGCCCACATGCCCACCACTATGGCCTCCCCATGCCGGTAGCGGCTGTAGCCGGTAGCCGCCTCCAGCGCATGACCGAATGTATGCCCGAAATTCAGCACCGCCCTCCGGCCCCTCTCTGTTTCGTCCTCGGATACGATGCACGCCTTGACCTGCACGCTCCGGGAGACCAGTTCGCAGACCGAGTCGAGCTCTCGGGCCTGAATGCGATCCCGGGATCGCAGAAGCAGGCCGTACAGCTCGGCATCCGCAATGAGGGCGTACTTGTAGACCTCCGCCAGCCCGGAAATCCATTCCCGCTCCGGCAGGCTGCGCAGCACAGCCGGATCAATGAAGACACCGTGGGGCTGATAGATGACCCCGATCAGGTTCTTTCCCCGCCTGTGATTCACCCCTGCCTTGCCCCCGATAGCGCTGTCCACTTGCGCCAGGAGCGTGGTGGGCACATGCACCAGAGGAAGCCCCCGCAGGAGCGTGGCGGCCAGCATACCGGCCACATCCCCCACCACGCCGCCCCCCAACGCGAGCACAAGCGTGTGCCGATCAATCGGCTCTTCGAGGGCACGATCGTAGAGCTCGAGCAAATAAGCAAGCGCCTTGCTCTCCTCGCCCGGCGGAAGGGAAAAAACGCGCACCCGGGATCCGGTTTGGCCAAGCAGCTGGCAAAGCGGCTCTCCATAAAGGGCTTCTACGCACCGGTCGCTGAGCAGGAGCACCTGCTCCCGGGGAATGCCCTGTGCATCGAGCCAGTGCGGAAGCCGCAGAAGTCCCCCGGGCGCGATCACAACCGGGTAAGTCCGCGAGGGGGTATGCACCCGACAGGTGATCATCCAGCCGACCCTTCGGTTACCACCCGCAACTCCTGCACGATCAGTTCGGCCAGCTGGTGTGGCTCCAGAGAAGCGTCGTAGATCCGATGCGCGCGCTGGTAGATGGGGTCCCGATCGCGCCAGAGCTCCTCGAGCGAACGGTATCGCAATAATGGACGTTCTTGATGAGCGGTGCGCTGCCGCAGCAGATCGGGCCACGCGCGCAGGTAGACAACCCACCCGTGTTCCAGCGCCCAGTCCATCAGACCGGGCTGAGCGAGCGTGCCCCCTCCGGTGGCGATGACGTGCCGCAACCAGCCGGCAGACTCCAGAAGCAGATCCCGCTCCAGCACCCGGAAGGCGAGTTCTCCCCTGCGGACGAAAATCTCCGGAATGCGCAATCCGGCCCGCTGCTCCACGAGCCGATCCAGGTCCACAAAAGCCCACCCCAGCCGGCGCGCCAGAAGAGGTCCGACGGTACTCTTGCCGCTTCCGGGCAGGCCTGTGAGGTATATCCGCTCCGGCTGCATAGGCTTCTGAAAATACGCCGATTCGATGCGCCTCTGCTACCGCTGCAACGCCCGCAGCAGTCCGGGAGATCCCCTGCCCCGAAGGCTCTCCCAGGGGCGTGTGGGTGGGCGGGCCCATGTACCCATCCTGCGCCTCCATAGATCGGCATGCCCCAGGCGCTCCAGATGGGCTCTACCCTGCTCAGCATCCGTATCTTCTTCCGTGCAAGCAGGGAACCTCGCCGTGCGGGAATATACCCGCAATCGGGCGCTCGAAATGGCGCTGGCCCAGGACGCCACGATCGAGCTGGTGCGGAGCGAGGCAGCCCGCACGCTCATAGCGCAACACGCACCCATGGGCGCCCTGCTGCGCTTCTGAGCGCTTGCATCCCGACGCCGGGTTGCCTAAACTCCACAGGGTACCCGTTACGCGCTGTACCATGGAGAGCAATCAACCATATCCGGCCAGACAGAAAAGCCACGGGCGATGCTACCCGTGGCTTTTTTTGTGGCTGCTGGCGGCGGTGGCCGTGCGCCCGGCCCCGGCCCAGGAGGGCGATCCGGTGGCGCTCGTGCGCGCGGCCGAGGAAGCCATCAAGGGCAAAACCAGCCACGCCGTGCTGGAGATGACCGTCGTCACGCCCGACTACCGGCGCACGCGCAGGCTCGAAGCCTGGTGGGAGGGCAACGAAAAGGCGCTCATCGTCACGCTCGAGCCACCCCGCGAAGCGGGCAACCGCACGCTCAAGCGCGGGAACGAACTGTGGATGTACCTGCGCGAAACGGAAACCACCATCAAGATCCCGCCCTCCATGATGCTTCAGTCGTGGATGGGCTCCGATTTCACGTACGACGACCTGGTGCGCGAGTCGAATCCGGTGCGGGACTACCACATCCGCCTGCTTCGCACCGACACGCTCGATGGCGTCCCCTGCTACGTGCTGGAACTGGTGCCGAAGCCCGAGGCGGCCGTCGTCTGGGGCAAAATGCTCTACTGGGTACGCCGGCCGGACCGCCTCCCGGCCCGGATCGAATACTACAGCGAGCAGGGCGAGCGGGTACGCACCTTCACGTTCCACGACGTGCGGCGCATGGGCGGCCGCCGCCTGCCCACCCGCTGGGTGATGCACAACGAGCGCGAGCCCGGCCGCTACACGGAGATTCGCCTGCTTTCCGTTGAATTCGACATCCCCATTCCTGAGGAAATCTTCAGCTTTCGGGCGCTGGAGCAGTAATCATGACCGGACGGCTGGCCTGGCGCAATCTGGGACGTAACCGCCGACGCACGCTGCTGACGGTGGCGGCCGTCTTTTTTGCCACGTTTCTTATGGTGTTCATGCGCGGACTCCAGCTCGGCACCTACGACTTTTTCATCCGCCAGAGTACCCGCCTTTCGACGGGCTACCTGCAGGTGCAGCACCCCGACTATCTGGACCGCCGCTCGCTGCGCCAGAGCTTCCGGCTCACCGACTCGCTCTTTGCCCGCATTCGCACCACGCTGGGCGTTACCGGTGCGACGCCTCGGCTGGAAAGCGGCGGGCTGATCAGCAACCGGACCACTTCCTACGGAGTGCGTCTGCTGGGCATCGATCCGGCTTACGAGCCAGACGTGACCGACTTTCCCACCCGGCTGGTCGAAGGCCGCATGCCGGCGACAACCCGTCCGCTGGAGATCGTGGCCGGTTATCGCCTGCTCGAAAACCTGGGGGCCTCGGTGGGCGACACGCTGGTACTGCTGGCCGAAACGTACGGCGGCTTTCTGACCAGTCGCTTCGCCGTGGTGGTGGGGGCGCTGCGCATCGGCTACGAGGTGCACGACCGCTCGCTGGTGCTGCTGCCGCTGGCGGCGCTGCAGGACCTGCTCGAAACCGGCAACCGCGTGACGGCCGTGGCGGTGGCCGTCCGGCGCAACGCCGACGTGCCCGTCGTGCGCGACCGGCTCGAAGCCCGGCTCGACAGCACGCTCGTCGTACGCACCTGGGAAGAGCTGATGCCCGAGCTGCGCCAGGCCATCGAACTGGACAACGTCAGCGGCCTGCTTTTCCTCTTCATGCTCCTGATCGTGGTGGCCTTCGGCGTGCTGAACACGGTGCTGATGAGCGTGCTGGAGCGCTCGCGGGAGTTTGGCGTGCTGCTGGCGCTGGGCATGCCCAACGAACGGCTGCTGCGCGTGGTGCTCGCCGAGGCCGCGCTGGTGGTGCTGATCGGCCTCGTACTGGGGAGCCTGGCCGGCTTTGGCGTCAACACGTACCTGATCCGCCATCCGATCACGCTGGGCGGCGAGCTGGCCCAGCTCTACGAGTACTACGGCTTTCTGCCGGTGCTGACCTCGTCGGTGGCACCCGAAATCTTCCTGCGCACGACGCTGCGCGTGCTGGTGATCGCCGGCCTGGCCATCGTGTACCCGCTCTGGCACGTGCTCCGACTCGAACCGTTGAAAGGCATCCGCTACACCTGATGAGCTTCCGCGGCGTTACCGGACTGGCCCGCGTGGCCTGGCGCAACCTGTGGCGCAATCGGCGCCGCACGCTGATCGTGCTCAGCAGCGTGGTGGTGGGCGTCTTTGTGCTCGTGCTCTTCGACACGCTCAACCTGGGCATGGTGGAGCAGATGCTCGACAACCAGCTCCGCCTGCACATCGGACACGTCCAGATCCACCGCCAGGGCTACCATGCCAACCCGGCCGTCGAGCGCTTTTTCCGAAAGGCCGAGGCGCTCCGCCAGCAGGTGGCCGCCGAACCCGAAGTGCGGGCGGTGGCGCCGCGCGTGCTGGTTCACGGGCTGCTCTCGAGCGCCTACAACAACGGTGGCGTGCAGCTCGTGGGCGTCGCGCCCGAAGCCGAGTCGCTTGTGACGTTCATCGCCGACCAGATCGTCGCGGGTCGCTATCTCACCGGCGAGGGCTCGGAGATCCTGATCGGCGAGCGCCTGGCCCGCAAGCTCGAAGTGCGCCTCGGCGACCGGGTGGTGGCCATGGCCGCCCGGCCCGACGGCCAGATCGGCTCGGAGGTGTTCCGCGTGGTGGGCCTGTTCCGCACGGTCAGCGCCGACTTCGACCGGACGATGGCCTTCATTCCGATCGACCGCGCCCGCGCCATGCTGGGACTGCCCCCCGACGCCGCCCACGAACTGGCCGTGCTCCTCGACGACGCCCGCCAGGCCGACGCCCTGAAGGCCCGCCTGCAGGCCGCGCTGCCCGACACGCTCGAAGTGCTCACCTATCGCGACGTGGTACCGCTGCTCGTCATGCAGCGCGACCTGTACGCCGAGATGATGTACCTGATCTACCTGATCATCGGCGTGGCGCTCATCTTCGGGATCATCAACGCCATGCTGATGGCCGTGCTGGAGCGGCTGCCGGAGTTCGGCGTGCTGCGGGCCATCGGCATGAGCGAGGGGCGGCTGTTTCTACTGGTGTCGCTCGAATCGCTGCTGCTCGGCCTGCTGGGCACGGCCATCGGCTGGGCGCTGAGCCTGCCGGTCTACGCCTATCTGGCCCGACACGGGCTGGACCTGGCCGTCTTTTCCGAGGCGCTGGCCGCCTTCGGCGTCGGCTCAGTGATCTATCCACGGCTGACGCTCCGGGTGGTCTGGAACGCCTGGCTGATCATTCCGCTGGTGGCCTGGCTGGGGGCGCTGTACCCGGCCTGGCGGGCCATTCATGTCGAACCTGTCGAAGCGATGCGCGCCGTATGAATCCGAACGCGATAGTTCAGGCCGAACAGGTCACAAAGATCTACGACGAGGGCGCCGTGCCCGTGCAGGCGCTGCGCGGCGTCTCGCTCACGATCGAGCCGGGCGAATTCACGGTGATCGCCGGCCCTTCGGGCTCCGGCAAGACGACGCTGCTCAACCTGCTGGGCGCGCTCGACGTGCCTACCGAAGGACGGGTGTTTTTCGAGGGCCAGGACCTGTCCACGCTTTCCCGACGCGAACGGGCCCGGCTCCGGCTCTACAAGATCGGGTTCGTGTTTCAGGCCTACAACCTGATCCCGGTCCTGACGGCGCTGGAGAACGTCGAGTTTGTGCTGCTTTTGCAGGGCGTGCCGGAGCGGGAGCGTCGCCGCCGTGCGCTGGAGGTGCTCGAGCAGCTCGGCATCGGCGAGCTGGCCCACAAACGCCCCCACGAGATGAGCGGCGGCCAGCAGCAGCGGGTGGCCGTCGCCCGCGCCGTGGTCAGCCGTCCCCGCCTGGTGCTGGCCGACGAGCCGACGGCCAACCTCGACTCGGCCACCGGCGCCCGCCTGCTCGACCTGATGGAACAGCTCAACCGCGAGCAGGGCGTGACGTTCGTCTTTTCGTCGCACGACCCCCAGGTGATCGAGCGGGGCCGCCGCCTGCTCTGGCTGCACGACGGACAGATCGAACGCGAAGAACGAAGGTGAACCGCCTGCTGCTCATCCTGCTGCTCGTGGCTGTCGGTTCAGTGCAGGCCCAGCCGGCCCGCCTGCGCGGCTACGTGCTGGCGCTGCACGCCTACGAGCGCTTCGATCCCGTCGGGGCCTTGCTTTTCGGAGGAGCGCGCACGCTGACGCTGGATCTGGTCCGCACCCGCCTGATGCCCGAGGCCCGCCTGCCCGGCGGCCTGCGTCTCCAGCTCGCCTACGAACTGAACCTGCTCTACCTCTGGACGCCGGGCCTGCTCGCGGGCGAAGCCCCTCTGCCGCCCCGCCAGCTCGTGGATCTGAGCGCCCGGCTCTATCACGACCGCTCCACCCGGATCGCCCACGGGATCGATCGGCTTTCGCTGCGAAGGTCGTTCGACTGGGGCCGCATCGAAGCAGGCCGCCAGCGCATCGCCTGGGGCGTCGGACGCCTCTGGACGCCGGTGGATTTTTTCAACCCGCTGGCTCCTTTTGAATTCGACCAGCTCGAAAAAACAGGGGCCGACGCGCTCGCGCTGCGCTACTACCTGGGCCTGCTGAGCGATCTGGAGCTGGTGTACAACCCGGAGCGCCGGGGCCGCTGGCACAACGTGGCCTTCCGCTGGCGCACCCATGCGGGCACCTACGACCTGGCGCTCGTGGGAGCGCTCCTGCGCCGACGGGCCACCGTGGGGCTGACGGCGGCCGGCAACCTGGGTACGGCCGGTGCCCGCGCCGAGCTACTCTGGGAGCAGGACCATGCGATCAGCCTCGTGCTGGGCCTCGACCATCAGTTTTCGCCCCGGTGGTACGGGCTTGTCGAGTACTACCGGAACGGCCGGGGCGCGGCCCGTCCCGAAGCCTATGACTGGCCGGCCCTGGCGCGTGGCGAGGCCGTGCAGGTAGGCCGCGACGAGCTGGCGCTGCTGCTGCAGTACGAACTCCACCCCCTCGTGCAACTCCAGACGCTGCACCTGCGCAACCTGAACGACCGGAGCTTCTACACCGGCCTGCAGCTCACCTGGCTGGCCACCCAGGCCGTCGATCTCGTGCTGGGCGGCTGGCTGGGCCGGGGCGACCGACTCAGCGAATATGGCCTGTTGCCCGACGTCTTCTTCCTGCGCGGGCGGGTGTATTTCTAATCCCGAATCCGCCCCAGGCGCACCAAGAGACCCACGTTGGGGGCCACTATCGTCCGCAGGCGGTTGCGCGGGACCCCCGTCCGGCCTCCTCGCACCGTCTCGGTGTCGAAAAACAGCAACAGGCCGCCTTCGAGCAGCAGGCGACCGAATTGTAACCGAACGCCCGGCTCCAGCCCCAGCAGGAGATTTTCATCTTCGGACGAAGAGCCACCGCCCGGTAGATTGATCTCGGCCGCCCAGGTCAGATGCACCCGACCGTAGAAGTCAAGCGGAGTGCGGGTGTGCGTGGTCACGCCCGCAAAGCCATCGACGAGCAGCAGCAGCCAGCCGGCCCCCACCGTCCCCTGCAATCCGGAGGCAATGGGCCCTTCGGCCACGAGCCCCACACCACCGATCACCTTTCCCTGCAGCCCCCACCAGCCGACCGGCTGCCCACGGGCAGCGGTGCCTGCACTACCCAGCAGCAGACCCAGCACGAGCAGACACGCCCGCGTTCCGCGCATAGGCTGCGAACGTTTTGAAGAAACTGCACTTAAAGCATAGGAAATTAAAAACACCAGCCCGGAATAGCCATACGGCCAGGATGACTGCTTTCAAAAGGCTGCGAGTGTATCCCTGCACCGGTGCGACCGAGGCGCACGGCCGCCCGGGATGCCCTCGCTTGAAATCCTCCGTTTTCTCCAAGATCCTGCGCTACGCGACCATCCCGCCTGAATGCACCCTGTAACATCCGCGATGCGGCATATGGAAACCTATCATCCCACGAAATACTGGCACCGGCTGGAAGACGGAATGATTTTAACTCCCGATAAAGTAGGCGGTCCGGCCGGAAACTGGAGGCACGTTTAACTTCCCAGGTTTGTCAGGATACCCACTGCGAGCTCCGCCCACACATACAAAACTATCAGCGCAATGAGCAGGCCGATAGCAAGCCAGTACTTGCGAGGCACCTTTCTTGCTATCAAGACGAATATGCTACCGGCGCTGAATAGTAGCGCGCCCATGGTTACGAAATCCAGGATGCCCCAGTTCACTTCTTCTGTGACCTGCATAGCAAGCAACGGGACAAGCAACACGAAGCCTGTCCCGAGCGCAATCCAGGCAAACACACTGTTCCGCATGATGAGAGGGCTGTTTTTCATCGTTCTACTCCTCATCTATGGCCTCTTGTCTGCTTTACAGGGCCGTGCCCCGGATACACCCGCGTTGCGCCCTTTTCTCGGAGACCTCTCCAGTTGAAAGGCGCCTTCATGTTTCTTGGGGTCCCTGGCCAACCACTGTCAACAGGCAGACGAGAATTGCCCGCGCTTATAACTCCGCCTCGTAATTGGCTGATTGGTGTCCCACGTTCACCATGGTCATAGCTACTATAGGTTGGCCGGCTGTTGCCCGAGGGCCCAGCTCAGCGCTGGCCCCTCAGTGGGGGCTTCGCACTAACCGGTTGTTAGGCGAGACTAAAATGTGCTCCACGACTTGCAAGACTAGCTTCCAGTTGGCCTGGGGTGTTTGCGAGCAAAGCACCTATCAGCACACTTCCTGCATGAAGTGCCCATTCCCCGCCCTCGCCATCGACCAGATGGGCATAGGCTTGTTGGTCATGGGGTTCGAGACAATCGAAATACTCTACAAGGAGTATGATAGGGCGATCCTGGGGAAAGATAAGTCCGCCTGTTTCGGTTACTATCTGGCCATTAGGCTCGAGTCTCAACCGAGGGATTTTCTTGATCCGAGAGAAAGGCCAGCCATGCTGACCTCGCAGATGTCCTTGAACAACATAGACAGGTATCGGTTCGCTTTGTGAAATTGATTGGGCAAGCTCGATCGCAAGCTTCCTAACCTTTTGCTCTTGATCGGCCCTAACAAAGACAAGCGCACCTCTTCGAGGCCCGGAGAAGGCTTTACGGACCGTGAGGATCAGCGAAAGCAGTCCTTCTATTTCGTGAGCCTTCATGAACTAATCCCTGCCTGTTGCCCTGTGATTGGTAAACGCGCCACCTTGTAAAATTAAACTCCGGCATCTGCAAACACAACACTCTCGCACTGTTACGGCACGACAGCAAGCGAAGCATCTCCCTCTGCCCGGCCAGTTCCTCAAACGTCCCACCGATAATCTCTGGGGCACCCTACTTCCCCCTCCGGCCGCCGTGGGCAAAGCCCCAGTCGGCATCTTCCGTTGGGGTGCCACGACGGGCACCCCTAGACGTGCGACGAACCAGAGGCGTTGTCCGGTTGAAGGATTTAGCTTGTCCGATCTGTGTCATGTCGCTGCTACTTTCCGCCGAACATCCTGCACTTAACCTGCGCCGCCTAAAGTCGCGGAGTGGCTTCAGGTGCAGGCGTTCGTTGAGCACATTCACAGAAGGTAAGGCTAGCTATCTGGAAATGGTATGCCGCAACTTTGATAGCATTCTGCCCGCCTACCTTCTTAATCGCAATTGAGAATCCCTAGAAAATAGGATATTTGTTTCAAGGATTATGCCGACCCACAACCATGCGATAAGAATCAAGAAAGTGGTGTTAAGCAGGAGGCAAAGGAGATACAATCGGCTTCTGTTTCCTACCCGCACAATCCGGACTGTCGGTTCCAGGATAAGAATGAATGCCACCGGCATAAGCCATAACAAGACGTGCATCATGAATAAAAAAATCTTCTTTTGTGTAAAATTATTTCGGGTTTACCAGCTCGAAGATCATAAGAGTAAGGACGAAGATTGAACTAAGAATCGGTGCTGATCTGAAGATCATGAATAAATTTTTCAAAGATACTTTTTAGTGTAGTTAGAGTATACCATGCAAATAGCTTTCAAACAAACAAGCGTATAACGACATCGCACTGAGCGATCACCTGAAATACAGTTGATTCCAGTAACTTATTGCTTTTATGGCTTTGGATATCATTGCCATTTCAAGAGTAGTTCTTTCAAATAGCACATCACTGGACCCCTCTGAAGATATTGATGAACAAATTGATTATGATAATTTCTTAAACATCCATAACAGCTCGTATTTTCTTCACAGCCACATTTTCCGATAACACGATTTTTCGCAGCCTCCAAGCAAGATTTCATCATATCTTCGCTTTCAAGCCGAGCGACAAGACCTGCCCCTCCTGGTATATTATCATAAAGGATTATCGGGAGCACAGAGAGTCTCTCATCATAAGACACTGTAGCGCTTAAGTCGGTAGGGGGAACATCTAAAATATCCGCAGCTCCTTCGACCAGTGCGTATGCGAGCGAGTAGGAAAACCATACAGAATTATTTCCTTCATACGCTTGTTCAAATTGCAATTGTAGCACATCCGTCACAAACTCATGTCCGAGAAAAACCTGTTCGAGCGTTCCACAACAATCTTGGCCATAAGGTGTCTTATGAGTTCTCTCTTTTTTTCTGAATCCCGCGCCACATTCACGACAGATATAGAATCCTTCCCCTCGTCTGCCCTCGCATAGCACGACCATATAGCCTGGGGATGCCTTTTTCAGGGTGATTAGTGGGGAGCGCAAGGGCAGGGTGATTTCAGCAGGCTCAGAACCGGTGGGACGGCCTGCAAAATAGGGACGCGTTGTAAATACCCTGGGAGTGCGAGATCTTGGCTTCTTCGGCTTTTCGCGATCGGTGACAAATCCAAAATGTGGAACAAGATATGTCCCTTTCCTCATTCGGCTACAGCAGACTCCTACGGGCTCAGGTTCACCAGGTGTCCACTGAACGAACATACCATGCTGAGGGCATCGCTTATAGAATTTCCGTGGCCACTCCTTCTCGGCCACCTTCTTGAGTCCGTAGGATGTCCACACCTTCTTATTCGCCACCAGTTTACTGGTGGGGGCAAACTCGGCAATGGCGATGCTGAGGTCCCTTTGGAGCATGACTTCAAACCCTTCCTGGCTCTGTTGGGTTCTTTGTGTATCCAATTCCACCACATCCACAGGGAAGCCATACTTCGGAATCACAGCCTTGCGGGAGAGAAAGGAGAGAACATCTTCTGATGCGATCGTATCCGCCCGTCTCCGTGCCCAATCTGCATCTTGATATTTCCTTTCGTTCCGAGCATTCTCCTCAAACTTGATTGCCGTGTAGTAGTCACTTGAGACCTCAGCCTCAGCTAGATAGAATCGACTCTCATTGCCAGCGACCTTATCCACCCAGGTTCCATTGTCTAATCCAAGTTGACTTATCATATTATCTGGAACAATCTCACGTATAGATTTTTCTATTTCACTTCTATGCTTTTGGATAAAATTCTTAAAATCTTTGACTCCAGATGGATTAATCAGATCTTTGAATAAGCTCTCCACGGTCTTGAACCTATCTGGAAAAACACGGAAAAAGCGAGATAGTGTCACTGCTACAATATGCCGAGTAAGGATCTTCTCGTTTCGCAACGTTAATACTGGAGGGCGCACTTTTCCGACCAGCATCCGCTCTGGCTCAGAAAAGTGGTAAAGGTCATGGGGGCTACGGCGACAGTAGGTGAGAGCAAATCCAGGGTATCCACTTCGCCGTCCGGTTCTTCCCACTCGTTGTGTGTAATTAAACGACTCCGGGGGAACGTTGCGAAGAAAGATCACGTCGAGGTCACCCAGGTCTACGCCTAATTCAAAAGTCGTCGAGCAACTCAATACATGAATATTGCCGTTTCGAAACTCTCTTTGAAACTCCCGAGCCTTTTCTTTATCAAGCTGTGCTGTGTGCTCCTCCACGCGCAACATCCCAGGCAGATCCTCTTCGTAAAGAGACCGGTAGTGGTTGGGCTCCAGGTTACTTACCTGCACTAGTCTGAGCGTCCCTGGGCAGCGATGCCTTGGACACACTCCGCGGACCGAGATGGCCTGAAGGCGGCCGCAGGTGTCACACTGATAGATGGTGTCAACACTGGTGAGGAAATGTAGTCTCCACCAATCAGGATTTAGCCTACGGGCGTCATCTACGGACAAGAGCAGACGGTCAGAGGAAGAAGGGGCCTGTTCATCAGTCTGCCTTATAGCCTCCCATATCTCTCTCAAGATCTTTACAGCCTCGTTGATGGCTTCTTGCCCAGAGAGATCGCTTTTGATCTTCATAAGCAGTTTAGCCAAGAAGCGAGCACGCTTCCCTTGCTTGCCATCCCAGCTACGCACGCTCTTCTTCCCTTTGGGATCGCCGATGCGGAAGCACATTTGCGACGTCTGGAGATTCAGATCATTCCAGCTCAGAGAGACGCCTTCCTCTGTACGAAGTTCAACCGCTCTGTCAGCTCGCATTGTGTCTAACAGAAGTAATACTAAATCACGTGCTTCTTGCTCGCTGAGTGACCAGGGCGGATTCGTCAAGGCTTCTGGGATCTTGAACCAATTCGGCCACTTGATGCAACACCAAACTAGACCAACACCCTCTAAAGATATCCTTGGCTCGTCTGTAAGAAATTCGCGATATAGTCTGCACCAGGCTTGACGCCGTAGCTGTAGGTCTCCCATAGATGGTCGAGAGACATGACGCTTGCGGAGAAGATCCCGTAGACTTGTTGCCACTTCTCGTAATGATAAACCCTCTTGCGTATGCGGGCTTAACTCTTGCATAACCTTGAGAAGTAAATTGCGGCTCAGAATATCTTGATATGACTCCTCAAGATACCACGCGAAAAATGCCGCCTCCTGTCGTCCATCGGCAAAAGCGAGCACCTTCTTGCGCCTTTCTGGAAGGTATTGGTAGAGAGTCGTGACTATCACTGCGTGAGGACCATCCGTGCCATGCACAACCTCCCGAACGGGATCGCGCCCAGCGGCGGAATACCCACAGGCACCGCATTTCGCAATCTGGTCAGCACGATCTTCATCGTCGGGAGTTTCTTCCTTGACAACACGGATATAGTTATCGTGTCCGCAGGCTGGTTTTGTTCGTCGTGCCTCGCCACATTGCACGCAAAGGTAAAATGTTGCCTTCTCTGTGAGATTCACATCTTCGTCATCCGTGCTTGTATCCTCCTCACTTTCAATAGGTCGAAGAAACGTCGCTCCGAAATTGACGTCGTTTGGATCTCGGATTGCCTCTTGAATCTTACCACCATTAAAATTCTTTTGGGCCACAAAATAATGCTGACCACACTCCCGACATAACGCCACTTCGAAGGCAGCGCCCCCTGCTCCGATTGTTTTTCGATCCAGGAACACTTTTTTCTCAGGCCAGAGAGAAACAAAAGCACCCTCCAGAGAGCGAAGGAAGAGATGATAGCGAGCAGACAACAGAGGAGCACCCGAGGAGGGATCCTTCGCTTGCAGTAGAAGCTCAACCAATTCGGACAACGCGGGCACTCGCTCTTCTTGTGGCAGATCGACAAAGACGTCATCGGCGACTTTCTGAACTTCAGCCGGATTACCTGTGATCAAGCGTCGAAGAGTAGTTGCCCTGCCGTCGTTTTGAAGAATCCTTCCGACTATCCTTGCCGCTTCCTCCCTATTTGGAAGCGATACACCCACCTTGCTTGCGATTGCAGCAAGTTGACCCACGTTTTGCACGACCCCTTCTTGGAGAAGGTCTTTGAGCGAACGATAATCTTCGCGGGACAGTTCTCTCGGACCAGGTTCAGGCACTGGGATTGTCTCTCCCAGGATTACATCCTCTGTACGAAATTCCTCACCAAATAAATCTGAGGCGAACCTCGCGACGGCTGCTTTGTCACTTTCTCCACCAACCAGTGTCGCACTGGTCGCAATACAGCGGAACGCCTCTGAACGGCCGCCTTCACGCAGTCTTTGCTTGAGGCGGCGTAGCAACATGGCCATCTCAACGCCGCGTGATCCCCGGTATTGATGGGCCTCATCAAGTACAAGGAATGTCCACCACCGAGCGCGCCCGTTGTCAAAGAGCGGGCTATCGTCAGGCCGGAGCAATAGATACTCCAGCATCGAATAGTTGGTCAGGAGGATATGGGGCGGTGTGCGGCGCATTTCAGAGCGAAGAACCAATTCTCCATGCACAACGTGCCCACTTTCAATAAGGGAATAACCTTTCTGGTCCCGCTCGGCCAGGTGATCTCGCGCATGTCGCTGAGAATCGTTCTCATCTTCAGGTGTTTCTCCGATATACTGCCCGAAGGTGAAGCGGAAAGGAGAGTTCGCTTCCTTTAGGTGCTTACAAATTTCTCCCAAGCGTTCCCGCTGATCGTTTGCCAGGGCGTTCATCGGATACAGGATGAGCGCTCTTACTCCACAACACAACTTCCCTGCTCGGAATTCCCGATAAAGATGCAACAGGATAGGGTATAGAAACGCCTCGGTTTTTCCGCTTCCTGTGCCTGTAGCTACAACTATGTTGCTTCCTTTGAACACTCTGGAGATTGCTTCTTCCTGATGTTGATAAAGAGGTCTATCACCCTGCACTGCCTTCAGAAAGCCCTCATCTGGCTGGAATCCAAGCAGATTCGCGAACAACTCACGCGGCCTCTGGCCACGTTTGAAGACCGGCGTGGCTTCAAGGTATGGCCCCTTGCTCAGATGGCCCGAGTCCAACGCTTGTTCAAAAGACCTACGGAATTCCGGGTCTCTGAAGTGAAAGGTGGTTTTCAGATAGCGACGATACCTTTCCTCAATCTGACTTGCTATTTCTATTAGATTCATCGCTTATCCTCCTGTCGGAAACTTTCACTTTGACTCCTCCAAATCCTGCCTGTCTCAACAAAGGTGCCAGACAAGGATCATAATTCATTAAAGCTCTTGCTATAGCATGGGCCACTGCTTTCGGTTGCCGCATGGTCGTCGGATGACTCCCATGAACGATAATATTGATTTCATGTTTTGATAATTTTTCTTGCACTTCCTTCATTTCAATTAACTTTTCTAAGAATTGCCTGGCTTTGGGAGGAGCTGTCCTGAAATAATAACGCCAATCATGCCCATTGATTTTGATTGTCCCTGATCCATTTTGGATAGTTGCTTTTGCGATGGCGGTTTTTTTTCTTCCATATCCAAATTTGAAATATTCCAAATATTTCGATGATCGAATAATCGCAATAATCCCTTCATGAAACTCGTTGTCACGCTCGATCCATATCTTGAAAAAATAATCCCTCACCTTATTGCTTATTTCTTGAGAATCAACAAAGTCACGAAGTGGAACAACAATTGTATTCTCTGTTATTCTTACATTATACGGCCTGGCTTTTGATCGTTCGAAACCTACAAGGACCTTGTCTATCCAGCGGCGTCTTGGAAGTCGTAACCACAACGCTTTGTTTGACGTGGCAGCAAAGTCATCACGAGAGAGCACAACTAGTCTATCGCTCCATTGAGATGGTACATGATTCACTTCTCCCAGTGTCCACCAAATTCTTTCCACAAGGATCCCTATTTTAACTTGTAAATTATCATTTCCTAGAGAAACCAACCAATAACTAAGATCATAATCAGGATCAGGAGGAACGGTAAGAATCGTTCTATCATCTTTTATTTCAATTTGTATATTTTTTTTATTATTTTCTGGCTTGATAATACAATCTTTAGCATGAATTAATTCTACATGTACTGATTTATATCCATCTCTATATGGAAATATGCCCAATACAGGTAATTTAATTTCTTTGAGACAGGTAATTAATCTAAAATCTAAGCTATCTATAAGATTATTTTTATCATCATAAAATCTAACAAAATACCATCCAATTTTTTTCTCTAAAAAATCTGAAGGAAAATCTTGCTCATTTTTATTATGATCAGGAGTAAAAGAAATTTTCCACCTTTTTCTACCACTACCTTCTTCACCAACAACTATTGTCTTAACACCCTTCCATTTTTTTTCATTCATATCGAGAATGCGAGGATGTCCTTCTAAAAATATAGGACCTATTTTATCAATTACATCATCTATTCTTATCCCAATTAATTCAAATCTATTTGCCTTTTTCTTTATAACTTTTGACTCCCCATTTGGAGTCCGAAAAGCAATATCTTGGTCTCCATTCTTATCAAGCTCAAAGAAGTGAGCCTTGAAGCCAGCTAATGACACCTGCTCGGGCATGACTGGTGCGGGTCCCGACAATGTCTCGTCTCGTTCCCAGGTATCTGGAGCTATCACGAGATATGAGCCCCAGGAAGGGGACTTCACAAGCCTCCCCTGATCGAGGTTCTTGCCGCTTAGTTTGAACAGAAGGTAATCCTCCTGGTCAATCCCGACCTTGGCTTCCTGGACAGCCTCTGCTTCGTTCCAGCGAACTATCACTTCACCACATACCTGTTCAAGACACCAAAAGGCCTTTTCTAATTCTTCATCTTGTTTGAGCGGTGATCCATTTTGAAGGACTTCCAAACCGCATTTTTCAAGGAGTTCTTCCGGCACCTCTACCGCCGGCACCCACTGGCTCTCCCTTTTCCAGCAAACGATTTCGGGTTTTAGGCGGCGAGGTTTGGTCTTTTTATCGAGGCCTTCAGTGGACTCCCGGGGTCTGCCTCCCCTCTTGATGGGCTCTCGCCTCTGCCTTTTCTGACTTCCCTTCTTCGGGCTCGCAGGTTTTTTTCCTGTGGGTTGAGCCCCGGCCGGGACTGCCACTTGAGTCTCCTGCTCCGTTGGGCATGTAGCCTCCTTCGGTTGCGCTCCCTGCACTCTTGTAAGCTCGGCCTCATCTAAAGCCGTGGGCTGCGTTCCACCTACTCCAGATAACTGAGGTCTTTCTATTGCACTCGGTTGGGCTTCCTCTTCTGCGTCCCCCAGTACTGCCGGTTGAGGTTCCGGTGCTGCGATAAATTGGCCTGGTGGTGCAACTGGTTCCTTTTCGTCAACCACTTTCGGTTGCGTTTGCTGCCGCCTTTTGCGGTTATAGATCGCGAGGCAAGCAATGACAGCGGACGTGGTTGCGACAAATAAGAGAAGGATCAATAAGGCTTTTGTGGAGTCCATTAGAATCCCCACTACTGTTTCGTCAACTCCCCGCTGTTTGCGATGGTAGCAGGCGGGCTAACGATACGGATCAGCGGCAGCGCCGTCCGCTGCAACCAGTTGTAAGCATGCACCCGTGAGCGTCCATCGCTATGGTTGTTTGCCAGCAGCCCAGAGAAAGACATTATTGTACCGAACACTCCCATCGGGGCGCATGTGGACGCGGTCGGCATCTGCATACACGGCGCGAACCGCGGCCTTGCCGCTGTGAGCAATGGCCGCGTAGTTGACCTCTGCCTTCGAGTTTCCGCGCCACGATGCTTCGGTGCTCGGGAAGACGAAGGGACAGGTGACCTCACCCTCCTCCACGACGCGCAGCCCGCTACGTAAAAGACACGCTTGACGGCCACAACCGCGTCAAAGCCGGCTTCCGCAAAGGAAAACTTCTTCAGGTCCCCTTCCTGGACATCGACCCCGGGCAATCGTTGCCGCGCGATAGCTAGGAGCCCCGCTGTAGCGTCCAGAGCGGCCACCTGCGCGTTACGGAAGCTGGCCAGCAGCGCCAGGAGTCCGGCACCGTAGCTAGCACCAAGCAGACGCGTGCCCTCGGTCACGCGCGCCGCATCCAGCTCCACCTCGAAGAGCGGCAAGCACACCGGCTCCACATAGGTGGCCCAATCCTGAGCCCGACCCCTCCAAAGCTGACCTTGTACACTTCTCATAGTCAGATTAGTATCTCAAACGTGTAAAATAAGTTTTGCATATAACAAATATTCCATCTTCGTGGGTCCTCCCGTAAAATCTTCCCTGCACGCCGTCAGTGCATTATCAGCCCATCAGGCAGCCTTGACGATGCTCCTGCGGTGTCCCTGCCCCTGGTAGGGAAAGGTGAAATGCTGCGGGGCCTGGCCATCACGGCCGCCCTTGCGGATACGCCGCGCCATGTTCCCCCCTCGGCGCATCCCATATCAAACCGAAGGTGATGCGCGCCCACCCTATTGCCCCTCCCGCGCCTGGGAGCGAAAAAGTCCGCTATCGTCGCCAATGCCCTCCCCTCTGGCCAATGCGACCGCTAATTGGCGCTGCAGCGCACCCCAACAGGGGTGTCCTCGGGCAAGGCCTTTGTCAACTGTTGCGCTTCAGCTGCTCGATTTCATCCCGCAGCCGAGCGGCCAGCTCGTAGTCCTCGTTCTCTATAGCGCGCTGCAGGGCTTCCTGTAGCTCTGCGAGCCGATCGGCGCGGGAGCCGCCCCGGGCCTTTCTGGGCGGGGCGGCAGAACCCTCCTCCTCTTCGGCCTCAACGGGAATGCCCGCCTCCTCGAGGACAGATTCGGCCACATAGATGGGCGCATCCACCCGTACAGCCAGCGCAATGGCATCGCTCGGACGGGCATCCAGAGCGTCCTCGATGCCGTTGAACTCATAGCGGATCTGGGCATAGAAGGTGCCATCCCGCAGGTCGTGGATGTAGACCTCCTGCACGTGCACGTTGAAGGCTTCCAGCATATTGCGCATCAGATCATGCGTCATGGGACGGGGCGGGCGCACCTTCTCCAACTCGATGGCGATCGCCTGCGCCTCAAAGGCGCCAATGATGATGGGCAACCGGCGCGTTCCGGCCACCTCCTGCAGGATCAGCGCATAGGCACCCCCCCCGGTCATACCGGAGGAGATGCCCAGAATCTCCACCTGAACCTTGTGCTCCAAGGAAGCCAGCCCTTTTCGCTTACCCGTTGCGCATAAAATGCAAGGCCCATCCGGCCTTGTCAAGTCCCCATCGGGGGCTCAAGCCTGTTTGAACTTCTTGATGGCCTCGATCAGCTGAGGCACGACCTCGAAAGCATCCCCCACAATGCCGTAGTCGGCCACCTGAAAGATGGGCGCCTCAGGATCCTTGTTGATGGCCACAATCACGCGGGATCCACTCATACCGGCCAGATGCTGAATGGCGCCCGAAATGGCCACGGCGATATAGAGCTTCGGGGTGACCACCTTGCCGGTCTGTCCGACCTGCTCGGCATGAGGCCGCCAGCCAGCATCCACCACGGCGCGCGAAGCGCCCACCGCACCCCCGAGCAGGGCGGCCAGCTCCTCGATCATCCAGAAGTTCTCCGGCCCCTTCAGCCCCCGACCGCCGGAGACGACAATATCGGCCTCGGCCACATCGAGCTTGCCCGCCGAGGCGACGATCTCCCGGGCCTGAGCGCGCAAATCGGCCTCCTCAACAGAGACCGTGAGCACCTCGACCTGGGGGGAAATCCCATCCTGCGGCGTTCCGGCTGGAAAGACGTTCGGGCGCAGCGAGATGACCTGCCGCTCCTTGCGAAAGATCAGCGTAGCGAAGGCCTTGCCCGAATACACAGGCCGCACAGCCTGCAGAAGGCCATCTTCCACCCGCAGAGCGGTCACATCCGGAGCAAAAGCGGCATCTAACCGCACGGCCACACGCGGGGCCAGATCCTTGCCCTGCGCCGTAGCGGGCAGTAGCACCAGACGGGCGTTCCGGGACTCGGCGGCCAGGGCAAGCGCCCGCCCGTAGGCGGCCGGAGCAAAAGCGGCAAGCTCGGGCTGATCGACCACGATCACCCGCTCCGCCCCGTAAGCCCCCAGACGTTCAGCCAGCCCCTTGACCCCGGATCCGATCAGCACGGCGTAGAACGGAAGGCCCAGCTCCCGGGCCAGCTCAGCACCCTTGCGTACAACTTCAAAGGCGGGCTTGCGGAGCTGCCCGTCGCGCTGTTCGGCATATGCGATAACGGACATATATCTATCCCCTCCTTCTTAAATCACCCCCGCTTCCTCGTGCAGCAGACGGACCAGCTCTTCGGCCGAGTTCACAAACCGGCACCCCTTCTTCGGCGGAGGCAGCTCCAGCCGCACCGTCTCCACCCCGGCCTCCACGGCCGCAGGCCTGCGCACAGCGATGGGCTTCTGTTTGGCCTTCATGATGTCCGGTAGCTTCGGAAGGCGCGGATTGTTCAACCCGCGCTGACAGGAGATCACGCACGGCAGCATGATCTGGCCCACTTCCTTGCCGCCCTCGACCTCCCGCTCATAGATGGCCTTCTGCCCATCAAGCTCCAGACGCACCACGATCGAGGCGTTGGGCCAGCCCAGCAACTCGCCCAGCGCGGCGGCCATCGCCGCCCCGTTGAAGCTCACCGTCTCCTTGCCCACAAAAACGATATCCGGCGCTTCCTCCCGGATCGCCTCAGCCAGCCACCGGGCGGCCACAAGCGTATCCTCCGTATCCCCCTCAATACGCACGGCCCGATCGGCCCCCATGGCCAGCACCTTGCGGATCGTGGGCTCTGTGTCGGGTCCACCGATGCAGAAGGCCACCACCTCCCCGCCCCACTTTTCCCGGGTCGCGATCGCCTCTTCGACGGCGAACTCATCATACGGGTTGAGCACGTACGTCACCCCCGTCGGATCGATCGAGCGCCCGTCGGATCCGATGCGCACCCGAGTGGCCGTATCCGGCACGTGCGCAATACAGACAGCGATTTTCATCTCTCTCCCCTCGTTTTTGCGTGATCACCTACTTGCCGCCCGCCCGCCCCGACCACCTCCCGGAGCGCCTCCAGAAACCGGTCGTTTTCCTGCGGCGTTCCCACGCTCACGCGCAGAAATCCCTCCATACGGGGATAGTCGGAGATATCTCGGACCAGCACGCCGCGTTGGGCCAGCTCCCGAAACAGCACCGGAGCCGGAAGCGGGGTGCGGAAAATTACGAAATTCGTCCAGGAAGGCCAAACCTCCACCCCGGGGATGCGGCTGAGCGCATCCCGAAGCCGATCGCGCTCTGCGCAGATACGGGCGATCTGCTCGGCTATCCAGGCCGACTCCTCCAGAGCCAGCAGGGCAATGGCCTCATCCCAGGCGCTGATGGCAAAGGGCAGCTTGGCCTTGTAGAGCTCCTCGATGAGCTCGCGGGCGCCGACAAGATAGCCGATCCGCACGCCCGCCAGCGCCGCGGCCTTGGACAGGGTGCGCAGCACAAGCAGGTTCGGGTGCGCCCCCAGAAGCCCTATGGCCGAGGGCTGATCGGAGAACTCCGCGTAGGCCTCATCGACGAGCACCAGCCCCGGCGCCTCGGCCGCAAGCTGGCCGATTTCCGCCTGCAGGAGCCGATGCGCCGTCGGGCTGTTCGGACTGACCAGAACGAGCAGATCGGGCTCATGGCCCCGCAAGGCCGCACGGATCGCCTCCACATCGAAGCTTCCGTCTTCCCGCAGGGGCACGGAGAGCAGCTCCCCCTCATAGTAGCGCACAAGCTTGCTGTACAGGGCGAACGTGGGCTCGGGAACCAGCACGCGCACTCCGGGCCGCACTACAGCGCCCAGGACGAGGTACATGAGCTCATTGGAGCCATGCCCGACGAGCACCTGCCCCGCATCCAGCCCCATATGGCGCGCCAGAGCCCGCGTAAGCTCGACCGGGTACTCATCCGGGTACCGATTCCAGGGCAGCGCGCGCACTCGCTCCCAGAGGCGTGCTTTGATCGGCTCGGGCCAGTCAAAGGGGTTCTCGTTCTGGTTCAACTTGACCGGAGCCTGCCGCGGTGCCCCCACGACGTAGGGACGCAGCGCGCGCACGGCAGGCCGTATCCGCTCCAGGGCACGTGCGAGCATAGATTGATGATTCCTCAGCGCAACCGGATCCGCATCGCCTCCGCGTGCCCGGGCAATCCTTCGGACTGGGCCAGCCGGATCACCCGGGGAGCCGCTTCCAGGAAAGCCGCCCGATCGTAGGCTATCAGGCTTGTGCGTTTGAGAAAATCCCAGACGGAGAGCCCGGAGGAAAATCGGGCCGTGCCCGAGGTGGGCAACACATGGCTCGGACCGGCCCAGTAATCCCCCACCGCTTCGGGCGTATAGGGGCCCAGAAACACGGCGCCGGCGTGTTGGATGCGCGGCAGAATCGACCAGGGATCGGCCGTGTAGAGCTCCAGGTGTTCCGGTGCGAGCCGGTTCACCAGGGATATGGCCTCTTCCAGGTCCCTGACGAGCAAACAGGCTCCCCCCTCCCGGAGGGCCTCCTCCAGGATATCCCGGCGCGGAAGCTCCGGCCAGCGCCGGCGCAGCTCTTCCCCGACGGCCTCAAGGAGGCCTTCCGAAGGGGTCAGGAGCACGGCCATGGCGCGCACATCATGCTCGGCCTGGCTGAGCAGATCGGCCAACACCCAGTCGGGCCGAGCCGTCTCGTCGGCCACTACGGCGATTTCGCTGGGTCCGGCCAGGCTGTCGATGCCCACGTAGCCGAAGAGCAGGCGCTTGGCCGTCGTCACGTAGGCGTTTCCCGGCCCCACGATTTTGTCCACGGCCCGGATCGACTCCGTACCGTAGGCGAGCGCGGCTATAGCCTGAGCCCCGCCGACGGCATAGACTTCCTCCAGGCCCAAGCGCCAGGCCACGGCGGCCACCAGCGGATGCACCCGGCCGCTCGAATCCGGGGGGGAAACGAGCGCGATCTCCGGGACGCCGGCCACCTGGGCCGGCACCACGCTCATCCAGATCGTTGATGGATAGGCCGCCCTGCCCCCGGGCACGTAGACGCCCACGCGCGCAATCGGGCTCCAGCGCCATCCCAGCACGACCCCCTCTTCGGGCTCCCAGTAAGTATGCAGGGGGCGCTGGGCCTCATGAAAACGCCGCACGCGGGCGATCGCCCCCTCGAAGGCCTCCTGCAGTTCGGCATCCAGCGCCTCCCAGCAGCTCCGCAGATACTCCGGAGGCATGCGCAGGGGCTCCGGTTCTATCCCATCAAAACGACGGCTCAGCTCCCGCAGGGCCCGGTCTCCCCTTTGACGCACGGCTTCCAGCACGGCCCTCACCGCGCCCTCCACGGCCTCCTCTTCCCAGAACCGGGCCGCACGCCGGCGGGTAAAAAAGGTCTCGATTTCTGTTCCTCGATAAACGCGCAGCATATCCTCTTTCCGTTCAGAAAGCGGCGCCTCCGAGGCCCTGCAAGACCCGTTCGGCCAACCAGGGGAAAAGCGGCGTGGCGGAAAAAAGGGCCGACGGAACAGCCAGCACAAGCAGGGCCAGCCGGCTCAGGCTGGACACGGCAACGGGGGCCGGAGTGGGCGCCTCCGGGCTTTTAATAAACAGGTAGTAGGGCGCCTTCAAGTAGTAGTACAGGGAAACGACGCTCGTAAGCACCCCCACGAGCAAAAGCGCCAGCATCCACGGATCTCCGGAGGCCTCGTAGGCTGTCCAGACAGCCGAAAAGAGCAGGAGCTTGCCCGCAAACCCGGCCGTGGGAGGAAGCCCGGTCAGCCCCACCATGAAGACGGTCATGGCTACCCCCACGAGGGATGCACTCCACCCCAGGCCGGCCCACTGCCGCACATCCTCCGATCCGGCCAGCTCGGCAAGCGTCATCAGGGCCCAGAAGGCGCCAAGCGTAAGCAGGGCGTAGACAAACAGGTAGAAGATGAGCGCCTGCAGGCCCAGCTCCCCGAGCACAACGACGCCCATGAGGGCGTATCCGGCGTGCGCGATGCTGGAATAGGCCAGCATGCGCTTGAGGTTCACCTGCCCGATCGCGGCCAGATTCCCCAGAATCATGGTCAGTATGGCCAGTAAAGCCAGAAGCCCCGTGGCCTCAAGGCGGATGAAGAGCTCCTCCCGGCCCAGTCCGATAAGGAGAAAGCGCACCAGGGCGGCAAATCCGGCCGCCTTCGGGCCCACGGCCAGAAACGCCGTCACAGGCGTAGGCGCGCCCTCATAGGCATCCGGCGCCCAGAAGTGGAAGGGCACAGCGGCGATCTTGAATCCGAACCCGACCAGGGAGAGCAGCACGGCCAGTGCGACGACGGGCCCGCGATCCAGCTCCGCCAGCCGATCCGGCAGGGCGTAAAGCTCCAGCGTGCCCGTAAGCCCGTAGAGCAGGGAAAAGCCGTAGAGCATAAAAGCCGACGATACCGCCCCGTAGAGCAGATACTTGAACCCCGCCTCTGCGGACCGGGGATCGTCTTTGAGGTAACTCACCAGCACATAGGAGGAGAGGGAGACCAGCTCCAGGGCCACGTACAGGACCACCAGGTGCGTGGCCCCGACGAGCAGATAGAGGCCGAAGACCAAGCCGATCAGGATGGCATAATACTCCCCCACGCCTCGCCGGTGCCCTCGCAGGGGCGCATACTCCATGGAGGCGACGACGGCCAAGGCGCCCGCCAGCGCGATGAGCACCTTGAACAGCCCCCCGTAGCCATCGACGACGAGCAGGCCATGAAAGAGATATCCGCCCGAGCGGTCACCCTCCAGACCCGTCCATGCCGCCAGCACCCCGGCCATCAGCATACCCAGCAGGGCGATTGCAGGCAGAACCGGGCTCTGCGGCCGTCTCAGAATCAAGTCGCTCAGGATCAGAAGCACAAAGGCCCCGACGAGCAGGATCTCCGCTCCGAACCGCGGAAGGCTGTTGGCGAGCTCTTGCCAGTGCGCATCCATAGGTACCCGTTCCCCCTTAGTTACCCAGCCCCGAAGCGATCCCTCCCGGCCACCAGGCCTTCCCGGAGGTGAGCACCCACTCGAGAAAATGGTTTGTCGAGCTCCGCACCAGCTCCAGATACGCCTGTGGATAGAGGCCCAGGCCGAGAATGAGCACCATCAGGGGCAAGAACATGATCCGCTCCCGCCAGCTCAAGTCCACGAGCGCCGCCTGCCACTCCTGCCGCTGCAACCGCAGGGGACCATGAAACATGCGCTCGACCACGGCCCACAGGTAATAAACGGCCGCCAGCACCAGGCCCGCCGTGGATACGAGCACCATCCAGCGGGGAACCAGCACATGGCCGGGGTGCACGGCCTCGGCGCTGAAGGCGCCCAGAAAGATGAGCGCCTCGGAGACGAACCCGGCCAGGCCGGGAAGCCCCAGCGAGGCCAGAAAGGCAAACAGCGCCACCCCCCCGTAGAGGGGCATGATCGCCGACAGGCCCTGAAAGTGCGGGATCAGACGATCGTGTACCCGATCATAGAGCACCCCGACGAGCAAGAAAAGCATAGCCGCAATAAGCCCATGATTGAACATCTGAAACAGGGCCCCGGCTACGCCCTCCTGGGTCAGAGAGGCCAGCCCGAGCAGGACATAGCCCATGTGGCTGACGGAGGAGTAGGCGATGAGCTTTTTGAGATCTTCCTGTGCGGCGGCCACAAAAGCCCCGTAGACGACCCCGATCATGCCCAGCAGGGCGATCCAGGTGCCGAAAACAAGCCCGCCCTCCGGGAAGAGCCCGTAGCCCAGGCGCACGATCCCGTATCCACCCAGCTTGAGCAGCACCCCGGCCAGGATAACGGATATCGGAGTGGGCGCCTCCACGTGCGCATCCGGAAGCCAGGTGTGCAGAGGCACCACGGGCAGCTTGATGGCAAAACCCAGAAAAAGCACGGCAAAAGCGATCAGCCGGGCGTTGTGGCCCCCGATAAGCCCCGGAGAAGAGGGGTCCAGGAGCGAACCCGGCACATAAGCTTCTGGCCGCATGAGCCAGAGCAAATCGAGCACGCGCACCCGATCCGGGGGAGGGGCCCCGGGGTCGAGGGCCGTGCCCAGGTAGAGCCCGATGAGCACAAGGAGCAGAAAGATGGAGCCGGCCAGCGTGTAGAGAAAGAACTTCACCGCGGCATACTCCCGTCGCTCGCCCCCCCAGAAGCCGATAAGGAAATACATGGGCAGGAGCATGAGCTCCCAGAAGACGTAGAAGAGAAACAGGTCCAGAGCCACAAATACGCCCACGATGGCGCCGATGAGCAACAAGTAGAGGGAGAAATACGCCCTCGGGGCCCGCTCGATCGTCCAGGAAGACAGCACCCCGATGAGCCCGATGAGCACGGTAAGGAGCAGAAGCGTGAGGCTGAGCCCGTCGATACCGACGTAGTAGTCCACAGCAAACCGGCCAAAGGCACCCAGGGGCAGGGTGAACAGTCGTGTTCGTTCGACAAACTGGAACGCCTCGGGCTCATTGACCCCGGCCCGGCCAGGGTCATACTGCCCCATCATGCCCGCGGCCAGCAGAAGCTCCAAGAGCATGACCCCGAGCGCGAAGCAACGGATCAAGCGGAGCCGGCCTTCGGGCAGCCAGAGCACCAGAAGCGAGCCCACCAGGGGCAGGGCGAGCAGAAGCGAAAGCCAGGGAATCGCCATAGCGGGTTGCACCCTAACGCCACACCCACAGGATCAAGACCATAAGCGCCAGCACGGCCATGGCCAGATACGTCTGCACCCGGCCCGTCTGCAGGCGCTGTCCCATCCGACCCAGCGCGGCGATGAGGGCGGCCAGGCCGTTTACCGCCCCATCGATCACATATCGATCCCAGGCCGCCTGCAGGCGCATGAGCGCGCGAAAAACCCGCACCGGGCCGGCTTCGTAGAGCCGGTCTATGTACCACTTCTCCCGGGAAAACCGATACAGCGGCCGAAGGCGGGGATCCAGCACCCCGCGCCCGATATCGGCCCGACGCAGCCCGTACATCCAGAGGGCCACAAGCAAGCCCACAGAGAGCATACCTACCGACCAGCCCAGCACCTGCCAGTGGAATTCCGCAGACCCAAGCCGGATGAGCAACAGCGAAGGCACGTAATCGGGGATGAAAGCGCCCTGCGGCCCCATACGGGAGGGGACCTCGGAGGCGAGCAGGCGCCATAGCCAGCCCTGGTTGGGCTCGAGCGGATGCGGGGAAAACCAGAAAAACAGGCTCAATAGCCCCAGCAGGCCCAGGGGAATGCTCATCACGGCGGGAGCTTCGTGCACCTCAAGGAGCGCACCCCGGGCCTCCGGCACCCGCTCCTCGAGCCGGAAGCGACCCCAGAAGACGCTAAACCAGAGCCGGCCCATGTAGAGCGCCGTGAGCGCGGCCGTGGCAAAGCCCAGCAGGGGAACAGGCATCAGCCACAGGGGGGAGAGCTGTCCCTGCACCGCGCCCAGATAGGGAAAAGCGGCCGCCGCGATCAGAATAGCATCTTTGGAGAGAAACCCGCTGAAGAGAGGCAGCCCGGCAAGCGCGGCCGCACACAGGCTGAAGGCGACAAAGGTGAGGGGCATCGAGCGACGCAAGCCCCCCATCAGGCCGATATCCTGCGGGTCGATATGCGCAGCAACCCCCCGCCGCTCGAGCCGAACGGCCAGCTCATGCAGGGCGTGGATGATAGAGCCCGCCCCGAGAAAGAGTCCGGCCTTGAAGAAGGCGTGCGTGACAAGGTGAAACAGCCCGCCCACCGGAGAACCCACGCCGACGGCCATGACCATGTAGCCGAGCTGGGAGATGGTCGAGTAGGCCAGCACGCGCTTGATGTCCCGCTGAGAGAGTGCGATCGTGGCGGCCATGAAGGCGGTAAAGGCGCCGATGAAGGCGATAACCAGAAGCGCCTCGGGGCTGAGCAGGGGATAGATCCGCCAGAGCAAATACACGCCGGCGGCCACCATCGTGGCCGCATGGATGAGCGCGGAAACCGGTGTCGGCCCCTCCATGGCGTCCGGAAGCCAGACGTGCAGAGGAAACTGCGCCGATTTTCCCACCACACCCATAAAGAGCAGGATCCCCGCCGCCACAAGCCAGCCCGATGAGAGCTCCCGCACCACAGTCGAGCCGTCAGAGAGATAAAGCAGGCTCTGCCAGCGGCCGTCAACCAGGCGCGATTCGGCCAGCATGCGAGAAAGCTCCCCAAAGTGCAGGGTCTCAAACTGGCTCCAGAGGATGAGAATGCCGGCCCAGAACCCCACATCCCCGATCCGGTTGACGATGAAGGCCTTGGTGGCCGCGCGCCTCGGGGGATCGCGTTCGAACCAGAACCCGATGAGCAGATAGGAGCTCAACCCGACGAGCTCCCAGAAGAGGTAGATCATCAGCAGGTTGTCAGCAAGCACGATCCCCAGCATGGAGAAAGTAAACAGATTCAGGTAGGCGAAATAGCGCCCGTATCGGGGATCGCCGGCCATGTAGCCGATGGAGAACAGGTGTACAAGCAGGCTGACGCCCGTTACCACGCAGAGCATTACGGCCGCCGGCGGGTCGATCTGAAAGCCGAACGGCAACACAAGCGGGCCCCGACCCGTCACGGAGCCCAGATCAATCCAGGCCCAGCGTGGGTTATGAGGCGCCACGTGCGTGAGCAACCCGTAGAGCACGTAAACCGACAGCGCCAGGCTCAGGGCCACCAGGCCCGTGGCAAGCCAGTCCCCCTGCCGGGGCAGCATGCGCTGGCCCCCGAAGAGCAGGACAGAAAAGCCCACCAGCGGAGCCAGCAGAATCGCACTAACCCACGGGGTAAAGTCCATCTCTTCAGGCTCGCAGGTTATCGACTTCGTCCACGTTTACCGTCTGCAGTCGATCGTAGAGGTTGAGCACGATGGCCAGCGCCACGGCCGCCTCGCAGACCGCGAGCACGATCACCAGCAGGGCGGCCACCTGCCCACCCAACCGATACGGATCGAACTGGGAGAAGGCGACCAGGTTCAGGTTCGCCGCATTGAGCATAAGCTCCACCCCCATGAGCACGCCGATCGCGTTGCGGCGGGTGAGCACAGCAAACAGCCCGAGGGCAAACAACAGCGCGCCGATGACGAGATACCCGTTTAGGTAGGCCGCAGAACCCATGGTTTCCCCTTTAGCTGATCATACGACGCGGCCGGGCCCCCTCTTGCCGGGAACGCCGGGCCAGATAGGCGGCCCCGATCAGGGCCACAGTCAACACCAGCGCCGCCACCTCGAAAAGCAACAAATACGGCCCAACGAGCAGCTGGCCGAGCCGCTCCACGGTGGAACCTACCGGAGGCGCGCTTTCCCGATCGATCATCCTGCCCTGGGCGATCCAGGGTAGTTCGGCAAAACGAGCCGAGAAAATGACCATCACGAACAGCACAAAAAGGCCGGTCGCAATAAGCGCCCCCACGGTCCGGTTGACCACCCCCGTGCGGGGCGCACGACCCGCTATGCGCTGGGTGAGCATGATCCCGAACAGGAGCAGGATCACGATCCCCCCGACGTAGACCAGAATTTGCACCACAGCCAGGAAATCGGCCGCAGCCAGCGCATACAGCCCGGCCACGCCAAAGAGGGTCAGGAGCAACCCCATACCCGCATGGATCAGGTTTCGGCTCCAGACCACCACCACGGCGGCGAGCACGGTCAGGGCGCCAAAGAGGTAGAAGGCGATTCGATAATAATCCACGGCGGGCTATGACTCCTTTCTTTTGAAGACAAACGGCCTGGGGGTCGGCTTGCGCTCCTCGGCTTGGGGGCTCGAGGTCTCGGCTTTCGGTTCGGCTTCCCCGGACTGCTCCGGCTCCGGCCCGGGTACGGCCCCGGGAGCAAAAGCGGGACGGGTTGCCGGAGCTCCGGCCTGCCCCGGGGGGGCGCTCTGGCCTCGCGGGACGGCCCGGGGGGCGAAGGCGGGTTTTCCCGAACCCGCCGCCGGCTTCTCCGAAGCCCCCTCCCGGACCGGCGCGGTCGGCCTGGCCGCGGCCGCCTCGGCCAAACGCCGCTTCTCTTCGGCCTCCTCCGGGGTGAGGTTGGCGAAGTGGTAGACCATGTTGTCTCGATCAAACTCGCTAAAATCGTGCACCTTGGTCATGGTCAAGCACTCCGTGGGACAGACCATTGTGCACAGCCCGCAGTAGCAACACTTGGCCATATCGATATCGAAGCGGGCGATCCAGAGGCGTTTTTTCTGCCCGTTGGAGGTGGTGCCCAGATCCTCGACGGCCTTGATGGTCTCGATCGTGATGCAATCAACCGGACAGACCCGGGCGCACTTCAGGCATCCGATGCAGTCATCGATGTGGTTGTGCAGCCGGTAGCGGCCCGTATCGGGCACGGGGATCGCCTCATGGGGGTATCGAATCGTAACCTGTCCGTCGGGTTGGCGGAAATAGGAGGGATCCCATATCGGCACAGGCGCTCGACGCCGGCGGGCCTGCTTGAGGTGGCGAAACGTAAGCCTCAACCCCGTCCAGACGGTCCGCAGTCCCGTGCGCAGGTTTGCCCAGTAGCCCCTTTGCGCCATCATCTCATCACCTCCAGCTCGCCCAGAAGGCCGATACGACGACCATAGCCACCGCGAAGGGGGTCAGCACCTTCCAGCAGAGATACATAAGCTGGTCGACCCGCAGCCGGGGCAGCGTCCAGCGCGCCCACATGTGTACGAAAACGGCCGCAAACCCTTTGAGCAGCAGCCAGAAAATCCCCCATATCGGACCCGTGGTCCAGTCGGCCAGCCGCACCGGCCCCAGGTTGGGCAGGGGGCTATGCCATCCCCCCAGAAAGAGCACGGCCCCGATGAGCCCGACCAGAAGCATACCCCCGTATTCGGCCAGGTAGAAGAAGGCGAACTTGATGCCTCCGTATTCGGTATGATATCCCGCCACGAGCTCCGATTCGGCCTCCGGTATGTCGAAGGGAGCCCGGTTGACCTCGGCCAGGGAGGCGATGAAGTAGATCGCAAAGGCAATCAGCAGGTGCGGATAGGCCAGCACGTTCCAGGTAAACAGACCGCCCAGCGCGGAAACATCGGGCAGAAACGGGAGGCCGAACAGATGGCGGGGCCCGGAGGCACCTATCCCCTGCTGCAGGACAATCTCCTGCAGGTTCAGCGTGCCGGCGAGCAGGACGACGGACAGCACGGCCAGCCCGGCTGGAATCTCATAGCTGATCACCTGGGCCACACTGCGCACGGCCCCGTAGAGGGCGTACTTGTTGTTCGATCCCCACCCGGCCAGCAGGAGTCCGGCCACCTCAAAGGCGGCAAACGCGGTGATAAACAGCACGCCCACGTTCAGGTTGGCGGCCACCAGCTCCGGGCCGAAGGGCATGACCGCATAACCCACAAAGACCGCAGAGAAAACCACAAAGGGAGCCACCACCCACAGGGGCTTATCGGCCATGCGGGGGACGATGTCTTCCTTGAGCAGGAGCTTGAGGATATCGGCGACGGTCTGCAGGAGCCCCCGAGGACCGGTCTCCAGGGGCCCGACCCGATCCTGGATGAAGGCCGAGACCTTGCGCTCCGCGTACACGGCGGCCAGGGTGTAGAGGGCGATGAAGCTGGCCACAAGCAGGGCCACGAACATCACCCCCAGCACGGGGCCGAGCAGGGCGATGAAGAACTCCATTCCCGAGCCCATAGGCCGCTCCTATCGATCCACTTCTCCCAGCACGATGTCTACCGAACCCAGGATCACGATCAGGTCGGCCAGCATGGCCCCGCGGCTGATCTCCGGGAGCACGCTCAAGTTCGAAAAGCTCGGGGATCGGGCTTTGACGCGAAACGGCTTCTCCGTTCCGTCGCTGAGGATATAGAAGCCCAGCTCGCCACGCGGGTTTTCGAAGCGGGCGTAGACCTCCGCCCCCCGAGGGGGAACCACACGGGGCGGACAAAGCTTCTGGGGATCGAAGTCGGCCGTACGGCGGGCCACCCCCCGCTGAAGCTGATCAAGGCACTGCTCGATGATGCGTAGGGACTGCTCGATTTCCTCCGCGCGCACCTTGTAGCGATTCCAGCAATCCCCCGGTGTGCCCACCTCACCCCGCCCCACGCAGACATCGAACTCCAGATCCGGATAGACCAGATATGGATCGTCGCGCCTGAGATCCCAGCGTAGACCGGAACCGCGGAGCATGGGCCCGGAACAGCCGTAATTAATCGCCACCTCGAGGGGCAGTACGCCCACGTTGGCTGTGCGCTCGACAAAGATCGTGTTATACGTTAGCAGATCGTTGAGCTCCCGTACCCGGGGACGGAAATACTGCACAAACTCCCGACAGCGCTCCTCAAAGCCCACCGGCAGGTCATGCATAAGGCCCCCGATCCAGATATAATTGTACAGCAGCCGGGCTCCGGAGGCCCACTCGAAGAGGTTCAGAATGTGCTCCCGATCCCGGAAGCACCACAGAAACGGCGTAACGGCTCCGGCATCCTGTCCGAAAGTGCCGATGGAGACCAGATGGCTGGCTATGCGGTTGAGCTCGGCCATCAGCACCCGGATGTACTGCACACGGGGATGGATATCCTCCTCGATGCCGAGCAACCGCTCTACGGCCACGGCCCAGGCCAGCTCGTTGTTCATGGCCGCCAGATAATCCATCCGATCCACGTACGGGATCACCTGGGGATAGGTGAGGGACTCGGCGTGCTTCTCAAAACAGCGGTGCAGGTATCCCAGATGGGGGATGACGTCGATGACGATCTCCCCGTCGGTGACCACCTCCAGACGCAGTACCCCGTGTGTGCTCGGATGCTGCGGACCCATATTGAGCACCATTTCCTCGGTCCGCAGATCCTTCAGGCGCACGCGATTGGGATCTGAAGCGGCCCATCGGGCCGCACCGGCAGCAGGCGACGTGCTCATCAGTAGGCCACGCGTATCCCGTGGTAGTATTCAGGCCAGACGTAATCCTTTCGGAGCGGATGCCCGGGCCAGTCGTCGCAGGTGAGGATGCGCCTCAGGTCCGGATGCCCCCGAAAGGCGATGCCCACCAGGTCGTAGGCCTCGCGCTCATGCCATTCGGCCGTGCGCCAGATGTCGGATACGGTATCGACCGCCGGCAGGTACTCGGTCACATACTCCACGCGCTCTTCGCCGAAATCCGCCTCGGGCGCCTCCGGAGGCTCGGCGTTCGGAATGGGCTCCCCATCGGGACCGATCCGGGTGTACTCGAGCTTATTGACGACGGGTTCCAGGTTCTCCGATCGGCTCACGATTACCTTGAGCGCGATCTGGTGATCGTGCACGGTCGAATGCAGGTGATAGACCACCGCGACCTGATCGCGTTCCGGACCATAATCGACCCCGCTCAGGCACATAAGCTGATCGAAGTACAGCCGGGGATCATCCCGCAGAAACCGACAGATCTCCCGCAGCCGGGCGGGATCGATCACGAGCGCGGGCGGGATAACGCGCTCCAGCTGGAGCTCCCGCACCCCCTCGGGGCCAAAGCGCTCCACAATCCAGTCCCGGATCTCATAGACGGTCGCCATATCAGGCTCCGACCCCCTCGCGCAATTGCTCCTTGCGGATCTTCTCCTGTAGCTTCAAAAACCCCCCGATCAGCGCCTCCGGCCGCGGAGGACAGCCCGGCACGTAGACATCGACCGGAATGATGCGATCGACGCCCTTGACGACGTGGTAGCCATGCTCCCAGTACGGCCCCCCACAGTTGGAGCAGGACCCCATGGAGATCACATACCGGGGCTCGGGCATCTGCTCATAGAGCCGTCGGATACGATCGGCCATCTTGAAGGTCACCGTGCCGGCCACGATCATCACATCCGCCTGCCGGGGAGAGGGCCGGGGGAAGATACCGAACCGGTCCAGATCGTAATGGGAGGCGAAGGTGGACATCATCTCGATGGCGCAACAGGCCAGCCCGAAAGACATGGGCCACATGCTGGACAGGCGCGCCCAGTTGAGCAGGTTCTCCAGCGAGGTAATGACCACGTTGCCGTGTTCGAAACGCCGATCCAGAAGCCCCATACGAAACCCTCGCTACATTTGACCTCCAGGCGCGCCGAAGGATCCGGCTCTTATTCCTGTTCCGGACGCCGAACGGACTTGAATTGAAACTTCCGCACCCCCGCCTTCGGGGTCCCGCTTTCCGGCCCCCCGGACTCCGGAGCAGAAGCCCGCTCAAGCGGCCCGGGTCGGGATTCCGGACGTCCCTCAGATGTCCCCTGCGGAAGGCGCCTGGGGCGATAGCCCCGGCGATCGCGCGCGTTGACCTGATCGTAGGGCACTGGGGGCAGGTCCAGGCGCGGGATTACAGGCTCGGGCTTGACCCAGTTGAGATCACCTTTGCGCCATTCATAGGCCATGCCCAGGATCAGGATACCCAGAAAAAGCAGGCCGGCCAGAAGCGCTATCGGACCCGCATCCCGGAGCACGACCGCCCACGGGAAGAGCAGAACCACCTCAACTTCAAAGATGATGAAGATCAACGCCACCACGTAAAAGCGGATGTTGAACTGCACCCAGGCCGAACCCACCGGATCCTCCCCGCATTCATACGGCAGGGCCTTCTCCGGATTGGGCCTCCGGGGACGCAACAGGCGCGAGATCCCAAAGACCAGGGCCACGAACAACACCCCGCTCAGCAGGAAAAGCAACACATGGCCAAAGGCGCTGATCTGAGGCGACATGGGCAACCTTTCGGCACCGCCTGTGGAAAGCGCCCGGAATATACGCCCCCCCGAAAAGAGGAGTCAAGCAACAGGAGCGGAGGATCCGGAAATCGACTGGTTCCGCAATCGCTCCTCGACGTAGGCGATCACGTCTTCCAGAGCGGCCCGGAATTTGGCGAAATCCTCCTTGAAGAGGAAAATCTTGTGCTTCTCGATCTGGCCATCCTCGGTGCGCCTAGATTCCGTGATGGTAATGTAGTAGTCCGGAGTCGTGCGCATGGCCCGCACGTCCAGGTAGTACGTTCGCTTGCCCGCCCGGATCCGACGCGAATAGATCTCATCCCCACTTGTGGTGGTCATCTGCCGCTCCTCCCTCGTTGCACCGGAAAGTATAACGAAGGCCCGGGCCGGAAACAAACCTCATTCCGGATCTTCCAGCACACCGTAGAGGCGATATCCCTCAAGGGGCTGCCCCCGGGCCAGATGGGCGCGCGCGATTTGCTCGGCATCGGAGGGACGAAGACCGCCATACCAGACGTTGTCGGGGAAAACGGCGATCGTATTGCCCTGTTCACACGGCCCCAGACAACCGCTCATGACCACCTTGACATCCGTAAGCCCCAGCTCCCGGCAGGCTACTTGCAGCGCCATGAGCAACTCCTGTCCACCGGAGCGGCCGCAGGATCGCCTGGGGCTTTCCGGGGGACGCTGATTGACGCAGACGAAGACCAGCTTACGATACGGCATGCCCACCGCTAGTTCCCCCCTGTTTTGAGCACAGATCGATAATCCAGCACGCCATGCTGACCGATGAGCTCCAGTCCATACCAGCCCGCCGGCAACCCGCGCAGGGAAATTGTCCAGCTCGCCCTCCCCGCCTCCTGCCAGCGCGGGCCTTCGGCGCGCACCCTGCGACCCAGCAGGTCATATAGCCTCCAGGCATACCAGCCGGAAGCGGGTAGCTCCAGCGTGATGGTCACCTCCTCCCCGACCGGGTGCGGATACAGCGCTAGGATCCGGCTCCGCAGAGGCCTTTCCCCTTCTTCCCCCCCGATCCCTCCGACGGGGGCCAGGACGGGTATGCGGGCGCGAAGCGCCTCTACGGCCTCATAGGCCTCTTCAAGGCTCTGGCCGGCCGCCAGAATAAGCACCTCGGTGGTCGATTCCCCGGGGAGCAGCGTTCGGGGTCCCACCCCGATCACCTGGGACAGGTCCGAGCCCCACAGCACCCGGGGAGCGGGCGCGGAGGTGAGGGTGCGCCACTTTTCCCCGTCGGTAAAACCGTCATAGATGCCGATTCCGGTCCGCTGGCCCGGATTATCGATGAGGTAAACCGCATCCGGCAACGCGGCTGGGGCCACCACGAACCAGTCCCGTGTGGGGCTACCCGACATACCCCGATTCCAGATCACCCCCCGAGCCGGGTCGTATCCGGAGGAATCGGCCTGGCCGTTGAGGCTGATGTCCCAGTCGAAAAACCAGCCGATGCGCAACCCGCGCAGGGTATCAGACCCCGTGTTCGTGATCCGATAACGCAATAGCAGGCCACGAGCCAGGGGAGCCTGTTTCCAGAAGAAGGCCTCTTTGCGCACATACACCCCGAGTCGGCGCCCCGGCGTGGCCTGAGCGTCGTCGAACTCTGTGCGCAGGTAGAGATCGGCCCCGAAGGCGTTTTCCCATACCTGTATGGGCAGGCGCATGCGAAAATCCCGCTTGGCCGAACTGGGCCCGGAGCGCACCACATCCACCACACGCGTGGAGTCGACGGCCAATATCAGCCCCCCTTCGAAGAGCGCATTCGGCGCATCCGGCCGACTCAAGAAGCGGAACCCCCGGCCCTTCAAGTTGTCCGGGAAATCGGCAAAACCGATATTCCCCTCTCCGGTGAGGGTAACCTCCACCAGGGCGACGCCCACGGTCCGATACGTGGGCGTGATCTCGAAGCGGATCTCGGCCCAGTCCTCGTAACCGGAACCGTCCCGGATGAGCAGTATGAGCCGAGCCTCCGATCCGTTCGGAGCCTCGGCGCGCACGCGCAGCCGCAACCCTGCGGCCCAGACCGTATCGGACACGGACACCGTCCCCAGCTCCACCTCTTCCACCACGGGTTGCGTAAGCCCGTCCTGTGGCTCCAGGCGCAGCCGCACGCCCTGGGCCGGCTCCAGATAGTTGCGCAACGCGATGCGGAGTCGGAGCTCTTCGCCCTGATTGGCGATCCCATCCCCGTTGCCCGAGACCTCCTCAATCCGATAGGCAAGCATGCGGATCGAGGGCCCCTGGTGTAGCAGCGCTCGATAGGCGTCAATACGACCGTAGCCGAGCAGGTAGCGGAAACCCGCGTTCTGGGCGGAGATATCCCGGGCGCTTACGCGCACCTGTTCGGCAGCCTGTTCCGGGCTCAGCTCCGGACGCGCGGCCAGCACCAGGCCCACAAGTCCGGCCGCAATGGGGGAGGCCATGGAGGTGCCGGAGGAGAGCGCATACCCTCCCCCGGTCCAGGTGCTGAGCAGGTTGGTTCCCGGCGCCGATACGTCCACCCAGAATCCGTAGTTGGAGAAGGAGGCCCGCTGATCGAAGGTGCTTTGGGCGGGATTGGCCACCGTGGCGGCCACGGCCAGCACACCCGGATAGGCGGCCGGATAGAAAGGCTCATCCCGGGCGCTGTTGCCCGCCGCCGCTACGACGACCGATCCCCGGGAACGGGAGTAAGCGATCACCTCCAGGCCCAGCCGGCTGAAGCCCTCCCCACCCCAGCTGCAGTTGATGACCTGAGCCCCGTTGTCGACCGCATACAGGATACCCTGATAGCCGTAGCGGATCACCCCGGACTCCGATCCCGCGCCCACCCCGACCTTAACGGCCATAATGCGGCAGGAAAACCCTATACTGGCCACCCCGATCCCGTTATGCGTGGCCGCCGAGGCCAGCCCGGCCACGTGGGTGCCGTGCGCGTTCTGATTGGCCGTCGGGTTGTTATCGGCCCGACCCGGGTTGTTGGGATCGTCTCCGGCGAAATCCCAGCCATAGACGTCATCCACATACCCGTTGTTGTCGTCATCCAGGTTGTTGTCCGGGATCTCCCCCGGATTCGTCCACAGGTTCGGACGCAGATCCGGATGCGTAAGCTCCACGCCGGTATCCACGATCGCGATCAGGATGCGTCGATCCCCCTGGGAACGCTCCCAGGCCTCTTCTGCCCCGATAGCACGCAGATAGGCCTGTCCGGGCTCCCCGTACCGGGGATCGTTGGGCACAAAAGCCACCCGATACACCGGGTAAGGTTCGGCATAGAGGACGCCGGGAAGCCGGCCCAACCGTTCGGCCACTCGGCGGGGATCAACCGGGGCGGCGTAGCGCACAAGCACCACCCTGTTGAGCGCCTGTGCCTCGGGGTCCGGGCTGGCCCGAAAGGGAAAAGCAGGTTCGGCTCCGAGGAAGCCCAAAGGACGCATGAGCTCGTCTACTTCCCAGGAACCGGCGCTCGTAGAGGAGGCCTTATAACGGGCTAGCTCCCCCTGGAAACGCACCACCACCAGGCCGGCCTCATATTCCTTCCCATCCGGGGCGCGCCACAGGCGCCCCGGGCCCGTATGGGTCCACGGCGACGCGTTTGCCGGCACGTAAAGCGCGGCCATCACCGCCAACAGCCACGTAGCCCTCATGCCTTCCCCTCCTGACGGCGGCCCAGATTCCGCAACGCGGCGCGCACGTTGCGCAAAAACCCCTCGAATTTGGCGCGTTTTACCGCGCTTCGGGAAAAACGCCTTCGAAACGCCTCCAGGTCCAGCTCCTCCCATACCTCCAGGGGCGTATCCGTCATCCCGGGACGCGGAAGGAAACGTGCCTCCCCTGTGGCCCGGGCGAACTTGTTCCAAGGGCAGACTTCCTGACAGATATCGCAGCCGAAAATCCAGTTTCCCATCCGCCGGGCCACCTCCGGATCGATCTCCTCCCCACGATGCTCGATCGTCCAGTACGAGATGCAGCGGCGGGAATCGACCACATACGGGGCCACGATGGCTTCCGTGGGACAGGCCTCAATACACCGAGCACACCGACCACAATGGTCGGGGATAGGACCATCATAGGCAAGCTCGATGTCTACGATCAACTCCCCTAGGAAGAAGTACGAACCCAGCCGGGGATGGAGCACGTTGCTGTTTTTCCCCTGCCAGCCCAGACCGGAGCGCACCGCCCAGGCCTTCTCCAGCACAGGTCCGCTGTCTACGAAGGCCCTTCCACGCACACCGGGAACACGTTCCTCCAGGAAGGCGAACAGGGCCCAGAGCTTCTCTTTGAGCACCTCATGGTAGTCCTCGCCCCAGGCGTATCGGGCGATGCGGCCCACTTCGGGCCTCCTGTCCGGTTCCACGGGAACGTAGTAGGAATGCAGCAGGCAGATAACCGAACGCGCCCCCTCCAGAAGTCGGCTCGGATCGACGCGCACTTCGAAGTGCCGCTCCATCCAGGCCATGGAGGCGTGCATACCGGATCGCAGCCAGGCCTCTAGGCGGCGGGCCTCCTCATCGAGGGGCTCTACGCGCGCGATTCGGCAGGCCTCAAAGCCGAGTTCCGCGGCCCGGGCTTTGAGCGCGCGGGTAAGCTCTTCAATCCAGCGGCGAGAGCCCGACACGGCCTATGCGCTCCAGCGCCCGTCTAAGACGTACTGGGCCGCCCAGCGGCGCACCAGACGTCCCTCGGCATCGAAAAGAAAATCCACCCGGCCCAGCCGTACCCCACCCCAGCCGGTCTGCACAATCCAGGTGGGGGGCTCCTGCTCGTGCTCGATGATCCGGGGCTGATCGAGAAACGTATGCGTATGCCCCCCGATGATGAGATCGATACCTGGAACGGAGCGGGCCAGCTTGACGTCGTCTATCTGCTGGGAGGTGTACTCATAGCCCAGATGGGAGAGCACGATTACCAGATGGCAACGCTCCTGCCGACGCAGGTGCTCGACGAGCTCCCGTACGACGGGCACGGGATCCTCGTAACGCACATCCGCGCGCAGGGGTGCGGGCAACAGCCCCTCTAGATCAATGCCCACGCCGATGAACCCCAGGCGAATATCTCCGAGCTGGCGCACTGCATAGGGGCGCACGGCCTGACGCAGCGCCTCGCTCTGGAAACGATAGTTGGCCGAAAGAAAGGCGAACCGCGCATGGGGAAGGGCCCGGAGCAACCCCTCCGTGCCCAGATCGAAATCATGATTGCCGAGCGTGGCCAAGTCATAGCCTATGGCGCTCATGACCCGGAAATCCAGCTCGCCCCGGAAGAGATTAAAATACGCCGTCCCTTGAAAGATGTCTCCGGCATCGAGCAGGAGCACGTGCGGTTCCTCGGCCCGAAGACGCCGAACCAGCGTAGCGCGCCGCGCCGCCCCCCCCAGACCGGCCAGCGCGCCGGCCGTATCGGGAAACGGCTCGATGCGGGAATGCACATCGTTGGTGTGCAGGAGCACGATCCGCCGAGATCGGGCCCCTTCGGCCCACCGGGCCCAGGGCTGCATGGCCAGCCATCCCCCCAGACCGATCCGCAGCGCATTGCGGAGAAAAAACCGCCGATTCATGAGCGAGCTCCCGGTAAGTAGGGTTCCACCATCTGCCGGAAGGCCTCAAAAGACTGCGCCCCTATGATTACGGCGCGCACCCGGCCCTGCGCGTCGATGAGCACGCTCACGGGTCGATAACGCAGCGCGAGCGCAAACGGACTCTCGGCCGGTATGCTGCGCACAAAACCATACTCAATCTCCCGCTCGGTACGATCGCTCAGAAAACGACGAATCACCTCGGGATCCTCATCCGATACGGCCAGCACCCGTAGGCCGCGCGGCCCCAACTCTCCGGCCAGCCGATCCAGCGCGGGCAGCTCGGCCCGACAGGGCGGACACCACGTAGCCCAGAAGTTGAGCAGCACCACCGCTCCCCGATAATCGGAAAGGCGCCTGGAATCGGCCTCCCCGAGGGACTGGAAGCTGAGCTCCGGCGCGGGCCGGCCGATGGCTTCCTCCCCCTCCGATCCGGAGGGGAAGCGCAGCGCCCGCAGCCCTCCCCCGAGCCAAAACCCCACCCCAAGGGCCACAAGGCCGAGTAGAACCCAGATGAGTCGGTTTCGCATGATCAGTCCTCCTCTGCCGAAATGCGTCCGTCGGGATGGGCTTCTACAGGCAGGTTGCGCGCAAAAAGGGAGCGAATGTGGGCGATGATCACCTCCCGCAACAGCACTATCGTATCCTCCCGCTCCAGCGGCGGACCCAGAGGGGTCAGGATCCCATCCCCGCCGTCAGCCACGAAATTGGTCGTCACCAGCCCGTAGCGCCGATCCGGATCCACCGGCTCTTCGCCGATGCGCACCTCTTCAGCCCGACGATTCCGGATGCGGAACCGCATTCCCGCGATGGGATGCCCGCCCTGTTCGGCTATCCGATCGGCCAGACGCAGGAGCTGGGCGCCGGTAAACTCCAGGCGCGTCATCGTGTTCTCGAAGGGCATCACCTCATAGATCGCCCCGATGGTAATGGATCCCGCATAGAGAGGGGCGCGCAATCCCCCGTAATTGCTCAGCGCCACGTGCACCCGTCCGGGCCATTGGTGGTGAGCCCACTGAAGCATGAGATCGGCTACGAAATTGCCCAGCGCCCCCTCCGGCCGGCCGCGCTCCAGTGTCCGAGGCGCATAGCCGATGACCTGCCCGAGGGCGGAATCGTATATCCGCTTGTAGGGGGCAAGAAGAACCTGAAGGGCTGAATCGGTCGGAACGGAGCTATCCAGAACAAAAAACCGCGCCTCCGGGGTCCAGCGCACCTGCTGCGGCCCCGAACAGGCGCTCAGCCCGATCAGGATCAGCCCCCCCACCCCAGCACGCAACCACGCCATGGATCTTGCTCCGATCAGAAACTCGCTGGAAAATGCTCCGGCGAACAAGATTCCTTCAAGCCCCCGGGCGGAGATCGGCCTCCGCCCCCTGTCCCACATACAGCATGCCCGTTACCTCGGGCACGGCGTTTTGCCCAAACCAGATTCCCCCGTTCCAGCGCCGGAAGGCGGCCAACGTCCGGAGCGGTTCCCGCTCGATACGCCCCGTATCCGGATCGATGGCGGGAATCAGACAGCGGCGACAGGGTTTGACGAGGCGCAACACCGCATCGCCGATGCGGAGGCGTTCCCAGCCGTCCTCGGCAAACGGCTCGGCCCCGGAGAGGACCAAATTGGGACGGAAACGCAGTACGGATAGGGGTCTACCCACCTGCTGGCTCAGCATCTGCAGCGAGGCCTCCGTGAGCAGAAGCACGGGATATGCGTCGGCCAGGCTGACCACCTCGCCCGGCCGACCGTAGCGTTCGTCTACGGCCCGATGCACCTCCTCGGGCTGAAACAACAGACGCGCCGAAACCCCGAGCGCGGAGGCAAACCACCGGGCCGGCTCCGAGCCCAGATCCAGCAACCGGATGCGCTCTCCCCAGAGCGTGGCCTCCCGCCAGCTGGCCTCGGGTCCGGGCTCCAGAGGCACGAAAAGGCAATCCTGCCCCGGATAGGCCACCTGGAGGCCATCGGAAAGAAGATCAACGCCAATACGGGCCATCTGGGGCAGGCGGCGCTGTGTGAGCATGTACCCCTCCGGACTGGCCCACATCCAACGCCGATCCCAGCGCAACCCCCGGGCCTCCAGCATCCAGGCCTGCGGGGAGAACCCCCGGCACGACTTGACCGGATAGACGTACAGAGCCGAAAGCCTCAGCATCACGCCATCCAGCACTCCAAACAGGCGGCCACGCTCCGGGCCAGGGCCTGCAGATGATAGCCTCCCTCCAGAACAGCGATCAGCCGACCCCCGGCCAGCGCATCTGCGGCCTGCCGCACGAGTTCGGCCATGCGGGCAAATCCGGACTCGGTCACCTCCTGGTTGGCCAGCGGGTCGAGCCGATGGGCATCAAAGCCGGCCGACAGGAGCACCGCCTCCGGACGAAAGCGTTCCAGGGCCGGGATCACCTCTTCGCGAACGGCCCGCTCATAGTCGGCATCTCCCGATCCAGGGGGCAAGGGGATATTGTACGTATACCCTTCCCCCGCCCCCTGACCGCGCTCCTGGCGCAGGCCGGTTCCGGGATAAAGGGGATGCTGATGCAGGCTGATGAAGAGCACGGTGGGATCTTCGTAGAAGATGGCCTGCGTGCCGTTTCCGTGATGCACATCCCAGTCCACGATGGCCACACGTTCCAGCCCCCAGCGCCGCTGCAGATAGCGGGCGCCGATGGCCACGTTGTTGAGCAGGCAAAACCCCATGGCGCGCGCCTGCTCGGCATGATGTCCCGGTGGACGGAGGGCGCAGAAGCCGTTGCGCGCGCGGCCCGAGAGCACCGCATCGCAGGCGGCAAGCACCCCACCGGCGGCCAGCAACGCGACGGAAAAACTCTGCGGCGAGGCGACCGTGTCCGGGTCCAGATATCCCCCCCTGCTACGGCAGAAGGCCTCCAGCCGGTCCAGGTACGCGGCCGGATGCACCGTCTCCACCCATTTGCGCTCGGCCGGTTCGGGCTCGATGTGCAGCAGACGCGACCATAGGGAGCGGCGCTTGAGCTCCTCGACAATGGCCTGCAGACGATCCGGGCGTTCCGGATGCGCAGGCCCTGTGTCGTGCTCCAGATAGCGGGGATGATAGACAAAGGCCGTTTTCATCCGCTGAAGGCCTCATGCAGGCGCTCGATAAGCGGATCGATACGCATCCCTCCCGCCCCGATGCGATCCAGCAGCTCATCGGCCGTATAGGTCTGCCCCAGGGCCCACAGATCCCGCAGAAAAGGCCCTGTTCGGGGGTTGAGATACCAGTCCTCATCAAAGGACTCGATAAGGTGCCGGCGCAACTGGGCCGTGAACATCCAAGCCCGCAGGTAGTTGGCGATGTAGAAAAACCCGTCCACATCGGCCAGGAAATCCTCCGGCGCGTAGGGCACCCGCGTATACCGCCCGAGCAACTCGGCATAGCGCTCCGGCATGCCGATGAGCTCGCCGCGCCGGCTGTGGAGCTCCAGCTCATAGGCGATTTTGCCCGCATAGCGGCGCAGGAGGGCCAGCTCTCGGAAGAGCAGAAAACGAGACACCTCCCGGGACCGATCCACTCCGACGACCCGGGAGAGCCAGACGGGCTCCTGCAGCAGGTGATCGAACGTCATGGCGAAGCCTTCCGTGACGGAATTGTCTCCGAGCATGCGGAAGGCGTAGGGCAGATCGGGGCGTGTGTAGCCGAAATGCAAGGCATGCCCGAGCTCATGCAGAAAGGCGCTGTAGTCCTCCACCCCCCCATGGGGCTGAACGACCAGGTAGATCTCATCCGGCACCCGAACGGGCACGCAGAAGGCACGGGGGCTTTTTCGGGGTCGTGCTTCCGTGTCGAAGCGCACCCGGCCGTGGGCGGTTTCATCCAACCCCATGGCGTGCAGGAACCGGCGCATGCTCTCCAGAAGCCGTTCAGCGGGGAAATAGGCGTCGTATTCGTGCGCCCGAAGCAGATAGGCCAGATCATGCCGCTCCAGCTCCTCCAGCCCCAGACCGAGCCGCTTGCGCCCGTACCAGGCCAGGAGATCGCGGTACAGGTCTTCCGTCTCCCGGGCGAAGTGCTCCATGGTGAGGCGAAGCGCCTCCAGCGAATGCCCCCGGAGCTCCTCGAGGGCCTCGATCAGGGGGGCACCCCAGAAGGCCTCGACGAGCTCATGGGTGCGCCGGTGCAGGGTAATGCGGAGCGGATTGAGCTCTCCGGTCACCGCCAGGCGAGCGCGGTAGAGCTGTCGTCGCCGCGTCCGATCGGGCTCATTGACCATAGCCACGGCCGCCTGCCGATAGGGCATTGTCTCCCCACCGGGCAGGCGGACCTCGGCCTGGAGTTCGGCGTTCTCCAGCGCCTCTATGTCGGCGCGCAACCGATGGGAAACCAGCCCGGAAAGCAGCTCCAGGGCCAGATACCGGGCCTGCCGGGCCTCTTCCGAAGAGGCGGAACCGCTCAGATACTCGGCCCGAAGGGCTTCAAGTACATCGAGCCGGAACAGGGAAGGGTGCCGCTCAAAAATGCGCACCAGTTCGGCCTGCTCTTTCTGCCCGGAACCGGAGAGGTAATACTCCCGCCCCAGCTCTTCGGAGAAACGCTCCAGCTCCCGACTCAACCCTTCCAGCATAGGCCTTGGTAGTTGCTACCACCCTGTGTGTAATCAATACGCCCGCGCGAAGACGACCCGGTGCCTCACCGGCCTGCCAGATATCAAGGCCGGTCCGGGATCCTCAATGGGCTCTAAAGGAATACACCGAATCGTGGCTTTGGTTTCCTCCTTGATGCGGGCCTCGATGTGCGGATCGCCATCCCATCGGGCCAGAATAAAGCCGCCCTCCTCGATTTTCTGCCGAAATTCCTCGTAGGTCTCCACCCGATGCGTGTGCGCCTGCCGGAAGGCCAGCGCCCGTTCGAAAAGCGTGCGCTGGATGTCTTCAAGTAGCTGGCCAATATGGTCGACGATCCCGGCCCGGGGCACCACGGTTTTCTGCAGCGTATCCCGGCGCGCCACCTCCACCTGCTCGCCCTGCACATCCCGTGGCCCCACGCTCAGCCGTACGGGCACGCCCTGTACCTCGTATTCGTGGAACTTCCAGCCCGGGGTGTGCTGATCGTCCGTGTCGAAGATCACATTCCAGCCCGCCGCGGCAAGCTCCCGCCGCAGCGCCTCACCGTACTCCAGTACGCGCACCCGTTCCTCCTCTTTTCGCCAGATGGGCACGATCACGATGTGCGTCGGAGCCAGACGAGGAGGTAGCACAAGCCCGTTGTCATCGGAGTGGGTCATCACCAGCGCACCGATCAGCCGCGTGGATACGCCCCAGCTTGTAGCCCAGACGTACTTGCGCTGCCCGTCACGATCCTGAAAGGTCACCTCAAAGGCGCGAGCGAAGTTCTGGCCCAGAAAATGCGACGTGCCCGCCTGCAGGGCCCGGCCGTCCTGCATGAGCGCCTCGATGGTATACGTCTCCACCGCCCCGGCGAATTTCTCGGACTCCGACTTTTTCCCCACCCAGACGGGCATAGCCATGTATTCTTCGGCAAAACGCCGGTAGATATCCAGAATGCGAAGCGTCTCCTCCATCGCCTCCTCGGCCGTGGCGTGCGCCGTGTGCCCCTCCTGCCAGAGGAACTCCATAGTGCGCAGGAAGAGTCGGGTCCGCATCTCCCAGCGAACCACATTGGCCCACTGGTTGATGAGCACCGGCAGGTCCCGAAAGCTCTGAATCCAGTTTCGGTACGTATCCCAGATGATCGTCTCCGAGGTGGGCCGCACGATGAGCTCTTCCTCCAGCCGGGAATCGGGATCCGGCTCCACCCCCTTGCCATCGGCGGAGAGCCGGAGCCGGGAATGCGTTACAATGGCGCACTCCTTGGCGAAGCCCTCTACGTGCTCGGCTTCCTTGCTGAAGAAGGACTTGGGGATGAAAAGCGGGAAATACGCGTTCTGGTGCCCGGTTTCCTTGAACATGCGATCGAGCACCTCGCGCATCTTCTCCCAGATCGCATATCCGTTGGGACGAATAACCATGCACCCCCGCACCGGGGAATAATCGGCCAGCTTGGCCTGCCGGATCACGTCCACATACCACTGGGCGTAATCCTGCGATCGAGGCGTGATGCGTTCGGCCATAGGGATTTCCGAGAAGATCTATCCGCTTTCGCCTGAGTAAAAAGCCGGTTTCGAATTTAGCCGCCTCCGGGCCAGGGAGGCAACGGAACCGAAAGGGGGTCGGAAGGCGTGTAATTGTATGAATTTGGTCCGAATCTAGATCAGGAGGCCAACATGATGCGTCCCTACGCGCATCCGGAGGTACTGGTCAGCACCGAATGGGTAGCAGAACACCTGCACGATACGGAGCGAGTCCGCCTGGTAGAATCCAACGAGGACGTCCTGCTCTACGATACGGGGCATATCCCCAACGCCGTGCACATCGACTGGACGCGAGATCTCCAGGACCCCGTCGTGCGCGACTTCATAGACAAAGACCGCTTTGCCGCCCTCTGTAGCCGGCTTGGCATCGGAAACGACACGACCGTGGTTTTCTATGGGGACAAGCACAACTGGTGGGCCTGCTACGCCTTCTGGGTTTTCAAGCTCTTCGGACATGAAGACTGCCGCATCATGGATGGGGGTCGGCAGAAATGGATCGCCGAGGGCCGCCCCCTGACGCGCGAGGTGCCCCAGTTCCCTCCTCGTCCCTACGTGGCCCGGGATCCGGATCTTTCCATCCGGGCTTTCCGGGATCAAGTGCTCGAGCACATGCGGGCAGGCCGGCCCCTGGTGGACGTGCGCACCCCCCAGGAATACCGAGGGGAGCTCACCCACATGCCGGATTATCCCCAGGAGGGCGCCCTTCGGGCCGGACATATCCCCGGGGCCGTAAATGTGCCCTGGAGCCGGGCGGTGCGCGAGGACGGCACCTTCCGCAGTCGGGAGGAATTGGAGCGCATCTACGTAGAAGAGCAGGGGCTTTCGGGCCAGGAGGAGGTCATCACCTACTGCCGTATCGGGGAGCGCTCCAGTCATACCTGGTTTGTGCTCAAGTACCTGCTCGGCCTGGAGCGTGTGCGCAACTACGATGGCTCCTGGACCGAGTGGGGTAACCTCGTGGGGGTGCCGATCGAAAAGGGGCCCAATCCGTAATCGTCCCGCCGTAAAAGGGCCCTTCAGGCCGGGCAGCTGTTTTTTGCCGGACGGGTCCGAATTTGACCGGATCCGCCAGCGGGTGGTAAGCTTCTCTGTGGCCCGGAGTTTAAAATGCCCAGCTTACAGGATTTCATCCGCCTCTTTGGCTCGGCCGATGAGCGAACGCGGCTGGAGATGTTGCTCGAGCTTTCCGAGCGCCTACCTCCACTGCCTCCGGAACTTGAGCAGGCCAGCCTCCGCGAGCAGGCCCGCGTGCCGGAATGCCAGTCTCCGGTATACCTATGGATAGAGCTTGACGCGCAAGGACGTATCCATCTACAGGCCGATGTACCCCGGGAGGCGCCCACGGTGCGGGGCTTTGTGGCCCTGCTCCGGGAGGCCTTCGAGGGCCGGGAGGGCGCAGAGATTTGGTCTGCTCCCCCGGACCTGCTCAACCGCCTGGGCCTCACACAGGCCCTGGGGATGCAGCGCATCCGCGGCCTGGAGGCGATCTACCGGCGACTGTTGGCCGAGATCAAACGCCGCCTGGCCGCCCAGGAAGCGTGAAACTCCTCGTGTCCTATTCCGTATAGGTAGATGCCACAATGATATCATCATGCCAGCTTAAGGAGGCATCTGCCATGCATGCGATCCTCGAACGGCCCGCCTGGCGGGGAAGCGGCTTTGGATTTCTGCTCCTGTGGCTTATTCTGTTCACAGGCAGCGGATGGGCCTTGTACGTGGCCCTTCGGAGCGGACAGACGGCTTTGCTGAGCCCCCTGGGATATGGTCTGCTCGGCGTATTGCTCAGCCTCATCGGCCTTGGGGGGTTTAAGATCGTGCAGCCCAACCAGGCCCGTGTGCTTTTGTTTTTCGGTCGCTACGCGGGCACCCTACGAGAGGCAGGCTTCTGGTTTGTCAATCCTCTGGTGACGAGCAAGACGATTTCCCTGCGGGTGCACAACTTCACCAGCGAGCGGCTCAAGGTAAATGACGCGCTCGGCAATCCCATCGAGATCGCCGCCGTGGTGGTCTGGCGCGTAGTGGATACGGCGCGGGCGGCCTTCGAGGTGGAGGATTACCGGCACTTTGTCAGCGTACAGAGCGAGGCGGCCATTCGCTCGCTGGCCAGCCACTATCCGTATGATCCCCACGACGTGGAGGGAAATGGCCTTTCTCTGCGCGGCCAGCCGGAGACCGTAGCGGAGCTATTGCGCCAGGAAGTACAGGACCGGCTCCAGATAGCCGGACTCCAGGTGCTCGAAGCCCGCATCAGCCACCTGGCCTACGCGCCGGAGATCGCCCAGGCCATGTTGCGTCGTCAGCAGGCGCAGGCCGTTATCGCCGCGCGCCGGCTCCTGGTCGAAGGCGCCGTGGGTATGGTGCAGGAGGCTCTAGAGATGCTATCGGAGCGGGGCGTGGTACGCCTGGATGAGGAGCGCAAGGCGACGATGATCAACAACCTGCTTGTTGCCCTGGTATCGGAGGAGGCTGTGCAGCCTGTGGTGAATACAGGCACGCTGTACACATGAAGAAGCGCTTTCTACTGAGGCTGGATCCGGAGTTGTTTCGGGTTCTGGAACGATGGGCTTCTGATGAGCTGCGCAGTGTAAACGGGCAGATCGAATATCTACTGCGCGAGGCAGCCCGGCGCGCGGGGCGTCTACCCTCGGGCCCCCAGGCCCCCCCCGATCCTCCTCCGGACACAGAAGGAAGCGGAACTTTTGCTCCGGGAGAGGGGTAGTTTTCGATGGACCATCGAGAGGAGGTACCGCTATGGCTCCCCGTGTGCTCATGCTCGTCGGTGATTTTGCCGAGGACTACGAGGTCATGGTCCCCTTCCAGGCCCTGCAGATGGTTGGCTACACGGTAGAGGCCGTCTGCCCGGGCAAACGGGCGGGACAGAAGATCCGCACCGCGGTACACGACTTCGAGGGAGATCAGACGTATTCCGAAAAGCCGGGTCATAACTTCACGCTCAATGCCACCTTCGAGGAGGTGGACCCCGAGCGCTATGATGCCCTGCTCATCGCCGGGGGCAGAGCGCCGGAATACATCCGACTTAACGAGCGTGTGCTGCAGATCGTGCGTCATTTTGCCGAGGCCGGCAAACCCATCGCGGCCATATGCCACGGCATTCAGGTGCTCACCGCCGCCGATGTGGTGCGCGGCCGACGGCTGACCGCCTATCCGGCTGTAGGGCCGGAGGTCCGCCTGGCCGGTGGGGAATACGTGGAGGTACCCGTTGATCAGGCGGTGGTGGATGGCAACCTGGTCACCGCCCCCGCCTGGCCGGCCCACCCCCAGTGGCTGGCCCGGTTTCTGGAGGTGATGGGCACCCGTATCGAGCACGCTCGTCCCGTACCGGCCGGCTGAGTGCGCTCCTTGCCCATGCGGCTTATGCGGCGCCCTGCCCTCGGGCGCCGCTTTCTTTTTGCGCATCTTCCGGAGCCGGATCGCTTGCGCGATCGGGCATGAAGCATTTTCTTAATGGTACAGGCTTTATGTGGGAGGAGCCCGTCATGAAACGGCTGCGACAGCTAATCGATCCCTCAAGCCCTCTCCTATACGTTCACCCCGAAAGCACGGTGCAGGAAGCCGTCGAGACCATGGCCCGGCACAATGTGGGCGCGGTACTTGTACTGGATGGAGACAACCGACTCGTGGGCATTTTCACAGAACGGGATTTGCTCAAGCGCGTCATCGCACTCGGCCGAGATCCCCGCAATACCCCGATCGGGGAGGTCATGACCCGAGAGGTCGTCGTCGCTCAGGCCGATGAGGAGGTCGATTGCGTGGTGCAGAAGATGCACCAGCTCAACTGCCGGCATATCCCGGTAGTGGAGAAAGATCGGCTCATCGGCGTGATCTCGATTCGCAACCTCATGTGGCATGATCTGGAGGAGAAGCAATTCACCCTCCGGCAGATGGAGGAGTACATCTACTATCCCCCCCGGTTGCCCTGATCACCCCTTGATCACGCCCACGGGGCGAAGTCGGGCCACCCGACGCGCCATACCGGCGCGCTCGACCACGCGCACCACCTCGTCGACATCCTTGTAGGCGAAAGGCGCTTCCTCGGCCAGTCCGGCTCGGCTCTGGCTGCGCGCCACAATCCCCTGCTGAGCCAGCACGGCCACCAGATCCATACCGGATCCGAAGACGCGCTTTTTGGCCTGATGCCGGGACATCTGTCGGCCGGCCCCGTGGCAGGTAGAGTTGAAGAAATTCGTATCGTCGAGCTGCTCACCCACCAGCACCCAGGAGGCTGTGCCCATGGAGCCGGGAATGATTACGGGCTGGCCCACATGGGCGTATATGCGCGGAGTGAGCGGATGAGCGGGACCGAGGGCGCGTGTGGCGCCTTTGCGATGCACGACGGCCCGGTGCCGGCGGCCGTCAAGTTCGAAGGTTTCTATTTTGGCCGTATTGTGCACCACGTCGTAGAGCAACCGCAGTTCGGACCTGTCCCCGAAGATCTCCCTCCAGACCTTACGCGTAAAGTGGGTGATCACCTGCCGGTTGGCCCAGGCAAAATTCATAGCGCAGCGCATGGCCCGATGATAGGCCTGCCCTTCTGGGCTCTGAAAGGGCACACAGGCCAGCTCGGGATCAACCAGGGAGATCTTGTATTTAGAGGCCGCCTGCAGGGCGGTCTTCACATAATCCGTGCAGATCTGATGTCCGTATCCGCGCGATCCACAGTGGATGAGCACGACCATCTGAGCGGGCTCCAGCCCGAAGGCTTGAGCCGCTTCCGCATCGAAAACCTCCTCGACGTACTGAATTTCCAGAAAATGATTTCCCGAACCGATGGAGCCCAACTGCACATACCCCCGCTCCCGGGCGCGTTCGCTTACCGCGGCCGGGTCGGCCCCCTCCATACGGCCCCCGTCTTCGATACGCTCAAGATCTTCGGCCAGACCGTATCCATTGCGAACCGCCCAATGCGCCCCCTCCACGGCCACCCGATCGAGCTCTTTTTTCGAAAGCGTGATCGGGCTGCCCTCCCCGGTCCCGACCGGAATGGTGCGCATAAGCGACTCCACAAGCCGGCGGAGGCGCTCTTCACTGACCTCCTGACGGGGTATATCGGAGATGAGCAGGCGTACCCCGCAGTTGATATCATACCCCACCCCACCCGGGGAAACCACGCCCTCCTCCACGTCGGTGGCCAGCACGCCCCCGACCGGGAATCCATAGCCCTGATGCACGTCGGGCATGGCGATGGCATGCTTGAGCACTCCGGGCAGGGTGGTCATGTTGACCAGCTGGGCCAGGGATTTGTCCTCCAGGATCTGATCCAGGATGCGTTCGGAGGCGTACAAACGGGCCGGAACGCGCATCTTCGCCCAGAAGGTGGTGGGCACTTCCCAGGTCACCTCGTCCAGACGCAGGAGCTGACGCTTCTCGGGAACACGGAACTCAGCCATAGACGCCCCACCTAAATGTCCAGTACCACCTCGGCTTCCCATTTCCCATCCGGGGTCTGCGCAAAACGCAGTCCGTGATAGGTAGCCGCTTTGATCTGCAGTTTAGCTACCTGCGCTCCCACGGGAAAGGTTCCCACTCTGCCTTCCAGACAGAAGCCGTCCGCAATCCGGCGGATGTGCACCTGGAAGGCGACCGCATAGACCGATCGGGTTTCATACCAGAAGATGAGCTCGTTGAGCCAGTCCACCAGAAGCTCCCCGTAGGAGGAGGCGCAGATCCGCACAGGTATCCATGCCGTAGGGGAAACCTCCCGGAGCGCCCCCTCGGTCATCTCCTCCAGGAGCCCGCGCGCAGCCTCGACGAAAACCGAGACGGGATCCGGACCCCAGGCCCGCAGGGCGATGTCGGCGGTATGGGAGAGCCAGGCGTATCCCATCTACGAGACCTTGAGCCGACGGAACAACGACTCGTAGATCCTGCCCAGGGCGGTGCGCTCGATAAGCCAGATGAGCAGCGAGGTAAAGACCACGGTGAAGAGGATCACCGCATAGGTCACCTCCTGGATCACCTCCCCTTGAGGCAGCCCGCGCTGTAGGGGAATGGAGGCCAGCACGGCCGGCGCCAGCCCTTTGGGGATCATCACGGCCATAAAGGTGGCATCCCGCAGGGGAATATCCCGGGAAGCGAACAGGCGCACCACCACCAGACGGGCCCCATAGAGCAAAGCGGTGATGAGGAGCGCAATCTGGATGTAGTAAAACTGCCCCATCCGCATGGACAGCCCCAGATAGACGAAGAAGAAGACCTTGACAAGAAAGACGATCTCCCCAAAAAAGGTCTTCTCGATGAAGTCAAACTCCACGGGCCGCAACCGCACGTAGTCCTTGAGCAGATGCAGAGGCAAATACTGCGCGTTACCGAGCGTGACACCGAAGGCGAGCGTGGCAATGGCCCCACTATAACCGAGGAACTCCGTCACCCCGTAGAGCACGAAGATGTAGGCGATCGTGGTGAAGATCGTGTTCGGGAAGCGCCTCAGGTGCAGCAGCAGATAGGACCAGACTACGCCGGCCAGAAACCCCATCGCGCCGGCCAGCAGGAAAGAGGCCAGAATCCGACCCAGAATCTGCCCTATGTTCGGGTTGCCCCCGATGGCGTATGCCTCCAGAACAGCCAGCGTAACCACAATACAGAGCACATCGGTCAGGGCCGACTCCAGCAGCAAGACGGTCTTGGTTTTTTCCTCCGTTCTGAGCATCTGCACGATGGGGATCACGATAATGGCCGAAGTGCCCCCCAGGATCGCCCCGAGGGCGACGGCCATAAACACAGAAAGCCCCAGCAGAAAGTAGCCCACAAGGGAGACGGCAAAGACAGCCAGGACAAAAGAGGCCAGCGTAAGCACAACGGCCTCGCGCAGAGCACGACGCAGCACCTGCACGTTGAGCCCGGTTCCGGACTCAAACAATATGACCAGCAGGGCGATCGTGGTAAAGGCAGATCCTACTTTGCCAAAATCGGCTGGACTGACGAGCCCCAGCACAGGTCCGATGAGTATCCCGACAAGCATGAGCACGAGCACATCGGGAATCCGGGTCCAGGAAAAAACAGCCGAAAGCAGGTGGCCAAAAAACACCAGCACCCCGATAAGCAGGATGACGAGCTCCATGCAATCCCCCGGAAATCAATACCTCGATCAAACATACTATGGCTCCTTCGGCGGGAGCAAGGTTTGCAATACCCCGGACCGGATAGTATATTTTCTCGCGCCCCTCTAAGGCCAGGTCCGCCACTTATGGGTAAGATCATCGCGATAGCCAATCAAAAAGGCGGGGTAGGCAAGACGACCACAGCCATCAACCTGGCCGCTAGCCTGGCGGCTCTGGAGCGTCCCACCCTGCTGATCGATCTCGATCCCCAGGCCAATGCGACAAGCGGACTGGGTCGGGAGCCCAACAGGCTACCCTCTACGATGTACGAGGTGCTTCTGGGCAGTGTCCGGATCCTGGACGTCATCGAACGTCCCATCGCCCAGCTTCCCCAGCTTCACCTGGCCCCGTCCCGTCCCGACCTGGTGGGGGCCGAAATAGAGCTCATCCACTGGTCTGGCCGAGAATTCATCCTGCAGCGAACGCTGGAGGACATCAAGGACCGCTTTGATTTCATCCTGATCGACTGTCCCCCCTCGCTGGGCCTGCTGACCATAAACGCCCTGACGGCCGCCAATTCGGTGCTCATCCCCGTGCAGTGCGAGTATTTCGCCATGGAAGGGCTGGGGCGGCTTTTGAATACCATCCGCGTGGTGAAGGAAAGGCGCAATCCGAGCCTGGATATCGAAGGGGTGCTGCTTACCATGTATGACCCGCGCATTCGGCTGGCCAATCAGGTGTATGCCGAGGTCAAGCGGTACTTTAAGGAAAAGACCATGCGAACCCTGATTCGGCGCAATGTACGCCTCAGCGAGGCCCCCAGCTTTGGGCAGCCCGTTATCCTGTATGATCCCACCAGCGCCGGGGCGAACAACTATCTGGCGCTGGCTCAGGAGCTCATGGAGCGCAATGGATTGACGGCAAGCGAAGTACATGCTCCCTCGGCTAACGGGTGGAAGGAGCCATAGTGTATGGCCAACCGCATCTACAAAAAGCCGAAGGCGCTGGGTCGGGGGTTGGATGCGCTCCTGCCTCCCAACACGGAAAGCTCCTGGGCCGCCCCTGAAACGGAGGTGTTGCCGGCCAAACTGCAGGCTATCGAGATCGATATCGATCGCATTCGCCCCAATCCGTTCCAGCCGCGGGAGCAGTTCGGGGAGGAAGCCCTCGAGGAACTGGCCCAGTCCATTCGCCAGCACGGCCTCATTCAACCCATCACGGTTCGGGCCGTTGGGGAGGGCTACTATGAGCTCATCACCGGGGAACGGCGCTGGCGCGCCTGTCAGCGCATCGGTATGCCCCGCATTCCGGCCTTCGTGCGCGAGGCCAACGACGAGGCCATGCTCGAGATGGCCCTCGTGGAAAACATCCAGCGCGAGGCGCTCAATCCGCTGGAGATCGCGCTCGGATACCGAAGGCTCATGGAAGAATGCGGGCTGACCCAGGAGCAGATCGCCGAAAAAGTGGGCAAAAACCGCTCCACGGTGGCCAACTTCCTGCGCCTGCTCAGCCTTCCGGAGACCGTTCAGACCGCGCTCCGGGATGGCAGTATTACCATGGGGCATGCGCGGGCCATACTGGGCCTGCCCCGCCGGGAAGATCAGCTCTACGTGCTGGAGCAAACGCTGCAAAAAGGTCTCTCCGTACGGCAGGTCGAGGAGCTGGTTCGTCGGCTCAAGCACAGCCCCCCATTGGGATCGAGGCGCAACCCCGTGGCCGCTTCTGCGGAGCCGTTCCGCCTGGAAGCGGAAAAACGCCTGCGGCAGAAGCTGGGAACCCGGGTGCACATCCTTCAGCAAGCCAATGGCCGAGGGGAAATCCGCATCGCGTTTTACTCCTTGGAAGAGCTCAACCGCCTCCTGGAACTATTCGAGACCCTTGCGGAATGAGGTGCCTTCTGCTCCTGTTCATGCTGAGCGCAACGGCGGATTCCGCCTCCACCCCGCTTCCCCCGCCCTACAAGATGGCGCTCTACTCGGCCATCCTGCCCGGCTGGGGGCAGGTCAAAAACGGCAAACCGCTCAAAGCCCTCCTCATCTGGGGAGCGATGGGGGGGTTGACGGCTGAAGCCCTGTTCCTCAATCAGCGCTACCAGCGCTATCGGCAGGCCCACCGCTGTCGGATCCAGCAACCGGAGGCCGACTGCTCCGTACCCCCGGAATGGGCCAACCTCAGCCCTGAGACCCTGCGCCAATATCGAGACGCATACCGCAACGCGCGCGATCTGTTCTGGCTCCTGCTTGTGGCCGCCTACGCGCTAAACGTGCTCGATGCCTATGTGGAAGCCCATTTCCGAACCTTCGATGTCGGCCCGGAGCTGGCCGGCCTCGGCAACGCCCCCGGCCTGCGCGTGCGCTGGCGTCTCTGATATCCCCGGCCCTTCCCGGGGACTGTGAGAGCAAACCATCTACCGGGAGCCCATAGATGCTTGGTCTTATCCTGCTTGTCGCCTCCGATTCCCTCCCCTGGTCCTGGACCCACTCGCTTGTGGGCGCCCTCAGCGTAAACCAAGCCTATTACGAAAACTGGCAAGAAGGTGGAGCCAATACGATAGCCTTCACAGGCAAATTGGAGCATACGGCCCATCTGCAGCGGGGCCCGCATCGCCTGGAGCACAGCCTGCTACTGGCCTACGGGCAGGTTAAGCAGGATACACTGGCCTACCGGAAAAGCGAGGATCAGATCCGCTGGCTCTTTCAGTGGCAGTATGCGGCCGATGGACCGCTTCGTCCCACCTTCTCCTTGGAACTGCGCACCCAGTTCGCCCCGGGCTATGAGTATAAGAAAACCCCGCCCCAGCTCACCTCCCGCTTTCTTGCGCCCGCCTTCTTCACCCAGGCGCTGGGGTTGAGCTATCGGCCCGCCGAGCAGTACAATGTACGCCTGAGCCTGGCCCTCCGACAGACCATTGTCCGGGATCCACTGCTGGGCACACGCTACGGGCTCAGGCCTGGAGAGCGGATACGATGGCAGCCGGGTATGGAGCTGGTAGGTTCGGTAGACCGGCAGAAATTGCTGGAAAACGTTTATTACCGTTCCCGTCTCGGGGTCTTCTCCCCCTATGAGCGATTCCCCAGACCCACGATACGATGGGAAAACGAAGTGCTGATGCGGATCAACCGGCTGCTCAACGCCACGCTTAATGCCGTCGTATACTACGATCGGGACGTAAGCCCCCGGGTGCAGCTCAAAGAGGTACTCGGGCTGGGAATCTCCTATAGCTTCTGGTGAGATCGGGAGGCCACAATGCGCTTTGTCAAGATCCTTCTGGCTGTTATTGTGGGGGTACTGCTGGCCATTGGCCTTCTGTTCGGGCTCCTGATCGGTATCCTGAGCTGGCTCGGAAGGCCCTCCCTGCCCCATGTGCCCGAACAAGCGGTCCTCTACCTTCCCCTCTCCGGTCCCCTGTGGGAGCACCGACCCGAGGACCCGCTGCTCGGCCTGGCTTCGGGCCTCGAGGGAGCCCTGACGCTATGGAGCCTGCGGCACATCGTCGAGGTGGCCGCTTCGGACAGGCGGATTCAGGCGGTCTGGGTACAACTCGGAGACCTGCAGGCCGATTGGGCACGTCTAACGGAAGCACGTCGGTTGCTGGAACGCCTGCGCCGGGCGGGCAAGTACGTCATAGCCTACTCAGGGCCCGATGGCTTCTCCGAAGCCGCCTACTACGTGGCCACGGCCGCCGATAGCCTCTTCGGCCCTCCGGAGGGTTTCTTCGAATGGGATGGCCTCTATGCCCAGACCTTTTTCTTCAAGGGCACACTCGATCGGCTCGGCATCCAGGTAGAGACCATTCGAGCGGGGGCCTACAAAGGGGCCGTGGAGCCGTTCACTCGACGCAACCTGAGCACAGAAAACCGGCAACAGCTCAGCGCCCTGCTGAACGTCTTCGATGAGGTTCTGCTCGAGGAGGTATCCAGAAGCCGGCGGGTCGCGCGCGATTCCCTGCTCCTGTGGCGGAACACGGCCAGAATACGTTCCACGGCCCAGGCCCACGCGCTGGGACTGCTCGATGGGCTGGCCTACAAAGAGGAGCTCGAGGCCCTCCTGCGGCGGCGTCTGGGGCTCTCTGAAGGGCGTCGCCTGCCCCTTGTCGAGGCCTCTCAATACGCACGACTCCCCAATCCGGAACGCAAAGGGCCGGAGGCCGTGGCCGTGGTATACGCCACAGGAACCCTTGTGTCCGGAGAAAGCGGGGTCGATCCCCTCTCCGGGGAAGCTACGCTGGGGTCGGAGAGCTTCCTGCGCACCCTGCACCGGATCGGAGAGGATCGCACGGTGAAGGCCGTTCTTCTGCGCATCGACAGCCCGGGGGGCAGCGCCCCGGCATGCGATGTCATGTGGCACGCCATCCGGGAACTGGGCCGCAAAAAGCCCATTGTGGCCTCCCTCTCCGGAGTAGCCGCCTCCGGAGGCTATTACCTGGCCGTGGGCGCCGATACGATCGTGGCCGACCCCACTTCCATTACGGGCTCCATCGGGGTATTCGGCCTGCGTGTTAACGCCGCCCCGTTTCTGGAGCAGAAGCTGGGCATCACCACGGATACGGTCAAAACGGCCCCGTATGCGGACTGGAACTCCGGGTTGCGCCCCCTGCGGGCTGAAGAACGCCGGTGGATCGAGGCGGAGATCGAACGCATCTACGGCACTTTTCTGCGGCGCGTCTCCGCAGGCCGAGGGCGTTCCGTAGAGGAGATTGCGCCCCTGGCCGGAGGTCGCGTCTGGAGCGGACGCGACGCCTACCGGCTGGGGCTTGTCGATACCCTTGGAGGGTTCGATGTGGCCCTCCAGATGCTGTGTCGGCGGGCGGGGCTCGACCCTGAGCGGGTACGCCTGAAGCCCTACCCCACCCCCCGATCCCTGCTAGAGCATGTACTGGAACGGCTATCGGCCCGCTTCCGGCTCCCTTTCCACTCCCTGCAGAGCGGCTGGCGCGCTTATCAGGATCTGCAGAAGGAATCCTGGCTATGGGCGTGGTGGCCGTTCCGGCTACAGGTGCGTTAGCTGGAACTTACCCCCTGGAAAGCCGTTTGCATAACTCAACCCATACAGGAGAGAAGCGATGAGCCAAAAACCCATCACGCTGCAAACCCTGCTCGAAGGGCTCAACAGGGATCTCGCACACGAGTTCCAGGCCATTATGATGTACCGGCTCTACGCCAGCCTAGTCACCGGGCCCATGCGCTCGGAGTTGCGCGAGTTCTTCTCCGGAGAGATCACCGAGGAACTGGGGCATGCTCAGGTCCTGGCCGACAAGATCGCCGCGCTCGGCGGCACCCCCACCACCACGGTGCCCCCCTTCGAGCTGACGCGCGATCCCAAACGGATGCTGGAGAACGTGCTCCAGGCGGAGCGGGAAACGATCGAACGCTACAAAGAGCGGCGCCTGCAGGCCCAGGAGCTGGGCGACATCGCCCTCGTGGTACAGCTTGAAAACATCATCGCCGAGGAACAGGTGCACCACGACGAGGTGCGCCAGATGCTGGAAAACTGGCCGTACTGAGCCCCATCCGATGGCTTTTTCGGCCCGGGGCCATCCAGCTCCGGGCCTTGTTGTTTGTGCGGCGCAGGTTTTCTGTCCGGCCCCGTATATTTGCCTGGCCATGCGCGAGGCCAGGGTACATCGCACGACCGCAGAAACGGATGTCGAGATCAGGCTCCTGCTCGATGGCTCCGGCCGTTGGGATGGGGCCACGGGGGTGGGCTTTTTTGATCATATGCTCGCGCTCTGGTGCCACCACGGCCTCTTCGACATGGAGCTGCGCTGTCGCGGCGATCTGCACGTAGATGCGCACCACACCATAGAGGACGTGGGCATCGGGCTGGGGGAGGCCTTCCGCCAGGCGCTGGGCGATAAACGGGGCATCGTACGCTACGGATACGCCTACGTGCCCATGGACGACGTCCTGGCCCGGGCCGTGGTCGATCTGAGCGGGCGTTTCTATTTCCGCTGTGAGGCCCGCTTCTCAGACCTGCGCGTGGGGGATCTGCCCGTGGAACTGGTTCCCCATTTCTTCTATTCCTTCGCCGACGCGGCCCGCATGAACCTGCATCTGAGCCTGCTTTACGGGGAGAACACGCATCATCAGATCGAGGCCCTCTTTAAGGCCGTGGCCCGGGCCCTGCGCATGGCCATCTCCATAGACTCCCGTCAGGGGGGCATACCGAGCACGAAGGGTTCCCTGTAGATGGTGACGATCATCGACTACGGGATCGGAAACCTGTACAGTGTGGAGAAGGCTTTCTCCGCCCTTGGCGTGCGGGTGTGCCGCACCGGAGATCCGGACCGGATCGCCCGCGCCGAGCGGCTCCTGTTGCCCGGTGTGGGGGCCTTCGCTCGATGCATGGCGGCGCTGAGCGATCGGGATCTGCTCGATCCCCTGCAGGAGGCCATACGGGCCGGACGCCCCCTGCTGGGCATCTGCGTGGGCCTTCAGCTGCTCTTCGAGCGATCCGAAGAGCACGGCCAGCATAAGGGCCTCGGCCTGCTTCCCGGTTGCGTGGTGCGCTTTCCTGATGGGCTCAAAATCCCCCATATCGGCTGGAATGCGGTCTATCCCGATCGCCCCAACCCTCTGTTCACCGGTATACCCCCCGGCACCCATTTCTATTTTGTGCACAGCTACTACGCCCACTGCCCGGACCCGTACGTGGTCGCCCGGAGCGAATACGGGGTGCGTTTCCCGGCTGTGGTGGGATGGGAGAACGTGCTGGCCGTGCAGTTTCACCCCGAAAAAAGCCAGTCGGCTGGCCTGCGGCTGCTGGAAAACTTCGCCCGCTGGAGGCCATGAATCGACGCGGGGAACTTCTTCTCCCCGACTCTCTTTGTATGGGATGCCCCCGGGACGGCCTATCCCGACCCGGACTGAACAGGATGAAGCCCTATGATCCTCATCATCCCCGCTATCGACATCAAAGAGGGCCGCTGTGTGCGTCTGGTGCAGGGCCGCTTTGAGACGGAGACCGTCTACTTCGAGGATCCGGTCAAAACCGCCCGGCTGTGGCGCGTGCAGAATGCCCGGGTACTGCACCTGGTCGATCTGGACGGCGCCCTCGAGGGCCGGCCCGTGAACCTTTCGGCGATCGAGGCCATCACCAGGGCCGTGGACATTCCGGTTCAAGTCGGCGGCGGGATCCGCACATACGCCGATGCCCGGCGCCTGCTGGATATCGGGGTCTATCGCATCGTGCTGGGCACAGTGGTAGTCGAAGATCCTGAACTGGTAGGCCGGCTGGTGGAGGACTTCGGCCCCTCGCACGTGGTCGTAAGCCTGGATGCGCGCGGAGGGCGCGTTCGTACGCGGGGATGGCGGTCCGGATCCGGGCGTCGGGTGCTAGAGCTGGCCCGGCAGGTAAAAGCACTGGGCATACGCCGGGTGATCTTTACGGACATCACCCGGGACGGCACCCTGCGTGGACCCAATATTCCGGCGCTGCGCAGGCTGGCTGAGGAAACAGGCCTCCGGGTGACGGCCTCCGGAGGGGTATCCCGGTATCGGGATCTACTGGCCCTGCAGCGGCTGGAGCCCCTCGGGGTGGACTCGGTCATCATTGGACGGGCCCTCTATGAGGGGCGCTTCCCCTGTCAGGAGCTCTGGTGTGTGCATTACAAAGAGGAAGTGGACCTGAGCTGTTTTTCCACGGCACGATTGCGCCAGGCGGACTGATGCTCACAAAACGCATTATCCCCTGTCTGGATGTGGCCGGAGGCCGGGTGGTCAAAGGTGTGCGTTTTGAAAACCTGCTCGAGGTGGGCGACCCGGTCGCGCACGCCCGTTGGTATGATGCCGAAGGCGCAGATGAATTGGTGTTTCTCGACATCACGGCCTCTGCCGAGGATCGGGGCACGATTCTGGATGTGGTGCGGCGCACCGCGGAGGGGGTTTTTATCCCTCTGACCGTGGGGGGTGGGATCCGATCCCTCTCCGATATCCGGAACCTGTTGCACGCCGGTGCCGATAAGGTCAGCCTGAACACAGCCGCGCTACTGCGCCCGAGGCTGATCGCCGAGGGCGCTGAGGCCTTCGGTGCTCAGTGCATTGTCGTGGCCATCGATGCTCGTCGTCGTCCCGAAGGGGGATGGGAGGTATACTCCCACGGCGGGCGCCGTCCCACGGGCCGCGATGCGCTGGCATGGGCCGAAGAGGCCGTCCAACTCGGGGCCGGAGAGCTGCTTGTGACCTCGATGGATCAGGACGGTACGCGCTCAGGATATGACCTCGAACTCCTGCGCAGTCTTGCCGCACGTGTTTCGGTACCCATCATCGCCAGCGGCGGGGCTGGTCGACCGGAACATCTGCTGGCCGCCTTCCGGGAGGGCGGGGCCGATGCCGTGCTGGCCGCCTCCATGTTTCACTTCCGGCACTATCGCATCGCGGAGGTCAAGCGCTACCTAGCCGAACACGGTATCCCCATGCGCCTGCCTGCAGGTACGGAGAGGCCATGAGTCCGCCCTTTGGCGATATCCTCCCCCTTCGGGTGCTGATCACCGGAGCCAACGGGTTGCTGGGACAGCGCCTGGTGGAGGAGTTCTCCCGCTACGGACGATACGACGTTCTGGCCACCGGGCGAGATGAGCGCCCCCGCTTTGGGAACCTGAGCGCGGGCTATGTGCGGCTTGACATCCTCCGGCGCGCTGACATCGAAGGGCTTTTTGCGGATTTCACGCCCCATGTGGTCATCCACGCGGCGGCCATGACCAACGTGGACGCCTGCGAACGGGAGCGCGCTCTGTGCTGGCGCACGAACGTGCAGGCCACGCAGTACATCATCCGCGCCTGTGAGCGCTACGATAGCAAGCTCGTTTTCCTGTCGACGGACTTCGTATTCGACGGCCAGAACGGGCCCTATCGGGAGGATGATCTGCCCAACCCCGTCAACTACTACGGGGCCAGCAAGCTCACGGCCGAAAACGAGGTTCGCGCCAGCCTCCTCAACTGGGCCATTGTGCGCACCGCACTCCTGTATGGCACGGCGCGCAACGTCAACCGACCGAACTTCGCCCTCTGGCTCCTCGACCGGCTCCGTCGGGGCGAACGGGTCCGGGTGGTCGTGGATCAGTATCGCACCCCGACGTACAACGTCGACCTGGCCCGCGGCATCGAGCAGCTGGTGCGCCGCAACGCCTCCGGTATCTACCACCTTTCGGGTCGGGAGCTGGTGAGCATTTACGAATTTGCCCGGCAGATCGCGGAGGTCTTCGAGCTGGATCCGGATCAGATCCAGCCGTGTACCTCCGAGGAACTCGGCCAGCCGGCCCGCAGACCGTCCCGCACGGGCTTTATTATTCTGAAGGCGGAGACGGAGCTGGGCTATCGACCTCGCCCCCTGCGGGAAGCCCTTCGGGAGCTACGTCAGCAAATCGAGGTCGACATCCGTTAGACGCCCCTGCGGAGAAGCAAAAGCCCCTTCCCCGCGCAGGGAAGGGGCCTCTGCAGGCAGCCGCTCTGCTCAGCCCGCTGGAAGCGGGCCAGGACCTTCCATACCGGGCACCACCCTGGCCCTGCCTTCCCGGAGGGCTTCCAGCTCGCGTTTGGATCCGACCAGCACGTTCCGGAACGGCCGCCATCCCGTACCGGCCGGGATCGGATGGCCCACGATGACGTTCTCCTTCAGACCCAGCAGGAGATCCGTCTTGGCGGCCACCGCCGCGTCGGCCAGCACGCGCGTGGTCTCCTGGAAGGAGGCGGCCGAGACCCAGCTCTGCGTGCGGAGCGCGGCCTCCGTAATACCGAGCAGGATGGGCCTTGAAGTAGCCGGGCGCGCCTCTCGCACTTCCACAGGGCGGCGATCCTGGCGCTTGAGCTCGGAGTTGATCTCCCGAAGCCGGCGCTTGCTGATGATGTCCCCCGGACGCAGGTTGGAGTCCCCCGGATCGGCGACGACAAGCTTGTCGTAGATGAACTCGTTCTCCTCGTTGAACGCCGTTCGGTCGACCAGCTCGCCTTCCAGGAACTTCGTATCGCCCGGATCCTCGACCTGCACCTTCTGCATCATCTGCCGGACGATGATCTCGATGTGCTTGTCGGCGATTTTGACGCCCTGCATGCGGTAGACTTCCTGGATCTGGTTGACCAGGTATTCCTGCACGGCACCCGGCCCCTTGATATCCAGGATGTCCTGCGGGGAGATGGGGCCATCGGTGAGCGGATCACCCGCGTTGACGAAGTCCCCATCCTGAACCAGGATGTGCCGGGAGAGCGGGATCATGTACCGGCGCTCCTCCTGCCCATCCCGGGCCGTGATAATGATTTCCTGCTGGCCGCGCTTGCGCTCGCCCATGCGAACAAAGCCGTCGATGTGCGAGACGATGGCGGGGTTAGCCGGCTGACGGGCTTCGAAGAGGTCGATTACCCGAGGCAAACCGCCGGTGATGTCCTTGGTGCGCACCGTCTCGCGCGGGATCTTGGCGATCACCTGTCCGGCCTGAATACGCTGGCCGTTCTGCACGACCACGCGCGCCTTAACAGGCAGGGGATATTCCTTGACCCCATGTTCGCCCCGGACAACGATCATGGGCGTGAGGGTCTTATCCCGGGGCTCGATGACGGTAATATCCCGGTGCCCGGTATGCTCGTCGACCTCGGAGCGGTAGGTGACGTCCTCCTCGAGCATGTGCCACTCCGCCGTTCCGGAGACCTCGGAGACGATGACGGAGTTCCACGGATCCCAGCGGCAGAGGATCTGACCTCGCTCTACGGTTGCCCCGTCGGCAACGAGCAACTCCGAGCCGTAGGGCACGTTGGCCGTAAAGATTACGCGGTTGTTTTCATCGAGGATCTCGATCTGGCCGCCGCGGTTGATGACGACCTGGTGTTCTTCCTCCCCGTCGTCGTAGAGCACGTAGCGGATCTTATCGAAGCGCACCCGGCCGGAGAACTTGGCCTTGATGTTAGACTCCGCCTCCAGACGAGCCGCCGTGCCCCCAACGTGGAAGGTGCGCAGCGTCAGCTGCGTGCCGGGCTCGCCGATGGACTGCGCGGCGATGATCCCCACGGCCTCACCGATCTGCACCATGCGGCCTGTGGCCAGGTTGCGGCCGTAGCATTTGGCGCAGACCCCGCGCGGCGCCTCGCAGGTCAGCGGAGAACGCACCTCCAGCATCTCGATGGAGGTGTTGGCGATCCGGTCGGCGATTTCCTCGGTGATCTCCTCTCCAGCCGAGACGATGAGTTCGTCGGTGAGGGGATCGTAGACGTCGTGCACCGATACACGCCCGATGATGCGGTCGGCCAGCGGCTCGACGATCTCCTCGTTGTCCTTGAGGGCCGTCATATGAATACCGCGCAAAGTGCCGCAGTCCTCCATGGTGACGACCACATCCTGGGCCACATCGACCAGTCGGCGTGTCAGGTAGCCCGCATCGGCCGTCTTGAGCGCCGTATCGGCCAGCCCCTTGCGGGCCCCATGCGTGGAGATGAAGTACTCCAGCACGGAGAGGCCTTCCTTGAAGTTGGCGATGATGGGGTGCTCGATGATCTCCCCGGCCCCGCCGGTCAGGCTCTTCTGCGGCTTGGCCATCAGCCCGCGCATACCGCCGAGCTGCTTGATCTGGTCCTTGGATCCGCGGGCTCCGGAGTCGAGCATCATGAAGATGCCGTTGAAGCCCTGCTGGTCCTCGGCCAGACGACGATAGAGGATTTCCGAGACCCGGTTGATGGCGCGCGTCCAGGCGTCGATGACCTGATTGTAGCGCTCGTTATCCGTGATGAAGCCCATCTCGTAACGCATCCGGATCTCGGCCACCTCGTGCAGCGTTTCCTGCACGATCTGCTCTTTTTCCTCGGGCACGATGATCTCCTCGAGCGTGAAGGAGATGCCGGCTCGCGTGGCCACTTCAAACCCCATCTGCTTGAGGTCATCGAGGAATTGCGCCGTCCGGGCAATGCCGCACGCTTTGTAGACCCGATAGATGATGTCCTTGAGGTTTTTCTTGGTGAGCAACTCGTTGACGAAGCCCACCTCCGGAGGCAAGAGCTGGTTGAAGAGCACACGTCCGATGGTGGTTTCCACAAGCTCCCGGCCCAGACGCACCTTCACCCGGGCGTGCATATCCACCACGCCCTGATCATAGGCGATGAGGGCCTCTTCCGGAGAGGAGAAGACCCGCCCCTCGCCCCGCGCCCCCGGCCGGGCCTTGGTCAGGTAATACATGCCCAGCACCATATCTTGGCTCGGCACGGCGATGGGTTGCCCGTTGGCCGGGCTGATGATGTTGTGGCTGGAGAGCATCAGGAGCATGGCCTCCAGGCAGGCATCGTGGCTCAGCGGCACGTGGACGGCCATCTGGTCCCCGTCGAAGTCCGCATTGAAAGCCGCACACACGAGCGGATGCAGCTGGATGGCCTTGCCCTCGATGAGGACAGGCTGGAAGGCCTGAATGCTGATGCGGTGCAGCGTGGGGGCGCGGTTGAGCAGCACGGGATGCCCGTCGATGACCTTTTCCAGAATGTCCCAGATAACCGGATCGCGGCGATCGATGACGCGACGGGCGCTTTTGACGGTCTTGACAATACCCCGCTCGATGAGCTTGCGGATGACAAAGGGCTTAAAGAGCTCTATGGCCATCTCCTTGGGCAGGCCGCACTCGTGCAGCTTAAGCTCCGGACCCACGACGATCACGGAACGGCCCGAGTAATCGACCCGCTTGCCCAGCAGGTTTTGCCGAAATCGGCCCTGTTTGCCTTTGAGCATATCGGAGAGGGACTTCAGCGGCCGGTTTGAGTCGCCCTTGACCGCCGTGCCCTTGCGGCTGTTGTCAAAGAGCGCATCGACGGCCTCCTGAAGCATCCGCTTCTCGTTGCGCAAAATCACCTCCGGAGCGCGGATGTCCATGAGGCGCTTTAGCCGGTTGTTGCGAATGATCACGCGCCGGTACAGATCGTTGAGATCCGAGGTGGCAAAACGCCCGCCCTCCAGCGGGACCAGAGGCCGAAGCTCCGGGGGAATGACCGGGATCACGCGCAGGACCATCCACTCCGGCCGATTGGGCACGCGCTCGTTGGCCTCCCGGAACATGTTGACGACCTGCAGCCGCTTGAGCGCCTCGCGCTTGCGCTGCTGGCTGGTCTCGTTCATCGCCTGTTGGCGCAGTTCCTGATAGAGAGCATCCAGATCGATGCGCTTGAGCATCATCTCGATGGCCTCACCGCCCATCTTGGCGATGAACTTGTCCGGGTTCTGGTCATCGAGCTGCTGGTTTTCGCGCGGCAACTGCTGCACCAGCTCCAGGTACTCATCCTCGGTGAGCAGCTGCTTGTCCTCGATGCCAAACTGCCGTGCGGCGCCGGCCTGTACGACCACGTACTTTTCGTAGTAGACGATCTGCTCGACCTCCTTGGAGGTGAGCCCGAGCAGCAGGCCGATTTTGTTGGGGATGGAGCGGAAATACCAGATATGCACCACGGGCACGGCCAGCGTGATGTGTCCGAAGCGCTCCCGGCGCACGGCCTTCTGCGTCACCTCCACGCCGCAGCGGTCGCAGACAATCCCTTTGTAGCGGATGCGTTTGTACTTACCGCAGGCGCACTCCCAGTCCTTGACAGGCCCGAAGATCTTCTCGCAGAAGAGTCCGTCTTTTTCGGGCTTAAAGGACCGGTAGTTGATGGTCTCCGGTTTGAGCACCTCCCCATAGGAGCGCTCCAGAATCGCCTCCGGAGAGGCAAGCGAGAGCGTGATCCGGGTAAAATCCCGCTTGATCTTGAGCGTCTTGGCCAGCGACAAGGCTGTACCCTCCTTTTTTATTCGATGCGCACTTCCAGACCCAGGCCCATGAGCTCGCGCACGAGCACATTGAAGGACTCCGGCACACCCGGTTCGGGGAGGTTTTCTCCCTTCACGATGGCCTCGTAGACCTTGGAACGGCCCTGCACATCGTCGGATTTATAGGTGAGCATCTCCTCCAGCACGTTGGCCGCTCCGTAGGCCTCCAGAGCCCACACCTCCATTTCCCCGAAGCGCTGACCACCAAACTGGGCCTTGCCACCAAGCGGCTGCTGGGTGATGAGCGAGTACGGACCGATGGAGCGGGCATGGATCTTGTCCTCGACCATGTGGTTGAGTTTCATCATGTAGATGTAACCCACCGTAACCTTGCGGTCCAGCCGCTCCCCGGTGCGGCCGTCATAAAGCCAGACGCGCCCGTCCTCGGGCAGGCCGGCCTTGCGCAGCCATTCTTTTACGTCCTCGTAGGTGGCCCCATCGAAGACGGGGGTGGCGAACTTGACCCCAAGCTTCTTTCCGGCCCACCCCAGCAGGGTCTCGTAGATCTGCCCCAGGTTCATACGGCTCGGCACGCCCAGCGGGTTGAGCACGATATCGACCGGGGTGCCGTCCTCCAGAAACGGCATATCTTCGACGGGCACGATCTTGGCGACCACGCCTTTGTTTCCATGCCGACCGGCCATCTTGTCGCCCACTTGGAGCTTGCGCTTTTTGGCCACATAGACCTTGGCCAGCTGCAGAATGCCCGAGTCGGGCAGCTCATCGCCGGCGGCGATCAGGAACTGCTCGCGCTTGTAGGCGGCCTCCAGCTCCTGGTACTTCTTCATGTAGTTGCGGTGCAGGCGCCGGATAAGCCGGTTCGTGTCCCGATCTTCGACCCAGTCGGCGTTCACATCCAGCTGGGTAGGCAGAACGCTGGAGAAAGTCTTGCGCGTAATGAGCGCACCCTCCGGGACCAAGATCTCGCCCTCTCTGCTCCGGATGCCCAGCGAGCGCTTCCGCTCCACAAGCTGGAACAGCTTATCATAGAAGAGCTGGTTGAGCTCGGCGATCTCCTGCTTGTGCCGGCGCTCCAGCTCCTGCAGCAGCTGCTTTTCGTCGCGCTTCAGGGCGCCGTCTTTCCTCTTGCGGCTGAAGAGTTTGGTGTCGATGACCACCCCGTAAAGGCCCGGCGGGGCCTTGAGAGAGGCGTCCTTGACCTCGCCGGCCTTTTCCCCGAAGATGGCCCGCAACAGCTTCTCCTCCGGTGTGGGGTCCGTCTCTCCTTTGGGGGTGATTTTGCCGATCAGGATATCGTTAGGCCGCACCTCGGCCCCGACACGGATGATGCCGTTTTCGTCCAGGTGCTTGGTGGCCTCTTCGGAGACGTTGGGAATCTCGCGCGTAAACTCCTCTTCCCCGCGCTTGGTCTCCCGGACCTGATGTTCGAACTCATCGATATGCACGGAGGTGAAGACGTCCTCAGCCACCAGCCGTTCGCTGACCACAATGGCGTCTTCGAAGTTGTACCCCCGCCAGGGCATGAAGGCCACCAGCACGTTCTTGCCCAGAGCCAGCTCCCCGTGCTCGATGGCATACCCATCGGCCAGCACATCGCCCTTCTTGACCCGTTGCCCTGGACGGACGACCGGCTTCTGGTTGATACAGGTATCCTGGTTGGTGCGCCGAAACTTGATGAGCCGATACGTCCGCCGGGGCGGATCGAAGGAGACGAGCTCCTCCTCCGGGGAACGGTCATAGCGCACCACGATGCGCGTGGCGTCGACGGCCTCGACCACCCCGTCGCCCTCGGCCACGATGAGGGCGCGCGAATCCCGGGCCACGCGCTCTTCGAGTCCCGTGCCCACAATGGGCGCCTCGGTTCGCAGCAGGGGCACGGCCTGGCGCTGCATGTTCGATCCCATGAGCGCGCGGTTGGCGTCGTTGTGCTCCAGAAACGGGATCAACGCGGCCGCCGCGCTCACGATCTGGTTCGGCGCCACATCGACGTACTCGACCTTATCCGGCCCAACGACGGGATAGTCCGCCTCGCTGCGGGCCCGGACGTGATCGATGGCGATGCGACCCTGTTCATCCAGCGGCGTGGTGGCCTGGGCGATGATGGTCTCATCCTCCTCTTCGGCCGAAAGCCATCGGATTTCGTTTGTCACCTTTCCGTCGCGCACAATTCGGTACGGGGTTTCCAAGAACCCGAAGCGGTTGACCTTGGCGTACACGCACAGCGAGGAGATCAGTCCGATGTTGGGTCCTTCTGGGGTCTCAATGGGACAGAGCCGACCGTAGTGCGTATAATGCACGTCGCGCACCTCAAAGCCGGCCCGCTCGCGCGTCAGACCGCCCGGACCCAGGGCGGACATGCGACGCTTGTGCGTCAGCTCAGCCAGCGGATTGGTCTGATCCATGAACTGGCTGAGCTGGTTGGTGCCGAAGAAGCTATTGATCACGCTCGTGATCGTGCGCGCGGTGACCAAGCTGGCGGGGGTGACCTGCTCCCCTTCTGTGATGTTGAGCCGCTCCCGGATCGTGCGGGCCATGCGGGCCAGCCCCACTCCGAACTGAGCGGCCAGCTGCTCGCCCACCGTGCGCACGCGGCGATTGGAGAGATGATCCTGATCGTCCACCTTGGCCTTGCCGTTGAGCAGATCGATCAGTTCCCGAATGATGGCGATCAGGTCTTCGTGCGTGAGCGTGCGGGTGTGAATGGGTACGTTGAGGCGCAACCGTTTGTTGATCCGGTAACGGCCCACCTCGCCCAGATCGTACTTCTTTTCGTTGAAGAAAAGCCGCTCGATCGTCTGCCGGGCCGTCTCCAGATCCGGCGGCTCGCCCTGACGCAGTTGCCGGTAGATGTATTCGAGGGCTTCCTGTTGAGAATGTGTCGGATCGCGCCCCAGGGTGTTGAGCAGCACCTCGCTTTCGTCGCTCGTCTCTTCGTCGCGCCGCTTTACGTGCACGGCCCGCACGCCCGCGTCGCGAAGCAGATCGTAGTCGCCCTCCTGAAGGACGTGATCCTTTCTGAGCAGGACGCGCCGCTCCTCGCGCAGGCGCACCTCGCCCGTATCCTCATCGACCTCTTCCTGCTCCAGCTCCACAAAGACGTCTGTAGCCAGTATGCGGCCCACGGCCTTTTCGCGGAAGTCCGCGCGCGTAGTCAGCCGGATCTCTTCGGAGAGCGAAAACAGGCGCAGAATATCCTCATTCGTGCTCCATCCCAGCGCGCGCAGGAGCATGGTGACTGGGAATTTTTTCTTCCGGTCGATATAGACCCACATGACGTTGTTGACGTCCGTGGCGAACTCCAGCCATGAGCCCTTCATCGGGATCACGCGCGCCGTGTAGAGCTTCGTGCCGTTTGGGTGCAGGGATTCCCCAAATATCACACCCGGGGAGCGGTGTAGCTGGCTGACGATTACCCGTTCGGCCCCGTTGATGATAAAGGTGCCCCGCTCGGTCATGTAAGGGATCGTCCCCAGGTACACATCTTGCTCGATGGGCGGCTCCGCCAGCTCGGGCTCATCCTTGGGCACGAAGGAAAGCCGCAGTCGGGCCTTGAGCGTGACGGCATAGGTCAGCCCCCGTTCCTGGCACTCTTCGATCGTGTAGCGGGGGGGTTCGATGGTGTAGTAGAGGAAGTCGAGCGTGTACTCCTCACGCGCGTCCTGGATGGGGAAGTTTTCCAGAAAAACCTCCTGCAGCCCCACGCGACGCCGTTCTTCCGGGGGCACCTCCTCCTGGAGAAACTCCTTAAACGACTCCAGTTGGACGGCCAGGAAATCGGGATAATCGATCACCGGCTGAACGCGGGCGAAAGAAATCCGCCCCGAGGGGGTCACACTGTAGCGACCGTTGGTGTGCAGCTCAGAGTGGCTCATGTTGGCTCACGACGATGGTTCGGGTTCACGCGCAAACCGAAATGCTCCCTTACAAACCGGCTCGGGCCGGCGGTGGTTCCGCACCGCAGACACAAAAGGGCGGCCTCGGCTCCGGGTGCACCCGGAGCCGAGAGCCGCGCCCGGAGATGTCGTTCGAAGCACGCTTACTTGATTTCCACTTCCGCACCGGCATCCCGGAGTTTCTTGGCGATCTCCTCGGCCTCCTGCTTGGAGATGCCCTCCTTGACCGGTTTGGGGGCTCCATCGACGAGCGCCTTGGCCTCTGTGAGGCCCAGGCCCGTGATGGCGCGCACTTCCTTGATCACGTTGATTTTGTTCGGGCCGGGGTTTTTGAGGATGACGTCGAATTCCGTCTTTTCCTCCACGGCCGCCTCTGCGGCGCCGCCCGCCGCGGGGGCCGCCGCAACGGCCACCGCAGCCGCAGCCGGCTTGATGCCGTATTGCTCTTCGAGGATCTTGGCCAGCTCGTTGGCCTCTTTGATGGTCAGATTGACGAGCTGTTCGGCAAGGGCTTGCAGGTCTGCCATGGGTATCAACTCCTCTTTGTTTCAGGTTAGGCTGCCTCTCGTTCAGAAAGGGCACGCAAAGCGCCCACGAGGGTCGATCCAGGTGCGGTGAGCGCGCCCAGCACCTGGTGCATGGGCGAAAGCAGAAGCCCGACGATATCCCCAATGAGCTCCTGCCGGGATTTCATGCTGGCCAGGACCTCCAGCTGCGAGCCGTCAAAGACATCGCCACCGAGGCTGGCCGCCTTCAGGCGCAGCTTGGGGTTCTGCTGTACGTATTCTTTGATCACCCGCGCCGGCGCGACAGGATCCTCGTAGCCAAAGGCCACGGCCGTCTGTCCATTCAGATAGGGCAACAGCCCCTCATGTCCCCCGACACGCTCCAGGGCGATACGCAGCAGGGTGTTCTTGACCACCCGGTATTCCACCTTCGCCTTCCGGAAGGCGCGCCGGAGCTCCCACTCCTCGAGCACCGTCATGCCCGTAAAATCGGCCACGTAGATGCCCTCTGCCCTCTGGATCCTGTCGACCAGCTGCTCGATGAGCTGGGTTTTCTCCGCGCGATTCATCGCCTTTTCCTCGCCACCTTAGAGGTTCTGCAGCACCGCTCGATTGATCTTGATGCTCGGACCCATGGTGGGGGCCATGTACAGGGAGCGCACGTAAGCCCCCTTGGCCGCCGGGGGCCGAAGCCGCAAGATCTCCTTCAGCAGCGCCCTGGCGTTCTCCACCAGGTGCTCGGCAGGAAACGAGACGCGACCGATGCTGGTGTGAATGATGCCGTAGCGGTCGACGCGGAACTCGATACGCCCCGCCTTGACGGCCTGCACCGCCTGGGCCACATCCATCGTCACGGTGCCACTTTTCGGGTTGGGCATCAGCCCCCGGGGGCCCAGGATTTTACCCAGTCGACCCAGCTGGGGCATCACATCCGGCGTGGCAATGATCACATCCACGTCCGTCCAGCCCTCCTGGATCTTCTGGATGTACTCCTCCAGCCCCACATAATCAGCCCCCGCGGCGCGGGCCTCATCCTGCTTGGCCGGGTTTGCGAGCACGAGCACCCGCACGGTGCGCCCGGTGCCATGAGGCAGGACCACAGAACCGCGCACCACCTGATCGGCGTGACGGGGGTCTACCCCCAAGCGCACGTCCATGTCCACGGACGCATCAAAACGGGCATAGGAGATCTCCTTGACCAGTCGGGCCGCCTCTTCAAGGCTGTACTCCCGCTCTGGATCGATCTTCTTGAGCGCCTCCAGGTACTTCTTCCCACGTTTTGGCATAGCTCCTCCGCGGTCTTTAGCGACGGCATAGCCGTCTTCCGCCATCAATCCACCACGGTAATCCCCATGCTCCGGGCCGTGCCGGCGATCATGCGCATGGCCGCCTCGATGGAGTCCGTGTTCAGGTCGGGCATCTTGATCTCGGCGATCTCCCGGATCTGCTTCCAGGTGACCGTGCCCACCTTGGCCCGGTTGGGCTCCGAGGATCCCTTCTCGATGCCCGCGGCCTTCTTGAGCAACACCGGAGCCGGAGGGGTCTTGACAATGAAGCTGAAGGACTTATCCGCATAGACCGTGATTACGACGGGGACGATAAGCCCCTTTTTATCCTGGGTCCTGGCATTGAACTGCTTACAGAACTCCATGATGTTAATGCCGCGCTGACCCAGGGCCGGACCCACAGGCGGGGCCGGTGTGGCCTCCCCCGCCGGGATCTGCAGCTTGACGTATCCGACGACTTTCTTGGCCATAATGTCCGCTGCTTATCTGGTGTCCACGGATCTATTCCCACGCGCCGTTTCCCTGCGAGAAGCCCTCTTCCGACCACCCCGAGAGGACCGGCGGGCGTGGCACCCGGAAGACACAGGGACGTGCACGATCGCGTTCATTCCTCCTGCGCGCGCACCTGGGAGAAGTCCACCTCAACGGGGGTTTTGCGGCCGAAGATGGAGACCATCACCTTGACCTTCATCTTCTCGGGATTGATTTCCTCCACCGTGCCTTCGAAGTCCTGAAACGGCCCCCCCGTGATGCGCACCCACTCCCCAAGCCGGAAGGGCACCTCCACCACCCCCATCTGACGGACCTCATCTACCCGACCCAGAATCCGATTGACCTCCTCGGGCCGCAGCGGGGTGGGCTCGTTGCCCGTAGAGAGAAAACCGAGCACGGCGCTGGAGTTGAGCACCACGTGCTTGACCTCATTATCCAGCACCGCCTCGATGAGCACGTAGCTGGGAAAGAAGGCCCGTTCCCGAGTACGCTTCTTCCCTCCCCGCACCTCCACGACCGTTTCGGAGGGCAACAGAATCTGCCCTACCTTCTCCTGCAGGCTTGGAGAGCGCCTGAGCTCATGCTCCATATAGGCGATGAACTTCTTCTCCTGACCCGTGCGGGTCCTGACCACATACCACTTGCGCAACCCTTCGGTCGTCTGAGCCATAGACATCTCGAATACTTTATCGCAGAATGGCCTCCAGCGCCAACGTGAAGACCTCATCTACAGCGAAGATGAAGACGCTCAACAGGAGGGAAAAGATGAGCACCACCGCCGTGCTGTCCCGCAGCTCTTTCTGGGTGGGCCAGTTCACCTTGCCCATTTCCCGCAGGACATCCTCGAAGAACTGTCGGATTTTTTGCATCGGAGCGGGCTCCTTTTGTGTTGAGATGGCGCTGGAGGCGACGGGCGGATTCGAACCGCCGTAGGAGGTTTTGCAGACCTCTGCCTGACCACTCGGCCACGTCGCCTCAACGGGCACGGGTGGAGGGACTCGAACCCCCAACCTGCGGTTTTGGAGACCGCTGCTCTACCAGTTGAGCTACACCCGTACAGCGGGAGCCAACGGCCGGATTCGAACCGGCGACCCCTTCCTTACCATGGAAGTGCTCTACCGACTGAGCTACGTTGGCCCATCATCAGGAGCGGGCGACGGGACTCGAACCCGCGACCACGAGCTTGGAAGGCTCGCGCTCTACCAGCTGAGCTACACCCGCCTGTCTGCCCGTGGGCAGGGGAGGATTCGAACCTCCGAAGGCATGACGCCAGCAGATTTACAGTCTGCCCCGTTTGGCCGCTTCGGTACCTGCCCCACTGCATGCGCGCACCGACGGAGCTGGCGAAGGGACTCGAACCCTTAACCTGCTGATTACAAGTCAGCCGCTCTACCCGTTGAGCTACGCCAGCCTCAGGAGCGCAAAGATAACCCCTTCGCAACAGAAGGCCAAATCCCAACGAACGCGTCAGCAAAGTTAACCCCACCCCGAAGAGCTTGTCAAGCCGCAAACACCGCCAGCGCCCGGCGCAGGATCAAGGGATATTCAACGGCAACTCCGGCCTGATTTGCTCCATCCAGCGGGATCCGCAGGCCCGATAGGCCGCACACAGCGCCTGCCAGGCCTCCGGATGAGGCCCCCCCTCCAGCCACAACGCAAGCACATCGGCATGCAGGCGCTCGAATCGATACCCGTGCCGTTCGGTGCGCCTCATGGCGGCCTGCACATAACGACGGGCCTGATTTACGCTTCTCCCCTCGAGCAGGATCAATTCCGCCAGACCCAGATAGACATAGGCCAGGCCGCGATCGTCCTCGGTAGCCCTGAACAGAACGGCCGCCTGACGGAATCGATCCCGGGCCTGCGCATGCTCACCCCGCACCTTCTGCAACGTCCCCTCGCCCCAGAGCGTATAGGCGTAACTGACCCGGTCCCCGATACGCCGATAGAGGCTCTGGGCGCGGTCAAAGAAGCGGGAGGCCTCGGACCAATTGCCGAGCATACGGTGCGCATTGGCGATGCCGCAGGCCGCATAGGCCTGTCCGAATACGTCCCTGCTCCGACGCATAAGGCGCTCGGCCTCTTCGTAATAGGCAAGCGAAGCCTCGTACTGCCCCCGCATGCGGCTCAGCCCGCCCAGCGCACACCGCACGTAGGCCTCCGCTTCCGGCTCCCGCAAATGTTCATAGAGCCGAAGCGCCTTCTGGAGGATCCGCAAGGCGGCCTCAAAATCCCCGATCAGCCGTAGCGTGCCCCCCAGACTCCAGAGCACGTAGGCCTGCCCTTCCAGGTCCCCCTGGGCCTGGTAGTGACGAAGCGCGGATTCAAAACGCCTTCGCGCCTCCTCAAGCTCCCCCAGCGCCCGCAGGGCCATAGCGCTTCCTACGGAAGCATCCACCAGGAACCCTTCCTGGTCGGATCCGAGCACGAGCTCGCGAACCCGCTCATAGTATCGGAGCGCCATCCGGAATCGACCCACCAGCCGCAACGCGTGCCCGGCCCCCAGGTAGGCCTGCAGGCGCCGGACCGGATCGGCCCCGGCGTATCGAGCAGCCTGTTGGTATAGCCGAGCGGCCTCCTCAAAACGGCTCTGCCGATGGGCTCGTTCGGCCTGCCGCAACAGGCGGGAAAAGAGTTCGCGCCTTCCGGCCTGCGGTGCCCCCATGGAAATTCCCTTCTTTCAAGGAAGAGGCGCAGCGAAAACGCGCACCGACTCCCCCATGTTCCCCTGAACCGCAGCCAACGCGATAGCCCCCACCCATTCGGCCCCGGCCCGCCGCAGGACCTGCGCGCAGGCCAGCATCGTGGCCCCGGTGGTAAGGACATCGTCCACAAGCCAGAGGCGGCCCTCCGGAACCCGGTCCCTTAGCTGAAAAGCGCCCCGAACGTTTTCCGTCCGCTCCCGGGGCCCCAACCCGGTCTGAGAGCGAGTATACCGAACGCGCACCAGGCCAGACCAGACCGCAAGCCCCAGCGCATCGCCCACGGCCCGGGCCAGCAACTCGCTCTGATTGAACCCCCGGGCGCGCTCTCTTCGGGGATGCAGGGGAACGGGCACAAGCACATCGGTCTCCTGCAACCAGCCCTGAACCTGTCTGGCCAGAACAGGCCCCAGCTCGCGGGCCAGGCGGGAGAAGCCCTGGTATTTGAGCCCGTGCACGATGCGCCGAACCCGCTCCTCGTCATAGGACCAGAGCGCCGTTACCCGATTGAGCTCCCGAGACGTCCAGGATCCCACAAGTCCCCGACACTCCGGATCCACCCGTGGACAGGTAGCCAGACAGCACAGACAAATGCGCCCCTCAGAGGGGGAGAGCCGCTCTCCGCAGGCCAGACATAGATCCGGAAACAGCCAGTGACGCAGGGCGCGCCCGAGCGACATCGTCACCTTCCCTCCGGAGGACCACGCAGAGGACGGCTCCGAGAAAGGAGTCGTTACGAGACGGGATGGCCGGTGCGGGAAGCAATCCAGAGCCTACCCCGGGGGCGGGCCAGCCTTCGTCGTTGCACGTGACGGGTAAGCAGCGTGATCCCGCTCAGGAGGAAGACGTAGTAGGTCAAAAAACGCCACAGCACGAGCACGGGCACCCGGAAAACGCGGGGCAGAAGCGGGGCCACCAAGAGCATAAACAATCCCTCCACCCCCCCACTGCCGCCGGGAGTGGGCACAAAGAGCCCGCCCAGTACCAGCAAGGCCTGCCGGAAACAGAGCAGTTTCCAGTCCGCCGAGGGCACCAAACTGGCCACCACGGCCAGAAGCACGCCCAGACGGGCGACCCAGGCGGCCAGCGTAATGCCATAGCCCTTGAGTAGAAACCCCACAGGTCGCTGACGCAGCTGGCGGGCGCGTCTGACCAGTTCCTCCAGCTCCCGACGCACAAGGGCTTGATGGCGCCGCAGAAACGCAATCCGACAGATACGCTGCCCGATGGAGGAAAGCCAGTCCGGCCGCACAAAGAGCAGATACCCCAACAACAGCGTCCATCCCCAGAGCACCATCAGCGCCAGGGAGAAAGCTCCTCCTGCGGCCCCCCCGAAGGGCACAACCGAAAGATGCCAGGCGCCCAGAAACAGGACAAACAGGAGCGTGCTCAGCCAGAGCTGCTCAAAGAGCATCACGGAAAGCGCCGCCGAAGAGGCCACCCCCACGCTTACCCGCTCCCGGGCGAGAAAATAAATTGCCACCGGCGCCCCTCCGATACTAGAGGGCGTGACCGTGCTGGCGAACTCCCACCACAGCTGCACACGCCAGGCGGCCCGAGACGTAAGACGCCCTCCCAGCAGCCAGCGCAGCCGCATCACGCGCAACAGCACGGAGACCCCAAGCAACAGCAGGGCCAACCCCAGCCATCGGATATCAAAAGCTCCCCATACCAGACGCCACGTGCCCGGCTCATAGAACCAGACCGCCAGCACGATCATCATTGTGAGACTCAGTACAAGCGGCACAATGAGATGGCGGCTGGAGAGGCGTCGGGCAGGCTCATGGTCAGATCCCAGCACCCCTGTGACCCCTTCTGCAGCAGGCGATGGCCACTAAAAGTATTCGTCCACCCCGTCTTGCGCAACTTCGGGCACAGCCGCTCTGCGGCTAGACAAGCTTCATGCCGGCATTCAGGGACGAAAACGCCACACCGGGCCCTGGGGCGTATCCTGCACCTCAATGCCAATGGCCGTCAGTCGATCCCGAATAGCATCGGCCAGCGCCCACTGCCGTTCCCGGCGGGCGTGCTGGCGCAGCTCGAGCACGAGCTCCACCAGGGCGCGCAGTCGGGAGTGGGCCTCCCGGCCGGAGACCGGCTCCGGCCACAGCCCGAGCACCTCTCCAAGCCAGGTGCGCACCAGGAATCGGACCTGATCCAGATTTCCGGGCGCCTCGCCGGCGAGGATACGGGAGCGCACATCGCGGAGCAATTCAAAGAGCACGGCCAGGGCCTGTGCCGTATTGCAGTCGTCGTTCATGGCCGCTTCCAGGCGTTGCCGGTAGGCCTCCGTATCCACGGAAGCCCCCTCCCCAGCAGGGGCCTCCTGGAGCAGACGCACCGCATCGGAGAGGGTGTCCCATCCCCGCTCGGCGGCCTTGAGCGCTTCGTTGGAAAAATCCAGCGGACTGCGGTAATGGCTCTGCAAAATGAAGAAGCGCACCACCTGGGGGGCATATCCACGCTCCAGGAGCGGGTGGTCCCCGCTGAAGAGCTGCTTGAGCGAGATCGCGTTGCCCAGCGACTTGCCCATTTTCTGCCCGCCCACCGTGACCATGTTGTTGTGTAGCCAGTAGCGCACAAAAGGCTCCTGTCCCGTGGCCGATTCGCTCTGGGCGATCTCGCATTCATGGTGGGGGAACTGATTTTCCAACCCACCCCCGTGGATGTCGAACTGGGGACCCAGGTAGCGCATGCTCATCGCGGAGCATTCTATATGCCAGCCGGGGTAACCGATCCCCCATGGACTGCGCCAGCGCAGCAGGTGTCCGGGCTCGGCCCGCTTCCAGAGGGCGAAATCCGCGGGGTGGCGCTTCTCCTCCAGCCCCTCAAGCCCCTCCCGGGATCCGGCCAGCAACTCTTCGATCCGGCGGCCCGACAGCTTACCGTAATCCGGATCCCTGCTCACATCGAAGTACACCGAGCCGTTGACCACGTAGGCATAGCCTCTTTCGAGGAGCAACTCGATGAGCTCGATCTGCTCCGGGATATGTCCGGAGGCGCGGGGCTGGATATCCGGGGGCAGCACGCCGAGCCGATCCATGTCCTCGGTGAAGCTCCGGAAGTACTTTTCGGCCACCTCCATGGGCTCCAGCCGCTCACGCCGGGCGGCCAGGATGAGTTTGTCTTCCCCCTCGTCGGTGTCGCCCATAAGGTGCCCCACATCGGTGATGTTCTGCACATATCGAACCCGATAGCCCAGGTAGCGCAGATAACGGCGGATCACATCAAAGCTGACGTAGCTTTTCGCATGCCCCAGATGGGCGTGATCGTACACAGTCGGGCCACAGACGTACATGCGCACCAGGGCCGGATCCATCGGCGCAAAGGGCTCTTTCTGGCGCGTGAGGGTATTGTAGAAATGCAGCGTGCGCATGGCTGTATCCTATCGAATTGGCATCCGATGACAGGGAAAGGTCAACAGCGAGCGGCGGCCAGCAATTCGCGGGCGCTCTCGAGGGCTTTTTCCGTGACGGCATCCCCGCTGAGCAGGCGGGCGATCTCATAGGAGCGTTCCTCCTCGTCCAGCGCGCGCAGTTGGGTCACCGCCCTTCCGCTTCGGAGCACCTTTTCGACCCGATAGTGCTGATCGGCCTGACAGGCGATCTGGGGCAGGTGGGTGATGACGATGACCTGATGAAAACGGGCCAGCTCCTTGAGGCTGCGCCCCACCTTGGCCGCCACCGCCCCCGAGATACCCGTATCGATCTCATCGAAGACCATGATGGGCAAGCGCTCCATGCGAGCCAGGATGCGCTTGAGCGCCAGCATAATGCGGGAGATCTCCCCCCCTGAGGCCGTGCGCGCCAGCTCCTTGAGGTCCTCTCCCGGATTGGTGCTGATGAGAAATTCCACCCGGTCGATACCGCGCGGCCCCGCCGCATACCGTCGCCCCTCGGGCCCCACAACCCAGCCCTCCGGATCGGGCTCCTGACTCAGGCGCACAAGGAAACGCGCCCCCTCGATGCCGAGCTGGGCCAGCTCTTCCACCACGGCCGGCGCGATCGTCTCCGCAGCGCGCCGACGGGCCTGCGAAAGGGCCCAGGCCGCCTCGGAAAGCAGGGATTCGGCTTCCCGGAGCGCGGACCGCAGCTCCTGTAACTCGGCCTCGGATCGATCGGCGGCATGCAGGTGGCGGCCGATCTGTTCCCGGTAGGCGAGCACAGCCTCTGTGGAACCTCCGTATTTGCGCTTGAGGCGTTCGAAGGCGCCCAGTCGATCCCGGATGACCTGCAACCGATCCGGATCGAAGACAAGACGACCCTGATAGTCGAGCAGAAAGCGGGCCAGCTCTTCCATGGCCACCTGCGCCGAACGGGCCTCTTCGGTCCAGTCCCGGAAGGCCTCGTCGATCCGGGCCAGATCCTCCAGCTCCTCGACCACCGTGGCCAGATATCCGATGAGCGCCTTTTCTCCTTCAGCCAGCAGGGCGTGCAGACGAGCCGTGCTCTCAAAAAGGCGCTCGACGTTTTCCAGCCGACGGCGTTCGGCCTCCAATTCCGCCTCCTCATCCGGAGAGGGGCCGACGGCGTCGATCTCCTGGGCCTGAAAGGCGTACAGCTCGCGCCACTGCCGCTGGCGTTCGGCCTCCTGCTCCAGCTCCCGGCGTCTCCGCAACAGGGCCTGATAGCGCCGATATCGGGCCTCATAGGCCTCGACCTGTTGGTTCAGACCGGCCACGCTGTCGAGCAGATAGCCATGTTGCTCGACGCGGAGCAGGGACTGGTGTTCATGCTGCCCGTGCAGATCCATGAGATAGCTGCCCACTTCACGCAGCACCGTCAGGGTGACCGGAGTGTCGTTGACAAAAGCCCGACTCTGCGTGCTGCTCAACTCCCGACGCAGGCAGATGGTCGATTCAGCTTCGATACCCTGTGCCTCCAGATAGGCACGCACGCGGCGATCGTCCGGGAACAGGTCCAGCGTGGCCTCCAGGACCGCCTTGGAGGCGCCTTTTCGGATCCAGTCCGGACTGGCCCGATCCCCGAGCAAGAGCTTGAGGGCCCCAACCAGGATGGACTTACCCGCCCCGGTCTCTCCGGTCAGCACGTTGAGGCCCGGGCCGAAGGAGACCTCCAGCTCTTCGATAAGAGCGTAGTTGCGGATGTAGAGCGTGCGCAGCATCCCGGCACGGGAGGATGTCTACTCCATACGGCCGTGGCAGTGCTTGTACTTTTTGCCGCTGCCGCAGGGACAAGGGTCGTTGCGGCCGATCTTTTCCCCCACCACGATCGGCTGCGGCCGCTCTCCGGGCGCCATCGGGCGCTTCTGGGTCGGCCCCGCCGCTCCTCCCCGAGGGGGGGCAGATTCGACCAGCGCGGCAAGCCCTGTCAGGGATTCGTGTGTGGCCCGGGCGCGCTCCAGATCCATACGCGGCCTGCTCGGATGCCCCCGCCGGGGTTGCCCATCGGCGGCCGGAAGCGCCTTCCAGATAAAGGAGACCGCCTCCTCGCCCAGACGCTCCATCATGCGGCGGAAGAGCTCGAAGGCATCCATCTTGTATTCCAGCAGGGGATCCTTCTGCCCGTAGGCCCGCAGGTAGATACCCTCCCGGAGCTCATCGAGATCGCGCAGGTGTTCGGTCCAGCGCTCATCGATGACCATCAGGAGGGTGGCGCGCTCCAGAGCGCGCATGAGCTCATGCCCCTGGCTGCGGAGGGCCTCCTGCAGGGATACGTTGACGAGGAGAAACCGGCTTCCGTCGCTGAAGAGGACGGAGATGTATTCCGGTTTCTGCTCCATCGGGCTTTCCTGCACCTGCCGCACGAAGCGATAGAAATCCTCGGCCAGTATGTCCTCTTTGCGCCGATAGGCGGCCCGGGCCGCCTCGAGGAGGTGTTCGGCCACCCCCTGCTCGCCCAGCCGGAGGAAGGCTTCCCGATCCAGCTCCACGTCCACGGCCAGATGGCGCAGAAAGGCCATGCGCAACCCCTCCAGATCGCCATCCGGGTAATGGCGAGCCACCAGGGCGTGCACAAAATCCTCGAGCATGTGCTCCAGATCCGAACGCACCCGCCGGCCCAGAAGCGCGTTGCGACGCAGCTCGTAGATGGTCTGGCGTTGCTTATTGAGTACGTCGTCGAATTCCAGCTGTCGTTTGCGGATGGCGAAGTGGTTCTGCTCGACGCGCTTCTGAGCCCGCTCGATGGCCCGGGTGACCAGGGGGTGCTGGATGACCTCCCCTTCCTTCATGCCCATCCGCTCCAGGATGCGCGCGACCTGATCGGATCCGAAGAGGCGCATGAGGTCGTCTTCCAGGGAGACAAAGAACTGCGTCTCTCCCGGGTCTCCCTGGCGGCCCGCACGCCCCCGGAGCTGGTTGTCGATGCGGCGGGACTCGTGGCGCTCCGAGCCGATAATGGCCAGACCGCCCAGCTCTCGCACGCCCGGCCCGAGCTTGATGTCCGTACCCCGACCGGCCATGTTCGTGGCGATCGTGACGGCGCCCTTCTGACCGGCCTGGGCGACGATCTCCGCCTCGCGCTGATGGTGCTTGGCGTTGAGCACGTTGTGGGGGATGCCGACGCGCTGAAGCATGCGGCTCAGGGTCTCGGAGACCTCCACACTCGTGGTGCCCACGAGCACGGGCTGACCCCGCTGGTGGTATTCGCGGATCTTCTCGATGATGGCGTTGTACTTCTCGCGTTTGGTGCGAAAGATCACATCTTCCTTGTCAACTCGGATGACGGGCTTATGCGTGGGAATGACGACCACGTCGAGCTTGTAGATCTCGTAGAACTCCGCCGCCTCAGTCTCCGCCGTACCCGTCATGCCGGCCAGCTTGTGGTACATGCGGAAGTAGTTCTGTAGCGTGATCGTGGCATAGGTCTGCGTGGCCGCCTCAACCTTGACGTTTTCCTTGGCCTCGATGGCCTGGTGCAGGCCATCGGAATAGCGCCGACCGGGCAGCACCCGTCCCGTATGCTCGTCGACGATGAGCACCTTGCCGTCCTGGACGATATACTCGACGTCCTTTTCGAACAGCGTATAGGCGCGCAAGAGCTGTTCGACGGCATGGATACGCTCGGCCCGCTCGGCGTAGAGCTGATAGAGGCGCTGGAGCTTTTCCTCTTTCTCCTTGCGCAGCAGGCTGAGCTCGTTGGCCAGCTTATTGTGGCGTTTTTCCTCCGAGAGGTTCGGGTCCTGGGCGAGGCGCTCCTCGAGCTCGCGCTTCTTTTCCTGAAATTCCTGCTCGATGCGCGCCGTCTCCGTACCCAGATCGGGGATGACGAAGAAGTCGGGATCCTCTCCCTCCTGGGTGATGAGCTGACGGCCCTTCTCGGTGAGCTCGATGGTGTTGTTCTTCTCGTCGATGACGAAATAGAGTTCATCATCGACGATGTGCATGTTCTTGGCCTGCTCTTGGAGGTAGAAGAGTTCCGTTTTCTGGATGAGGCGCTCGATGGATCCATCTTCGGTGCGCATCCGCATGAGCTGTTTGTTGCGGGGGAAGCCCCTGTGGGCACGCAACAGCAGAAGGCCTGCCTTTTCCGTATCCCCCGCCTCCAGGGCGCGCCGGGCCTCGGCCACGCACTGGGCCACCAGGCGCTGCTGGGCATAGACCAGTTTTTCGACTCGAGGCTTGAGCTCGATGAACTTGTTCTCGTCGCTCACGGGCACAGGGCCAGAAATGATGAGCGGCGTGCGGGCCTCGTCGATCAGGATGGAGTCCACCTCGTCGATGATGGCGTAATGATGGCCGCGCTGGACGATCTGATCGGGGCGCACGGCCATGTTGTCGCGCAGGTAATCGAAACCGAACTCGTTGTTCGTGCCGTAGGTGATGTCCGCCTCATAGGCCTTTCGACGCTGGGGCGTGTTGGGCGGATAGCGGTCGATGCAGTCGACCGTAAGCCCCAGAAACTCGTAAATCGGCCCCATCCATTCCGCATCCCGGCGGGCCAGATAATCGTTCACGGTCACGATATGTACGCCGCGGCCGGCTAGGGCGTTCAGGTAGGCCGGCATGATGGCCACCAGCGTCTTGCCCTCACCGGTCTTCATCTCCGCGATCTTGCCCTGGTGCAGGACAATGGCGCCCATGAGCTGCACATCGAAAGGCACCATGTCCCAGGTGATCGTATGCCCCGTGACGGTCCACTGCTTACCGAGCATGCGCCGGCAGGCTTCTTTGACGACCGCATAGGCCTCGGGCAAAATTGCATCGAGCACCTCCTCGACGGTCTGGAGCCATTCCTTCTCCAGCTCCTCCAGACGGCTATAGAGGGCTTCCCGCTCCGAGGGGGAGAGCTCAATAAGCTCCCCATCGGGCCCCGGGGTGCCATCCTGAGCCAGCCGGGCTTCGATCTGCGCCCTCTCCTCCTCGATCTGCCGAACCGCCTCGCGGATGCGGGCTTTGAACTCCTCGGTCTTGGCGCGCAACTCCGCATCCGAGAGGGCCTGAAACTGCTCGTAATACCGGTTGATCTGTTCGACAATGGGCATGAGCTTTTTGATGTCGCGCTCATGCTTGGAGCCGAACAGCCTGGTAAGGAAATTCAGCATGGTGTATCCGTACTCCTGCCTCGGAACAGACCAAGATACGCCACCTTTCCCGAGCCGGCCAAGCACCGATCCGGCCCGGAAGCACATGCTCAGACCGTTGAACGGCGCTCAGACGGGGATCGTTTCCGGGCCGAGCAGACGCACTTCGCGCGGGTTGTTGTGCCCATCGACGAACACCGCGCGCGGCCGGTGGCGTCGGGCCTCCTCCAGCGACATCTGCGCGTAGGCGATGACGATCACCTCATCGCCGGGAGCTCCGGTGCGGGCAGCCGGGCCGTTGAGGCACACCACGCGACTGCCCCGGGGGCCGGGGATGGTGTAGGTCTCCAGGCGGGCACCCGTGTTGAGGTTGACCACCTGCACCTGCTCATAGGGCAGGATTTCGGCCAACTCCAGCAGCTCCTCATCAATGGTGATGCTGCCCTCGTAGTAGAGGTTGGCCTCCGTCACCACGAGCCGGTGCAACTTGGAACGGAACATGCACACCCACATAAACCGACCCTCACTCCGGCACGGTCAGAAGCACATTATCCAGCAGCCGGGTCGAGCCAAAACGCACGGCCAGGGCCACCAGCACCTCCCGGCCGGGTCGGAGCTCCACGAGCTCATCGAGCGTCTCCGTATCGCAGACGGCGACATAGTCGATATGCCCCAGCGGGGCCTCGCGCCTCAGGATACGGCGCATCCCTTCAATGACCTTCTCCGGATTTCGTTCCCCGGCACGGATGGCCTCCTCGGCCCACCGAAGGGACCGATACAGGGCCGGGGCCTGCGCGCGCTCCTCGGCCGACAGGTAGACGTTCCGGGAGCTCATGGCCAGCCCATCGGGCTCCCGCACGATCGGATGGATGAGCACCTCGATATCGAAGTTCAGATCGCGCACCATGCGCCGGATAATGAGCGCCTGTTGGGCGTCTTTCTGCCCGAAGACGGCCACATGGGGACAGGTCAGATGAAAGAGCTTCGTCACCACAGTGGTCACCCCGCGGAAGTGCCCCGGTCGTATGGCCCCCTCCAGAGGACGGCTCAGCTCGGTCACGACCACATAGGTCTGGTATCCGTTCGGATACATGGCCTCTACAGCGGGGGCAAAGAGGATATTGACGCCTACCGAATCGGCCTTGTGCAGATCCCCCTCCCAGTCTCGAGGGTATCGCTCATAATCCTCGTTGGGTCCGAACTGGAGCGGATTGACAAAGAGGGTGGCGATGACCACGTCGGCCCGCTGTCGGGCCATGCGCATAAGGGCCAGATGGCCCTCGTGGAAGGCGCCCATCGTGGGCACCACGGCGATACGCCGGCCCTGCAGCCGCAGTTCCGAGGCACGGCGCTGCATCTCTCGGATGTCCTGGATGATTTCCAAGCACGCGCCTCCCTGCTCACGATCACCCAGCGCTCTTAGGCGTCCCCGGCCTCCTCGCGAGGCAGGAGCCCTTCCTCAATCGCATCCCGAATGTTCTTGTAGATGGTCTGCCGGGTGACCCCGATACGCTCGGCCAGCTTCTCTCGGGTCGGGATCCCGGGCACCCGCAGGAAGCTCTTGACCAGACCGGCGATATACCGCTGCCGCAGCTCCCGAATGGTCATCATACCGACCATGCGGGCCAGATTTTCCAGCACCTGCTCCCGGCCCCGCATGGCCTCCTGCATGCGCGCCGTCTTTTCCTCTATATCCCGCTCAGCCCCCATTTCCCGATACAGCGCCAAAGCCAGCTCATAATATTCCAGAGCCAGCCCGTAGAAGCCCTGATCGTGATGCAGGGTGGCCAGGTTATAGAGGCACAGGGCCTGCAGGCGCCGATTGCCCATATCGAGGGCCGATTCGTAGGCCTTCCGGTAGTAGCGCTCAGCCTCCTCCCAGTTGCCCTCGTCCTCGGCCAGCACGCCCAGATTAAGCGTGACGATGAGCATGCGCTCCCGAAGCCCGTGTCGACGGGCGATGTAATAAACCGTACGCAGTTCCCTGCGCGCCTCCTCGAACATGCCCATCTGGTGGTAGCACTTGGCCCGGTTATTCATCGCCCGCAGTTCCCAGTCCTTCTCTCCCAGGGCGGCGAACTGGTCGGCCGCCTGATCGATCCAGCTCAGGGCGCTTTTGTAGTCCCGGGCGATGTCCATAAGCGCCACGCCCGTGCGCAGGCTGAGCAGGGCCTTCTGAAACTCGGTGACAGGCTCTATCCGATCGAGCTGCTCAAAGACACGCTCATCTTTGATCCAGTTCAGCGCCGCCACCAGCTGTAGCCCCACATCCGCCCGCAGCTCGGGGGGCAAGTCCTCCTGCAACAGGGACTCATAGAGCTCGACGGCTCTGCCGTAAAGGCTTTCCTGATAACAGCGATTGGCCTCCTGCAGACGCTGACGAAGGGTCTCCGGAAGGGATTCGGCGCGTGTGGCGAGCTGATCCAGATACAGGCTGTCCAGTGTGGCCGTTGGGGAACCCGCACCCATGAGAGGCGCCCACCTCCTTTCTCGCTACTAATGTGTGTGCCTGTCAAGTATACAATACGGAAACGGGGAAAATCCAGACTCCCCGACGCACCCCCGCGTTGATCAACGCTGATCGGAAGACATCTCCCCACCCTGGTCGGAAGACATCTCTCCGCCTTGATCGGAAGACATCTCCCCACCTTGATCGGAGGACATCTCCCCACCCTGGTCAGAAGACATCTCCCCACCGCGGACGCTGAAGAGATCCATCGAGCAGCCGCTCAGCACCGTGCCCGTACCAGCGGCCAGAAACAGCATGAGGCAGAACATGGCGAGCTTTTTCATCTCGGCACCCTCCTTTCTATATGGGCCCATGCGCGGCCCGGTTGACGCCTGCGGAGGTGGGCGCCCGGCGGGTTTTGGCCACACTGTCAAAGAGCGATCGTCAACGCTCGTGCCCAAGGTAGACCAACCCCGTAGCGGGCTCAAGAACCCGCGGTCCGGATCTACATTATGTGATCGGAGAAAAACCCCCTTGCTCAGCGGTGTAAACTCGAGTTGGCACCGCTTGGTAGGGATTCTCAATCCTCTCCATTTGAGGCCCCGTAACGCCTCTCCCTTCACTGCTGGCGCCGATCCCTTTGGCGAGTCCACGCGCTCCTACGGAGCAAGATGCCTCGCCAGCCAGGGCGCTTGCACCCGAGGGAGAGAGATTGTATCATTGCACAGTTTGCTGTGGGGCTCTGCACGGGGGATGTCTATGCCGTATCTGTTTACCTCCGAATCTGTCTCCGAGGGCCATCCGGACAAGATCGCCGATCAGATCTCGGATGCGATCCTGGATGCCATGCTACGGGAAGACCCGAGTTCACGTGTGGCGGTGGAGACGCTGGTCACTACTGGCCTGGTCTTCATAGCCGGAGAGGTCACCACCCGCGCCCGCATCGACATCGATCGGCTCGTCCGGGAGGTGATCGAAGATATCGGATATACGCGAAGCGAATACGGATTCGATGCCCGATCCTGTGCGGTGCTCACCGCGCTCAAGCAGCAATCTCCGGATATCGCCCTCGGAGTCGATCGCGGGGGCGCGGGAGATCAGGGCATGATGTTCGGCTACGCCTGCCGGGAAACCCCGGTCTATATGCCCGCGCCGATCTACTACGCCCACAACCTGCTCCGCGAGCTGGCCCGGATCCGCAAACACACCGGGGAGATGCCCTACCTGCGACCGGACGCCAAAAGCCAAGTCACCATCGAATACGACGAGCAGGGCCGTCCGGTGCGCGTGCATACGATCGTGATCTCCACCCAGCACGATCCCGAGGTGGATCGTGCACGAATCGAGGAGGACATCCGCACCATCCTCCTGCCCCGGGTCTTCCCCGGGCACCTGCTCGACGATCGGGTGAAGCTCTACGTCAACCCCACGGGCCGCTTCGAAATCGGCGGTCCGCATGGGGATACCGGCCTTACGGGGCGAAAGATCATCGTCGACACCTATGGCGGTCGCGGAGCCCATGGTGGAGGAGCATTCAGCGGCAAAGATCCCACCAAAGTCGATCGCTCCGGCGCCTACGCCGCTCGCCATATCGCCAAGAACATCGTGGCCGCCGAGCTGGCCGACGAGTGCCTGGTGCAGATCGCCTACGCCATCGGGGTCTCAGAGCCCGTCTCCATTTATGTGGATACCTACGGCACGGGCAGGATCTCAGAGGATCAACTCATCGCCCTGATCGGCCAACTATGGGACCTCACCCCGCGGGGCATCATCGAGCGCTTCCAGTTACTCCGGCCCATATACCGACAGACGGCGGCCTACGGACACTTCGGGCGTCCGGAATTTCCGTGGGAAGCCCTCGATGCGGTAGAAGCGCTTCGAAACGCGGTGGGCCGCACCACGCCGATCAGTTCTTGATCCGTCCCGGATACCCCGAGGTTTTCTGGCCGCTTCAAATCAGGCAGAGGAGCATCCAGGTACCCCTCTGCACGCGCAAGCCCGGTGCGGGCAAATACGCGATCCCCTATCGCAGGCAGAAGGGGCACCCCGAAGAGGGTGCCCCTGTTTCAAAGCTCAGGGTTGCGTGCTGAACCATTTGCCGTCGACCCGGGGCCGATCCGGCCGGTTGGCCAGATTCCATGCCGTGGCGAAGATGAGCTGGCCGATGCGGGCCATCTTGTCGTAGTGGATCTTGTGGGGCTCATCCCCCGGCCGGTGATAATCGGCGTGCGTGCCGTTGAAATAAAAGATGAAGGGGATGCCCTTTTCCCCGAAGTTGGCGTGATCGCTTCGGGCCCAGAAGCGGTTCGGATCGTCCTGCCGGTTGTACGTGTAGTCGAGCACCAGTCGGGTGGTGAGCTCGTTCATCTGCTCGTTGATCGCGTGCAGATCGGAGCTCAGGATATTGGAGCCGATGATGTAGACGTAGTACGGATTGCCGAGCTTTTCGTAGCGAGGGTCGACGCGTCCGACCATATCGATATTCAGGTTGGCCACCGTTTGCTGGAGCGGCACCAGCGGGTGATCGACGTAGTAGCGGGATCCGAGCAGACCACGCTCTTCTCCCGATACGGTCATAAACAAGATGCTGCGCTTTGGCCCATGTCCCTCCTCTCGGGCTTGTGCGAAGGCCTCGGCGAGCTCGAGCACGGTCACGGTTCCCGATCCATCGTCATCGGCCCCGTTGTAGATTCGATCCCCGGTCGAATCCGGAGCTCCGATCCCGACATGATCATAGTGGGCGGTGATGATGATGTACTCATTTCGGAGCACGGGATCGCTGCCTTCAAGCAGGCCCACCACATTCTGGCTCACATGCCGGACGACCTCGAAGCGAGAACGCAGGCTCAGGCGAGCCGCCTCGGGCAGGGAGATCGGACGGGGGGCAGACCGGTAGCTCGACCAGTCCAGACCGAGGGCGCCCAGCAGTTCCTGAGCCATCCGAGGATGCAGGTATAGGAGTGTGGGAAACCGACTGGCGCGGGGACGCTGATTCTGATAGGCCAGGGTGAGGGGCCCGATGCGCTGGGCCTGCTGCTGGAATTCGGCGGCCAGCTCCTGGAACCGCTCCTCCGTGGTCACCACGAGCAGACCGATAGCTCCCTTCTGCGCGGCGGCCACGGCCTTCTGCCACCACTGTCGGGTCCATATGGAAGGCTGGCCATCCGGGGTAAGCGCGCTGCGGCCGTCGACGAGGGGCTCCCCGTCGAGCACAACGGCCCACTTGCCCCGTGGATCGAGCCCCGCGTAATCATCCCGGCCGTTCTGGGGATCTACGATCCCATATCCGGCCAGCACGAGCCCTCCTGTGCTGTCAGGCCCCACAGAACGCGGAATGAGCCCTGCCACCTCCGGGCTTCGATACAGGATCTCTCCCGCGCCGGAAGGACCCTCCCACTGGAGGCGTACCTCCTGTAGACGCCGCTCCAGAAGCTCGAAGTGCTGATAATAGGTTCCCTTATCCCCGATGGGCTTCAGGCCCAGACGTTGAAACCAGGAAGCAATATAACGTGCGGCCACATACTGACCCCTTGTTGCGGTCTCTCGGCCCTCGAGCTCATCAGAGGCCAGAAACTCCAGATGAGCCCGCAGGTCCTGAGGGGTGATGGTCTGCTGGTATCGGCCGAGCAGTTTCAGATCCGGACGGTACCGGGCCGGCTGGGCTCCGGCCAGGCCGTGGAGGGCAAGAAAGAGCAACAGACAGAGCGCGCGGTGCATCATGAGTGGCTTCCTCCTTTCGGTTGGCTTTTACAGACATCCTATAAGTTCCAGGGCATGCACAAGCGTCTCGGCGCGCAGCAGGTTGATTCCCGCAACACGCAACGAGCCCACCCCTTTGGGCACGAGGGCTCGCCCGAAGCCCAGGCGGGCTGCCTCTTCGAGCCGCCTTTCCATGGCGCCAGTGAGGCGCAGCTCACCGGCCAGTCCCACCTCGCCGATGAGAACCAGGTCTGAGGGAATCGGCCGATCCCGGAAGCTGGAGGCCACGGCCGCTGCCACGGCCAGATCGGCAGCCGGCTCGTCAAGGCGAATGCCCCCGACCACGTTTACGTATACGTCCTGATAGGCCAGCGACAACCCCACACGCCGGTCCAGCACAGCCAGGAGCACGGCCAATCGGCGTCCATCGAAGCCCGTACTCGTGCGCGCCGGTGTACCGAAAGCAGTCGGCGCAACGAGCGCCTGTACCTCCACCAGCAGGGGTCGGGTTCCTTCCATCGCGGCCACCACGGCCGATCCGCTCACATCCGGACGCCGCTGGGCCAGGAAAAGCTCCGAGGGATTGGATACCTCACGCAGGCCATGGTCCGTCATCTCAAAAAGCCCCAGCTCGTTGGTCGGGCCGAACCGGTTTTTGATCGCCCGCAGCACCCGGTAGGCGTAATGCCGATCTCCCTCAAACTGCAAAACGGCGTCGACCACGTGTTCCAGCGTCCGGGGTCCGGCCACCCATCCCTCCTTGGTCACGTGCCCCACCAGGAACACCGCACATCCCTTGGTTTTGGCCATGCGCACCAGGCGGGCGGCGCACTCACGCACCTGCGCCACCGTCCCCGGCGCGCTCTGCAGCTCGGGTGTATAGACGGTCTGGATGGAATCGACGATGAGGAGCTCCGGCTCTAGGGCATCGGCCGCCGCCATAATCCGCTCCAGGTCCGTCTCCGCCAGCAACCGCAACCCCGGGGCGTGGATGCCCAGCCGTTCGGCCCGGTGCCGGACCTGTTCCAGGGACTCCTCGCCGGTCACGTACAGCAACTGCCTCTCCCCCAGACGCTCGGCCAGCTGCAGAAGCAGGGTGGACTTGCCGATGCCCGGATCGCCCCCCAGGAGCACCACGGAGGCGCGCATAATCCCTCCCCCGAGGACACGATCCAGCTCCCCGATCCCCGTCCGCCAGCGCGCCTCCGGCATGGGAAGCACGGCCTTCAAGGGAACAGCTTCCGGAGCGGGGACGTTGCTGGCACGCCGCGGCCGCGCCGCCGAAACGGCTACCGTCTCCTCTACGAGCGTATTCCAGGCCCCACAGGCCGGACATTGCCCCAGCCAGCGCGGGCTTTCATATCCGCAGGATTGGCAGGTAAAGCGGCTGATCGTCTTCGGCACGCGGCTTCGTCCTCTGTGCCACAGAAAAGTACGGCCTGGGGGTGAGCTTCTGCCAGCGGACTGCCGTATAGCGGACAAGTCCGTCTGCTGTGTAAGTTTAACTCCGACCATGGGGGAAACGATCAAAGCCCGCCTCCTCGATGCCCGGGAGCTGGAACGTGCGCTCCGCCGCATGGCGCAGGAGATCATCGAGCCCGTACGGGAACCGGAAGCGCTGGCCCTGATCGGTCTGCAAAGGCGCGGGGTGTTCCTGGCCCGCCGCCTGGCCGACTGGATCGCAAAAGATGAAGGGCTCGCGATCCCGGTGGGCGCTCTGGATGCGACCCTGTACCGGGACGATCTCCGCCTGCGCCCCAGCTCTCCGATCCGGCCCACGGAATTGCCCTTTTCCGTGGAAGGGCGCTCGGTTGTGCTCGTAGACGACGTGCTCTATACGGGCCGCACGGCGCGCGCGGCCATGGACGCGCTGCTTGATTACGGCCGACCCGCCCAGATCCGGCTGGCCGTGCTCATCGATCGTGGGGGGCGGGAGTTGCCCATATGTCCGGACTACGTGGGCAGGCAGGTGCCCACCACGGCCCGGGAACGCGTACGGGTAGCGCTTCAGGAAATCGACGCCGAAGACGCCGTCTACTTGCTCGAAATCGCCACTTAAGCCCATGCCCACCCAGCGCACCGTGCTCACCCATCTGCATCACCGCCACCTGCTGGGGCTGGAGGAATACTCCGCCGCCGAGATCGAGCTCATCCTCGATACGGCCCGACACTTCCGCCAGGTTCTGGAACGCCCGGTCAAGAAAGTGCCCGCGCTGCGGGATCGCACGATCGTCAACCTGTTCTTCGAGCCCTCTACGCGCACCCGCATCTCCTTCGAGCTGGCCGAACGGCGGCTGTCGGCCGACGTGGTCTCCTTTCAGGCCGCGGGCTCCAGCCTGAGCAAGGGCGAGACGCTCCGGGATACGGCACGGAATCTGGAGGCGATGAAGATCGACATGGTCGTCATCCGGCACTCCGCCTCCGGTGCCCCCCACCAGCTGGCCCGATGGACAGCGGCCCAGATCATCAACGCCGGAGACGGGGCCCATGAACACCCCACGCAGGCGCTGCTGGACATGTATACGCTCCGGGAGCGCTTCGGCCGCATCCAGGGCCTGCGCGTAGCCATTGTAGGAGACATCGCCCACAGCCGGGTGGCGCGATCCAATATCCACGGCCTGCGTAAGCTCGGCGCCTCCGTTATCGTCTGCGGCCCGGCCACACTGCTCCCGGCCGGGATCGAAACGCTCGGCGTGGAGGTGACCACCCGCCTGGAGGAGGCCCTCGAGGGAGCGCAGGCCGTCATCGCGCTCCGCTTGCAGCTGGAGCGCCAGCAGGCCGGCCTTCTGCCCAGCCTGCGGGAATACCACTTCACCTACGGCATCCGGCCCGAGCACCTGGAGCGCTATCCCGATCTGGTGATCCTGCATCCCGGACCGATCAACCGGGGCGTAGAACTGGCCGACGAGGTGGCCGATTCCCCACAGTCTGTGATTCTGGACCAGGTCACCAACGGGGTGGCCGTGCGCATGGCCGTGCTCTACCTGCTGGCCGGCATGCCGCGCCCGGAAGGGGAAACAGGGCCCGCGCAATGACCCGCCGCTTCGTACTCAGCGATTCAGGACCACCCACCGGAGCGCCCGCGTACGCGCAAGACCTCAACGAAGCCCAGTGGGAGGTGGTGCGTATCCTAGAGGGTCCGGTGCTCGTCGTCGCCGGCGCGGGAACGGGCAAAACACGCACGCTCGCCTATCGGGTCGCCTACCTGGTCGAGCGGGGGGTGCCCCCGGAAACCATCGTCCTGCTCACCTTCACCCGTCGGGCCGCACGTCAGATGCTCGACCGGGCCGCCTCCCTGCTCGACAGCCGGTGTCGATCCGTACAGGGAGGCACCTTTCACAGCTTCGCCTACTCCTGGCTGCGCCGCTATGCGGCCGCGCTGGGTTATGGAGCGGGCTTTTCTGTGCTGGATGAGGCGGACGCCGAAGCGCTCTTCGACCTCCTTCGCCGGCAACGCCTCTGGACCGAGGCTCAGCGGCGCATGCCCGGCAAGGAAACCCTGCGGGTCCTCTGGAGCGCGGTTCGCAACCGGAACCGGCCCCTGTCGGATCTGCTGGCCGAGCTCTATCCCCAGTTCGCCGACCTGGAATCGGAACTGAGCGCCCTCTTCAAGGACTACGAGACCCACAAGCGCATCCACCACCTGCTCGATTACGACGATCTGCTGGTGCGCTTCCGCGACCTGCTGCGGGAACATGCGGCCATCGGCCGTCAGATCTCCGCCTCCTGCCGCTACATCATGGTCGATGAGTATCAGGACACCAACCCCCTGCAGGCCGAGCTGGTCGAACTGCTCGGAAGCCCGCACGGGAACGTGATGGCCGTCGGGGATGATGCCCAGGCCATCTACGGATTCCGCGGGGCCACCGTGGAAAACATGCTTCGCTTTCCGGAGCGCTTTCCGGGAACACGTATCCTGCGGCTGGAGGAAAACTACCGCTCCACACAGCCTATTTTAAACCTGGCCAACTACGTGCTACAGGGCATCGGTCGACGGTTTGACAAACGGCTCTACAGCCGTCGTCGGGAAGGGCTGCCACCTGCGCTTGTGGCCGCGCCAGATAGCCGCTGGGAAGCGGAATTCGTAGCGCAAATGGTGCTCCAACAACGGGAGCGGGGCCTGCGCCTCGATGAGATGGCCGTGCTCTTTCGCTCCGGCCGCGACAGCTACGAGCTGGAGCTGGAACTGGCCCGCCGGCGCATTCCGTACCGCAAATTCGGGGGCCGAAAGCTGCTCGAAGCGGCCCACATCAAAGACGTGCTGGCCCACCTGCGCCTGGCCCAGAACGGACGGGATGTGATCTCCTGGAACCGCGTCCTGAGCCTCATAGACGGTATCGGCCCGCGGACGATCCGGGACGTGCTGGCCTGGCTGGAGACGGCCGAAAACCCGTATGCGCTCGAACGCTTCTTCACCACGCCACGCTACCGGGAACGGCTCCGGGATCTGCTCAGATTGCTGGCGTTCCTGCGCGAACCCGACCACCGAACAGCCGAATACGTCGAAGCCGTGCTCTCCTATTATCGCCCCCTGATGAGGCGCCGCTACTATGAGGACTTCCCCCACCGAGAGCGCGATCTGGATCACTTTCTGCGGCTGGCTGAAAGCGCCCCCTCGCTGGAGGCCTTCCTGGAGGAGCTCACCTTGGAACCCCTTTCTGCCTCCGAGATCGGAACGCTTCCGGCTGACTCCGAAGAACCCCCGCTGGTGCTCTCGACCATCCACTCCGCCAAAGGCCTGGAGTGGCATACGGTGTTCCTCATCCAGTGCCTGGACGGCGTTCTGCCCAGCGCGCATGCGGTCGACGACCCAGAAGAGCTGGACGAAGAAAGACGGCTCTTCTACGTGGCCCTCACCCGGGCTCGAGAGGAGCTCTACATCTCCTACCCCATCGTACACCGTCGCCGGGGCGATACGCTCGTACTGGCCAATCCAAGCCGATTCCTGCAGGATATCCCGGAGACGCTGCTGGAGCCCATGATTCTGGAGCGGGCTCCGGATGCGGAAGAGCACAGAAGAGGGCTTCCACCCGGAAGATCCGAGACCGAGCTTCCCTAACCCGCGGGCCGACGCACGGCCAGGTGCACCCGCATGCCCACGCGCAACTCCTCGCGGGGAGCATCTCGGAGCAGAAGCGTCACCAGCCGACCTGGATAGGTGCGCACCTCCATAATCTCTACGGCGCGCCCTGAGGGAAGCAGTAGCCGATCTCCGGCCCCTACGGGATGAGGGGGACGAGAGACAACGACGGCCAGATGTCGGCTTCTGGACTCGTAGACGTTAAGCAGAATCATGCGCTTTTGCTCCTCCAGGCCGGCACTATTCCGGCGACTTCTTCAACCCGAGCCACAGGGGAAAGTTTCCCCCGAACTTGCCCTCTCCGTGCGCGCTGGTGCAACTTGCTTAACACGCGCCTATGATCGCCATCGTTCTGCTTGCTGTCCTGTTTACCCTGACGGAAATCGCCCGGGGCCAGCCCGGGGAAGCGTTACGCCTCATCTTGGAAGCGCAGGACAAACGGCTTGTGGCTCCCCTGGTAGAGGCGCTGGCGCATACGGATGAGCGTGTGCGCGCCCGGGCGGCCTTTGCCCTGGCCAGCGTGCAGGACAGCCTGGCCCGGCCTGCTCTGGAACGGGCCCTGAAAACAGACAGCGCGCCCGTACGACGGGAGGCCGCCTTCGCCTTGGGCCAGCTCTTCTCCCCCCGGCTTGCGCCCGTTCTGGAGGAGCGTCTGAGGGAAGAGGCGGACCCCGAGGTGCGTGCTCGCCTGTGGGAGGCGCTGGGTAAATGCGCCGACTCAACCGCCCTGAGGCGCCTGGCCGGCTGGCAGGAGCTATCCCCCTCGGAGGAGATCGGCCGACTCTGGGCGATCGCCCGAGCCGCGCTCCGTGGAGTAACCCATCCGGCCACGGACCGCATCATCCTGCGCGCATTGGCAGACCCCCGCCCAGAGGCCCGCTATGTGGCCGCCTATTACTGTAGCCGGGCCCCGCTATCGAGCTGGGCCGATCAGGTGGAACTACTGGCCCGCGCGGCAACCCAGCCGGATTTCGGATCCCCGGAAGCCCTCGCACACGTCCTGCGCGCCCTGGGACGTCTGGGACGGGCCGAGGATCGAGAGCCAATCCGCACCGCGGGAAACCATCCGGACTGGCGCGTGCGCGTGGAGGCCGTGCGCGCGCTGGCCCGCCTGCGCCCCATGCCCTGGGACGAGCTGGCGCCGCATCTGGAAGATCCCCATGTACAGGTGCGGTGGACCTGTGCCGAAGTCGTGGGCACAGCGCCGGAGCGAGCACCGGAAGCACTTCGCGCCCGACTGCGCCAACGTATCCGGATCGCCAACCTGGACCCCCGAGAGCGCGGCCTCCTGCTTGTAGCGCTGGCCGCACACGAGCCAGAAACGGCCGCACAGCTCCTAGATACGCTGGATCTAGCCCCTCCCTTCGCCCGAATCCGTCTCGTCGAAGCCCTTGGACGCCTGCCCGGACCGGAGGCCCGCAACCGGCTCCTTGAGCTCTGGTCCCGATACCTGAGCCCGGACAGCCCCGCCGTGGTGCGGAATGCGATCTTCGAGGCCCTGCGCCGAAAGCGGGCAAACGGACAGCTCGCTGACCAAGAGGCCCTGCACCTGTACAGACAAGCCCTCGCCTCGCGCGATCTGGCCCTGATGACCCTGGCCGCGCAAGCGGCAAGCACCGATACCCTTCCGGGCCGCCTTCTTGCACCGGAGCTGATACAGACCCTGCAGACCCTGCGCAGCCCCGCAGAGGTGGAGGCAAGAGAAGCCCTTATAGCAACCATCGTCCGGCTGCGCCTCCCGGAAGCAGTGCCCCTACTGGAGAGCCTGCTTGTGGACTCCACCGCCGTCGTGGCCCGGGCGGCAGCGCAGGGGATCCGAACGCTCACCGGTCGGCCTCTGCCCGACCCCACCCCTCCGCCCCCGGCCCCGGTATACCGAGCCGAGGACGTGATCGCGCTTCGGGGACAGCGGCCAAAGGTGCGCATCTATACTCCCTACGGATCGATGCTCCTGGAATTGTATCCGGAAGAGGCGCCCTTCACGGTATGGAACTTTCTCACCCTGGCCAGATCCGGACGTCTCGACGGGGTACCCTTCCATCGGGTGGTGGCTAACTTCGTCGTGCAGGGCGGAGATTTCGCCCGCGGGGATGGCTGGGGTGGGCCGGAATACGCGATTCGCAGCGAATTCACCCACCTGCGCTTCGAACGCGGCACGCTCGGCATGGCCAGCGCGGGTAAAGACACCGAGGGTAGCCAGTATTTCATCTGCCATAGTGCGCAACCCCACCTGGATGGCCGATACACGGCCTTTGGCCGGCTTCTGGAGGGATGGGAGGTGCTCGATCGCCTCCTGCCCGGCGATCCGGCGTTGCAAGTACAGGTGCTCGAGGAATGAGAATCCGCCTGCGCACCCAGGCTCCACCCCGCACCACCCCGCCCCCGATCCTGCAGGACAGAGACCAGCTGGCCCCTTATCTGGAAGACGCCTCTGGGTTCGGGCCGGCCTGGACGCCGGGGCTCCTGCGGCCTCAGGAAGAAGAGGAAATTTCCGCCTTTCTTGCGCATACCCTTCGCTTTCCGGTGCCCGGCTCCGAGGTCATCCCCGTGCCCGTATTACCCCAGGCCGGACGCACCTCCCTTACCGGCGGAGCCGTCCCACAGGGCGAAGTGGTGCTTTCGCTGGAGCGCATGAATGCCATCGGCCGGTTGGAGCGGATCGGCCCCCGAGAGGCGCGCCTTTCGGTGGACCCGGGTGTACGCCTGCGTCCGCTCCTGGCCCACCTGGCCGAGCGGGGCTGGTATTATCCCCCCGTGCCCACCTACGCAGAGGCCTGCATCGGGGGTACGGCCGCCACGAATGCCGGAGGGGCGGCCACGTTTAAATACGGCTCCACACGCGACTGGATCGAAGCCCTGCGCGTGGTGCTGTACAACGGAGACGTACTGGAACTCTGGCGCGGCCAGGCCGTAGTGGACAGACACACCGAGGTGGAGATCGCCCTCTCGGATGGCTCCTCTCTTCGCCTGCCCATTCCGAGCTACCGTACCCCGCCGCTTAAAAAGATCTCGGCCGGTTACTATGCCGCCGAACCGCTGGATCTGGTGGACCTGTTCATCGGATCCGAAGGGACGCTGGGGGTGATCACGCGCCTTGTGCTGCGGCTCATCCCCCTACCCCCCGCCGTGCTGACGGGCCTGATCTTTACGCGCTCCGTTTCCGAGGCGCTCCGGCTGGCCGGAGCTCTGCGGGATCTGGCCCACAGAAGCCGCTCCGGCGCTCCGGGCGCAGACGTGCGTGCCATCGAGTTCCTGGACGAAGCCGCCCTGCAGCTCATCCTCCCCCGCGCCCGGGAGCTGCGCATCGAGGTGCCTCCATGGGCCCGGGCCGTTCTGCTGCTGGAAGCCGAGCTGCCCGAAGCGCTCCGTCTGGAGGCTCTGGCCGAACGCTACGCGCTGTGGACAGAAGGCCAGCTCCCCGATGGGGATCCTCTGGGTGCGCTGTGGGGCGCGATCGCCTCCTTTGGCCTTCCCCTGGAAGCGGCCGACTGGGCGCTACCGGATGACCCCCGCCGTCAGACGGAACTAATGGCCTTTCGCGAAGCCGCTCCCCGGATGGTAAACGAGCTCTTGAGCCGCTTCCGCGCCCGCGATCCCGGCGTCCGCAAAACGGGTGGAGATATTATCGTGCCGGTCGAAGAGCTGGAGGCCTGCTATGCAGCCTCTCGGGAGGCATTCCTCCGCAGAGGGGTGGATGTGGCCATCTGGGGGCACGTATCCGATGGCAATCTGCACCCCAATGGCCTACCCCGAACGAGCCGGGAAACCCGTGCCGGGCAGGAGGCCCTCCTGGAGCTGGGCGACTGGGTGCGAACGCGCGGCGGTTGCCCCCTTTCGGAGCACGGTGTGGGCCGGAACCCCGTCAAACAGGAACTGCTGCGCCGATTCTGGGGGCCTGAGGCGCTGGCCCAGATGTGGGCCGTAAAGGGCGCGCTGGACCCACCCGGGCGTCTGGCTCCAGGCGTGCTCCTGCCCCCCTCTCCGAGCCACCGGCGCGCCCCTGAGCACCTGTAGCGCGGGGCTCCGGAGTGAAGGCCTCAGCGTCGGCCGCCCCTGCTCAGCGGACGAACCGGAGCCTGTAGCTGAACGCGGCCGGCGCGGGCAAAACGGAGCTCGACCTTTACCGTATCTCCCGCGCGCAGATCGCGCTTCAGGCCCAACAGCATCACATGCCATCCCCCGGGCTCGAGCCGGAACTCTCCCCGGGCGGGCAGAACCACATACGAGACGGGCTCCATGCGGCGCATATTCCCCGGGCCGCTCACCGTCTGGTGCAATTCCACACGTGCGGCCACCTCCGCAGTCGCCTCAAGCAGGGTATCCGGAACGGATCCCGCATTGTGCAGACGCACGTATAGAGCGCTATTGCCCCCCGCGGCGCCCGGCCGGATCCAGGGGTCCAGGAGATGAATACTGCGCTCTTGCGGCAGGGCCCCAAAGAAAACCGAGGCCGCGACGAGCAATTCAGACAAAACGGGTTTCATAGCTCTACCCCTGTAGCCTCTCTCCAGAGCGTGAGCACATCGCGACGCACGCGTTCCGGATCCGCCGTTGTACCCTCATAATGGCGGCGCACCCGGCCGCGCCCATCCAGCAGGCTGATCCGATCGGTGTGGTCGATGAAGTAGACCGGTTCCCCGTTCTCGGCAAAACTTGTCCAGCTCCGCCGGGTACGCACGCCCATCAGATCGAGCAAGGCCTGCAGTTCGGATTCGGGCCCTGTAAGCAGGCGCCAGGACTCCGGAAGTTCGTATACGCGGGCATAGTGCCGAAGCACATGCGGACGATCCCGCTCGGGATCGAAGCTCACCAGTACATAGCGTACGAGAAGCGAATCCGGTATGTGGCGGGCGATCTCCAGCATGCGCGCCGTGATCATAGGGCATATATCCGGGCAGTGCGTGTAGATGTAGCCCACGAGCACGATCTGCCCTCGGAAGGCATCCGGAACCACCACGACGGTGCTGTCCTGATCGAGCAACTCTACGGGCCGGCGCGTAAGATCGGCCTCTACCGCCGGACCTCGTCCGCAGGCGGCCAGAAGAAAACCGATCACCGGTAGGCCCACCCGAAGCAAGATGCCCTGCTTGTTGCGCGCGGCAAAAAGGGGCTGGTCCCGGGATACGGAGCCAGCCCCTGTATGCTCATTGTCCGGCCGGTTGAACCGGCAACGGGCTACTGGGAAGATACGGAGGGGCGTTCTCATAGGTGCTCCGCAGTACATCCCAGATCACCGGCGTGTAAGCGATAGCGATCAGGATCAGCGCGGCCACGATCCAGGGCCGGAAATTGGCCAGCGCCCGCACGGGCTCATCGTGATAGGCCTCGGCCAGGGGAAAGGCGAGCGCGGGCTCGGTGGCCTGGCGGCTCAGGAGCGTACCCAGGAAGGTGAGCAAATAGAGCACGATGGCCAGCGTCATGATCACCCCGCCCACTACGGCCAAATCCGCCCAGAGCACCCATTCCTCGCGAAAGAAGGGGCTCGAAGGGTTCAGATACGTTACCCCCAGGTTCGTGCGCCGCGGCATACCCAGCAACCCTCCCCGGCTCATGGCAAAGGAGAAGAGGAGCAACCCCACAAGCCACGTCCACGGGGCGGCCACAGCAAGCCCTCGGAAGCGCACCTCTTTTCCCGCGACCTGAGCGATCAGATAAAGGCTCATGCCCAAAAAGGCCAGCAGCACGGGGCCGGCCACGGTCATATGAAAGTGCCCCGGGATCCAGGACGTATTGTGCACGGCCACGTTCATACTGTAGGAGGCGTTGATGATCCCGGAAATGCCCCCGAAGATGAAGATGATCAACCCGGCCATCAGGTAGCTGAAGAGCCACTGCTCCCGGCTGAAGTAAGGCTGCTTCCACAACCAGTCGAAAAGCCCACGCGCACCACGCAGTCGGCCTGCATACTCAAGGGAAGCCGCCACGGTGAAGGCGGTAATCAGGCTGGGCAGGGCCACGGCAAAGGTGAAAAAGGCGTGCAGAAGCTTCCAGTTCGAGCCGATGGCCGGATCCATGTACTGATGGTGCGTGCCCACGGGGATGGAGAAGATGATGAAGAGCATGAACACGAGCCTGCCCGCCGCATCGGAATAGAGCTTACCCCCGGCCAGACGGGGCAGCATGGTGTAGTACATCACGTAGGCCGGAAGCAACCAGAAGTACACCAGCGGGTGGCCGAAAAACCAGAATAGCGTCCGCGCCAGCATCACGTTCACCTCCTGCGTCCAGCCCAGCGACCAGGGCAGGAGCAGGAACAGGATCTCGACGGCCACGGCCGCCGTGGCGATGAGCCAGACGATAAAGGTGGCAAAAATACCCACGACGGCCAGCGGGGTCTTGCTAGCCGGGTTTTCCCGCCTCCAATGCCGATACAAAGGGATCCAGTTGAAAAACGCCACCCAGGAGCCGACCACAAGCAACACGAGCCCCAGATAAAAGGCGGGATGGGCTTTAAGGGGAGGATAGAACGTGTAAAGCACCGATGCCCCGCCGGCGAAGATCGTAATCGCCGCCATCAGCGAGCCCACCACCATGAGCAGAGCCGAGACCCAGGCCCACCGCATAGGTAAGCGCTTGCCCAACGCATAGGGAACGAGCGCGTTGCCAAAGGCCACAGCAAAGAAGGTCGTAAACACGATCGCATTGAACACCCCGTGCAGGGTGAGGCCTTGATAATAATTCGGCCCCAGAAACGGATCCCGCTGTACAATCCCGGCTCGCATGAGCGTCTGCATCAGGCCCCCGTAGACGCCCATGGCCAGCAGCAGAAGCGGATAGACGAGCTCTATGAGCAACAGACGACGTTCGCCGCGTTCCAGAACCATGCGCATCGCCGTCCCCCTCCTTGCGCTTATTCCACAATAATGGTGGCGTTCATGAAATGATGGTTGTCCCCACAGTACTCATGGCAGACGATCTTGTACGTGCCGGGTTGCTCGAAGCGCGCCCGCGCGTACGTAATCGCCCCCGGAACGGCCATGAGGTTGACGTTATGCCCCGTGTATCGGGGCACAGCCAAGGCCACCCCGAGGGGCCGGGCCATGTGGGCCTTGCTTTCTGTCTCGTTTTCGATCATAAACCCGTGGATTACATCCAGCGAGGTGAGGTAGATGTCCACCTCCGAACCGGCCGGGATGCGGATCTCCCCGGGCCGGAACTCCCACATGCGGGCGATCATGTGCAGTTCATACAAACCGGGCTGGCGCTCAAAGAGCGTATCGCGCGCAAAGGGCTCCCGGTCCACAATACAGGTGGGCACCTCTATGCCTCTGCCCATCGAGGCATAGACTACGGCGATGAAAAAGACCCCGAGTAGGCCCACGCTGAAGACAAAAGTGCTTCGTTCGGCGCGATCCATATCCCCCTCCTCATCCTCTGGCCAGCATCTCGAAGTACAGCGTAAACCATAACAGGGCGAAGAACAGCAACAGCACGCCCAGAAACGCCATCGCCCCCCGCGGATGGAAACGAACTTCCGAACTCATAGCCAGGCCTCCTCTCTTCAGGCTTCGAGGCCGAAGATAGGAGGAAGGAGGCGTTGTATCAAGTATTCAAGATCTTTTTATGCGATTTTCACAAACTTTAATCTTCGGATCTTTCCGGGCCCGCTGTTCGTTTGCCCTACGTCGGTCCGCATACGCCAAAGGAGGCTTGCCGCTGTGGCACATACCCCGAATCGGCTCATCCATTGTTCCAGCCCCTACCTTCGGCAGCATGCCTACAACCCCGTAGCGTGGTATCCATGGGGCCAGGAGGCCTTTGAGCGGGCAAAGGCCGAAGACCGTCCGATTCTGCTCTCCATCGGCTATGCGGCCTGTCACTGGTGTCATGTCATGGAGCGGGAATCCTTCCAGGACGAGGAAACGGCCGCCTATATGAACGCGCACTTCGTCTGCGTCAAGGTCGATCGGGAGGAACGCCCCGACGTAGATGCCATCTACATGCAGGCCGTACAGGCCATGACCGGCCACGGAGGCTGGCCCCTTACCGTCTTCCTCACCCCGGAGGGTATCCCCTTTTATGGGGGCACCTACTTTCCCCCGGAACCCCGATCCGGACTTCCTTCCTTCCGGCAAGTGCTCGAGGCCGTGGTAGAGGCCTGGCAGAGGCGTCGAGAGGACATCGAAACGGTCGCCCGACAGATCTGGAGTCAGCTGGAAGCGGCCACCCGCACCGAAGCACCGGCTCCTGTCAGAGCAGAGCTATTCGATCAGGCCTTTTCCATGCTGGCCCTCCAGTTCGATACCCGGTACGGGGGTTTCGGGGGAGCGCCCAAGTTCCCTCAGCCTATGACGCTCCGTTTTCTGCTCCGCTACGGATGGCGAACCGGCCGCAAGGAGGCCATCGGCATGGCCTGCCACACGCTGGAGCAGATGGCGCGCGGCGGCATTTACGATCAACTCGGCGGGGGCTTCCATCGCTACGCCGTAGACAGGCGATGGCGGGTGCCACATTTTGAGAAAATGCTCTATGACAACGCCCTGCTTGTGCTGGCCTATCTGGAGGCCTGGCAGTTAAGCCGAAATGCCGAATTCCGCACCGTGGTGGAGGAGACGATCCAGTACCTGATCCGGGAGCTTCGCCACCCGGAAGGGGGATTTTATACCTCCCAGGATGCAGATTCGGAGGGAGAGGAAGGACGGTATTACACCTGGTCGTGGGAGGAGTTCTGGGCTGTGCTGAGCTCAAAGGCCGGGATTGCGGCGGCGTATTACGGTCTCTCCAGGGAGGGCAACTTCGAGGGCCGCAATGTCTTGTTCCGCCCCTTCACGGATCACGAATTCTCCGTTCTGCAGGGGATGCGCCCGGAAGCCTGGGAGCAGGAGCGCCTTCGCCTGCGCGAGGCCCTTTTTGAGGCCCGTCTGCGGCGTCCAGCCCCGGAACGGGACGAGAAGATCCTCGCCTCTCAGAACGGCATGCTTATCGTGGCCCTCTGCCGGGCGGCCCAAACTCTGAGGCGAAGGGACTGGCTGGAGGCCGCGCTCCGGGCGGGCGAATTCCTCTACAGGCACCTGATCGCAAACAGGCGCGTGTTCCGGTGCTGGACCCACGGGGAGCGGCTGGAGGTCGGGTTCCTGGAGGATTATGCCTGGTCGGGCCTGGCGGCGCTGGCGCTCTATGAGGCCACGGGGGATCGCCCCTGGCTGGAGCGGGTCCACGAGCTGGTCGAGGCGCTCTGCGGCGAGTTCTGGGATGAGTCCAGCGGGGCTTTCTTTGACACCCCTCTCCAGCATGATCCCGTGCTTCAGCTTCGGCCCCGCGAACGCATGGACAACGCCATCCCGGCCGGATCCTCCGTGGCGGCCGAGCTGCTGCTTCGCGCAGCGGCCATCTGGGACCGATCGGACTGGCTGCGGCGCGCCGAGCAAACGGTCAGCTCCATAGCCGGGCTCATGGCCCGCTACCCCGGGGCCTTCGGTCATCTGCTCGGGGTAGCCGACGAGCTTTGCTACGGACTTCGGGAGCTGGTGCTCGTGGGCCTCTGGGAAGAACTCGAGCCGTTCCGAGGCCTCCTGGAGGAGCACTATCTGCCCGACGTGGTGCGGGTCTACGGAGCAGGAGGCGACTCTTGCGATATACCCCTGCTGCGAAATAGAACCGCCCGAGAGGGGAAAGCCACCGCATACTTGTGCCGCCGCATGGTCTGTGAGGCCCCCACCACGGATCCCGATATCCTGCGCAGGCAACTGAATCTGGCTTGATCGGGATCAAAAAAAGCCTGACCTTCCTTGAGTCCGTACCAAAGGAGCAGGGAGATGCTTCCCCCCTTTCTGCGAGGCCCCGTGGGTGACCTCCCGCCGATCGTCTCCGCATGGCTTCGGGGGCTGGAGGAGGTCGAAGAGTGTGTGCGCCGCTGGACGGCAGATCTGGACTCGGAGGCGTTCTGGTGGACAGCCAGCCCGGGGTTGAACCCAATAGGTGGGGTAGTGCGGCACATAGCACGCTCCTCGCGCCGGTTGCTCGCCTATGCGTTGGACTGCCCCTTGCCGGCCGACCTGGAGACGGCCCCACTGGGGGCCGAGGAATTCCAGCCCATGGGTCAAAGTGCTCAGGAGGTGCGCGCGGAGTTCGAGCAGGCCTGGCAGGAAGTGCGCTCGGCCTATGAGCGTCTGAGCGAGGAGGATCTTCTGCGCACGGTCTACGTGGGCCGTCGCCGGTTGCCGGTTCAGGCCGTCTTCGTACTGCATCATCTGGTGGAGCACGCCCAGCATCATGCAGGCCAGCTCATCCTCCTGCGCAAGCTCTGGAACGCCCGCTTAGAAAGCCAGCAACAGGATTAGCCCCGCCACCACGGCTATAACGCCCGTGGTTCGTCCCGGCGAAGGGGCTTCTGCGCCCGTTGCCCAGGCGATCGGCACGGCCAGCACCGGGCTGAGCGAGGACAGCGTGGCTGCGATGGCCAGCGGCGCGTGCACCAGCCCGTATACGAAGAAGGTGGCCCCTCCGTAGGCCTCAAGCGCCATCACCCAGAAGTAGCGGCGCAGCACGGAGCCCGGCAACGCCACGGAGGTGCCGGGCAGTATCCAACGGGCCAACAGGGGGCAGAGCAGAAGGGCCATCCCCATACGCACCACGTTGACCACCGCGGTCGACAGGCCCGTCCCCCCCTGATCGATGGCCACGTTGTTGGCCGCCCATAGCAGAGAGGCGGCGATAGCCAGGGCGAACCCGACCAGCGGCTTCTCCAGCAGACCCCAGCCCGAATCAGCGCTTTTTCCCACCCCGGAGGATCCGCTCACGAGCACGAGCGCGATCCCTGCGACTACCGTCCCGACCCCCAGCCATTGCACCAGCGTCAGGGGCTCCTCGCCAAGCCAGTATCCCCCCAGAGCGGTCCAGAGCGGATAGCTGGAGGCGATGGCCAACGCCCCGGGCACACCCAGCGAGCGGGTGCTCCAGAAAAAGCACACATCCCCCAGCCCATAGGAGGCGATCACACTGCCCAGCAACCAGGCCAGGCGCGGCCCATCGAGCCGATGGAAATCGCCCCAATCGCCCAAAAGCCAGACCGTCAGCAGGAAAAGCGGCAGGGCCACCAGCGCACGGCTCGTGTTGATGGCGTATCCGGAATAGCGCCGGACAAGATGCCCGTAGGCCGTCGTGCCTACAGCCCATGTCACGGAGGACAGAAAGGCGCTCAGCGCCCCCAACCAGGTGTGCTCCATCTTCCCGAACCCGGACCATAGCAGGATCTATCGGAGAAACAGCACGGGACGGTTCTGCTGCAGGGAACCGGCCTGGAGCCGATAGAAATACAGGCCGGCCGGCACCGGATGGCCGCTCTCATCCCGCCCGTCCCAGCGCACCTCGTGCAATCCGGCTTCATAGAAGCCCTCGACCAGGGTTCGCAGAGGACGCCCCCAGCGATCATAGACCCGCAGCTGTACCCGTTCGGGCTCCGGGAGCAGGAAGGCGATCCGGATGAAGCGGGCCAATTGATCGTTCCCCTCTGCACCCTGCGGAACAGAGGCATCATCGAGCGCGAGCAGGGAGGTTCGTGTCCGGACCGAAACCGGCGCGCTCATAGGCCCCTCATTGCCCACCCGATCCAGGGCGGTCACCACATAGTAATACGGCTCCCCATCCGGGGGCAGGGTATCGGACCAGCATCGCTCGCCCGTCAGACCGAGCAGTCCATCGGCCGGAAGCCCATCCGACTTCCCCGGAGGACGCCCGCGAAAACGGTATACGGCATAGAAGCGGGCGCGCTCTCCATCGGAAGCCGGCTCGGGCTCCTCCCAGCGGAGCAAAAGCGCTCTTCCGCTCGGGAAATCCACCCTGAGGTTTCGCGGCGCCCGGGGCGGGGTACCATCTAGCCAGGGCATGGCGGGTACGAGGGCCGGTCGGCTGTATGGATCCGAGCCCAGCCAATCGGCCACATCCCGGCCACGGCCATAGATCAGGTTGCCGGCTCGAAACCAGGCGCTGCCCTGCACTCCGGCAAGCGAGCGGCCCAGGGCGAGTTGCCCGACGAACTCCGAGGGCCCCCAGGGGAATCCGTTGCCGTTCGCGCCGGAATCGAGCCGGTAAAGCCCATGCCCCAGGTACAGATGCCGGCCGAAGCGGCCGACCATCTCCGCCCACCAGCGCGCCAGGAGGGCAAAGTCGGGGTTTCCGCCTACCGGCCAGTACAGTTGCGGGACAAGGTAATCCACCAGCCCCCGACTGAGCCAGTCCAGGGGATCGGCGTACAGCGTCTGATAGCTATCCAGTCCGGAAACCCCCTGCGGGATCCCGTTCTTCCAGATGCCAAACGGGCTTACCCCGATCGGAAGCCAGGGCTTGATTGCACGCAGGCTATCGCGTAGCTCGACAAAAAAGAGCGAGATATTCTCCCGTCTCCAGGTGGCCCGATCCGCATGTCCCCGGTTGTACCGGGCAAAACTGGCCTCGTCTTCGTTGCGGATGCTGTTGGGCGGATACGGATAGAAGTAATCATCCAGATGCACACCGTCGACGTCGTATCTGCGGACGATATCAGCGATTACACGCACCACATAGGTGCGCACCTGTGGAATGCCGGGATCGAGCATACGGGTCGAGCCGATCGTGAGCACCCACTCGGGTCGGCGTTTTACCACATGGGCGCTATCGAGTACGTAGGCGCCCACCCGGCGCTCGGCCCGAAACGGGTTCACCCAGGCATGCAGTTGTATACCCCGCCGATGGGCCTCTGCGATGAGGAAAGCCAGGGGATCATAGTACGGAGAGGGGGCGGCGCCCTGCCGGCCGGTCAGCCAGTACGACCAGGGTTCGTAGGGGGAGGCGTAGAAGGCGTCGCATTCGGCGCGCACCTGGAAGAAGATCGTGTTGATCCCTATGGCCCTGAACCGATCGAGCATGGCGCGCAATTGCTCCTGCTGTCGCGCGGGGTCCGTCGTCCAGGGCCAGTCCAGCGCGCCCACGGTCGCAATCCAGACCGCGCGGCGCTCGTGTTTGGGAACCGGCTGTGCCCATACTCCTCCGCTCAGGAGCAACGCGAAGACGATAGCCCGGTGCATGTCAGGAAAGAGGGGTGCGACGGATGAACCTTTTGGCCGAAAAGGAAGCGCTCAGCATACCCACCAGAGCGCCGAAAAGCACAAGCGCGCCCCAGAGCATGAGGGGATGCTCCCCGGGCCAGCGGAGCACCTGAAATGCGGGCAGATAGGAGGCCAGCACCAGCTCCCGCAGCACAAACAGCATCCCTCCTGCAAGGGCGCCCCCCAGCATGCCGAGCAGAAAACCTTCCAGCACGAAGGGAAGGCGGATGAACCATTCGGTGGCCCCCACAAGTTTCATAGTTCGGATCAAAAGCCGTTTGGCGTACACGGTAAGGCGGATCGTGTTGACCACGAGCACGATCGCCGCCAGGAGCACCACAAACCCCACCCCCGCTCCCATCCAGCTCACCAGACGCACATTCTCCTCCAGGCGCAGCAACAGAGCCTGATTGTAGACCACCTCATCGACCCCCTCCATGGCCTGCAGGCGACGGGCCACCGCGGCAGCCGAATCCGGGTTCCTCCAGGCGGGCCGAAGGTGGATTCGGAACGAGGCGGGCAGAAAATCATAGGCGACGAAAAGCTCTGCTTCGGTGCCGAATTCACGCCGAAAAATGGCCGCGGCGCTGTCTTTGGAGATGTAGGCCACGGATTCGATGGCGGGATCGCTTCGAAGCTCGGCCAACCAAGCCTCTATGGGCCGGGCTGGAGGATCAAGAAGAAACACCTCCAGCTCTACCTTCTCCTTCAATCCCTCGACAACCTGCCGGGCATCGTAGGCGATCAGTACAACAAGCCCGACCAACAGCAGGGCCAGGCTCATGGTGGTGAGCGTGGCCCAGACCGCAAGCGGAGCCCGGCGAAACCCCGACACGCTCTCCCGCAACAAGTATCCGATCACCATGGCGGCCCAAAATATCTGCCTGCAGCCGGCCAAGTCAACGGGAAAAGCCCCCTTTGAGCACCCTCAGCACACAGCCCGGGATGGTCCCGCCAAAGGGGCGATGCGTATTTTTTTGTTCCCTATGCGAACCCAGCTCTCCAACCCGGAGCTGTACTGGCGTTCCCGCGGCCTGATCTCCATAGCCGGCGTCGATGAGGCGGGACGGGGGGCGTTGGCCGGTCCCGTGGTGGCCGCGGCTGTGATCCTGGCCGATCCGGAAGGGGTTCCGGGGCTGAGGGATTCTAAAACCTGTTCGCCGGCGGAGCGCGAACGCCTTCTGGCCCATATCGAACAGCAAGCGGTGGCCATCGGCATCGGGCGAGCCGACCCAGAAGAAATCGACCGCCTCAATATCCTGCAGGCCACTTTTCTGGCCATGCACCGGGCTATCGAGGCTCTCCAAGTACGCCCGGAACTCCTGCTTGTAGACGGCCCCCACTTCCGCCCCTGCTGGATCCCGCATCAGACCGTGGTCAGGGGAGATAGCCTCTGTCCCTCCATTATGGCCGCCTCCATCGTGGCCAAGGTCACGCGAGATCGGCTGATGGAGGAGCTGGATCGGCTCTTTCCCCACTACGGCTGGGCGCGCAACAAGGGATATCCCACCGCAGAACACTACACCGCTCTGGCCTGCTACGGTCCCAGCCCCTGGCACCGCCGGGGATTTCGCCTCAGCCGGGGGTAATTACTCAAAATCGTGCTCGAAGTACTCCACCGAGCGTTCGATCCCCTCTCGCCCCTCCCGGGCGCGCTCAGCGATACGCTTCTCCAGACGCCGGCGAAACTCCTCGGCCGGCTTGTAGCCATAGTGTTCAAGCAGGTAGTTGAGCGCGATCACCTCGCAGATCACGGTCACGTTCTTGCCCGGCACGATGGGTAGCTTGACGTGCGGAATGGGCACGTCGAGAATGGAGATCGTGTTTCCGTCCAGTCCTGTACGCGTATAGTCCGCGTTGGGATCGAAGAGCTCCAGCTCGACGACGACCTCGATGCGCTTCTGGAACCGAATGGCCCGGATCCCGAACATGGACCGGATGTCCAGAATGCCCAGCCCCCGGATCTCCATGAAATGCTGCACCAGTTCTGTGCCGGAGCCGATGAGCACGGTCTCGGATTTGCGGGTGACCACGACCACATCATCGGCCACGAGCCGGTGCCCGCGCTCGACAAGATCCAGCGCCACCTCGCTTTTACCAATCCCGCTTTGTCCGATGAGCAGCAGCCCCACGCCGTAGACATCCACCAGGGTGCCGTGCACCGTCTGCTGGGGGGCGAACTGGTCATCGAGAAAATCGCGCAGCAAGTACATGAACCGGGTCGAAGGCACGAGCGTCCGGTAGACCGGAATACCCCGCTCGGTGGCCATGGCCAACAGCTCGGGCTCCAGCTCGTTGCCGTGTGTGAGGATCAGACAGGGCACATCGAACTGGATAACGTTCCAGAAGGCCTTCCGGCGCGCTTCCGGATCGAGATAATGCAGGTACTCGATTTCCGTGTTGCCCAGGATCTGCACGCGTTGCCAGGTAAAAAGCTGGGTAAAACCGGCCAGAGCCAGTCCGGGCCGGTGCAGATCGGCCTCTGTGACCAGGCGCCGGGAGGCGTCTACCGTGTTCAGGGGCTCGATGGGCACCCGGATCCGCTCCCGGAGCTGCTCAATCATAAAGGAGACCGGGATAGCCGATTTCTGAAACGTGGGACGGTTCTTCACGGCACCCTCACTGCGGCCGCACCACGACAGGACGCGCAGCACGCCCTTGGCCCTGCCTCAGCACCAGCCAGTACAGACCCGGGCTCAGGCCTGCAGGCTCCCAGAGTAAGACATGCTCTCCGGCTGGAAGCAGGCCCTCTGCGAGCAGCCCCACCCGCCGGCCCAGCAGGTCATAGAGCTCCATGCGCACCGGTCCGGAATCCGGCACCCGATAGCGCACCACGGCCTGCCGCCCCCCCACGGGATGGGGGTAGACGAGCGTGATGGCTAGCTTATCCGGCTGCGGAACCTCCTCGGCGGCAGCGGTAGGCAAGCGTTCGACCACGCGCACGGTCATGAGCAGGTTGTTGTTGTTGGTGTACCGGTACCATCCCGGACTGGAGACCGAAGGAGGAAGAACGTAGAGCCGCGTGCGCGCCGGCCAGTAGTTTGGATCGCTCTGGTTGCTGGAGCCCGCATCGAGCAGAAACTCCAGACGCGCGTTCGCCGAGCCCTCTACCACCCGAAGCACCACGTGGTAGTGGCGGCCGGCCTGTACGTTCCAGGGCCTTGCGGAAAGGGAGATCGTATTCGAGCCCCGCTGCAGGCTGGAGAAGGGCACTTCCACGGAGTCGATCCCCTGATCCGGCACCCAGACCTCGGTGGGGCCCGATCCCGCCGACAGACGGGAGGTGGTTAGCACCAGGCGCAGTTTACCGGAACCCATAAGGCTTGAATCCCGGCCGTTGAGCGGGAAACGCACCTCCTGCACGTATCCTGTCAGGCTCGGAGTGAAGCGATAGGCATAGGCCTGGATCCCGGCCCGGCTCGGGTCCCGGGGATCACCCGGAAGCTCGGCATAGTACTGCGCTGAGCCCGCATAGGAGAGCTCCTCGCTGCGCACGGCAAGAGGCCGCCAGGTTGCGGCAAACCGATAGGTGCGCTCCCCCGGCGAGGCCTCGTTCGTCCCCAGAGGCCGGACGTTGACCACCACGAGCACAATGGACTCATAGGAGCCCGAAAAGAGGCGCGTACCCGCGCTAAGCTCCTGCACCTGAGGCGTCCCCCCGGGGGCGCGGAGCACGGCAAAAGCACGCGTGCCCGCGTCAATGTTCAGCTCGAGCGAGAGATCGACGACCCCGAAGAAGCGCACATATTCCGCCCCGCCATAGGCAAGTCGGCGCTCCTCCGAGGCCGAAGTCCCCTGGCTATATTCGAGGCTCGGATTGGAGGCGCGCACCCCACGGCGCTGCGCGGTCTGATATCCCCAGCGAGGGCTCAGCGAGACGTCGTTTACCCAGTTGGCCACATGAAAATCGGCCAACACGGCCTCGAAATCCAGCCCGGCCCCCATGAGCGCGGCCTGGTATCCGTCCCGTCCCGTTGGCCCGCGGGTGATCTGTCCGGTAAGCAGGGGACCGATTCGGTCGGCGAGGTAGGTATGAAATAGGGAGGCGCGCTCGTAGTCGTTGAGCACGTTGACCAGATCCCCGGAACGCCATGTATACAAGTACAGGTTCACCTCGTTCGGCTTGGCCAGATAGGTGATGCCACGTCCGGTAAAGCCGCACAGGATTTCGGCCCATTCAGACTGGCCCTCGTTCTGGAAGGTGTTCAGCCTGCCGTAGCGGGCATGGATAAGGTGCTGATATTCGTGGGCCACCGTGCCGAGCGGGCGGTTGGGATCGGCCGGACGGTTCTGCCGGTATATGCCCGGGTAGGTGTCCACATACAGGATATCGGCCCGATTGCTGTTCGGGTTGCTCAGGCTCAGGTCCACTCCGTTGAAGAAACCGGCCACGTAGCCCGAGTTGGACCCCTCCGTCCAGCCATCCTGGATGTCCAGGAGCAATACCTTGAGCTTGCCCGATCCGTCCACGTTCGGGGGTTGTCCGAAAACCTCCTGTTCGATGGCGACAATGCCCCGGTTCGGGTTGTAGGAGCCCGAGGGGGTCTGTTGCTCGAGGGCGCTCAGGAGGGCCTCTACGACGTTCTGGGTAATCTTGCCCTCCCCCCACTGATCATCGGCCACCCAGATCTCCACGAGCGTACCGCTCAGGCGCAGGGTGAAGGAGAGCTGATCGTAGCTGCGGTTCTGGAAGTTGTAGACCCGAAACAGGCGGCTTTCGCCTACCTGGACAGGCAGGCCCTGCGCCCCGGGCAGGGGAAGGCCTCTGCGGAGCACCTCCTCCAGCTCTGCAGCGCGGCCGGCATCGAGCGAACGCAGATACGCAACCTGCGCCTCCAGCGCCCGTTCAAGGCCCTCCCTCTGGGAGGCAAGCAGGCGGAATTCCTCCAGCGCGGCGCGCACCTCGGGCTGGGTGTAAAGCCACATCGTGGCGCACAGCACCGGGGAATGCCCGACCGATTCCAGCGCCCGAGGCTGGAACTGTCCCCGGGCCAGGCCCAGCAGGATCACCATCCAGAGCCCTGTCAAGCCAATACGTAAACGCATAAGTCCCTAGCCCTCCTCCTGGGAGGTTATGATTTTCCAAGAGCGCACCTGTATCCAGTCCCGCTTCTGCCCGTACCAGTCGCCCTCTTGGAGGCGGCCGCGAATCTGCACCCGAATGGGAATACGGGCCTGCAGAAGCCGACGATCCGCCTCAGAGAGCCGAAGCAGATATCGGGCTCCATCATCGGTGACGAGGGTCAGTTCCGTAAAGGGTTCATGTCCTGTCACCTCCAGCGCGCCCACCCACACCTGCCGGGACCCCATACAGCCGGAAAGGATGAGGGCGAAGCATACAAGCACGCCCGGTAACCGCATGGATAGCTTCCTTTTTCCTGGCAACCACCTGCGTGCAATAAAAACGACCCCTCCGAACAGAAGCAACACCAGGCGTACGGGCCCGGAGGGCTGCAGCCAGAGGACCAGCCCATAGAGGCCTGCGCTCACCAGCGCGATGCCGAGCAGATCGCGCCAGGCGTAGGGAATCGGGTAGTAGCGCTGGGCCCGCCAGATCAAGGCCATGGCCATAGCCGCATAGCTGATCAACGTGGTCCAGGCAGAGGCCGCCATCCCGTATCGAGGTACTCCCCAGGCATTGCCCAGCAGCGTGATGCCGGCCCCGAGCAGAGTGATCCACGGAAGATCCCCTGTGCGGTTGTGCAGAAACACCCCCGCAGAAGCATGCACATACCAGCCCTGGGCCAGGTAGGCCAGCAGGATCAGGGGCACGATGAAGAGCCCGTCCCAGTAGGCCGGGTCGATCAGGTACCGCTTCCGCCCCCCTATGGAAATGCCGATCCGGACCAGATCGTGGGCGAAGAAGGAGACGGCCAGAAAAAGCAGAGCCCCGACGGCGGTAAACAGGGTAAAGGTGCGCGCGAACAGGTCCGGTGCCTCGGGCCGGCGGCCGTGTTCGAGAAAAAACGGCTGCCAGGCGAAACGAAACATCTGCACATACAGGAGCATGAAGACCCCCAGCTTGTAACAAGCCGTGTAGATGCCCACCACATCGGTCGGGGTTACATGGGGTCCATAGAGGCGCGCGGCGGCCTCCGGGGGCATGTGAGCCAGAAACAGCCGATCGATGCTTTCCGAGATGGCATACCCCAGCCCGGTGGGCACAAAGGGCAGGCCGAAGCGGAGCATGTGTTTCCAGAGCAAGGGGTCGAAACTCAGACGCAGCCACCGGCGCGTTACCCCCACCGCGGCCAGGGTCAACGCCAGACTGGCGATCGCGTTGCTCACCAGCACGGCCTCGATGCCGTAGCCCAGGCCGAGGATGAGCACAAGGTTGAGGGCAACATGCAAAAGCACGTTTCCGGTACGCAGCCCCGCGTACGTCCACGACCGCCTCTTTAGGCGCAGCGCGGCCATGGGGACCACAGCGGTTGTGTCAAGTAGCAGGATGAGGGCCATCCAGTAGACCAACCCCCCGTATTCGCCGCCCAGCCCCAGGTATTGGGCCACGGGATCGGCCGCGACGAGCAGCCCCAGAGAAAACGCGAAAGCCGTCAGAAGCAGGCTCCAGAAGGCCGTGCTGAAAACCCGCCTCTCCCCTTCTCCCTCTTCCCCAGCCGCATAGCGCAAATAGCTCGACTCCATGCCATAGGTGTAGAGGATGTTCAGGAACACAAAGGCCGCGTAGATGAGGCTGATAACCCCGTACTCGGCGGGATCAAACACGTTCGTGTAGAAGGGCACAAGCAGGTAATTGATGAACCGGGCCAGAAGCGTGCTCAGCCCGTATATGGCCGTATCAGAGGCGAGCTGTCGGATCGGGGAAGCGCTCATGGCGGGAGCGAACCAGATAGAGTACGGCCAGATAATAGCTCCACGGGCCCAGCCCAGCGATCAGGCCCGCGCAGACCGGGGCGAGCACGGATCGGTGACGAAACGGCTCGCGGGCGTAGACATTCGACAAATGCACTTCGACAACCGGAAAGGAAACGGCCGCGATCGCATCCCGCAGGGCATAACTGGTATGCGTCAGCGCCCCGGCATTGAGCACCGCCCCCTCCACCCCCTCTGTCTCCGCCCGGTGCAGGCGGTCGATGAGCGCGCCCTCGTGATTGCTCTGAAACCAGTCCAGCTCATGCTCCGGGAAAGCTGCTCGTAGCCAGCCCTCCAGCTCGGCAAGCGAGCGCGTGCCATACCAGTGGGGTTCACGCCGGCCCAGTAGGTTCAAATTCGGGCCGTTCAGCACGAGAATCTTCACCGACCCACCTCCAGGGATATGGGATCTGGCCAGGGCATATGGAGTTCCAGCCCATCGTAGGCCGGTTGTACCTCCGGGGGCAACCGGGCCTCCGCTTCGGCATGCAGCACATCGTGCGTCAGGTGTACCAGGTACGTTCTCGGGACCCCGAGCCTGCGGGCTGTCTCCACCGCTTCGGCGATGCTGAAGTGCATGGGATGGGGCCGATAGCGCAAAGCCCCCAGTATGAGCACTTCCAGCCCCTCCAGAAGCGGCCAGCTCTCCTCCGGGATGCGACTCACGTCCGTCACATAGGCAAAACGCCCGATCCGAAATCCGAGCACCGGTACGGGCCCATGCCATACGGGCACGGGCAGGATCTGGAGATCGCCAACCTCGAAGGGCCCGGTGATCTCCCCCAGATATACGTTCGGTATCCCCGGCACCGGGGGATCGAGAAAGATGTAGCGAAACATCTGGCGCAGCGCCGCGGCCGAGGCGGGGGAAGCGTACAGGGGAATGGGACCTTCCTGCAGGTAGTTGAACGGGCGCAGATCGTCCAGACCCATGACGTGATCAAAATGGTGATGCGTGTAGAGCACCCCATCGAGGCGCGGAATACGGTAACGCAACGCCTGCAGACGAAAATCCGGCCCCGTATCAATGACGAGGCTTGTGCGAGCCGTTCGGATCCAGACCGAACAGCGCAACCGACTGTCCCGGGGATCCGGGGAGCTGCAGACCCGACAACGACAGCCGATCACGGGCACCCCCATGGACGTGCCCGTGCCCAACAGGGTAACATGCAGACCTTCCGCAACAGGGGCTGTGCTCATGCGGGCAAGCGTTTGAGGGTTTGCTCCAGGATAGCCAGCTGCACCTCCGGAGGGGTGCGGCGGTTGAGCACCACCACCCAGCGATCCCGCACCCGACAGAGGCCTCCGATGAAAGAGCCCACTTCGCGCCGAATCTCCCAGCCACGAGCGCGCACCTGGCCTTCCAGGTGCGCCAGCAGATCCTTGTGCGCACGCTTCATCTTTTTCTCCTTCCCGCCCCCCTAAAAACTCAGGCCCACCGAGAAGCGCACATCGGACCAGGTGTAGTTGAGCCGATCCACATCAAAATACCACCGCCAGTACCGGTATCCGATACCCAACCCCAGCGCGTATCGGGACCGCATAAGCCGGGGTGTATGCAGGCGCGCTTCGGCCACCAGCCCCCCTGCCCATCCGTTTTGCAGGCCAAAGGACTCAAAGGCCAGCCCCCCGAAAGGCACCAGGCGCAGTATTGACGGCAATCGAGATCCCACCGGAAGCCTCCAGGCAAGCCCGGCGCCCAGGGCGAGCACGCTCACGCTCACCCCATCGTGCATCGCCCCAGAAGGCCCCACGGAACGATACCCCGCAAAGAGCCCGAAGGGGAGCTCTAGAGCGGCCCGAAACCGAAGGGGCAAGGCGTTCCAGAAATGCCCTCCGGCCTCCCAGTATTCCAGACCCCGATCCCCAGCCCGGGGCTGCCAGCAGAGGAAGAGATCCAGATTGGGCTGGGAAAACATCACGCTTCCGGCCCAGTCGGACCAGTCCAAGGAGCCGGATCCGGGCCGATGGCGGAAATCGGCTCGCTGCAGGCCGAGCCACAGCGTGCTACCGGGGGCCGTATCGAGATCCTGCCACTGCCCTCCCCAGACCTGCGCCCACGCCGCGGAGGCACAGCAGAGGCCCCAGATGGCCAGTAAAGCGGTCCTCATGAGGAAACCCCCTGACTGCTCATAGCCCAGCTGGCCAGGGTGCGATCCAGGGCCTCGGGCTCGCTGGCCTGTACCCATAGTATCCGGCCATTGGTCTGCTCCAGGCCATCCTGCAAGGATAAGGCCGCTGCCGCACGTCGGAGCACTTCCCGGAGCGTGTCGAACCCCACCATCTCGATGGCCTCCTCCAGAGGCGCCCAGCGATACTCCGTCACCTTGGGGTTGTGTCCGACGGGGAATTCCTCCACAGGCGAGGTCATCGCATACCAGTACGTGGTTTTCAGGATCAGGTGCTCCCCGTGGGAATAGACGTGCTGAGAGGAGGTCAGGTAACGGCCCAGCAGGAAGGGAAAATCCCCCACTTCTTCTTTCACCTCGCGCAGCGTGCAGTACTCGATCGTAGGATCGGTGGGATCCATTTTGCCCTTGGGCAGATCCCAGATACCCTTGCGCTTGAGGAGGAGCACCTCCAGTCGCCCCGCCCGCCAGCGGTGCAGAATGCCTCCACCGGCCAGAACGAGCCGAAGGGGACGCTCCCGATTGAGCACATAGGCTGTGGGCACGAACTCCACAGCCCACAGGTCATCGGCCCGCTGGTGCAAGAAGACGAAACCATCCTCGTGCATAGCCAGGGCATCGATAAGCAGAACAAAGCCCTGAGCTCCCCACCGGCGGCGGGCAAAATGCATGGCCCGCTCCGGCTGACTGGTCAGCAATACGGCGGGGCCTTCTGCAGGGCGCAGGCCATGACGGCGGATCTGTCGCCACTCGTTGCGGCTGATGGCCGTAGCCAGGTACAACGGCGGAGGCGCGGGTCGGAACGCCTCCAGAGCCCCGAACTGGGCATGCAGGCGTGAACGCACCCACTCTCCATCGAGCTCATACCAGTTGCCCTGCCCGTTCTCCAGTACAGCGAGGATATCCGCTGCGGTGGGGGTCGATTCCCCCTGCCAGTTGCGCAGGGCCACGGGGATGAGCTCCGAGATGCGCGCCCAGCCCCCGAGCTCAATGGTCAATCCGTATCGGGGTTTGAGCCCTCGCAGGATCGAGCTGATATAGCGGCCTAGCTGGACGTAGTCCACCCCCGTAGTTGCCATATCCGCTTACCCCTCCTCCGAGTCAGACGTAGTCATCTCCGCCCAGATCTGACGGGCCAGAGCATAGCTATCGGCCTCATAGAGGCACAGGATCACCTCTTCCAGCACGGTATCCGGTCGACTGGCGAGGTAATCCCGGATGGTCTGCAAGATAATACGCAGCGCGGGTTCTCGGGGGAAACCGAAGATCCCGGTGCTGATCGCCGGCAGGGCGATGCGACGCAATGCGTGTTGCTCGGCCAACTCCAGTGTGGCGCGCACAGCCGAAGCCAGCAACCGCTCCGGGTCGGGGTCCACCCCGTAGCGCGGCCCCACGGCATGAATCACATACCGCGCTTTGAGCCGGCCTGCCGGGGTCAGCACGGCCGTGCCGACCGGGGTATAACCGATGCGATCGCAGGCCTCCTGAATCTCCGGTCCCCCTTTTCGGGCGATGGCCCCGGCCACCCCCCCTCCGAGCTTGAGCTGTTCGTTGGCCGCATTGGTGATCGCATCGACCTCCAGCTCTGTGATATCCCCCTGAAGGATCCGCACCGCGGTGCGCCCCACCTTCCCCTCCTGTAGATCTCACTTGCTTGTGATGCACGCTCGGGTCCCCTGCACAAAGCGCATACGCTGCGCCGTCCAGCGCTGTACGATCGGGAACCGTCGCCCGTAACCGAACGCCTTCGGAGAGATACGCAGAACGGGCGGTCCCTGGCGTCGCTTGTACTCGTTGCGATCGACGAGCCGCAGTACGTACTCCACCACCTCCGGCTCGTGCCCGGCGGCCAGGATCTCCTCCACGGAGGCATGGGCCTCCAGGTAGCGCCGCAGAATATCGTCGAGGATCTCATAGGGCGGAAGCGTGTCGGTGTCCTTCTGCCCGGGCCGGAGCTCGGCCGAAGGGGCCTTCAGGAACACGGACTCCGGGATGAGGGGGAAGCCCGCATCCCGGTTCAGGTGGTGAGCCAGCTCGTATACCTCGGTCTTGTACAGGTCCCCGATGGGCGCCAGCCCCCCGACCATGTCTCCATAAAGCGTGGCGTACCCTGTGGCGATCTCGCTTTTGTTGCCACAGGCCAGGACCATGTCCCCGAACTTGTTGGCCAGCGCCATCAGGATCACGGCGCGGGATCGAGCCTGGATGTTTTCCTCCGCCACCCCGGACTCGGTGCCGGAGAAGAGGGGCTCGAGTATACGTTCGAAGGCCTCAAAGGCGGGCTCAATGGAGAGCACATAAAAGGCGATCCCGAGCGTGCGCGCCAGCTGCTCGGCATCCGTGCGGGAGGATTCGGAAGAATATCGGCTCGGCAGGCTCAGACCCACTACCCGTTCGGGGCCGAAGGCCTCTACGGCGAGCGCGGTCACCAGGGAAGAGTCGATCCCTCCGCTCATGCCCACACAGACGCGCCGGAAGGCGCCGGTTTTGCGGTCGTAATCACGCAGCCCCAGCCGAAGGGCCTGGCGCACCTGCTCGGTCTCCTCGGCCGGGGGCGGCTCGTGTCCCTCTACGTAGCCCGTCTCCAGATCCCAGATACCCACCGCCTCTTTGAAGGCGGGTAAGGCCAGAATACAGCGACCATCGGGGGAGAAGACCCGGCTGGATCCGTCGAAGATGAGCTCCGTATTGGCGCCCACCTGGTTGACCATCACCACAGGTACCTCATGCCGCGTGGCGATACCCTGCAGCAGGGCGTCGCGCTGGGCGATTTTGCCCCGGGAAAACGGGGAAGCTGAGAGGTTCAGCAGCAGGTTCGCCCCACGGGCCATGAGCTCGGCCACCGGGTTGCGCTCATACATCCACCAGCCACTCTGCGGATCGTCATTCCAGATGTCCTCGCAGATGGTAACGCCCACGCGCCAGGAGCCTATCTGCAGGGGATCCGAAGGCGAACCGGGCTCGAAATACCGATACTCATCGAAAACATCATAGGTGGGCAGCAGCTGTTTGGTCACGAAGGTCCGGATGCGCCCGTTGTCGAAGATCACCGCGGCGTTGAAAAGACGCTTGCCCACCGAGGAGGGATTGGGTATCGGAGCCCCGAGCACGACCACCAGCCCCTCGGTATCCGGGGCCAGGCTCTGAAGCGTACGCCGGACAGCGGAAAGAAAATCCGGCTGCTCGAGCAGATCGAGCGGGGGATAGCCCACCAGGGCCATCTCCGGAAACAGGACCAGCTTCGCCCCCCGAGCCCGGGCCTGCTGGAGCCCTTCTCGGATCCGGCGGGCGTTTTCGAGCAGATCGCCCACAGTGGGATTCATCTGCACAATGGCGATACGCATATTAGCCCACCTGATGGCTGGTTTCGGCAAATAAACGCTCTAGACCGGGGCTGATCTCCACCGGATACGGGTCGGGATTGTCCAGATCACGCACCGCCTCCGGCAAGGCCTGGAGCTCTTCTCGGGCGCGCGTCCGGATGGTCTCCAGATCCGGCAGGGCACCCAGGCGCTCTCCCCGGAGGAGGATCGGCTCCAGGAGAGGCTCTGCCCCTGCGGGGGCGGGCTCTTCTTCCCAGGCGATCAGATCTCGCTCCCATCGGCCCCCGGCATCCCGGAACCGATAGACCTGCTTCGCCCCGGGATAGGTGCGTTTGGCCTGGCTGAGCTTGAGCACAAAACGCTCCACCCCGTTGTGATGCAGTTCGACGAGCTTGTAGACCCCCCCCACCGAGGGGGCGTCTTCCGAAGTGGTCATCTTCGTCCCCACCCCGAACCAGTCGGCCACCCCACCGGCGCGCAGGAAATCCCGTATGCGATACTCGTCCAGATCTCCGCTGATGCCGATGCGCACCTGCGGTAGCCCGGCCTCATCGAGCATGCGACGGGCCTGCAGGCTGAGGGACACAAGATCCCCGCTGTCGATGCGAATCCCCCGCACAGATCCATCAAGCCTGATCGCGTTCCGGATCCCTTCCTGCGTGTCGTAGGTATCGACCAGCAGGGTCGTGTGTTCGGGAAAGACGCGATGAAAGGCACGAAAGGCCTCCAGTTCGCTCCCGAAAGCCATGACCCATGAATGGGCCATGGTGCCGAAGACGGGGATCCCCCACCGGTAGCCCGCCTCCACGTTCGAGGTGCCCGCACAACCTCCGATATAGGCGGCTCGGGCCGCATATACGGCCGCCTCCGGCCCATGAGCGCGCCGGGAGCCGAAATCGATCACCATGCGGCCACAGGCCGCCTCCACCACCCGGCTGGCCTTGGTGGCCACCATGATCTCCAGATTGAGCGCGGCCAGGAGATAGGTCTCCAGAATCTGCGCCTCCACAATGGGGGCGCGCACCCGCAGAATCGGCTCACCGGGAAAAACGACCCGCCCTTCGGGAATCGCCCACAGATCCCCGGAAAACCGGAATCGCTCCAGATATTCCCAGAAAGCCGAGCCCACGTAGCGGAAAACCGGCAGGCTGCGCAGATAGGCGATTTGCTCTTCGGTGAAGCGCAACTCCTCCAGATAACGCACCACGCGCTCCAGCCCGGCCACAACCAGATAGCCGCGCCGCGGAGGCAGATGGCGCACAAAGAGTTCGAAAGTGGCCTCTACGCGATGCAGGCCGTTTTCGATATATCCGGCCGCCATGGTGAGCTCGTAGAGATCCGTCACCAGCGCCGGCGTATGTGCAGGAGCTCGCATTTTGTATTGGGCGGATGAATGCTTGTGCTTAAGATACGGCCTCCTCTTTCGAGGAGCAATCTAGATTGCCCCTCGAGGGGAAAGATCCTATCTTTGCGGATGGTCCGGCTACGCTCGTTGTAATATGTCTTGGAGCAAACAGTATCTGATGGGGCTCTACGAAGAACTGGAGACGCTTCTGGAGACCTACGCCCGTCTGCGCCGGCTCTCGGCAGATCCCGCAGAGTGGATGGAATTCCGCCTCTCTGCCCTTCCCGTGCTCTATGAGCTCTGGCAAGGCCCCGCCGTATCCCCCCGGCTCCGGCAATTCGCCTACATGATCTGGCTGGAAGCCAATCTAGAGCTCGAGCAACAAGCCCTCTAGAGAAAAACGAAAGCCGGCTTATCCAGCCGGCTTTCGACCATCCATCATCGCACACGCATCGTACGCGGCGCGGTCCGCTCGCATCAAAGAGCAAAACAACTTGCGTGCCGTAGCACGGATCGGCCCGAAAGCGGCACAAACGGCGGTTTCGGCTCCCCACCCCTTCGCGGAGCGCACCCAAACGGAGCAGGCCTGAAAACTACTGTTCAAAAAAAGAACAGTTACCTGAGCGCTTTGAACTTCTCGAAGGGTTGCTGGCAGTGGTCGCAGTAGTACATGGCCCGACACAGCGTGGGGCCGAAAGGCGAATCCAGTCGGGTATCGGTAGAGCCGCAGTACGGGCAGGCCACGGGCTCAAATAGATCCCGCTCGGGCTCAAACAAGGAAGGGGGTGCTAGTCCGAGCTGTTTCATCTTCTCCCGGGCCGAGGGGGCGATGCGGTCCGTGCTCCAGGGCGGAGACAGGGAGAGGCGGACTGTGACCTCCTCAAGCCCCAGCTCCCGGAGCCGCTCCTCCACCGCACGCCGGATCACGTCCATGGCCGGACATCCAGAGAAGGTGGGGATGAGCACCACCTCAGCCCGCCTTCCCTGACAACGCACGGCATGCACGATGCCCAGCTCGACCACGTTCACCAGAGGGATCTCGGGGTCGGGGACTTCTTCGAGGGCGCGCCAGATATCCTGTTCGGTTACCATTTCGCCCCCGGGATACTGCGATATACCAGCTGCATGGCCTCCAGCAGCGGGGCCAGGTGCTCGGTGTGACGCCCGTATCGCCCCCCTGCACGGGGAGGAACATCGGGAATCTGGAGTCCCAGCCCGCCCAGATAAGCGCGCACCTCGGCCTCCCAGCGCGCCTGGAGCTGATCGGAGCCGGTAATCCAGCCGGCCTGCACCAGCAGATCTTCCCCTTCAGGGGCTTCCCACAGGCCCAGGGCATGGGGCCAGAGATCGATCAGGGCCCCCTGTAGGCGATGACGGCTCTCCTCGGTGCCGAAGGCCAGCCGCTCAAGCCAGGTGCGATCGTGCAGCAGGTGGTATTTCTCCTCGCGCGTGATGCGCTCGGCCAGATCCGACCAGGGCTCCCACGGGATCTGACGCCAGGCCTCCAGGCGCACCCACTCGGCCATATCGAACAGGTAGTGGCGTAGTAGGCAGAAGGCCCAGTCCCCGCGGGGCAACTCCAAGAGCGTGGCATTACGATACGCTTCCGGTCCCCGCTCAAAGACCAACCGATCGGGATCCGGTGCCCCCAGGGAGTGAGCCAGCTCATACCAGGCCAGGGCGTGCCCCATCTCATCCTGGGCCATGCTGGAGAGCGCAATATCCGCCTCGATGATGGGCCCCAGGCCCGTCCACTCCGAGTCCCGATGCCCCAGCAGGAGCTCGTCGTCGGCCCAAGAGATGAGGGCGCTACAGAGGGCCTGCCGAAGCGATTCCGGCATCATGAGGATGGTTCCTCCGAGGAAGAGGCTGCTTGGTTGATGCGGGGGCGCACCTTATAGCCTGCCGCCAGCCGGTAGGTCCGATCCAGGGCGGGTTCGAAGATATCGGCATCTTCATAAGGGGTGGCGAAGATCGCCTCCGCACGCACCACCCAGAGCTGTACGCAGGGCTCCCGGCGGCTGAACTGTTCCTTTGCCAGCACGAGCGCCATCTGGGCGTCAGGCGCATGCACGCTGCCCACGTGTACATGGGGCTCGCCCCGCTCCGGCTGCCGAAAGACCTCCCAGACCGGCCATTCCGTATCGGCCGGGGGAACGGGATGGCGGGCCCGCTCCAGGGCCTCCGGGATACGGTGGTGATAGGGATTGAACTTCCAACCCGCTCGTGCCATGGCTCCCTAGGCGATCGGGAAGTCCGCGTACCGCTTTTCGGCCAGCGCGAGGGCTTCTCGTACCCAAGCGTTTTCCTCCCAGGCCAGACGACGCGTGGCCAGTCGGGCCTGGCTCATGGGTCCTCCCCCGCGCACCACGGTCAGGAATTGATCCCAGTCCGGCTCGGTATAGTGCACCGTGCCCTGCTCGTCGATGTACAGGTTGGGATCCGGAATGCTAAGGCCCAGCTCCCAGATCTTGGGCACGAATTTGCGCAGGAACTCCTGCCGTTGTTCGTCATTGGTTTTCAGCTTCACCCGCCAGCGCACGAGCTTTTCCGTGTGTACCGAGCGCTTATCGGAGGGCCCGAAGAACATCATAATGGGTTCCCACCACCGGTTGAGCGCATCCTGCAGCATAGCGCGCTGTTCCGGGGTGCCTGTGGCCAGCGAGACCACGATATCGTAGCCGTGCTTGATGTGGAAGGATTCCTCGGCGCAGATGCGCTTCAGGGCCCGGCTGTAGGGGCCATAAGAGCCCTGGGCCATCATGGTTTGATTGACAATCGCCGCCCCGTCAATGAGCCAGCCGATAATGCCCACATCGGCCCAGGTTTCGGCCGGATAGTGGAAAACGTTGGAAAACTTCGCCTTGCCGCTGAAAAGCTCCTCCAGCATCTGCTCGCGCGACTTGCCCAGGGTCTCGGCCACCCGGTACAGCAAATGCCCGTGCCCCACCTCATCCTGCACTTTGGCCGTGAGCGCCATTTTCCGTTTCAGCGTGGGCGCATAGGGGATCCAAGAACCCTCGGGCAGGGCGCCCATGATCTCCGAATTGGCGTGATTATGAATAAGCCGCGCCAGCTCGAAACGGTACTCTTCCGGCATCCAATCGCCCGGTTCGACCTTCTCTCCCCGGGCTACGCGGGCCTCGAAACGCTCCAGGCGTCGGGCCTCCAGCTGGGCCTGCGTCATGATTGCCCCTCCTTTACAAGTCCGGCAAGCAAGAGCTCGCTCAATTCATCGGCAATGGATTCCGCCGAGCGCGGTCCTTCTGGTCGGTACCATTGATAGAACCAGTTGGCCACCGAAAGCACGGCGCGCGTGGCCATGGCCACATCAACAGGCCGGAAGACCCCCTGCTCTATTCCCCCGTGCACAATCTCCCGCCACATGGCTTCATACAGATCGCGCTGCTGGAGCACGGCCTCTCTACGCTGCGGGGAAAGCTGCCTCCACTCATGGAAGTACACCGTGGCCGCGGGCAGATTCCGGGCGATCACGGCCACATGGGCCCGAAAGGCGCCTCGGAAACGGGCCACCGGATCCGACTCCTGTCGAAGCACCGCTTCGATAGCCTGCAAAAACTGCTCCGCCGCCCGTCGAACGATCTCCCAGAGCAGATCTTCTTTCGTACTGATGTGGGCATAGAGGCTACCCCCCTGCAAATGGAGCTTCCGGGCGATATCCCGGATGCTTGTGGCATGATAGCCACGCTCGCTGAAGAGCCGTTCGGCTACCTGGCAGATGTCCTCTAACCGACCCACAGGAAAAATATAATGCTCGGACCATCGAAAAGCAAACGAACGGTTGTTCGCGTCCCCTTTTCCGCACGCACCCGGCGTGCTCAGAGGGCCACGTTGAACGGCGTGGGGCTGAAACAGAGCAGAAAGATCACCAGGCTCACCCAGCCCAGTAGACGGCGCCCGGGATCCAGGGGTACGAAATAGAGCACCGGCGGGTGATCGACGCGCACCAGAGCGGTTAGCAGCACGATCCAGAGCAACCAGCCCGAATAGCCCCAGGAGGCCAGAAGCGGGATCCAGTCCGCCATCTGGGTGAGCACGAGCAACAGGATGAGTACGGGCAGAACGTTTCCCCAGTCCGGCCCATAGAGGCGGTAGACGAAGTAAGCGGCTATAAGTATCCAGAGCACCCACACCCAGATCGCGCCCCAGCTATGGGCCGCATACAGGGCCGGGCCCAGTTCCCGGATGAGCCCCACCCCGCCCAGGTACAGCAGGCCCAGCACAACCAGACGAGCCAGCCGTCCGTGGCGAGCTCCCCCCAGCAGCGCGTAGGCGATGTGTCCTCCGTCGAGCTGCCCAACGGGCAGCAGGTTGAGGGCGGTGAAGAAAAGGCCGAGCCAGCCGGCAAAGAGGTAGGGATAGTGATACATCTCATACATCGGAGGGGCGTGTTCGAAGAGGCGGCTCAGCAACCAGTACAGCGGGGTCTGGCCCAGGGTGAGCGGGTTGCCGGAGGGTTCGTAGCCCGCAAAGGTGCCGTAGCGCAACAGGTGTCGGTGCAGCTCCTCATGCCCGCCGAACTGCAGCATGTACGTAGGAGGGGGTAGGGTAAAGAAGCCATAGAGCAGCGTACCCAGAGCGACCAGAAATCCGGCCAATGGGCCGGCGATGCCGATATCGAAGAGCTTACGGCTATCAGGCACCGCTTCCCGGATGCGGATCACCGCCCCGAGGGTACCGATGGGGCTCAGAAAAGGCAGGGGAATGTAATAAGGCAGCGTGGTCCTGACCCGATGCCAGCGCGCGGCGAAATAATGCCCGAATTCATGCGCCGTCAGAAAAGCCAGAAAGGGGATGGAAAAATGCAGACTATCGCGAATGTACCCCCACCAATCAGGGCCGTGCACCAGATCGCGCCCCACCCAGCTCATGCCCGCATAGGTGACGGAAAGAAAGGTGAGCACAAACAGAAGCCCATGCACCCAGGGACGTCCGGCGCGGACCAATATTTTGGCGGCTGCGGGTTGTGGCGTATCTATCGATGTGCGAGGTTCCACGGCCGACCTTCCCCTATGTGCCGGGTATCGGATCCCGGGCCAGCGGTAGCGTCATGCATCGTGCCCCTCCACGGCCACGGGAGAGCTCATAACCCTCGAAGACGATGGCGATCTTCTCCCTGCTGTCGGCCGGGAACCCCCCGTCCTCGTAGGAATCCAGAAACCCCCGTTGTTTGACGACCCGGTAACCATGGGCTTTAAGCTCCTGAAAGGTCTTCTGGTTGCGCTCGTAGCCGATCACCACCCCCGGGGCCAGGGCAAAGATGTTGGCGCCGTCGGTCCACTGTTCCCGATACTGATCGATCTCCTCCGATCCCCCGCACCGGATGAAAGTGAGTTCATAGCCGAGCAATTCCTCCAGGGCCACCCGAATACTCGGTTTGAGCTCCATACGCACCCCCTCGCTATCGGGATACAGGTGCACCACGTTATAGCGGGGATGCTCCACCAGCGGGGGGAAGATGACGCATTCCCGGACGCTGGCGAAGGTGAAGATCGTATCCAGATGCATGGAGGCGCGCTGTTTGGGGATATCCACCAGCAACACATGCGCTACACGAGTGTGCCGAAACAGCTCCAGAGCCGCTCGCAGCGCCCCCCCCAGGGAGGTGCGCTCGCTGTGCCCGATCATAACAATACGCTCATCGACAACGAGGATATCCCCTCCTTCTAGCGTCACTCCCTCATCGAGCAGGATCACCTGTTCGGGGTGGTGGGAGAAAAAGGGGTGATAGAGGGCCACGGTCTCCATAATCAGGCTCTCGCGCACCCGGGCCGGGGTGGCCGCCCGGCTCAGCAGAATGTGTTCCCCGACAACGGCGGCCAGATCGCGCGTGAACATCAGATTCGGCGTGGGCGGCACGGACACAGGCAACGGGGAACGGCCCGTAATGGCCAGCTCATAAAGCGCATCCGGTTCGAGCTGCCTCAGCTCCCGTTCCAGAATGCGCAGGTTCTGCAAGGGGTGCAGCTCAATAAAGCGTTCGACGAAAAAATCGCGGGCCTCCTGCTGTTCGAGCGCTTCCCGGAACAGATCCGCGATATCATATACCCCCTCCCCATCGGGAAGCACCTTGCGGAACAGGGCGATCATGTTCAGATGCTCCTCGCGAGCGCCCTGCTCGAAGATGATATCCTCGAAGAGCAACTCCTGCCGCCGTTCCGGATGCACAAGCGAGACTTCCCGTCCCGGCGTATGTACGACGACGGCCCGGAGACGTCCCACTTCGGAGGTAATTCCCAGCCGCATACTTCCTCTCGATTCAAGTTAGCCCTCCCTGCCGAGGCCGATCAAGGTTGAGCGTGCGAGCAACCACATACAGGGGCCGTTGTTTGACCTCATCGTAGATGCGGCCGATGTATTCCCCGATAATGCCGATGGTGATGAGCTGAATCCCGCCCAGGAAAAGCAGGGCGATAATCAGGGTCGTAAAGCCCGGCACGCGGGGGGTGGTGAAGTACCGATACAGATAGAGCACGATCCCCACAAAGCTCACCCCGGAGACGAAAAAACCCATCCAGGTGGCCAGCCGCAGGGGCACGGTGGAGAAGGCGACCAGCCCGTCAAGGGCGAGCCGGAAGAGCCGGCGCCAGGAATACTTCGATCGGCCTCTGGCCCGGGCCGGACGCGCGTACGGAAGGCCGATCTGACGAAATCCGGCCCAGCTACGCAGCCCACGCACGAAACGGTTGCGCTCCGGCATGCGGCGCAGAACCTCCACCACACGCCGATCCATCAGGCCGAAATCCCCGGCATCCAGGGGGATATCGACCTCCGCCATGCGCGCCAATAGCCGATAAAAAGCCCGGTAGGCCAGCCGCTTGAGCGCGGAGGCTTCCCTGCGGGCGCGTACCGCGTAGACGACCTCATAACCTTCCTGCCATCGGCGTACGAACTCCGGGATGAGCTCTGGCGGATCCTGCAGGTCTCCGTCCATGATCACCACCGCATCGCCCCTGGCCCACTCCAGCCCGGCGGAGATGGCGATCTGGTGGCCAAAATTGCGGGACAACCCCAGCGCCCTGATCCGGCTGTCGGCCCGCGCCAGGCGTTCCAGTACGGACCAGGTCTCATCCCGGCTGCCATCATCGATGAAGATCACCTCCCAGTGCAATCCCAGCGGATCCAGGGCGACCCGCAGCCGATCCCAGAGCTCTTCGAGCAAGCCGGCCTCGTTATAGATCGGAATGACGATCGACAGAGTAGGGGCGGACACCGACATAACAGCAGCAAATTACGCAACAGCGCCCCTGCTCCGCATGGCCTTTTGCAAGCTCCTAGTAGAGATCGTAAACTTGCGCGGTCACAGAGGGCTTCTGCTCATGAAGATCGTTGTGCTGGGTGCCGGCGCGGTGGGCTTTGATATCGCCCGCATGCTCTCCCAGGAAGGGCACGAAGTCACGGTCATGGATAAAAACGAGGACGTTCTGAGCCGCGTCCGGGACCAGCTCGACGTGCTGGCCCTGCAGGGCAATGCCACCTCGGCCCGGGATCTTCGGGAAGCCGGAGCACATCAGGCCGATATCCTGATCGCGGTGACCAGCATCGATGAGGTCAATATCGTGGCCTGTATGCTGGCCTGGAAGCTGGGGGCGCAGACGCGCATTGCCCGCGTGCGCAACGATGAGCTCACCCGCCCCGGCGCGCTAATCCAGCCCCAGGATCTGGGTATAGACCGCGTCATCCATCCGGAGGAAAGCGCTGCACAGGAAATCGGCCTGCTTCTACAGCGCGCGGCGGCCACGGATGTGCTCAACCTGGCCCATGATCAGCTCCAGGTTGTGGGCATTCGGCTCGACGCCCAGTGCCCTGTGCTGAACCTCCCGCTCAAAACCCTGGCCGAACAGCATCCGGAGCTCTCCTTCCGGATTGTGGCCATCGTGCGGGGTCTGCGCACGATCATCCCCCGCGGCAACGATATCCTGCGCCGCAACGATCAGATTTTCGTCATCGCCCCCACGGAGCAGATGCCCGCCGCAATTCGGCTCCTGGGCAAGGAAAACGTGCACTTCCGCAACATCATGATCCTGGGCGGGGGTCCGGTGGCGCTCAAAACGGCCAAATGGCTTGTAAACCGGGGGGAATATTCCATCAAGCTCATCGAACCGGATCGGGATCGGGCTGTGGAGCTGGCCTCCGAACTGCCCGAGGTGCTCGTCATCCACGGCGACGGAACGGACATCGACCTGCTGGTCAGCGAGGGCATCGGGGAAGTGGACGCCTTCCTGGCCGTCAGTCCGGACGAGGAAAACAACCTGGTCACCTGCCTCATGGCCAAGCATCTGGGTGTACCGAAAACCGTAGCCCTGGTGAGCAAGCCCAACTACGTACCGCTCAGCCAGACCATCGGCCTCGATGCGGCCGTAAACGAGAAGATCGCTGCGGCTAACGAGGTGCTCCGTTACGTGCGCGGTACGCATGTGCTGTCCGTGGCCACCATTCCCGGACTGGCCGCCGAGGTCCTCGAGCTGGAAGTATCCCCCCATAGCCGTCTCCGGGGTAAAACGCTCCGAGATGCCCCGATCCCCCGAAACAGCCTCATCGGGGGCATAGAACGAGCGGGCAAGGCCTTTATCCCCACCGGTCAGAGCCGCATCGAAGCCGGGGATCGGTTGATCGTCTTCGCGCTGCCTGACGTGCTACAAGAACTGGAACGCCTGGTGCGCTGAGATGCGTCGGAATATCTCTCAGGTCAACCTTGTCGCTGTGGGCTTTGCCCTCGGTGTGGTCTCGACGGCCGTGGGCCTTATGCAGCTCATCCCGCTAGGCCTTTCCCTGCTCTTCCGAGAGGGAGAGGCCGCACGGGCCTTCGCCTGCTCGGTCGCGCTGGCCCTCCCTATAGGCCTGGGAATGAGCCTCTCTCTGCGCCAGCACGCCCAGGCGCTTCGCATCCGAGAGGGTTTTCTTACCGTAGCCACTGCCTGGGCGTTTGCCAGCGTGCTGGGGCAATTGCCCTTTTCCCTGAGCGGAACCCTCAATGTGGTCGACGCGCTCTTCGAGACGGTATCCGGGTTCACCACCACAGGGGCCAGCGTACTCGGAGGTCCGGACCGACCCCGGATCGAGGATCTCCCCCAGAGCCTGCTTCTTTGGCGCAGCCTCACCCAGTGGCTCGGGGGTATGGGGATTATCGTATTGAGCCTGGCCATTCTTCCCCTGCTCGGCGTGGGGGGCATGCAGCTGTACAAGGCCGAAGTGCCCGGCCCCACACCGGACAAGCTCACCCCCCGCGTTCGGGACACGGCCGCCCGATTGTGGGGGATTTACATCCTGCTGACGCTCGCCCAGACCGTCCTGCTGGCCCTGCATCCCGCCGTAAGCCTGCTCGAGGCCCTGCATCACGCCTTTACCACCATGGCCACAGGCGGCTTTTCCACCCGTTCGGCCTCCATTGCCGCCTTCCAGAGCCCCTACGTCGAGTATGTAACGACGTTGTTCATGATCCTTGCCGGGATGAACTTCGCCTTGCATTACCGGCTGTTTCTGGGTCGCTTCCGGGTCGCGCTATCGGACCGGGAATTATGGGCCTACCTGGGGATCATTCTGGGGAGCTCGGCGCTGATCTGCTGGACGCTTCTTGATCGGGCTCCCTCGATCGAGGCGGCCTGGAGAGAGGCCCTCTTTCAGGTCGTAAGCATCCTGACCACTACGGGATACAGCACAGCCGATTATGAGCTCTGGCCCCCTCTGGCCATGGCCGTTTTGTTTACGCTCTTCCTTATCGGCGGCATGGCGGGCTCCACCGGAGGCGGCCCAAAGGTCGTACGCCTGCTCATCCTGATCCAGAACGCCAATCGGGAGATCCGCCGGCTCGTACACCCACGCGCCATACTGCCCGTTCGGCTCGGAGGCCGCCCGGTCGCAGACGAGGTGCTCGAGCACGTGCTGAGCTTCTTCACCCTCTACATGGGGCTCTGTGCGCTTTCTATCCTCATACTGGCGGCCACGGGGCTGGATCTGCTCACCGCCATCGGGGCCACGATCACCTGCATCGGCAACGTGGGGCCGGGCTTCGGTACGGTGGGCCCGACGGAAAGCTTCGCCCATCTCTCGAATGCGGCCAAGTTATGGCTCAGCGCGCTCATGCTCATCGGACGTCTGGAGATCTTCACCGTGCTTGTGCTCTTCAGCCGCACTTTTTGGAGGCCGTGATCCGGATCCTCATGTTGGCGCTGCTGGGACTTTCGGCCGGCTGCGGCTCCGATCCCAGCCCGGGAAGCATGGACATAGCCCGCCAGGAGCCGCCCAGCCAGGAGGCCCGCGAAGTCTGGTTTGAGCTCTCCGAACGGGGCCGCGTACGCCTGCAGCTCTGGACCGGCGCGCTGCAACTATACCGGAGGCCGGATTCCACCGTGGCCTTACTGCGTCAGGGGGTCCGAGCCCGACTCTTCGACCCGGAGGGGACGTTCCGCGGGGAACTGGTAGCCCGGGCGGGAACCTACTGGCCGGAAAAACGTCGAGTCCTCTTCCAAGACGGGGTGGAACTGAAGGTCGGGGATCGGCACCTGTGGAGCACGAGCCTGGAACTGGATGCCCGGACGGAACGGCTCTTCAGCCCCGGATTTGTACGCATACAGACCCCGGAAGAATGGATCGAAGGATACGGGCTTGAAGCGGCTTTTGACCTTTCCTGGTATCGCCTGCGCCGCATCACGGGTCGGGTCGTTGTCCCGGATATGGACGCTTAGCGCGTTGCTATGCGCCTCCGGATTGCCCTGTCCGAGTCCAGGAAGGGCGCAGTCGGAGGGACAACGCACGGTCGAAATCCTGCACGCCGAAGAACTTCAGGGGCAGGTCATCGACGGGCTGACGTATCGCAAGCTTATCGGTCGCGTCGCCATACGGCAGGGCGACGTTCTGCTGCGCTGCGACAGCGCTGTGCATATCGTGGAGCGCGAGGAAATCCGACTCTACGGACGCATCCAGATCGTTCAGCCTCGGGATACGCTCTGGGCCGGCCAAATCCGCTACGATCACAAGCGCCGCATCGCTGAGGCTTTTGGCCCCCTGCGCTACTCCGACGGCATCGTGCGCATCGAAGGCCGGCAGGCCCGCTACGACTACAGCCGCAAATGGCTGGAAATCCCCTCCCCCCTTCGGCTGGAGGATACGAGCTTCGTGGTAGAAAGTCGAGGCGCTTTCTACGAGACGGAAACAAAACGCGCCCTGCTCGTCGGGTCCGTGATCCTGCGGGGAATCAGGGACTCCCTCTACGTGCAGGCCGATACGCTGGAATACTGGCGCGAAGAGGACCGCACGCGCGCTTCCGGAAGGGTATTTGGCCATCTACCGCGAGAAAACGTCTACGTCGAAGGCCCGCGCATATGGGTCGAACGCCGCCATCGGCGCCTGCGCGCCGAGGGATTCCCCACCTGGGTCCGCATAGAAGACGGAGAGCGCCCGGATACGCTTGCGCTGCGAGCCGAATGGGTGGAGGCGGTGGAGCTGGATTCTGTGCACACCCGACTGGAAGCGGCCGGAAATCTGGAGCTCGTCTCCCGGGAGCTCATGGCGCGTGCCGAACGGCTGCAGGGCTTGCGGCGCCGGGATAGCGATGTTTGGCGTGATTCCCTCTGGCTGCTGGGCAGGCCCCGAATCTGGCTCCGACAGAGTTGGCTTGTGGCAGATTCGATCTGGATCGCATCCCGAGAGGGCCGACCCGACTCCACCTGGCTTCATGGCCGCGTTCTGTTGCTGGAACAGGACACCTTGCTTCGCCGCTGGCATCAGGCCCGAGCCGAACGCATGCGCGCCGTTTTTGCGGACACCTCCCTGGCGGCTCTGGACCTGCTCGAAGGGGCCGAGGTGCTGTACTTTCTTCGCCGGGACAGCATAGCCGAAGGGGCCGTGCAGATTGCCGCACGACAGATCGGGCTCCGTTTTTCCGAAGGGCGCCTGAGCGCCCTCCACATCCCGGGCTCGAGCGAGGGCACCTACTACCCCGAAGAGGCCCTCAGAGGGGAACCGCCGTCGCTACCGGGCATGCCCCAGAGGCCCGAAAACCCACCTGCCTGGCGCGTGCGTCTGGAGAGCGGGCGCATCCTGCTAAAGGATCGCATCCCGGGCGTATCCGGCACATTGCCGGAGAGATAAAAGGGCAAAAGGCCACCCCCCGTGCCGGAAGGCCACCAGCGAACGTGGCGAACCCCGACCCCAGCCGAAAGCCCGGCACCGGTGAACAAACCCACATGCCCACGCCGCCCCTCTTTCTTCACCGGTCCGGTGTCCGGGCAGAGAAGGCACAGGCCCGATCCCCCTAGTTTCTTCGCCCATCCCAGCCCCAGCCGAGTTTCTGGCGCAGGGTGGCAAAGAAATCGCGTTCCTGGCGTTTGACCATACGCACGCGATAAGAAGCCCGCATCACCTCGACCTCAAGCAGCTGTCCGGTATACTCCCGGCTCCAGGAATCCCATGCGACCACCACGGGACGCTCTAAGGCGGAGACGCGCAGGCGAATGCGCACGGAAGCGGGCAGGACCACCGGACGCGTGGTCAGCGTGTGCGGACAGATCGGGGTAAGCAGGATCGTATCCGTATCGGGCACCAGGATGGGGCCTCCGGCGGCCAGAGAATAGGCCGTAGAGCCTGTCGGGGTGGCGACGATCACCCCATCCCCCCAGTATGTGTTAAGGTACCGATCGTTCACCTCCGCCTCCACGGCGATCATGCTGGAAGCCCCGCTTTTGCCCACCACCACGTCATTGAGCGCCCAGTGCTCGGATTCCGGCCCTCCGCCATCGAGGCGCACCGCGAGCGCCAGCGTGAGCCGGGCCTCCACCGTATAGCGCCCCTCGTGCAGGTCCTCCAGCGCGGCCTCGAGCTCGGCCAGTTGCGTGTCGGCCAGAAACCCGAGCCTGCCGATGTTGACCCCAAGCAGGGGGACCTCCTCCGGAGATACCAGGTGCGCGGCGCGCAGCAGGGTGCCATCTCCCCCCAGCGAAAGCACCACATCCGCCTCCCGACGCAGCACGGCGGCATCGACAAGGTGCCAGCCCGCACCCGTGCAGACGGGCTCCAGCTCCTGGTGCACAAGTAGGCTTACCCTCCGGTCGGCCGCCCAGATGCGTACCCGGCGCAGGGCCTCGGGAAGATCCTCGCTTCTGGGATTGCCGATGATACCGAGCCGCATAGTCGGGGCCCTGTTTCCTTTTGTAACTCATCCTGGGTGGAAACCTCCCCACCATCGGGCACAAAACCGGGGGAAGGCCGCTGGCGGGGACTGGCACGGTTTTCGACATCAGCATGGCTGAACGGGCGAACATGGTTGCTTGCGCGCCGGACCGTGCCCACCGGCGCGAAGCCTCGGATCCCGTCATCACCCTCCACCGAACAGGGAAGCGGTCGCTTCCCTGTTTGTTTTTTATGAGTCCGATCGCATGCCCGTCGCCAGATACCACTGCCCCAGATAGTACCCCGGCCGCTGAGGATAGAAGACCACCCCGGCCCAGCGGCGATCGTAAACAAAGCGCTGCGCGACGGCAAACAGAAACAGATATGGCCGGTTTGCCGCCAGGCGCTCCTGAAGCGCCCGGTGCAGGAGGATCCGACGCCGGAAGTCAAACTCCGCGGGAATGCGCTCCAGAAGCCGGTCCGTCTCCGGGTCCCGATATCCCGAGTAATTGAATCCCCGCAGCTGGGCCTGAGCGCTGTGGAAGTAGGGATAGAAGTCCTGCTCGTTGGCGTCGAAGACTATCCCCACGATGGCGGCATCATAGTCCCGACTGCGGAGCCGATCCAGCAATACCCCCCATTCGATGGGCTGCACCACGGCCCGAACGCCTACCCGGGCCAGGGCCTGAGCCCAGATCAGGGCCACCTGTCGGCGGTTTTCATTGCCCTGATTGAAATAAAGCGTAAAACGAAACGGGACTCCGTCCTTGTCCAGTACCCCGTCGCCGTTGGTATCGCGCCACCCGGCCTCGGCCAGCAGGCGACGGGCGCGGGACGGATCATAAGGATCTGGCCTGAGCCCGGGGTGATGTTCCGGGCGTCCGGGGAAGTAAAAGGAAACGACCGGTTGCCCCTGGCCGAAAAACACGGTGCGGAGCATCTGCTCCCGGTTGGCCAACAGAGAAAGGGCCTCACGCACGCGGGGATCGCGAAAATAGGGACGATCCAGATTCCAGGCGATGTAGTAGAAGCTGGGCTGTAGCTGCACATGCCGGGCGAAGCGGCGTTCGAAATCCGCCCCCTGCATCTGGTAGATGAACTGCGCGGGACGAAAGGACTCGCTCACGTGCACCTGGCCGGCTCGCAGGGCGTTGAGGGCGGCCTCCACATCACGGATCACCCGGAATCGGATCGTATCCGGATAGGCCTCAGTAAACGGTTCTCGGCTGTTGGCCTGCCAGTAGCGCGGGTTGCGTACCAGCAGAAGCCACTGCCCACGCCGCCATTCGACCGGTCTGTAGGGACCGCTGCCCAGCACGCGGGAGGGATCAAAGCGAAAGGCCGGATCCTGAAAGCGCTGGGCGAAGGCCTCCATGGCGGCCCGCGCCTCCGGGCTCAGCTCCTCCAGCCGACCGCTGCTGTGGTAGCGGGCCAGATCCTCTACCGTATAGCGATCGGTGAGCCGCTCCGGATCGTAGTGGTGTTTGGGCAGGATATAGAGGGCGTAGGTGAGCTTGTAGACGTTGTCGAACCGAGGCCGGCGCACATAGAAGCGCACCTCATGGGGCCCCACCACCTCGGGCTTGAGGATATCGACACATTCGGCCCGCAGGGGGGCGCTATCGACGAATGGGTTCATGAGCGCCTTCCAGGAAAAGACCACATCGTCCGCCGTCACGGGCCGGCCATCAGCCCATCGGGCCTCGGGACGGATACGAAACCGATAGCTTCGGTGCCCGTTTTCCGGGATGGGTAGCTCGGCCAGCTCGGGCATAAGCTCAAGGGTGCGCAGATTAAGCTTGCAGAGCCGATCGAAGATGAGCTGTTGCATATAGCGCGTGGAGGCATCCGTGGTCAGATACGGATGCAGCCCATCGGGGTCGTTGAGCTCGTGCTTGATGAGCTCTCCCCCCATCTGAGGCCGCTGCAATCCGGGCAGGAGCATCAGCAGGCCCAGGAACGCAAGCCTACCCGTCCATCTGCGCAGGCGTGGAAAGCGGTTTTTCCCGAAAACAACGTATGCCATAGAGCAACCGTCCGATCGCTATGGTCAGCAGGGCGCCCGTGGCCGTGTACCACGGCCAGCCGATGCGCACCAGCGTGATAAAACCGATCATGCAGGCCACCGCGAGCAGAAAGGCCCACAGCGCCTCCCGCTCGCCGACCTTCTGAAAGAAGAGGCCCAGCAGAAAAACCCCCAGCAGACCTCCGTAGGTGAAGCTGGCGATGCTTAGCCCCAGCTCCACAACGGGGTTTTCCGTACTGCGAAAGAGCATGGCAAAACCGATGAACACCCCGCCCCAGAAGAGCGTCATGATCCGCGACAGACGGAGCATATCCCTTCGGGCGTAATGATTCGGAAACCAGCACTGGTAGATGTCCAGGATCGTGGAGGAGGAGAGCGCGTTGAGCGAGCTCGACAGCGTGCTCATGGCGGCGGCCAGGATTCCGGCCAGGATAAGACCGGACAGACCCGGGGGAAGGCCCTCGATGAGGAAGTGGGGGAAGATTTCATCGGCCCTCTGCAGACTCATGCGGGCCAGAATCTCCGATGGCATGTAGGTGCCCACGCGAGCCCCGTAGTAGGCCCACAGCAACAGGCCAATACCCAGAAATAGGGCGAACTGCCCGATCACGAATACCCCGCTTCCGACCAACGCCCGCTGGCTGGCCCGCAGGGAGCGGCAGGCCAGGAGGCGCTGCACAATCAGCTGATCGGTGCCGTGCGAGGCCATGGTGAAAACAGCTCCACCCAGCAACCCGGTAAGCAGGGTGTAATTCTGCCGTATCCACTCCAGAGGAGCGAGCTCCAGGCCCGTATAGATCAGGCGCAGCTTACCCGATTCGACGGCCCGCTGTAGCCAGTCGACCGGAACCCCCTTGAGCAGGACCACAAGCGCCCAGAGGGCGCCCAGCAGATATACGCCCAGCTGGAGCACATCGACCCAGATAACCGCGCGCAATCCCCCGAGATAGGTGTAGAAGACGGTCACCACCCCGATGGCAGCGATCACGTGCGCATAGGAGACCGATACGCCGAGCTGATCACAGATGACCTTGATCGGAATGGCCGCCGCAAAAAGCCGAACCCCGTCGGCAAGCAGGCGCGTGGCCAGGAAAACCAGCGACGTCGCCCCCCGCAGGCGATCGCCAAATCGCCTGCCCAGAAAGGCATAGGCGGTCTCCAGGTGTCCTTGGTAATAGGCGGGAAGGAACAGCAGGCTGACCAGGACACGCCCGAGCAGATACCCAAAGGTGAGCTGAAGAAAGGTCAGATCACCTCCAAAGGCTACCGCCGGCACGCTGATCACGGTAAGCGCGCTCGTCTCCGTGGCCACAATAGAAAAAAGCACCGCCCACCAGGGCACGGAACGTCCGCCCAGAAAATACTCTTCTACCGAGCGCTGTCGGCCCGCCAGACGTATGCCCAGCGCCGCTGAGGCCAGAAAGTAGAGCCCGATTACCGCCACATCCCAGCCGGTCAGCATCTCCCCCTCGGGGGCTTACTCCCCGCTCAGATCACGCGTCTCGTCGGCCGCATCTGCCTCCCCACGATCCAGCAGAGCCAGATAGCAGGCCTCCACGGCTTCTTCGAGCGTGGCATAGATGGGCAGCACCTCCTCCAGCATGGAGATGCGAATGAGCCGAAGCACGGGTTCCTGAAGCCCGGCGAGCGCGAAAAACCCACCGTTTCCGGCGAACTGGCGTCGGGCCAGGAGCAGGGCACTCAATCCGGAACTGTCGATCTGGCGCACATGGGTGAGGTCGATGATCAGGTTCTCCACCCCCTCGGTCCAGAGCACCACGAGCTCGGCCTTGAGCGTGGGGGCCACGGTGGCATCCAGCCGCTCCTCCAACGGGGTGAGGATGGAGAACTGATCTCGGTGATCGATCTCAAAACGCATCGAAGATCTCCGCCACGTGTTCGTATTTACAGCGTTCTGGCGCTGGGGTGCAAGAGGCAAGTCCGCTTGCGCCGCGGAAGCAAACCGCAGAACTTCCCTGCGAAATGAGCCCAAGCCTGGGAATATGGACGGATGCGGCTCCCCATCGCGCTGTGTATCGGAATATACGCGCTCTTGCTCCCGGATGGGTCGGGGCAGGCGCAGCAGATACGGGATCCGGGGCTGGTTCCGGCCGCACATCCCGTCTACGACTGGTTGCGCTACGGCCGGATCCGGGGCTGGATCGGGGACTTCCCCTTTGAGAGCCGACCCCTGAGCCGGACCGAAATAGGCCAACTGCTCCAGCAGGTGACCGAGCGTCCACGTTCTCGTACGGAGCGGTCCTGGTGGCTGCGCTTTGCTCGGGAATTCGCACCCGAATCGGGCCTCCCCGAATCGGCCGCGCTGCGCTGGCCCTGGCAGGGGTTCGATCGGGATTCTGTACGCTACCTGTACCGGGATCGAGGGACCGATTACGCCCTGTATGTCAACCTCCTCGGGGGCCCGGATTTATGGTGGGTACAGGCCCCGGAGGGCTCCTCATGGGGCCAGATCTGGACCGGAGGCCTGCGCCTGCGGGGGGCTTTATCCGGAGGGATCGGCTTCTACAGCGAGGCGCGCGCCGGATACGTACTGCTGGGAGAAGCCCGGGTGCTTCGCTATGACCCGTTCTGGCGCAACCTGTACAAAGTCCGCCAGGAAGCCGATCGTTCCGGCGACGTGGCCACGGCCTCGGTGAGCTGGCATCGGGCTCGGATCCAGCTCGATCTCCTGCACGGACACCTGCTCTATGGGGCCGGTCAGGATGCCGGCCTGATTCTCAGTGCCCAACCGGGCTCCTATACGGCTCTTCGAACCCGACTCTTTTTTCCCCGTCTGCGCTATCAGAGCGCCCTGTTGTGGCTACTGGATCCTCCGCGGCGTCGCCCCTTTCCCCTGGACACAGGCCGCTTCGAATACACCAGCATACCGCGTTTTTTGCAGCTGCATCGCATTGAATTCATCGCCCATCCCCGATGGCAGGTGGCCTTCACCGATCTGGTCGTATACGGCAACCGGGGTATAGAGCCCACCTACTGGTTGCCCTTTTATCCCTTTGTGATCGCCGAACACGCCCTCTGGGATCGGGATAACGTGCTCTTCAGCCTCGAATCCCTCTGGCGTCCGGTATCGGATCTGGAGCTCAGCGCGGCCGTCCTGGTGGACGATCTAAATCTAGTTAAGCTGGGCACCGATCACATGTCCGTCAAGCTGGCCTGGCAACTTGGGCTCTCCTTTCTGGTGCGTTCGGGCATGACGGCGCAGCTGGAGTACACCCGGATCGAGCCCTACGTGTACTCACACTGGATTCCGTATAACAGCTACACGCATAATGCCGTCTCGCTGGGCCATCCCCTGGGTCCAAACGGGGATCAGCTCTATGGGGCCTTGGAGCTCTGGTTATCGAGCAGGGTGCATCTTAAATCGCTGTGGCGCTACCGTCGGCACGGGGCCAACATCTCCGATAGCCTGGGTCGACTGGTGCGCAATGTGGGCGGAGACGTACTGCGGGGCGATTACCCTCCGGATAAGCGAAAACCTTTCCTCGACGGGATACGACAGAGCTGGCACGAGGCAGAACTGCAGGCAAGCTGGGAACCATGGAGAGGCCTGTGGATCTTCGGCCGCGGGTTTGTGCGCATACCCCATCGGGGACCGGTAGAAGGGCTCAAACGCTTTCAGGTGGGCATATGGCTGGAGCTGTAGGACGCGCCTTGCTCCTGCTGTTTGGCCTCTGGCTTCCGGGGTGTGTGGCAAGCCTGCCCCCTCCGTTCCGGGATTTTCGGACTCCGGACGTCTGGCATCTCCGACTTATGCTCTTGCTCGAGGAAGCGCTCAAGGAGGCCGGATGGCAGGTGCGGCCCGGCCCCACGCCGCAAAGCATAAGCACCCACCCCAGGACGATCGCGCATCTGCTTCTGTATCGGGTGGAAGGGTACGTGGAGCTGGTGCCGATCGACTCCCATCGGGTGCGTCTGTACGTGCATGCGTACCGCTACTACGTGCTGGGCCGATCCCGGATCGGCCACCTAAACGCGGCCCTCAGCCGACGCGTAGCCGAACCCATAGGCCGGGCGCTGCGCAAAAGGGGCTTTGAGCCCGTGCCCTATGCGCTGCGGCCGATCACGATCGAATGAAACCTGACAGCCTCCGTGTGCGTTTTTATCGGTGCCTTTGTGGCCAAGGGTTCTTTGTGCATACTGGGGATGAGCTGGTTTCGACGGACCAGGCAGGAGCACAGGCGGCGGGCCGGGCTGGAGGCGAAAGCCCGTAAAACACGCCTCGCACAAAGAAGTGCGAACTCGTACTCCTACGCGATGGCGGCGTAATCTCCCGCCATCTGTCCGCCGTCGGGGCGCCTGCCCCCTGACGAACGGGCATCGCATCGGGCAGGCTGGTCTTCGGAGTCCTGGCCCGGGACCTGAAGACGAGATCGCCGAAGGGCTGGTTCTGTGCCGCCTGTCGGTTGGCTAAGCGCAGAACGAGAACCGATAAACCGACTACGCCCGTAGAAGCCTGTGTGCGGGCTGGTCCGGACGCGGGTTCGACTCCCGCCATCTCCACGCAGGGTCGCCTCGTTGGGGGCGGCCTTTTTGTTTTCTTGCGACGCCCCGGGCACGTCCTTTTTTCTGACCGGGAAGCACCCGACGGCACGCCTAAAGCGGCCTGCCCTCAAGGTATCGCGCCCCGATCGGATCGGGGGGCAGGCGGAGACTGGATCAGCCGGATCGCCCTCCGGGGTATGGGGCGGGGCCGTAGCGCTTCTGGAAATAGGACGTAATGAGGTGATTGAGCACCATGTGCGCGTCTTCCACGTATCCGTAATGATCGGCGCGCACATGCACGCAGTGGTCCACAAGCGTCCTGGCCTGCCCCCCGTCAAAGCCCAGCAATCCCACCACGGTGGCGCCGATCTGTCTGGCTGTCCGGATGGCCTCCAGCACGTTGGGGGAATTGCCGCTTCCGGAGATGACGATCACCACATCCCCGGGGCGCGCCCAGAGCCGTAGCATCTCAGCAAACACCCGCTCATAGCCCGTATCGTTGGCCAGGGCGGTGAGGTAGGGCACCTGTTCGGGGAGGGCCAGAACGCGCAATCCAGGCCGATCGGGAATGGCGTTTTTCGTCAGATCACAGGCCATATGCGCCGCCGTGGCCGCGCTTCCCCCGTTTCCGAGCACAAAAACCGTACGGTCCTCGCAGTAGGCCTGCTCCAGAATCTCCAGCAATCGCTCTACCTCTGCCGCATCCAGAGAAGCCAGACAGAGCTGAAAACCGTTCAGGTACTCCCGGATGAAGGCGCGGCGATCTACGGGGGTGCTCATGGCCGTTTCTCGTATGCTTCAGTAGGGCAGAAATCCAGACGCTCTTCCTCGATGTAGATGATCTTACTTCCCTGCGGTTCGAAGCGGAAAGGCACATATCTGAGCTCGCTCAGCGCCCGACGCACGGCTTCCTGGCGTTCTGGGGGCACGAAAAGCAGGAGAAATCCTCCGCCGCCGGCCCCCGTGATTTTGCCTCCGATCGCCCCGGCCTTGCGGGCGAGCGCATACCAGTGATCGATTTGCGGGTTGGAGATGCCGTTGGCCAGCTGGCGCTTGTAGATCCAGGCCTCGTGGAGCACCTCACCGAAAGTGCTCAGATCGTTTGCCTCCAAGGCCCTGCGCAGTTCCCAGGCATGCTGTACGAAACGCCGCAGAATGGCCCTTTTTTCGGACTGCTCGCGCATGTTGCGCTGCTGTTCCTGCAGAATGGCATCGGCCGAGCGGGTCTGCCCGGTATAGAAAAGCATCAGGTGCGCCTGCAGGGCATGCCGGGTCTGGGGTTGACAGATCACCGGATCGACGAACACCGACCCATCGGGGTGAAATTGGATAAACTGCAGCCCCCCGTAGGCAGCGATGTACTGATCCTGTTTGCCGATGGGCTTGGCGCACCGCACCAGTTCAATATAACAGGCCTCACGGGCCAGACGCTCAGCCCCGGCAAAAATCCCCCGATAGGCGTACAGGGCGTTGAGCAACCCGACCGTGTACGCGCTCGAAGAGCCCAAGCCCGTTCCCTGGGAGGGGATATCGGATATGGAGGTGATCTCCACCCCGCCCCGGATGCCACAGAGCAGGAGCGCTTCCCGGATAAGTTCATGGCGCAGCTCTTCGGGTCGCTCCACGATCTCGGTGATCGAATAGCTGGCCCGGATCAGCTGGTCAAATTTCCGGTTGACCGTGATGTAAATGTACTTGTCGATCGTGGTGCTCAGCACGGCACCCGGCTCTCCTTGCTCATAGAAGGCGGGCAGATCCGTGCCCCCTCCGGCGAAGCTGATACGCAGCGGAGTACGCGATATGATCATGGCGCATATCCTCTCGGATGACGTACCCTCCAGGACCAGGCCGAGGCAACCATGCGCTCCAGATCGGGATAGAGCGGCTCCCAGCCCAGCTCCCTGCGGATGCGCTCGGCGCTGGCGATCAGGCGAGCGGGGTCACCGGGACGTCGGGGCGCTGGCTCCCAGGGGATCGGCCGGCCGGTCACATATTCTACCGTTCGGATCACCTCCAGGTTCGAGTATCCGTTGCCGTTGCCCAGGTTGTAGATGGCCGCTTCGAGCCGGTCCAGATGTTCGAGCGCAAGCAGATGGGCGCGCGCGATATCGACAACGTGAATATAATCCCGGATGCAGGTGCCATCCGGCGTCTCATAGTCCGTCCCGTATACGGAGACAAAGGGACGCAACCGGAGCGCGACCTCGAAAAGAATGGGGATGAGGTGGGTCTCCGGCACGTGATACTCTCCGTAGCGCTCTGTGGCTCCACAGGCGTTGAAATACCGAAGCACGACATAGCGCAGTCCGAAGGCGCGACGGTACCAGGGGAGCATACGCTCGAAGGCGAGTTTGGACTCTCCATAGGCGTTTACGGGCCTGAGCGGGGCCTCTTCGGGGATTGGCACGCGCTCCGGCTCTCCATACACGGCGGCTGTTGAGCTGAAGACGAGCCGCTCGGTGCCCGCTATGCGCATAGCCTCAAGCAGATTGAGCCCGCCGCAGACGTTGGCGGCGTAGAAACGCCCCGGATCTCGAATGGAGACGTCGATGAGGGCCTCGGCGGCCAGGTGCACCACGGCCTCTGGCCTGAGGGCCTGTAGCAGCTCCCGCAGGCTGGCCCCATCGCGCAGATCAAGCGCTACAAAGTGTGCCTTCGGATGCACGGCCTGCCGGTGGCCGTGCTGGAGGTTATCCAGAGCCCAGACCTCGTGTCCCGATTCCACGAGCAGCTCGGTAACTACGCTGCCGATATACCCGGCCGCACCGGTAACCAGAATACGCATTCGCTGATCTCCACCGCGCTGTATCAAGCACAAACAGTGCCGTTCCGATATCGGGCGGGCTTTGCAGATATGTACCACTACGAAACCCGGATCGGATCTCAGAGGCTCCCTGCGGGCTCCTCTCCGGACGCTGTGCCACCTCCCTCGGCCAGGCCCACCGACAGGGCGCCCCGCCGAAGCAGGCACCTGTCCGGCTGCGCCCGATCAGGTGTAATGCTCTCGAGCCATCATGGGTCTTATGGGCAGTACAGGCACCCCACACCCTTCTCCCAACCCACGTGTCCGAGTCAGGCGGATGGCCGGGTACCGGATGGAACCGGGCCCGGCTTTTTTCTGTGTGGGTCCTGCCCTTCTTTGCATCCGGGCATGGAATTTGACCAATACCGGGCCGAAGCCTGAAAACACCGGAAAATGGGCCAAAGGGAAAGGGGGTTGTATCATCATGAGACCCATGTACGCAGGCATAGGCCTCCTCATCTTGCTCGGTTTTCTGTCCGGATGCGGCTCTTCGCGCCGCGTTGCGGAGCAGAGCGCGCAGGGATCGGCTCAGGAGCTGCCTACCTTATCCCCGGGCAATTACCGGATCAACGTCGGTGATGTGCTCGAATTCAAGTTCCAGGAGACGGATCAGTTCAACCAAACTGTCACGGTCCGGCCCGATGGGCGCATCTCGCTTCCCTACCTGGGCGATGTGGTCGCGGCCGGGCTTACACCCAACGACCTCAAACGGCGGGTTGAGGAGGCCTACAGCGTCATCCTCCGCAATCCGGAGGTGACGGTGATCGTGCATATCGCCGCCAACCAGGCCGTTTTCGTGGTCGGGGAGGTCAACGAGCCCGGCCTTCAGATCATGCAACCGAACATGACCGTGCTCAAGGCCATTGCGATGGCGGGAAGCTTCCGGCCCTCCGCCAAACGCCAGAGCGTTATGCTCTTGCGCCGCGGCGAAGACGGCCGGTACCGCGCCTATCGGCTCGACCTGCGCGCCGGTTCGGTGAGCCGAAGACCGGAACTGAACGTGCCGCTGGAGGCGGGGGATATCATCTACGTGCCCACTACCGTGATCTATGACATCGAAAACTTTATGACCCGGGTTTATAATAGCTTGATCCCGCCGATCAATGCGGCTATCCAGGCTTTGATTCTGTACCAGGTCACAACGAGGTGAGCGCCATGGAAACGACGCCCTATCAGGCCCTCGGGTACACAGTACAGACCGCTTTCCGGCGGTACTGGTACCTGATCGTATTCTTCCTGCTGGCCGTAGTCGGCACAGTCGCGCTGGTAACGGCGCTGTTGCCCAAGCTATATACCTCGGAGGCCCGAATCCTCCTGGAGCGCGATCCCCAGTCGGAGATCGCCACGCTCCTGGGCACTACGGTTCAGCCCCGGAATATCGAACAGATCGTGATGGCCGACATCGAGATCATGCGCAGTCGGCCCATCGCGGAAGAAGTGGTACGCAAAACCGGTCTGGACCGGGCCATCTCCACCGGTGCGGCCAATGAACGGGAGCACCTGGACCGGGTGATCAAGCGATTCTGGTCTCGGCTCAAAACCGAACCCCTCCGCGACGCGGGGGTGATCCGGCTGCAGTATTCGGACACCAACCCGGAGCGCGCGGCGGCCGTTCTGCAGGCCCTCATCGATACGTACCGCGACTTCCGCTCCCGGCTCTACAACCGGACCCGCACGTATCAGTTCTTCGAGGCCCAGGTGCGGGAGGCAGAGCAGAAGCTGCGCGATCTGGAGGCCCAGCAGCTGGAGTTCCAGAAGTCGCGCAACTTCATCTCTCCCGAGGTGCAGCGACGCCTGCTGGCTGACCAGATCTTGGCCCTGGCTCAGCGGCTGACCGAAATTCGAGCCCAGCGTCTGGAGCGGGAAACCCGCCTGCGCGAGCTGGAACAGGCCATCCAGAGCGGTCAACTCACCAGCATACCCTCTACGGATGTGACCAACAGCCTGAGCCAAACGGGAACGCTGGTAAGTCTGAGGAATCGACTCGCTGAGCTGCTTATCCAGCGCGCTAAACTGGCCGAAACCTACACGCCTCAGTACCCGGAGATGCGGCAGATCGAGCAGCAGATCCGGGAAACCCGCCAGCAGTTGCTCACCGAAATCAACCAGTCCATTGAGCAGGAACGCGTGGGCATCGCCGGACTTGCCGCGGCCGAACGCCAGCTACAGGCCGAACTGGATCGGCTCCGGGGGCAGATCTCTGGCCTGATCGACCAGGAGACCACCTACGAGCGGCTGCGCCGGGCCATCGGGGAAAACGATCAGGTCTACAACGCCCTCCTGCGGCAGCGGGAAGAGGCGCGCATCGCCATGTTGCGTCTGCAACAGGAGATCGCCATCAACACGATCAGCTCGCCGAACGTGCCCGGACTGCCCTCAAGCCCGAACTGGTTGCTCAACCTGGGCCTGGCTTTCCTTTTCGGTCTGAGCGGGGGTATCGCCGTGGCCCTGGCTCGCGCTTACCGGGATGAGGTGATCCTGGCTCCGGCGGATATCTCGCGCACGGGGATTCCCGTTGTCGGCGAAATACGGGAGACGACGTGATGAGCCTTCCTGTTGTCGTGGCCCTGTTTGTCGGGGTGGCCTTCCTGATCGGGGCCTTGCTCGGATGGGTCTACTACCACAGCCGCGGAGCGGAGACTCGGAAGGACGTCTCCAAATCAGCCCGAACGGCAGTCGTAGTGGCTTCGGAACAGGTGGCGATCCCGGCGGTGGCGCAGGAGTCGGTCTTGCCGGATCGGAACCCGATCCTTGTGCCGAATCCCACCCTGCCGGCCATTTCCGGAGTGGACCTCGCCCACAGCGCCTCTGTGCCGGGCATCGTGTTGGGTCAGTACCGACCGCTTGTCCGCTTTGCGGAGCACCGGCCCGCATTCGTGAAAATCCTCGAACGGGTGCAGACAACCCCAGAGGCCCACCTGGACAACGCGCTGGCCGTGCTCGCTCCCCATCGGGCCGCAGGAGCCACGACCATTGCGGCGGGACTGGCCCTCACCCTGGCCTCCGGCATGGAGGGCCGGCATGACCCTGCCCCCGTGTTGCTGATCGACTTTCATCTCGAAAACCCGAGCCTGGATCGCCTCTTCGGGATTCGGAGCTCCTCGGGCCTGACGGATTATCTGGCCGGGAAAGAGCTCAGCGCCGCCTACTTTCACCGCATCGGCTCCTACCCCCTCTGGGTGTTACCGGCCGGGAGGCGGCTGCAGGAGGCGCTCTTCAATCCCCAGGCCATCGATCGGCTGCGGGTACTGCTAGGCGAGATGAAGCTTCGCTTCCGCTGGGTTCTACTTGATGTGGGCTCCAGCCCCACCGGGGCACACTGGCTTGAGGGGGTCCGCGCCGCGGCGCTCTGTGTGGCCCAGCGGGCCAGAACGCGGCGATCGGAGATCCTGGCCGTACGTCGCTTCCTGGAGACCCATGGACTGCCCCTTGTAGGCGTGGTATTGAACCGAATGCGTTCTCAGGCGGCCTGAGGCCATGAAACCCCGCGATCCCATATATCAGGCCACCGTGGTTGTGGACCTGGCCGTTGTGTTGGGTGCCTGGCTGCTGAGCGCGCTCTTCTATCGGCCCACTGCGATCGGGCTGGGCGCCTCAGAGCTCATGGGGATCTTGCTGCTGTCGGGGGCCTGGATGGTGCTCCTGCGCTGGTGGGATACGTACCGTCTGGGTCCGGCCGCGGGTCCTTTGCGCCAAGAGTGGGTCCGCCTGCTGGGCGCCGCTTTTTCCCTTATTTCCCTGCTCGGCCTGCTCGGACTGATCGGCCCCAGCTGGCGCCTGTCCTTACGGCAGGCGGTCGCCTTCGGAGCCTTCCTCTCCCTGGGCAGCATCGGGGCCAGGGCTCTGCTCCGCTTGCTGGCCGAGCTGTATTACGAGCATCTGAAACGGCATCGCTGGCGCGTGCTGATCGTCGGCACGGGCTTACCCGCTCAATGGATCGCCCGCACCCTGAGGGAGCGCACAGACTGGGGAACAGAGGTGCTGGGCATGGTGCGCATGCCGTTTGAACTCCCTGTTCGGTACGAGGAGGTATATCACAGCGAAGTACCCTACGGGCCGAGCACTACACTGGCACCCGTTCTCCCGCGAACAGAGGTGCCTGTTCTGGGCACACTGGAAGACTTACCCCGGTTGCTCGATCAGCATGTGGTTGACGAGGTACTGATCGGGTTTCCCCTGGAACACTACGACGAAGTCAGCCGCCTGACCCGGCTGTGCCAGGAGCTGGGGGTCCCGCTTCGGATCCCTTCCCGGCTCCTGCAGACGGAAGAGGATTTTACCCTGATCGCCGAGCCCATCCGCGGCTGGCGGCGCACCCTGAAACGCGCAATCGATATCGTCGGGGCGCTCACCGGGCTCATCCTCTTGCTCCCCTTCATGCTCGGCATCGCCCTGCTTATCCGCCTCACTTCGCCCGGAGCGCCGGCGTTGTACGTACAGGAGCGCGTGGGGTATCACAAACGAATCTTTCGGCTTTACAAGTTCCGCACCATGGTGCCGGGCGCAGACCGGATGCAGGACGCCCTCGAAGAGCTCAACGAGGCCGATGGGCCCGTGTTCAAGATCCGCAACGACCCCCGCGTAACCCCGATCGGGCGCTTTCTGCGCAAGCATAGCCTCGATGAGCTACCCCAGCTCATCAACGTGCTTCTGGGCGATATGAGCCTGGTCGGCCCCAGGCCCCTGCCGCTCCGGGACTACCAGCGCTTTACCGATCCGCGCTACAAACGCCGGTTTGCGGTAAAACCGGGGCTCACGTGCCTGTGGCAGATTTCCGGACGCAGCGACCTGCGCTTTGAAGAATGGATCCGGCTGGACCTGGCCTACATCGACAACTGGTCGCTGGGCCTGGATTTTCGGATCCTGCTCAAAACGATCCCCGTGGTGCTGTTTGGAAAAGGAGCCTACTGATGCCGCAGAAGGGGAAGCACATATTTTCCCTCCTGGGCCTGCTTCTGGGGGCGGGGATCCTGCTGAGATGGATTTTCCTCGGCGCCGATCCCCCCTGGCTCATCGATCGGGGGTTTATCACAGACGAGCTGTGGTGGGCCCATAACGGACGGCATTATGCGCTTTTCGGCACCTGGCATCTGGATGGTTTCTATCAGGCCTGGGTGAGCGCCTGGCTCTTCACCGTGCTGCAGGGGGTGATTTTCTCCTGGCTGGGCGTGAGTATCGAAACCATGCGGGTGCTCTCGGCGCTGGCCGGCACGCTCACGCTCCCGGTCGTGTACGGGCTCTTTTATGAACGCACCCGCCCGCAGGTGGCCCTTTACGTCACGGTGTTGTACGCCATCTCGGCCGGCCCCCTGCTCTACAGCCGCGTGGGGTTTATCGAGTCGACCCTGGTGTTGAGCCTGCTTTTGAGCCTGCTGGCCTGGCGGCGGGGCCGGTTTTTCCTCTCCGGCGTCCTGCTTGGCCTGACGGCTCTGCTGAAGACCTCTACTTTTTACTTCTTTCCCATTTACGCCCTGCTTTTGCTCTGGGAGGCCTATCGGGGCCGGTGGTCCTGGCGCGCTCTGGGCCTGTTCTGCCTGGGCGGCGCCCTGGTGGCCGTGCCCTATGGGTTTTTCGTCATCCATCCGGACTATGCGGGCTGGATTGCCCGAAATCGGTCGAGCGCGCCGATCTACATTCGCCCCTACTTCTGGTTGAACTTCTGGGTAAACCCGTTTGTGGGACTCATCCCCCTGGTGGCCCTGCTGGCCCTGTGGAACCTTCTGCCCCTACTGCAGAACGCGCTCACACGCTTCCGAGAGACCCTGAACCGACTGGAGGAGACGGAAGCCTTCGCCCTCATTCTGCTTGTGGGCAACATGGCGCTTTTTGCCACCTCTTCCTATCAGCCCGAACGGCGGTTTCTGCCCGCTTTTCCTGCGCTGGCCTACCTGGCAGCCCTGTATCTGGCCGGAAGACGCTGGAGCTGGCAGGCGGCCCCCTCCGGGGGTTCGAGCGGGGGCCGGCTCCTGCGCTGGCTCGGGGCCCTGTGGATACCCTGGAGCGTACTGCACGGAATAGGGCTGCAAATAGGGGAGCGGCTACCCATTGGGATCGGTCAGGAGCCCGGACTGAACGTGGTGGGCGTATCCCTGCTCAGCTTCACCGGATACCTGACGCATGCCCTCCTGCTGGCCCTGCTGCGAGGTCGGGAACCGGATCTGAGCTTCTGGCGCCGAGCCCGCATGAGCAGCTTTGTGCTCATCGGGATGCCCCTGCTGGGGTATGGGGTCCGATTCCTGCACGGACCGGCCTGGGCCCTGATCGCCCTGGGAGGTGCCCTTGGTCTTGTGCTGATCTGGACGCTGGGCCGAGAGGAAACCTTCCTTGAACGGCTACTCGAAGGGCTCAGGATGCGACCCGCCGTGGTGGGACTTTTGGTGGCGATCGAGCTCCCCTATCTGCTCACCTGGCTTCCCCCCTCCTACGCCTTCCGGGATGCGGGCCGCGCCATAGCCGGGATCGTCGGCGCAGATCCCGTTGTGGCCCATTACAACCTGCCCCTGGCCGAAACCCGGGCGCCTGTGCTACGCCCCTCAATCCGCTACAATTACCAGCCCGAGGTGTTTCAGCGCGGATATGCGCTGGCCCTCCGCTATGATGAGGACTTCGCCGTACCGGACTGGCCGCGCATTCGATCCTGGCCTCCGATCGATCCGGACAGCCTGCTGGCCCGGGGACAGGCCCCCGTGGTCGTACCGTATGGCAGAAGGCCAGACTGGCGTTATGCCCAGGAGGCCATCATCGCCCCCGAAATCGGCCAGTATATGGTTTTCGTACCCCGCGGCAGCGAGCTGATCCAAAGCTTTGTGCTTTATGCGTACGGATTGCCCCCCAAGGCGCGTTTCGTGCTTGAGCTGTGGCGGCTGCCGGAGAAAGGATCATGAACAAAGACGCTCTCGAGATCCCGCAAGCGGCCATCGCAGAGACGGGTCCCGTATCCTGGGTCCGGATTCTGGGCGTACGCCTGTCGCGCATCACCCTCCAAGAGACCATCGAGCGCATGGTGCGCTGGATTCGGTCCGGGCAGCGCCGTCGGATCTGCGTGGTGCCCACCAACGGGGTGCTGGACGCTTATCGGAATGCGGCGCTGCGACAGATCTACAACACAGCCGATCTGGTGCTGCCCGACGGCATGCCCCTGGTGTGGGCAAGCCGCCTGTATGGAGAGCCGATCCCGGAGCGGGTAACCGGGCTGGATCTGTTTCCCGCCTTTTGTGCCCGGTCCGCCCGGGAGGGTTTTCGGTTCTTTTTGCTCGGCTCCCGGCCCGAGGTGCTCGACACCCTGCGCAAGCAGTTGCCCCTGCGCTATCCGGGCCTGCAGATCGTGGACGCATACAGCCCCCCGTTTCGAGAGCGTTTCACGGATCGGGAAAACGCGTATATGCTGGAGCGCATCGAAGCGGCGCGCCCGGACGTGCTGTGGGTGAGCCTGAGCGCACCCAAGCAGGATTTCTGGATCGCGGAGCACTTCGATCGCCTCACCGTACCTCTTGCCATCGGCATCGGTGCCGCCCTGGACGCCGAGGCCGGACGTTGGCGCAGGCCGCCGCGCTGGATGCAACGCATGGGCCTGGAATGGCTGGCCCGACTCGTGCAGGAACCCCGACGCTTGGGGCGCCGCTACGCCAGAGCTACGCTCTTTTTGCCCCTCTTGCTGTGGGATGTAATGCATACGCGGATCGGTAAAAGAAAGGTATTGCCATGAACGGGCTGCGCGAACCCGCTCTTCGGACCGGTCCACCGGCCGGATATGGTTTTCTCTTCGCCATTGGCCTGCTCGCCCTGCTGGTGGGGCTGTTCGTTACGGCCCTTCCGGGTCTTCCCGTGCACCCCCGCTGGCTCGTCGTTTCGGCCATCTTACCGCTTGTGCTGAGCGGTCTGCTGGTGGCCTCCCAATACCTGGATCGGGCGCTGTTGATCCTGCTGGCCCTGAGCGTATCGGCCGAGATTGACATCCATCCCCAGTTCCAGCCCGGCCACGTAGGCAGTCCACCCGGCCTTCCGCTGACGCTGACGGGCTTTACAGCCATTTTGCTCTGGATTACGTACGGCCTGCGTCGGGAACGCAGACCGTTTCCGATTTATCAGGCTCTGTTCCCCTTCGTCGTGGTGGCCTCCTTGTTTATTATTGGTCTGGCCAGCGCCACCTTTGCCCCCCAGCCCCAGTTCAGCTTCTACGCCCTGTTTGGTTTTCTGCTGCAGATGCTCATGTTCTTCTACCTCATCGCGGGCCTAGAGGACATCGCGCATCTGAAATTCCTGCTTCGCGCCCTCATGGTCTGGATGCTCATCATGAGCACTTTCGGCATCCTGCAGTTCTTTGTACCCCGTCTGCTGCTCATCCCGCAGCTGGGCGGTGTGCCGCCGTGGTTGCTTTCCCCGCTGCCCACGGACCCGCGCATTGCGCGCGTGGTGGGGCTACTGGGATCGCCGAACAACTATTCCTGGTATCTGGTGACCTTCATGCCCCTGGTACTGGCCTGGCCGTATCGGGAGAAGCGCTGGGAGCGCCCCGTACAGTATCTCACGCTCGCCTTGGCCACCGGAGCGCTCATCGCCACCTTTTCCCGCGGTGCCTGGTTTGCCCTCCTGGTTGGGCTGGTGGCCTTCCTGTTTTTGCTCGGGCTTCGCGGGCTGGCCCAGCCGCGCTATCCGGTAAACCTGTTGCGACGTTTCGTGCCCCTGCTTATCGCCTCGCTCATTCTGGTCGTGCCGGCCTGGAACTATATCTACAGCCGGATCACGGGTGACGACCAAGGCGCCGCACAGACCCGCATCCCGCTCATTCAGATTTCCCAGAACATCATCCGGGATCATCCCTGGTTGGGCATCGGGCTGGGCAACTACATTTACGTCATGGACAACTACGACGACACCTCAGAGCGTGTAACCCGACGCTTCCGCTATCCCGTACACAACGTCTACCTGCACCTGGCCTCCGAGATCGGCCTGCCGGGTCTGTTTCTGTGGTTGAGTCTCGTTTTTTATGCCATGTTGATCGGTCTGCAGGTCGCACTGGAGCCAGAACCCCGATTTGCGGCCCTGGCACTGGGCTTGCTCAGCGGAGTAGTGGCCAACCTAATTGTAGGGCTTAAAGAGCCCGGCACGCTGGGGGTACCGTACATGGTCTATCTCTGGTTCGCCCTGGGTGTGCTGCTGGCGCTACGGCGGCTGAAGCTGCAGGCTCCATGACCGGTGCCAAACGATGGGAACACTACACCGCAACGCCTTGCTTCTGCTTATCGCCCATGGCCTTCGCGTGAGCTCCGGATTTGCGGTGGCCGTTGCGCTGGGCCGATCCTATGGGGCCGAGGGCCTGGGGATGTTTGGACTATTCTCCGCCCTATACCTGATCGCCTTTACCGGAGCCGGATCAGGCCTCAAACCCCTGCTCTCCCGGGATATCGCGCGCTCACCGGAACGGGCAAGCGCTTACTTCACCCACAGTCTCCTCCTCGGATTGGGCCTGTCCCTCCTGCTGGCCCTCCTGCTCGGCCTGGGAGCGCAGGTGCTTGACGTCCTCTCTCTGCGCTACGGGCTCTGCATGCTGCTTCTGTGGGTGGCAGTGGGCGTAAAGGCGCATATTCTGGAGGGGCTCTTTACGGCCTATGAGCGTCAGCTGCTGCCCGCGCTGGCCTCCCTGCTCGATGGCCTGCTCAAGCTGGCCGGAGTCGGCTGGGCTATCTTGAGCCGACAACCCTTAGAAGGCGCCATCATGGCTGTGATCGCTGCGCGCCTGGGAAGCGCAGTATTGCTCTTTGAGGGCGCTCGGAGGCAGCTCCGGATCCGCTGGACCGCACTGGACAGCTCCCTGCTTCATCAGATCATCCGAACCTACTGGGTGTTTGCCGTCATCTCGACGGCCTCGATCCTGTTCTGGCAACTACCCATCCTGCTCCTGGGCGCCTTCACGACCCCCATACAGGCCGGGCACTTCTATGCCGCGCAGCGCTTTTTTGATGCCCTGATCCTGATCGCGCTCAGCTATACCACCTCCCTGCAGCCCGCGCTGAGCAAGCTCTATCCAGCCCAGATGATCAGCTTCACCGAACTGTGCCATCATACGGCGCGTGTGCTGGCACTCCTGTTGCTGCCGATCGTGATCGGCGGCATACTGGCCGCCGAACCCATCTTGATGACCCTGTACGGACCGGAATTTGCCGATACCGTGCCCCTGCTGCGCCTGTGGCTGGGGGTGCTGTTCTTCAACAGCTGGAATCTCATCCAGGCCAACGCCCTTGTGGCCGCCGGCCTGGAGCGGCTCGATATGATCGCCAACCTGCTTTCCCTGGGGCTGCTAGCCGTGCTCGGTATCGTGCTCACGCCCCTTTATGGCCCCCTCGGGGCGGCCAGTGCCGTGCTGATCGGGATTGCGTTCTTCTTCGTGGTTGAATACAGCTTCCTGCGTCGGCATCTGTTTCAGTGGCAACTGCGCAAGCTCGTCCCCATACCGCTTTTGCTGGCCAACGGGGTGCTGACGCTCAACCTGTGGACCGCCCTATCAAAGGGCCTCAGCTCCATTCCCTTCCTGATGGCCATCGGGGCGGTGAGCTATGGAATCCCGCTCGGGGTGTGGGCCTTCATACAGATCACACGCTATAGCCGGTGGTTGATACCATGAGTCGACCTCTGCGCATCGTCATGCTGGTTACGGGCACCTTCGATTACGCCGTACCCCTGTCGAACGCCCTGGCGCGCCAGGGTCTGGAGGTCGTGCTGGGGGTGCCGGCCAATAAGTTTGGCTCCCTGGGTAGGTGGGTATCCCCGGCGGTGGAGCTGGTCAGCTTTCCGGACTGGCCCCGGTTTCGCAGCCTGCGCAACCCGTTCTTCATGCGCAAATTGGCCCGCTGGGTGCTTGAGCAACGACCCGACGTGTTGCACCTGCAGCATATCGACCTCTGGTTGCCGCTCATCCTGCCCCGGGTACGCTCGATCCCCGTGGTGACCACGCTCCATGATGTCGAACACCATCCCGGGGACTGGCAGTCGCGCAAAACCCTGCCCCTGGTCCGGCGCTATCAGGTGCGCCGATCCGATCTGATTATCGTCCATGGGGAGAGCCTGCGCCGGTGGGCCATCGATAAATACGCGCTGGATCCGCAGCGCGTGCATGTGCGTCCCCATGGAGTCCATGAGCTCTATCGTCAGGCCTACGATGGCGGATTTCGGTTGCCGGACCACGAAGGACCTACGGTGCTGTTTTTTGGTCGGATCATGCCTTACAAGGGATTACCCCTGCTCCTGGAAGCCAACCGGCTCCTGAGGGCCTGGATACCGAACGTGCGCCTGGTCATCGCCGGATCCGGAGAGGACGTAGAGGCCTTGATCGCCCGCTATGATGCGGAGGGGAAAAATTATCTGGTGCACAACCGGTATATTCCCATCGAGCATGTGGGAGCTTATTTTGAGGCCGCCGATGTGGTGGCCCTGCCGTACATAGAAGCCTCCCAGAGCGGTGTGGCCGCGGTGGCCTACGCCTTCGGGAAACCCGTGGTGGCCACGGCCGTGGGGGGCCTTCCGGAGCTGGTGCTCGACGGACGGACAGGACGCATCGTGCCCCCCCGCGACGTGCGCGCCCTGGCCCGGGCGCTGGCCGAAGTGCTCACCGATCCGGCCGCCCGGCAGCGCATGCAGGCCGCCATAGCCGAACAGGTGGCCGGTCCGCTCAACTGGGACCGTATCGCCCAATCCACCATAGCGTTATACGAACGCCTATGCCGACGCCATCTGCCCGCCCTCTACGCGTACTCCTCGTAGGGCTTTTCCCTCCCACCGTGGGGGGTATCACGGCTCAGCTCGTGCAAATGCTCGAGGGCCCGCTGGCTCAGCGAGTAGACCTTATCCCATTCAACACCAGCCGCCCTCCAAAGAAGCGGGGCGTGGGAGATCCGGGCTACCGGGCCCTGCTGAGCGACGGCCTGGGCCGACTGCTCAAAGGGGCCTGGGTTACCCTGCAACATCTGGCCGCCTTTCCCGGCGTGCTTCGAAGCGTCCGGCCCGACGTGGTGCACGTACACACACCGCCCTTCGCCCCGTTCTGGGAATCGGCCCTGTACGTGTGGATGGCCAAAAGCAGGGGGTTACCCGTTATTCTGCACTTTCACTACGATCTGGAAACCTACTATCGCAACGAGCTCCCCTTTCTACGCCCCTTGATCTGGCGGGTGATTGAGCGCGTGGATCGCTTCGTGGTGCTCTCGGAGAAAGACCATCGGCTGCTGGAGGAACGCGGCTATCGCCATATACTGGTCCTGCCTCCCAGCCTGCGCGTTGAAGCCTTCTCGCCCCGAGCGGGAGAACGCCCTCCCGCCCCCCCGCTGCGCGTGCTCTTCGTCGGGGGTAAAGAGCTACCTCGCAAGGGCATCGACACGGTGCTTGAGGCCGCTCGGATACTCAAAAAAGAGCAGGCCCCGGTCCGCTTCAGCCTGGCCGCCCTGTCGGATCTCTACCGAGAACGGTTGCGCCAGATGGGGCTTGAGGATTGGTGCGAGGATCTGGGCTGGATCTTCGGCGAAGCAAAATACCGCGCCTTCCGGTCCCATCACGTGCTCGTCCTCCCCTCCCGGGCCGAGGGCATGCCCATGGTGCTCATGGAGGCCATGGCGGCCGGCATGGCCATCGTAGCCACCCCCGTAGGGGGCATACCGGATATCGTACAACCCGGCTACAACGGGGTTCTGATCCCCGTAGACGACCCCTACGCGCTGAGCCGGGCGCTCTGGGAACTCGCGCTCGAGCCGAGCACGCTGACCCGATACGGCCACCATAACCGGACGCTCATTCAGACGCAGGACGATCTTTTCTACGCCGGCCTGCTTACCCTCCTCTACGAGGAGGTGAGCGGACGTTGGCGTGCGTGGAAGCCGGCTCCTGTGGATCTTGCGGTACAGTAAAGATGCCCGATACGCTCTCTTTGCTGGTCAAGACCCGATGGGAGGAGCTACTGGAAGCGCTGGCCGCCCATCAGGCCCTGCTGGCTCTCGGGGACGACGATGCGGCGCAAACCACATATGAGCGCTTCCGGGCCCGGTTGCTCCGGTGGTTTTACCTGGAGGCCGTCTGGCTGTTGCCTCCGTATGCAGAGCGTATTCGGCCCCGTCCGGGAGGCCAGGCGAGCTATTTTCAGACCGAAACCCGGACGGCCACGGCCAATCTGGCCGTCTTCGACCGTAAGCTTGAACTCCTTCCCCCGGAGGAGCCCGCCCGAAGCCGGTTTCTCGTCGCCTACTTTGCCGACCTGTCGGCGTTTCGCGACTATCTGGAGCATCACTTCCTGCGCCTGCTGCATCATCTGAGCCCGGCCCTGGAAGCGGAGCTTCAGGAGGAGGAGCTACGCTTCCTGCACCACCACATCGAAGAGGCCCTGTGGGATGTGCCGCTTCCGGCTCTTCCCTGGTCCGCCCATCCCCCCAAAGCACGGCCCGTCCCGCCCGCTTTCCAGACCCCAGAGCTAAGCTGGTGGTGGGAGACGCCCCTGGATGGTTCCCAGTTACGGGAGCGCATACAGCTGGAGGCACAGGAAAGTTTCTTCCGCTTTCAGGTAGGCCTGCTCTATCAGGACGCCCAACGGGCCCAGGAGGAGCTGCTGGCGCTTCTGGAGGCGCTACGCCGGCTTTTCGCCGCCAATCACGCGGAATGGGACGACTTCTATGATTCCCTTCCGGGCTTTCGAAACGGACGCAGCCTCCTGGAGGGACATGAGCGGCGCATCGAAGAGCTCCTCCTGGCTCTGGCCCACGCCACAGCCTCCCTGTCCGCCTGTCCCGATGGCCGATCCTGGTGGCTTGCCTGGACCGAGCTCTGGGATCGGTCCCAACTCACCCACTACGTCATGCGCTTCTACCTGGAACGCTCCTGGGCCGCGCTCATCGAACAGGTACCCCGGAAGGCCGCGCTCTCCTGGCAGACGACGTTCCGTCGCCTGCATCCAGCAGCCCGATGGTTGAACACCTGAGCTCGTTCGTACCTTTGCCCCGTTCTTGATCCAGACCACGCACGACGAGGTATGTATGGCTCGCCATCGCGTCACGCTCATTCCCGGAGATGGCATTGGTCCAGAAGTCACCCGCGCCGTGCTGCACGTTCTGGAAGCGGCCGGGGCGGAGATCGACTGGGACTGGCAGCAGGCCGGTTCCGCTGCTCTGGAAACGCACGGAACCCCGCTTCCCGACTCCCTTCTGGAGTCCATCCGCCGCAACCGGGTGGCCCTGAAAGGGCCCGTAAGTACGCCCGTAAGCACGGGCTTTCGCAGCGTCAACGTCACCCTGCGGCAGACGTTTGATCTGTACGCAAACGTCCGTCCCAGCCGCACGCTCCCCGGCGTCTTGACGCGCTTTCCTGAGGTGGACATCGTGCTGTTTCGCGAAAACACCGAGGGGCTCTATGCAGGAATTGAGTCCTACGACGAGAACCTGGAACTGGCCGAGGCCGTGGCCCGGATATCCCGACGCGGCTCGGAACGCATCATCCGTTTCGCCTTCGAGTACGCCCGCCAGCACGGACGGCGCAAGATCACACTCGCCCACAAGGCCAATATCCTGAAGAAAACCTCCGGCCTGTTCCTCGAGGTCGGACGCCAGATCGCCCGGGAGTATCCGGACATCGCCTTTGAGGACAAGATCATCGACAATCTGTGCATGCAGCTGGTTATGCGTCCGGAGACATTCGACTGCATTGTGACCACAAACCTTTTCGGGGATATCCTCTCCGACCTCTGCGCCGGCCTGGTGGGCGGGCTGGGATTGGTTCCCGGGGCGAACATTGGCGATGAGGTGGCCATCTTCGAGGCCGTACACGGATCGGCACCCGACATCGCCGGGCAGAATCGGGCCAACCCCACGGCGCTTTTGCTCTCGGCCACGATGATGCTCGAACATCTGGGCGAAAGGGAGCTGGCCTGCCGCATCCAAAACGCTTTGCACGACGTGCTCCGGGAGGGCCGCATACGCACCCCGGATCTGGGAGGAACGGCCAGCACCATGCAATTCGCCGAGGCCATCGCCGAACGGCTGACGAAGTAAGGAGGCGCCCGATGTGGCAACGCGTTCAGACGCTCTACCTGCTTGTGGCAGACTTCTGCCTTCTGACCCTGCTCTTGTTCTGGCCCACGCTCCGAGGGGCTTTTTCCTCCCTGCCGTGGCTGGGCTGGCTGTGGCTGGGCCTGCCTGTCTGCGCTTCCGTGCTAAGCACGGCGGCCGTGGCGCTCTTCCGGAACCGTCCCCTGCAGATGCGCCTGGTACGACTGGCCGCCCTGCTTACGGCGGGATCGCTTGGCCTCTCGATGGCCCTCGTCATCAATACGGGGCTTGTCCGATCCCATCTGACCATAGCGCTCGGGCTGGTTCTGCTTCCCCTGCTGGCCTATGTGTTGCTTGTCCGGGCCCGCAGGGCCATTGAGCGAGATGAAGAGGCCGTACGTCGCATGCACCGACTGCGCTGAACGGAGCCCAATTGCCTGCGGGGATTACGGGGCGTTACCTTTGTAGGGCCGCCCCCGAAAAACGGGGGCTTTCTGCCTATGTTCGCCACAATTATTCAGAGCTGTCCCTCCTGCGGCGCCCGGGTTCTGCCCACGGAGCCGTGCCCGATCTGCGGCTGGAAGGGGGAAGAGCTGCTTTCCGAAGCCGCCCCGGAGCGGGAACAGCGCTGTCCGCGTTGCCAGCACCCCACCTCCGAGGGGGCTCGGTTCTGCATCCACTGCGGCCTGCGGCTGGGGGGATCTGACCCGGATTCCGGGCTCGGGCGCCTGCGCCGCAAGCAAGGGCTCGTGCTCATCGGCGCCGCCCTGCTGTGGTCGATCCTGCTGATCGCGGGCCCCGGTGGCCTGCGCACGGGCGCCCGTCCTGAAGCCGGCGCCCTCCTACCCCCGCTTACCGAAGCCCAGCAGGCCCGGGCCGCCGAACTGGAGCGCACCCTGGCGGAAACCCCCGATGCCCAGAGGCGCCTTCGTCTGCTGGAGGATCTCCTGCATCTGTACCAGGAAGCCGGAAGACCGGATCTGGGTGCCCGCGCCCTGAGCGCGCAAGCGGAGATAGAAGCCTCCGCAGCGCTCTGGCGCCGGGCCGGAGACCTGTATACGGACTGGATGCTTCGGCAATCCGATCCCGGGTTGCGCCAAGAGGCTCTGCAACAGGCCGTAGAGGCCTACCGGAAAGCGCTGGAGCTCAACCCGGAAGATCTGGACGTGCGCGTGGATCTGGCCTTCTGCTACGCCCAGAGCCCAGAGAACCCCATGCAGGCCGTAGCGGAGCTGAACGCGGTGCTCGAGCGCGATTCCCTGCACGCGCGGGCCAACCTGCTACTAGGGCTGTTGCGTATGCAGATCGGCCGCTTCCGGGAGGCCGCAGAAGCCTTCGATAGAGTGCTTCTCCGCGCTGAACGGGGTTCGGAACTCTACACCCAGGCGGAAATGCTTCGCCGAGAAGCCATAAACCGATCACAACCGGCAAACTAAAAGGGAGCATGTACCATGCCCTGCGGACGTAAACGCAAGCGCAAAAAGATCAACACCCACAAGCGCAAAAAGCGCCTGCGCAAGATGCGGCACAAGAAGAAGTAAATTCCCCGAACGGGGCCCTCTCTTTTCTCCAGAGCAGATCAAGCGGGACTCGCCACACAAGCCGGCGCCCCTGGCCGCCTTTGAGGGCCCTGCCCCCGCCGAGGGTTGTGGGCTGAATCTTCCGCAACACATAACGAGTAGAGGCGATGAGCACGCACGACGTCTACAAACCTTCCGTCTATCAGGAACCTGGCCCTCCTCTGGATCGGGAAAACCCCTTTGAATCCATGATGCGGCGTTTTGACGTGGCCGCACAGATCCTCAACCTAGAGCCAGGCATCTACGAGTTTCTCAAAACCCCGACGAAGATCGTCATCACCGCCGTGCCCGTCATCATGGACGACGGCTCGCTGAAGGTCTTTGAAGGCTATCGGGTCATTCACAGCGACATCCTGGGTCCCTCCAAGGGGGGTATTCGCTACGCGCCAGATGTTACCCTCGATGAGGTCAAGGCCCTGGCCGCGTGGATGACGTGGAAGTGTGCCATTATGGATATCCCCTTTGGCGGAGCCAAGGGCGCGGTCCGGTGTGATCCCTCGAAGATGAGCCCCGGGGAGATTGAGCGTCTTACCCGACGATATACGGCCAACCTGATCGACGTCTTCGGTCCGGACACGGACATCCCCGCTCCGGATCTGAACACCAACGAACAGATCATGGCCTGGATCATGGATACCTACTCCATGCACGCCCGGCGCACGGTCACGGCCGTCGTCACAGGCAAACCCTTGGTGCTGGGAGGATCTCGAGGACGGCGCGAGGCCACCGGACGCGGGGTCATGACCGTTACGCTGGCCGCTATGGAGAAACTGGGCCTCCGTGCCCATCAGAGCCGGGTCGCCGTGCAGGGATTTGGCAACGTGGGCTCGGTGTCCGCCCTGCTCCTGCACCAGCAGGGATGCAAAATCGTGGCCATCAGCGACATAACGGGGGGATACTACAACGAAGCGGGCATCGACATCCCGGCCGCGATCGAATACGTCCGCCAGCACCGCACCCTGGAAGGCTTCACCGGGGGGGACCGAATCACCAACGAGGAGCTGCTGACACTCGACGTGGACGTGCTCATCCCGGCCGCCCGGGAAGATCAGATCACCCCTTCCATCGCCCAGCGCATGCAGGCCAGGCTGATCGTCGAGGGAGCCAATGGTCCCACCACGGCCAAGGCCGACCCGATCCTCAACGAGAAAGGCGTCATGGTGGTGCCAGATATCCTGGCCAATGCCGGCGGGGTGACGGTGTCTTATTTTGAATGGGTGCAGGACCGCCAGGGGTATTTCTGGTCCGAAGAGCGCGTCAACCGACGCCTGAACCGGGCTATGCGCAACGCCTTTGAGAAGGTCTTCCACACGGCCCAGCGCTACAACGTTTCGCTGCGGATCGGCGCCTATATCCTGGCCGTTGACAAAGTGGCCACCACGCTCAAGCTGCGCGGCATCTATGCGTGAGAGAAGGCTGGCCAGGCCGTACCGGGACTTCCTCCGGCGCGGTCTGGCCGGTCTGGTGCTGAGCCTCGCCCTCCTTACCCCCGCACGGGGGCAATCCGGACTGACGCTGGAGGAGCGCCTACAGGAGGTGCTTTTCCGATGTGCGGCGCAGATCCCCAGACCGGATTCCCTGCGGGCGATCGAACTTCGGGATCGCTTCTTTCCTCCCACCGCCTACCCGGAATGGATGCGCGCCCTGCGGAGCGCCGGCTGGGAACTGGCCGTCGGAGCTGAGGTGCCTCGTCTGGAGGTCCTGGGCGCCGAGGGCCGGGTGCGGTACCGCCGGCTCGGCCGCAAAGGGTTGGAACGCGCCATCTCCCTTTTCATCACGTATCGCATCCTGAGTCCGGACGATCGGGTACTCACGGCCGGACGGTGCTCAAGCGGCCTCATCGATACCCTGTCCCGCCTGAGCCAGCCGGAACCGATTCCCAACGGCTGGCCCCTGGAGCGGGAGGAGATTTCTTCTCCTCCGAGCTGGTGGGAGCGCTACCTTCAGCCCCTCCTGCTGGCGGGCTCCACAGCCGTACTCCTGTATCTGCTCTTCACAGTCCGCAGCGCAGGCTCCTCCTGATGAAACGGGTCTGTCTCATAGCCACCGCAGGCCTCTTGCTCGGCTGCGCCACCCCCCAGCCTCCCACCGGTGGGCCGGAAGACCGCCATCCCCCCCGGCTGTTGCGGACGGACCCCCCAGACGGCGCCACAGGCATCCGCAGAGCGGAGATCCAGCTTTGGTTCGACGAATGGGTCGATCCGGCAAGCGTGGAACAGGCGCTGGAGCTTGTGCCCTATCCGCCCTCTCCCCTCCGGATTCAGGTCTCCGGACGCCGCATACGCGTTCGTATGCCCGGACTGGAGCCGGAACGCACCTACGTGCTCATCCTCACCACGGACCTGCGCGATCTGCGTGGAAACCGGCTGCAGTCCCCCATTGAGCTGGCTTTCTCTACGGGTACGAACCTGGATACGCTCACGCTCTTCGGAAGCGTGCGCATGGCCAGCACAGGCCAGGCGCCCCCATCGAGCTGGACAGTGGCCCTGTTCCGCCACAACGGGGAATCGCCCCTGGGGGAACGGGCCGATTATCTTTCCCAGACGGGGCTGGAGGGCTCCTTCCGCCTCCGTTTTCTCAGCCCGGGCACATACCGGATCATCGCCTTCGAAGATCGCAACCGCAACCGGCGCCCGGACCGCGGGGAGCCCATTGCCGTTCCGGATCGAGCCCGGATCGTGGTACCCGGAGACAGCCTTCCCCGGCCCCTGCTGGGGGTTTTGCCCCCTCCGCCCCCTCTACGCCTTGCGGGGGCGGCCCTGCGCGGCCCGGACAGGATCGAGGTGCGCTTCTCCGCCCCCTGGCAGGCGGCGTGTCCCTCCTGGATCCTGGAGGAGCCATCCGGTACCCGATATGAACTGACCGGTTGGTACCGGAGCGGTTCTACCCTGGCCCACCTGCAGAGCGCACGTCCGCTACCGGCAGGATCGTATCGAATCACTGTCCGGGGTTTGCGCGATAGCCTGGACAATCCGGTCGAGGAGCTTTCCGGCACCTTTCTGCTGCGCCCTCCTCCGGCTGGATCCGGCGCTTCTGCCCCCGCCTCGGCGCGCCTGAGCCCGGCAGATACGCTTTCCCTGCTCCCCACAGACTCCCTGCGTCTAGAACTCTCCGTTCCCCTTCCCCGGGAGTCCCCCCCACTGCTGCAGATATGGGCCGAAAACGAGCCCCTCCCGTATATCCTGCGCCCTGGAGAGCCGACCCGCTGCGGCCGCCTCCCCCGCATCTGGTGGGTGCATCCTCGGACTCGATGGCCCGCGGGAGCCGGGTTGCGCATTCGCTCCGATACCCTGGGCCTTTCGGAGCGCACCTATCGGATTCTGCGCGCTGATGAAGGGGCCGAGCTATCCGGTCAGGTGCTCACGAACCGAACGCATCCCGTCGAGATCTGGCTTTTCTGCTCCGATACACCGGAACCCGTGCGTCGGTTGCGCTTTCGGGGAAATGGCCAATTTCGATTTGAAAACCTGCGCCCTGGCCGGTACCGGATCTTTGTATTCGAAGACCGAAACGACAACGGCCGCTGGGATGGGGGGGAAGCTTTCGGGGAGCCGGCCGAAGCCGCTCTCTGGAGCGATCCCCTGCTGCTGCGCGCCCGCTGGGAGCAGGCGGGCCTGATACTGGATCTGCGCTAAAGGAAGCGCAGGGCCTCTACGGGGTGGATCCGCCTGGCCACGCGGGCCGGGAAATACGTGCTCAGCAGGCAGAGCGCAAAAGCCAGCGTGGAGACGATCAGGAAATCGGAGGCCACCATGTGCACGGGGGCGCGATCCACATAGTACACCTCCACGGGGAGCGGCAATAGCGCATAGCGCCTCTCCAGCCATCCGAGCCCCAGCGCCATCCCGTTTCCCAGCAGAATGCCGGCGGCCCCGAAGAGAGCGCCCTCGAAGAGAAAAATCCGGGCTATGGCCCGATCGGTGGCTCCGAGCGTTTTGAGCACCCCGATGTGCGCGCTCTTCTCCAGAACGACCATGAGCAGGGTGCCCACCAGATTGAAAGCCGCTACCACCACCAGGATGGCCACCACGAGCGGAATGGTACCCTCTTGTAGCTCCACCCAGGCGAACAGGCTCCGATAGATCTGGAAAATCGAGCGCGCCGCCACGGGAAAGCCCAGACGATCTTCTATACGGGCAGCCACCTCATCGGCCTGCCGGGGATCGGTAAGGGTAAGCTCAAAACGACTCACCGTATCCGGCGGATACCCCAGCAGGGCGCGGGCCTGCTCCAGGTGCAGCACCACGAAGGCCTCGTCAAACTCCGTAAGCCCTGTCTCGTACAGCCCGGCTATCCGGAGCCGGGCCATTCGAGGCGGGGAGAAGGGCGAGGGCACCCCGTGGGCCACGTACACCCAGAGCACATCCCCCAGCTCTACCCCCAAGCGGCGGGCCAGGGCGCCTGAGAGCACCACCGTGGGCTCCGGGTTCCGACGCAACAGATACGTTCCCGCTACGATTCGATCCCGGAGAAAGGAGGCATCCCGCTCCGGATCTACCCCGTAGAGCAACACCCCATCGAGGTCTTTCGGACCCTGCGCGATGGCCTGCCCGGAGATAACCGGAGCCACGGTTCGGATGCGCGCATCGACCCGCTCGAGGAGGCCAAGCAAGCTATCGGCTCCGGTAAGCGGGCCCTCCCCGTAGCGCATCACCTGCACGTGCGCCCCGAAACCCATGATCTTGGCGGTGATCTCACGGCTGAAGCCCCGCGACAGAAAAAGCGCCACCTCCAAGGCGGCCACCCCCACCGCCACCCCCACAATGGCCAGCAGGGTCACAAAGCGCAGAAAACTGCGCCTGCCCTGCCGAGCCCAGAAAACCCAGGCCAGCCACCGCTCCCATGCCTGGCCGATCATGGCTTGTCTTCGGATGGTCTGTCGGGGGATTCCAGCCGGGCCCGCTCGCGCTGAAATTCCTCTTCGGAAAGCAAGCCCTGGGCCCACAGGCCCACGAGAACCTGCATACGTTCCAGCAGCTCGGTGCCCAGATAGGGGGAGAGGACCGCTTCAGCTCGGGCTGACGGGGAGGGGGAATCGGGCGGGGATCCCAGGTGCTCTTTGAACCATTGGGCCCATCGATCCGGGTCGCGCAGATCCCACAGACGGAGCATCCGACCATCGCGCAACCGGAGCACCACATCGCCAAGCCCGAACCGGCGCTGCATAGGGGTGCGTTCTACTCCAATGGACTCCACCTCTCCACGCCCCACCACCCATGCGGCTCCAAACCATCCGGTGCGTGCCCGGAGTCGATCCGGCTCGATGCGGAATACCGCTCCCCGGTGCGCTATCCATCCCCCTAGGGCAAGCAAGGAGGCCATCAGGCTGAAAAAACCCGACAGCGAGGGCACGAAAACGGCCAGCAACAGGAATCCTCCGGCCAGCCCCCACAACCAGAGCTGGCCCAGGGGATCCGGTCGTAGCGTGCGTTCAGGGCTCATGCGTCATCCGGGCCGCCATCCAGGCGGTACAAAAAAGAAGCTGGTTTGGCCTGGCCTCCGCCAGGGCGGGATCTGCGCTCAACACATCGAGCCGTTGCCCCTGGGTATCGACGATCATGTGGTAAAACGGATGCCCCGTGAGGGGATTGCGCCGGGGATGTATGCGCCGCAGGTATCCGGTGAGCAGGGCCACGGGCTGTGGGGCGGAGGACTCCTCCTCAGGATCCGGAAACAGGCCCACGGGAAGAAACGTCCGCGGAGCGATTTCGGCCAGGACCGGATCGATGCCCTTCGTATAACGGCGCAGTTCCTCAAGCCCCTCGAAGAGCACCAGATCCCCGGCGAAAGCGACCGCGCGAATGGATAGCAAACCGGACTGCTCCAATCGATCCAGGGCGCACCGAAAATCCACCATCTGCACACACATGGGGTAATCCCCCGAACGCACCCCTTCGACATCGATGAGGGCGTTTACATCTCCCACCAGAAATCCATCGAAGGGGTATTCGGGATCTTCGTGCACGTCCGTGACCCGAAACGAGATCGGTTGCCCCTCTGTATAGAAAAACGGGGTTATCGATCCCCCAAAACGGCTCTCGTCGTAAAATCCATACCAGAGCTCTATGCCCTCGCGTTCCCAGCATATGTAAAACCCGGATCGGCACGGCCGGCGTTGCCCTTCATCGACGAGGAGGCCGAGCGTGTCGACGAACTCGTCTTCGTTGAGGAAATGAAATCCCAGGGCGTCGAAAGGGACCATATCATCGACTCCCCCCAGATACCCTACCTCCCATCCCGGATGACAAACCGTCCCTCGAAAACCGTCACGGCGCTCCCTCCGATCCAGAGGCGCATGGGCTCCCCTTGCTCATCCACCTCCAGACGGACCTCCACCCTGCCCTGCCGTCCCATGAGGTCCCCCTGCTCACCGCGATACCGCAGGGCGGGCGACTCCCCCTGCTCGCGGCTCCGATAATACCGATAAACGCCCAGGGGCCCCTGCGCGGTGCCCGTTACGGGATCTTCGAAGACCCCCCAGCCGGGGGCGAAAAAGCGCATGAACCAGTCGTCTCCCTCCTGAACAACCTCGCGGGTGAAGACGGCAAACCCGTGCACGGCGAAACGTTTCTCGATGCGCTCCAGAAGCAATGCGTTGGGTTGCATCGTGCGCAGGCTTTCCAGGTGCACCACGGGGATATAGACATACCCGTTCTGCGTGATCTGAACAGGCCACTGCCAATCGATCTCGACCTCGGCTAGCCCGAGCGCGCCGCAGAGGGCCTCGTAGTCCCCCGGATAGGGGAAAAAGCTCGGAAGGGGAAGCTCCATCCACACATAGGGGCTATCCTGCTGCCATTCTACTTCTACCTCAAGGGGGCCGGAGAGCGTCTGTACGCGGAACCGGCGCTGCTGGCCCGGCTTCAGGCCCATACGCCGCTCCTCAGCCAGCGCGTAGAAGGCGGCGATCGTGGCGTGTCCGCAAAGGGGCACCTCCGTGGTGGGCGTAAACCAGCGTAGCCGAAGATCGGCCCCCGGTTCGCTCGGGGGGAGTACGAAGACGGTTTCTGAGGCGTTCACCTCGCGCGCGATCAGCTGCATGGCGCGCTCGGAAAGCCCATCGGCGTCGAGCACCACGCCGGCCGGATTACCGGAAAAAGGGGCACGCGTAAAGGCGTCGACCTGCTTGAATCGCACGGACATATCCGTCTCGATAAACGCGCACACAAGGTAGTCCGCCCCCCGCCTCAGGAGCAAGGCGCCGGGGGTTGAAGTGCCGTTGTTCAGCCGAACGTGCGGAGCAATTCCGCCACCAGATACGTCGAGCCACAGACAAGCAGGAGATCTTCCGGATCCGCCTGGCTGCGCATAACCCGGAGGGCTTCCTTTACCGAAGCGCATGCCGCAACGGGAAGGCCGAAGGCGGAGAAAGCCTCCTGCAGGCGATGGGGAGGAAGCGCCCGCGGGGTAGGAAGCCCGGTTACGACAACGACATCGGCCCAGGAGGCCAGCGCGGCCACCATGGCCTCATAAGCCTTATCGGCCAGCACCCCGAAGAGCAGAAGGCGTTTCCCCGGCACGGGGGGAAGGGATCGCAAGGTGTGGAGCAGAGCCTCGACGCCCTCCGGGTTATGGGCCACATCCAGAACCATGGGGGGAGATCCCGGGATAACCTCCAGGCGCCCCCGCAGTCCCGAGAGCGTACGCACCTGAGCCAGGCCGGCGCGGATAGCCGCCTCATCGAGGCGGGGGAAACAGGCCCCGAGCCGTTCGGCGGCGCGCACGGCCAGCGCCGCGTTTTCCAGTTGATGCCAGCCCACAAGCCCCAGATGCAGCTTCCGATAAGCCCGCTGCGGGGTATAGAGGTCGGCCTGCATGCCTGTCCAGTCCAGCTGGACTTCTTCCCAACGCACCTGATCGGGCACGTATTCGAGGGCGCAGCCCCTTCGGCGGGCCTCTTCCTGCAGCACAGCCCGGGCGATGGGATCCCGGGCGGCGGTCAGAGCGGATCGGCCGGATTTAAAAATACCCGCCTTCTCGCGCGCGATATCCGCTACGGTAGGTCCGAGGATATCGGCATGATCGGTCCCCACGTTGGTGACGATGCTCAGCTCCGGCTCCAGGATGTTCGTCGCATCCCAACGCCCTCCCAGTCCCACCTCGACTACGGCCACCTCTACACCCGCCTCGGCGAAATAGGCCAGACTCATGGCCACGGTATACTCGAAGTAGCTGGGCTGTACCTGCTCCAGGAGCGAAATGGTACGCGAGACGAAGTCCCGGATCCAGGCGTGCGGGGCGGCCTTCCCCTGCACGCGCATCCGTTCCCCTATTTCCAGCAGATGCGGTGAGGTGTGCAGTCCCACCCGGTAACCGGCCGCCTGGAAGATGGCCGCCAGCATCGCGCTCGTGGAACCTTTGCCGTTGGTGCCCCCGATGTGCACGCTCCGATAGAGGCGTTCGGGATGCCCCAGGGCATCAAGCAAAGCCGCGATGCGCTCCAGGCCGGGCTTGAGCGCCCCGGAACCCTGCTGGTGAAAAGCGGGCAAGCGTTCCAGGTAGCCCAGCGCCTCCTCGTAGGATCGGATCCGGGTCACGCAGGCCCTCCGGGCTCAGGCCAGGGGAACTTCCTCCATAGACTCCAGAGCGGCGAGCACCTCCAGCACCCCTTCCAGGGTATCCGGCTCCATGAGGCGCTGTCGTATGCGCCGGGCGCTGGGAAATCCCTTGAAATAGTTGCCGTAGTGCTTGCGCATCTCCAGTACGGCTCTGCGCTCCCCTTTGACCCGGGCCGAGAGCCGCAGGTGTTCGGCGCACAAGGCCAACCGTTCAGCAAACGTAGGCGGAGGGGGCAGGCCTCCGGTCTGCAGATAGTACTTGACGTCCCGAAAAATCCAAGGATTGCCTATGGCGGCGCGCCCGATCATAACCCCGTCGACGCCGGTTTCCTCGAACATGCGTCGGGCGTCTTCGGGCGTGCAGACATCCCCGTTGCCGATGATGGGGATCTGGATCCCGGGATCCTCCTTCAGACGCCGCAACCAGTCCCATCGGGCCGGACCCTGATGAAACTGATGCCGCGTGCGCGCATGCACGGTGAGGGCCTGCACGCCCACATCCTGGAGCATGCACGCCACCTCGAGAATACGGATCGAGTTCTCATCCCATCCCAGCCGGGTTTTCACGGTAACGGGCTTGCTTGTGGCCCGCACCACGGCGCGGGCGATGGCCTGCATCCGGGGCAGATCGCGCAGTACGGCCGCTCCGGCGCCCTGACAGACGATCTTCGTCACAGGACAACCGAAGTTGATGTCGATCACATCCGGATCGAAGGACTCGGCAAAACGGGCCGCTTCGGCCATCGCCTCGGGATCATCGCCGAAGAGCTGAATGGCGATCGGGCGTTCCTCGGGGGCGAATTCGATCTTGGGCCGCAGACGATCCGGAGCCCGCAACAACCCGTCTGCGCTGATGAACTCCGTATACACCATATCGGCCCCCATCCGTCGGCACAGCTGGCGAAACCCGGAGTCGGTCACATCCTCCATGGGCGCCAGCACAACGGGCCTGAGCCCCAGCTCGAGCGCACCGATGCGCATCGATTCCTCCGTATCCTGCCGGGGCATTCAACCCGGACCAGGAGGAGGCGGGTTCCCCCGCTGGTTCGGGCATTCGAGAATTTCCGGATTACGGGAATAGGTGTTATATTCCGACCGAATACATCCTGTTTTTCGCAATCTTGCGTGCTTCTATGGACAAGCTTCCGCTGGATTTTATCGACCGACGCATCCTGGATCTGCTTCAGGAAAACGGCCGGCTCAGCAATGCCGAGTTGGCCGAACGGGTGGGGCTGACCCCCCCTCCCACCCTGCGCCGGGTGCGCAAACTGGAACAGGCCGGATACATCCGCAAATACGTGGCCCTGCTGGATCCGGCCAAAATCGGGCGCGGCACGCTGGCCTTTGTCTCCGTATCCCTGCGCGAACACACCCTGGAGGCGATCGCGCAGCTCCAGCGCGCCGTGGAAACCATGCCCGAGGTGCTGGAGTGTTATCATATCGCGGGGCAGACCGACTTCCTGCTCAAGGTGGCCGTACGGGACATCGCCGAATACGAGGATTTCGTCCTGCACAAGCTCACCCCCGCCGCCCCGATTCGGCAGATCGAGACGCGCTTCGTACTACGCGCGCTCAAGCAGGAAACCCGGTTTCCGCTTACGGAATCCGAGCGCGAGTCCAGAGGCAAATAAAGGAGGAGGTCCGTCATGTCTGACGCCATGCTTCCGCAGGCCCACCCCGAGGCCGCCGAGGCGGATTTTCTGCCCATCAACGGCACGGACTACATCGAATTCTACGTCGGCAACGCCCGTCAGGCCGCCTATTTTTACCAGACGGCCTTTGGTTTCCAGCTCATCGCCTATCGGGGACTGGAGACCGGATCGCGGGATATCGTCTCTTACTGCCTGCAACAGGGCAAAGTGCGCCTTGTGCTCACCTCGGCCTATCATCCGGAGCATCCGATCTGGGATCATGTCCGCAGACACGGCGACGGGGTGCGGGATATCGCGCTGTGGGTCGACGATGCGGCCCGCGCCTTCGAGGAGACCGTACGGCGCGGGGCCGAGCCCGTGCGCGCCCCGGAGGTGCTGGAAGATGAGTTCGGCCGCGTCCGCCTTTCGGCCATCCGCACCTATGGGGATACGATCCACACCTTTGTGGAGCGCCACGAATACCACGGCCCCTTTCTGCCCGGCTACAAGCCCGTGCAGAAACCCTACAACCCGCCCCCTGTGGGGTTTGAGTATGTCGACCACTGCGTCGGCAACGTAGAACTGGGCAAGATGCAGCACTGGGTGGCCTTCTACCGGGACGTGATGGGGTTCAAACAACTGATCTCCTTCGACGATAAGGACATCTCCACCGAATACTCCGCCCTCATGTCCAAAGTCATGGCCAACGGCAACGGACGGATCAAGTTTCCGATCAACGAGCCCGCGCAGGGCAAGCGCAAATCCCAGATCGAGGAGTATCTGGAGTACTACCACGGACCCGGAGTGCAGCATATCGCCCTGCACACGTCCAATATCCTGGAGACGGTTCGCGCCCTCCGGAATCGGGGTGTGGAGTTCCTCTACGTGCCCACCACGTACTATGATGATCTGCAGGCCCGTGTGGGCAAAATCGACGAACCCGTAGAGGAGCTGCGCGATCTGGGCATCCTCGTTGACCGGGATGATGAGGGCTACCTGCTGCAGATCTTCACCAAACCCGTGCAGGATCGGCCCACGCTCTTTTATGAGGTCATCCAGCGCAAGGGGGCTCGATCTTTTGGGAAAGGCAACTTTAAAGCGCTCTTTGAAGCCATTGAACGCGAGCAGGCCCTAAGAGGTAACCTGTAGGCGCCATCATGCGCCTGGTCAGCTTTCGGCACCCGGGCTACGGGGAGCAGGTGGGGATCTGGATCGCGGAAGAACACGTCCTCAGCCTCGCCGCCGTGGCCCTGTCCGCCTATCGACGGGGTCAGATCGGACACACCGAATGGCGCCTACGTCTGGCGCAGAACCGCATGGAGTTCTGGTTGCGGGACAGCCGCCGGCTTCTGGAGACCGCCCAGGAGGCCCTGGAGCTATGGCAGGCGGATCCGGAGCTCACCGGCGAGCTCCTTTTCCCGCTTCGCTCGGTGCGGCTTCTGCCCCCTGTGCCCCGCCCTCCGGCGTTCCGGGATTTTTACGCCTTTGAGGCGCACGTGCGCGCCGCTCGGGCTCGGAGGGGGCTGCAAGTGCCCCCGGAATGGTACGAGATCCCCGTGTTCTACTTCTCCAACCACGAGGCCATCTGCGGACCCGGGGACGCCATCGTGCGCCCTCCCTATACCCGGGCGCTGGACTATGAGCTGGAGCTGGGGGCGGTGCTGGGATGGCCTCTGCAGAATGCCTCCCCGGAAGAGGCCGAAGGGGCCATCCTGGGTTTTACCATCCTCAACGACTGGAGTGCGCGCGATCTGCAGCGTCGCGAAATGGCCGTGGGTCTGGGCCCGTCGAAGAGCAAAGACTTCGCCACCAGCATCGGGCCCTGCCTGGTCACGGCCGATGCGCTGCGCGATCGCCGCCGAGGTCGGGGCCGATATGATTTGCTCATGCGCGCCTATGTGAACGGCCGCCTCCTGAGCGAAGGCAACGCGGCGGACATGCACTACGACTTCGGTGAGCTCCTCTCCTGGGCCAGCCAGGCTGTGCGCCTGAGCCCGGGTACGCTCATCGGCTCCGGCACCGTGGGCTCCGGATGCCTGCTCGAACTCGGAGCTCCAGAGACCCTGCCCTGGCTGCAACCGGGAGACGAGGTCGTGCTAGAAATCGAACGGCTGGGCAGGTTGCAGAATCGAATCGTTGACAGCCCTGCATAGGAGGAGAAGCCATGCCGTACTACGTGCGTCTGGGAGAGGTGCCGCATAAGCGGCATACGCAATTCCGTAAACCCGACGGATCCTTGTATGCCGAAGAGGTCTTCGGCACCGAGGGATTCTCCGGCGTATCGGCCATCCTGTATCATCTCTACCCGCCGACCCGCATCGCCCGCATTCTGGATCCCATACCCTGGCAACCGGAGGTGATCCCCACCGACCTCCGGCCGCGGCATCTGCGCACCTGGAACGCCCCGGAAGGCGGCGATTTCCTCTCCTCCCGGGTACCGCTCCTGGTCAATGCGGATGTGGTGATCTCCGTGGCCCGTCCGACCGAAAGGGAAACGGGCTTCTTCTATAAAAACGCCGAAGGCGATGAGCTGATCTTCGTGCACCAGGGTGAAGGGGTGCTGGAGACGATCTTCGGCGACGTGCCTTTCGGGGCGGGCGATTATCTCATCATCCCGCGCGGCACCATCCACCGCTACCGGCTTACCGGCACCCCGGTGCGGCTCTTCATTGCCGAAATGCGCGGAGCCATCGAGATCCCCCGCAAGTACCGCAACGCCTACGGTCAGATGGAGGAGCACGCCCCGTACTGCGAGCGGGACATGCGTCCCCCGACGGAATTGCACACCTACGATGAGGCCGGGGAATTCGAGGTGCGGGTCAAAAAACAGGGCTTCCTGTATCGGTTCATCTATCCCCATCACCCCTTCGATGTGGTGGGATGGGATGGATACAACTATCCGTGGGCCATTTCCATTCACGACTTCGAGCCCATCACCGGGCGCATACACCAGCCGCCGCCCGTACACCAGATGTTCGCCGGTCCCAATCTGGTCGTCTGCTCCTTCGTGCCCCGGCTTTTTGACTACCATCCGCTGGCCATACCGGCCCCCTACAACCACTCCAACATCGACTCCGATGAGGTGCTCTACTACGTCGATGGGAACTTCATGAGCCGGCGCGGGATCGAGATAGGCTCCATTACTCTGCATCCGGGGGGCATCCCGCACGGCCCCCATCCGGGCACAGTAGAGGCCAGCATCGGAGCCAAGGAAACGCGGGAGCTGGCCGTGATGATCGATACCTTCCGGCCGCTTGCGCTCACCAGGCAGGCCCTGGCCCTGGAGGATGAGCAGTATGCCTATTCCTGGCTGGAAAAACCCGTAAACGCCTAAGGGAAGCAACGATGCCGCAAACCCATCGCCTGCTCGAGCTGAGCCGGATGGACGTGCAGGAGCGCTACAAGCTCCTCATCGGCTCCATCGTGCCCCGCCCGATCGCGCTGGTCTCGACCGTAAACCGGGAAGGCCAACCGAACCTGGCCCCCTTCAGCTTTTTCATGGGCGTCGGGGCCAATCCCCCGGCCGTGGCCATCTCCCCCATGCGGCGCGGGGACGGAAGCCGGAAGGATACCCTGCGCAACATCGAGGAAACCGGGCAATTCGTGGTCAACTGCATTTCCTTCGCGCTGGCTGAGGCCATGAACCGCGCCTCGGCCGACTGGCCTCAAGAGGTCGATGAGTTCGCGGTCTCCGGACTGACCCCGATCGAGAGCCTTCGGGTCCGCCCTCCCCGAGTTGCCGAATCCCCCATCCAATTCGAGTGCCAGCTGCTGCATCTGCTTCCCATCGGGGAAGGCCCGCTGAGCGGCACACTCGTGGTGGGCCAGGTTCTGGTGGCCCACGTCCGGGAGGAGCTCTACGAAGAGGGGCGCATCCGGCTGGAGGCCTACGACCCGATCGGCCGCCTGGGGGGCTCGGCCTACGTGCGGGTGCGCACGGACGTCTTCGAGCTCCCCCGACCGGGTCCGGAGATCATATCCACATACTTCAAAGCGGAACGCTGAAGAGGAGAAACACGTCATGGCCTCCCGAAAACGCTACCAGGTGCCCAGCCAGCTCATACATGGCAAATTCCACTCCAAGGCCTGGGACTACAGCCACCACGTTGTGCCCCCGATATCGACTTCGACGACGTTTCGGCTGGACTCCACCTATCGGGGCGCGGAGGGGTTTCAGCACTTCGCCCGTGAAGAACACCTGCGCGAAAAACCCATCTACATCTACGATCGGCTCGGGGAGCCCAACAAGGAGCTCCTGGAAGAACATCTGGCCATCGCCGAGGGCGGGGAGACGGCCGTGACTTTTGCCACAGGTATGGCCGCTATCTCGGCTATTCTGGGTGTGCTCCTGCAGCAGGGCCAACACATCGTGGCGCATAAAACGCTCTATGGCTGCACGCACAGCCTGCTGTACAACTGGCTTCCCCGTTACGGTATCCGCGCCACGCCGGTGGACCTGACCGATCCAGAGGCGCTAGAGGCCAATCTGCTGCCCCAAACGCGGGTGGTGTACTTCGAAACACCGGTCAACCCGACTCTGGAGCTCATCGACATCCGGGCCGTATCGGAACAGGTAAAACGCCATAACAGCCGACGCCCCCCCGAGGAGCGCATCTATGTCGTGGTGGACAACACGTTTGCGACCCCGTACTGTCAGCGGCCGCTGGAGCTCGGGGCTGATTTCGTGGTCCACAGTCTGACGAAGAACATCGGTGGCTTCGGCACAGACATGGGGGGCGCGGTCATCTGTCCGTGGTCGTTTCGGGACGACCTGCTGCTGTATCGCAAAGACTTTGGGGGCGCCCTTTCCCCTCGCTCGGCCTGGAGCATCCTGGCCTACGGGCTTCCCAGCCTGGCTGTGCGGGTAGAACGCCAGCAGGAGACGGCCCGAATCGTGGCCGAATACCTAAGCCAGCACCCGCGGGTGGCCCGCGTGGTCTATCCCGGACTGCCCACATTTCCCCAGTACGAGCTGGCCCAGCGGCAGATGCGCGACTACCGGAACCGCTTCGCCCCGGGCACTATTCTGTTTTTCGAACTTGCCGGAAACAGTCCCGAGGAACGGCAACTGCTGGCCAGCGCCTTTATGAACCACATCGCCCGACATGCCTACACCATTACGCTGGCCGTGAGTCTGGGCAACGTGCGCACGCTCATCGAGCATCCGAGCTCCATGACGCATGCGGCCATTCCGCCCGAGGTGCAGGAATCCATCGGCATTCCCGCGGGGGGTATCCGGCTCTCCATCGGATTGGAGGAACCTGAAGACCTCATCCGGGATCTGGAGGCCGCCCTGGAGGCCATCCCGGAATCGGTGATTTCCTGAGGCCAAACGGCTTCCTCATGCACCCCACAGCGGCCTATGCAGAAGACCCTCATACGCAAAGTGCACCCCGAAAAACCGGAACGGCGCCTGATCTCCGAGGCCGCGCAGATCATCCGACGGGGAGGGCTGGTGGCCTTTCCCACGGAGACGGTCTACGGTCTGGGCGCAGACGCGCTCAATGAGGAAGCGGTCCGCCGGGTATTCGAGGCCAAGGAAAGACCGCTCAGCGATCCGCTGATCGTGCACGTGCCCAATCTGGCCATGATCTCCTATGTGGCCGCCTACGTGCCGGACGCCGTCTACCGGCTGGCCCGGCGGTTCTGGCCGGGGCCCCTGACCGTGGTCCTGCCCCGGCTACACCTGCTCTCCCCTCTTGTCACCGGTGGAGCCGATACCGTGGCCATACGCATTCCGGCCCATCCCGTGGCGCTGGCCCTGCTGCGGGCGGCCGACCGCCCCCTGGTTGCGCCCAGCGCCAACCTGTTCGGCCACACAAGCCCCACCACGGCCGAACACGTGCGCGCCGATCTAGATGGACGCATCGATATGATCCTGGACGCAGGTCCGACCCCGCTGGGGGTGGAATCGACCGTGCTCGACCTCACCAGACAGCCACCCGTGGTGCTGCGGCCCGGCGGAATCACGCCCGAAGCGCTTCAGGAAGTACTGGGGCCTGTGCTGATACGAGATCACACCCCTCCGGAGGGCCCCCTCCGATCACCGGGGTTGCTGGAACGGCATTATGCTCCCCATAAACCCCTGGAGCTAATCATCGGCCCCCCGGAGTCCGTGCGCGCCCATCTGCGTGAGCAGATGCGCTCCAGCCCATTCCGCCTGGGGTTGCTGATCGCCGAAGAAGACCTGGCCCATCTTGCCGATCCGGGCCCCCACCTGCTGGAGGTGGTCGGGTCCCTGAAGGACCTTGCTGGGGTGGCACGCAACCTGTATGCGGCCCTGAGGCGGCTGGACCAATCCCCGGCAGAGCGGCTGCTGGCCCGTGACTTCGGCGGCCATGGTCTGGGGCTGGCTATACGGGATCGCCTCAGACGGGCTGCCGATCGGGTGCTAGAGCTGGGCTAACGGCCGACGGTGGACCAATCCGCGTGCCGGTAGGCTTTTTGCCAATATTCCTGGAGCATGCGGCAGGTGTTGAAGGAAGCCAGAAGCGTCTTCCACGCCTCCCGGACCCGCTCCAACCAGCGGCGAGGTATGCCCTGTTCATCGCGTTCGAAGAAAAGGGGAAGAATCTCCCCCTCCAGCACGGCATACAGGGCCTCCGCATCCCGCGCATCCTGTAGCTGGGGGTCGCGCTCCTCGGTCCCGTCACCTATGGCCCATCCGTTGCGGCCGTTGAAGCCCTCGCACCACCACCCATCGAGCACGCTTGCGTTCAAACCGGCATGGAGGGTAACCTTCATGCCGCTGGTGCCGCTGGCCTCATAAGGCCGACGCGGGGTGTTGAGCCACACATCACAGCCCGCCACCAGCTGACGGGCGATGTGCAGATCGTAATCTTCCAGCAGTATGATCTTGCCGGCGAACTCCGGACGCAGGCTCAGCTGATATATCTCCTGCAGCAGCCGCTTCCCCCAGTCATCCCGGGGGTGGGCTTTTCCGGCAAAGAAGATCTGCACCGGGCGGTCGGGATCGCTGAGCAACCGCGCCAGGCGATCCGGATCCCGGAACAGAAGGGTGGGCCGCTTGTAGGGGGCAAAACGCCGCGCAAAACCGATCGTGAGCGCCTCCGGATTGAGCGCCGGTGCGGGGACCGAAAGCGACTGGGTGCGCACGTACTCGGCGATGAAACCGATCAGTTCCCGACGTAGGGTGTTTCTATAGGCCCACAGGACTTCATCCGGCACCTCATCAATCCGGGCCCAGAAATCCGGCTCAATCTGGTGCTCTTCCCAGTCCGGGCCGAAGTACCGACGAAGGAATTCTCGAGCCGTTCTGCTGGCCCAACCGGGCAGGTGTACGCCGTTGGTTACGTGCGTGATGGGCACCTCCTGTACCGGGTGATCCGGGTAGAGCTCCTGCCACATGTTGCGCGACACCTCCGCGTGCAGGCGGCTTACCCCGTTGGCCCAGCGGGATCCCTTCAGGGCTAGCACGGTCATGCAGAAAGGCTCCCGCGCATCGCCCGTATAGACGCGCCCCAGGGCGAGGAACTGTTCCTGACTGAGGCCCAGCTCAAGGCGATAGCTGTCCAGAACGCGCTCCATGAGCTCGGGTTCGAAGCGATCATGCCCGGCGGGCACAGGGGTGTGCGTGGTAAAGACACACTGCTGACGGACGCGCTCCCATGCCTCTTGCCAGCCGTATCCCTCCGCGCGCGCTTCACGGAGCAGTTCCAGCAGTAGCAAGGCGCTGTGCCCCTCGTTGAGGTGAAAGGTGGTGGGTCTGATCCCGAGGGCGCGGAGCAGGCGCACCCCCCCGATGCCGAGGACGGCCTCCTGTCGGATACGCAGATCCGCCCCATCAGCGTAGAGCCGACGGGTGAGCGCGCGGTCCGGCTCCGAATTCGTTTCGAAATCCGTATCCAGTAGGTACAGGGGCACTCGGCCCACCTGCAGGCGCCAGCCCCGTATCCAGACCCGACGTCCCTGCAGCGGTACGGAGACCAGAATCGGCGCCCCATCCGGATACGTAAGTGGCACAAAGGGCCCCAAATAGGGATCCAGAGGCTCGTAGTGCTCCAGCTGCCACCCCTCCGGGGTAAAGCGCTGGCTACCGTACCCCTCGCGCCACAAGATCCCCACGGCCACCATGGGGATGCCCAGATCGCTGGCCGACTTCAGATGATCGCCAGCCAGCACGCCCAACCCGCCCGCATATAGGGGCAGGCTCTCGTGCAGACCGAATTCCATGCAGAAATACGCCACCAGCCCCTGCTCATGGCCATTTTCCGCCTCTCTGTCCATATAGGCCCGGAATCGCTCGTAAACGCTTTCGAGATGCTCCCGGAAGGCCGGGCTCTCGGCGCGATCCCTGAGCAGGGCCTCATCCAGAGCGCGCCAGACGGCCACCGGGTTGTGGCGGCTGGCCTGCCAGAGCAAGGGATTGAGCGCCTCAAAGAGGGCCTGTGCCTCTGGATTCCAGCTCCACCACAGGTTGTAGGCCAGTTCCCGCAGATATCTGCGCATACGATCGATCGTCGAGCTCATCGGCTCCTCTTTCCGCTTAAGGGCCATGACGCTGCGTGTCCGATGGGCAATTCCCGTACCGGCTAGCCCAGTATGGTCCCGGGCTGTATCCGATAGCCGCGCAGGAAAGCCTCAGCTGGGAGCCGTTTCCGATTGGGTCGTTGCAGTTCCAGAATTTCCACCGCCCCCTGTGCGCAAGCCACGACCAGACATCGATCTGCCCGCAGCACTTCCCCGGGCCGACCATCGCCCTCTACAGGCCGGGACCGGTAGAAAGTCAGCACCTCCCCGTTGTGGGAGGTCCAGGCCCCTGGATACGGGGAAAGGCCCCGGATCCAGTTGTGCACCACGGAGGCGGGCTCATGCCAGGGTATGCGGGCCATGTCCCGATCCACCTTAGGGGCATAACTGGCCTCTGCGGGATTCTGCGGCTTGGGGACGAGCCAGCCCCCCTGGAGCCCCTCGACGGTCTCCAGCACGGCCTCGGCCCCCAGATACATAAGCCGATCATGCAGCTCGCCGGCGGTCTCCTCCGGCCCGATCGGACAGCGTTTCTGCACGAGGATCATCCCCGTATCCACCGTTTCTTCCAGGAGAAACGTGGTCACGCCCGTCTCCTGCTCCCCCCGGATAATGGCCCAGTGAATGGGAGCCGGCCCCCGATAGCGGGGCAATAGCGAGGCGTGCAGGTTGATACTCCCGTACGGAGGGAGACGAAACACCTCGGGGGGCAAGATGCGAAAGGCGACCACAACGATCACATCCGGTCTCCAGGCCCGGAGCGTCTCCAGAAAATCCGAATCCCGGAGGGAGGCCGGCTCTCGTATGGGCTTGCCGGCCTTCAAGGCAGCAACCTTGACCGGGGTGGGCTGCGGCCTTAGACCTCGCCCCCGGGGCTTATCCGGCCCTGTGACCACACCCACCACATCGTGTCCGGAGCGGAGCAAAGCTTCCAGGCTGGGGACAGCGAACTGGGGCGTCCCCATAAAGACGATGCGCAGGCCCATTTAGCGCACCACCTGAGGAGCCGGTGAGGCAATGGCCAGCAGGTAATCGACCTGCACGCGGCCCTGAGCAATGTCCTCCAATTTGCGACGCAGCAGACGACGCCGAAAAGCGCTGATGCGGTCGATGAGCAGTATCCCCTCCAGATGGTCGTATTCATGCTGGAAAACGCGCGCCCGCAGCCCACCCATCTCCTCTTCGTGCCAGCGAAAATCCCGGTCCTGATAGCGGACCCGGATCACCTCCGGCCGCCAGATGCGCTCCCGTACCTCGGGTATGCTCAGACAGCCCTCTTCGTATTCCACCTCCACATCGGAGACGGCGAGGATCTCTGGGTTGATGAACACCTCGGGCTTTCCGGGCCGTCCGCGATGCCCTTCCCCCCCGGAGGGCTGGGCCAGATCGGCCACAAACAGACGCAGGCTGTGGCCCACCTGAGGAGCGGCCAATCCGATGCCCGCGGCCTGATACATGGTCTCGAGCATGTCCTCGATGAGCTGCTGCAGCTCCGGACTATCCCCTTCTACGGGGCGAGCCGGCGCGCGCAGGATCGGATGGCCATATGCGTAAATGGGCAAAATCGCCATATCCCCTCCCGGGGAGCAGAAGAGCGCTCCCCCTCTCGAAACGGCTACATGACCGTCCACGTCTCGCCGGAAAACAACAGCGTCCGCAGATCTCCCGGCCCTCGAGCCTCGATCGTGCGCTCGATCTGCTGGCGCATGACCTCATCGAACGTGGGCCGCTGCACGGCGCGTATGACCCCGAAGGGTCGGGGCAGCTCCAGGTGCCGGGGATCGTCAAACATGCGCGTCAGAAGAAAGGCGATCGTCTCGTCTGTTTCATCGTGCACGAGCAAATCGTCCACGGACCACTTCCCGTCTGTGAGGTCTACGACCACGGGCTTGAGCCCGTCGAGCCGGATGCCTTTATCCCGGTTGGCCCCGAAAACCATGGGTTTGCCGTGCTCAACAAAGAGCGCCGCCTGGGGCTTGGTCTCCTTTTCTGTGAAGACGAAAAAGGCTCCGTCGTTGAAGACGTTGCAGTTTTGATAGATTTCCACGAAGGCCGCCCCCCGATGCTCATAGGCACGGCGTATCACCGTGGCCAGGTGGTTGGGGTCGCGATCCATGCCTCGAGCGATGAACGTGGCCCCCGCACCCAGCGCGAAGGCGGCCGGGTTGACGGGCCAGTCGGCCGAGCCATAGGGACTGGATTTGGTGATCTTGCCGAACTCGGAGGTGGGAGAAAACTGCCCCTTGGTGAGCCCGTAGATCTGGTTGTTGAACAGCAGGATCTGCACATCCACGTTGCGCCTCAGAATGTGCAGCATATGGTTACCGCCGATGGAGAGCCCATCTCCATCGCCTGTGATCACCCAGACGGCCAGATCCGGACGGACCACTTTCAGGCCTGTAGCTACGGCGGTAGCGCGCCCGTGGATGGTGTGCATGCCGTAGGTGCTCACGTAGTACGGAAAGCGGCTCGAGCAGCCGATTCCGGACACGAAGACATGCTCATGGGGTGGGCGACCGATCTCGGCCAGCACGCGCTGGACGGTCTTCAGGATAGCGTAGTCTCCGCATCCCGGACACCAGCGCACATCCTGATCGCTCTGAAAATCCCGCCATGTATAGCCCGTTTCGGGCTCCTCGTCCCGCGTTTCGGGCTGGGTGCTCGGGCGGACGGCCGGCTTTACGGCGGCCGGTTTGAAGGCGGGCTTAGTGGTCTTGAGTTCGTCGGCCATAGCTCAGTTTCCTTCCGGATGTCCGTTGCCCTCTGTGAGGATGTCCTGCATTCTGGCCTCCAGCTCCGCAGCGGTGAAAGGCAATCCGCGTACCCGGTTGTAGCCTTCGGCCGGCACAAGATACCGATCCCGGAGCAGACGAACGAGTTGCCCCAGGTTGATCTCCGGCACCAGAATGCGCTCGAAGCGGGTGAGGATCTCCCCCAGGTTTTTGGGGAAGGGGTTGAGATAGCGCAGATGCACCTGCGCCACCTTGTAGCCCTTCTGGCGGAGCCGCTGCACCGCTGTCTTGATCGCCCCGTAGGTGGATCCCCAGCCCACGACGAGCAGCCGGGCCTCGGGATCTCCCTCCAGCTCCGCCGGAGGGATATCCTCGGCGATGCGCTGGATCTTTTCAGCCCGGAGCCGGACCATGAAATCGTGGTTGTCCGGATCATAGGAGACGTTGCCCGTCTCGTGCTGCTTCTCCAGTCCCCCGATCCGGTGCATGAGGCCCGGGGTGCCGGGCAGGGCCCAGGGACGGGCCAGCGTGTCCGGATCCCGCTTGTAGGGCAGGAATCGCCCGTTGGCGTTGGGCTCAGTGGCAAAGCGCACGCGCAGATCGGGAAGCTCTTCTGGCTCCGGAATGCGCCAGGGTTCAGAACCATTGGCCAGATAGCCGTCGGAGAGGAAGAAAACCGGGGTCATGTACTTGAGCGCAATCCGACAGGCCTCCAGCACCATCCAGAAACACTCTCCCGGCGTAGCCGGGGCTACGATGGGCACGGGCGCTTCTCCGTTACGGCCGAACATGGCCTGGAGCAAATCGGCCTGTTCGGTTTTCGTGGGCATGCCTGTGGAGGGACCGGCGCGCTGGATATCCAGGATCACCAACGGGAGCTCGAGCATCACGCCCAGCCCGATGGCCTCGGTTTTGAGCGCCAACCCCGGACCCGAGGTGCCCGTGACGGCGAGCTTCCCCCCGTAGGCGGCCCCGATCACGGCCGTGACCGCGGCGATTTCGTCCTCGGCCTGGAAGGTGAAGACGCGAAAATGCTTGTACTTGGCCAGCTCATGCAGCACATCGGAGGCGGGCGTGATGGGATAGCTGCCGTAGAAGAGCTCCAAACCGGCCCGCTGAGAGGCGGCGATCAGCCCCAGCGCCGTGGCCTGGTTGCCTGTGATGTTCCGGTATGTACCCGGTGGCAGCTTGGCCGGCGCTACGCGGTACCGGGTGCTGAAGGCCTCCACCGTGTCCCCATAGTGATATCCAGCGCGCAGGGCACGCAGGTTCGCCTCCAAGATATCCGGCTGCTTGGCGAAGCGCTGCTCAAGCCACCGGATCGTGTAATCCATGGGCCGATCATAGAGCCAGAGCAACAGGCCCAGGGCAAACATGTTTTTGGAGCGCTCCACGACCTTGAAGGGAAGCTTGAGCTCCGCAAGCGCCTCCTGGGTGAGCCGGGTGATGGGCACCCGGTAGAGCTCATATTCCGAAAGACTCCCGTCCTCGAGGGGATTGCCCGTATATCCGGCCAACTGCAGGTCGCGCTCCGTGAAGGCGTCCTCGTTGACGATCAAAATGCCTCCCTTACGCAGCCGGGCGATGTTCGTCTTCAGCGCGGCCGGGTTCATCGCCACCAGGGCATCGCACTCATCGCCGGGCGTGAGGATATCGGAGCTGGCAAACCGGATCTGAAAGGCCGATACCCCGTAGGTCGTTCCGGCCGGCGCCCGGATCTCGGCCGGAAAATCCGGCAGGGTGGATAGATCGTTGCCCACCAGCGCGGTCACCGAGGTAAACTGACTGCCGGTAAGCTGCATGCCATCGCCGGAATCACCGGCAATACGCACGGTGACTTCGGGTAGCTCTACGATGCGTACATCGGATCTCGCCATAGTGTTCTGTCCGTGTGCCTGTTGAGCCGTTACTTTAAAACCGCCATACGGCGGGTTTTGTTGCCCCCTCATCCCTTCCAGAGGCCATCTGGCGGGCCATGCTCAGTCCCCGGTCCAGGAAAGCGACAAATTCTTCTACGGAAGCCATACCGCTGTGCACGGCCAGCACGCGGCGATCCGCGGTCATGATGACATACGTGGGCAGAGCCACCGTGCCGGTAAGGGCAAACTGCAGGCGCTGCCACTCCGGACCCCGCGTCATATCGTCTGTATACAGGCGCACAAGCACGAAATCGCGCCCCAGACGTTCGGCCACCGGGGGCCGGGGGAAAACGTTGGCCTCCATATCCCGGCAGTTCGTACAGGTATAGCCCGTAAAATCGATCAGAATGGGCTTGCCCGTACGCCGAGCCTCTGCGATAGCCGGATCCAGCTCATGGTGCCAGCTAAAGGGATCCAGCCCGGCATCTCCGGCCCGCTGTCCCCCTCCCGAGGCCGCCTGTAGCGCGCTTAGCAGGCTCACGTCCGTTCCCTGCCGCGGCGGCAACCAGGCATCCAGTCGGCCCAGCGGGGCCCCCAGGAGACCGGGCATAAGATAGAGCGCCAGGGCGAAAAAGCCCACCCCGAAGAGCAAGCGCACAGGTCCGATATGCTCCAGGGGCTCTTCGTGCGGCAGGCGGATTTTGCCCAGCAGGTACAGTCCCGCGGCGCTGAAGAGCGCAATCCAGAGCGCAATGGCCAGCGGGCGAGGGATCATCCCCCATCCCCAGACCAGATCGGCGTTGGAGAGAAACTTGATCGCCGCCGCCAGCTCCACAAAGCCCAGCACCACCTTGAGCGTGTTCATCCACTGCCCGCTTCGGGGAAGTCGCTGCAGGATCCGGGGGAAAAGGGCGAACAGCACAAACGGGGCGGCAAAGGTAAGGCTGAAGGCGAGCATCCCCACGATGGGCCAGAACCACTCCCCGAGGGCCGTAGCCGCCAGGAGCGCGCCCACAAACGGAACCGTACAGCTGAAGGAGACGAGCGTGAGCGTCAGCCCCATGAACCAGATACCCACCCAGTCCGTGCGCGTGGATCCGATGCGGTTGACCGCGTTGAGCAGACGAGCCGGCGCCTGGAACTCGTAGAGCCCCAGCAGGCTCAGCCCGAAAACCACAAAAACCAGCCCGATGAACAGATTTACCCACGGATTTGTGGCCACACGAGCGGCCCCAGCCGCACCCAGCAGAAGGGCCATAAGCACGCCCAGACCGGTGAACGTGACCACGATCGCCAGCCCGTACTCCAGGGCCATGCGCACCGCCCGCCTACGATTGCCCTCGCTCTGTTTGGCGAAAAAGCTCACCGTGAGCGGGATCATCGGGAAGACACACGGGGTAAGCAGCGCCGCTATGCCGGCCAGCACGGCCAGCCAGAGAAACGCCCAGAAGCCCACCCCCAGCGGGTTAGCCGTGGATGCCCCGGCAGTAAACACCCCGGCCTCCTCGGCTCGCTCCACAGGAGGCCCCACAACCCGGAAGGAAACCGAAAGGCTCGTCTGCGCCGGCGGCAGGCACATCTGCTCGTTGCAGACCATAAACCGCAGCCCCACTACGAGGGTCTGCTCCCCCTCCTGGAGATCTTCGGGGATCTGGATCCGCCCCGCAATACGGGCCTGATCTTTGAAGAAACGCACCTGCGTCTGAAAATTCGGATCATAGGCCTCAACGGGATCCTGCTCCTCCCAGGTCCCCAGCAACCGATAGGCGGCCGGAAGCGTAATCTCCAGAGGCAGGCCCGCCCCCGGGGGACTGCTTATGGCGTACAGATGCCACCCCGGATCGATGCGCCCCTGCAGAAGCAGGCGAGCCTCCTGCCCTGGACGAAGCGCTTCGGGCTCCAACCGGGCCTCCCAGCGCACCCGGGCCAGCGATCCGTAGAGGGGCTCTTCTGGCTGTGCAGAGCCAAGAGGCGAGGAGGGGCCCGCTTCCTGCTCAGAGGGGACCACCGCGGCGGGTTCGAGGAGGATCCTCCCCTCCAGCACTTCCGTACTCGGAGGCAGGCACATCCGATCGCTACAGAGCATGTAGCGCACCCGTACCCGAATGGGCTGGGGACCCGGCCCCAGACCCGGACGCAGTCGAAGCGGCAACCGGAACGTCACCGTTCCGGTATGCCAGCCCACCTCCATTTTGAAGTTAGGATCGTAGACGCGCTTCGGCTCGGGCTCTATCACGGGCCCGGCCAGCTCGGCCACCCCGCCTTCCAGAGCAAAACTCGTCGGCACCGGCCCACCCGCAGGCAGATGCATGCTGTATAGATGCCAGGGTTCTGCAATACGAGCCACTACCACCGCCTGCACCGCCTCTCCCGGACGGGCTCGAGCCGGCTCCAGCGTGAGCCTCCAGGCTACCGGCCGGGGAGCCTCCGAGAGCTGCGCCCACGCCGGAGAAGAGAGCAGACCGACCCACAAGAACAGAAAAAGGGATGCGGCTCCCCTTGCGCGCATCCCCCGCCGATATGGCCGCATAATTCGCATCACCCGACCATCCCGCCTGCTACGTCAGCAGGTAAACCCCTGGCCGGCGGGTTTGGTTTCAGCCCTCTTCTTCTCCGGCGCGCACCACCCAGACCGTAACGGTGGCCGTGATGTCCTGATAGAGCCGAATGGTGGCCTGGTACTGGCCGAGGGTGCGAATCTCGTCGGGGAGCTCGATCTTGCGCCGATCGATCTGAAAGCCCTTTTCGGCCAGCGCCTCGGCGAGCTGCTGATTGGTGACCGTGCCAAAAATGCGGTTCTCTTCGCCAACCCTAGCCGGGATGGTGACAACCACGTCGGCCAGGCGGGCGGCCAGCTCCATAGCCTCCTGCCGGTTGCGGGCCTCGCGCTGGAGCTGACGCCGGCGAATCTCCTCGGCGCGCTTCAGGTTGCCCGGCGTGGCCACGAGGGCCAGCCCCCGCGGAATGAGGTAGTTGCGTCCATACCCACCCCGGACCCGAACCACATCTCCGGCCTTACCCAGCTTTTCGACGTCCTGCGTCAGGATAACTCGCATCAATCCCATAGCCCGAGCTTCCTTACTTGAGCACTTCGGCTACGAAGGGCAAAAGGGCCATATGCCGGGCGCGCTTGATAGCGCAAGCCAGCTTGCGCTGATGCAGCGCGCAGGTGCCCGTAATCCGACGCGGAATGATCTTGCCCTGCTCATTGATGAAACGCTGGAGCAGCTTCACATCCCGATAATCGATGTACTCCAGGTTCATCTCACAGAACTTGCATGTACGAATGCGCTTTGGTTTCCGACTAGCCATCGCGGTTTCGCCTTCTTCTTATACGTTTACCCCTTCTTCCCCGTCAGCCCGCAGCGGGGGGAATTCGTCCTCAAGGCGTTCTTCGAAGGAACTCTCCTCGCGCATCTCATCCACGTTAGGCGCCGGGGAAGTGGATCGACCGTTTGCCGATCGCACCTTATTGAGAAACTGGATCCGATGCGCCTTGATCTCCACGATCGTGCGCAGGGAGCCGTCCTCCAGACGCAGGGTACGGCTCTGCAATTCTCCGTCCACGAGCACAGCGCTGCCCTTGCGCAGGTTGTTGCGGCAGTCCTCGGCCAGGCGATTCCAGGCCACTACACCGACGTAGCAGACATCCTCCTGCCACTGACCCTGCCCATCGCGATAGCGACGATTGGAGGCGATGTAGAAATTTACCACAGGCGTGCCGTTGCTCGTCGTCCGGTAAACAGGATCCCGGGTCAGGTTCCCGGCGATCAAAACCGTGTTGATCTCGGGCATCTTCAGCTCGGCCATAACCCGCGCCTCCTCCTTTGCTTGCCTCAGATGGCCGTTCCGCCGGCCTCCGCCTGCTTCTGGGCCTTGATCTTCTCCCGGTGCCGCAGGGCTTTGGCGTCCAGCTTGATGATCAGAAAACGCATGATGTTCTCGGTCAGGAGAAACTGCCTCTCCAGCATGGGAGCCAGCGAGGCGGGGGCTTTGAAGAAAAAGTTCACATAAAATCCGCTGCGCTTCTTCTCGATCGGATAGGCCAGCCTCCGAACCCCCCACTCTTCCCACTCTTCGATTTCGGCACCGTTCTCCTGGAGAAAGGTTTTGATCCGGTCCATCTCCTCCCGCAGGGCTTTTTCCTCCAGCAGGGGATTGACAATGAACATGACCTCGTAGGTATGCACGCGTTCGTCCATCCCTATGTCTCCCTCTGGTTGTTCTGGGTTATACCCCCAAACAGCCCTCTTCCCCTACCGGGAAAAGAGCAGGGCAGGGCGCACAAGCGGTCGCAAAGATACGCTCCCGTCCTCGGAAGCACAACCAGAGGTTTCTTTGTGTTACACTCACCCCCCGCGTTATGTTGATCTACGGACCCGAACGGAGCATAGACGCCCTATGCTGGATGGGATCCTGATCGGACTGGCCTCTTTGTATTTTTCCGCGCTCGTGATGATCGCTCTGGGGCTCCATCGCCTTCCTCGATCGGGCCCTTTGCAGCGGACCGATCTACCCTCGGTCTCCGTGCTCATCGCGGCGCGCAACGAGGAACGACGCATTGGCCCCCTGCTCGAGGCCCTGCGCCGGCTCGATTATCCGAAGGACCGACTGGAGATCTGGCTCATCGACGACCGATCCACGGACCGGACCCCGGAGCTGTGCCAGGAACTGGCCCGTGCCGAAGAGCACATCCACTACCTGCGGATTACGGAAATCTGGCCCAACCTGAAGGGCAAGGTTAACGCGCTGGCCCAGGGCGCCCGCCGGGCACGGGGAGAATGGCTCTTCTTCACGGACGCCGATTGCATCCCCCCGCCGGGATGGATCCGCGGGGCGCTCAGCTGTGCCCAGGAGCGCACGGGCATGCTCTGCGGGATCACGGTCATCGCGCCGGAAACCTTCGTAGGACGGCTGGAACGCGTCATCTGGGCTTTTCTCATCCCCTTTACCGCCGGGATGGCCGGATGGGGATGGCGTTTTACGGCCATCGGCAACAACCTGGCCGTGCGCCGCTCCGCCTACTGGGAGACCGGCGGCTATGAACATATCCCCTTTAGCGTGACGGAAGACTACGCCCTCCTGCGCGCTGTGCGCAAGCACGGATGGCAGATCAGCTGGTTTGCCGACCCCGATACGGTCATTACCGCCCGTCCGGTTGGCTCGCTGGGCGATCTGTGGCGCCAGCTGCGCCGCTGGGCCAGAGGCGGCATAGAGGCCCCGCCTTCGGAGCGCAGGCTCCTGATACTGAGCCTCACCCTGGGGTGGCTGCTGCATCTGGGGCTCCTGCTGGGATGGCTGTGGAGTCCCGGAACCACCGCCCTGGCCTGGGGCATGAAGCTCGGAGCCGATTTTCAACTCCTGTGGCATTTCCGGTATCGGCTCAAGCTACGGGGCCTTATGCGGTATTCTCTCCTTCTGGAGCTCTTCATGCTGCCTTTTCTGCTCTGGATACCCGTAAGCCTGCTTCTTTTCCCCCGGGTGTACTGGAAAGAGCAGCGCTTCTGACCCCGCTAGAGGGCTTGGATGGCAGGGGAAAGGGGTGTATCTTTATGGCGACTTGCTTCCATCGAAAGCCAACCCCATGGACAGACCGCATGAATACTGCGGCATATTCGGTGTTTTCAATCATCCTGACGCGGCCCGTCTGACCTATTACGGACTTCACGCCCTGCAGCATCGAGGCCAGGAATCGGCCGGTATCGTTACCCTCACGTACGACGAGCGCCGGGGGCGCAAGGTCCTGCTACAGCATAAAGGCCTGGGTCTTGTAACCGACGTATTCGCCAGCCCCGAGCTTTTCGACACCTACCTGCATGGGGATTCGGCCATCGGGCACAACCGCTACTCCACGACCGGGGCCTCCGGCAACCCGGCCAACGTGCAGCCCTTCGCCGTCCACTATCGAAACGGCAACCTGGCTCTGGCGCATAACGGCAACCTCTCCAACGCCCGCCAGCTCCGACAGCGGCTGAGCCAGGAAGGGGTCCTGTTTATGAGCACCTCGGATTCGGAGCTCATCCTGCACCTGATCGCCCGCAGCCCGCAACCAACGGTGCTTGGACAGGTGCTCGATGCCCTGCACCAGATCCAGGGTGCCTATGCCCTGCTCATCCTGACCGATGAGGCCCTGCTGGCCATCCGCGACCCCCATGGATTCCGCCCCCTGGCCCTGGGACGGATCGGGGAAGGCTATTGTGTGGCCAGCGAGACGTGCGCCTTCGACCTCATCGGGGCCCATTTCATCCGGGACATCGAACCGGGCGAAGTGCTCCTCATCGATCGAGAGGCCTGCCGTACGGGCCGTTTTCAGCGCTACTCCCTGCGCCAGAGCCCCGATCTGCCCATAGCCCAGTGCATCTTTGAATTCATCTACTTCGCCCGCCCCGACAGCTGGATCTTTGGTGAACAGGTCGATAAGGTTCGCCGCCGACTGGGCAAGGCGCTGGCCCATGAACATCCAGTGCCCCGCGTGCCGCCCGGAGAGCGCCCGCCGTTGGTCATCAGCGTGCCGGACTCTTCCAACACGGCCACCATCGGATATGCCTCCGAGTGCAACAAGCTGGGCTATCCCTGCAAACTGGACATCGGGCTGATCCGCAACCACTACGTGGGCCGCACCTTCATTCAGCCCGGCCAGGGGGCTCGGGAGCTCAAGGTCAAGCTCAAGTTCAACCCGGTTCGCAGCCTGCTCAGGGATCGGATCGTGGTGCTCGTGGATGACTCCATCGTCCGGGGCACCACATCGCGCTATCTGGTGCAGATGATCCGGGAGGCCGGGGCACGAGAGGTGCATTTCCGCGTGAGCTCACCGCCCATTATCGCCCCCTGCTTTTACGGCATGGATTTTCCGAGCCTGGAGGAACTGGTTGCCAATCGATTCGAGCGGGATATCGAGCGCATCCGGGATTTTCTTGGCGTCGACAGCCTGGGGTACCTTTCCGTGGAGGGATTGATGCGTGCAGTGCGGTCGGCCACAAACGGCCCGGATGGGTTCTGCAATGCCTGCTTTACGGAGCGCTATCCCGTCCCCGTCGAGCTGGGCGTGCTCAAGGAGGAAAACGACTAAGATGTCCCTGGGTCGGTTCTGGACTCCGTCGAATGTGCTGAGTCTGTTCCGACTCATACTGGCCCTTCCCCTCGGCATCGCCCTCTGGAACGAAGCAGAGCCGGTGGGCGTCCTCACGCTCATGCTCGCCGCCATCGTAACGGACGCCTTCGACGGCCATCTGGCCCGTCGCCGCAACGAGGTGACCGAATGGGGCAAAGTGCTCGACCCCCTTGCGGACAAGATCTGCATCGGGGTGGTCACCCTGATCCTTACCCTTCAGGGGCGGCTTCCGCTCTGGTTTGCCGTGCTTGTGCTGGGCCGCGACGGGCTCATCTTGCTCGGCGCCCTGGGGGTCAAGCGTTGGCTGGGTCACCTGCCGGCTTCCGCCCTTCCCGGCAAAATCGCCGCCGCGCTCGTTGCGCTCGCGCTCATCACGGCCACCGCGGAAACCGAGCCCTGGCTTGGACGTTTACGCCTCACCGACGTGCTCCTGCCGCTGAGCGCTTTTGCGCTCCTTATGGCGCTTCTTGATTATACCCGCCGGGCCTGGGGGGCCCGGAGGAGTCGGAACTGAAGGATACCGCTATGTTGAAATGGTTTGATCGCTCGCGCACCGCCCAGGCTCGCGATGAACTCCAGTCCGGGCTTGAGAAAACGCGCAGTACACTCTGGGCGCGTCTGGAGAAGGTGCTGCGCGGCCGCGACCGGATCGATGATGAGCTCCTGGACGAACTCGAGGAAGTGCTCATCCTCAGCGACGTGGGGGTCAAGGCCACCCTGGCGCTCATTGACCGACTCCAGGCCCGCGTGCGCAGGGAGCGATACACCCATGCGGAAGAGCTCTGGAACCTGCTACGGGAGGAAACGCTGGCCCTGCTCGGGATACGGGACGAGCCGCCGACCCCGGATTGGTCCGCCCCCCTGCCGCATCGGCCATACGTGATCATGGTGGTCGGGGTAAACGGGGTGGGCAAAACCACCACGATCGGCAAGCTGGCATGGCGATACCGACAGGCCGGGCGATCGGTGCTCATCGGCGCCGCCGATACGTTCCGGGCCGCGGCCATTGAACAGCTGGAGGTCTGGGCACAGCGCGCCGGCGCCCATCTGATCAAACAGCATCCCGGGGCCGATCCGGCCGCGGTGGCTTTCGATACGGTTTCGGCCGCCCGGGCGCGGGATATCGATGTGGCCATCATCGATACAGCCGGCCGCCTGCATACGCGCGGAGGGCTCATGGAGGAGCTGGCCAAGGTCCGCCGCGCCATCGCCAAGGCCCTGCCCACAGCGCCCGATGAGGTCCTGCTCGTGCTCGATGCGACCACCGGCCAGAATGCCCTCCGACAGGCCGAGGAATTCACCCGGGCCACGGCGGTAACAGGACTGGTGGTGACCAAACTCGACGGCACGGCCCGGGGCGGCGTGGTGCTCGGCATCGCCCATGAATTCGGACTTCCCGTGCGCTATCTGGGCGTGGGGGAACGACTCGAAGACCTGATCCCCTTCGATCCCCACGCCTTTGTGGAGGCGCTCTTCGCCCAACTGAGCCTCAGGCAGAGGTAGCATGCATACCAAGCGCTTTCAGCCCCCGCGCGTAAGCGTGGTCACGCTCGGATGCGCCAAAAACCTGGTGGACTCCGAAGTCCTGCTCGGCCAGCTGGCCGGAAACCGGTACCGGATCAGCCCGGATCCGGAGCAGGCCGACATCGTGATTCTGAACACGTGCGGGTTTATCGAAGCCGCCAAAGTCGAATCCATCCAGGCCATCCTGGAGGCGCTGGAGCTCAAAGCGACCGGGCGGGTGCAGAAAGTCTACGTGGCCGGGTGCCTCTCGGAGCGTTACCGGGAAGAGCTGCGCCAGGAGCTGCCCGAGGTGGACGGCTTCTTCGGCACCATGGAGCTGCCCGGGCTCCTGGCCGCCCTGGGGGCCGACTATAAAGAGCACCTGCTCGGGGAACGGCTGCTGAGCACCCCCTCCCATTACGCCTACCTGAAGATCTCCGAGGGCTGTAATCACCCCTGCTCCTTCTGCGCCATACCGCTTATGCGGGGCCGACATCGGTCCCGACCCATGGAGGAGATCCTGCTCGAGGCCCAAAGGCTGGCCTCCAGAGGCGTGCGTGAACTCATCCTGATCGCCCAGGACCTGACCTACTACGGCCTGGACCTCTACGGCAGGCGCATGCTGGCCGAGCTGCTGCGCCGAATCTCGGACCTCGAGCACCTGCGCTGGATCCGGCTCATGTATGCCTATCCGGCCAAGTTTCCCCTGGAGGTGCTCGAGGTCATGGCCGAGCGAGAGAACATCTGCAAGTACCTGGACCTGCCCGTACAGCATCTTTCCGATGAGGTCCTGCGCTCCATGCGACGCGGCATTACGGGTGCGGAGCTTGAAAGGCTCATCGAGACCATCCGAGAACGCGTTCCGGGCATCGCCCTGCGCACCACGTTGATCGTGGGCTATCCGACGGAAACAGAAGCGGACTTCGAACGGCTGCTCGAAGGCCTCAGCCGGATCCGCTTCGACCGGCTCGGGGTCTTTACGTACTCGCAGGAAGAAAACACGGCCGCCTACCCGCTGGGAGATCCGATCCCCCAGGAGGAGAAAGAGGCGCGCGCGGCCAGGGTCATGGCCCTGCAACAGGAGATCAGCCTGGAGCGCAACCAGTCCCTTGTGGGCAGCCGGCTGCGTGTGCTCATCGACCGCCTTGAAGGGCGTTTTGCGGTGGGTCGCACCGAACACGACGCCCCCGAGGTGGACAACGAGGTCTACGTGGCCAACCCCGATCTGCAGATAGGGCATTTTTACTGGGTTGACATTCGCGATGCCGAAGCGTATGATCTCTTCGGCGAGGCATACGGCCCCGCCTGAGGAGGGTTATTATGCGCAGGCACCTGGCCCGGCTATCCGGTCAGCTTCTGAGGTGGCTGGGCATTTGCCTACTGGGGCTTTCCTCTGCACCCGCCACCGCCCAGCAGGCGGGCTTTGATGTTGAGCCCTTTACCATTCGCCACAACGACGGACGGGTCCGGCTCGACCTCTTTCTCCGCGTACCCCTTAATCAGCTGAGTTTTATCCGACAGGGCAGGGGCTTTCAGGCACGCTATGAGGTGGGGGTCGAGCTATACGCGCTCAACGGACGCGGACAGCCTCAGGGCCTCCTGGAAAGCCGTCTTCAGGAACGCACCCTCACGGTCTCTTCCTATGAGCAGACCCAGCAGGAGGCGGCCTACGACTACCTGCAGCTGATGCTCTTTCCCTCCCCCGGACGCTACGCCGTACAGGTGCGCCTTGAAGATCGGCATACAGGGCAACAGCAGCTGCGCCAGCTGGAGGTCACGGTCCCGGACCTGGCCTCCTTAGCTTTTGCAGCGAGCGATCTGCTGGTGTTGGATCGCTTCGATGAAGCCCAGCAGGTGCTCTATCCGAACGTGGTGGGCGAAATCGGACATGACCAGGAGGAATTCCTCGTCTTTTTCGAGCTCTACACACGCTGGCCCCGACGGGTGCAGCTGCGCTATGAACTCGTGCGGCCCCGCCCGCCTGTTCGCCCCACCGTACGCGGACTGCTGGGTCGGCAACCCCCCTCGGAGCCCGAAGTGGGATTCCAGAATATCGAAACCCGGCTGCTCAGCCCGATTCGCAACCAGTTCGTGGTACGCATCCCTCTACGGGATCTGCGCCCGGATCGCTACCTCATCCGGCTCATCGTGCGCGATGAAACAGGCCAGGAGCTCCTCCGTCGGGAAAAACCCCTACGGATACGCTGGACCGGGCTGGCCGCCTTCATCGCTGATCTGGACCAGGCCATCGCCCAGCTGGTCTACATCGCCAAACCGGCCGAAATCCGTTTCATCCAGGAAGCCCCCACCCAGACCGAGCGACTGGATCGGTTCCGGGCTTTCTGGAAAAAACGCGATCCCACCCCGGGCACGGAACGCAACGAGCTGATGGAGGAATACTACCAGCGCGTCTGGTACGCCAACCGCCAGTTCTCCGGTCCGCAACCGGGCTGGAAGACGGATCGGGGCATGGTATACATCCTCTTCGGCCAACCCGATGCGATCGATCACCATCCCTTCGAATACAACGCCAAACCGTATCAGATCTGGTACTACTACAGCCTCAATCGACGCTTTATTTTCGTCGACCAGAGCGGATTTGGCGACTACCGGCTGCTTACGCCCATCTGGGATGAGCTGAACACACGCGCCTTCTAAGAAGCAGCCGGGGGGCGAGCCAACCCCGCCCCCCTACTGCTGTTCAGGCGGTCTCGAGCGCCGGCACCCGCCGCTCCAGCCAGGCCCAAAGGCCGAAGAGCACGGCGGTAAAGAACAGATCCCCTGCCAGCGTGTTGCCGAAGAAGGGGATAGCGGCTATGTAGCAGCTCAAAAGCCCCTCCGGGGTCTTCGGATACCAGCTACCCACAGCCCATACGCCGAAGTTTGTGATCAGGTAAAAGAGCGTCGAGGCCAGCAGGGCCGATCCGCCCAGGCGCCAGAGCGTGCGCCGGGTGTGCAAGAGCACATAGCCGAGCACGGTGATCAGGGCAAAGCTGCCATAGACAAAGGGCATGAGGGGATGGGTGCCGATCAGGAGATCGCTCACCAGCAGAGCCAGGAGGGGAACCGCAAAAGCCCCCGGCCTCAACCCCATATGGGCGCCCGAGAAAAGCGCCATAGCGCCAATGGGGGTGAAGTTCGGGGGATGAGGTAGAAGCCGACTCAGCGCGGCCAGCGCGATGAGCGCGCTCCAGGCCGACCAGCGTATCCAGGTCCGATTCATGAGGCCTCCTCCTTCCTGTCTACAGGGAAACGGGTTTCTCCGGTCTGCAACATGCGCGCCACATAGGGATGACAGAGCCCGCATCGATGACCGAACGGAATATGCCGTTGGAGAGCTTCGATGCTTCGGGCTCCGGAAGTTTGCGCAACCTGCCACAACTCGGCAAACGTGCAGTTGAAACAGACACACCGATCCACTACGGGTTCGCCCATACTACGATTCCCGCACCACATTCACCACAACGGCCCCGGGAATGATCCCGGCGGGAAAACTGCCGCGCCGGACCCCGGAGAGGGTATAGATGAACACCTCTCCGGACTGGACAAAGTCCTTTACGTCCGTGAGGTATATTTCTTCTCGGACGGGATCATAGCCCACGGCGCCAAAGGCGCCCCCGATCAGCGTGGCGTTTTCCAGTGTGTTGGTGCGCGTATTCAGCCGCATCAGGCCCTCGCCGTGCAGCACAAAGGCCACGCCGGGGCCCACGGCTACATCCCCCCCGAACGCCTTGCCGCCCAGGCCTCTGTTGGCCGCGATCGTGGAGACGATCGCATCGGTGCGGGGATCCAAGACCACAAACCCGCCGGGCGTACTGTTCGCGGGATTCTGATAATCCGTGCGGCCCGAGCAGACCACCCATACCTGCCCGTCATCGTCTACGAAGACATGCGTGGGCCCATCGAAAGGCATCTCCAGCGTGCGCACCACCTCGTCTTTCGAAATATCGATCACGCTCACCGTGCGGCTGGATCCGAACCCCGTGTTGGCCACATAGGCTTTGCCCTGGGCTACGGCGATGCCGTTGGGGTTGCGCCCCACGGGTATGGTCTTGATCTCCCGATTCTGCGTCAGATCCACTACCGAGACGCTGTTGCCGAACAGATTCGTCACATACGCCCGCGTGGGGCCGACCGGGACCAGATAGCGGGGACTGGCATTATTGGAGATCGTGATCGTGCCCAGGCTCCGAAGACCGTCTTCCAGATCGACCACCTCGATGCGGTGGGAGTTGTTGACCACGATATAACCCCGTGTGTCGATGATGGTCATGCTCTGGGCGATATCGCCCAGCGGCCGGCCGTTTCGGCTCTGAAAGGCGTTCTGCTGCACTGCGCCTGTCTGCGGATCATAAATGGTAATCTCCGCGTTGCCCCGCTGGAAGTTACCCTGGTTGAGCACATACACGCCTCGGGTAACCAGCTGGCCTTCTTCGGCCTCCGGCCCACAGCCGGTCCAGAGGGCCAGAAGCAGAATCCCGATCAAATACCCAATCGGCTTACTCCGCATACGCCTTCCTCCTTTTCATTGCCGTGGTGTCCTGGTTTCGACGGGCCAACTGAACTCCACCCCTACCCGGAGAGCCCGACCCGGCATAGGGTAATAGGGCATGATCTGATAGGGCGTATCGAACAGGTTCTCTAGCGCGACCCGTGCTCGGATCCGGATCCCCTGCCAGAATCCGCTGTAGGCTCCGGCGAGGGTGAGCAACCCATACCCCGGAAGCCAGGCCGTGTTGTCGGCCGTTGTGTAGCGATAGCTGGACAGGAGGGCGCGGGCCTCGATAAGCCAGCTCCCCCGCATTATGCGCGCAGTGAGGCGGGCCATATGCGGGGGCACGTACATGAGCACCCGACCATGGGTTCGGTCCCCGGGCCCGGATCGATCCTGCTTGCGCGCATCCAGGCCCGTATACAGCACCCCGAGCTCCAGCCCGGAGCTCACCTGCCCGCGCAGGCTGGCCTCCAGGCCCCGTATGCGCACATGCCCCTGATTCTGAGCCCGCCAGCGGCCATCTGGACCGGGCAACCAGACGATTCGTTGCCGGATATCGTTCCAGAAGAGCGTAAGCTCGCCCTCCCCGCGCGGAGCCTGATAGCGTAGCCCTCCATCTACAGCCCAGCTCCGCTCCGGCTTCAGCTCCGGATTTCCTCCCCCGATCCAGTACAGGTCGTTGAACGTGGGCACCCGGTAGTTGCGTCCCACCTGGGCCTTGAAGGCCACCCCGTCACGGATGACCAGGTTCATGCCAAGCCGGGGGCTTATGGCATCGGATGCGTCGCTGTAGAAATCCGCCCGCAGAGCGGGATATACCAGCCAGCCCGGTCGGAGCCTCCAGAGAGCCGATCCATAGAGAGAGAGCAGATGTCGGCCCCGGAATCGCGCCAGGTTCGCGCTCTCGACGCTCTGATGACGGTACCACAGCCCCCAGGCCAGATGCGCCTCCGGACTCGGGAGCGCAGTGCCCTCATACCAGAAGGCCCAACTCCGGTTGCGATGATGGGCCAGGAGATCGGCATCCGGATCGCTATAGCGAAGTGCATCCCGTTGAAGGGCTACAAGCAACCTCTGCTCCAGGCCCGCAGGCCTGTAGGCCAGCTCCGCCCACCCGTAGGAGAGGACATCTTCCTGGCGGGCGCGTCCGACGCCGGCTATGATCGGACCGGGCAGTCCACGATCTGCCCCGTGCCCCCAGTAGGAAAGCCGGAACCGCCAGGGGCCGCGCTCGTATCCGGAACGGATCCACCCTCCGATCTGCTCGTAGTCGGCATTCTGCCGACGGCGCCATACGGGAGGATAAACGGTGTTGTCCTGATATCGATACCGGTTGGCGCTCCAGGCACCGTATCCGATGACCTGCACCCAGAACGCACCCGATCGGCTTGCAAGCCCCAGCCCCCCTTCCCGGAGCCCGTAGTCGTTCGCCTGACCCCAGAAGCGGGCGCTCCAGGGGGCCATGGGGGGATCGGGCGGCACCAGGCGCAGCACACCTCCCAGGGCCGAGGATCCATACAGGGCCGATCCCGATCCATAGGCCAGCTCCACGACGTCCCAGAGCGCGGCGGGCAACAGCTCCAGGTCCACGACGGCGTTCTGGGCATTGCCCAGGGGTAGCCCATCGAGCAGGACCAGGGTGTGCGCCCCATCCGTACCCCGCCAGCTCAGGGTGGCCATGGCACCCGGACCGTAGGCGCGCATGGACAGGTTCGTCTGATCGCGGAGCAGCTCCGCCACCGAACCGAGAGGCGAAACCGTCTCCGCGGGGCGAATGCGCTCCAGTCGGCCTGGAGCCGTATGGGGTTCGATTGGGGTACGGGTGGCCACCACGGTCACCTCCGGAAGCCGGAGGCGAAGCGTATCCGCCCCGCCGGAATCCGGAAGCATCCCCCGTACGGGTCCACCCATCCAGAAAAGCAGCAGAAAACCGATCATATCTCCCCCGAACCTCACCGGTGTTCACAAGGTCCGGGGTCTCCAGAAAGGGATGCGCGCTCGAAGGGGCCTCTACGGGCACAATACGACGCAACAGGCGCAAACCATCTGGACCACCGGACCCTATCCCCCGAAGGTCGGCAGCCTGCGCACGGTCGGCAGGTCTCCTGGCTCGCCGTGGCGCCTGCAGAGGAAGACCTTCCCGGTCCGATAGCCCTTTCTGAAAGAACCCGTCGGACCAGTGGCTTCCGGCGCACTACCCCCGGCTCTTGCGGGGGACGGCTCACAGTTGCGGGGACAGCTCCGGATTTGCACCGGATTCCCTTTTCACCGCCCAAGGGCGGCACCGACCGCGCAGACAGGTAAAGAACACACCGCGAAAATACGCCGCCCGACCGGCTCGTGCAACTTCTCTATTCTCCGCTCCTCCCGGCCAGGAGGCTCGTCCTTTCGCAAACGCGAATCCCCCCATTTGCGCATTCCGGCCCCGATAGCACGGCGGGCTCGATTGCGCCCTCTCTTCGCCGCGATCGGAGCCTGGTCAGGACTCATCTCTACCCGGAAGATGGGGTTTGCACGCCAAGGAACCGGACCTTTACGGGGAATCGGGGAACATCTATCTTTGTAAGACCCCGCACCCGATCGGTGCGCCGGTCACTTCTTTGCATCATCCATCAGGAAGCCGAACCATGGCGGCTAAATACGTATTCGTAACGGGAGGTGTGAGCTCCTCCCTGGGCAAAGGGATTATCTGTGCCTCCCTGGGGAAACTGCTCGCCTCTCGGGGTCTGCGGGTCACGATCCAGAAATTCGACCCGTATATCAACGTCGACCCCGGCACGATGAACCCCTATGAGCACGGGGAGGTATACGTAACCGACGACGGGGCGGAGACGGATCTGGATCTGGGGCATTACGAGCGCTTTCTGGGCGTGCCCACCTCGCAGGCCAATAACGTCACCACGGGCCGCATCTACTACTCCGTGATCATGAAAGAACGGGCCGGCGAATATCTGGGCAAAACCGTGCAGGTCGTCCCCCACATCACCGACGAGATCAAGTCCTGGGCCCGCCGGCTGGGGGATACAGGCGAATACGACGTTGTGATCACGGAAATCGGGGGCACGGTAGGGGACATTGAAAGCCAGCCCTTCCTGGAGGCCATCCGACAGCTCCGTCTGGAGCTCGGCCCCCAGCAGACGGTTTTTATCCACCTGACCCTAGTCCCATATCTGCGCGCGGCCGGGGAGCTGAAGACCAAACCCACCCAGCACTCGGTCAAAATGCTCCTGGAGAACGGCATCCAGCCGGATATCCTAGTCTGTCGTACCGAGGTGCCCCTGGACCAGACCATTCGACGCAAAATCGCCCTCTTCTGCAACGTCGAAGAGCGCGCCGTGATCGCCGCCCTGGATGCGAACTCCATCTACGAAGTACCGCTCATGATGCAGGCTGAGGGCCTGGACCGCATCGTGCTGGAAAAATTAAACCTGCCGATACAGGAATCGAACCTGGAGCGCTGGATTGCGTTTCTGGAACGACTGCGCAACCCCCGAGGCCGGATCCCGATCGCCCTGGTGGGCAAGTACGTGGAGCATCGAGACGCCTACAAGAGTATCGCCGAGGCCTTTGTGCACGCCGGCGTGCTGCACGAGGTAGAAGTGGACCTGCACTGGGTGCAGTCCGAACATATCGGGCCAGACAACGTCGAGCAGGTCCTGGGACAGATGGCCGGCATTCTCGTCGCGCCCGGATTCGGCCACCGGGGGATCGAAGGCAAAATCGCCGCCGTTCGTCTGGCCCGGGAGCAAGGCATCCCCTTCTTCGGCATCTGCCTGGGCATGCAGTGCGCCGTGATCGAATTCGCCCGCCATGTCTGCCACCTGCCCGAAGCCAACAGCACGGAGTTCGATCGGCATACCCCCCATCCGGTAATCGACTTGCTTCCCGAACAGCGGCGCATCCGCTTCAAAGGAGGCACCATGCGGCTGGGCGCCTACCTGTGCGAACTCAAGCCGGGCACGTTGGCCCATCAGGCCTACGGACAGAGCCGGATCTATGAACGCCACCGCCATCGCTATGAGCTCAACAACACCTACCGGGATCTACTGCAGGCACACGGGCTGGTATTGAGCGGAATCAACCCAGACCGGGATTTGGTCGAGATCATCGAGCTGCCCGGGCACCCGTGGTTTCTGGGCTGCCAGTTCCACCCAGAGCTCAAGAGCACCGTCGAGCACCCCCATCCCCTCTTTGTCTCTTTCGTGGGCGCCGCGCTGCGGTACGCTCAGGAAAACGGACTCTTCGAACCCCGCACGGAGACCTTCACGCACGCATGAAGACGTCCTTGCGGGAACTCATCTACCGGAGTTACGGGGGCAGAACACGCGTGCGGGTCAACGCCCTCCTGCTGGAGGCCGGACGCCTGCTTCTGGTCGAACACCGAAGCTTTCAGGAACCCGCAACGACGTACTGGATCCCTCCGGGTGGCGGTGTGCAGTTTGGCGAGAGCATCCCGGAGGCGCTCCAGCGGGAAGTGCGCGAAGAAACGGGGCTGGAGGTCTCCCTGGGGCCCCTGGTGTACGTATCGGATTTCCTGCGCGGAGAACTACACGCCGTGGAACTGTACTTTCTGGCCCATATCACGGGCGGAGACCTGCGCACCGGCCAAGACCCCGAGCTGGGCACGGAGCAGATGATCTGTCAGGTGGCCTGGATGTCCCTCGAAGACCTGCACCGACACAGGGTCTATCCCGTTTTTCTGGCCAGGGAGCTACCCCGGGACGTGTCTGAGGGGTTTCGAGCCGGGGCGCGCTATATTGGTCCCATTCGATAGTCCTGCACCATGCGGATCCTGTTCGTCTCCCACATTCATCCCCCCGAGGGCGATATTACCCAGAGTGTGGGGGGCATGCAGCGTGTGAGCGGGGAATTGCTCTGCGCGCTGCACCAAGAGGCAGATCTGGAGGTCATACCCCTGCTGCTACAGGTGCCCTGGAGCCGTATCGGTCCGGCCACGGCCCGCTTTCTGGCCCGCCTGCTGTGGACCCTCCCCGGGCTGGTCAAGGGCCAACGGGCCGATCTGGTGTTGTTCACCTCCATGGTCACCGCCTCCATCCTGCCTCTTCTGCGCCCTCGGATACCCGTACCCTGTGTGGCCATCGCGCACGGGCTGGATGTAACCATGCCCCTGTTCGCCTACCAGCGCTGGATCAGACGTGTGTTCGCTTCCTTGGATCTAGTCGTGGCCCCGAGTCGGGCCACCATCCAGGCCTGTCAGGCCCGGGGGCTTCCGGCGCAGAAAGGAGCTTTTGTCCCTAACGGAATCGACCTACAGCGCTTTGCCGGGGTTCCCCCCCGTCCGCAAGCCCGCAGGATCCTGCGTGAGCTGGGCTACCAGGCCCCCGATGAGGCCCCGCTTCTGCTCAGCCTGGGACGCTGGGTGCGCCGCAAAGGGTTTGCCTGGTTTCTGCAGAAGGTCTTCCCTCACCTTCCCCCGCAGACGCACTATGCGCTCATCGGGGATGGACCGGAGCGAGAGGCCATACGGGAGGCAGCCCGGCCTTTTTCAACACGCATCTGGATGCCCGGTAAAATCCCGGAGGCGATTCTGGGCACCGCCTACGCGGCCGCAGATCTATTTGTGATGCCGAACATACCTGTTCCGGGCGATATGGAGGGCTTCGGGATCGTCCTGCTCGAGGCGGCGTTGTGCAGCACCCCCGTGTTGGCCTCCCGGCTGGAGGGTATCCAGGACGCCATACAGGAGCCGGAGATGGGCTGGATGCTGCCTCCAGGAGAAGCCCCGATATGGATCGAGCGCCTCAGCGAACTGCTGGCTGATCGGTCTGCGCTGCACCAGAAGGGGGCAGAAGCCCGCCGGCATGTAGAGACCCATTACAGCTGGAGCCGCATCATCGCCCGCCATCGGGCTCTATGGGCGGCATTGTCCAGCCCCGGACAGGCTACGGCAGAAAGCGCTTGAGCACACTGAGCAGCTCATGCCGGTAAATAGGCTTGGTCATATAATAGGCGCAACCCGCCTCCAGGGCCTGTCGGGCATCAAAAACCGAGGCATAGGCCGTCTGGGCGATAATGGGCACATGCGCCATGCCGGGCAACGAGCGAATAAGCCGCGCCGTCTGGAGTCCGTCCCATTCTCCGGGCAGATTGATGTCCATAAGGATGAGATCGACGCGCTCCTGCTGAACGATTCGAAAAGCCTCTTCCCCGGTAGTGGCTTCCAGAAGCCGGTAGCTGCCTTTTAAGTACAGCCGGAACAGACGCCGCACATCCGGGTTGTCCTCTACTACCAGCACCACAGGAAGAGGTCCTCGATCCTCCGAGGTCAGATGCGATGGAGAAGAAGAAGATGCAGATAGTGCGCCCTCGTCGGCTGCTGCCCGGTACAGGAAAAAACAATCACCCCTGTTGGCCGGGACGGCAACGGGGCTCTGCGCAAAAAGGGCCATGTACGGCTCCCCCGCTCAGCCTCTTGAAACGAGCCTAAAGGTAAACTAAAGTCGTCCAAAAAGCAACATGAATCGGCCGCTCCTATCCCGACCAGGCGCGCTGTTGCTGTTGCCCGTTTCCATGGTGGCTTTTGCCTCAAGCCCCCTTCTGGTCCGGCTGGCCATGAGCACAGAGCCCGGGGCGCCGGCGCTGGAGATCGCCTTCTGGCGCACGGGCTGGGCAGCCCTGCTTCTGAGCCTCCCGATGCTGCTCTGGCGGCGGCAGGAGGTACGTCGGCTGGGGCGGGATGATCTGGTCCGGATCGGTGCGGCGGGCCTTTTTCTGGCCCTGCATTTTGTGCTCTGGATCGAGGCGCTGCGGCATACGTCTGTGGCCAGCGCCTCGGTGCTGGTTTCCATACACCCGATTTTTCTCGCTCTGCTGGGCTACTGGTGGCTCCGGGAGCGGCTCTCCAGGCCCACGATCGTGGGCATCCTCCTGGCCACGGTGGGGGGCATGCTCATCGGCTGGGGGGATGCGCAGATCGGCTCGGAAGCATTTCCCGCTGCCTCGTGGGGCAACGCGCTTGCTGTGAGCTCGGCGCTCTGCTTTACGGGCTACCTGCTGCTGGGTCGCCTGCTTCGACAGCGACTCTCCTGGCTACCGTATGTGGGGATGCTCTACGGCGCGACGGCGCTCGTGGTGGGGTTATGGTTTCTCCTTTCCGGGCCGGGGTGGGAGGCCCGCACATGGCGCTTCTACGGGCTCTGCCTGCTCATGGCCCTGGGTCCCCAGATCATCGGCCACGGCACGCTCAACTACGTGGTGCGCTTTATATCCCCGGCTGTGGTGGCCTTGCTGGTACTGGGCGAGCCCCTGCTGGCCTCCTGGGGGGCGTACATGCTCTGGGGTGAGGTTCCTTCCCCCATAAGCGCGCTCGGCATGGGGCTCACCCTGAGCGGGCTTCTGTTGGCCTGGTGGCGCACAGGGGGCCGCTAGCGCAGCAGGGAGGCGATAAGCAGGATAAGGCCTCTGGTGGCCAGGAAGGCGCTTGGAATATGTGCGGCCTCCTGGAGGGTATGTTGATCCCGTCCAAAGCCCCTCCCGAAGGCGATGGCCGGAATGCCGCGCGCAACGGCCATGTTCGCATCCGTCGATCCGCTGGCCAGGGGTCGAACGGGCCGGCCCAGCTGTTGCCCCACGCCCAGGTGGTTGAGGATGTGCACGGCCGTCTGCACAAGCGGATGCTCTCTTCGATCGGCCAGCTCCTCTTCCGTGCCTCCGGCCGGGGTATCGTTGAGGATTTCCACCTCGAAACGTACACGCTCCCGCTCAGCCGCCCGGCGGGCGCGCGCCAGAATGGAGTCGGCATATTCGGCAAGCAGTCGGGCGCTGGGCGAACGCAGATCCACGGTGAAAAAGGAGTGCTGGGAGACCGCGTTGGGCACCGTCCCGCCCCCGATCACCCCGATGTTGTAGATCACAAACGTGCCCGATGGATGGGGCAGGGGGAGTCGGTAGATATCCTCGATGGCCCGCGCCACGGCCCGGTTGGGGTTCGGACGCCCCAGGCTCTGCATAGTATGCGCCCCATAGGCGCGATAGTGAAAGCGAAACCACCGGATGCCGAGCGCCCCGTAAGGCACATCCCCCAGGTTGCCATCTACGGCGATGACCATGTCGGCCCGACGGGGATTGTGTTCCAGCCAGTGTGCCATACCCTTGAGGCCTACCTCTTCCTGTACGGTGGCGATAAAGATGACGTCCCCGGCCAGGGGCACACGGGCCGCCCGCAGGGCCCGAGCCGCCTGCAGCATGACCACCAGCCCCCCTGTATCATCAAGCACACCGGGCGCATACAGCGTATCCCCCTCCTGGCGCACCCGGATCTCTTCAAGAGGATGCACGGTATCCATATGTGCCGCTATGGCGATGGCCGGATGCCGGGAACGCCCCCGCAGAATACCCACCACATTGCCCGCGGCATCGATGTGGACGGAATCCAGCCCCATGCGCTCCATTTCGGCCTTTATGTAGGCGGCGCGGCGCGCCTCCCGGCCCGAGGGGGCAGGGATTTCCGTCAGTCGGATCCATTCCTCGACGTGCTCCCGTCGGTGCGCATCGACCCACTCCAGCGCGGCCCGGATAGCGGGCTCCTGCAGCATCCGGGGATCGAAACGGGAATTGGCCAATCGATCCGCCTGGGCCCATGCGGTAATGGCCCAACCCAGCAGGAACACCCCGCATCCCATTTTGAGGTGCATGGCTCTATCCTCCCCACTGTAAGGCGACAAAAAATCCGCTTTTCTCCGCACCCCGAGCAAGATCTCCTGCAAAAAAATTGGCTTACCTCTTGACATTCCCCGTGGGATTCCGTACACTTGCGCCCGCATGGTGCAGGTCTCGTCCCATATGACGGCCCTCCGACGATCCCGACGAGGAAAGGTTCCCCGATGGGTGAACGGGCGTCGTATGGGATGGGCGCCGTCTTGAACGTAGAAGCCACCCCGAAGAAAGAAAAGACGCCGGTTCACCCGAACCGGCGTTTTTGTTTCCTCTAGCGATAGGAGCCGGAATCAAAAATGGCAATCGTACTGGCCTTCAGCGGGGGACTGGACACCTCCTTCTGCGTCCCGTATCTCCAGGAAACCTATCGGGAGCCTGTCTACACGGTCACGGTCAACACCGGGGGCATTGACGAGGCCGAGGCCCGACGGCTGGCTGACTGGTCGGCCCGGCTGGGCGCCTCGGGACACTGGACCGTAGACGGCAGGCGAGAACTCTTTGAGGATCACCTGAGCTACCTGATCAAGGGCAACATCCTGCGTGGGGGCGTCTACCCCCTGTGCGTGGGTCCGGAACGCGTTGTGCAGGCGCGCAAGGTCGTCGAGATAGCGCGCCAGATCGGCGCCCGGGCCATCGCGCACGGTTCCACGGGGGCTGGAAATGACCAGATTCGCTTCGATGTGGCCTTGCGCGTGCTCGCCGGGGACCTGCAAATCCTGACCCCTATCCGGGATCTGGGCTGGAGCCGCACGCAGACAGCGGCTTACCTGCGGGAGCGCGGCCTGCCCGTATCGGAGCAGAAGGCCACCTACTCCATCAATCGGGGGCTGTGGGGCACGACCATTGGTGGAGGCGAGACGCTCACCTCCCACCTGCCCCTGCCACCAGAGGCATGGCTTCAGACGCGGGATCCCGAGCGGGCGCCCGAAACGCCCGCCGAGCTACGCATTGCCTTCGAGCAGGGCGTTCCCGTAGCGCTCAACGATGCCCCCATGGATCCGGTCGCCCTGATCGAGGAGCTCAACCGCATCGGCGCTGAACATGGGGTCGGGCGCGGCATGCATCTGGGCGATACAATCCTGGGGATCAAAGGCCGAATCGGCTTTGAGGCCCCGGCCGCGCTCATCCTCATCACGGCCCATCGGGAACTGGAGAAGCTCGTGCTCACCAAATGGCAGCGTTTCCAGAAAGATCACCTGGCCGACTTTTACGGCATGCTCCTGCACGAAGGCCTGTATTTCGATCCCGTCATGCGGGATATAGAGGCTTTTCTGGACTCTTCCCAGCAGACCGTGACGGGATCTGTGCGCCTGCGGCTGCACCGGGGTCGTATCGAGGTACTGGGCTGTGAAAGCTCCTACGGGCTTCTGGCCCCGGATCTGGCCACCTATGGCGAGACGAACACGCTCTGGAATGGTCGGGATGCAGAGGGGTTTGCTCGCATCTGGGGCGTATCCTCGCTCTTGGCTCACCGGGCCCGCACCCGTCAACCCACAAGCGCGGAGGGCTAGCCCATGCGCATCTCGGTAGACTGGATCGCCTCCAGCACCAGCCCCTGCAACCTGACCCATGAAGTGGAGATCAGCCCGTATATCGTCGCCGAGGAGGGCTACTGCATCGTCGTACGCGTGTTGGCCGATAAGGATCGATACAACCAGCTGGAAACCACCGACGGCCGTTTTCACACCCTCCGGAAAGGCCATCTGCTCATCGGAGCGCTGGGCGAACGGCAGGCCCTCAAGGGCTACAGCGGCCGAATCCCCCGTCGCATCCAGGTCGGAGACGTGCTGCATGTGCTCAATATGGGCGGTATCCTCGGCCAGTGCACCTCCGACCACCCCGATCTGGGTCCGGCCCTCCCCGTTGAAGTGCTGGGCGCGGTGCTCTACGAGGTACACGGGCTCAAGCGACATGCCCGTATTCAGGACCACGCCCTGGAGCCGGTCTACACGCTGACCCATTCGGCGCCGCTGGTGATGCTCAGCGGCACGGCCATGAACACGGGCAAAACCTATGCAGCCGCGCAGATCGTGCGCGGCCTCAGCGCACGGGGCCTTCGTGTAGCGGCAGCCAAGCTCACCGGAGCCGCCCTGCTGCGCGACGTGCGCGCCATGCAGGAGGCCGGAGCCATCTCCTGTCTGACCTTCATCGACGCCGGTGTGGTCTCCTCGGTGAACAAGGACATGGTGCCTATCGCTAAAGGGATCATTCAGGAACTCAACGCCTCCCGGCCGGACGTGCTCGTCCTGGAGCTGGGCGACGGATTCATCGGCTATTACGGGGTGGACGAGCTACTCATGGACAAGGAATTGCGCGCCCTGACCGCCGCGCACGTGGTGGCGGCAACGGATCTGGCCGGGGCCTGGGCGGCCGATTACCTGTTCCGCACCCGATACCGGAGCCCTATTACGGCCATAGTCGGTCCCGTAACGGACAACGCCGTGGGCAAACGCTACATTCAGAACGCCCTGGGCATTCCGGCCTATAACGCCCAGCAAGAGCCCGATGCGCTTGTGAACTGCGTGATGCGCGCGCTGAGCATGAGCGGATGGCCCAGCAACGGGCATGTTTCGATGGAGGCGGTCGGATGAAACGCGTGGCCCTGCTTCACGGGGCTGGATACGTGGGCCGAGAGCTCATCCGGCTCCTGTTGCACCATCCCGGCGTATGCCTGCAGGCCGTCAGCAGCCGTCATGCGGCCGGAAAACCGATCTGGTCTGCACATCCGGAACTGCGCGGCTTGAGTGAACTTCGGTTCTGCCAGGAGGAAGCTCTGCTGGAGGTCGAACCGGAGCTCATCTTTCTTGCCGCCGAGCACGGCGAAGGCGCACAGGCGGTCCGCCGACTCCTGGAGGGGGGCTACAGAGGCTACCTCATCGACCTGAGCGCCGATTTCCGGCTCTCCGACCCGGAACTGTACCCGATCTGGTTCGGCTTCTCCCACCCCGCTCCCGAGCTCCTGGGGCGCTTCCAGTACGGCCTTCCGGAGCTGGGACCGTATCCGGCAGAAACGCGCTGGATCGCCAATCCGGGTTGTTTTGCCACGGGCATGCTGTTGGCGCTCTGGCCCTTTACCCGTGCGGGCCTGTCGGGCCGAGCCTGGATAACCGCCCTCACGGGCGCCTCCGGCTCCGGATCCAGACCCTCGGAGACGACGCACTTTCCGACGCGCGACGGCAACGTACGCGCCTACAAGGTGCTTGCCCACCAGCATCTGCCCGAGATCGAGGCCCGTCTGGGACCCTCCTGGCAAGTCGCCTTCGTACCCGCCTCCGGCCCCTGGACGCGGGGCATCTGGGGGGTGGCCCACGTAGAGCTAAACCGTACTGTCTCAGAGCCGGAACTGGAGGCTTTTTTCCGGTCCGCCTACCCGGAAGAGGGGCTGGTGCGCTTATGGCCCGGAAGGATTCCGGAGTTGCGCTGGAGCGTGGGCACCCCGTATGCCGATATCGGCTGGATTGTGCGCGCCGATCAACTGGTGGTGGGCTTCGCTCTGGATAACCTGCTGAAAGGCGCGGCCAGCCAGGCCGTGCAGAACATGAACCGCCTGTTTGGATGGCCCGACGCGTTGGGCCTATTGCCCCTGAACGCCATCGCCCTGGAGGATATCCGATGAGCACCTTCGAACGCATCCGGTCCTGGGAGGAGGCCTACGAGTTACCCACGTACGCCAAATGGCCTATCGCCCTCCTGCGTGGGCAGGGATCCTACGTCTGGGATGTGGAGGGACGGCGCTATCTGGACTTCTACGGAGGCCACTGCGTCACCCTGCTGGGCCACAATCCCCCCCCTGTGGTGGAGGCCATCCAGCGGCAGGCCGAAACCCTGCTCTTTTACTCCAATGTGGTCTATAGCCCTGTCCGAGCCGAGGCGGCCCGGCTTCTGGCCGCGCTGGCTCCCGAGGGCGTGAGACGGGTTTTCTTCTGTAACTCCGGAACCGAAGCCATAGAGACCGCCCTGAAGCTGGCCCGCACCTATACAGGTCGGCCCGGGGTGGTGGCCATGCAGGGGGATTTTCATGGCCGGACCCTGGGAAGCCTGTCCGTTACCTGGGGGCAGAAGTACCGGAAACCGTATCGGGCCGTGCTGCCGGAGGCGCATTTTGTGCCCTTTGGCGAATTGCGGCCCTTGCGGGAGCTCCTGCGCCGCAGAGGCGACATCGGGGCCTGCATTCTGGAGCCCATTCAGAGTATGGCCGGCGTCTATGAGGCCCCCCCGGGCTACTACAGGGGCCTGCGGGAGCTCTGCGATGCCCATGGGGTGGTGCTTATTTTCGATGAGGTCCAGACCGGCGTGGGCCGGACGGGCACGTTTTCCGTGTCAGAGGCCTACGGTATGCGGCCCGACATGATCGCGCTGGCCAAAAGCCTGGGATCCGGAGTTCCTGTGGGCGCCGTGCTGGTCTCCGAGGCGATCGCCTCTACGGTGCGTCCGGGCGATCAGGGCACCACCTTCGGGGGGGGCATGCTGGCCATGGCGGCTGTTTCGGCCACCTTGCGCATGCTCATAGAGGGCAACTGGATGGCCCGGGCACCGGAGATCTTCACCCGCATCCGAGAGGGCCTCATCGATCGCGTAGGCGCCATACGCGGCCGGGGTTGCCTCATCGGCATAGAGCTTCCCTTTCCGGCCGCCCCGCTGGTAGCCGCTCTGCGCCAGGAGGGCGTGCTGGTGGGCACCTCCGAACACCCCGCTACGATTCGCCTCATGCCCCCGCTGACGACCTCAGAGGAGGAAATCGCCTTTTTCCTGGCCGCCTTTCATCGAGCGATCGATCGGGTCAGCAAACAGGAAGCGGTCTATGCCTGAGGGACTGCGGCATCTTATCGACTGGCACCTGATCGAAGACGCCATCTGGTGGGATCGGCTGGAGGCGGCGCGGCGGTTTGCCCGGGATCGGCGATGGACCGATCGGGCGCGCGGCCGTTCCATCGTGCTTTTGTTTTTCAACCCCTCCCTGCGCACCCGCACCTCCATGGAGCTGGCCGCTGTAGAGCTGGGAGCCCATGTCTCTGTGCTTACAGTCGGGCAGGGCACCTGGTCGCTGGAATGGCGCGATGGGATCCGGATGGAAGGGGCCGAGGCCGAACATATTCAGGAGGCCATCGGGGTGCTGTCGCGCTATTATGATGCCATCGGGGTGCGCGCTTTTGCCTCCATGCGGGACTACGAACTTGACCGCCGGGAAGTATTCCTGGGCCGCATCGTGCGCGCCTCGCGTGTACCGATCATCAACCTGGAGTCCGCCTTCTGGCATCCCTGTCAGGCCTTGGGCGATGCGGCCACTCTGCTGGATCTTTTCCGGGGCAGCGTGCAGGGCCGGCGGTTTCTGCTCACCTGGGCCTATCACCCCCGGGCGCTTCCGATGGCCGTGCCGAACTCCGCCCTGCTTATGGCCGCTCGGCTGGGTATGCATGTCACCGTGGCCCGTCCGGAGGGCTATGCGCTCGACCCGGATGTGATGGCGCTGGCCCGCCGGTACGCCGCCGAGTATGGGACCGAAATCCGGGAAACAGACCGGTTCGAGGAAGCCTTCGACGGCGCCGAGGTGGTCTACGCCAAGGCCTGGGGGGGAAGGCTGGCCTACACGGATCCGCAGGCCGAGGCCGAAGGCCGAGCCCGGTTTCAAGACTGGCGGGTAACGGAAGCGCACATGGCCCGTACGCGGGAGGCCTTCTTTCTGCACTGCTTGCCCGTCCGGCGCAATGTGGTCGTCGACGATGCGGTGCTTGACGGCCCCCGGGCGCGTCATCTGTTGCAGGCCGAGTACCGACTGCACGCCCAGAAGGCGATCCTGGAGTGGATATGGGCCCTGTAGTGCTCAAGGTCGGGGGAGAGGTTCTCGATAGCCCATCAGGCCGGCAGGCGCTCTGGCAGGGCATCCGGCGCTGGCGAGATCGAGCCCCCCTCCTGCTTGTGCACGGCGGGGGCGCGCAGGCCACCGCATTGGCCCGGGCGCTGGGTCACGAACCCCGATTTGTGGAGGGAAGACGCCTGACCACGGAGCTGGATCTACGGATTGTGCTCTGGACCCTGTGCGGAGAGCTCAACCGCCGTCTGGTGGCCGAGGCCCTGACTTATGGGCTGCCGGCCGTGGGGCTCTGTGGGGCAGACGGCGGTATGGTGCGCGTAGTACGTCGCCCGCCGCGCTGGATCGAAGGCAGATGGGTGGATTTTGGATACGTGGGCGATATACGGGCTGTAAAACCGGAGCTGCTGCGCACCCTGCTTGAGCAGGCTTATCTGCCCATTGTGGCCCCGTTGGGCATAGACGAGCAGGGCGCCATCTACAACGTCAACGCGGATACGGTGGCCCTGGAGCTGGCCTTGGCCCTCCGGGCCGAGGCCCTGCTGTGGCTCACCCCCTCAGGGGGCGTCTGGGATGCCTCAGGCCGAACCCTCGAAACGCTCTCCGTGGAAGATGCCCGCAGAGGACTGCAGGAGGGATGGATTCGCGATGGTATGCGCCCGAAGATCGAAACCGCTCTGCGCGCCTCCGCAAGAGGGGTGCGCGTCTGGATCGGTTCTCCGGAGACCCTCGATACGCTGAACCGGGGCACCTGGATCGGCTCCAGTCCAACGGCCGCAGAATCGCCCCGGCCCTGAAAAAGCTCGCCCCGTCCGGCGAGAACCAGACGGGGCGAGCATCGGCATACAGGGGCGCTTCAGGCGATCAGGGGTGCGATCACCAGCGAGATCACGGAGATGAGCTTAATGAGGATGTTGAGCGAAGGCCCGGAGGTATCCTTGAGCGGATCTCCCACCGTATCCCCCACGACGGTGGCCTTGTGCACCTCGGTGCCCTTCTTGTAGAAGACCCCATCGACCTCAATGCCCTCTTCCACGCGCTTTTTGGCATTATCCCAGGCCCCTCCGGCGTTGGCCTGAAAGATCGCCATGAGCACCCCGCTGACCGTGACCCCGGCCAGCAGTCCGGCAAGCATCTGCTTATCGAGCACACCCACCACGACCGGCACGATGAGGGCCATCAATCCCGGGGCGATCATCTCCCGGAGCGCGGCGCGGGTGGAGATATCCACGCAACGGGCATATTCCGGACGGGCCTTACCTTCGCGCAGGCCCGGGATCTCGCGGAACTGCCGGCCCACTTCCAGGATCATCTGCCTGGCCGCGCGCCCGACGGCGCCGATGGCCATGGAGCTGAACAGAAACGGCATGACGGCCCCGATGAACATGCCAGCCAGCACGTGGGCTTCCGTCAGGTTGATTACCGGGATCTGCGCCTGCTGCTGGAAGGCGGCAAACAACGCCAGCGCCGTGAGCGCGGCCGATCCGATGGCGAACCCCTTTCCAATGGCGGCCGTCGTATTCCCCACCGCATCGAGCCGGTCTGTACGAGCGCGCACCTCCGGGGGCTGATGGCTCATCTCCGCAATACCACCGGCGTTGTCCGCGATCGGCCCATAGGCGTCGGTGGCCAGCTGAATACCGGTCACAGAGAGCATACCCACGGCGGCCAGCGCGATCCCGTAGAGTCCGGCCATCGTATAGGCCCCCAGAATGCCGAATCCGATCAGCACCAGCGGAATCGCTGTGGATTCCATAGCCACCCCCAGACCGGCAATGATGTTTGTGGCCGGACCCGTAACGCTCTGGCGCACGATCGAAAGCACCGGCCTCCGGTACGGAGAACAGTAGTATTCCGTCGAAAGCCCGATCAGGACCCCCACGGCCAACCCGATAACGGTGGCCAGGAAAACCCCCGTGGCCGTGTAGAGGCGATCCTCGAAATACCATTCCTCCGGCAGCAGGACGCCAACCAGCAGATACGTTACGGGCACAATGAGTAGGGCGGAGCCGAAGATGCCCCTGTTGAGCCCTCGCTGGGGGTTATCCCCCTCGCGCACCCGGACAAAGGCGGTGCCCAGCAGCGAAATCAGAATGCCGGCTCCGGCCAGGACGAGGGGCAACAGTACGGCGCTGAGCTGATAGCGGCCGCTGAACTCAGGCAGCCCCACAAAGAGCGCCCCCAGCACCATCGCGCTCACAATCGAACCCACGTAGGACTCAAAGAGGTCCGCCCCCATGCCGGCCACATCGCCCACGTTATCGCCCACATTATCGGCAATTACGGCCGGGTTGCGGGGATCGTCCTCGGGTATACCCTCATAGACCTTACCGGCCAGGTCTGCGCCCACATCGGCCGCCTTCGTGTAGATCCCTCCCCCGACGCGGGCAAAAAGGGCAACGGAGGAAGCTCCGAGGGAGAAGCCGGAAATCACATTGATGACCTTCTGGATATCCCAATCCAGATGGCTGTAGATCAGAAACAGCCCGCCCAGTCCGAGCACCCCCAGGCCGACCACGCTCATGCCCATGACAGAACCCCCGGAGAAGGCCATACGCAGCGCCTGGTTCAGGCTCGTGCGCGCCGCCTGGGTTGTGCGCACGTTGGCCAGCGTAGCCACGCGCATGCCGAGAAACCCGGCCGTGCCCGAACAGAAGGCGCCCACCAAAAAGGACAACGCCAGAAGCGGGGATGTGGCCTCCTTGCCCGTATTGGCGATGACGAGCAGCAGGGCGATAAGCAGCACAAATCCGCTCAGCGTCCGGTACTCGCGCTTCAGAAATGCCCGGGCGCCCTCGGCGATGGCCGATGCGATGGCCTGCATCTCGGACGTACCGGCATCCTGTCGGGCAATCCAGCTTGAGCGCCACAGGGCGTAAAGCAGGGCGATCAACCCCGTCAGGGGCACCAGCACATTGAGCAACTCCATATAGCGCGCAGCCTCCCTCTGGTTTTAGACGATTATCGATGCGGCAAAACCGGCCCGTTGTACCGATTCATCGCCGCCTGTATGCCCTCGAGGACCCAGCAACGCACCGCCTCAGCGGCCGTCTGGATCATGACCTCCACGAGCGGAAGTTCTTCGGGATCGAACACGGAGAGCACAAAATCGGCCTGCTTTCCCCGCGGAAAAGGGGCACCGATCCCCAGACGCAATCGGGCAAAAGCCTCTGTACGAAGGTGTGCGATGATATCTTCCAGCCCGTTGTGGCCGCCGGAAGATCCCTTCGGGCGCAACCGGATCGTGCCCAGCGGCAGCTGCAGATCATCAAGCACCACCAACAGCCGATCCAGGGGCTCCCGATAGCGATCCAGCGCCTGACGGACGGCGCGGCCACTGCGGTTCATGTACGTGGTGGGCTTGATGAGCCGGACGAGCTGACCGTCGAGCTCGAGCTCGGACTCCAGATATTCCCCTCGACCGGCGCGGAAGCGCACTCTCGCCCGCTGCGCCAGCTCGTCCAGGACGCGGAACCCCACATTATGCCGCGTTCCCGCATACTCCGGGCCCGGATTGCCCAGTCCGACCACGAGCGCCATCGTCAGGCCGAAGCGGACCCTTCAGACTCCCCCTCCGCCTCTTCGACCGTCTTGCCCTGCACGGAGACCACGACGGCGTCGAGATCAACCTCAGGCTCGATATAGTCAGGAAGCGGGAGCTCGCGCACATGCAAGGCCTGACCGATCCGAAGCTCCGAAACGTCCACATCGATATAATCCGGAATCTGGCTCGGCAGGACCCGAATACGCAGCACATGCATGGCCTGCACGAGTTTACCTCCCTCCAGCACCCCGCGGGCCGAGCCGAGGAGCCGGATGGGCACATCCAAGCTCACCTTCTCGCCTGCGTGCAGCACCTGGAAATCCACATGAATGGGCTCATCCGTAACGGGATGGAACTGGATCTCCTTGGATATGCACATCAGGGGAGGGCTGTCGGGCAACAGGAGGCGTACGAGGTATGCCTTCCGGCCATAGATGAGCGGGCGCAGCGCCAGCGGGCGAACCGCCACATGCCGGGTGGGCTCGCCGTGTCCGTATATCACGGCGGGGACCCACCCCTGTCGACGTAACCGGCGCGCCTCGTTTTTGCGCACCTCCCGGGGTCGAGCTTCCAACTGCAACACGTCCATAGGCGATTGGACTCCTGTCTATTCCACAAACAGAGTACTGATGGACTCATGCAGGTAGATACGCCGGATGGCATCGGCGAAGACCTCGGCCACGCTGAGCACCTCGATCTTCGGCGAGGAGCGACGCAGGGGAACGGTGTCCGTGACCGTGACGGAGAGCAACTCCTCGCTGCCCTCGATGCGCTCATAGGCCGGCCCGGATAGAATCGGATGCGTGGCCGCGGCCCTGATCTCCCGAGCCCCGGCGGCCCGGAGCGCCCGGGCCGCGTTGACCAGCGTGCCCGCGGTGTCGATCAGGTCATCTACGATCAGGATATTGCGCCCCTTGACCTGTCCGATGATGTTGAGCACCTCGGCCTGATTGGGCTCAGGACGACGCTTGTCGATGAAGGCCAGCTCCGCATGGAGCCTTTTAGCATAGGCCCGGGCCATCTTCAGGCTCCCCACGTCCGGAGCCACCACGGTCAGATCCGGTATCGCCATGCGGCGGAAATGCTCCACGAGCACGGCACTCCCGTAGAGGTGGTCGACCGGAATATTGAAGAACCCCTGAATCTGGGGAGCATGCAGATCCATGGTAAGCACCCGGTGCACACCGGCCGTGGTCAGCAGGTCGGCCATGAGCTTGCTTGCGATCGAAACCCGAGGCTGATCCTTACGGTCCTGCCGCGCATAACCGAAATACGGGATCACGGCCGTGATGCGGTCGGCTGAGGCTCGACGGGCCGCATCGATCATGAGCAACAGCTCCAGCCAGTTCTCCGCACCCGGATGCGTGGACTGAATGATGTAGACGTCCATGCCCCGGATGGACTCCTCGAAACGCACGTAGATCTCCCCGTCGGAGAAGTTGCGAATCGTCACGTGCCCCAGCGGTTGCCCGAAACAGGCGGCGATGCGCTCAGCCAAAGCCAGATTCGAACGTCCGGCGAATATCCCAACGGGCCGTTCCATACCGAAAAGTATTCCCAGGGCCAGAAAACACGAAAAAGCCGGGGCGGGCCCGAAAAGCCCCCGCTACCCCGGACCTGGCTGCCCGGGGAGGACTCGAACCTCCACATACGGCTCCAAAGGCCGCTGTCCTGCCATTAGACGACCGGGCAATCCGAGGCTGTAAAGTTAGGCCGCTCAGGCCGGTTCAGTCAACCGGAGCGGACTGCACCTCCAGCACCCGACGGGCCATCCAGTACCGCCGGGCCCAGTAGGGGTCATCCAGGCGGGAGACGACCACCCCCTGGGATTGAGAGGCGTGAGCGAACTCCCCCTGGCCCAGGTAAATGCCCACATGCCGGGTGCGACGTCCGATGCGGAAGAAGACCAGATCTCCGGGAAGCAACTCATCGCGCTCTATACGGCGTCCGAAGCGAGCCTGCTCGGCCGTGCTTCGGGGCAGGTACAGACCGAAAAGCCCCACGAGCACGTTCTGCACAAAAGCGGAGCAGTCGATCCCCCGCATGTGCCGTCCACCCAGCCGGTAGGGTACTCCCTGCCACTGGGCTACTTCCTGGCGCAATCGGACCTCAATGCCGGCGTAGGTGCTCAGACGCACCTCCGAATCCGAAACGGGCCGCTCAGGATGGGCCAGAAGCGAGGTATAGCATCCCGCCCAGCACAGAACCCCCACGACGGCCCATGGGGGCAGACGATGGGACTCCATAACGCCGACCTCCGTTTTCCAGGATCGGCCGCTTCGGGCGGACGCATCCGTCCGAAGCGGCCGAAGGGGAACCGAAAATATCCCCCCGGAAGGAAGGACGCAAGAATCGTGCAAGTCTCAGCGCTGCCCGTAATCCACCCGGAGGCGGAGGTTCACAAGGCGCGGGGTAAGCCGCGTGGGCACGCGCTGCCAGGCTCCCTGCCCATCGACATACCAGGCATAGGCGACGGTGTTGACCATATCGAAGAGGTTGAGCACCTCTAGCGATAGGTGCATGCGCCAGCGCGGCAAGAGGTCCACCCGGCGTGTCAGGCCCACATCGACACGTTTGTACTCCGGGAAGCGGGCCGCGTTGCGGGGGCCCGGTCTGGGTTGGCCAGAGAGCACATCCGGATTCGGGGGCGTATAAGGAACCCCCGTGCCAAAGAGCAATTTTACGTGCACCTGCCAGCGCTCGTCCCCGGGCACATAATCCTGAAAGAGCACAGCCAGCGTGTGCCGCTGGTCTGTGGGTCGAGGCACCCAGGCGGGCTCTCCGGCCACATGCTCCCGGGTGACCAGATAGCTGTAGCTGACGTAGCTCTCCAGGCCCGGCACCCATTCACCGCGCAGGTGTACGTCCATCCCGTAGGCATATCCCCGGGCTCGGTTGGCACCCTCGTAAAGCAGGCGCAGATTGCGCACCTGAAAGGGGATCAGCTCTCGCAAGGCCTTGTAGTACACCTCTACCTGAAACGACCACCGATTGCGGGCCAAAAAGCGCTGCGCCCCGAGCACATAATGCCAGGCTCGCTGGGCGCGCAGGGTGGAGACAGGCTGGCCTTCCAGATCGCGCCATTCCGCATACAGCGGGGGCTGTGCATACAGGCCCCAGGCGGCATACAGGCTGGTTGCCTCATCCGAGCGATAGGTGGCCCGGAGGCGAGGCGACCAGATAGCCTGTTGCGTACGCCCGTCGCGGGTGTAGCGCAACCCCGCCTGCAACACAACCGGTCCCCAGAGGCGCACAAGTTGTCCATAGGCTTCCCAGCGGGACCAGCTGTCCCGGATCGCCCCCTCCAGACGGTTCAGCGTGTAGAGGGAATCGAGCTGGCGGACCTCAACCATCTCCCGGAGCCGATCGGCCATGTGCAGACGCCGGAGGCTGAGCCGGGCTTCCGCCATCCAGGCCTGGCCCGTGTAGCGCGTGCCCAGGCTGAGCCGACCCTCGGAGAAGCGCACCTCGTTGTCTGCCGTTTCCCGCTGCCAGACATATCCGATGGGCACATGCCCCCCGCCCGTGGGATCGCCCTCCTCGGGTCGGGGGATTCGATAGAGCGTGGCCTGCCCGGCCAGGAGGTAACGCTCCTCTTCTCGGGTGGCGTATCCGGAGGCCTCCAGCTCCCCGCTCCATCCGGGGCGCAGACGATACCGCAACCGCAAGCCCAGCAACGCCGTTCTGTACCCGTCGGATTCCTTGCCCTCGTAGGAGAGCCAGAGGCTGCGCAGATCCCGATAGGTGCCATAATACGTCCGGCGCTGGGAGGGAACGAGCTCAAAGCGATTGCGGGCCCACAGACCAAGCACCTGCATCGTCCAGGGACCCCGCTCCAGGCCGGACCAGAGCTGCAGATCGAGGAAGCGGGGATCATATCGGCCCTTGAGCTCCTGGCTACCGAACAGATAGCCGGCCCGGGCATAGCGAACGCCCATCAGGGCAAAGCCGTCCGGAAAGCCCGCCCCCGCGTAGGCGCCCGCTTCCGTGAGCCCGATATATGCCCCTAGTTCAGCGTCTTCCGGACGTCGGTAGCCCACCTCGAGCGCCGAACTCATCCGATCCCCGTAGGCGGCCGAGAACCCGCCGCTATAGAAGCGCATCGTCTCAACCAGAAACGGATTGGGCAACGCCAGCCCCTCCTGCTCACCCTGCCGGATGCGCAGGGGCTTGTAGACTTCAAAACCCTCGATGTAGACCAGATTCTCATCGAAGTTCCCCCCCCGGACGCGATACTGGTAGGAAAGCTCGTTGTTCGTGGCCACGCCGGGCAGGATCTGAATGGCCCGCAGGGGATCCTGAAAAGGTCCGGGCAGGACTTCCAGCGTCCGCCGATCGAGCGTCCAGATGCCCGCTTCCTGTTCGGCCCGGGGTCGCTCCACGGTCACCGGCCCCAGCTCATGGGCCTGCGCTGCCAGGACGACCTCCAGCACAACAACCCGCCCGGCACGCACCTGTACGGAATCCTGCCAGGGCCGATATCCCACCGCCTGCACGCGCACCAGATATCGCCCTTCCGGAACGGGCAGACGAAACCGGCCCTGTTCGTCGGCGGCCGTGCCGTAATTCGTCCCCCAGAGCAGCACACTCGCCCCCACCACGGGCCTTCGTTCGGCCTGCTCGTAGACCCGCCCCTCGATGACCCCCCAGGTCTGGGCGCGACCCCAAACCGGAAGGCAAAAGAAAAAGAGGGCAATCGCAATCTGTCTCATCGCAACCCGGGCTCCGCCTCCAGAAGCGCCCCGGAGCGGATTAGCTCCAGGGCCCGATGGATATCTTCTGTCCACAGCCTGTCCTCTTCCACATGGGGGATGAAGCGACGCACCAGTTCGTGGGCCCGACGCACACCCTTGCCCGGAAGCAGGGGCATACGGTAATCGAGCGCCTGCGCGGCGGCGATCAGTTCCAACGCCAATACGGTTTCCGTGTTCTCGAGCACACGCAACAGCTTCAGTGCCGATATGCTGCCCATGCTCACATGGTCTTCCTGTCCCAGCGAGGTGGGGATGGAGTCAACCGAGGCGGGATGAGAGAGCACCTTGTTTTCCGAAACCAACGCGGCGGCCGTATACTGCAGCAGCATGAACCCCGAATTGACCCCTGTGTTCCGCATAAGCAGTCGGGGTAATCCGTCCCCTCCTTCCAGGAGCAGGTATAGCCGTCGTTCGGAGATGCTGGCCAGCTCCGCCAGCGCGATAGCGGCCAGATCCAGGGCGATGGCCAGGGGCTGACCGTGGAAATTGCCCCCGCTTAGGATCGTCTGCTCGTCGAAAAGCAGCGGGTTATCGGTAGCGGAGTTGATCTCCGTCTCAATGGTGCGCTCCACGTAGGCCAGCGCATCCCGGCTGGCCCCATGCACCTGCGGCGCGCAGCGCAGACAGTACGGGTCCTGTACCTTCCCGCAGAGGCGATGCGCCTCCAGGATCTCACTTTCCTGCAGCAGCCGCCGCACGTTTTCGGCCACAACGGCCGCGCCGGGATGCGGTCGGACCTGATGCAGTCGGGCATCAAAGGGCTGCGCGCTGCCCTGCAGGGCCTCCAGGGACATGGCCAGCACAAGATCGGCCGCAGGCAGGAGCCTGCGCGCGCGCAGCATGGCCCAGGCCCCGCAGGCGCTCATCAGCTGTGTGCCGTTGATAAGCGCCAGCCCTTCCTTGGCGCCGAGCTCCAGCGGCTCCCAGCCCCGTTCCCGTAGCACCTCGCCCGCCGGGCGCAACCGGCCGCTGTCCTTGAGCAATCCCTCCCCGATCAGCGGAAGGACCAGATGCGCCAGCGGGGCCAGATCCCCGCTGGCTCCCACCGACCCCCGCGAAGGCACCACAGGAAGCAGGTCCGCATTGTACATGGCAATCAGCCGATCCAGGGTCTCCAGCCGCACCCCCGAATACCCCAGCGCCAGGGAGTTGATCTTGATCAGGAGCATGAGCCGCACCACCTCATCGGGCAACGGCTCCCCCACCCCCACGGCGTGCGAGAGGATGAGGTTGCGCTGCAGCCGGATGCGCTCTTCAAGGGGAATACGCTCCCGCGCCAGCACCCCGAAGCCGGTGTTTACCCCGTAGATGGGAAGCTCCCCGAGCGCGGCCGTTTCGACCCATTGCCGTGCGCGCGCTACACGTTCCCGCGCTTGCGATCCGAGCCCGATGGGCTTGCGCGCGCGCAGGATCTCCTCCAGAAGAGAAAGGCTCAGATCGCCGCCCTGAAGGATCACCATAGGTCCCACATCCCCTTGAACCCGCACGCCTCTCCCCTGGCCGGGCGCAGAGGGAGCGGACGGTTATCGGGTCGAAAAAAACGCGCAGCCCCGCGTGTCCGGACAGAGCAGGCCGTTCATGTTCGAAGGCGATCCGACTGACCGGCCCCATACCCTGCTGCGCCCGCCGCTGAAGCCGACGCTCCAGCGTGCAAAGGGCCGAAGGTGGCCATTGATGCCGCGCCATACTATGCAAGACCACCCGATGCAGAGGTCGCTTGCGGGGATCTTCTCGCTCCCCAGACCATGGATCGGCCGCATCCAGCAAGCCCATCCCTGCTGAAGCGCAAAGGTGATCAAGCGTGGGCTCCAGGCGGCACCCTCCCGGCTCCAGACCATCGGAGCATCAGCGCGCTGGCGCGGTTCGCTGGTAGGCGTATCCCTGACGGGCCAGCTCGACGGCATGCTCCAGCCAGGTCCGCAATTCCCCTGCAAAGTCGGAAAGCGGCACCGGACCGATCCCCAGCGCAGGGGCCTCGAAATAGCTCTCCTGCTCCGTGGGGCCGATAAAGAGCCATACATATCCGGGCGCTGGCTCGGAACGACGCCATTCGATCTCCAATCCGATACGCCAGGAGGGCCTCAGAAGCACCTGCTTCCCCCGGAAACGACCCTCTCCACGCAGTTGCCGGAGCAACCGCAAGGTCTCTACCCAGCGCTGCTGTCGGTCCATATCACGCTCCCCGCTTGACCCGACCGATCACCCAGGCCTGCTCACCCGAAGAGGCCAGCACGGCAAGCGCCCGCTCGGCCTCCGAGGGAGACACAATGGCCACCAGACCGATACCCAGGTTGAAGACGCGCCGCATCTCTTCCTCCGGCACCTGGCCCAGGCGCTGGATAAGCACAAAGAGCGGGGGGCGGGGCCAGGCCTCCCAGTCGATCTCCAGCGCCAGTCCGGCCGGCAGTACACGCCGGGTGTTGCCCACAATCCCCCCGCCGGTGATGTGGCTCAGCCCGTGCACGGCCAGCTCCCGGCGCAAAGTGCGGATCGCGGACAAGTAGGAGCGATGCACGGCCAACAGCGCGTCGGCCAGTGTATTTCCCAGTTCGGGCACGTGGGCATCAAGCCCGTAATGGGCAAGCAGCACCCGGCGTGCGAGGCTATAGCCGTTTGTGTGCAATCCGCTGGAGGCCAGGCCGATGAGCACATCTCCCTCCCGTACGGCGGAACCATCCAGCATCGCCTCGCGCTCCACAACGCCCACGATGGCACCGGCCAGATCGTACTCTCCTTCCGCATACAGATCGGGCATCTCGGCCGTCTCGCCTCCGATGAGGGCGCATCCGTTTTCCCGACACGCCTCGGCAAGGCCCCTTATGACCTGTTCAGCCACCTCGAGCTGGAGCCGACCTGTGGCGAAGTAATCCAGAAAGAAGAGGGGCTCAGCCCCGCATACGGCGATGTCATTGACGCAGTGATTGACCAGGTCGCGCCCGATCGTATCGTGCCGCCCGGCCGCGATGGCGACCTTGACCTTCGTGCCCACCCCGTCGATGCTGGAAACGAGCACGGGATCCCGATATGGTAGCTCCCCGAGCCGGAAAAGGCCACCAAATCCCCCGATATCTCCCAATACCCCTGGACGGAAAGTACGACGCACCCAGGGGCGAATGCGCGCTACAAGCGCCTCGCCGGCCTCTATATCCACACCGGCTTCTCGGTAGGTCATGGGCTTCATGGCACGGGCAAGTTACGCACACCCGGTGCATGCGCGCACCTGCTGTGGCCTCCAGGGCGCAGGATACGTAAATTCCGCCCGCACAGCCCGATTACCTTCCCATGCCCATGACCTTCCGACGCCTCCTGCGGGCCGTCGTACTGGTTTTCTTTCTGGCAGATCCGGTACAGGCCATCCCGAGCCGCACCCAGTGGGGCGTGACGTACTGGCCCCCGCAAGACACCCTGATAGCCATACGTGACCTGCACGCCATCCGCGAGGCGGGATTTCAGTGGGTGGAATTGCTCCGTCCGGCCGAACCGACCCTGCTTTTCTGGTGCGAGCGCCTGGGTCTGCGGGTATTCTACCGCCTCATCGAAACCGACCGGCCCGGTTCCCTGTTGGAAACTGCCCTTCCGGACCTGCAGCGGCAACTGGTCGCCCGCCTGGAACGGGTACGCACCTTTTCCTGCATAGCCGCCTGGGGACTGGGAGGACCCGACGATCCCGCAGATCCACGCCTACGCCGCACACTGAGGATCCTTTATCGCCTGATTCGGGAACGGGACAACCGGCCTGTCTACCGAATCGCTCTGCCGGGGCTGGGAGCTATACCGGAGGGGTGGACGATCTGGGACTACACCGCCCCCCGGACGAAAGCCCTCGACCGCCTGCCCTCCGGAAGCATGGTGCGCCTGGGCCATCCCGTACGGGGATGGCTTCGCTGGCCCCTCCTGGAGGCCAGCCCCCAGCGGGCCTGGAGCAACCTGTGGGCAGATCTTAAGACGCTCACCTCCCTTGAGCCGGTACTCATCTGGGTGCACACCTGGCGGGACTACCGGGCCGATCGTCCCTCTCTGCGCCTGGCCGGCATCGATCCCTGGGATCGACCTTACGGTCTGCTCGGGCCAGACGGCCTGCCCCGACCCGCGCTGGATGGGCTCCGAAGCTGGATCCAGGAATCGGTCGGCCGGGAACCCCCTGCGCCGGATCAGCCTCCGCCCTCCCTGCCCTGGGCCCCGGTTGCGTTGATGCTACTGGCGTTTCTGGGACTGTATTACCGCCATCATCCCGAACTGGGGCGTTTTCTGAAACGCTACGTACAGGTGCACCGGATTTTCCTGGAAGATGTATTCCAGGACAGAGAACGCACGATCGGATGGCAGAAGACCGGCCTGATTCTGGTGAGCCTGAGTGTGGGGCTGATAGCCCTCGTGGGATACACCATGTTGCAGCATGCTGAGGCCACAGACAGGTTCTGGGGGGGACTGCGCCCCTCCACGCCCGGAGCGGCCCTTATCCGGCTTATCGGCCAGAACCCTTGGGTTTTCGGACTCCTCGGGGCGCTCTGCTATCTGATCGATCACAGCCTCTGGCTCCTGCTCCTGCGGCTGAGCATACAGCCGGAGTGGAGACCACCCCTTCGTACGATTGGCCTGTTGCTCGTCCTGGCCCACTGGTCCCTTCCGCTGCTTGCCCTATTCGTCCTTCTGGCAGCGAGTATCGGGGTAAGCACGGAGATCTTTTGGCTGGGCCTCTGGGGGCTTGCCGGACTCCTGTTTCTGGCCGGACGCGTACAGGCCGTAATGGACGCCACCCTTCCCACCACCCTGCCCCTTCCGGTGGTGGGGCTGGCCGGCATCGGGCTCCCCCTGCTTTACTACGGCCTTCTGGGCAGCGTGATCTGGTACCGCTGGGATCTGAGCGCCTATCTGTCCTATTTTTGGCGCTCCCTGTAGCCCTCTGGGAGGCGGCATGTACCTGGCCAGACTGGAACTGCACGGATTTAAAAGCTTCGCCCAGCGCACCGTGTTCACGTTCAACGGGGGCTTGACCGCGCTTGTGGGCCCCAACGGGTGTGGCAAATCGAACGTGGTGGACGCCATCCGCTGGGTCCTGGGCGAGCAGCGGGTGCGTCTGCTGCGCGCCGAGCGCATGGAGCAGCTCATCTTCAACGGATCGCGGACGCGCAAGCCCCTGGGCATGGCCGAAGTCAGCCTTACGCTCCTGAATCGGGAGAACCGGCTTCCGGAGGCCTACACGGAGATCCGCATCACCCGACGCCTGTATCGAGACGGCACAGGGGAATACCTGATCGGGGATACCCCTTGTCGCCTGCGGGATATCCAGGAGCTCTTCCTGGATACGGGCGTGGGCCCGAATGCCTACTCGATCATCGAGCTCCGCATGGTCGAAGAGCTGCTCAGCGAGCGTACTGAAGAGCGGCGTCGGCTCTTTGAAGAGGCCGCCGGCATAACCCGCTTCCGCCTTCGGCGGGAGGCCACGCTGCGCAAGCTGGAGGCAACCGCAGCAGATCTGACCCGTCTGGAGGACCTGATCCTGGAGGTCGAACGCCAGGTGCGCTCCCTGGAACGCCAGGCCCGCCGCGCCCAGGAGCGAGAACGTCTGGAGATGCGCCTCCGGGAGCTGGAGGGGTTGCTGCTCCACTACCGCCTGAGGGAATGCGCGCGTGCGCTCCTTCCGGTGCGGGAACGCCTCCGGGAGCTGGAGCTCGAGATCGCTTCCTGGAACCGGGAGCGGGAGCGCCTGGAGGCCGAAAAAGCAGGGCTGGAAGAGGCGCTCGCCGCCTCGGAGGCCGCACTGGAAGCGGCACGCAGCGCCTGGATCGCCCAACAGACAGCCTACGAACGCCACCAGCTCGAGCGCATCCACCTGGAGGAACGCCTACAGCAGACCGAATCCCGCCTGCAGGCCAGCCACAGGGAAACGGAAGAGCTCACCCGCCGCATCGGCGACCTGGAAGAGACACTCAGGGTGTTGGAACCGGAGCAGGAGCAGGCCTGCAGGGAACACGCAGAACGCGCACACGCCCTCCAGCAGGCCGAGCAGGTGCGCATCCGGGAACGGGAAGCGCTGCAGGCCGCACGGCAAACCCGGGATCGGCTCCGGGGCGAACGGGAAAAGCTGGCCCAGATGCTGCGGCGCATGATCGAGACGCGCGCCATGGAGGAGGCGCGCCTGAAGGCGCTGGAGGAAAAACTGCCCGTGCTCCAGGCCCAGCTCGGGGAACGGGAAAGCGCGCTCCAGATTCTGCGGGAACACATCACCCGTTTGGAGGAAGCCCTCCAAGCCCAACGCCATCCCCTGAAGGCATTACAGGAAGAACGGACTCGCCTGCAACGCGAACTCGAAGGCCACCTCAAGGAGCTGCAGGCTACAGCCCACCGTATGGCCCGCGTAGAGGCGGAAATGCAGCTGCTCGGAGAAGCCCTGGAGGCGAGCCCGGACCTGCAATCGGTCTCCGGTCTATTCCCCAGCCCCCCACCGACCGTGCTGGACCTGCTCGAGGCGGAGCCCGGAGAGGAGGCCGCGCTCTCGGCGGCGCTCGGCTCTTTGGCCTCGGCTTTCGTGGTCGAAACCCCCCAGGAAGCCCTGCAGGCGGCCCGGATCCTGCGCCAGGAGAACGGTCAGAAAGCCCTCTTCCTTGTGCTCGAGGAAATCCCTCCCGCTACTCCCAAACACAGCCTCCCGGAGGAGGCGCACATGCTGGCCCGGCGCATCCGCGCCCGGAACGCGATCGGAGAACGGGTGCGGGATTACGTGCTCGGCTCCGTAGCGCTTTGTTCTGGATCCCTGGAAGAGCTCCTCGAGCAGGCCCGCGCGCATCCGGAGCTCGTCTGGGTTAACCTCCAGGGGGATCGGCTGGAGGGCACGGCCCTGTGGCGCGCCGGAGGTCCGGAGCGTTCCGAGGTTACGGACAGGCTGCAGAAAAGACGCCGTCAGGAAGAGCTGGAACGGGAATACATGCTGCTTGGCCGACGCAGAGCGGAACAGGAAAAAACCCGGCGGGCGCTGAGCGACCGTCTCGAGGCCGTCGAAACCGAACTGCGCACGCTCTTGGAGCGCATAGGCGAGCAGGAACAGGAGCTGGCCCGCCTGGCCCTGGAGCGGACCCGCCTGGAGGCGGAAATCGGCATGCTCAGAACGGAAATGCAGACGCTGGAGGCCCAGCGGAGCGCACAGCAAAAGGCCCTCTCCGGTCAGCAAGGCGAGGAGACCCAAACCGGGGACCAGCTGCGCGCCATAGAACAGCAACTGGCTCAAGCAGAGAGCCGGGTGCGCCAGCAGGAAACCTCCTGGGCCCGGGCCGAAGAGGCCGCCTCGAAAGCCCGACTCCTGGAGACCGAGGCCCGCAATCGGCTCGAGGAGCTAACGCGCCAGCTCCTGCAGACCCGACGTCATCTTGAGGAAAGCAGACGAAAACGGGCAGAACTCGAACGCCAGCGTAACGCGCTCGAAGAGGAGCGGCAAGGCCTGCGCGCACGGCTTGAGAGGCTTCTGGCCGAACTCGATCCCCTGCACCGGACCCTGGAGGAGAAGCACAGCCAGCTAGAAGAGCGCGAAGAGGAAGTGCGCCGGCAAAAAAACACGCTCCGAACCTGCCTCTCCTCCCTACAGGAGATCGAACGTCGTCTGCTCCTGCTCAGCCAGCTCCAGCAGGAGCTTCTGCTTCAGCAGACGCGCCTGGAGGCCGAAGAGGCCCATCTGGAGGCCCGCAGGGCTGAACTCGGCCTGGAAGCGCTCCCCCCTGCACAACCGGACCTTTTCGATCCCGAGGCGACCCATCGGGAGCTGGAACGCCTCCGAAAACGCCTCTCGGAGATGGGCCCCACGAACGCGCTGGCTCTGCAGACATACGAGGAGGAAAAGGCCCGGCTAGAGTTTCTTATCGCCCAGCGCCGCGACATCCAGCGCGCAATGGCCGATCTGCGCAGCACACTCGAAGAGACCACGCGCACGGCCCTGGAACGCTTTACAAAGACCCTGCAGACCGTTCGGACGCACTTCCAGGAGCTGGTCCGCCTCCTGTTTGAGGACGTCGAGGAAGCCGACTTGCGGTTGGCTGATCCGGATGATCCCCTGCAGTCGGACATTCTGCTTTACCTGCGCCCCCGAGGCAAGCGACCCACCTCGATCAACCAACTCTCCGGTGGGGAGAAGACCCTGGCCGCCATCGCGCTCCTGTTCGCCCTATACCTGGTCAAGCCCTCTCCCTTCTGTATCCTGGACGAGGTAGACGCCCCCCTGGATGAGGCGAACACGGTGCGCTTTCTGCGGTTGCTTGCCCACTTTTACGGAAAGACGCAGTTCATCGTGGTCACGCACAACAAGCGCACCATGGAGGCCGCCGAGACGCTCTACGGCATCACGATGGAAGAACCCGGCGTCTCCAGGGTCGTGGCCGTACGGCTGGCAGAGGCCACGCCGAGCCCCTGATTACATGTTGCGCCGGTACTGCCCGCCCACCTCGAAGAGCGCCCGTGTGATCTGCCCCAGTGAGCAGACCGTGACGGTGTACATGAGCTCCTGGAAGAGGTTCCCCCCCGATCGGGCCACCGCCTTGAGGCGCTCAAGGGCCTCCGGAGCGCGGGCTTCGTTGCGCTTCCAGAAGGCGCGCAGGTTGCGCAGCTGCTGCTGTTTTTCCTCCTCTGTGGAGCGGACCAGCTCGATCTCGTATTCGTGCTCGCTTGCCCCGGAACGCACAAAGGTGTTCACCCCCACAATGGGCAGCTGCCCGGAATGTTTGAGCTGTTCGTAGTAGAGGGACTCCTCCTGGATCTTGTTGCGCTGATACATCGTCTCCATGGCCCCCAGCACCCCGCCCCGCTCGGTGAGCCGTTCGAACTCGCGCAGGACGGCCTCCTCGACGAGATCGGTCAGCTCCTCGATGATAAAGGAGCCCTGCCAGGGGTTTTCGTTTTTGGCCAGCCCGAACTCCTTGTTGATGATGAGCTGGATGGCCATCGCCCGGCGCACCGATTCCTCCGTGGGGGTGGTGATGGCCTCATCGTAGGCGTTCGTATGCAGGGAGTTGCAGTTGTCAAAAATGGCCAGCAGGGCCTGCAGCGTGGTGCGGATGTCATTGAAGGCGATCTCCATGGCGTGCAGGCTGCGGCCTGAGGTCTGGATGTGATACTTAAGCATCTGGCTGCGCTCGGAAGCCCCGTATCGGTCCCGCATGGCGATGGCCCAGATACGCCGGGCCACCCGACCGATCACCGTATACTCCGGATCCATGCCGTTGGAGAAGAAGAAGGATAAATTCGGGGCAAAGTCATCGACCTGCATGCCCCGGGCCAGGTAGTATTCCACGTACGTGAAGGCGTTGGCCAGGGTAAAGGCCAGCTGGGTGATCGGATTGGCCCCCGCCTCGGCGATGTGGTATCCGGAGATAGAGACCGAATAGAAGTTGCGCACCCGATTGCGGATGAAGAACTCCTGAATGTCCCCCATCAGGCGCAGGGCGAATTCTGTGGAAAAGATGCACGTATTCTGCGCCTGATCCTCTTTGAGGATGTCCGCCTGTACAGTGCCCCGGACCACATGCAGGGCATGAGCCCGAAGCTCCTCGTATACCTCGGCAGGCACAACCCCCCATTCAACCAGCTCCCGACCCGTAGCCCCCAGAAGGGCCAGACCGAAACCGTTGTGCCCCTGAGGAAGGGGACCCTCATAGCGGGGCCGGGGCAAGCCAAGCCGGGCGTAGTGGGCCTCAATGGCCCGCTCGGCCTCTTCGAGCTTGCCCTGCTCCTGGAGCCAGCGTTCCACCTGCTGATCGATGGCCGTATTGAGGAACATGGCCAGGATCATGGGGGCCGGACCGTTGATCGTCATGGAAACAGAGGTCTTCGGATCGCACAGATCGAAACCGGAGTAGAGCTTCTTCATATCGTCGATTGTGCAGATCGAAACCCCCGAGTTGCCCACCTTGCCATAGATGTCGGGCCGTTCGTCCGGATCGTATCCGTAGAGCGTAACGGAATCAAAGGCCGTCGACAGGCGCTTGGCGGGCTGATCGTAAGAGAGGTAATGGAAGCGTCGATTGGTGCGCTCGGGCGTTCCCTCTCCGGCGAACATGCGCGTGGGGTCTTCCTCTTCCCGCTTGAAAGGATAGACACCGGCCGTATAGGGGAAGTAGCCCGGCAGGTTTTCCTTGAGGGCGAAACGCAGGCGCTCGCCCCAGTCCTCGTATTTCGGCAGGGCCACCCGGGGAATGCGCAGCCCGCTCAAGCTCTCTCGATACAGGGAGACCGTTACCGGACGGCCGCGCACCAGGTAGGTGAACTCCTCCTGGCGGTAGCGTTCGGCCCATTCATCCCACTGCTCGAGTATCTTCCGACACCGGGGGTCGAGCCGTTCGGCCCAATGCCGCTCCATCTGGCGGAGGCGTTCGAGCAGGATCTCCTGTTCTTCGGGCTTCCAGCGTTCAACCTGCTCGATGACCCCGCGCACCTGCCCCCACCGGCGGGCGATGTGCACCTGTTCCTCGGCCCAGCGGTGGTAACGACGCACCGTATCGGCGATCTCGGCCAGATACCGCTCCCGATGCGGCGGAATCAGGGGACGCTTTTCAGGCACGATAGCCCGCCCATCGTCCCCGTAGGTGCGAGAATGCCACTGAAGCCCAAATCGCTCTCGGATGCGACCGAGCAGGGCCACGTAGAGTCGGTTCGTGCCCGGATCCTCGAACTGGCTGGCGATCGTGGGGTAGACGGGCAACTCCTCCTCAGGCACCTGGAACAGCCCCCGGTTGCGGCGCAGCTGCTTGCGCACGTCGCGCAGGGCATCCAGAGCGCCCCTTTTCTCGAACTTGTTCAGCACCACCAGATCGGCCAGGTCCAGCATGTTGATCTTTTCCAGCTGGCTGGGGGCCCCGTACTCGGGGGTCATCACATAGAGGGTGATATCGGCCAGGTCCACGATCTCCGTATCGGCCTGCCCGATACCGCTGGTCTCCAGGATAATCAGGTCGAATCCGGCCAGTTTCAGGATCTCAATGGCCTCCCGGGCAGCCTGACTGATGGACCGGTCCGAGGCGCGCGTGGCCAGGGAACGCATGTAAACACGCTCATGAAAGGCGGTGTTCATCCGGATCCGGTCGCCCAACAGCGCCCCTCCGGTACGGCGCTGGGAGGGATCGACGGAGAGCACGCCGATGGTGAGCTCCGGAAAATCATGCAAAAAGCGACGCAACAGCTCATCGACCAGGCTGGACTTTCCCGCCCCCCCGGTACCCGTGATCCCGATAACCGGGATGGGCTTCTCCAGCCGGGGAACCCAGTCGGCCTCCTCGGCCTCATCGCCCGCCAGCACAGGGAGTTTGCGCCGTATGGAGGCCGGGTGCAGTTCCGCATACGTGATCAAGCGGGCGATCGCCCTGGGATCCCGACGCCGGAGCGCCTCCCATTCCCCGTTGAGCTGACGCACGGTGGGGAAATCGCACTGCCGGAGCATGTAGTTCACCATGCCCTGCAGGCCCATCCGTCGGCCGTCCTCCGGGGAGAAGATCTTGCACACCCCGTAGACCTCCAGCTCCCGGATTTCTTCGGGCACGATCACCCCGCCCCCTCCTCCGAAAACCCGGATGTGCGACGCCCCCCGCTCGCGCAACAGGTCGATCATGTACTTGAAGAATTCCATGTGGCCACCTTGGTAGCTGGAGACGGCGATCCCCTGTACGTCCTCCTGGATGGCCGCATCCACGATCTCCTGCACGCTGCGGTTATGCCCCAGATGAATAACCTCGGCGCCGCTGGCCTGAAGCAGACGACGGATGATGTTGATGGCCGCATCGTGCCCATCGAACAGGCTGGCGGCCGTAACGAAACGCACCTTATGTCTGGGACGGTAGACTTCCGCTTCCATCTTCGACCCCCGCGATCGCGTGATGTCCAAAGCCCTACCGGGTTGTTTTCTTCGACGTCGGAGAAAGGTAACAGTTCCAGAGGCAAGGAGAACAAATCCAGGGAGAGGCGAGCATGCGACGGATGTGCGCGCTGTTCATCACCCTGTGGCTGAGCGTCTCCGTAGCCGCACAGAAACCCAAACAGGATCCCCGCCCTCTTCAGGGACAGCCCGCAGAACGCATTCCGGAATACCGTCCGGGTGCGCTCTCCCAGCCGGCCCCGCCGGCCTTTTCCTCTTCGTCCCCGCTTTTCGATCTGGGCACTCCGGTCGGACGGGCCGAGCGGGCTCCTCTGAACCCCCGTCTGCTGGGATCCTTCAGGGCGGTCTTTTCCGGAACCGCGGCCAGGCGGCATATCGAACTACCCCCTCGCCCCCAGGCAGGACTGGAGCTCTACCTGTCGGAAAACGGAACACCCTACTGGATCGGCTTCCCCACCCCCCGTCCGGTGGCGCGGATCCAACACGCCGAACAGGCCTTTGAGCAGGCCCGTCAGGTGCTCTTCGAGCTGCGCCACCTGCTCCGGATCGAAAACCCGCTTGAAGAGTTTGCCCTCCACTCCGTCCAGGAGGACGTCGGTCAACGGTGGCATGTGCGGCTTCAGCAGCTCTACCGGGGTCTACCCCTCTGGGGACGAGACCTGTACGTACACCTGGGCCCCGAGGGGGTATATGCGATCAACGGCCGATACGAACCCACCCCCCGAATTGCCGTGCTCCAGCCCACGCTGACCAGAGAACAGGCGCTGGCGCGCACCACGGAAGATCTGCGCCGCCGCGGGGAGTGGGCTCCCCTGGATGAGACCACAATGCGATGGCTCGACCTAGAGCCCCCCCGGGTGGAGCTGCTCCTCTACCCCGATGGCGGACGGTATTATCTGGCCTATTCCGTCAGACTGCACGCCAGCCTGCTTGGCCACTACGAATACCTGCTCGATGCCCAGACCGGGGCTATCCTGAACCGCATCTCCCGCACCTGCGCCTTTACCGGCACGCCTGTGCCCACAGTGCGCGCCCGCTGGCAGAAGGCGGCCGATACGCCCCGGCGTCTTGCCGGCCAGTTCACGAGCGCGCAGGCCATCGACCTCAACGGCCGAACCCAGAACCTGCGCACCTACCAGCACGATAACGGCACCTATTACATGGTCTGGGACCTGCCCAACCTCAACCTGCAACGCTCACAGCTGCCAGATAATCCGGCCGGAGGGGCGCTAACCATCGATGCGCGCAATCAAGACTTTAGACAAGGGGTACAACTCTATCACGTCACTTCAACCAATAACACCTGGTCAGATGCATCGGCCGTATCCGCACACGTGAACATGAAGATCTGCTACGATTACTACAAAAACACCTTCAACCGCCGGGCGATCGACGACAAAGACCAGAGCCTCATCTCCATCATCCACGTCACCGAAAACGGCCAGTCCATGGAAAACGCCTTCTGGAACGGACGTTTTATGGTCTACGGGGATGGAGGCCGATATTTTAAGCCTTTTGCCGGGAGCCTGGACGTAGCCGGCCATGAGATGACCCACGGGGTCATCCAGCACACAGCCGACCTGGTATACCAGTTTCAGCCCGGCGCGCTCAATGAATCTTTTGCCGATGTGTTTAGCATCATGATCGATCGGGATGACTTTCTGATGGGAGAGGACATTGTGCGCCCGGGAGCCGGGCCCGCCACGCGCGACCTGGCCAATCCCAGCAACCCGGCCCTTCTACAACCGCAACCCAGCCACATGAGCCAGTACCAGGACTGGCCCATAGAACGGGACAACGGGGGGGTACATATCAACAGCGGCATCCCCAATCGGGCCGCCTATCTGGTGATTCAGGCGATCGGAAGGGAAAAAACCGAGCGCATCTACTATCAAGCGCTATCGAAATACCTCACGCGTACAAGCCAGTTCGTTGATTGCCGGCTCGCCCTGGAGCGTGCCGCGCAGGATCTCTACGGCTCCGGGGCCGAACTGAATGCCGTCCGACAGGCCTTTGATGCGGTGGGTATCGTGGCCTCCGGTAGCGGCGGCGGAGGGGGCGGCGGAGGAGGACCCACCATACCCCCCGTATCCGGAACTCGTCAGGTGATCGTGTTCATGTTCGATGACGGCCAGATCGCCTACTACGATCTGACTAACAATCAGGGGGCTGTTTTCACCCATCCCGAGGCCCGTGCCCGGGTATCCGAGCAGGGGGCCGACAGGGCCCAGTTGAGCACGGCCATCGATCCGCGCACAGGACGGCTGTTTATTTTCTACATCACCCCGCGACAAAAACTTGCCTCCATAGAGCTGGCCACCGGGCAGGTACAGGTCTTCGATAACCTGTACCTCCAACAGCCGGGCGACCTCTGGAATGCCTCGATAGCGCCGGATGGCAGTTTTGTAGCCCTGGTCTCCGCCTACAACAAAGACCCCCATGTATACCTGAGCGACGGCCGGCAGATCCTGCGCATCCCGATCAGACCAGAAACTACCGCGCCCGGAGGCCTGCAGGACGCTTCCATCCAGTATCCGGATGTGGTGGCCTGGTCACCGGACAAAAAGAAGCTCGGCCTGGACGCCTATCATGAGCTCACGTTCGGGGTCAGCAGGGTAGCTTACTGGGCCATGTACGAAATCGACCTGGCCAGTGGAAAAGTCTATGCCCTCATTCCCGGCCAATCAACAGACGTAACCATAGGCAACATCACCTATGGGAACACCAACCCGAACCTGATCGCCTTCAACTATGTCGACGAGCTGGGCATCTGGGATATCGTCGTCGCAGACCTGGGCCAGCGCACGGGTGGTTTCCTCAATATCCCCGATCGGAATTTTGGGGGACTGTATATCGACGACGCCATGCGGCCTACGTTCTCTCCCGATGATCAGGCGCTGGCCTTCGTGAGTCCCTCAAACCAGCTGCTGGTCTTCTACGATCGGCGAGTCGACCAGTTCACCATTGCCCAGTCACCTGTGCCGATCTACAATCCGAAATGGGCCGTCGACGGCGCTCGGCTAGGCACGGGCCTGGAGACGGAAGCAGAACTTCCCGGACGCACCATCCTGGAACTCTACCCCAACCCCGCCCAGGAAACGGTGCGCATACGCTTCCGGGCCGAAGTTCCAGAGGGCGTGCGGCTTGCCCTCTACGATCTGCTCGGTCGCCGGATCCGCGTGCTCTACGAGGGCCGGCTCCCAGAGGGGGTCTTCTCCTGGGATGGCCGAGACGCTCAGGGAAGGCCCCTGGCAGCCGGCGTGTATATGGTGCGCCTGGAACGGAGCGATACGGGCTCGGGTATCCTGCACCGGAGGGTGGTGTGGTTGGGCCGATAACGAAGGTTGACATCCCCCCGGATATCCTGCAAATTTCCTCATAACCCCAGTGAGAGGAGGACGTGCAACATGCGTCGTATGCTTTCCATCGCAGCCGGATTTGTGATCCTGTTCCTGGCCAGCGGATGCTACACCATGCAGTATGTGATTCCGCCGGAACGGGATCCGGCCGAATACGAGATCGTGCGCTCCTTCCAGTACCAGCGCAAGGCGCACTTTCTCGTCTACGGGCTTGTGCCCATCGGCCCCCCTCAGGCGGAGAACATCATCCGCGATGAGGTGCGGCGATACAACGGGGTAGCGGCGACGAACATCATGATCATGTCGCAGCTCACTATCGTAGACTGGCTTATCAGCACGCTTACCGGCGGGATTTACTTCCCCTGGACGTACGAAGTGCGCGGGGATGTGGTGCGCTTCCGCCCCACAGGCCCCCAACGCCGGGATGACGACGCCGCCCGGCTACAGCCGGAGCTGATCGGCCCGGTGCGGTACACGCCTCCCCGATAGGAGCGCAACGGCGAAAAACAGATCCGGCCCTCTGCGCCGCAGAGGGCCGTTTTTTTTACACCCATCCCCAGCGCCTGTAGGCACGTAATGCCATGGGCAGGGCGCTGATGTGGGAATGGGAGATGGGCACAGGTTGCCCCTCCACCCAGGGAAGGGAGCCCGGACTGAGGGCGCGCAGGTCTGCGTTTTCTACGATCGCGATACCTGCTTCCAGCAACAGCCGGTGCACGGGCAACGTCGTCGAATCGGCGACGTCGACGGAGAGCACATCGACGATGATCGCCTTCACCCGAAGCCGGGTAAGTCGTTCAGCCGCCTGAGGGCTCAAGGTGGGATAGTGCAGAATCGGCCTTCGGGCCGGCCCTCCATGCGGGGTGCGCACCAGCAGCAGAGCGGCTTCCTGCGGGATCTCGTCCAGGTCGGGGGGCTCCAGGGTGTGCTCTGCATAGAGCACATACCCCGGACCCCGATAATGGGCCTCATCCGGGACCCATCGGCGCATATCCGCATACAGGTGATAGGGCAGATCGGCGTGCGTGCCGGCGTGATCGCTGTGCCCGATCCGGGCCACGTTGACCGAGGCCCCCGTCTCCAGACGCAGGGTGCGTCGGAGCCGAAACAGGGGATCGCCGGGAAAAAGAGCGCCGGGCTCATCCAGCGCACGCGTCAGGGAAACGGCAGAGGCCGGCTCATACCAGATCGAGCGCTCCAGCCCCCAATTCGCCCGCCTGTGGAAAGCGCCCTGAAGCCCCATCTTACGCGCATCGATCTCCCAGAGGACAGCCCTGATATCGGATCCGATCCAGACGCACCACCCGATCCCGGCGCTCTCCGAGGGGTCGAAACCGGAGCCATTCCGCCTCTCGGTCGCTGAAGATGTCCTCGACGATCACCTCCGCACGGACCCCATGGCCCTCGGCTTCCTCCCAGTAGAGCAAGACAGCCTCTCGGCGTAGCGCGGCCAGCGCGAGCGCATCATAAAGCGCACAGGAAACGGGATGATAGGGCGACACCTATCCCTCCTCCTCCTTCTTCTGCGTCCATTTCGACAGCCTCGCCTGTGCCCCCAATGTGCGAGAGACCATCAGGCCATTGAGCGCAAGAAGCAATGCGATAACTACGCCCCATTGAACCAGGCAGGTGCCCACGCTATAGGGACGAAACGGGTTCCACCAGTTCGGATCCAGGCGCCAGGTGCGCACATCCAGATTGGTGGGGAACCCGAAAATGGCCATGCCGATCCACCAGACAATCAGCACCCCGGCCTGCAGAGGCACGGCATAGCGCATTATATGCGTCCACCATCGGCCCAACGGCATATCCGACCGGCTCGCCTCCAGGATCTCCTGACGGAAGCGTTCGGCCCCATATCGGTTGACCGCCAGCGCGATGAACAGTCCGGAGATCATAAGGGCCACGCCCCAGACGAAATCCTGGTTGCTCAAAAACCCCAGGTTGCGCGCGGAGAGGGTTCCGGCCAGAAAGCCTATGGAGGCGACCACGCCGATCGCTCGCATCCGGTCCATACCCATATCGACCAAGACCCGGGTGGCCAGCTCGATCATGGAGATCAGTGAGGTAAAAGCAGCAAACGACAGCCCCAGGAAGAAGAGCACCGCCATGAGCTCGCCCAGGGGCATACGGGCAAAAAGCTGGGGCATCCAGATAAAGGTCAACCCCGTGGAGGCGGGGCCGGAATCCTGCATGATCGCCAGAATCTGGGCCTGATCGTACTGGGTGTGCAGTACCCCGAAAACGGTGCCGAAAACGGCTATAGCGGCCAGCAGGGAAACGGAATTATTTCCGAAACCGGTCAGAAAAGCATTGAGCGTTACGCCATGCTGAGGACGCATATAAGTGGCGTAGACGAGGATGAGCCCCCAGCCGGCGCCTGTATCCCAGGCATTTTGCGTAAGCGCCTCAAGCCATACCTGGGGGTCGGCCAGCTTGTCCCAGTCCGGAGTAAAGAGGAAGCGGATCCCCTGCAAACTGCCCGGAAGCGTTACGGCGCGCAGGGCGGCGATGAGGACAATAGCCAGCAGGGCGGGTACGAGGACCTTGCTTGCGCGCTCGATAGAACGCACCCCCCGGGCAATGACCCAGGCGCCCAGCCCCATCATGGTGGCATGCATGATCAGGGGCCAATTCCCCGCCTGGAAACGGTTCCAGATCGTCCAGGCCTCTTCAACGGATAGGGGGAGCGGGCGCAGCAGCATATGGCCGAAGTAGAACAAACACCAGCCAGCCACCACGGAGTAGTAAAACATGATGGCCGTGGCCACAAAGGCCACAAAGGCCCCCATCCATCCGTAGCGGGGACCCATGAGCAGGGCTATGGCCCCGACGGGATTTAGTCGTGTACGCCTGCCGATGGCATATTCGGCGATGATCAGGGGTACAGACCAGAGCAAGAGAAACACCACCCAGGCGAGCAGAAAAGCGCCCGAGCCATCCTCGCCGGCCGTTTTGGCCGCGATGCGCGGGAAACGCCAGATATTCCCCGTACCGACGGCGATCCCCAGTACACTCAGGATAAGCCCCCAGCGAGAAGAGAAAAATCCTTCCGATCGGCCGCTCATGATCGGTCGCACCTCCTCACAACATGTGTGTGCCCGTTAGCCCACCTAGCGGTGCTCGACGATCCAGACCCCCTCCTGATCATCGATTTCCTGCAGCCGCACACGCACCCGTTCATGGGCTTTGGTGGGCAGGGTGCGGCCGACAAAATCCGGTTGTATGGGGAATTCGCGCAACCCCCGGTCGATGAGCACCGCCAGGCGCACGGTTCGGGGCCGACCATGGCGCACAAGCCCGTCGAGCGCGGCCCGGATCGTACGACCCGTCATGAGCACGTCATCGACGAGCACCACATGGCGTCCGTCAAGCCGCCCGGGCAACCGGGAACGATCTCTTTCCGGCTCCGCATCCGGGGGCCGATCGTCCCGATACGGACGCACATCCAGGACACCGACCAGAGGCGCAGCACCTGTGATCTGTTCCAACTCCCGTGCCAGCCGATGGGCCAGTGCCGCCCCGCGGGTGGGTATACCCACAAGGACGAGCTCACCGACGTCGGGGTGTCTTTCGTAGATCTGAAAGGCCATGCGCCGCACCATGCGCCGCAGCTCATCGGCCGAAAAAAGCGACCAGCTCGAACGAGGATCCGGAGCCATGGCTGGCGGTGCGGATCGGCGACTACATCTGGAACATGGCCTTGATACTACCCCACGTACGACGCACCGCGGTGGTGGTGTAGTTGGCGTCGATCTGCTTCAGAAACAGACGACCCTCCGGGCCTTCTACAAGAAGCTGGTACTTGATTACCCCCTCCAGTCCGGAACGGGCCAGATCCTCATCGATAAATTCGTAGTTGCCCGTGGGGTTGGGAGGAGTCTGGAATACCTCTCGGAATTGCTCTTCTCCGGCCGCTTTGCGCTCCAGGATAAAACGCCGCACCCCGGTCTGCTCCGTTACGCGCCAGCTGACGCGCATCTTTCCGGATACGGTAGCGGCTTTGAACTCGGCCAGTTTAACCACAACACCCAGTCCGTCGGCCCACAGCAAAGTGGCCGCCACAAGAAGGGGAATCGCGCTGATCCACAGCCTCCGCACGAACGCGAAACTACGCGAACAGCCCGCCGAAAATCAAGTCGGCCTGTATGTAGAGCCCAAAACGGCCGGGGCGGTCTTTTCCCGCCCCGGCACCTTTTACCGACAGGTCTCGGAGACCAGACGACCGTTGATAATCACCCCGCAGACGCGGGTAGTGTACTCGAAGGGGTCCCCATCGAAAAGCACCAGGTCGGCGTCTTTTCCGGGCTCCAGGGAACCCACCCGGTTATCGATGCCCAGAATCCGGGCGGCCTGAATGGTAATAGCGCCCAGCGCGGCCTCGAAGGGCAGCCCATTGGCCGCCGCTATAGCGGCCTCGAAGAGCACCACGCGCGTTTTGGGCACGTAGCTCTCATATCCGCTCTGCAGGGCGAAGGGCACCCCGGCCCGGTGGAGCAGGGCGGCCGTTTCCATCGAGGCGTTGCGCATCTCCCCGCCTGTGCGCGCCATGGTGGGATGCAGGATAACGGGCACTCCGGCCTGTTTGACTTCCTCGAGCACGAGATAGACTTCTGCCGCCCCGTCGAGAACCAGCCTGAAGCCGAACTCCCGCTGTAGCCGCAGGGCGGCCAGGATATCCGGAGCCGTCTGCGCCGTAATCAGCAGGGGGATCTTGCCCTCCAGCACGTCAGCCAGCACCTCCAGCTTCAGATCCCGGGCGGGCCGCTTTGTCGGATCCGGATCGCGGCGCTTGCGGGCGTATTCCTGGGCCTTAAGGAGTTCCGTCCGCAGCATGGCCACCGCCTTGGAGCGCGTGCCCGGAGAGCTGAAGTTCTGCCCCACCGTACGGCCCAGCGTGGCCGCCACCATGGCCACCGAGTCTACGAGCGCCTCCTCCACGGTGCGCCCGGAGGTCTTGACCAGCATGGTCTGGCCGCTGATGAGCGCCCCGGGTCCATGCCCGGTATGCAGGGTGGTTATCCCGAGGTTGCGCACCCATTCTACAAGCGCCTCCTGCGGGTTGTAGGCATCGATGGCGCGCAACTCCGGCTGAATGGGGCTGGAACGCTCCAACTGCATCTGATCATGGGGCACGTTGTAGATCCCGGCCAATCCCACCACGGAGTGCGCATCAATCAGGCCGGGGGTGACCACCCGGGCCTGCAGCACCCGGTAGCCTTCCGGAATGCGCACGCTTCCGGCCTGCCCAACGCGCTCGATTTTGCCGTCCCGGATCAGCACCACCCCGTTGCGGATCGGCGATCCCGCCATGGTATAGACGATCTCGCCCCGAACGGCGATCTGCGCCCGAACCGGAACAAACCCCAGCAGGGCGATCCAGACCAGCAAGCCCACACGAAAGAAGGCGCGCATGGCTCACTCCTCCCCCTCATCATGCCCGTAGACGTCTCCCCGATAGACCCCGTAGCCGCCGGTGGCGTATTTGCGGTGCTCGGGATTGGCCCGATCGAAGACCTTCCGGCCATCGATCCAGGTCTGCTCCACATGGGTGTAGACACTGAACGGATCCCCGGAGAGCACCACGAAATCGGCGTCTTTACCCGGATCCAGAGATCCGATCCGGTTCTCCAGGCCCAGCATGCGCGCACCGGCCAGGGTGAGCGCCTCGAGCGCTTTTTGCCGGCTCATGCCCGCCCGTACCCCGAGGGCAGCGGAGCGCAAAAACAGGCGGGAATCCGTAATCCCGTCATCGGTATGGAAGGCCACATCTACGCCGGCCTTCTCCAGCGCCGCCCCGTTTTCCCAGCGAATGTCTACGGCCTCGTGTTTGCCCCCCGGGGAATCGAGCACGATGATCGAACAGGGCACGCGCGCCCGGGCGATCTCGTCGGCCACCTTCCAGGCCTCGCTGACGTGATGCAGTACGGGGCGAAATCCGAACTCCTGCCCCAACCGGATAGCGGTCAGGATATCGTCATGACGATGCGTATGAAAGTGGACGATTCGTTTGCCTTCAAGGATTTCAACGAGGGCCTCCATCTGGAGATCTCGGGCCGGCATTTTGGCTGGATCGCCCTGCGCCTGGCGGATTTTTTCCCGATACTCAACCGCTTTGAGGAAAAGCTGCCGCACCAGCGCGGCCGATTTGGCCCGCGTGCCCGGGGAGGGCGGGTTGCCCAGGGAGTTGGTGCCGTTGGCCATCTTCATGCCTCCGCACACCTCCCGCAACGGATCCTGACAGAACAGCATCTCCTGAATCGTGCGGGCCATTCGGGGCTTAACGTACACGGTCTGCCCGCTCATCAGATGACCGGACCCGGGCATGATGTTCATGGTCGTGATCCCGCCAGCACGGGCCTTCCAGAACGTATCGTGCTGCGGATCGATCGCATCCAGGATGCGCACCTCCGGATGCAGCGTGGCGGATCGATCCCCCCCGTCTCCGCCGCCAATGTGGGAGTGCGTATCGACCAGACCCGGGATGATCACCTTGCCCCGCACATCGAGCTCCACCGCACCCCGCGGGATGGAAACCCGGTTGGCCGGACCCACAGCGACGATTTTGCCCTGATGAATGACAAGCACGCCGTTTTCGATGGGCGGACCGGAAACGGGATAGATCGTAGCCCCCCGAAACACATGGGGTCGATCCTGTGCCCGGAGCCCCGTGGCACACAGGACCAGCGCCAATAGCACACTCACCTGCCTGGAACACCGCATAGGCCGAGCTCCTTGTATCTTCTGCCGGGTGCGGGAATATACGCCTTCTGTTTGCCCTTAGGTAGCCTCAGAGGAAGCGTTTCAGAATCGTTACGCGCTCCCGGGCATTCGGATTTGCCCCTGAGGGGAAGGGATTCTATCGTTAGTAGAACAGGCTTTGAGGAGGTAACGCCATGGGGAATATGGCCCGCAGCGCCGTGATCCTGCTTGGAATCGGCATACTGCATTCTGTGGTCCAGGCACAGACCGTAGCCGATTTCCTGCGCTTTCCCTTCACCAGCCAGCTCGTAGCGGCCCCCACGGGGGATCGCATCGCGTGGGTGAGCTACGAGGAGGGCCGGCGGGCGATCTGGACCGCCTCGGCTCCGGATTTCCGCCCGGTTCGGCTCCTATATTATGAAAACGACGATGGCCAGGAGCTCGGCGGACTCCTCTTCAGCCCGGATGGGGAGGTGCTCGTATTTGTGCGCGGGGGAAGCGCCAACCGGGCCGGTGAGCACCCCAACCCCACCAGCAACCCCGATGGGGCCGAACAGGCCATCTGGGCCGTGCGCCTGTCGGGAGGCCCGCCCTGGAAACTGGGCAACGGAGCCGCACCCGTAATCGACCCCTCGGGCCGGGAGGTGCTCTTCAGCCGGGGAGGCCAGATCTACCGCGTGATCCTGGATTCCCTATCCCGTCAGCCGCGCGCCGAGCTGCTCTTTCGCGCCCGAGGCTCGAATGGCTCCCCGCGATATTCGCCTGATGGCCAGTGGATCGCCTTTGTGAGCAACCGAGGCACGCACAGCTTCATCGGGCTCTTTCATCGACAACAGCGGCAGATCCGCTGGATCGCCCCCGACGTGTATCGGGACAGCGATCCGGTCTTCTCCCCCGACGGCCGACGTCTGGCCTTTATCCGTCGACCCGGCGCCCTGAAGGGGGAGCGGAGCAACCTGCTGGGCGGAACCCCGTTTGCGATCTGGGTGGCGGATCTCTCCACAGGTCAGGCACAAGAGCTATGGCGCTCGCCGGCTGACGATGGCGGCTTCGCCCAGTCCTACCCGGCCGAGCCCCTACGCTGGGTGGGAGACCGGATCCTGTTTACGTCCGAACACGAAGGCTGGCTGCACCTCTATAGCCTGCCCGCCGCAGGCGGATCGCCGATCTGCTTGACCCCCGGAAAGGCCGAGGCAGAATGGACAACCGTAAGCCCGGACGGACGAACCGTGATCTTCTCCGGCAACCACGAAGACATAGACCGGCGCCATCTGTGGCGGGTATCCGTTTCCGGCTCCCGGCCAGAGGCGCTTACGCGCGGCTCGGGCATTGAAACCGATCCCGTATTTCTTTCCAGCGGCCGCTTTATCGCCTTTCGCCAGGCCGATGCCCGACATCCGCCCGCGATCGCGATCCTGGATCTGAGTCGCAACCAGATCCGCAGGATCTGGCCAGAACGGCTCCCGGAGGGCTTCCCCGTCCAGAAGCTTGTGGAGCCGGAGCCCGTGGTGCTGATGACCCCGGATTCCCTGCGGATTCATGCCCAGCTGTTTCGACCTCCCGGAAGCCAGCCGGGGCGCCGCCATCCGGCCGTGATCTTCATGCACGGAGGCCCCATCCGGCAGATGCTCCTGGGCTGGCATTACTCCAGCTACTACGCCTTCTCCTACGCCTTCAACCAGTACCTGGCCAGCCGAGGATACGTGGTCCTATCGGTCAACTTCCGCGCCGGGATCGGGTACGGACGAGATTTCCGGCGCGCTCCCCGCACCGGACCGAGGGGTGCCTCGGAATATCAGGACATCCGGGCCGCGGCCCTGTACCTGCGCTCCCGCCCGGATGTGGACCCGGAACGCATCGGCCTGTGGGGCGGCTCCTATGGAGGATACCTCACCGCACTGGGGCTGGCCCGCAACTCCGACCTGTTCAAGGCCGGCGTCGACCTGCACGGGGTACACGACTGGGTCCTGCGCGCCACGGAATTTTCCCCGGGCGGCGGCTGGGGGCTACAGCCGGAGGAGTTCGAGATCGCCCACCGCTCCTCGCCCGTGGCCGACCTAGACAGCTGGCGTTCTCCTGTCCTGCTGGTGCACGGCGACGACGATCGGAACGTGCTCTTCCTGCAAACGACCGACCTGGCGCGCCGCCTCAGGGAGCGCGGCGTCCATGTGGAGACGCTCGTCCTGCCCGATGAAGTACATAGCTTCCTGCTCCATAGTAGCTGGAGGCGCGTCTTCGAAGCGGCGGCGGATTTTCTGGATCGATTCCTGCTGGGATCCGGGGTCCGCTCTAATGGTCAGTAGCCCTCGGGGTGGTCGGTCGCCGGTTGCGGCACCCACCACCCCGAGGCTAACTTCCGGCGTCCTTTTCTTGACCCCAGAAGGGTGCCTGTATATGCGGCCACATGTAATGCTGGAGGATGAACCCATCGAGGTGGGCGCGATTTTCTGCATCGGAAAAAACTACGCCGAGCACGCCCGCGAAATGCAGGGCGAGGTGCCCGAGGAACCCATCGTCTTTCTCAAACCTCCCCGGGCCCTGAGTACGGACGGTCAGGCCTGGTATCCCCCCCATACGGGAGATCTGCATCACGAAGTGGAGCTGGTCGTGCTCATCGGGCGCGGCGGACGAGACATCCCGGAGTCGGAAGCCCTGTCCCATGTAGCCGGTTACGGGGTGGGAATTGACTTCACCGCCCGCGATCTGCAGTGGGAAGCCAAGCGCAAGGGACAGCCCTGGACGGTCTCAAAAGGCTTTGATGCCTCCGCCCCGGTGTCCCGTTTCGTGCGCCCCGAACGGATAGCGGATCCGCACGCCCTGGAGCTACGCCTCTGGGTCAACGGCCAGCTCCGCCAAGCCGGTACTACAGCGGAGATGATCTACCGCATTCCGTATCTGATCGCCTACCTGTCTCGGATCTTCACGCTGGAGCGCGGAGACCTCCTCTTTACGGGCACGCCGGCCGGGGTTGGTCCTGTCCATCCGGGAGATGAGCTAGAGGCGGCGGTGGGGGATCTGGCCCGACTGCGGGTGCGGGTAGTTCGGCAAAGACCCTGAGCAGGCCATGCGTCTAAGGCTTCTGGGGATCGGGGTACTGAGTATCGCCGCCTCCGCATCGGCTCAACAGCTGGAAGTCCGCATCCAGGGAGAACAGCGCCAGCCCATCCTGTGCGAAGGCGCACGACAGGAACGCATCCTGCGCCTGGAAGCCCGGTACCAGCTCGAGCCCCCGGAGCCCGGAACTCCAGATCGCTTCCTCTGGCGTCGCGCCCGGGGGTCCGGCCTGCTCAGCCTTTCGTGGGACGACTCCTCTGCGGCCTGCGCCAGGCTGTGGCGCCTGGAACGAGAGCGGTTCACAGACCGGGAACTCCCTCTGCTCCTGCTCGCCCCGGAGGCAGATCCGGATACCGTGTATCTGTACCTGCACGCTCCCCCTACGGGGGATCTGGGCAGTGTGCCCGTACTCCGGCCGCGCCAGGGACCGGTCTTCCCCGCTTTGCCGGAGGTTGTCGATACGTATCGAGGTCGGGATTATCGCACCCACCCGGCCACCCCGAGCGTATACGGCCTTCCCCTGGCCCGTCGGACCCTGGAGAGAGGCCCCGTGTGGGTGGAACTGCGCGATTCGATCCCGGAATCGGGCGCGCGCCTGCGTCTGCGCATCGGCATCGGACCGGAGGGATCCCTCGATCGCCCCGTACTCCTGCTTCCTGAGGCCCCGCGCTTCCTGCCCGTGGGGCGAGCCCTAAGACTGCGCCCCGTTGCAGATCCACCTGGTGGGAACTTCCAGGTAAAGGCCACGAACACCCAGCAGGTGGAGGTCCTCACCCTAGAGGATGGGGTGCAGATCATGGCCTGGGGGCCCGGCAGAGTGCGCCTGCACTTTCTCTATACGGCCCCCGACTCCTCCCGGGCCGAGCTGGAGCACGAACTCCTCCTGTATCGATTTGGCCTATCCGCCCCGCGGCCACTCCCTCCGCTCGTGCTCCAGGCCCAGTACGCCGGCCTGCCTCCCGGCCGACTGGCCCTTCCGGCGCGCATCGAACCTTCCACACTCCGGGAAGCGATCCAGGCCGTGAGCTCATCCCCCCAAGTTGCGCGCCTGCACCTTGAAGACACCCAGCTCTGGATCGAAGCCCTACGCCCCGGATCGGCGGCGCTTCTGTTGCGCCTGCCCGACGGTTCGGTGCTCTGGCAGGATACGGTGCGCGTACTCCAGGCCGGACTCCGTTCCCCCGTTCGGAGCGAACCCGTGATCAGTCGCCCTCAAGGGGTGACGGTAAGCCTGCAGAGCGCCGATCGGCTTGCTTGGCAGATGCGCCCCGCCTCGGAATCCGTATCCGTGTTCTTCTCCCTGGGGGCGGAAACCACGTTAGAGCTCCCAGAACCTCTCGCCGTGTTCGGACATGTGGACTGGCCCCTACAGCTGAGCATAGAAGCCGAACTGCCCCATCGGGTGCTTGATCTGGATCCGTTGCTGGAGCGGCCTCAACGGCAACTGGAAGAGATCTTGCAGACCTACCGGCGCTACCAGTCCGCTCGGAGAACCGGAACCGTGCTCGATAGCCTGGACCGAGGGCTTTCGGTGCGCGCCCTGGCGCGCCGTCTGTGGAACGAAATCAGACCGGTCCTACTGGCTCGGATGCGCCTGGAGGGAGAACTGGTCATGTTCCTGCACACACCGGGATCCATACAACGGGACACGCTGCGCCTTCGCCTCTTCAGTCCGGAGCAATCGATTCCGTATACCGAACCCTTCTCCCCGCCAGGGGCCCCGAAAGTGCGCCTGGATACGCTCTGGACACCTCCATTTCTCACGACCATCCCTGCCCGCCGGCCGATCGCCTGGAGCCTGCAGGGTCAGGCGCGCCTGCTCTATGAAGAACGGCTGCTTACCGGCAGCCTGCGCACCCCCCTGCCGGCGGATCTGGAGCAAACCATTCTGGCGCAACTTTCCCCGACCGAATTGGCGCGTGCTCTTGCCCCGTACCGGGAGAGGCTCAGCGCCGCCCTGCGTGATGGGGTGGTGCGCTGGGAGCTGCGTTCAGGCCTCCCGCATTTGGAACCCGCGCCGGGAACGCGCTGGCTACTGCTCCTGGGGCCAGGCAACCCGTAACCCGAATCTCCCGGGTCGCCCCCGCTTCGGACGCCCCTCGGCAGAGGAAGGCGCACCAGGAGGGCCCGATCCGGACGTTCGCATGGGCATTCGAGGGCGCACGCGAGCAGGAAGAAGTACTCTCGTGTCTGACGTCCAGAGATCGGCTTTAGCCGTCTTGTGGTCGCGAAATTGAACTTTGCCTATCTTCTTTGCGAGAAAACCGAGTGAGAGTGGGGTATGGGCCGAAAACGGTATGCATTCAAACTCATCCGGTACAAAGATGCCGGCCCCATGCTGGAAGCCGAGCTCAACCGGCTGGGTCAGGAGGGCTGGAAATTGCACACGGTCACCTTCAACCAGGAGGGTCGTCCGGATTACTTCATCTTTCAGCGAAAACAGGAGGCCGAGGAAGAAGAGGAGTGAACGAGATCTGGCTCGTGGATGGATACAATGCGCTGTGGCGTGAGCCCAACTGGCGTCAGGAGGCCGAACAGAGCCTGGATCGGGCGCGCGAGCACCTGATCGTCCGGCTCCAGGGTGCCGCCTTGCGCCGTCGGATGCGGTGTGTGCTCGTCTTCGATGGTCAGGGGCGATCGACCACCGCCGTAGAGCAAGGTCCGGTGGAGGTGCATTTCTCCCCCTCCGGTCAGAGCGCAGACGCGTACATAAAGCGCTATATCGATCTGTTCCCCTCCCCTGCCTGTCTCGTGGTCGTAAGCGACGACCGGGAAATCCGGCGCTATGCCCGTCTTTCGGGCGCACAGGTGCGATCCATACGGGATCTGGCCCTGTTGTGCGCCCGGACCGATCCCCTGGAGCCTGAAAAGCCCCCTCCCCCCGCGGGGGAAGAGCTGGAAGAGTGGCGCCGGCTCTTCGGGATCAGCTAACGGCGAGCTGGAAAGTATGGATCTGCTCCAGAGCGCGGGCCAGCAGGCGGATACTGGCCTGGATGTCGGCCGTGTGCGCCATCTCGGTGGTGCTGTGTACGTAGCGAGTCGGGGTAGAAAGGCAACCCGCCACGACCCCATCGCCGCTCAGGTACTGAATACCGGCCGTATCCGTACCCCCCGCCGGGGAGACGTCCAGCTGATACGGGATTTTGTGTTCCTCGGCCACCTGCACCAGAAAGTCGATCAGCCGGGCATCGGCGATCGCACTGGCATCCATGACCTTGATCGCCGTCCCTTTGCCCAGCCGGCACTGCTGCTCCGGCTCCGGGATACCGGGGATATCGTTGGCCAGCGTGATATCGAGGGCGATCCCCACATGGGGTTGTACCTGGCGCACAACCACGCGCGAGCCCCGCAACCCCACCTCCTCCTGCACGGTGAAAACGGCGTAGACGTCCGCCTCATGTGCGCCGAGCTCGCGCAACGCCTCCAGCAGCACAAATACGCTCAGGCGATTGTCCAGGGATTTGGCCGTAACCGTATCCCCCACCCGAATGAGCTCCCGCTGGCGCGTAATCACATCGCCCACCCGGACCAGCTCTCGAACGCGCTCGGCCGGCAGACCCACGTCGACAAAGAACTCCTTGATCTCCGGCACCTTCTTGCGCTCTTCCTGGGTCATCACATGTACGGGTTTGGTGCCCAGCACGCCGGGCAGATCCTGACGGCCATGCACGATAACCCGCTGGGCCACAAGGGTCTTGGGATCAAACCCGCCCAGAGGCACGAATCGGATAAAGCCCCGATCGTCGATATGATTCACCATAAAGGCGATCTCATCCATATGCGCGGCCAGCAGCACGCGCATCTCTCCTCTGCCCCGCTTGTGGGCAATCACGTTTCCCAGCGCATCGACCCGCACCTCATCGACCAGAGGACGAACCGCCTCCATGATGACCTGGCGAATCGGCTCTTCACGCCCCGGAGCCCCGGGCGTTTCCACAATGCGCTTGAGTAGATCGAAGCCTTCCATGCCTTTGGTCTCCTGCTTCCAGGCGGCAAACCTACAATGAATGCGCTGGCAAGTTCAATCCGGCCAAACAAAAAAGGCGGAACAGCGTTCCGCCTTTGCAGGAAAGCGGCAAAAGCCTTATCCTTTAAGCCGGAAGCGCACCGGCAGGGTCATCTGCACGCGGACCGGACGGCCCCGCTGCTTGCCCGGCTTGAACTTCGACTCCTGTACCACGCGCAGGGCTTCCTCGTCACATCCGGCCCCAATGCCCTTGACCACCTGCGCATTCGTCACATTCCCGTTCTCATCGACCACAAACTGAATGATCACCATGCCCTCCACACCGGCCTTGCGCGCGATCTCCGGATACCGGATCCGACGCTGCAGACCCTCCAATCCCCCGATGAGTTCCGGCATCTCCTCGACAATGACAAACACCTCCGGCTCCGGCTCCGACTGCTGCGTTGCCGCCGGCGGCGGAGGCGGGGGCGGGGGCAGATTCGTGGCCTGCTGGTTCAACTCCGACTCAAAGCGCACATCTTCCTCCTCCAACAGCTTATCATCCGGCACCTCCACAGGAACCGGCGGAGGCGGAGGCGGAGGCGGCCGATCTATCTGCCGCGTCTGCTCAATCTCCTCTATCTTCACCGTCTCCTGCGGCTTCTCCACAATCACAAACTCCGAGCGCGGACGAATATCCAGCCGAAACGCCACCACCAGAGCCAACAACACCACCACCAAGCCCACCTCAATGAACAACGTGTACCAGCGCCGAAGATCCGCCTCCGGAGCCTTCCGACGTACGCGCATGATACAGGCCTCCTGTCTCTACGCAAGATGTCCAAACCTACAACGTATGGGGGCAAAGGTCAAGCGGGAAGACCCGCCCCGTTAGCAACGAAAACGTAAACTTTAGACGTACACGCATGATCCCTCTCTTGCGGATCCGAACGGGATCCTGCTTCCGTGTTCACTGGATTAGACTTCCGAAACACGCAAGAGTTTCCCCAGCAGACGACGGGGAAGGTGCAGACGGAGATAGCCCCACAATCCCACCGTGAATCCGGCCACGTCGGCCAGCACATCGGCGATTTCCGCCGAGCGGCCAGAGGCGAAGGCGGCTTGCAGGAACTCGGTGCCCAGGGCCCAGAGGCAGACAAAAACCAGAAGCGCACTCACCTTCGGGGTCGAGAGCGGCTCCAGGGTCCGGGCCCACAGCCAGGCCCAGATCAAGAAAAGCCCGAAATGGCCAAGCTTATCGAGCGAAAACCAGGATAAATCAGGAAGGCTATCCCCGGGTATCAGAAGCAGACCCGCGATTACGGCTCCCCAGAGCCCGGTGGCAACCCAGAGTCGGATTTTCATCGGGGGATCTCCTCGGCCAGGTGTTCGATAATATCTCCGGCCACCAGGTTTTGTGGCCCTCGCTCAGCGGCTCGGCCCCCGACAAAAAGCGCGGCCACGGCGGCATGCTCCGGGTCCAGTCCCTGTACCAGAAGCCCGGCGATGAGTCCGGCCAGCACATCCCCTGTTCCCGCGGTGGCCAGCCTCTCATCTCCTGTCGGGTTGATCCACACCCTGCCTGTCGGGGTGCCCACAACGGAAGGCATGCCCTTGAGTACAAGCACCACTCCCCAGCGCCGGGCCCAGTGGCGGGCCAGCTCTACGCGCCCTCTGCGGACCTGTTCCGGATCCAGCCCCGTCAGGCGGGCGAATTCTCCGGCATGCGGAGTCAAAATCCAGGGCCTGGGAGGTCCCTTGAGCAGATGCGGACGCTCGGCGAGCGCAAACAACCCGTCGGCATCGATGACCAGGGGGTAGTTTCGATGCTCGCCGAACACCTGCTCCAGGAGCGCTATGGTCTGAGGATGGCGGCCCAGACCGGGTCCGATAAGCCCGGCCCGACTGCGGGCCAGCTCCGCGCGCACCGTTCCCAGAGCCGTCGCGGACACGGTTCCCGTCTCCGTCTCGGGCAGCGCGCGCGTCATCACCTCCCGGGTCTTGGTGGCCAGAGTCGGCTCTAGGGAGGCGGGAACGCCCAGCACCACAGCCCCGGCCCCCAGGCGCGCGGCCGCCTGCGCGGCCAGCACCGGCGCCCCGGAAAGCCCCGGACTTCCGGCCAGCACGAACAGACGTCCGGCGCGGTACTTGTGCGCCCCCGGCGGCCGGCGGGGCCACAGGGTGGACACCCAGGAAGTCGTGGCGGCGAAGGTTTGCGCGTAAACGGCCAGCCGATCCGGAATACCGATATCGGCCACCCAAATGTTTCCGGCCCGGTATCGTCCTTCATCGAGCAACAGCCCGCATTTGGGAAAAGCCATCGTGACCGTATCGCGGGCCTGTACGGCGAGCCCTAGCTCGGCTCCCGTATCGGCGTCCAGGCCGCTGGGGATATCTACGGCCACCACAGGACGTCCCGATCGGTTCATCCAGCCGATGGCCCCCCGGATGGGTCCGCTTACCGGGCGACGAATCCCCGTGCCCAGCAGGGCATCCACGATAACGGCGGCAGGCTCTACAGGTCCCACATCGGGCCACAGGCTCCAGCTCCAGGATCCATCGGCGATGAGCAAACGCTCCCAGGCGGCCCTCACCTCTTCGCTCAGCATACCGGGCTCGAGCATGAGGACCACATGCACCCGACGACCCGCCTGGGCCAGGTAACGGGCTGCTACCAGCCCATCGCCCCCATTGTGTCCTCTGCCGCAAAACACCCAGAAGGGGCCCTCCGGATAGTGCCTGAGCAGGAACTGCGCCACCGAACGCCCGGCCAGCTCCATGAGCAGGCGCACCTGCAGGCCAAGCCGTTCGGCCGCGGCCCGGTCAGCCCGGCCCATCTCCTCAGCCGTCAGCACCCGCCAGGGCCTATTCGGCTCCCGGCCCTCGAGCGTGAGCAGTTTCATCCCGCGTAGCACTCCCATCCCCAGCTCAGCAAACCATAGGTGGCCCCGAACCCATATGCGGCTCCGCCCAGGGTCTGTGCCCAGGTATGGGCGCGCACGGTCACGCGCGCCCACATGAGCAGGGGAACCAGCACAAAGAGCCCCCAGTAGATCGAATCCCAGGCCAGCCGGTGTGCGTATCCCGGCAACGGATGGTGCAGGAAAAAGACAAAGGCTCCCAGCGCACCACTCAGCCCCATCAGATGGACGCTGATCTTCCAACTCAGGTTGATGAGTATCGTCACGGCCGTGTTCACGATATAGACGCCTATCAGCCAGGCCATGGGCTGCCATCCCGTCGGTTGCCAGAATACGAGCACCATCAAGACCACGCTGTAGGAGGCGATCCCCACCATAAAGGGGACCGTACGGGCCAGACGCCGGCGCACATCCAGGCTCTCGATCCGATTGCGATGCAGCAGATACACCAGATACAGCAGGGGGAGCAGGGTGAAATGCATGAACACAAGCCCCAAAACGGGCCAGGCAACCGAGCCGGGAAGGCCCCAGTGCCAGGCCAGCAGGCCAAAAAGCAGGGGCGGAAAGATAAACGGGTTGATCAGGTTCGAAAGGATCGTGGCCAGGCGCCAGGACCGATCGCTTTGCCCAATCCGCTCGGGTGCTTTCACGTGTACGGACATGCGATCTGCATCCAGAGACGATTTCTGCTAAAAACAGGTCCGCCCCCGAAAGGGGGCGGCCAGCGCGCTCACGTCTCCCAGGTCAGGATATCCGCTTCGCTCTTCGGACGCGTCTTCCATTCCTCCGCATCGGGCAGAGGATCCTTCTTAGAGGTGATGTTCATCCCCAGCGCCTTCCACTCCTCGGCCAGCTGGGCGTTGATTTCCTTGTAGTGCGCCCACTTCTCCGGCAACTCATCCTCCGGATGGATCGCCCCCGTGGGGCAGACCGGCACGCAGGCCCCACAGTCGATGCATTCATCCGGATGGATGACAAGCATGTTCGGCCCCTCATAGAAGCAGTCCACCGGGCAGACCTCAACACAATCGGTGAACTTGCAGTTGATGCACGGCTCGGCGACGACGTGTGGCATGACAGGACTCCCCTATTTTAGGTAGGCACCCGTTAAGAAAACACACGCTTTCAATCCAGGCAAGCGGGGCGCGGAATTTATACGCAATCTAGATTCAGGGGGTCGGAAAAGCGAATTCCGCGTAGCTGCGCTCGGCGGTACCGAACCAGCGATAGGCCCGCTCCCGGAACTGTCGCCAGGAATCGTATAGCTTGCGATACGTACCATCGCGGCTGGCCTGCTCCTCATAGAGGCTGAAGGCGATCTGCCGGGCGGCTTCCATCACATCGGCGGGAAAGCGCCTCAGCTGAACCCCGGCCTTGAGCAGGCGCTCCAGCGCCAGGGGGTTTTGCTGATCGTAGTGGGCCAGCATGCTCACGTTTGCCTCGTATGCGGCCACCTCGATGGCCTGCTGGTAGGTACGCGGCAGTCGCTCCCAGGCCAAACGATTGACGTAAAACGACAGGCAGGCGCCCGGCTCCCACCAGCCGGGATAGTAATAAAAGCGGGCCACCCGATGAAAGCCCAGTTTTTCATCGTCGTAGGGCCCCACCCATTCGGCCGCGTCGATGGCCCCGCGCTCCAGAGCAGGATAGATGTCTCCCCCGGCCAGCACCTGCACGACCACGCCCAGGCGGCTCATCACCTCGCCGCCCAGACCCGGGATACGCATTTTGAGCCCCCGCATATCGGAGACGGATTGAATCTCCCGCCGGAACCAGCCGCCCATCTGCGCCCCTGTGTTGCCGCCCGGGAAATTGATCACGTTGAAATCGGCAAACACCGCCCGTAACAGCTCCAGCCCGCCCCCATAATACAGCCAGGCGTTGTGCTGCCGGGCTGTGAGGCCAAACGGCAGGGTGGTATCGAAGGCCAGGGCCGGGTTTTTGCCCGTGAAGTAATAGCTGGCCGTATGCCCCATCTGCACCGTGCCCTGCTGCACGGCATCGAGCACCTGCAGGCCCGGAACCAGTTCGCCGGCCGGATAGACCCGGATCTGAAAACGCCCCTCGGTGAGCGCCTCCACCCGACGTGCCAGCACCTCGGCGGCCCCGAAAATCGTGTCCAGGCCGCGCGGAAAACTGGAGGCCAGCCGCCACTGGATGCGGGGCTGCGTGATGAGGGCCGGGGCGGCCTCCTCTTTCCGGGATCCGCACCCGCCGAGCAAACCCACCCCGCCCACTGCGGCGCTGAACAGAAAAGCACGTCTGTGCATCGTCCTTCCTCCTCATAAGAGAGCACGCATGCGATGATACGAGCAAGGGCCAGAGATTTCAAAAACCTTTCACGGGCCGGAAGGCAATCGGGGAGTATCTTGTGCCCCACAGAACCAGGAGGACGAGTATGACAAGGTGGGTATCGGCCGAAGAAGCGCTCTCCGTGGTGCGATCCGGGGATCGGGTTTTTATCCACAGCGTGGCGGCCGCACCACGGGTGCTGATCGAAGCGCTCGTAGCTCGCGCCCCTGAGCTGCGCGGCGTGGAAATTGTGCACCTGCATACCGAGGGCCCGGCTCCGTACGCGGATCCAGCCTATACGGAGAGCTTTCGCATCAACGCCCTCTTCGTGGGAGCCAACGTGCGAGAGGCCATTAACGCGGGACGTGGAGATTACGTGCCCATTTTTCTGAGCGAAGTACCCGCCCTTTTCAGGCGGGGCATCATGCCCATCGACGTGGCCCTGATTCATGTCTCCCCTCCCGATCGGCACGGGTTCTGCTCTCTGGGTGTGTCCGTGGACGCCACCCGGGCCGCGGTGCAGTGTGCCCGATACGTCATCGCCCAGGTCAACCCCCGCATGCCCCGTACCCACGGCGACGGGCTCATTCATGTGCGCCAGATACACGCTCTTGTGGAGGTCGATGAGCCCCTGCCGGAAACACACCCCTCTCCGCCCACGGAGATCGAAACGCGCATCGGTCGTTACGTGGCCGAACTCGTCGAGGACGGGGCCACCCTGCAGATGGGGATCGGGGCCATCCCGAACGCCGTCCTGGCCGCCCTCGAAGGGCACCGGGACCTGGGGGTCCATACGGAAATGTTCTCCGATGGAGTAATCGATCTCGTGCAAAAAGGGGTGATCACCAACGCACAGAAGCGGGTGCATCCCGGAAAAATCGTGGCCGGCTTTGTCATGGGTAGCCGCCGCCTGTATGATTTCGTGGATGATAACCCCATGGTGGCCCTGCTCGATATCGCCTACGTCAACGACACCTCCGTCATCCGGCGCAACCCGAAGGTGACGGCCATCAACAGCGCCATCGAGGTCGACCTGACCGGACAGGTATGCGCCGACTCCATCGGCACCTACCAGTATTCCGGTGTGGGCGGGCAGATGGACTTCATCCGGGGGGCCTCCCTATCGGAGGGCGGCAAACCCATTATCGCCTTACCTTCGGTCACCAGCCGCGGAGAGTCCCGTATCGTGCCCTACCTAAAAACCGGGGCCGGGGTGGTCACCACACGCGCCCACGTACACTACGTGGTAACCGAATACGGGATCGCCAACCTATACGGGAAAAACCTGCGGCAGCGAGCCGAAGCGCTCATCCAGATCGCCCACCCCATGCATCGGGAACGGCTCCGCTCGGAGATGCGCAAACGCTTCTCCTGAGGAGCCGCCTTCGGATGGCAAATGGCAAGGGAAGGCGCCGGTCCCCTGATCCGGCTTCGACCTCAGAGAGCCGCAGAACGGGCGAGATCCGCCACAGAGGCTTGCTTTTCTCCAGGGGAGCGCATAAACTCCGGCGCCTTCCAGGAGGGGGGAACGATGCGCACGCTGTTGCGCCTGGCGCGCGCTGTCGATACGCTGAGCCGGTTGAGCGGTGGGATAACGCGCTGGGCTACGTTGCTCATGGTGTTCGTGGGCACCTACAACGCCGTCGCTCGCTATGTAGGAAGGGCGCTGGGCCTGCCCCTGGCCTCAAATGCCTATCTGGAGCTGCAGTGGTACCTCTTCAGTGTGCTCTTCCTGATGGGGGCCTCTTACGCCCTGCGGCACGGGGCGCATGTGCGTGTAGACGTTTTCTACACTCGCTTTTCCCCGCCTCTGCAGGCCTGGCTGGATCTGCTGGGCATGCTGCTTTTCGCTATACCTTTCTGCCTCGCCGTGTTATACTTCTCCTGGCCTTCCATATGGAACTCCTGGCAGATCAAGGAGCTCTCTCCAGACCCCGGTGGGCTGCCCCGCTATCCGATCAAGACCGTCATCCTCATCGGCTTCGGGCTGCTTTTTCTGCAGGGGGTGTCGGAGGCGATCAAACGATGGGCCTGGTTGCGTGGCCTTTACGGGGACTGGGAGCCTGCTGAGGGCGGAGGCCGGATATGAGCGGAGATTGGCTGGCCCCGCTCATGTTTTTCGGGGCGCTTGTGCTCATTTTCATCGGGTTTCCCGTAGCCTTTGCCCTGGGAGGGGTGGCCTTGCTCTTCGCCTTCCTTGGCGTAGAGCTGGGCTACTTCGACTGGCACCTGTTGCTGGCCATGCCGGAGCGGATCTTCGGAGTCATGGCCAACTATACGCTCCTGGCCGTTCCCTTTTTCATCCTCATGGGTTCGATTCTGGAGCGTTCCGGGCTGGCCGAGGATCTGCTTCAGACGATCGGCATGCTCTTCGGCCCTCTGCGGGGCGGCCTGGCAATGGGAGTGGTCCTGGTCGGCACCTTGCTGGCCGCGGCCACGGGAGTGGTGGGCGCTTCCGTGGTGGCCATGGGGCTGATTTCCCTGCCCGTCATGCTGCGCTACCGCTATGACCCCCGGCTGGCCACCGGGGTGATCCTGGCCTCCGGCACGCTGGGACAGATCATCCCCCCGAGCGTGGTGCTGATTGTGCTCGGCGATCAGATGGGCGTTTCCGTGGGCGATCTTTTCTGGGGCGCGCTCCTGCCCGGCCTGCTGCTCGCCAGCCTGTATGCGATCTACGTGATCGGGATCGCCCTGCTGCGTCCCTCGGCCGCCCCGGCGTTGCCGGCCGAAGTGCGTTCCCCGGGTGGGTGGACCCTCTGGAGGCGCGTGCTCGGGGTCCTTCTTCCCCCGCTCAGCCTGATCGGTCTTGTACTGGGCAGCATCTTCGTGGGCCTGGCCACCCCCACAGAAGCTGGAGCGCTGGGTGCGGTGGGGGCGATGGGCCTTGCCGCCCTTCGGGGCAGGTTGTCCCGCAAAGCGCTGTGGGAGAGTCTGGACCAAACGGTTCGACTCGTCTCCATGGTTATGATGCTCCTTATCGGATCGACAGCCTTCGCCCTGGTCTTCCGGGGCCTCTACGGGGATATCTGGATCGAAGAGCTGCTCACCGGCCTACCCGGTGGACGGGTTGGGCTGCTTGTCGTGGTCAACCTGGCGGTTTTCGTGCTCGGATTTTTCCTGGACTTCTTTGAGATCGCCTTTATTCTCCTGCCCCTGATCACGCCCGCGGCGCAGGCCCTGGGGATCGATCTGGTCTGGCTCGGCGTCATGCTGGGCATGAACCTGCAGACTTCTTTCCTTACCCCGCCCTTCGGGTTTGCCCTCTTTTACTTGCGTGGGGTAACACCACCGGAGATTCAGACCCTGGATATGTATCGGGGTGTGGTGCCGTTTATCATGCTCCAGCTCTTGGCGCTGGTGCTGGTGATTTTGTTTCCGGAACTGGTATTGCGGCTTGGCCCATGAGGCGCTGGGCGGCAGTGGTACTCTGGTCCGCGATCGCGGCGGCTTTTGTGGGACCGGGCACGGTGACCACGGCCGCCGCCTCGGGAGCGCGTTTCGGGCTCACGCTTCTGTGGGCGCTCCTGTTTTCTTTCCTGGCCTGCTGGGTCCTTCAGGAAGCCTCGGCCCGACTGAGCATTCAATCGGGCCTCTCCCTGGGCCGAGCGCTTCGAGAGCGGTTTTCCGGCCCATCGAGATGGCTTATCCGCGGTCTCGTGTTGGGGGCCATCGTAATCGGCACGGCGGCCTTCGAGGTGGGCAACATCCTGGGAGCGGTGGCCGGCCTGGAACTGGTCCTTCGGATTGATCGGGTCTGGCTCGCCCTGGGCGTGATAGTCAGCTCGGGCCTACTGCTATGGATGGGCACCCTGCAGAGCCTGAGCCGCCTGCTCAGCGTTCTGGTGGCCTTCATGGGCCTGGCCTTCTTCTGGACCGCCTGGCGCGTGCACCCGCCAGATGCGGCCTGGCTGCGGGGCATGCTGTGGCCCTCCATGCCAGACGGGGCCGAATCGCTCGTCGTAGGACTTATCGGCACCACGGTGGTCCCCTATAACCTGTTTCTGGGCTCCCGCCTGGCCCGCGGTCAGGACCTGCGCCTGAGCCGCCTGGGCCTGGCCGTTTCCATCGCGGTGGGCGTGGCCATCTCCATGGCCATCCTGGTGACCGGATCGGCCATATCGGGCCCCTTCTCCTATGAGGCGCTGGCCGAACGGCTTACAGCCGGGCTCGGTCCGGGAGGCAGGACGCTCTTCGCCCTGGGGCTTTTTGCTGCCGGCTTCAGCTCCGCCCTGACCGCCCCCACGGCGGCGGCCATCACCGCGCGGGGGATTCTGAGTCCGGATACCTGGTCAGAACGCGGCCTTCCCTATCGAGCCGTGCTTTTCGGGGTCTGGGGCGTAGGCGCCCTCTTCGGCCTGCTGGGCGTGCGCCCCATTCCGGCCATCCTGGCCGCGCAGGCGCTCAACGGCGCCCTGCTCCCCCTTGTGGCCTTCTTCCTATGGGTGGCCGTCAATGATACGAAGCTGATGGGCCCAGCTCGCAACGGCCGACTGGCCAACACGCTCACAGCGCTCGTTACGGCCACCGCCACCCTGCTCGGCACGCAAGCTGTGTTGAGCGCGCTCCGAGGCGTGGGGATCTGGTCTGGATCGGAGAGGCTTTCGCTTTTCATCTCCGCCCTGCTGGCCTTGTTGAGCACAGGTCTGGGGTTGTGGATGTGGGCACGAAAACGCGTTCGAACATGAGCTGTCGGGTCGGCGTTGACATCGGGGGCACGTTTACGGACTTCGTCGTCTACGAACCGGAAAACGGTCGGCTGTGGACGTTCAAGCGCTTCTCCACCCCGGATGATCCGGCACGGGCCGTGCTTGAAGGGATCCAGAGCCTGCCCTCCCCGCCCGGGGAGATCGTGCACGGTTCAACTGTGGCCACAAACGCCCTGCTGGAGCGTCGGGGCGCGCGTACAGCCTTTGTGACCACCGAGGGGTTCCGGGATCTGCTGCACATCGGACGCCAGCACCGAAGCGAGCTGTACGATCTTGCGGCCCGCAAACCTGAACCCCTGGTACCCCGCGCCGGGTGTTTCGAAGTGCCGGAACGCGTTGGATCCGACGGCCAGATCTTGCGCCCGTTGCCAGCCGAAGCCCTGGAATCCCTGCTCGAAGCGCTCGGCCGTTACGGCGCCGAGGCGGTGGGTGTCTGCCTGCTGTTTTCCTTCCTGCGCCCGGAACACGAGCGCCAGGTGGGAGCGCGACTGCGCCAGGCCGGCTTGTATGTGGCGCTTTCCTCCGAAATCCTGCCCGAATTCCGGGAATACGAGCGCGCCAGCACCACGGTGGCCAGCGCCTATGTGGCCCCGGTCCTGGACCGTTACCTGAGCCGACTCGAAGAGGCCCTGGGAGGTCTGCGTTTCCGGGTCATGCAGTCCAACGGCGGGCTCATTCGCACCGAAGAGGTCCGCACACAGGCCGTCCGATGTGCCCTCTCCGGACCGGCTGGCGGGCTGATCGGAGCTCGGTACGTGGCCGGCCTCGGCGGTGTGCACAACCTGATCACCTTCGATATGGGAGGCACCTCGACCGATGTAGCCCTTATCGCCGGGGAACTGCCCCTTACGACCGGGGGGTCGATCGACGGACTGCCCATCGGGGTGCCCATGCTGGATATCCACACCGTAGGCGCAGGGGGTGGCTCAATCGCCGCCGTCGATCCCGGAGGCGCCCTGCGGGTCGGCCCCCGGAGCGCCGGGGCCGATCCCGGGCCGGCCTGCTACGGCAAGGGGGGCGAGGCAGCCACGGTCACCGACGCCCACCTCGTGCTGGGACGTCTGTCCGGGGAATGGTTTCTCGGGGGACGGTACCCGCTCGATCCCCGGGCTGCTCTGGACGTGCTCGAACGCCTTGCCCGGGAGGCGAAGCTGGAGGGCGCCGGAGAACTCAGCCCGGCCGAAGTGGCCGCCCTCGGGGTGCTCCAGGTCGCGCATGCGCACATGGAGCGCGCCCTGCGCGTGATCTCTGTGGAACGGGGACACGATCCCCGGGATTTCGTGCTCGTCTGCTTCGGCGGAGCCGGCCCCCTGCATGCGGCCGAGCTGGCCCGTTCCCTGGGCATCCGACATGTGCTCGTGCCGGCACAGGCCTCCGTGCTCTCCGCTCTGGGCATGCTGGCGGCCGACGTGCGTCGGGATTATGTGCAGACCGTCATGCTGTCGGGCCCCATACCCCGGGGGGAGCTGGCGCGCCGCTTTATCCCCTTGCTGCAGCAGGCCTTCCGGGATCTGCGCCGGGAGGGTTTCCCCCGATCGGCGATGATCCTGGAGCGCGTCCTGGAGGTGCGCTACGCAGGGCAGAGCTATACGCTTTCGGTCCCCTTCAACCGGCGCTGGCGTGCGGCCTTTGAGGAGATGCACCAGAGCGCCTACGGCTATGCCGATCCCACCGCCGCGGTGGAGATCACTAACCTCCGCGTGCACGCCACAGGGCTAGGTTCCCCTCCCCGGCTGCCCGAAATCGAGCGCGGCTCGACCGAGCCGGAACGAACCGCCCTGCTGGAGAAGCGACCCCTCGTGGTAGAAGGAGACAAGATCGTCGTGCCCCTCTATGATGGACTCATGCTCCGGGCCGGGAACCGGATCTGCGGCCCCGCCCTGTGCGTGCGTCCGGATACGACCATATACCTGCCTCCCGGAAGCACGGGAGCGGTAGATTCGACCGGCAACCTCTGGATCGAGCTTGCCTGATGGACGCCGTACGCCTGGAGATCTTCCGCCACCTGCTCGCCTCCGTGGCCGAGGAAATGGGGGCTGTGCTGCAGCGCGCCGCTTTCTCCCCGAACATCAAAGAGCGACGTGACTTCTCCTGCGCCCTCTTTACAGCGCAGGGCGAACTGGTTGCCCAGGCGGCGCATATCCCCGTACACCTGGGCGCTATGCCGCTTGCGGTTCAGGCCTGCCTGGAAGCGTTTCCGGATCTGCAACCCGGCGATGCCCTCCTGCTCAACGATCCCTTCCGGGGCGGCACCCACTTGCCGGATCTTACGCTTGTGCATCCCGTCTTCTCCGGAGATCGGCTCTGGGGGTTTGTGGCCACACGAGCCCACCATGCCGACATCGGAGGCATGAGCCCGGGCTCTATGCCGCTCTCAAGAGAAATCTATCAGGAGGGGCTCATCATCCCCCCGGTGAAGCTTCTTCGCGCCGGCCAGCTCGATACGGCGGTCTGGGACCTGCTTCTGGCCAACGTGCGCACACCCGAAGAGCGGACCGGAGACCTGCGTGCCCAGCTGGCCGCCGGAAGGCGCGGCGTGGCCCGTTTCGGCGAACTGATCGATCGGTACGGGGCGGAGCTGGAATCCGCTATGGAGGCTCTGCTGGATTATACAGAGCGCCTTATGCGCCGCTTCTTAGAAGGCCTGCCCGCGGGCACCTATCGCTTTGAGGACGCCCTCGACGACGACGGCCTCAGCGAGGATCCCGTGCCCATCCGGGTGGCCATCACCCTCACGGGAGGGGAGGCCATTGTGGATTTCTCCGGCACGGCGCCCCAACGCCCGGGCAACCTGAACGCCGTTCGGGCCATTACCGTATCGGCCGTCTACTACGTCTTCCGCGCGCTGATCGGCTTCGATATCCCGGCCAACTCCGGATGCCTGCGTCCGATCCGCGTGCTCACCCCTCCCGGATCCGTAGTCGATGCCCGCCCTCCGGCCGCGGTGGCGGGAGGCAACGTGGAAACCTCCCAGCGCATTGTGGACGTGCTCCTGGGCGCTCTGGCAGAGGCCCTTCCGGATCGCGTTCCGGCCGCCTCCCAGGGTACGATGAACAACTGGACGATCGGGGGATGGGACCCCTTCCGGGGGCGCTACTACACGTACTACGAAACCCTGGCCGGTGGGGCCGGCGCCACACCAGATCGAGGGGGCACCTCGGCCGTGCATACGCACATGACCAACACGCTCAACACACCGATCGAGGCCCTCGAGTACGCCTACCCGTTCCGGGTCAGACGCTATGCGATCCGAGACGGCTCCGGGGGCAGAGGCCTACACCGCGGGGGCGACGGACTGGTGCGGGAACTGGAGCTCCTGGCACCGGCTCAGGTGACGATCCTGGCCGAACGAAGGCGACTGCGGCCCTACGGCCTGCACGGCGGAGAAGCGGGCGCACCCGGAAAAACGGTCTGGATCCATCGGGGTCGAGCCCGCACCCTTCCGGGCAAGATAAGCTTCTGGGCCGAAGCCGGAGATCGGATCCGCATCGAAACGCCCGGAGGTGGAGGCTGGGGCGCCGAACACCGACACCGGACAGGGAAGGGCCCTCGAGAACCGGATCAGGGCTCCAGGGTGAAGTAGAACACAGCTCCCTCCCCCGGCCTTCCCTCAGCCCAGATCCGCCCCCCGTGTCGCCGAACAATGCGTTCGGCCGTGGCCAGCCCCACGCCCGTTCCCTCGTATTCCGGCTCCAGCCGGGTAAAAGGCTGGAAAATGCGCTCGGCCTGATCTGGAGGAAACCCGATCCCGTTGTCCTGCACGAAATAAACGCTCCGCTCCCCCTGCTTGAGCACCCCGAAGCGGATGTGCGCCTCGGGCCGGGATCGGGTGTACTTCCAGGCGTTCTCTAGAAGGTTCTGCAACAGAACACGCATCATACCCGGATCGGCATCCGCCCACAGGTCCGGATCGATTTCCCAACGCAGCCGCCGATCCGGATCGGCCTGCTGGAGAAGCTCGGCGATTTGGCTGGCTATAGCGGAAAGGTGCACCCGCACGCGCTGCGGCTCCGATCGGCTGACCCGGGACAGGCGCAGCAGATCATCGATGAGCATACCCATCCGCTGGACCGCGGCCCGTATGCGCGCCAGATAATGACGGCCCTCCTCCTCGAGCCGATCCCCGTAGTCTTCCAGCAGCGCCAGACTGAAACCATCAATAGCCCTCAAGGGGGCCCGCAGATCGTGCGAGACAGAATAGCTGAAGGCTTCCAGCTCCCGCAGGGCGGCCTCCAGGGCGGCTGTACGCTCCCGCACGCGCGCCTCCAGCTCCTGATTCCACCTCAGCAGGGCCGCCTCGGCCTCTTTGCGATCCGTGATATCCACGGCCGTGGCGATGACCGCCGGCCTGCCCCGCCAGCGCGTCGGGGCGGCGGAGAAGTCCAGCCAGCGCACCTGGCCATCCGGACGCAGGATGCGCAGCTCATAGCGTGAGGGCTCCACCTGTCGGCGCTGGCGAGCCAGTCCCCGAACCCGCACCTGATCTCGATCCTCGGGATGGACGAATTCCCAGAAAGGCCGGGAGAGCAGCTCCTCGATCGGATATCCGGATATGCGCGCGCAGGCCGGGTTGGCATAGACCAGGTGGGCGCCCTGGTAGAGGAATACAGCCGCCGACGTGTGCTCGACCAGCGTGCGAAAGCGCTCCTCGGAGTCCCGAAGCGCCTCCTCTATCTCCTTCAGTTCGGTAACATCGGTGGCCACAACCAGTCGGGCCGGCCTTCCCTGCCAGGCAATGGGGTGCGAGGTGATGTGCACCCAGAGCAAACGGCCATCCTTACGCCGGTGCCGCCATGGACCGGAAGCCTCTATCCCCGGACTTCCATGCTCCAGGGAGTGGCGGAGGCGCTCCCATTCTTCCGGCGGACGGATATCGAAAAGGGTAAGCTGAAGAAATTCCTCCCGGCTGTAGCCGTAGCGGTGCAGAGCGGCCTCGTTTACGGCTAAAAACCGATAGCTTTGCGTATCATAGATCCACATGGCCTGTGGATTGTGCTCAAACAGATATCGGTACAGGGCCTCCGACTGCCTCAGACGCTCCTCAAAGCCCTTTTGAGGGGAAATATCAAGAAACACCTTGATACAGAACGGTTCCTCGGCAAGCCCCCTGACAAGCCTGCAGACCGCAAGCCCCCAGAGTGCGGATCCATCCCGACACAGAAAACGCTTTTCGTAGCGGATGCCCTCGAGCTCTCCCTGCCGGAGGCGATCCCACACGGCCTCTGTATCGGCCCGATCTTCGGGGTGGGTGATCTCCAACACGGAACGGCCTTCGAGCTCCCCGGGCTCGCGGCCAAGCAGATGAGCCAGGTATCTATTCGCCTGCCGGAAACGCCCCTCCAGGTCCAGCACGGCGATCCCGACCTCGGGCATCTCGAACAAGGCCTGACCATAGACGGCCGCCTGCCGCAGCCAAGAGTCGGAGGATCCCTTAGGCGGTGAAGACATGGCGCACGCAGCAAGCTCCCGGATATGCTGCACATCCGCGGAGGGGCACGACCCTACAGGCGTCCACAGGCCCGGCCCCTGTAGAGCCGGGCACCGATAGAGACCGCCCATCCCTTCTCATATTCGCTCATCCGGCGTAGGCTCATTGAGCAACAACCAGTACAGCCCGATCTGGCCCACGACTTCGACAAACTGCTCGAAATCAACCGGCTTGCGGATGTAGCTGTTGACCCCGAGCCGGTAGGAGGCGATCAGATCCTCCTCCTCCACAGAGGAGGTCAGCATGACCACGGGCTGCATACGGGTGCGCTCATCGGCCCGGATGCGGCGCAGTACCTCGAGGCCATCGACTCGGGGCAGCTTCAGATCCAGCAGTATGACCAGGGGCACACCCGAGGGCTCCCGGTCCGCATACCGACCTGTGCCGAAGAGGTACTCCAGGGCCTCTTGCCCATCTCGGAGCACGACGACGGGATTCAGGATACGCCGCTTTCGGAAGGCGCGGAGTGTGAGTTCTATATCGTCCGGGTTGTCCTCGACCAGGAGGATCGGACGCCGGTAGCGCGTTTCGGATAGCTCCACCGAAATCCCCTTAGGCAGCTCTAGATGCGCTAAACGTAAACAAGAACACACAGAAAAACAACCGCTCCTACGATCAGGGCGAGCTCCGCCATATAGGATAGTAACCGGACCCTTCGAGAAAAGCATCCAGCACGTTCCAGTTTAGGAGGCCGTCGTCGCTCCGGGGTTCAAGCAGATAAAACAGAAGCCGGGCCAGGGGCTGATCCATGGGCAGCGTCCAGCTTCCGGCCGGCAGTTCCAGTTCGGCCGGTTCCCATTGTCCCTCCAGCCGGCGCTGGCGATGTCCCTGAAAGGGACGATCATCCTGGCGATTCTCCAGGATCCGGAAGCGCTCTCCGCGCAGCCGAAGCGGTCGCTCCAGACGTTCCAGCCGGGCTCCGTGCGCCTCCAGAAGGGGAAGTACAACAGAGGCCACCTCGGGGGGCAGATAATAGGCTCGGGGCAGGCGCTCCCGGATCGTGGCCTGGAAGGCCTGATATTCGGGCATCTCTACAGCGCGCACGGAATCCTCAACCAGGCGGTACATAGGCCGACCGGAATACGGGTTTTCCTCGGTGCGCACGGCCCCCTTGAGAATGGTGGTCCGCTCCGAGGAACGCACAAGGGCGAAGCGCACCCCGAGCGAATCTCGCCCGCTACGCCCCAGCGCTATGGCATGCTGTTCGGCCTGCTGGATCAGCTGCTGCACCCGATCGGCCTGCTCGGTCAGATAATCCAGCACGGCGCGCACGAAGGCGGCCGTCACCGCGATCCGATCCCGAAAGGGGATGTAGGCATAGGCCTCGCTGAGTATAGGAATGCGGTTGCGCAGGCCCACGTAGTTGTTGTTGAACCGGGGCTCGTGGCTGAAGGTGGCCCAGACTTCCTGCCCATCCCGCCGTTCGAAGTTGCCGTAGTAATAGGTACGGAATCCGGCCTGCGCCATGCGGTGTTGGATCTGGGGGAAAAACGCCTGGCGCATCCAGCGCATCAGTTCCGGATCCGTATTCGGATTGAGCGGTCCGCTGTAGGTGAGATGATAGCCGTGAAAGGAGCCGTTTGTGGTATGCAGATCCAGCGTCACAGCCGGATCATAGCGGCGGAGCAGAGAGACAAAGGCCCGGATCTCGGGGGACTCAAGCTTCATATGATCCCGGTTCAGGTCCAGTCCCCGGGCATTAGGCCGCTGCCCCATACCGCGCACCGGGCCATGCTGAAAGGGCCGATTGTTCGGGCTTATGCGCTCGTTGCCATCCGCGTTAAGCATGGGCAACCACAGGAGCACGAGCCGATTTAGCCAGTGCGCGTGCTTCCCATCGCGCAGCGCGCGCACCAGCTCCAGGATCGCCTCTTTGCCCTCTACCTCTCCGGCGTGGATGGTGCCCTGAATGTAGACAACCAGCCGACCGCTGCGGGCGATGGCCTGGGGATCCGGATCCAGCCCCCGGGCGGCGATCACCAGGGGAAGCCTGCGGCCCTCGACGGTGGAATCCAGCCAGCGCAGATGCAGGAAGTCACTTCCTCGGGTCACGGCCTGCAGAAAGGCCACCACGTCCTCATACCGCGAGGTGGCCTCATAATCGGTCCGTTCCGGAACCGTGCGCAGCTCCTGCGCCCGCGCAGGCAACCAGCCAAGTAGGCAAACTGCCCAGAAGCAAACCCGACGCATGGACGTTCTCCTGTAGCATCGAGACGGAAGAAAATACCCCTACACGGGGACAGACAAGTCCGGGAACTCTCCGCACGGGGAGCTCGTTTCGGCTCCTGAAAAGCCACGGATATGCTCGGCGTTCTCTTGCTCAGCCTGATCCTGACGGGCCTACTACTCGGCTGTGCGGCCGATGGGCAACAGCCTGCCCCTCCTCTACCCCCCGTAGCCCCTCACCCTGAGTCCGGCAGGGAACATCACCCCCCCGATGGTCGAGGGCCGTTTCGCAACCTGGATCCCCCTATACCGCGCCCCTTCTGGCCCAGTGTGCGTTGGATCGCCGGGCGAATCTTCTCCCAGCGCACTCATCCGCCCACCCCGTTTCGGCCGATCCATCCGGAGGAGTTTCGCCTCCCCGAAGAGGGCATGCGGCTTTTCTGGCTGGGCCACAGCACCGTACTCATAGGCCTCGATACGCTATGGCTGCTGACCGATCCGGTCTTCAGCCGCCGCGTCAGCCCGGTCTCCTTCGCCGGACCCGTGCGGCAGGTAGCGCTACCCGCCAAGCCGAAAGATCTGCCACCGATAGCCCTTGTGCTTATCTCCCACAACCACTATGACCATCTCGACAAGGCCTCTATTCTGGAACTCGAGCGGCGTTTTGAGCCCCTGTTTCTTGTGCCCCTGCGCGTAGGACGGCACCTGCGCAACTGGGGTGTCCGACGGGTACGGGAGCTGGACTGGTGGGAATATGTCGATGTGGGTCCGCTGCGGCTTTTCTGTACTCCGGCCCGGCATTTCTCCAACCGGGGGCTTACGGACCGGAACCGGGATCTGTGGGCAAGCTGGTATGTACAGCACCGAAGGCGGCCCGATTACAGCCTGTATTTCGGGGGGGATACGGGATACGGCTCCCACTTCCGGCTCATCCGGCAACGGCTCGGCCCTCCGAGGGTGGCCCTGTTGCCTATCGGGGCCTATGAGCCGCGCTGGTTCATGCAAGAAGTCCACGTTGACCCGGAGGAGGCCCTGCGGGCGTTTCAGGATCTGGAGGCCGAACATATGCTGGCCATCCACTGGGGTACCTTCGATCAGGCCGACGAACCGCTCGATCAACCTCCCCGCCGGCTTATGGAAGCGGCCGGCCACTATGGCCTGCCCACGGCGCGGCTCCATGTGCTGCCCGTAGGGGGTTCGCTCTACATCGGACCTGCGGACCGCCAAGAAGGTGCCTCAAGGCAGCAATCATGATACCCCCGCCTGCTCACTGGCTTACGCAGACGGGCTTCCCGCCGCCGGAGGGAAACCAATAGCCATCCCATACAGCCACCGGGAAATCACTCCCGCACTCTCCGGGCACACGGGGAAGACGTACTCCAGGGAGACCGGAAGGTGAAGGATCGCGCGCAGGCGACGGCCTGTGCTGAGGTTCTGTTCCCGCTTGTAGCGACGACACGTGATCGAATGGCCCCCTCGGTGCTTTCATCGAATGTGTCGAATGTCTCAATAGCCCCCACGCGGGTGACGGCGATCTTGGCTGTCATATTGGGGAAGGGGGCCAGATAGACGAACTCCAGATACTCCTGCGCGATGGCAGTCAGCCGTTCCACCAGGTCAGGCTCACACTGGTAATCCTGGCAGTTGTAGTTGATAATGACACCGGGTGGGCCGTTGCCATCGGCGTGTTTCCGCCATTGGTCTATGCCTCTACCCGACGGAAGGTCCACAGCCGTTGAGCGAAGATTCGCCGGCGCACGCCAGAATCGCCACCCGGGGGACACCGAGTGTCCCGTAGGCCAAAGCCGCCGGGCATGCCGACGGGGCTGTTTTCTACAGGCGCCTGTATGCAAAAGGCCCGGAGCCGCAGACTCCGGGCCCAGACGGAGCGGTCCTCGCCGCGGGTCAGTTTCCATGGCCGTTCCGGAGCGCGCTCTCCAGACGGGCCTCCTCGTTGGTGCGCAGCCGGGATACGGCCTCTCGCAGGGACTCGGCCATCTGACTGAGCATATGCACCGCCTGAGCGGTCTGCAACACCCCGGAGGCCGTCTCGCGCGCCACCTGCGCGATTCCCTCCACGTTGCGCGCCATCTGCGTTGTGGTGGCGGAGTGCTGCTCCACACTGGCGACGATGCCGTCGATACGCCTGCGGGCCTGCTCGACGATGGATTCGATCTCTGCCAGCACGCGACCGGCGGTATCGCTGAGCATGCGGCTCTCTTCGGCCTGATCCGCGCCAGCCTGCATAGCCTTGACCGCCTCCAGAGTCTGGCGCTGGACCTGCTCGATCATCTCGGCGATCTCGCGTGTGGCCTCCTGGGTGCGTTCGGCCAGCTTGCGCACCTCATCGGCCACGACGGCAAATCCTCGTCCTTGCTCACCGGCGCGTGCGGCCTCAATGGCCGCGTTCAGAGCGAGCAGATTCGTCTGGTCGGCGATCTCATCGATCGTGCGCACGATCTTGCCGATCTCCTGTCCCGATCGACCCAGCACCTCGACAATCGAAGCGGCCTGGCGGATGTTTTCCGAAAGCACGTGGATTTCGCGCACAACCTCCTCCACGACCGTGCGGCCGTGCCGGGCGGCTTCGGTTGCCTTTTCACCCGCCTCGGCGGTCTCTCTGGCCAGACGCGCGCTCTCCATCGCCGAACGGCTGAGCTCTTCCACCGCGGCCGCCACCTCCTGCGCCTGAGCCGACTGCTCCTGGGCTCCGGCGCTCATCTGCTCTGTAGAGGCGGAGATCTCCACCGCCGTGGAGGCCACCGAATCAGCCGCCTCGCGGACCCGTGAGACGAGCTCTGCCAGGCTCTGGCGCATGTTCTCGATGGTCTGTCCGAGCCGATAGAGGTCGCTCTCCGGATCCAGGTCCACCGTATAGGTCAGATCTCCGGAGGCAATGGCCTGCAGGGCAATCTCCAGGGGGCGAATCTGCTCTTCGAGGTAGGCCTTCTGTTGCGCGATCTCCTGCCGCAGGTCGGTGATCACAGCAAAAGCCCCTACCCGATTCCCTTCCGCATCCTGCACCGGGGCGCTCATCACACGAGCCGGGAAGGTCTCGCCCGCATGGGTGCGGAGCATGAGCTGCTGGCCCGGGTTGGGCTGGCCTGTGCGCAGGGTCTCCGAAAGCCCCAGATCGTGGCCAAAGAGGTCTTCGGCAGGGCGAGCGAGCGCCTGCTCTGCTTGCAGAGCGGCCAGCTCCCGTGCGCGCGGGTTGATGAACTGAATCCGGCCCTGCGCATCCACAAGCAGAAACGCCACCGGGATGTTCTCCTGCACGCTCCGGGCGCGGGCGATCTCATCCCGTACGGCCCGCGCCATCTGCTGAAAGGCCCGGCCGAGCCTGGCCAGTTCGTTACTCCCCTCCAAGTCCAGCTCCCTATCTGTTGCGCGGCCCTCCTGGAGCGCTTCTACGGCATACTGGAGTTTGCCCAGAGGCCGCACGATGGAGCGGGCCACAGCCAGGAGCAGGAAGATCCCGAGGCATACGGCCAGCCCTCCTCCTCCGAGAAGCACCCGACGCATCCAGAGCAGATCCCCCCGGAGGTTGTCGATGCGCTCGGTGGCCAGACGCTCTTCTTCTTCCCAGAAAGCCTGCATCTCGGCCCGGACCGGCTGTATTGTGCCCCGGACCTGGATAGCCAACCTCTGCAGGCTATCGCGGGCCTGAAGCAGCTGGCGCCCCAGTTGACGATAGGCGTAATAGCGCCAGTCCTGTCCTCGCTGCTCCATGGCGGCCCGCTCGGCTTCCAGCTGGGTGATTCGCTCCCGCAATGCGATTTCGGGCCGGATCACCTCCTGATCGTACTGCTCAACGAGCTTCTGTATCCGCCGGAGACGCTCCCCTTGAGCCGGATTATCGGCGGTCATCTCGATCAACGCAGCTATGTGCTCCTGTATACGGGCTTGAGCCTCGGCCAGGCGGCGAGCATCTTCGGCAAGACCGGTCAGGAGGTAGCGGCGCACATCGCCCTGCAAGCTGAGAACGGCCGCATCCAGTTCCGCCGCACGGATCATCACCTGCTGGCTATGGACGGCCCAGTCCAGTGTCGCATCGATCCGGCGGCTTTCCCTGTACAGCCAGAGCAGAAAGAAGACGAAAATCAGCAGAACAAACCCCGTAGCGGCGATCCGAACGCGCAAAGACAGATCCTGAAGCCAGGAGCGGAAGCGCATGCGCAGGGTCTTCATGTTCGTCTCCGTCAAAAAAACCGCATAGAAGGCGGGGCAAAAAACATTCCCCGGCCTGCGCATGCTCCATGGCAGGAAAAAAGACGGCAGAGGGGGAAAATTCGCAAAGGTCCGGGGGAAATTTTTTTCATCCCCCGCTCCGATTAGCCTCTCGGCTTTCCGGGTCGCCCCATGCCCTGCATAGGGGGGCGTTCCAAGGCGCCCCGGCGCATGTGCTCCAGCAGTTCTCGGGGAGAGAGCCCGCCTCGGATGCGCTGGGTGGCCATCCGGGCGATCGCCTCCGCCGGCAGGCGCATCTGCTGCTGGGCCATACGCAGGGCGGCGGGGATCTGGTTGAGCTCTGCCCCTTTGCCGCCAGCTTCTAGAAAGGCCTGGATGAGTTCGGCGGACCGCTCCGGAGGGACGGGCATCTCGGGCAGGATACGCACGGCGGCCAGCATATCACGCCAGCTCGGAGCCGAACGAGCCTGCATCCAGCCTTCCAGAGCGCGGGCCAGAACCTCCACGGGCACCCCTTGGGCCTGTCCGGAGGCCAATTCGGCAATGAAGGCCCGCCGTACCGGGCGTTCTTCAAGTTCAGGCAGGCGGGCGCGCCAGCGGGGCACCCGTTCCTGCAGTAGCTCGTGGGCGCGCCGGAGGGTGCCTGCCAGCTGTTCGGTCACCCGCAGGACCTGCTCCGGGGGCACCTGTTTGGCCATCCCCTCGAGGGCCTTCTGCAGAAGCAGTTCCCCGGGCATACCCTCCCGCTCCAGGCTCAAGCTGGTCTGGATCAATCGTTCCAGCTCTTCGGTCGGCCAGCGCTGGGCGGCGGCACGCGCCCAGAGGATTTCTACAAGGGCGGGATCCACTCCGGCTGCACGGGCCGGTTCCCGCCAGCGCTCCGGTCCCTCCTGTGCCCGCGCGCTCAGGCCGAGGCCCAGAAAAAGCCACAGGGTCAGGAGCAGACGTCCTCGCATAGCTTCATTCCTCCACCCAGAGCCTGCCGTTTTCGCCTCCAAACCCATCGGGTATGCGTTCTATATTGCTCGGAAGGGGAAGCCATACGTAGCGAGGATCGCCCTCGCAGCGGATCTTGAAGGCGTAGGACCCGGGGGGCAAGCTCAAGCACAGACGCCACCAGCCACCGCGATCCGGCTCCATCGGATGGGCTGTGGCCTGCCAGCCGTTGAAATCCCCGACCAGATACAGCCGTCCCGGTCCGGTGTAGTAGACCTCCACGCATACCCGGCCATTTGCGGTGCCATACCGCACCGATCCCTGCGGAATCTGCCGCCACAACAGACTCGAGGCGCGCAAAGCGAGCCCCAAGAGCGCCTCGGCGCGGGCCTGGGTGCGCGTCCTGTATTGCGCCAGGCCCATCTGCAGGGCGACCTCCCAAGAAGCGGACACCTCCCGGGCCAGCTCCAGACGCGCGCTCGTCCAGCTGTCCACGTTGCGGATGCGCATCCAGACAAGCCGCCGGCCATGCCAGTAAGGCCGAACCAGCTCCACAGGCCAGCGCTGATGCTCCAGATCCAGGCGCAATCGGGTTGGGGAGATCGGAGCTCCAAGCGTGAGCTCCATCAGCGTGGTGGGCTCTGCCCGGAAAGCCCCCCATCCGTGCCAGCCCAGAGCGAGCTGTAGGCGGTGATGCGGTTGCCCGAGCAGGCGCAGGCCATAGCGCAGGCTGGAACGGGGCTCGGCCACTGTGGGCAACAAACCCCAGCCGGTAACCAGCTCCACCCCCCAGCGCCAGGTGGGCATCCAGCGTAAACCGGCCTCCAGAGCGGCAAAATGCCCCAGTTCGGGTTGTGAACTCCAGATATAGCCAGCCGAAAACCATCCTCCGAGCTCCGGGCTCCAGGTGCCTCGCAGCTCGAGCGACGTGCGCCACAGCCGTTCCCACCGACCCGCATAGAGCATGGTGGTAAGACCGGAGCCGAGACGCAGTTCCCCCCGATTCCAGGAGCGCACACCGGCAAAAGCGAAGGCTAGCCCGGCATACCCGGAGCCGGTCTGGTTCCACGCCGGAAGCCCATAGGGGAGGAGAAAGCGGTTGCTCGCCCCGCCCGCCCATAGCTCCCCCTGCGCTTCCAGCCGGCTCTGCCCACGTGCTGAGAGGGACAGAGCGAAGAGCAGGACGGTTCCCAGGCCCCGATACCTACAGGAGCAACACCGCATTGCGCCTCCCGAAGCCGTCCTCGACAAACATCGTGGCCGTCGGATCCGGCATCCAGTGTTCCCCATCGACCACGATTATATATTCGTACCGGCCTGGCGGAAGCAGGATCTCGCCAGTCCAGATCCCATCTCCATCGGGATCCTCGAGCAGCCAGGCTTCCGTGGACCAGTTGTTGAATGTGCCCGCCACGGCCACCTGCCGGGCCGGTCCGATGGGAACAGCCAGGCGAACCCGATGCAACACCGTGGGGGCTTCGGCCTGCACCTCGGCGGGGGTTGATCCTGAGCGCGGCAGGCCCAACAGGAGGGCCAACAGCATCAGCGCGACCCCGGATCCCACCCAGAGGGGGCGCAACCAGATGGGTCGCGGGACCCAGAGCGCACGCCACCCCCGCAGCAGCCACGCCCGCCAACCGGGCTCAGAGACCCGGCGGGGCAGGGCGGCCATTACGCGTTCGGTGAAATCTTCCGGCAAAGGGGCGCGCATGCGCAGGGCCTGATGCATCCATACGGCGCGCCGGAATCGGTCCCGCAGGTGGGGATCCCGACTGAGCTCTTCAAAGAGCCGCGCCTCCTCGGATTCCGAGAGCACGCCCTCCAGAAACGCATGAATTCGATCCGATCTCATCGCATCCACCTCGTCAGCATACGCTGTAATTTCTGCCGAGCTCGGAAGACGCGCACCTTGAGCACCTCAGGAGCCACCTGAAGCCGGAGGGCCATCTCCTCGTAGGAAAGCTCTTCTCCGTAGCGCATCAGGAACGGAATGGCGTAGGTATCCGGCAACCGGGCCAGGGCCCGCTGCAGGGCCATGCGGAACTCGGCGCGTTCCAGTTCTCGGGTCGGATCCGGCGTTTCGGCAGGTACGGATTCGGCGCGTTCCAGGGGCTCGCTCCGGTGCAGACGACGGCGACGCACATAGTCCCGACCCACGTTGAGCGCAATCTGATAGAGCCAGGTGGCGAAACTGGAGGCGAAACGGAACCGGCCAATATGCTCATAGGCCCGCAGGAAAGCCTCCTGAGCCAGGTCCTGCGCCGTATCCGCATCCGGAGCAAACTGCAGCGCCACCTGGAAGACCATGCGCTTATACCGGTCGACCAGGAGGCGATAAGCCTCCTGGTCGCCGTTTTGCACCTGCCGGATGATCCGGTACTCGTCGGCCCCCGTCATGCCAGCGCTTATCCTCCGTGACCGCCCATCCTGCCCCGACCGAAGTGACCGACGCCCTCCACAGTCTTGACTCGGACCGGACGAATGACCGGTTTGAAGAGGAATTCCCGGATACCACCGGTGCTCGGATCCGGAATAGCCACAAAAGAGCGCGACAGGTTGAATTCGAGGGTGATCTGGATGGTCTGGCCCTCCTGGACCACAAGAGGGGGATGGAAGAGCACGAGCACCCGACCCTCGGTAACGGGCACGCGGAGCGTGAAGGTGCGTCCGTTCTTGAGCTGAATCTGCCCCTGCTCAACCCGCAGCTCCAGGGCACGGATCGTATCCGGCTCAATGGTGGCCTGAGCCAGCAGCGCACCGAGCTCGCTTTTGATGTTAAGCAGCTCGATCTGCTGACTGCCGGTAAAGACGCTCGTGCCCCGCTGCTGACGTCCGTAGACCTTCACCTCCCGGACTACAATCGTGGCCGAGGCAATAGAATCATAGGGGAAGTGGCCCCACCGACGTCCGTGGCCCGCGCTGTCATGGGCTAGTCCGAGATCCTGCCCCGCATCCGCAACGGACAGGCTGGGTAGAGATCCGGTCTGCTGTTCCGTGGTCAGGTACAGATCCAGCCCCCCTTCTGAGCTGGAGGAAGAGAGCAGGTCACAGCCCGCAAGACCGAGGAGGATGAGCAGTGCTCCGAGCACGGGCTTTTTCATAGCCGCTGTCTCCTCTCCTTTGTTGCCACCCGTTAGACGAGCCTCTCCTCGATCCGGTAACAAGAGAAGCCCTGGACGGCAGGGATCCAGGGCTTGCTCCTGCGACACGGTTCCGAAGCAGGAAGAGGTGGGGGCTACTGAATCTCAAAGCTTACCTGTACCTGAGCGCGAACCAGAAGCTCACCGGGGGCAAAGGTATCCGATTCCCCGCGGGCCAGCGCGGTGGCCCGGGCTATCCCGAGGGGCACGGGATCCGGGAGAGCGAGGCTGGTCTCCGTCACCTGCCATACCGTGCGGATCTGCACGCCCAGCGTGCGGGCCAGCAGTTCGGCCCTTCGGCGGGCGTCCTCCACGGCCCGACGCAGCGCCTCATCCCGCGCCGCACGCGCCTCATCGAGAAAAACGTACTGCACCTGCTCCAGCCGGTTGACCCCGGCCTGCATGAGCAGGCTCAAGAGCCGACCCACTTCCTGCGGCCGACGCCAGAGGATGACGATAGTACGGCGCGCCTCGTAGCCCTTGAGCTCCGTACGCCCGGATTCCCGGTTGTACTCCTCTACGGGTTGCACAAGCGCGCTCCGGGTCTGCACATCGCGCCCTTCAACGCCCATCCGACGTATGGGCTCCAGCATCCGAGCCGCCGCCTGATCATTGATCCGATAGGCCTCCTCGGCCGTGGGGGCCTGGTGGACCAGGGAAACCTGCACCCAGACCGCATCCGGGCTTACGCGCACCTCACCCTGGCCACTGACCGTGATCAGACGCGATGTCGAGGGCTGGGCCCACGCACCCAGAACCAGACTCCAGCTCAGCAGAATTCCACTCAGCGTTCGCATGCGAGCACTCCTTCACTGGCTTTCCTCCAGAAGGGCAAGCTTCATGCCAGAAGCGCGCGCGGCGGGGAAAAGACCGGCAGAGAAGGGCGATCTTCGGGTTTGCCTCAAGCAGACCCGCTCAGGGGAAAAGCCGGCCCATCATGCGGGGGAACGGGATGGTCTCCCGCACATGCTTGAGCCCGCAGATCCAAGCCAGCGTGCGTTCCAGTCCCAGCCCGAATCCCGCATGGGGTACCGAACCGTACCGGCGCAGATCCAGATACCACTCGTAGACCTCGAGCGGCAGGTTGTGCTCTCGGATCCGAGCGATGAGCGTATCGAGATCGTCCTCGCGCTGCCCTCCGCCGATGATTTCCCCATAGCCCTCCGGGGCGAGCATGTCTACCCCGAGCGCGAGGCGCTCATCGCGGGGGTCGCGTTTCATGTAAAAAGCCTTTACGGCCGCCGGATAGCGGTGCACCAGCACGGGCCGATCGAAGTGCCTTGAGAGGATCGTCTCATCGGCCCCGCCGAAATCCTCTCCCCACCGGAAGTTTCGGGCGGAGTCCATCCAGAGGGGGATGTTCTTGAGTTCCTCCTCGATCTCCGAGAGTCGATGGGCGATCTCGGCCAGGCGGTGCTCGATCTCTCCCTTTCGCACTTCGCCAGCAGGCCGTTCGCTACGCAGCGCCTCGGCCTCGGCCTCCAGCTCCGCACGCTCGGCCTGCAGACGCTCCTCATCGGCGCGCAACATGCGCTGGGTTTCCGGACTGCGCAGGATCTCCACCGCTTCCGTGTACGTAATGCGGGGAAAGGGGCGGCGTACGCGCTCCAGCGCCTCCGGATCCCGGCCCAGCAAGGAGAGCTCGAAGCGGCGATGGGCCAGCACCTGCTGCACGATATATTCGACCAGCTCTTCGGCCAGATCCATGGTCATCTCTAGATCGAAAAAGGCCATCTCGGGCTCCACCATCCAGAATTCGGCCAGATGGCGGCGCGTTTTGGACTTTTCCGCCCGGAAGGTGGGCCCGAAGGTGTAGATCCGCCCGAAGGCCATGGCCATGGCTTCGCCGTAGAGCTGACCAGACTGGGAGAGATAAGCGGGCTGGCCGAAGAAATCCGTCTCGAAGAGCGTGGTCGTGCCCTCTACGGCGTTTCCCGTAAAAATGGGGGCATCGAGCTTAAGAAAACCGCGCTCGTCAAAAAACCGATGGATGGCATGCACAACCTGGTGCCGGATGCGCATAATCGCCCACTGCCGACGGGAACGCAGCCACAGATGCCGGCGGTCCAGGAGAAAATCCACCCCGTGCGGTTTGGGCGTGATGGGATAGCCCTGGGTGAGGTGCACAATCTCCAGATCCCGAACCCCCAGCTCATAGCCGCCGATCTGGCGCTCGTCCCGACGCACCAGGCCGGTGATCTGCAGGGCGCTCTCCTGCGTAATACGCTCAGCCCGCTCCCAGACCTCTGCCGGGACCTCGGGCTGGTAGACCACACACTGGCAGAAACCGGAGCCGTCACGGACGATGAGAAAATGGATGCGCTTGCTGGAGCGCTTATGCGCCAGCCAGCCTTTGAGCGTAACCTCCTGACCTTCAAAACGCCAGAGCTCTTCGATGCGGGCTTCAAGGACCATGGGCGTGTGCGATGCGCTTCTGGAGGAATCGGACACAGCCAGGACCCCTGCTAGGCACCGGAGGCCAGGGCCGCCTCCAGTCGGATAATATGCCGCTCGGCCTCGTTTGCCTGCGGGCTGTCGGGGTATTCCTTGCGAATGCGTTCGTAGGTGCGCATGGCCGCCCGCAGGTCGCCGCTCAACTCAAAGCACCGGGCCGCTCCTGCCAGATACTCCGGAGCGAGCAGGGCGCTCTTGTACTGGGAGACGGCCCGCAGATACAGAGCGGCCGCCTGGGCGTACTGCCCCAGGTTCTCGTAGGCGGCGGCTTCTCCAGCACGGGCCGCAGCAGCAAGCAGGGTGCCGTTATTGGGGTACCGGGAAAAATACTGGCGCGCCTGTTCGTACTGGCCCAGCTCATAATAGGCCACCCCGGCGTAGTAAGCGGCCAGCTTGCCCCCCTGCGTCCATCGGTATCGGTCGGCGATCTCGGGCAGGCCCGCAATCCCCTGCGCCCGGTCCCCGTCGAGCGCTTTCTGATACTGCCCGGACTCAAACCACAGCACCACACGTCCCAGCGCTTCGTGGGCCTGCTGGTTCTGGTAGTTCAGGTAGGCTATCCCACCGGCCACCAGGGCCAGGAGCACCACCATCCCCCCTGCCACCCCGAGCACAAGGGAACGGCGAGCATGATAGAAAGCCACCCACCGGGCGTAGAGCTCCACGAGCCGATCTCGCCGGATTTGTTCTTTCGGAGGCTTTCTGGCGCTTTTGGAGGGCATAGGCAGACGATCTTTTTCTGGAAACCGGAACGCGCGAAGGTACAACGTGCCCGCCCGGCAATGCAACTTATCGATTCAGAATGCGGCGGGCCAGCCGAGCAGCCTGTTCTTCTGCCGAGGGATCCTCGGGTTCCCGGAGCCGGTAGCCCAGCGTATCCCAGTCGTAACTGGTCACGATCGTCTCCAGGTTCTCGACGCGGCGGCGCAGACGGGCGTTTTCCTCCGTGAGCCGCTCCAGAGCCTGGCTCATGGCCTCCAGTTGTCGTCTGAGCGCGGGGTCCGGCCCAGCCTGTGCCCGTAGCCGCTGGGCCTTCAGGTATGTTCCCGACAGGATAGCGGCCAGGGGGACGCTGAAGACGATGAGCATAATGAGCACCTCCTGCATCCCGACTCCTCCTATGTTCGCGGGCCGAAAAGCCGTGTTCCTATACGCACCATAGTAGCCCCTTCCCGAATGGCCACCTCGAAATCATGGCTCATGCCCATGGAAAGCTCCCGGAGGCGGATGTTTTCCGAACTCCAGCTGGCGTAGCGATCCCGCAGTTCGCGCAGTAGGGCGAACTGGGGGGCCACCGCCTCAGGTGGCTCCAGGTAGGCGGCCACAGTCATCAGCCCCTCCACGCGCACATGGGGCAACGTGGAGATGAGCTCCAGCAGTCGCGGCAGGTCCTCGGGCCGGACGCCGTGCTTGGTCGGCTCACCCGACACGTTCACCTCCACCAGACAGGGCACCACCAGTCCCCGGTCTGCGGCACGCTTTTCTATCTCCCGGGCCAGGGCTTCGGAGTCCAGACTGTGGATGAGCACGACCCGACCGAGCACGTACTTGACCTTGTTGCGCTGCAAATGACCGATCAGATGCCAGCGCACTGGTGCGCGCACGAGCGCCTGTTTGCTTATTAGCTCCTGAACCCGGTTTTCCCCCACGTCTTCGAGGCCCGCCTCAAAGGCGGCCTCGATAAGCTCTGGTCCATAAGTTTTCGTAACCCCGATGAGGCGTACCTCCTCCGGACGGCGCCCCACCTGGGAGCAGACGCGCGCGATGCGCTCCCGCACCTCAGCCAGACGCTCCGAGAGCAGCCGAATGCTCGTCGTTTCCATGTGAGGCTGTTAGCGTTTGATCAGGGGAACCTGTGCCCGATGCGGACCCGCCTCAAGTGCCAGAAAATACACACCCGCGGCCAGTCCGTCCAGCGCGATGGTAGCCTGCTGAGGTCCGGCCGGCCGGTGCCCGACCACCAGCAGGCGCACGCGCCTGCCCAGAGCATCATAGAGGGAGAAGCGCACCCGGGCGGGCTCCGGCAGTCGATAAAGCACAGACACCTGCCGATCGGCCGGATTGGGATAAAGGGCCTCGAGGTGGAAGGAATCAATTAGCCCATCTGATTCCCGCACCAGCTGAAGCTCCTTGAGCACGCCCTCCCCTTCGTCCCAGATCAATTCCACAGGTTCCCCCCGCACACGCAGCGCGTAGCTCTGCGCAGGAAGTTCGTTCCAGACCACCAGAACCGTATCCTGGAGCGCGGTCCGTATCTGCACCCGCACGGGCATACGGAACCACCCGGGCTCCATACCCCGGGCGTTTTCCTGCTGTACCGTCCAGCGCACCTCGTACTCCAGCCCCCCGAGCCGATGGACGCGCCACCGAAGCGTATAACGCGGATACCCCTCTCCGTAAACCCACTGGGAGAAGAAAAAACCCAGATCCAGCCCGGTAACCTGCTCGCAGATAAGGCGAAAATCTTCTGTGGTGGCCAGACCATAGGCCAGACGCGCATCGGCCGTATAGGCGCGCAGGATACGGAAAAAGAGGCTATCCCCCACCATGCGACGAAGCATGTGCAGGATTACGGCCCCCTTGGCGTAGGAACGACTGGCATCGAAGATTTCGGCAATCGAGTTCGGATTGCGCACGTACACACTTCCCGTGGCGCGCCGGGCGCGCTCCATGCGACTGGCGATAAAAGCCCGGTACGCCTCCGGCCCATAGGCGTATTCCTGCCAGAGTGCTTCCCCATAGGTGGCAAACCCCTCATGGAGCCAGATATCCGACCAGGTGGCGCAGGTGATCAGGTCTCCGAACCACTGATGGGCCAGCTCATGGGCCATGAGGGACTCGGAAAATCCCCCCATAGAGGAGAGGGTCTGATGCTCCATGCCTCCGGAAAAGGTAAACTGGGCATGGCCGTATTTCTCCCGCCGAAACGGATACGGGCCGAAGCGCGCCTCAAAGGCGCGGAGCATCTCCAGGGTGCGGCGCAGCGCGTCGCGGTAAGCCTGCAACCGCCCCCGGTATAGATAATGCACCACGGGCATGGAGTCTTGCTCGGCGGTTCGGTACCAGTCCAGCTGCTCCTCATAATCCCCGATGGCCAGCGAGATCAGATAATGCGCGATCGGATAACGGGTGCTCCAGTGAAAAGTCCAGGTGCCGTCTTCATGCGGGGTGACGGAGATCAACCGCCCATTGGAGGCGACCCAGAAGGGCCGCTCACAGCGTACCCGGATGTCGGCCGAATCGGGCTTCTGCTCCAGCCGGTTGGCGCATGGAAACCAGTCCGAGGCCCCGAAGGGCTGACTCAGTGTCCACAGCGCGGGACGACCGTCTACGCGGGTAAAGACATAGCTACCGTATCCGCTCGCGGTGGGTTGCCCCCGATAGGCGATCAACCCCTCAATCCGCTCTCCCTGAAGAGCGGGCTCCGGAAGCCCTATCCAGAGCGTCCGGCCAGAACGCACAACCCGGGCTTGACGGGATCCGACCCGCACGGAATCCACCTCCAAAGCGGGGGCCAGCTCCAGGAAGAGCCCGTGCAGGGGCCCACGCAGTACACGCGCCGAAAAGAACAGCCGGCCTTCAAGATAGCCCTGACGTTCCAGGTAGATGCGCAGATCCAGCCCGTAGTAGGTAACGCGAAAGGAATCGGTCCTCTCCATCCCGGAGGGGCGCGCCAGCAGGGCAAAGGCACCGCGAGAGGCGGCACAGGAGAGTCCCTCCGGCCCAGCTTGCCACCGGAGAGCTTGCGCCGCAATCTGCGCGCCGGATGGCCAAGCGCAGAGGACTGCCCACAAGAAGATCGCCCGTTTCACGAAAAACCCGGAGCGCATTCTGCTTTGCACCCAGACCTGCCGAGGGGCCCGAAGAGCCTGACGGCACGCTTTGCGCGGCCCACCGTCTGCGGGCGCCAATCGAACTGCGCCCGGCTCCAGCCCCTACCCCATGGGGCCGCATCCGCGCACGTCCGGACCCACCCGGAGAGCACATCGGCGCCAGCTCTCAAAACCCGCAATGCTCTGGCTTTGCGCACAAGACACCCCGCTCAATCCGAATCGCACCCATCCCTGCGGGCCTTCTTGCGAGCCATCCATTACGCTCTGAGCCCCGACAGAGCCGGATCCGAAACACGGCCCGGGGAGCAAAGCCGGTCACAGATAAAAAACCCTCGACCCATCCTGGACCGAGGGCGGGAAGAAAAAGAACAACATCGGCATCAGACAACGGGATCGACATGCACAAAGGTGCGATCCTTGGCCCCGCGACTGAACCGGACGCGCCCGTCGATCAGGGCAAAGAGGGTATCGTCGCCACCGCGACCCACGTTGCGGCCCGGATGAAAGCGCGTACCCCGCTGGCGGACCAGAATGCTTCCGGCCGTGACGAACTGTCCCCCGAACGCCTTCACCCCGAGCCGCTTGCTGATGCTGTCCCGCCCGTTGCGGGTGCTGCCCATTCCTTTTTTGTGCGCCATAGCTACCTCCCTCAGGCCTCCACAGCCGTCACTTCGATTTCTGTATACCACTGCCGGTGGCCACGCTTGACCCTGTAGCCTTCGCGGCGCCGCTTTTTGAAGACAATCACCTTCGGCCCCCTGAATTCGCGCAACACGCGAGCCCGCACCCGGGCTCCCGGGACCACGGGCGCGCCCACCTGTACCTGACCGTTCTCCTGCGCCAGAAGCAACACGCCCTCGAAGGTCACCTCCGTGCCGGGCTCCAGACCCAGACGGGGCACCAGCAGCCGCGCCGAAGGCGTGGCCTTTACCTGCTGTCCTTTGATATCGACCACAGCGTACATATCGGACTCCTGTTTGCGGCTAGCTAAGCACGCAAAGGTAGAACCGGATCCCGTTGCCTGTCAAACCCTTTTGGCCCTCCTCCCGTGGACGCTGTATCTTGATCTGACAATGCCTACGATCGAAAATCGGCAGTTGGTTTTCGTCAACCGGTATTTTTACCCGGACGATTCCTCAACGGGTCAGCTGCTCTTCGAGCTGGCCTGCGCGCTCGTCCGTCGAGGGTTTTCTGTAACGGTCTGGTGCGGGTATCCGGCCTACAGTTCCCGTGGACGTCGACTGCGTGTGCCGGCCCGGGAGACCATCGACGGGGTGCACGTTGTACGTCTTCGCTCGGCGCGTTTTTCGAAAGACCGCCTGCTGGGCCGGATCCTTAATGACCTGACCTTTTTTCTGGCCGTACTCTGGAACCTGCTATGGCTCGATGGGAAGCGGCAGGAGAAGATGCTTTTTCTGTACAGCACCAATCCCCCATTTCTGGCCTGGGCCGGCCGGCTGGCGCGCCTCTTCGGCAAGCCGCACCGCTACGTGGTTCAGCTACACGACGTCTATCCGGAGCTGGCCGTTCGCTTCGGCGCCCTGCGTGGGAACAGGCCGCTGTACCGGATATGGGAACGCATCAACCGGTCCACATACGGGGCGGCAGAACATACCGTTGCGCTCTGTCGGGCCACAGAACGCCTCCTGCACGCCCGCTACCCGGAAACCCGGGGCCACACGAGCGTGATTCCGAACTGGGCCGATGGAACTTTCCTTAGGCCCCTCCCCCGAGCCCAGAACCCCTTTGTACGGGAGCATGGCCTGGAAAAGCATTTCGTGCTGCTCTACTCCGGCAATCTGGGGCTGGGATACGAATACGATACCCTGCTGGACGCGATGAGCCTGCTGGCTGATGATCCGGCTTACCTGCTACTGTTCATCGGCGAGGGGGGCAAGCGAACCGCGCTGGAGGCCGAGGTGCGGCATCGGGGGTTGAAGAACGTGCGCTTTCTGCCCTATCAGCCCCGCAGCGTGCTGCCGTACTCGCTGAGCGCGGGGGATGTCTTCTGCGTTACGATCGGACCCGGTATCGAAGGCCTTTCCTTTCCCTCCAAATTGTATTCGGCCCTGGCTGTGGGCGCTCCCGTGCTCGTAGTGGCCGAAGCGGGCTCGGAACTGCGACAGATCGTAGAGGAAGCCGGCTGTGGGTTGGCCTTCGGCTACGGAGAAAGCTCCTCTCTGGCGGAAGCCGTGCGTCGTCTGCGCGCCGATGCGAACTGGCGGGCGACCCTGGGGGCACGGGCCCGGGCGCTCTTTGAGGCGCGTTACCAGCTCGAGCACGCCGCCGAGGCGTATGCGGCGCTCTTCCGGGGCCTGGGCGTGGAAACCCGGGGGGAAAAGGATCGTTCAACCGTCGACTCCTGTACGGAACGACCATGAAGCGCTGGATTGCCCAGATACCGTGGAAAAAAGGGCTCGCCTTTGGGCTGGGGGGACTGCTCTTTCTCCTGCTCCTGGACAACGTGCTCATGCCCTGGTATACGCGGCAACGGGCTATTGTGCGCGTACCCTCGGTTATGGGCCTTTCGGCCGAGGAAGCGGTCCGCAAACTGCGCCAGTACGGGCTACGAGCCGAGCTCATCGAGATACGCTACAATCCGGAATTTCCCCGCGAGCAGGTGCTGAGCCAAAACCCCGCTCCGGGTGCGGAGGTCAAGCCGGGACGCCGGGTGTACCTGACGGTCAACAGCGGCGAGATGCCCATGGCCACCGTGCCCAACCTGAAGGGCGTCTCCCTGCGCAACGCCCGCCTGCAGATCGAAAACTACGGCCTTTCGGTAGGGGAGATCACCTACGTCAACTCCCCCTTTCGCAATACGGTCATCGATCAATCCCCTCCCCCTTTCAGCCGCGTGCCCCGGGGATCGCCTGTAAACCTGATCGTCAGCAGTGGACTTGGGGACAGCACCGTGGTCGTGCCCGATGTGACGGGAATGGACCTGACCGAGGCCACTCAGGTCCTGCAGGGCGCAGGCCTTCGGGTGGGCCTGATCAGCTTCGAAGAAAACCCCTCCCTGCCCCCGAATACGGTTCTGCGCCAGCTTCCCCCTGCGGGCGAGACGTTGCTGGAGGGGGCGGAGGTCACCTTGATCATCTCCCGACCTCGTTCGCAGGAGCGCAGTCGCGATGGCACATAGGGTGCGTATTGCCCCCTCCATTCTGAGCGCGGATTTTGCCCGCCTGGCCGAACAGGTAAGCCTGGTGGAGGCCGGAGGCGCCGATTGGATTCACTGCGACATCATGGACGGGCACTTCGTGCCCAACCTTTCCTTTGGCCCTCTGGTGATCGAGGCCCTGCGGCGCAGCACCTCTCTGCCCCTGGATGTGCATCTGATGATCGAAAATCCGGATGCCTACCTGGAGGCTTTCGCCCGGGCAGGGGCCTTTCAGCTGCACGTGCACGTGGAGGTCTGTCCGCACCTGCACCGCACGATCGCCCGTATCCGGGAGCTAGAGGTGCGTGCCGGGGTGGCGATCAATCCGGCCACCCCGCTGTGGGCGCTCGAGGAGATCCTGCCCGAGGTGGATGCCGTTATCCTCATGTCTGTCGATCCGGGCTTCGGGGGCCAGCAACTGCTGCCCCGCACCTATGACCGACTGCGCCGGCTGCGGGAGCTGTGCCGTTCCCTCGGGGTCAATCCCACCATCATCATCGATGGAGGGGTAAATACGCACAACGCCGCCCATCTGGTGGAGGCGGGCGCCGAGGTGCTCGTGGCCGGGCACGGCATCTTCGCCCATCCGGATCCGGCCGGGGCCGTGGGCGCGCTCCGCCAGGCGGCGGAACGGGCCTTCAGCCGCTGGACGTAGCCTCCTGCTCGGATACCTGAAGCATGACCGAGTGCCAGGGAGAGGAGCGCCGCAGGCGCAGACGGTATCGCCGAAACAGGGATCGCATGCCCCAGTACGTGTAGCGCACCCCGAAACGCCACTCTACCCAGGCGGCGGCCTCCTTCCAGGAGGCGAATCCATGCCGGCGGGCCTGCTGGATGAGCTCCTCTCGCTGCGCGTCGGTCAACAGCGGCGGCCGACCCCGCCCTCCTCCCTGGCGGCGCTGGCGGACCTCTTCCAGCCCCCCGTTGCGATACCAGTCCACCCAGCGTTGCAGGGTCCGGTAATGCACGCCCACGGTCTGGGCCACCTCCGTGAGCGTGCGTCCCTGGCGCAGGAGCATGAGCGCCTGCAGGCGCGCCCGGATGTCTGCATCCCGCTCGTTACGAAACAGGCTTCTGAGCGTCTGCAGATCATCCCGCCACGAAATGACCGCTTTCCGCCCACGCGGCATAGGCTAGGCTCCTCCGTGTTCCCCGGGGCAGTATACGATTCTGCCTGCCTGTCAGGCAATCAGGAGTCGGCCCCCTTGACAGCCCCGGGGGGATTTTGTATGTTTGTGCTCGCCGTGCCCAGGTGGCGGAATTGGTAGACGCGCTACATTCAGGGTGTAGTGGGCGAAAGCCCGTGGAGGTTCGAGTCCTCTCCTGGGCACCCGGGGCCGCCAAAAGGCGGCTTTTTTCACGAAAAAAGCCCCCGGAGGCGGGGGCTTTGCTGTTTCTGCAGGACTGCTCAGAATTCCACGCGCAGACCGAACTGCCCCTGCCGGGGGGCGAAGGTCCCGTTGGGCTGGCCGAAGCTGGCCAGCGGATTGCCCTGCTGGTCAAAGCGGGTGCCGAAAAAGCCCGAATAGTTTGTCCAGTTAAAGAGGTTAAAAACCTCGGCGCTCACGGTTAAGCGCGCCCGCTGCAGGGCCGTCGACCAGCTCAGGCGCACGTCCACGGTCCGGTACCAGTACGCCCACTCCGAGGGCGGCATCATGGTGCGCACCCCACCGGGCCAATCATCCACGAGGGTGTTGTTGTCGTTCAAATCCCGCCCGTCAACGACACCAAAAGGCCGGGGACTGGCCAGGGTCACAATACCGGAAAGCTGAAACCCGTAGGGGAGACGAGCTATGCCGGAGAGAACAAGCCGGTGGCGCTCCTCGCCGGCCATCCGCTGTAGTTGATAAGCGCTCCGCTCTGGATAAGCCGGTGGCGTGACTCCGTCAAAGTCCGATTCGGCCCAGGCCAGTGTATAGGCCACATTCCCCCGCACCAAGCGACTCTGATACGTCAGGCTGGCCACCAGCGCCCGGTATCGGGCGCGGCCGAAATCATCCCAGGCCAGGATATCTCCATACCGGCTCGTAAGACGCCGCGTGCGGGTGCTGGGCTTGATCGGATTTAAGTTGAGCTGCACGTAGAGGTTCTGGGCCCGCTGATCGGTGTAATCCAGGTTGAGCACCAGCTCCGGGCTCACCTGATGTCCAACCCCCACGGAGAGCTGTCGGATTTGGGGCGTGCGCATGCGATCCTTGATCACCGTAATCGACAACGTCCCCGCGGTGGCTTGTCCCTGCAGAACGCGTTGCCTTAAGAGCGCTACATCCATCGTACCCGGATTGAGAAACGTGTACGTACGCCATGTTGCGGCCTGCTTTTCGTTGAAGGCCATGAAGTTGGGCACACGATCATAGAGGATCCCCCACCCTCCACGCAGAAATGTTCGGCCCGTACCCCACACGTCCCAGGAAAAGGAAAGACGCGGAGAGAGGTTATCGAGATCATTTTTCCGATCCCCCGTGTTCAGGTATTGCGGGATTTTGGCCAGCAGCTCCGGATCATCCGCCCAGGGGGCCCGGAAACCCTGATTGAGCGTATGCAGATCTGCGTCATACCGCAGACCAAGATTGAGTGTCAGCCTCGAGGTAGGCTGCCACTGATCGTTCACATAACCCCCGATGACCCATCCGGTCTGGCGCACACGTGCGTCCTTATCGGAATGGGGATCCGTATACCCAACCGCGATCGTGGCTTGCCGGGGCAACCGGCTGGTATCTGTGGCGAACACAAAGAACCCATCCTGAAACGCCGTCCGATACGGCTCGGAGACGACGCGGGTTAGCTCTATCCCCCCCTTAAGGGCATGCAAACCCGTGCTGTGCTGTAGCGTATACGTGGCCTTGTTCGTGATCCGGAAGTACTGCTCCAGGATGATGAGCGGGAAGAGATTGTTGCGCCCCCGCAACAGCAGGCTTGGATACTGGAGCGTGGGACCAGGCACCAGGGGGGATTCGTTGTGATACCAAGACAGGAAGTGGAACGTAAGCTCGTTCATAAAATCAGGCCGCGGGATCCAGGTATCGCGCAGTTGCACGGAATTGATGAAGTATCGAGCCTTTAGCCCCGCATCCCGAGCTACAGTGCCGCCGAAGAAGGATTCGTTCTCATGATAGCGCGTGGCCCAGGTAGCATCGACCGTGTGTCGGGTATTGGGCAGATAGGTGAGGCGGAGCACACCGGTGTGATTGTAAAACGGGGAGGGGAACCACCCCGCATAGGCTTTCCATAAATCCGGGTTGTAGGCGGGCCGGCCCGGACTGACCTCGACAGCATTAATCGTGCGACCAAGCTCATAGTTGAGCGCAAAAAAGAGTCGATCTTGCCGTAGCGCCCCCCGGAGATTGAACCCCACCTGCTGACGATTGTAGAAATCCGGCCGTCTGAAACGTCCCTGAGCCTCAAGGTCCCGCTGATAGGCGTTGATGTCTTGAAGCGCCTTGTTCTGATAATACACAAAAGCCGACCCCTCCAGGGTGTTCGTGCCCCGGCGCGTTACGGCACTGATAATGTAGGCCCCCCCACGAGCATATTCGGCATCATACGTGTTCAGATAGACCCGAAATTCCTGCAGCGCCTCTGGGGGCAGAGGGGATCCGGTCTGGGGAATCCCCACAATATTGCCGTTAAAAAGGCTCTTCCACTCCGAACCATCCACGTACAGGTTAATAAAACGCAGATCGGGGACAGCCCCAGCCGAGGGCAGGGAACGTCCGCCAATGGTAGCATAGCTACGGATACCGGGTGCTATAGCGGCCAGATTCATCGTATTGCGCGTATCCAGAGGCAGACTCAAGATCTCCTGCCGTAAAACGGGTATAGATACATCCATTCGCTGGATTTCAAACGATCCGGCTCGTTCGGCAACGACCTCCACCGCCTGAACCTGAATAGCCTCTGGAAACAGCGTGAAGGTCAACGTGGCGCGTTGGCCCACAACGAGCTGCACGTCCGTACGGGTCGAAGACCGGTAGCCCAGATATCGCGCCGTCACATCATAGAGCCCGGGCACAAGACCGAGGATGCGGTAGCGCCCCTCAGCGTCCGTCACCGCTCCGCGCTGCTGACCCGTTTCCTTGTAGACAACGAGCACCTCCGCACCCGCAAGGGGTTGCCCTGTGTGGGAGAGCACACGCCCTTCTAGGGTTATCGTAGTAGTCTGAGCATAAACCCATAGGGGCAGCATACACACAAAGCCCCACAGTCCGATAGCGCGCATGGGGATACCTCCTCCTTTGAAGTGTCCTAACCTACACCCCAGTTACTTCTCAGGCAAGTTCTTGTAGCAGATGCCGGAGCGCATCGGGCAGAGGCCGGGGACGACGACTGGCCACATCCACCCAGACGAGCACCACGGCCGCCTGGGCGGCCAGCACGCCATCGGAAGCGCGCCGGATCTCATGCTCCAGCCTCAGACTGCTCCTTCCCAGGCCTCCGATTCGGGTAGCGATGAGGAGCTCTTCAGGATAGCCCACCTCCGCCCGGAAATCGACCTCCAGACGGGCCACCACGGGCAGAGCACCTTCCTGACGGGCTCCGGAAAAAGACCAGCCCCGCTCCTCCAGAAACGCCACACGCGCCTCCTCTAGCCACCGCACATAGGCGCCGTTGTTGGCATGCCCCAGCGCGTCCAGATCATAAGACCGGACCCGAAGCCTGTACAGATGCGGCCATGTCTCGGACATTTTCTGCCTCGCTGCCTTACAGAGAGCCGGAGGCGTCTGATTCGGAGACCTTGATGCCCCGCCTGTTAAAAACAGACAGAACCGGCCCGAAAACCCGCCACCGCCGGAAGCTACAACGGCCAAACCCAGGGATGCCAGAGGGGGCCAACGACCTGTCTCCGCCCAACAGCCGAGACCATGATCCCTGCCGAAAAAAACCCCACGGGCTTGCACGCGTGCCCTCAGGGGCATATTTTTGTGGCCACAATTTAGATTGAGTCTAAATTAAGGAGAAAAGGTGATGGGAACATGGCTTGCCCTCTACCTGATAGCCGCCTCTTTCTGCCTGGAGGATACGATCCCCCGGCCAGCCTATCCGGGCCTCGTCCTGCCGGCGGTGACCGTTCTCGGGGATGCCGAGCACAGCCTGCGGCTCATTCCGGGATCCGGTGTTCGGATTTCGGGCCTGCTCCTTGAGCGCCTGCAGCCGCGCAGCATCGAAGAGGTGTTGCGTACCGTTCCCGGCCTGTATGTGCGTCCGGAGGAGGGTTTCGGGTTACGGCCCAACATCGGGGTGCGAGGCCTGCCCCCTACGCGCAGCACCAAGGTGTTGTTGCTGGAAGACGGTGTGCCTTTCACTCTGGCCCCGTATGGGGATCCCGCCTCCTACTACCATCCTCCTGTGGAGCGCTTCAGCGCCGTAGAGGTGCTCAAGGGCGCCGGACAGATCCTCTATGGCCCTCAGACGATCGGCGGAGTGATCAACTATCTTACCCCGATCCCCCGGGGCCGAGCGGGCGGACAGCTGCGTCTGAGTGGGGGCACACGCGCATACGGCAACGTGCATCTGACCTATCAGGGCACGCGTCGGGAGGGACAGGGCGGATGGGTGCTGGACCTCATGCACAAACGAGGCCAGCTCAATCGGGATCACACCTTCAGCCGGGTCACGGATCTCACGGCCAAGCTCCTGCAAGGCCTGAGCTCCTCCGGTCGGCTCATGCTCAAGCTGAACGCCTATGACGAAAATTCGCAGGTCACCTATCCGGGTCTGACCCAGGCGCAGTTCGAAGAGAACCCGTATCAGAATCCGTTCAAGGACGACAACTTCCGCTTCAAGCGCTTTGGGGCTCATATGGCCTACGAGCAGCTCCTCGGCCGCCGCTGGTTCTTGCTCGGCAACGCGTACGGATACGTCATCGACCGGCACTGGTGGCGGCAGGGCACGCTTGTGTGGCGCAACGGCCAGTGGGTTGTAGAGGACAATTCCGCCGATCCGGGCAACTACCCGGGTGTGCGCATCGTTCTGGCGCCGAACCGCAACGACGGACGGCTGCGTCACTACGAGGTATGGGGCCTGGAGAGCCGCCTCCATCACAGCCGACGAACGGGATCTCTGGAGCACGAAGTGGACTTCGGAATCCGCTATCATCAGGAATTCCAGCACCGCTACCAGATCCGCGGCCGAGCGCCCACGGCGCGCACGGGTGCGATCGTGGAGGATAACGACCGCTATACGCGAGCCTATTCGGCCTTCCTGCAGGACCGCATACGCTGGTCCGACTGGACAATCAGCCTGGGAACGCGCCTGGAGCTGATCCACTACCGACGGGTGAACAATCTGGCCATGGAGGGGCTGGGCGTCTCGGGTCGTACTCGGATCCTGGGCCTCATCCCCGGGGCGGGCATCGCCTATTCCCCCTCGACGCGCTGGACGCTGTTTGCCGGCCTGCATCGGGGTTTTGCTCCCCCTCGGGTAGAGGATGCGATCGGAAACGATGGGCTCAGCACGGAGCTCGATGCGGAGATGAGCTGGAATGCGGAGCTGGGCCTTCGCTACACCGATGAGGAGCGCCTGCAGGTGGAGCTTACAGCCTTCCGGCTCTCGTTTGCCAATCAGATTATCCCCGCTTCGCTTGCCGGAGGGGTAACGAGCGTGCTCACGAACGCGGGTCAGACGCTCCACCAGGGGCTGGAGCTTTCCGCTCGCGCATCGGGCGCCTTCCTGAGCCCTCTTCTGCGTCCCCTGAGCGCGCACCTATCGTACACATACCTGCCCATCGCCCGCTATGAGGGGGAGCGCTACAGCATACTGGATCGCAGCGTACGCATCACGGGCAACCGCCTGCCCTATGCGCCCGAACATCTCCTGGAGGCCGGTCTCTGGGTTGAGCTCGCCGGCCTGAACCTGGGGTTGGTCTGCGGGCATGTCAGTGAGCAGTTCGCCGATGATCTCAATACGGTCGAACCCACCCCCAACGGGCGCCAGGGGCTGCTTCCAGCCTACACGCTCTGGAACCTATCGGCCGAATACCGCACCCCGATTCGGGGCCTTGTACTGAAGGCGGCGGTCAAGAACCTTGCCAACACGCTCTACATCGCAGACCGCACGCGCGGTATCCTGGTCGGAAGCCCGCGCACAGCCCAGCTTGGGTTAACGTGGAGCTTTTGAGCATATCCGGACCGATCCCTCGCCCTGAGGGCGTTCATAGAGGCGGAGGACCGTACAAAGAGGCCGGGAACTTTGTCCCGGCCTCTTTTGCGATGGGATCACTTGAAAGCCGGTATGCCCGTAATATCCTCCCCGAGGATGAGCGTGTGGATCTCGTGCGTGCCCTCGTATGTGATCACGGACTCCAGGTTCATCATGTGGCGCATGATCGGATACTCACCCATGATCCCGTTGGCGCCCAGAATCTGCCGGGCGGTACGGGCTACCTCCAGCGCCATGGCCACGTTGTTGCGCTTGGCCAACGAGACGTGGGTATGGGACATGGTGCCCTCATCCTTCATGCGCCCCAGACGCCAAGCCAGCAGCTGTGCTTTGGTGATCTCCGTGAGCATGAAGACCAGCTTCTCCTGGATAAGCTGGAAGCTGGCGATGGGGCGATCGAACTGGATACGCTCCCGCGCATAGCGCAGGGCCACATCGTAGCAGTCCATCGCCGCTCCAATGGCGCCCCAGGCGATCCCATATCGGGCCTGGGTCAGGCAGGAAAGCGGCGCCTTCAGGCCCCGAGCATGGGGAAGCTCGTTCTCCAGGGGAATGCGGCAGTCTTCGAAGATGAGCTCGCTGGTCACGGAGGCGCGCAGGGACCATTTGTTTTTCATCTCCGGGGCGGAAAAACCCGGCGTGCCCTTTTCGACAAGAAAACCCCGAATCTGGCCCTCCTCGTCCTTAGCCCAGACCACGGCCACATCGGCAATAGAGCCGTTGGTGATCCACATCTTGGCCCCGTTGAGCACCCAGGAGTTGCCCTCGCGTCGGGCGCGCGTGATCATCCCGCCCGGGTTGGACCCGTAATCCGGTTCTGTAAGTCCAAAACAGCCGATCGCCTCACCGCGGGCCAGCCTGGGCAACCAGTAGCGTTTCTGCTCCTCGGATCCGTAGCGGAAGATGGGATACATCACCAGCGAGCCCTGCACAGAAGCAAAGCTGCGGATGGCCGAATCCCCCCGCTCCAGCTCCTGCATAATGAGCCCGTAGGCGACGCTATTGAGCCCGGCGCAGCCGTACTCTTCGGGCAGATTGGCGCCCAGAATACCCAGCTGGGCCATCTCGGGGATGAGGTGCAGGGGAAAGCGCGCCTCCTGCGCGTATTGATCAATAATGGGCACCACGCGCTCAGAGATCCACTCCCGCACCGTATCGCGAATCATGCGCTCCTCTTCGCTGAGCAAGGCATCGAGCTGATAGTAATCCACGCCGGTGAAAGGACGCGTGGCGACAGCTTGCTGGGCCATATATCTCTGTCCTCCTGTTTTCGGGCAAGCTACAGAAAACGGGCGGGCAATTGCAATGCGAACTTCCCGAAGACGTGTCCCCCCAGGCCCGAGGCATGCCAGCCGGAACAGAGCGGGGAAAGCCTCGGTTTAGTAGAGGCGCTTTTTAGAAATCCGAGGGGCTTATGCGCTGTTGGTGGAGCGGGCTACTGACCCTGTGGCTGATGTTGAGCTGGGCATGTGGGAAGGAGGCCGATCCCGCCCTGCAAGTCAGCGACATCCGTCTGGTAGAGACGCGATCCGGGGAACGGTACCTGGAGTGCCGCATCGTCAACCCGAATTCCTATCCCATCTCGAAGGTCCAGCTGGTTTTTTCCCTCTTCGACAGCCAGAACCGCCGCATCGGGCAGGTGGTGATCTCCACCCCGGCGATCGAGTCCGGAAAGGCGGTTACCTGTAGCCGATACCTTGACAACCCCGATGTGCGGGCTGTTCGGCTCCAGAAAGCGCTGCGCTTTTAGCGTACGGGCCCAGCCCGGAAGGCATTATATTGTCCGGTGAGCTGACATTTTCGGGGACCGGGTGCATCTCATGACCCACACAGAGGAAAAGGAGCTTCTACTCCGGCTACAGGCCGGGGAGCGAGAAGCTTTCCGCGAGCTTGTGCTTCGGTATCAGCACCGGCTCTATGATCTGCTGTACCGGATGCTGCGCAACCGCACGGAGACCGAGGACGCGCTCCAGGAGGTTTTCCTGCAGGCCTATCGGGGGCTCCCCCGATTTGACGGGCGCTCCAGTCTCTATACGTGGCTGTATCGTATCGCCACGAATACGGCGCTCATGCGCCTGAGGCGAAGGCGCCTGAAGACGGTCTCCCTGGAAGAACCTCCGGAGGGGCTGGCGCAGGAGGTGCATACCCGAGCTCAGGGCGGAGAAACGCCCCTGGATCGGATGCTGACCACAGAGCTGAGGGAACATCTGGACCGCTGGCTTGCCGAACTGCCCCCGCTGACCCGTCTGGTGTTCCTGCTTCGAGATGTGGAGGATATCCCGATTGGAGAAGTGGCCGCCATGACGGGACAGACGGAGTGGGCCGCCAAAGGACGGCTCAAGCGTGCCCGGGCGCATGTGCGCAATCGGCTGGAGGCCTACCTGAAGGAGAGGACCTAGCTTATGGGCTGCCGGCAGTACATCGAACAGCTCTGTGAGCATTTCGAAGAGGCGCTCTCCCGGCCGGAGTGCGCCCGACTGCGGGAACATCTGGAGGCCTGTCCGGAGTGCCGCGCTTATTTGAACTCGCTCCGCGAGACGATTCGCCTCTATCGCACCCTGCGCCATGAGGCACCTGCGGAACTATGCCAGCGCCTGCTGGCCATACTGGAGCTCGGTCATGAAGATTCGGCCGGAAACCCCCATTGAGGAAATCGTGGCCCGATATCCCGAGCTTGTGTCCGTATTGATGGACTACGGGATCGTCTGTGTGGTCTGCGGCGAGCCCATCTGGGGCACGCTCGAAGAGGTGGCCACCTCCCGAGGGGTCGATCTGGGCCCCCTGCTGTCCCGGTTGAATGAGATCGTTGACCCAAAAGCGGAGGACTCGGCATGAGGGAGCTGGATCTCTCCACCCGATACGGCATCAAACGCACCGTGCCGTATTCTTTCCAAGAAGCGCTCGACCGCACCCGATCCGCTCTGGCCCAGGAAGGCTTCGGGGTGCTGACGGAGATTGACGTGCGCGCCACCCTGCACAAAAAACTCGGCGTAGCGGATTTCCCCCCGTATGTGATCCTGGGCGCCTGCAATCCCCCCCTGGCCTACCGAGCTCTGCAGGCCGAGTTCGACCTAGGTCTGCTGCTGCCCTGCAACGTGGTGGTCTACGAGCAGAACGGGCAGGTTACGGTGGCCGCCGTCGAACCGCGCACCATGATGGAGGTTGTTCACAACCCCGCTGTGGAGGAGATAGCCCGCGAGGTGCGCGCGCGCCTGGAGCGGGTGCTTGCTGCTCTCTGAGCCTGAAGGAAGGGCCTTTTACCGTGGACGTACCCCTTCCGAGGCCGGTTCGCCGGGCCGGCCGTTCTGTTTCTGCAGCAGCTCAAAGTAGCGCCGGATGAGCGCCTCGTAATCCGGTGCGTAGCCTGCTTCGAGGGCGCGCATCAGATCCCTTTCGAGCCGGCTTCGGAGCTCTTCAAGCCGCAGGGGTGCCGGGCTGTCCCGATCCGGGGTCTGGGCCGTTCGGGCCTGGCGCCGGGGCTCCTCATCACGCTCGCGAATGGAACGCTGCGCGTCCAGCAGACGCTGCAGGATCTGCTGCTGACGCCGAACCGTGGTGGGGCCCAACTGCTTTTCCAGGAGCTCGCCGATGGTCTCCTGCATCTGACGGGCGATTTGCTCTAGATCGCCGAGCACGCGGCGCGCGCCGGCGCGCTGTTCCTGGCGGGCGAGCTGCTCCAGTTGTCTACGGATCATCTCCTGCTGGAGGGCCATCTGTTCGAGCCGCTGCTGCAGGTCCACGGGTAGCCGTCCGGAGGACTGCATTCTATTCAACATCTCCTGAATCTGCTCATTCAGTCGGGCCTGCTGTTCGGCCATACGTCGGAGCTCTTCGGTCAGCTGCGATAGGCTCATCATGCCGGCCTGTGCACCGGCCTGCACCTGGCTGAGCGCATCGGCCAATAGCAGGGCCAGGTCGTTAAGCCCCTTCATCGCCCCGCGTTGATATCCGATCGCCTCCATAGCCCGCAGGTCAGAGAGCGCCTCTGTAGCCCGCTGCATATGCTCGAGCGCTTCACGGGAGCGCTGCAGTATGGTCTCGTTCATCTCGGGCACACGGCGAGAGAGCGCGCTCAGGGTATCGCGCAGGCGCGTGAAACTGCGGCGGATCTGTTCCTGCTCCCGGGCCCGGGTGCGCAGCAGGTTCATGGATTCCGTGTTCGGCGTAAAACTGCGTCGCAGCGCCTCCTGCTGTTCGGAGAGGGCGAGCGTTTCCTCCAGCGCCCGCCTGAGCGCGGCGGCATTGATCTGCTGTTGCTGGGCCTGCAGGGACTGGCTGAGCGCACGCATCTGCTCGGCGAGCGCATTGAACTGTTGCTGGAACTGTTCAAGCTGTTCTCCCGCCCGGCGCAGATCGCCCTCTCGGAGCTCGCCGGCATTCTGGCGCATTTGCGAAGGGGTCTGCTCCAGGCCCTGACGTTCGCGTTCTACCTGTTCGGCGGCCCGATTCCGGCGCAACTCGCGCAGACGCTCCTGGAGCTGTTCCAGTTCCCGGGCGAGGGTTTCGGCCCGCTCTGCGGCCTGCTCCTGGCTAAGGCCCAACTGCTGACGGGCTTCTGTATTGCGGGGATCGAGCTCGGCGGCCCGCTGACGCAGTTCTGCTTCCGTGCGCGCCAGCTCTTCGGCCCGGCGCTGGAGCTCATCGAGCCGACCGAGCAGCTGAGCCTGACGCAGGAGCTCAAGGGTGCGCTCCAGCATGCGCCGGAGCTCAGATTCGTTGATCTGGATCCGATCGAGCCACTGCCCTATCTGGGGCAGGGAAAGTCGCTGCATGGCCTCCTGCAGCTGGCGCAGGGCCTCCTGGAAGGCGGGATCCTGGATTTCCCGCAGGGTCTGCTCGAGCTGGCGCAGCCGCTGCAGCGTCTCCGCAGAGAGGAGTCGGTTCTCCTGCGCATCCCGGCTCATCTCGGCCACCTGCTCGGCGATCCGGGCGGCTTCCTCCTCAATGGCCTGCTGCTCCTGACGCAGCTGTTCGAGGCGGCGCTCATCCTCCCAAGTGGGCTCGGCTTTTCGGCGCAGTTCCTGCTGAAAACTCTGATAGGCCTGACCGAACTGCTGAGCCCGGGAGAGCAGATCCTCCAGGGCCTGCTCCAGGCTTTGCCCGGCGGCCTCCATGGCGGCAAAACGCTCTTCCAGCGTGGGAAAGCGGGCCCGAAAAAGTCCGGTGCGCGCCCTCTTGGGTCCGGATACCTCGTCGTTATCCCGCACCTCCAGGTAGTACTCCACCTCATCTCCCGGAACCAAACCCAGAGGCTGAAGGTCCCACGTCCAGGCGAGCTCTTGCGTGGTGGGTTTGGGTTTCTGGATGGGCAGTTCGACGACCTGCCAGAGGGAGTCCGCCGGTCCGTAAGCCGACTGGCTGCGCCGATAATAGAGCCGCAAATCCGAAAAGCCCACATCGTCCGCGATACGGATCCTCATGGGCACCTGCAGCGCCTCGGTGAGCCGGAAATCCGGGTCCGGCTCCAGCAAGCCGATCCAGGGAGGTTCATCCGCAATGGGCGTGATGCGATATTGGATCGGGTCCAGGGTGGAAAGCCCCTTTTCGTCCTGGGCCCAGATCCAGTACACATCTTCTTCTGCGACGGCAAAGCGCCCTATAAGGCGGGTCCCCTCGAGGCGAAGCGGCAACACACGGCCCGAGGCAAAACGCACCTCCGCGCGCTGGACAGGTTTATTGACCTGGGCCTCGAGCAGCACCTGCGTGCCCCGGGGGGCGAGGATCTCCCCCACGTTCGGGGCCAGGGCGCGCGGGGGCAGCTGCAGATAAGCGGGGAAAAGCAGGCGCACGAAAAGCTGGCGCACCAGGGGACGCTCTACAACGGTGACGGCAAACCAGGGGCTCTGCACCCCCTCGGCCGAGATCCGATAGGCCAGCGGGGCGCGCACATCGGGGAGTGTATAGCGGAAGCGTCCCGTCGAATCGGCGCGCAGCAGAACGGTATCCGGACGTACGATTCCGAGAGCGCGCATCTCGAGCACAGCCCGCCGGGGCCAGAAATGGCCTTCCGCGCGGGCCATGATCTCCAGTGAGGCGCCTCGAACCAGCTCCACATCCCCGGGATGCACGATCCAGCGAAACGGCTGAGGGCGTTCAAAGCGCGTAAAAGGATCCCAGAGCCGATACCCCGCCTGTTGGAAGGATTCCGGGCCACCGACCATCAGAAGCCCGTAGAGCAACCACGGAACAAGGGCACCCAGCGTGTATTTCGAGGGGACAGGCCGGTATGCCGCCTTTTCGGGATCGAAGCCGCGCAGCTGTCCATCGAGTTGCTCAAGCGCCCGTTCCCAGAGGGTCCCAGAAGCCCCTTCGGGCACGCGGCGGCCGAGCTGGATCAGACTCAGGAGGCGATACCCCGCTTCCGGACGGGCGCGAACGATCCAGCCGGCGACCTCTTCCAGCGAGACGGCCTCCAGTACTCCTGCCCGACGCAACAGGGGCAAAGCCACGCCATAGGCCAGCCACCCGGCCAGCAGGGCCGCAAAAAGCACCCAGAAGGCCTGCCGCGCCAGCGGAGGGGACCACCACAGCAGCTCGATCAGCGTGGCCAGCAAAAGCAGCAGACCCGCCCCCTGAAGCGCATACAACAGGCCCACGAGGGCTGAGCGCATGTAATAGCGCGCCCGCAAACGATGGAGCCGTTCTGCCCAGGCTTGAGCGGGACCGTGGAGAATCGCCCGCGATGGCATCTTGATAGTGCCTTTTGCCTGAACGTTAATAAAAACAGGGCGAACCCGGCAAGCTCCGGATCCGCCCCCTTGAGCAGTTCAGCTCTTTTCCTCTACCGGATGGTCGTTGCCTCACTAATCCACTCATAACAGCCGTAGTTGATCAGATAGCGCTCCCCATCCTTCCAGCCCTTGAAAAACTTATCCTCGGCCGTGGGGAAGTAACGCCGGTACTGGGCCTGTAGCTGGCTGGCGCGCGCGGCCACGCTAGGATCTCGCTTGGCCCGCTCCAGATAGTCGTCTACCAGCCAGTAGACGGCCCGGTCTTCGCGCTCGAACTTACCGCAGTTCTGCACCGCCGTAGCGTAGAGGGTGGCGATCAGCAGATAGGGTTCTCCCCAATCGGGATCCGCCTCGAGGGCCCTTCGGGCATAGGTGCGCGCCATGGGGAGTCTGCCCATATTCTGATAAGCCAGCGCCATGTTGTAGTAGACGACCTTGCGCGTCTCCGAATCGGGATTGAGGGAGAGCGCCTTTTCGTAATACTGCAGGGCCTGGGTGTAGTTGCCGTCTTCCAGCTCCAGTTGTCCGAGCATGATGTAGAGCTTGGCCGAAGGCTCCATGCCAAGCAGTTTACGGCCCAACTCGCGCTGTTTGTCCCGCATGCCCAGCTGGCGGTAGAGTTCGAAGAGCTCCTTGGCCAGATCCACATTCTGGGGGTTCTCGGAGAACTTGCGCTCTACGAACGCCACCCGATCTTCGGGCCGACGCAGCAGCTGATCCCGCAGCTGATCGAAGTAATTCTTGACCTCCGCGTTGTCTTTGTAATAGGGTTCGGCTTCATCCATGAAGGCCAGGGCCTCCTCCATCCGTCCCTGCCGCACCAGTTCGGCCGCGATGTAGGTGGGGTAATACGGCGGGGTGCGATCCGGGGCCATACGGAAGCCCTTCAGGTACAGCTCCAGCACCTCGCCCTGCCGATCCGGATACTGTTCCGCATGGCGCTGCAGGAAAGCCCCCTTCATGAGATACCAGCGCGCCTCATCGAAGTCGGCCACCTGGTGCTGCTTCATCACCTCGATTACCCGATCGTGTAGCGCCAGCGCCGAATCGAGATAGGCCTTCTTTTTTGCCCCGTCCTGCTGCAGGGCGGCCACGCCCTCGTAGATCTCCACAGCCCGCTCCCAGTTTCGATCCGCCGGGGTGGAGGGCGAGATGCGAAATACGGGGCGGTTCTGCAACATCCAGCGGATGTAGGGCAGGGCGCTTGCGTAGTCCTTGTTCTTGTAGTACTCGTAGTAGAGGCTGTACTGCGTCAGCGCCTCTGGATCATTGGGCACCTGGGCCTGGGCGAATACGGAGTAGCTCAGCAACCCGGTGAGTATGAAGCCGAACGCGACGCTCTTCATGACGATCAAGCTCTCCCTGTTTATTCCAGGCGGCGGCGGACAAACCAGCGTTCCGCATAGTTGAGCGTAACGCTCAGACGGTATTGCCATTCTCGTACCAAACCGGCGGCCACGGTACCGCGTTGGCCAATCTCCATGTTGATGTCGACGGAAATCCGCGGGTCCCGTGTAGGCAACCCCAGACCGAAGGTAATCCCCCATCGATTGATGGGGCGATGCCGCAGGAGTAAAGGAGTCTGCTCATAAAGCACCCCGGCACGGTATATAATACGCTGCAGATATCCGGTCAAGTTCTCGGGGTCCGGAACAACGAATCCCCCCAGGCCCAGACGCCAGCCGTCACGGGGACTGTCCAGTTCTACGGGCAATGTGCTCTGAAATCGGCTCCAGGGCTGGTAGGCAAACTCCAGCTGCGCGCCCAGGCGTTCGCCCCGATGCCAGGCCAGGCCCACAGACCAGCGAGCCGGTATGTCCAGCCTCCCCGTACGGGGGACCTCCAGGGTATCGGTAGTCAACAGGTTGCTGCTCAGCTGACCGTACTGGAGCATCCAGTTCCGGTATCCCTGCAGACGGCTGGGGCTTGTCCACTGCAGGGCGAAAGACCACACCGGTCCGCGCCGATCCGGAGAGCGATGCACGTAGAGTACGGACACCGCTCCCCCCCAGCCCGCATATCGGCTGTAGCGCCGGTATCGGCTATCGAGAAACGAAGCCACGCTGTCCTGAGTGAACTGCACGGTCCATTCCCGGCTAATGGCCCCCATCCAGCGTACAAGGCCCAATCCCAGACTGAGGCCATGCCCCAGACCCAGTCCGGCGCCCAACGTGAGCTGATGGAGCCCCCCTTCGCCCTCCGCCCGGACCGTATAAGCCTGTTCCTGCACCTGACCGCTCTGCCGAATACGGTAGCCGACCTGACTGTAAGGCCAGAAACCGAAACCGAACCCCAGCCGTTTTCCCACGGGAAAACCGAGGGCGACCTCGGCTATACTACCCGACAGCAAGCGCGCGCTCTGGATCTCGGAGCTATACTGCCAACCCTGCAGGTACAGACGAGCACTGGCCCGCATGAACGGCAGCTCCGCCCAAGAGGCGGGCAACATAAAGTTCCAGTCTCGCTGCGATACGCTGGCCAGTCCGCTGTAGCCCATCGCGGACGAGGCCCCGGAGGCGGGTATCCAGAGATCGCCGATCCCGAAGCGGGAATACACCGAACCACTGCGGCCCGCCTGCGCCCACAGCGAGGTGCAGCCGATGCACAACAGGCCGATCGCCCACACAGATCGCATGCCTTAGCGCTCCGTTGCCATGCCCGGCGGAGAGGTCCAGAACACCTCCAGGCGGGGTTTTGGTTCGCTCGATCCCGGATTGCGCAGCACAACCCAGCTCAACGTGTTTTTCTCCGAGGCCGCCATCACAATCAGCGGCCGGCTCGGGGTTTTGCCCAGAACCAGCTCCTGCACGTAGTTGGAGAACACCGGACTGGAGAAGGCATATCCTCCCTCCGAAGTCCGATAGCGCCCCGTGGCCAGCAATCGATCGGGCTCTCCTGTTTCCGTGCTTGTATACAGGGACAGCTGCTCAACAGGCTCCCAGACGGAACCCGGATCCGGCACCGCGGGCTGGGCATAGAGCCAGAGCACAGCCCGGTGCACGGCGGCCTGGGCCGGCAACTGGAGGGCGAAGGATACCAGGGCCCGATTACCTACCCCTCCCTGCACCACCACAGCAGAGGGCGCCGTTGTGAGCCGTCGCACCGCGTTGGCCCGGCTCTTCAGAGCCAGCGATACGGAATCCCGCACCCCCTCTCGGCGGTACCAGATACGCACATAAGAGCGGGCCCCATCGAAGCCCACTGCGGCCCGCCCCTCCACGGGTTCCAGCACAAAACCATGTATCCGGCTGCTGAAGTCCGCCTCGCTACCCACCGCGGACCGAAACAGATCCGTCCAGCTCCGGCCGAGCGGGATGCGAACAAGGCTATCGCGCGCCCGGAAGGGCTCCGAGAGCCCCAGTACCTCTCCGGTGGGCAACGTGGTATCGGCCGGGAATCGGGCATCGGTCCAGCTCTGGGTGATCAGGCGTACGCGCAGGCGCAGGGGAGCGGTCGTGTCCCCGTAGACGGCCTGTCGGATTAGGTGCAGCTCGGCCTGTACCTCATAGTCGGCCAGATTGGGCAAAACCACAGAGGGATATTCCGGGATCACATAGGCCTCGGCCTGCAGGGCGCCGATCAACGGGTGGTCCACCTGCCCCACCAGAAGCGCAGAGGCCTGCCCCGTAAGGGGGCGAGCGGAAACAGACCGCATGGATTCTAGGGGCAAGACCTGCACCTGAGGACTCAGCCGCTCCGATCCCGACTGCAGAGAAGCCCCCGTATCGTTGACCACGTTACAGCCGCAGAGAATCGAAAACCCCAGCAGCCACCACATGCCGGAGCGCGTCGGGCGCAAAGGCGATTTCTCCTCTCAGTGCTCAGGTGACGCAAATCAACGCAACCAGACCGAGAAATGCCAGTCCGGATCCGGCTTCTGCCCTATCTTTTACGACAGGGTTACGACACAAGCTTGCGGTACAGCTCCGCGTAGGTATCCACCATACGCTCGATGGGTCCCTCAATGCGAATGGCCCGGTCTGTGGGCAACGTGGCCGGATCTACATGGGGGGCCGTAATGGAGACCACATCGGCGTACAGCAGGCCGCTGTGCAGTAGATCCACGTGTCCGTTCTGTGCCAGCTGAAGGCGCTCGAGCTCCTCTTCCGGCAGCCCGATTTTGGGCAATATCACCTGCTTGGGAAACTGGGTGGGCAGGTTCAGATTATGGACCGTGTAGAGGGTTTTCGTGTTGGCAAAGAGGGGATCGTTGCGATAGATCGTCTTCAGATACACGGGAATGAGGCTGGCCATCCAGTCATGGCAGTGGATGATGTCCGGATGCCAGCCCAGACGGCGGATGGTCTCCAGCACTCCACGGGAGAAGAATATGGCCCGCTCGTCGTTGTCCGGAAACGGCTCCCCGGTCTGCTCATCGCTCACAATGCCCCGGCGCTTGAAGTAGCGCTCGTTGTCGAGAAAATAAACCTGAAGGCGGGCGCTGGGAATCGAGGCCACCTTGACTTTCAGCAGTTCCACCCGATCGCCCACCGGAACTTCGATGGCAGAGAGCCGAATGACCTCATGCAACCGGTTGCGGCGGTCGCTGATGAAGCCATACTTCGGCAGCATAATGCGGATTTCGTGGCCTTGGAGCTGAAGGGCTTCGGGAAGCGAACGAATCAGATCGGCCGCATCGGTGAGCCGGGCAAACGGACTCATCTCCCCGGCCGCAAACAGTACACGCAACGACTTGCTCATACGCCCCCAGGAAAGAACGCCTTTTCGGATTCAGGGACAAAGATACGCAGAAAAGCCGATTTTTGCCAACTCAGATCCCCTCAGCCCGAATCCAGGCTCCTTAACGAAAGCATCAGGCAGATGTCTTTGCTCACCTGATGGGGATCGAGCTCTTCGGGCAACTCCGAGGGGAGAACGTAAAAGAGCTCGATCTGGGGTGTAATGGCGAAAAGCCGGGCCTTGAGCGTGAGCTCTCGAGCGGCGCCGAAGAGGGAACGTCCCATGATCTTCTGCAACCGTTCCTCGGGCCGTTCATAGTCCTCGAAAATATGGTAGAGGCCGAGCACACCCCGCCCGTGTTCGTAGAGCACACACCACAGCCAGCCGTGCTCCCGGGCAAGACGGGCCAGATAAGCATCCAGTAGCTCGCTCCGCTCGGGCATGTTTTCCTCATGGGCTCGATCCCGGCCAGAGCAAAGAGCGGGCCCCTCTGCGATCGCAGGAAAAACGGCCCCACTTTTCATCGGGCTGCTGGCAATCAACCGGCTTCTCCGTAGCGTGCCGCCACCTGGAGCCGATTCTGTGCCCGCTTGAGCGCGGCCTCCGCTCGGGCACGGTCCCAGTTGGGCTCCCGGAGGCGTTGCTGAGCGCGTTGCAGGGCGGCCTGGGCTCTCGGGATATCGATTTCTTCTGCTGCTTCTGCCGCTTCGGCCAGCACAACAGCCCTGTTGGCCTTGACCTCGACGAATCCCCCGCTGGTGGCAAAATACCGCCGCAACCCGTTGGGGAAAACGACCTCCAGCACCCCGATATCGATCTGCGCTACCAGGGGGGCGTGCTGGGCCAGTAGCTGAAACTGCCCCAGCACGCCGGGCGCTTTCAACGAAAGCACCTCACCGCTGAAGAGCACCCGCTCCGGGGTGAGAATTTCCAGGTGGAAAGTCTTTGCCATGATCTTTCCCTCAGGCGGCGGCCTGGGCCAGCATACGCTCGCCCTTCTCGATGGCCTCCTCGATCGTACCCACCATGTAGAAGGCGCCCTCGGGCAGGTGGTCCAGCTCTCCGGAGAGGATCATCCGGAAGCCCTTGATCGTGTCTTCGATCTTCACATACCGGCCCGGGGTGCCCGTAAAGGCCTCGGCCACATGAAAAGGCTGGCTCAGGAAACGCTGTACGCGGCGGGCGCGGCTGACGACAAGCTTATCCTCTTCGGAGAGCTCATCCATGCCCAGAATGGCGATGATATCCTGCAGATCCTTATAGCGCTGCAGGATCTGCTTTACGGCCTGAGCCACCTCGTAGTGCTCTCGACCCACGATGCGCGGATCCAGGATGCGGCTTGTGGACTCCAGGGGGTCCACGGCGGGATAAATGCCCAGCTCGGCGATCTGACGGGAAAGCACGGTGGTCGCATCCAGGTGTGCGAACGTGGTAGCCGGAGCCGGATCGGTCAGGTCGTCGGCCGGCACATAGACGGCCTGCACAGAGGTAATCGATCCCCTCCGCGTAGAGGTGATCCGCTCCTGCAGTTCGCCCATCTCCGTGGCCAGTGTGGGCTGATATCCTACCGCGCTGGGCATGCGCCCCAGAAGGGCAGAAACCTCGGATCCGGCCTGCACGAAACGAAAGATGTTGTCGATGAACAGGAGCACATCCCTCCCCCCCTCGTCGCGGAAGTACTCCGCGATCGTCAGGCCGGTCAACCCCACGCGCGCCCGCGCACCCGGAGGTTCGTTCATCTGCCCGAAGACCAGGGTAGCCTGCGAGGTCTTGAGCGCTTCGTAATCGACCAGGGACAGATCCCAGTCCCCGGTTTCGTGGAAGTGCTTCCGGAAGCGGTCCCCGTAGTTGATCACGCCCGACTCGATCATCTCCCGCAGCAGGTCGTTGCCTTCGCGAGTACGCTCTCCCACGCCCGCAAAAACGGAAAGACCGGAGTGCTGCTTGGCGATGTTATGGATAAGCTCCATAATGAGCACCGTTTTGCCCACCCCGGCTCCGCCGAAGAGCCCGATCTTTCCCCCTTTGGCGTAGGGCTCCAGCAGGTCGATCACCTTGATGCCCGTCTCGAACATCTCCGTTTGCGTGGAGAGGTCTTCGAACTTCGGCGGGGGCCGGTGGATGGGCAGACGCCCCTCCTCTTTGGGCGGGCGCAGTCCGTCGATGGGCTTGCCCACCACATTGAAGAGTCGACCCCGGATTTCCTCGCCGATCGGAACAGAGATGGGCCCTCCCGTATCGATGACCTCCATGCCCCGCATGAGGCCGTCGGTCGAATCCATAGCCACGGCGCGCACGCGGGATTCGCCCAGATGTTGCTGCACCTCGAGCACGAGCTCGGAGCCGTCCTCCCGGTAAACCACGAGCGCAGTCAGAATTTCGGGCAACTGCCCCTCGGGAAAGTCCACATCCACGACGGGGCCGATAACCTGCGCGATCTTGCCTTTATTCATGTTCGTCTGCTTCCTTTTCTGGGACCAACAAAGCCGGGCAAAGTTAGTCCCTCCCCATCCAGAGGAGCAACTCCGTCAGAGCACGGAGAAGCGTTCTCCCGGGGCCAGGGCCTGGATGAAGGATTCCAGCACCCGGACCGCGCCCTCCACATCGGCCACGTGTACGGTCTCGACCGTGGAGTGCATGTACCGCATGGGGATGGAAAGCAGCGCGCTCGGAATACCTCCTCGCTGGTCGAAGATATCATCCGTATCCGTACCCGTGGTCAGACTCAGCGCCTCATGCTGTATAGGGACGCCGGCGCGCTCGGCCGCCTCCAGCAGCCTGCGCACCACCGCGGGATGGTTTACCGCCCCATGAGAAAGGGTAGGCCCTTTGCCCAGGCGCACATCCCCGTGCTGCTTGCGGTCGATACCCGGCGTATCGGTCGCATGGGTCACATCGATGACCACAGCCACATCGGGCCGGAGCCGGTAGCCGATCATGCGCGCGCCGTTCCCCCCCACTTCTTCCTGTACGGCGCTGGCGGCGATGACCGTGGCCGCGGGTCGCTGCGGCGCCTCCGCCAGCCGACGCAGCAGCTCGCCCAGCACAGCCCCGCCGATACGGTTGTCTACAGCCCTGCCGATGATCAGCTCTTCGCCCCAGAACCAGGGCTCATCGGCGTACACGATGGGATGCCCGACGCGAATGCCCTTCTGGGCTACCTCCTCGCGGCTCGTCGCCCCCACGTCGATGTAGACCTCCTGCCACTTCGGTATGCTCTCCTCCCGGCTCTCGCGCAGGTGGATGGCCGTATGGCCCACGATCCCGGGCACAGGACCCTGCTCGGTGAGCACGTATACGCGTCGGGAACGGGCCAGCGCCCGATCCGACCCCCCGATCCGGCTCACCCACAGGAACCCCTGCTCGTCGATATAACGGACCATGAGGCCGATCTCATCGATATGCGCCTCGATCAGCAGACACGGCCCCTCGGAACTGGAGCCTTGCCGTATGGCCCAGGCGTTGCCGTAGGCATCCGTTTGCACCTCGTCGGCCCAGGGCCGAACGAACTCCATCCAGCGCCGCTGGCCTTCCTGCTCGAACCCCGAAGGGGTTGCTGTCTTCAGAATGGCCTCGAGATATTTCCGCGTGCGTTCGTGCAGCATGAAAGGGCTCCCACACATCCCCGCAAGTGAGCGAAGTTATCCGACTATGCGAGATACCCGCAACATATCCATTTCAGCATCTCGCATCGGGCTACTTTTCTTTGCAATTATCGCCTCCTCCTGCACCGACCCCGGCTCGAACCTCGAGGAAAGGCTGGCCTCCCTCAGCGCTCGTGAGGCGCGGGTGCTCCTGTGCCTGGCCGCCCATCCGGATGACGAGGACGGCTTTACGCTTGCTTACTATCGCCACGGCAGAGGGATGCGCACCTATACGGTATACCTTACCCGCGGCGAGGGGGGACAGAACGCTATAGGTCCGGAGCTATATGAAGCCCTCGGGGCGCTGCGCTCGCGCGAAACGGAGCGCGCCGCCGCGATCCTCGGCACGGTGCCCTACTTTTTGAATTTCCCCGACTTCGGCTATGCCAAAACCGCTCAGGAAACCTTCGCCCGCTGGGGGGGACGTGAGCGCGTCGTAGAACGGCTCGTGGAGGCGATCCGCCGCTTCCGACCCGATGTGATCATCACCCACCATGACACCCTCACCACAGGCCCGCGACGACAGCATGGCCATCACCAAGCCGCTGCTCTGGCCCTCTGGGAAGCCATCCCCCTGGCCGCGGACTCTAGCTATAACTCCGAGCTGGGCAGGCCGTGGCAGGTAAAAAGGCTCTTCGTACGCGTATCCGACCCCGCCGAAGGATTCGACGTGGCCGTCCCGGTCGGGGACCGGGACCCTGTAACGGGCCGCTCCTTTGCCGACATAGCCCGAGAGGCCCTGCGCCAGCACGCCAGTCAGGACATGCCCCGCCTAGCCGACTCCCTGCGGCTGGAGCGAACCTACTACCGGCTGTTGTGGTCTGTGGACGGCTCTCGCCCCGGAAGAGAGGATCTGTTCTCGGGGCTCAAACGGGATTTCACCGAGGAGGAGCGAAAAGAAGCGGAAAACGCTCTAGCCCTGGCCCGTATGGGTACGCGTCTGTGGGTCCAGCCTGAAGATTCCCTGCTCACCCCGGGCCGGAGCGTGCGCCTGCGCTTTTTCGTACAGCGGCTGTCCATGCCCAACCCCGTGCTGCGCCTCTACTGCGGGGAGCGCGAACTGGGGCGCTGGGCTTTTCCCGCCACGGGCCAGCTCGAGTTATCCGTCATCCTGCCCTCCGATGCCCCGCTCACCTATCCCTTGGAGCGATACCAGTACGCCTATCCGGATCCGGTGTACCGGCCCTTGCACTACGAGATTCGACCTGCCGTCGCGACAGATCAACCGCCGTACTGGGTGCGCGGCCGGATTCCGGTGGCCATCGCCCCTCCGCTCATCCTGCGGGCCCATGCCTGGCAGTGGCTCACCGAGCCCAATCCGCAACTGCGTCTTGCCCTGGAGGTCCCGGATCCACTCCCCGCTCTGGCCCGGTTAATCATCAAGCCGGTGGGCCGGGACGACACCCTGCAGGTCTCTGTTGGCGGGCTGGAGCCCGGCAGGATCCACCCCCTTGAGGTCTCCCTGCGGCGCTGGGCACCGTGGCCCGAGGGGGAATACGCCTTTCGGATCTGGGTTGAAGGGCAGACGGATACCCTCCTGCTGCGGGCCCGCCGCTACAATATCGCGCTGCCCCAGACGGTGCGCGTGGGCTGGATTCCCGGTCTGGAGCAGGGGACGGAGCGCGCACTGCGGGCTATTCGGGCACGTTTCGACGTACTGGACTCGACCATGCTGGCCCGAGGGGAGCTGAGCCGATATACGAGCCTGCTCATCGGGGTGCGCGCCTATTACCACCGCCCGGAACTGAGCCGCTATAACGAGCGCATCCTGGACTACGTCCGTCAGGGCGGCCATGTAGTGGTGCTCTACCAGCGCCCGCCGGAGTGGAACGGCAAGCCCTGGCCCCCCTATCCGCTTACGCTCTCGACGCGGCGCGTAAGCGAAGAGGACGCCCCGGTGGAGGTACTCCGACCCGGCCATCCGCTCCTTAGAAGTCCATACCCGCTGGGCCCGGAAACATGGCAGGACTGGGTCCAGGAACGCGGTCTGTATTTTCCGTACCCGTATTCTTCCCTCTACCTGGAGCTGCTCCAGATGGCCGATACCGGAGAAGAACCGCTGCGCAGCGGTCTGCTCATTGCCGCCTACGGGAAAGGGAGTTATCTTTACACCTCGCTTGCCTGGTATCGGCAATGGGAGCGTTATCATCCAGGCGCGCTCCGGGCGCTGGTGAACATGCTGGCCTATCCCCTGTACCGCTAAATCAAGCGCAGAGGAAGTAGCCATGTCGGTTCCATTCGAACGTCCCGTAATCTACTGCGAGGGGCATTTCGACGCCTATAGCTGCAAGACGGGCAATGGGGTGATCCGATACGGCAACAAGCGCGTGGTGGCGATCCTGGATAGTACCTCTCGATGCCGTTTCGCCTCCGAGGTGCTGGGGCCGGGATACGAGATCCCCGTCGTCCGATCGCTGCAGGAGGCGCTGGCTTATGGACCCGACAGCCTGCTCATCGGCACAGCGGGCAAAGGGGGCGAGCCCACGGCGGAGATGCTGGATACGATCCGGGAGGCCATCCAAAGCGGCCTGCACATCATCCACGGCCTGCATGTGCACCTGGGGGATATGCCCGAATTCCGGGAGCTGGCTACCCGCTACGGAGTGCGGATCTGGGATACCCGCAAACCCCCCGCCCACCTGCCTGTCGGGTCCGGACGCGTGGCGCGCGAGGTCTCCGTGCCCGTCGTACTCACCGTGGGCAGCGATTGCTCCCTGGGCAAAATGACCGTGACGCTGGAACTGCACCGGGCCGCCCAGGCCCGAGGCCTGCGTTCGGCCCTCATCGCCACGGGCCAGACGGGGATCATGATCGCCGGCTTCGGGATCGCCATCGATGCGGTGGTGAGCGACTTCATGGCCGGCGCCATGGAGGCGCTTATCCTGGAAGAGGCGCCGGGTAAAGACATCGTGTTTGTCGAGGGCCAGGGTGGGATCTTGCACGCCGGCTATTCGGGCGTCACCCTGGGCCTGCTGCACGGAAGTATGCCCTCGCACATGATCCTCTGCCATCAGCCCGGACGGCGGTGCCACAAGTACACGGACTGGCCCATCCAGCCCCTGTCGACCTACATCCACCTCTACGAAGCCCTCATGGCCCCTTTCCGTCCCGCCCGCGTGGTGGGGATCGGGCTCAACACCTGGGGCATGTCGGAGGAAGAAGCCCGGCGCGTGATCGAGGAGACAGAGCGGGAAACCGGATTGCCTACGACGGATGCCGTTCGATACGGAGCCGACCGGCTGCTGGAGGCGATCCTACAGACCCCGGTACCTCGCCCCGTACCGACGGGCGTGTGCTGAGCTACCCGGGGGGCCAGCCCATGGGGCGTCCGCCTAACAGATGTAGGTGGAGGTGGTAGACGGACTGCCCTCCCTCCGGATTGCAGTTGAGCACAAGCCGATATCCCCGATCGGCGACCCCCTCCCGATGGGCCAGCTCTCGGGCGACCAGGACCATGTGACCCACCAGCTCTGCGTGTTCCGGCCGCAAGTCATTGACCGTGGCAATGGGTTCACGGGGCACGATCAAGATGTGCACGGGGGCCTGGGGGTGAATATCCCGGAAGGCCACCACGCGCTCGTCTTCGTAGACAATCTGGGCTGGCACCTCTTTGCGTATGATTCGCGAAAAGATCGTCTCCGCCATCGCTTCCTCCTACTGCAGACGAAACCGGAAGGTGATCACCCCTGTCTGGGGCAGCTGGGGCACATGCGGAGGCAGAGGGTTGAACCGCCATTCCCGGAGCGCCTCCATGGCCGCGCGCTCCAACTCCGGGGGGCCTTTCTGCAGGGGGATCATGCTGATCACCCGTCCCTGCGGGTCGACGGTAAAGCGAATACGGATTTCGGCCTCGATTTGAATCGGATATGCGGGAAGCCGCTGGCGGAGAATGCTGCGCGTCAGATTGCCCTCCCAGCTCAAGGCAAACGGCGCCGAGCGGTCCCGGTCAAACCCCGTTCCCGGCGTCCCCTCTTCGGCCCTGCCTGTTCCCTCGGGGCTGCCGCCTGCGGGCCTCTGTTCCGGACTCTGACCGGAAGGGGCCGCACTCGGAGCGGGAGTGCGGGCGGGCTCCGGGCTTGGCCGCTCCGGCCGCACTTCGGATGCTCGAGGTGTGCGTATTCGCTCCGGGGTCTCCGCAGGCACCCGCTGGGGCGCCTCTACGGGCCGGGCAGGAGGCTCAGGAGCCGGAACCCGCGCTTCGGGCTCGACATGCGGGCTGTGACGAAGTTCCGGGTTGACTTCCTGGGGGATCTCCGGGCCGGATTCGGGCCTGAGCGCCGCCCGAACCGGCCTTCCCTCGCGCAGGGGGCCAAAATCCACCTCTAGAAGCCCCATCGGGACGGGCTCAGAGCGCACCACCACGACCCAGAACAACAGGGCCAGAACCGCGTGCAAGAGCAGGCTTCCGGCGAGTGCGATGCGCTCCTCCCGGTTCCGCATCAGCGCTCCTCCGGCTCGGTTGCAATCCAGATCCCCATGTCCAGCGAACGGGCCAGGCTCATCACCCAGACGGCATCCTCCATGGTGGCCCTTCGATCGGCCTGAAGCACCACCAGCGGCCTGGCCAGTTGTTCCCGAACGGCCAGAAGCCGGGCCCCCAAGGCATCGCGCTCTACCGGCTCGCCGTCGACGTACAGACGCCCCTCACCGGTGAGCGTGACGGTCACATACTGTCCCTCCTCAATAGGACCCGCTTCGGCCCGGGGCACGTTGACGCGGATGCCGAACTGGGTCACAAAGGAGGAAGTGAGCAGAAAGAAAATGAGCAGCAGCAATACGATATCGGTCATGGAAGCCAGGGTAAAAGTCGACAACGGGGGGCGGCGTCGGGCGATTTCCAGGCGGGCCATCGCAGTAGCTCCTTTATAGCGGGCGTACGCTCGGTGGACGAACAGGCTCTTCAAGCAGATCCAGAAAACGGGTGGCCGCTTCTTCAAGCTCGAAGACCATGCGGTTGACCCGGCTGTTGAGGTAGTTATAAAAGGCGTAGGCGGGAATGCCCACGGCCAGCCCCGCGGCCGTGGTGATGAGCGCCTCCCATATCCCTCCGGCCAGCACACTGGGGTTGACGTTGCCCTGCAGAGCCTGAATCTGCTGAAAAGCCTCGATCATACCCGTTACCGTACCCAGAAATCCCAGCAGGGGCGCGATACCGGAAATGGAGGCCAGCAGATCGAGCCGCCTTTCCAGGGCGAAGGCCTCCTGTTTGCCAGCCTGCTGAATGGCCTCCTCGATGTCTTCGATGGGTCGGCCGAGCCGCTCCAGACCACGCCGGAGCATGCGGGCGATGGGCCGATCCACCTCCTCGCAAAGGGCGATCGCCTGGGCCACATCCCCGGCCTGCAGGAGAGCCTGAATCTGCCGCAGAAAGGGTTGCACCTCCATACGCGCTCGCCGCAGTACCAACCACCGCTCGAGGATCACGAAAACGGCCAGCAGGGAGCAGAGCACAATCGGGATCATGAGCCAGCCGCCTTTGAGCAGCATCTCCCATAAGGTCATGGTCTGCTCCATCGGCACCGACGAAGGAAGCTGGACCATCGTATCGACTGGATTAAGCGGGGCAACCTGCCAGAACGCGCACACGATACCGTTATCCTCCTCGTTTACCGGGTTAAGCGCAACACCCACACGTCCGGACGCCCCAGCCGACGGGCCAGTTCCTCCCGCTGGGCTTCGGCCTCTTGGCGGCTAGGAAACTGCCCCACGACGAGACGAAAACGCCGGCCGATCGGGGTTTGAGCCGGCACCACAGTGGCCTCAACCCCGTAGGTGCGCAGCTGTTCCTGATCGGCCCGCGCCTCTGGCTCCGTAGGCCAGGAGGCCAGCACGAGCGTCCATCCCTCCTGATCGGGATTCACGGGCTGTCGCCACCACGCAGGTCCGGAAGCAGGAGCAGGGACTGGAGCGGGGACGGCCGGGGCCTCCGCCGTTACCTGCAGGGTATCCGGCCCGCTGGTTTGCGCCGTCGTATCCGGGGAAAAGAGCTCCATGGCCCGCTGAGGCTGGGAAGGCACCGGCGATGAGGCTAATTCCGGACCCAGCCCGTAATACTCCCGCCGGAAATACCACACAACCGCCGCAACGCCCGCCACAAACAAGACACCCAGCAACCATAACATCGGGACGGCGCTTCGGGGCCGCGATCGAATCCGTTCTGGATTGACAAGAGCAGAGGGGGGGCGAGGTTCTGCGGGTCGGGGCTTGGGGCGAAACGGTGGCTCCGGGGAGGGGGTGGGCTCCCAGGAAATAGGGGTATACTCCTCCTCTGTCGGGAGTACGGGTTGCGGGGGTTCTTCAGGCTCCACTACGTTTTGCCCCCATCCGGGGCTCTGCTCCTCCGGCCCGGAGGAGTTCTCTACCCCTGTTTCCTCTGTCGGCGCTTCTTTTTCCTTGACCACAACCTCTTCCGCTTCCCCCTCTTCCTCCAGCTCCCCTTCTTCCTCCGGCTCCTCCCAGGAATCCGGCGCCAGTATGGGCACCAGCCCCTCATAGCGCTCATTGACCGCCCGGGCCAGTTCCTCCTCCGGCTCAAAGCCGATCCGCCCATCTGGCAGGCGGAAGAAACGTCCCACTCCGGGCCAGATGGCCTGTCCGGCCTCTTCGAGCTCACCCTTGAGAGCATTCAGGCGCGCCTGCAGCCAGGCACGCGCCTCCGACACGTCCGCACCCAGCAGATCAGCCAGGTGCGCTATCCAGCGCTCTTCGTGCACGCCTCAGGCCTCCGATTCTTCGGCTTCGAACACCACGCGGTCCTCCGGGGGAAAGATGTACACCTTGCCATCCGGCCCCGGTTCGCGCCGGCTGCGATAATGCACAACCCGGAGTCGGCCCCAGCCGGGCAGGCGCACGGCCATACGCTCCAGAAGGGCCCGGCGGATGGCCACCGCCGCGATTGCATCGAACTGTTCGGGCCAGCTATGCATAGCGCATGCCCTTTCTACCAGCGCAACCACAACCCCAGACGCCCGTCCAGGGGTCGTTCGGGATAAAAATCCCAGATATAGTATGTCCGGTTGAGCAGATTCTCAAGCTGCACGTAGATACCGGCCTGGCGGCTCAGACGAGCCAAAAGGCGCACGTCCATCCGAAGATAAGGAGCCAGCGAACGCCGTATCTCGGGCAGAGGCGAGGTCTGCAGGGGGGAGGCCAGCTCCACCCTGCCTCCGGAGCGAGCCCCTTCGTAGCGCATCTGAGCGGAGAACACCACCCCGGTCGGGAAGGCGTATCCCAGTTCGGCTCGGGCATGCCATCTGGGCAGATAGGGAACCGATAGGCCCTCCCCTCGACGCGTCCACTCGTATCGACCCGTAAGCTGGGCCCAGGGTCCGCTCAAAGGTCTGAGGGTCAGGGTAAGCTCTCCGTAGCGTTGGTACACCTCGGGCAGATGCGCTATGGCAAACCGACCGGGCGCGAGCAACTCCGGATAGCTCCACTGCCGCCATCGGGCCCACAGAAAACGACCATGCGCGCGCAGCGCGCCCCCGAGGTAGACATCCAGACCCACATCGACCCGAAGGGGGATGCGCGCCACGGTTTGCCGACCCCGAGGATCTACGTAGGGGTAGCGGTTCAGGAGCGATCCCGGGCCCGCCTCCAGTTCGACATCTCCCTGCCCGCGCGCCCATAGCATGATGCGCGCCCCTGGCCGCCAGCTCAACCGGAGGTAGGGGCTGAGCTGTTCGCCGGAGAGGGAATCATCCAGCCCCCGAAACCGGTTCCAGGACAATCCCAGCTCCGCCTCCCAGGCAGGGGTGATGCGATAGGCGCCCAGCAGACGGATACCGGCAAGCCATCCGGAGGCATCGCGTTCTGGCTCCTGTATCCACCGCGAGGCTCGTACATGTTCATAGCGCAGGCCCATCTCCAGGGCGACGGTGCGCCCTCGGTGCCCGATCCGGGCGGCAAAACGCGCCTGACTGCCCCCCAGACGCCAGGAGCTTGGGGCCCGAAAAGCGGAATCCGCTACCCAGTCAGGTCGATCCAGCAGGGTGTCCAGATGAGCCCGATCAGCCCGCCACACAAGCTCCATATCGAATCCCGGGCCGCGAGCTTCCCGCGAGCGGGCCTGCAGACGCCCCTGGAGCGTGCGCAGACGACGCGGTACCTCGATCCGGGGCACGCCGTAGAGGTGATAGCCATAGTCGCTTCCCCCCAGCTCCACTCCTGCCGTCCAGGGGGAACCCAGCAGAGAGCCTCGGGGGAAGGCAAACAGCACAAAACCCAGCTCGTCGCGACGAAAGGCGGCACGCTCAAGATGACCCTGTGAGGAACGGTGCCCGTAGCGGAACGATCCGGACAATGCGGATGCTATCTGCCCGGAAGGGGCTAGTTCAAGTTCAAGCTCCGGGCTGACGAAGCGTCCGTATCCAGCCTGTAGCCGCATCCAGGCGGGTTCTTCCAGAAGGCGCGCTCGCAGCGGGCGCGGCTGAGGTCGCTGTACGGATACAGCGGCGATCTCCCAGGGCAAACCTAGGCGCTCCAGCCAGGGTCCCCGCACCGTATCCAGCTGCAGGCGGCGCGGCACCAGATCAAATCCCGTCAGGGGCTGTCGGGCCAGGGAGGGCAGTTCGATGCGGAGCTCTCCCCTGACCTCCACAGCGCGGGGCGTAAGCTCCGGCAACCGGGTGGTATCCGGCTGCGCCCCTTGCGCCCCCAGAGAAGCGGGCAACAGCAAGCCGATCCCGCCGATGAACAATCCGATACGCATGCTACCTCCTCGGGGAACCCTGACCCCGCAGGGCGGCCAGTTCCCGCGCGGCCTCCAGCGCCGCCTGGGTGCCGGGGTAGTCGCGCAGGATGGACTCGTATAATCGGATGGCCTGAAGCCGGTTGCCAATATCCCGCAGGATGCGGGCCTGCTCCAGGCGCGCCTGCACGACCCATTCCAGCTCCCCCGGGAAAGCCACCGCCACGCGTTCCAGCACGTCCACGGCCTGTGTCAGACGCCCCAGCCGCCTGTACAACAGCCCCAGGCGGAACTGCGCCTCCGCGGCGAGCTCCGTATAGCCGGAACTGGCCACTTTGATGTAGAGCCGTTCGGCTTCCTGCGTCTGGCCCAGCGCTTCCAGGGCACGGGCCAAGGTGAGTTCGGCCTGCAGGGTCACCTGTTCCTCGGCTCTTGCCCGGTTCAGGGTGCGCCGCAGAACCCCTTCGGCCTGCGCGGGATTACCCAGCTCCAGATAGGCTTGCGCCTGGCCAATGGCGGCCCAGAGCCGTTCCTCGGCCGTAGGCGCGGACTGCTCCCAGAGCTGAAAAGCACCGATGGCCTGTCTGGGGCGATCTGTTTCCAGATACACTTCCCCGAGCTGACGCAGCGCATCCCGACGCCTGTCCGACTGGGGAAAATCGCTCACCAGACGCTGCCAGATGGCGATGGCCTGCTCCAGGCGCCCCAACTGCCGATAGGCAAACCCCAGATTGTAGTACGCCTCCGGCAAACGCGGGCTGGAGTGTGCCGTCTGCACGAAGCGTTCCAGAGCCCGCACGGCGTCCTCATATCGCCCTGCCTGCAGCCGGAGCTCTCCCAGCCGGTAGCGCAACTCTTCCACCAGGGGATCCCCCGGCCGCTGCGCGGCGAAGCGCTCCAGCAGCGTTTCTCCCTCTTCGGGCCGACCCAGCGCCTCGTAGGCATACTGGGCGCTGGAGAGGGCCTCTACGACCAGAGGGTGCTGGGGATACTGCTGTACCAGCGCCTCATAGGCGGCGATGGCTTGCTCGAGGCGGCCGGCGTTGTAGTGCGCATCCCCGATATTATAGAGCGCTCTGGGAGCCAGGGGGCTGTCGGGGCTTTCCGTCCGCAACCGCTCAAATTCTGCCACGGCCTCTTGATAGCGGCCCAGCCGGAAGTAGATCCACCCGATCTGATACTGGGCCTCATCGACATAGGCCGAACGAGGATACCGCTCCCGCAACAGGCGCAGCAACCGGATGGCCTCCGAGGGGGCATTGCTGTAGTAGCGGGCCAGGGCCTGCTGAAAAAGCGCGTAATCCACCTCGGATCCACCGCGGTCGATGACCGCCTGGTAGGCCGCAACAGCCTCGGCGTATTGTTTGAGGGCGAAATACGAATCCGCCAGCCGCAGGCGCGCATCCTGATCATATCGGACCAGGTCCCGCGCAGAGGGACGATACAGGGCAAGGAAGTCCCGAAAGACGGGGATCGCCTCCTGATATCGAGCCGCCTGAAAGAGCGCCCAGGCGCGAGCATAGCGAGCGGCCAGCGCGTAGGGGTGAGCGGAGAAGGCGCGCAGAAACTCGCCCCAGAGCTCGGCGGCCCGATCGGGGCGGCGCAGCTGAAAATGCGCCTCAGCCGCCCAGAAAAGCGCCTCAGGGGCCCAGGGTCCGGTGGGCGCCTCCCTGTAGAGGCGCTCGCATTCTTCTAGGGCCTGTGCATACAGGCCCCCGCGCAGTAACGTCCAGGCCTTCATAAATCGGGCGCGATGGCGTATTTCCAGGGGTACGGTGCCCAGCGAGGCGGCCACCTCCAGCACCTCAGCGGCGCGCGTGTACTCACCCAATAGGAGATGCGCCCGAGCCAGCCACTCCAGACCCTCCATGAGGAGCGGGGAATCGGGATAGCGTTCCAGGAGCCGGCGAAAGATGGGTATCGCCTCCGCGGGTCGATCCTGCCGAAGTTCCAGACGTCCCCACTCCAACAGCAGACGATCTCCCCACGGACCGCTGGGAAAACGCGCGGCGGCGCTGGCGTAGGCCTGCCGAGCCTGCTCCCATCGGCCGGCCCGTTCCCAGAAGGCGGCCGCATAGTGGGCGGCCATGCGGGCTAAAGAATCGGATCCGCTTTCGGCCAGCGCGCTCATCGAGGCGGCGGCCTGTGCGTAGGCCCCCTGAGCGGCCAGAGCCCAGGCCAGCTCGTAGTGCGCTATCCGGGCCTGCGGGCTGTGGGCGTGCTCTTGCAGGAGGCGTTCGAAATAAACCGAAGCGCGCGCCGGGTCCCCCAGCCGCGAATAGGCCGCCCCGAGCAGGTAAAGCGCGCGCGGAGCCAGTTCCCCGGGCAGGCGATCTACGCGGGGGGTCAGGGTATTGACCAGTTCCTGCAAAGCCCCGGTCTGTGCCTGCAGTTCGGCCAGCCAGAGCACGAAATCCGCCCGCCGCACCTGATCAGGATAGTCGCGCTGCAGGCGCTCGAGCGCCCGCCGGGCCTCCAGCAGCCGATTCTGTTCTATGTACAACTCCGCCAGCGTGTAAAGGGCCAGGGGGGCGGACTCCGAACGGGGATAGCGTTCGAGGATCTTCTGGTAGGTCGCCTCTGCTTCCCCCAGCTGCTTCAGATGCCGCTGGGCCTCTCCGACCCAGAACAGCACCTGCGCCTGCAGAGAGGCCCCGACGGCGCGCTCCGGTATCTGGTTCCAGTACAGCAGGGCCAGCGCATAATTGCCCTCTGCAAAGGCCCTCCGCCCCAGAAACAGCAGCGCCTCGGCAGCAAAAGGATGGCCGGGAAAGCGCTCCACAAAAGCCTCGTAGAGCCGGAGCGCCTGCTCGTGATATCCCATCCCCAGCGCGGCCTCGGCCTGATAGTAATAGGCCTCCGGAAGGAGGGGATGATCCGGATAGGCGCGGATAAAGCGTTCGAAGTACAGCCAGGCGTTCCGATACTGGCGTTCGGTGAGCCGCTCGTAAGCCCACCGGAACAACTCCTCCGCATCGGCTTGCGCCCGGAGCAGTACGGGTATGGCCACAAGGATAAGGCAGAGGGCGTATTTGCGCATACCAAAAGATCGGCTTACTGGTAAACTAACACCCCGCCTGCTGGGAAAGCAAGGCCGTTTATGGGCCCCACCGGAACCGGGGGGGGCTGATCATCCCCTGCCGTAAGCCCAGCGCATCCAGGGCGGAGCGGGCCTCGCCTTCGGTTTCGAAGACCGCCCAGAGAGCGGACCCGCTTCCGGAAAGGGAGACGTAGCGCGCACCCAGCGCATAGAGGCGATGGTGCAGATCTCTGAGTTCGAGGAAACGAGCCAGCACAACGGGCTCAAAATCGTTCTGCAGTTGTCGGCGCCATCGCTCCGGATCCAGACTGCGCACCAGGAAGCCCAGATCAGCTCGGCCCTCGGCCCGCGGCTGAACCCACCGATAGGCTTCTGCGGTGGATATCCGTATCCCGGGGAAGACGATCACCGTCCAGAACGGCCAGATTAGATCCGGCCAGTACTCCAGGATCTCGCCCCGCCCCCGCGCCCGCGCGGGGAGGTGCTTCAGGAAAAAGGGCACATCGGAGCCCAGTTGGGCGGCCCAGTCCTGCAGTTCTTCTTCGGCGGCCTCAAGGCCCAGACGCCTGAGCCCTCGGAGCACGGCCGCCGCATCGCTGGATCCCCCGCCCAGTCCCGCTCCGTAGGGCAGGTGTTTTTCCAGCCGTATCCGCAGCCCGCCCGACCATCGACCTGCCCGCTGTACCAGCTCCAGCGCCCGCAGGCAGAGGTTATGTGCCCCCTCGAGGCCCGGGTCCGTGCACGTGAAATGGACTTCTTCGGCCGGGGCCTCAAGCAGCAGGCGGTCCTCCCAGGCCACTGGCACCAGCACGGTGTCTATGTCGTGGTACCCATCGGGACGGCGGCGCAGTACATGCAGGCCCACGTTGATCTTGGCCGGCGCGCGTTCTTCAATGATCATTTCGCCTTCCCCGAAAATCGTACCGAATACCGCGAAAAGCGGGCTTGAGGGGCTTTCCGGTCCGCGCGTCCGGAAACGCACAACAGGACAGCTCAGATCCCGATCCCTATCTGGCGCAGATATACGAGCGTGGTATCGATGGTCTGATGGTGCATGCGGCGATGCACGAGCGCTTTGAGGGCTTCGATTACCTCCGCATCCGGGACGGGTTTGCCCCGCTGCCGAAGCAGATCCTCTAGCCAGATCCGCACGGCCGTGTAGACCAGGCTGTGCGGCGTGCGGCCCGGACCAGCCAGGTCGGCCTGCTTGAGATATTCTTCGACGCGTTTGCGGAGGGCTCTGGGGTTAATGGGGCCGAACCGGTTTCGAGGGCCCAGACCGGGGATGAGCCCCCAGTGCAGCTCCAGAGGCTGTTGCCTGGACCAGGCCTCCAGAAAAGCCGCCAGCAACTGCACACTCCGGGGATGCAGCTCCACTACGGCGGTTTTCTCCTGATAGCCTTTGGGTTGCGTGCGCACCCACCACAGATCGGCATGCCGTTCCAGATCCGCCAGCAGGGCTCGGGAGATCTCAATTTCCGTCATACCGGAGAAGGCCATCAGCCCCACCAGCGCTCGGTCCCGCTTCCCCATCAGGCCCTCATCCGGGATCAGGGCCAGGAGCCGTTGGAGCTCTTCGGGCTCCAGATACCGGCGCCTATGCTCGCTGGGACGTCGGTTGCCCCGCACGCGCCGGGCCGGGTTTTCGGCAAGCAAGCCGCTCTGCACCAAATACTGGCAGAACCGACGCAGGGCGGTCAGGTAGGTGGAAACAGACACATCAGCCAGCCTCCGCGTCTGGGTCAGGTACTGACGATAGCGCTCCACATCCGATTCCCGGAATCGGAACTCCCCCTTTTGCCGGGCGAACCAGTGCCGAAAAGTGTTCAACGCGCGCCGATAGGTTCCCCGCGTTTCCGGACTGGTTTCGGCCAGATATTCCCGCTCGAAGCGCTCCAGATAGAGGTCCAGTTCTCGGTTGGTGAACTGCAGCATACCCTATCGCACCAGATGATAGCGACTCTGCCGCGTGAGCACCCAGAACGTCTTCCCATCGGGCCCGATGGCCGCATCTTCTTCCAACCCCACCCAGAGTTCCTGTCCGTTCCACTCCGGGATGGGCACACGTACGGCGAGTTCGATGGAAAACCACGTATTGGGACGCACCTCCACATCGCCCCGACCCGGAATGGGCTCCTGACGATCCCAGAGCCCGATCAGGGGTCCGGCCCCATGCCCGTGATCGCCGATGGGATGGGAGTATATAGCGCCCTGGATTCCCTCGGCGCGCATCCGGCGTAGCGCGTTGAGCAAGACCTGATTGCCCGTCAGACCGGGCTTAAGCTCCTCCATGACGATGTCCTGCAGGCGATTGGCGATCGCCAGCGCCCGCTGAATCCCGGCGGGGGGCTGGCTTTCCCCTTCGCGCAGCACATAGCCCATGTGCTGGGTGTCCGTGGCCAGCCCCATGGCCCGAATGCCGAAATCCACATGCAGCACATCCCCGCGCTGGATCACGACCGGCCCCGAGGGGTTGAGCATGCGGGGGTCTTGCCCGCCCATGCGTTGGACACGTACGGTGGGATGAAACCAGGTCTGTAGGCCCCGGTCGGCCAGCTGCTGGCGTAGCCACCAGACCACGTCTTCCGTGGTGGTCAACCCCGGGGTGATGACCTCGTGGGAAAAAGCACGCCGGATGAGCTCATGAGCGATCTGCATGATCCGCCGATACCAGTCCAGCATGCCCGGGACGCGTTCGGCGATGTAATCTAATGCCAGGCGCTCTTCGCGCACCAGGCGCGCCGTCCATTCCGGACCGAGCGCCTGCAGAAGCTGTTCGTATTCGCCCACGGTGAGTCCGTCGGAAAAAGCGTGCGTAGGAGATATATTCACCGCAATGCGCCGGGGTTGGCGCTCCTCAATGAGCTTGCGCAACAGGGCCCACTGCCCCTGCCCCCACAGCTCCCGCCCTTCCACCTCCGGATCCCGATACACCTGATAGAGCCCACCCTGATCTCCTCCCCCCAGCGCCAGACGTTCCACGCCTTTTTCCGGCCCCCGGTCGTAGAAGACGTAAATCGTCCTCCGACGAGCGGCAAATGTGGTGGGGGCGACAAGGGAGAAGAAGACGGGATCCTCGTTGTACTCCCGACAGATCACCAGCCACATGTCCACCTGGCGCTCCCGCATGAGTCGGGGGAGCACCTCCTCCAAGCGTGTTTTCAACCAGCCGAGCTGGATCTCCTGCTGTACCCGCAAGGGGGGAAGGTTCAGGTCCTGTGCAGGGGTCGAAGCGATCCCACTCAGCACAAAAAGGACACAAACCACACCTCGCATGCTGTGCGGCTCCTCCTTATTGCCAACAGGAACATGCGCACAGAAAACCGCCAAGCGCAAGTCAGGGGCTTGCGCCTGGACGGAGCGGACATTACCTTTCCCCGTGCTCCGGTTACCCGGATCCGCAGGGCCCGAAGCGGGTGTCCTCCCGGTTTCCTCAGCCCTATGGTCGCCCCGCGACGTACCCGTCGGAGGACGGGCCTGGAGCCAGTAAAGTTAAGGAGTTCGTGTCATGGCGACCGGAACGGTCAAGTGGTTCAACCGGGAGAAGGGCTACGGCTTCATCAAGCCCGATGATCACCCGCAGGACGTCTTTGTGCATCGGACCCAGGTGCAAGGCCTACGCTTCGGCGAGGGGCTCAAGGAAGGCGAGCGCGTGAGCTTCGAGATCACCCGGGGTCCGAAGGGACTACAGGCGACGAACGTCGAGCGGCTCTCCTCCTGAGAGGACAGCCCTTTTGATCCCCCTCCCGAAGGGCAGGGGCCCTTATAGAAGCCGAACGATGCCCGAGAGCGCTCGGGCGGGGGGTATATGCGCGCGCTGGAACACATCGGGATCGCTGTCCGGTCCCTTCAAGAGGCCATCCCGCGCTGGGAGCGCCTGCTGGGGGTTCCCTGCTACAAGATCGAGGAAGTGCCCTCCGAGGGGGTACGCACCGCCTTTTTTCGGGTAGGCGCGGTGAAAATCGAACTTCTCGAGGCCACCCGACCGGATTCCCCTATCGCCCGCTTCCTGGAGCGCCGCGGAGAGGGCATTCATCATCTCGCCTTCGCCGTGGATGACGTGCGCCAGGCGCTCATCGCCCTGGGCGAGAAGGGCTTTGCGCCCCTGCATGAAGAACCCCGCCCCGGGGCCGATAACAAGTGGGTGGGCTTCTTCCATCCCCGATCGGCCAATGGGGTTCTCGTGGAAGTCTGTCAGGATCGGGAGGAGAGCTGAGCCTCCAGCTCCAGGTGCTCAACCCGGAAGGCGCCATACTGTGGCCGGGTGGTGCGCACTTCCCGGTAGATGATGCGCGCTACGGTGATCGTGGGCACGGCCAGAAGCATCCCAATAACCCCCGCCAGCTGCGCGGCGGCGAAAATGGCCAACAGCACCACCGCGGGGTGAAGCTGCGCGGTGCGGGAATAAATCCACGGCTGCAGGATCACGTTATCGACGATCTGCACGGAAACAAGCGACCCCAGTACGGGTAAGGTCAGAGAAAGATCCCCCGTCTGCAGTACGCCCACGGCTACCCCTATTAGGTATCCCAGCAGAGGCCCCACATAGGGCACGACGTTCGCCACACCAGCCAGTACCCCCACCGCCAAAGCGTATTCCAGCCCCACAAACGTGAGCAGCAGAGCGGCCAGCGTGGCCACAAGAAAGGACTCGAGCAGTACCCCGCGCAGGTATCGCCCCATCTGGAGTCGGATCTTATGCAGGGTGCTGACGGTCATCTCGAAATACGCGTTGGGGACCAGACGCAACAGATACCGGTACAGGTACGGGCCATCCTTGAGGAAGAAGAACACAAGAAACGGGACCACCAGCAGGCCCATAACGACATTAGACAGGATCCCCAGCGTACCACTTACGAGGCGGGTGACGGTTTCCCGGCTGAAGAGCGTCTGAAGCGCCTCCACCACCGTGGTGGTCAGAAAGCCGGGTTCCAGGGGTAGGCGTCTGCGGAGGTAGTCCTCCACCGTCTGCATGGCGCTCCGGATCGTATCCAGAGAGAGCAGCTCAAAAAGCTCCACAAACTGGACGGCTATGGAGGGCAACACGGTGAGCACAAGCAGCAGCAGGGTACCCAGAAAAACGACGAACACCAGGACCGAGGCCACGCTTCGCCTCAGCCCTAGGGCTTCTATCCGACTCACCAGGGGATGAAGCAGATAGGCGAGCAGGGCCGAAAGCGCGGTATAGAACAGGAGGGTCGAGTAAAAATAGGCGATGAGGCCGGCAAGGCCGAGGAGCAAGGCCCGTTTGAACAACGTCCACCACCGATCCTTGGGGGCTGTTGCGGTCATGTTTCCGATTCCAGTGCGCGCAAGACGGCCTCGATGATCTCCCAGGAGAACCCACGTCGGGCCAGAAGCCCGATGATGCGGCGTCTCCGCTTCTGGGGCGGCAACCGCTCTTCCCACCGGCGCTTTGCCAGGGCCAGAGCGGATGCGTACTCCCGGGCGGGATCTTCCGCTTCGGCCAGGACCTGACGTATCAACTCCGGCTCCAGCCCTTTTTGTTGGAGCTCGTAGGCGAGCGCTCGAAGGCCTCGACGCCCCGCACGCTCGGCCACCCACTGGCGGGCGAAAGCCCGGTCATCGACATATCCCCAGGCCCGCAGCCGATCCAGCACGGAGGACACAACGGAAGCGGGCAGCTGCTTCCGGAGCAGAGCCCGGCGGAGTTCATCCTCGCTTCGGGCCCGTACGGCCAGCAAGCGCAACGCGTAGGTGATGGCCCGGTGTTCAGCCTCGGCCCGCTGTAGCGCTTCCCAGGCTTCGGGGGAAACCACCTCCCCTGTCTGCAGACCCGAAGAGATCCAGACTGCTTCGGCGAAGCTGCCTATGAGCCGATCTTCCACGTACACACGCACATAGCCCGGCCGACGACCGGGTTCTATGCGCGTGATGCGGCCTGCGGGAAGCTGATGCATTTACGCTTCGGGTTCCACGGAGGCCAGGCTGGCCCGTATCGGACCGGATTGCCGGTTCTGATCAAAGAGGGCCTGCTTAACCGCGCTCAGGATCTTCTCGTAGGCCTCGGGATTTTCCTGCAGGTAAGCCCGAACCGCCTGTACTCCCTGGCCGAGCTTCGCCTCCCCCCAGGCGTACCAGGAACCGCTTTTCTGGATGATGTTATAGGCCACGGCCAGATCGATCAGCTCGTTATAGTGCGCAATTCCCTCCCCGAAGATGATGTCGAACTCGGCCTGACGGAACGGGGGGGCCACCTTGTTTTTGACCACTTTGACCCGAACACGACTGCCGATTTCCTCATTGCCGCTTTTGACGCTGCCGATGCGCCGGATGTCCAGACGCACGGAGGCGTAAAAACGCAGGGCGCGCCCGCCCGGGGTCGTTTCCGGGTTGCCGAACATAACCCCGATCTTCTCGCGCAGCTGATTGATGAAAATGGCCACGCAGCGGGTTCGGCTGATCACCCCGGTCAGCTTGCGCAGGGCCTGGCTCATCAGGCGCGCCTGCAGGCCCACGTGACTGTCGCCCATTTCGCCCTCGATCTCGGCTTTGGGCACGAGCGCGGCTACGGAATCGACCACGAGCACGTCGATGGCCCCGCTGCGCACAAGCGCGTCGGCGATCTCAAGGGCCTGCTCTCCCGTGTCGGGCTGGGAGACAAGCAGGTTCTCCGTATCCACCCCGAGCTGACGGGCGTAGCGCACATCAAAGGCGTGCTCCGCGTCGATAAGCGCCGCAATCCCTCCCTGCTTCTGCGCCTCAGCGATCACATGCAGGGCCAGGGTGGTCTTCCCGCTCGACTCCGGACCAAAGATCTCCACGATACGCCCCCGCGGCAGTCCCCCCACCCCGAGGGCCGCATCCAGCCCCAGAGAGCCGGTGGAGATCACCTCGACCTGCTCGACGGCCCGGTCACCCAGGCGCATGATGGTGCCTTTTCCATATTGCTTCTCGATCTGCCCGATGGCCATCTGCAAAGCGCGCAGGCGCTGCTCATCGGGCCGTGTACGTGTTTCCATGCGGACTACCCCTCTCTGTTCTGGTTATCGGGCAAGATCCTCGTAGATCTTCTCGATGGTCAACTCATGCCAGGCACGCCCCTCAATGTAGAGGGGCACCTGATACCTTTCCGCATACCGGAAAACGAGCTCGCCGACTTCCGGAAAGCGATCGAAATCGGCCGGAATCTCGATATCCCGCCCCCGACTGTTGCGAATGCGAATGCCCCGTTGATCCAGATCAACGCGCTCCGCATAGAGCCAGTCGATGCGCGTTTTGCGCCGCGCGTAATCGTAGCCCACAATCGCCTCCGGCGAGATCTGCACGCACCAGACTCTGCGCTGCATGCGCACCAAAAGCATGCTCACCAGGGCAAGCAGCACCAGCCATCCCCCCCCGAAGAAGAGCACCGTAGGGAACAGATCTCCGATCAACAGCGAGCTACTGAGCCCCATCACCACAGTCGCCGCTGTGGCCACGGCAAAGCCCCACAGAAGCAGGTGCACACGCTGGCGGATCCGGTACTGCAACTGGTCGTACTCAAAGACGCTCCATGTCTCCTTCATAAGACACCGCGGCTCTTTGCGATGCTACTTCCTCGAGCAACGTATCAAATTCCCGTATTCGTTCCGACCAGTCGAAGGCGCGCAACGCCTCCTGCAAGGTAGCGCGCGGCAAGGGCCGCTCTTCTCCGCGCAGCATCCCCGACACGATTTGGAAGGCTTCCTCTTCGGTCTCGTACAGCACCGGGGCATGCAACAGGGGCCGATGCAGACGGTGCGGCAAAATCTCCGGATACGTCAGCCGGTTTGGCAAAACGGGGTGTGCTCCGCAGTAGACCGCCTCCCAGACGGCCACCCCGAAGAACTCATGGCGGGCCGTTGAGAGGATCACATCGGATCGATGCAGTAACCGGGAGTACTCGGCAAAATCCTCCACGTATCCATAATGCAGGATGCGATCCCCGTATCGGCGCCAGGCCAGTTCAAAGCCTTCCGGCTGGTATTCAAAATGCTGCCCGGCCAGGATGAGCCGGAACTTCAAGCCGGCGTCAAAAAGCCGGTTGATCAATCCCCAGAAAGCATCTGGATTTTTGTCATACTGCCAGCGCTGATTCCACAGAATCACGGGGACATCGTTGAGATGCCGCGTATCCGGAAACCGGTCATGCTGGCGCAGAGGCATACCCGGATAAACCACCCGGCTTTTGCGCACGATTTCGCCCAGCTCACCCAGGTGATTGAAATCCGGGAATCGCCCCAGGAGTTCCGGAAGGGCGGAGAGCAACTCCTGATGGTGATATCGGCTGTTGAACCAGACGGCATCGGCCACAAGCAGGCTCGTATAGACGATATGGGCCAGCTCCCAGGCCCGCTCCCGGGATGGTTCCAGAGGCGGGGTGAGCGGGTTGCGGTGCATGTATAGCACCGTGGGCAGACGTCCCCACCGATTCCGCACCAGAGCCAGCCAGAGGGGCAAATTGAGCATATCGCTCGCAAAGACCACGTCGAAATCCCCCTCCAGGGCCAGCGCTTTGCGCGCCAGGGTCACGGCCCCACCCTGCAGGCGCCAAGACGGGAATCGATCCGGCAGGCTGAGCACGGTCCACTCATGGCGGCTGTGCGCGATCAACCCCTCCAGAAAAGCCCTGTATGAACCCCCATGATAGGGATCTAAAGCGAGCACCCGCATCTTCCACGCACTCCGGCTCCATTTCCGTAAAAGTACATCCCCACACGGGCGGGGACAAGCTCATCCCGGGTTGCCTTCCCGGACGGTCTTTTGTAAATACTGGCGACGTTCATCCTGCAAGGAGTCCGGCTTATGGATCTGGATCGCCGCCAGTTTATGGGCTATTTCACCCTGTTGGGTCTATCGGGCACCCTCTTTCCCGGAGCCCTGTGGGCGCAGACGCAGGGTCGAGGGCCGGTTACCCGGTTGCACATCGAGGCCGCCGCGGAACTGGCCGGCCTGTCGTTTACCGAGGAAGAGCGAGCGCTCATGCTCGAGGACCTCAACAACCTCCAGCAGGCCTACGAGCGCCTGCGCCAGCTCACGCTGGAAAACGCGCTGCATCCGGCGCTGATCTTTAACCCGCTACCGCGCGGCTTCGTGCCTCCTCGTCCTTCTGGACCGCCCAATCGCCGGCCCCGCCCACGCCCTATTGCGCCGGTGGAGGTGCCCTCGGACCTGGAAAAACTGGCCTTTCTAACCGTAGCCCAGTGGGCGCACCTGCTGCGGAGCCGCCGCGTCAGCAGTGAGGCCATTACGCGCATGTACCTGGAGCGACTCAAGCGATATGATCCCGTTCTGCAGTGCGTCGTTACCCTGACGGAGGAACTGGCCCTGGAGCAGGCCCGACAGGCAGACCGGGAGATTCGTTCCGGACAGTATCGCGGTCCTCTGCATGGCATCCCCTGGGGCGCCAAGGACCTCCTGGCCACCCGGGGCATCCCCACGACCTGGGGCACGATACTCTACAAGGACCAAGTATTCGACTACGACGCCACGGTGGTCGAACGCCTCCGTGAGGCCGGCGCCGTGCTGGTGGCCAAACTCACGCTCGGCGAGCTGGCCTGGGGGGATGTGTGGTTCGGCGGGACCACACGCAACCCCTGGAACCCGGAACAGGGCTCCAGCGGCTCCTCGGCCGGGTCCGCATCCGCCGTGGCGGCCGGCCTTGTAGCCTTCGCCATCGGCAGCGAGACGCTGGGCTCCATCGTCTCCCCTTCAAGCCGCTGCGGCACCACAGGGCTCCGTCCGACTTTCGGACGCGTAAGCCGATACGGGGCCATGGCCCTCTCCTGGTCCATGGATAAGATCGGCCCCATCTGCCGCTCGGTAGAGGACTGCGCCCTGGTCCTGGCCGCCATCTACGGACCGGATGGCCGGGACCCTTCGGTGATCGAGGCGGCCTTTGACTGGGATCGTCGGCCCGACCCCCGACGGCTGCGCGTAGGGTACCTGGCTCGGGCCTTCGAAGCCGAATACCCGACCCGGCGCTTTGACGAGGAAACCCTGCGCGTGTTGCGCCAAGACCTCGGACTGGAGCTCGAGCCCGTGCAATGGCCTGATCTGCCTGTGGGGGCCATGCGGTTCATCCTCGATGTGGAGGCAGCCGCCGCCTTTGATGACATCACCCGAGACGGGCGCATCCGACAGATGAAACGACAGGGGCGCAACACCTGGCCCAATACGTTCCGGTATGCCCGCCTGATCCCCGCGGTGGAGTACGTGCAGGCCAACCGACTGCGCACGCGCCTGATCGAGGAAACGGCGCGCCTCTTCGAACGGGTAGACGTAATCGTCTCCCCCAGTTTCGGGGGCAACACGCTCCTGTTGACCAATCTTACGGGGCACCCCTGCGTGGTCCTGCCCAACGGATTCCGCGAGGACAACACGCCCACCTCGATCACCTTCATCGGCCGCCTCTTCGGCGAGGCCGAGCTCATGAGCCTGGCCATGGCTTATCAAGAGGCCACCGACTTCCACCGCCGCTATCCACCACGCTTTCTTCCACAGACCGGGTAAGAAGCCGTGTCCCGCTGGATTTTGCGCCTCGGACACCTGGGGTTTTTGGCCCTTATCCTCTGGGGCTTTGTCGCCCGCTTCGGATATACATACGGGTGGGGGGATCAAGATGAGGTCCTGCCCGTAGTGCTGCACCGGCTTGATCCGGATCTCCTGGGCGCAGACTGGTTCGTTACGCTGTATTCGGAGGCCTTTGGCGTTCGGGAGGTGTTCATTCGGATTCTGACATGGCTGGGGGGTTGGCTCTCCCTGCCTGTAGCCGTGGCCCTGCTCTACGGGCTGGTCTTCCTGGCCCTGGCTCACCTGCTGTGGCGCTGGACGGCAACGCTCTTCGGCTCCTCTGAAGTGGCCTACGGCACCACCGCCCTTACCCTGTGGGGTACGCTCACCTTCACGCTGGGCGGGAACCGGCTGGCCTACAGCATGCTCGTACCCGAGATGCCCGCTGTGGCGCTGGCCCTGCTGGGGCTGTTGGCCTACGTGCGCGGGCGATGGCTCCTGGCCGCCATACCCCTGGGTCTGGCCTGCTGGTTACATCCCCTCGTAGGGCTACAGGTGGGCGGCCTGCTAGGACTACTCACCCTGCTTACGTCCAGCCACCCTCCCCTGCATCGGCTCCTGTACGCCCTTGCCTTCGGTGCCGTCGCATTGGCCGTGGCCGCCCCTGTGCTCTGGCCGCTGTGGCTGACGCAGCAGGCCTGGCGCGCCCCCGTATCGGCAGAGAGCCTGTTTTACATCCTCGTCCAGTTTCGTAATCCCCATCATTACCTGGCGTTCGCCTTTCCGGCCCTGCAGTGGGGCAAATTCACCCTGCTTGTGCTTTTCGCCCTGCTAGCCCGCTCCCTACAGCCGCGCCCGCCGGGAGATACGTTCATGCGCAATTTTCTCCTCCTTTCGGCCCTGCTGTGGATTTTTTCCCTCGTCTCGGTCGACCTGTTGGGCTGGCTCCCGGTGGCTCGCATGCAGTGGTTTAAGCTTTCCCTGTTTGCTCCCCCTCTGCTGACGGGATACGGGGTCTTCTGGCTCTGGAACACCCTGCCGGAAGCGTTTGCGCGGCTGCTGCGCTGGCGCGGATGGGCCATTGGCGCGTTTCTCCTAGGAACCGGGCTCTGGATCTGGACGGGAATCCGGCATGCGGATCCGTTCTGGCAGAGGCGGCTTGCCTGGCAGGGCCCTCACGATCCGCATTTTGCCGATCTTGCGCGCTGGGCCCGCACGCAGACCGAAGCGGAGGCTGTCTTCGCTGTTCCCCCGTTTGAGAGCCGGTGGCGTACGGCGGCCCGCCGGGCCACTGTGGTCACGTTTCAGGCCTTTCCTTACCTGGACCGTGCCATGGTGGACTGGTACGAGCGCATTCAAGCCCTCACGCGCATCGGGGAGCCCCCCATCGGTGGCTATCGGCTTGAGCCCATGCTCACGCGCAGCTACCACGCCCTGCAGGAGGCAGAATGGCTTGAACTGGCCCAGCGCTACGGGATACGCTATATCGTCCGGCAACGCCACCGGGAAATGAGCCTGCTTCGCTTCCCCGTAGCGTATGAAAACCCGGACTGGGTGGCCTACCGGATTCCTTCCCCCTCTCCCCTGGAAGGGCGTTCAGGCTGGCTCGGATACAGGAAAACCACCCCCGCTCCGCCATAAACCCATCAGACCCGGGGGCAACACCACCTACCAGCTGCGGTCCGGTGGAGGGCTGATCGAGATGATGCGCTCCCGGGGGGCTTCCCCGTGGCGCAGATGCACGCGCCAGACCTCTTCGGGCAACAGGGGCTCCATGCGATCGGCCCATTCGATCAGACAGATCCCCTCCCCGAAGAGGTATTCTTCGTAGCCGATCTCGTAGAGCTCTTCAAGCCGCTTCATCCGGTACAGATCCAAGTGATAAATCGGCCACCCCTCGGAGCGGTATTCCTGCACGAGCGTGAAGGTGGGGCTGGTGATGGGATCGCCGGTCCCCAGCTGCTGACAGATTCCCTGCACCAGGCAGGTCTTGCCTGCGCCGAGTTCTCCGTAGAGGGCCACAATGTCCCCCGGCCGCAGGCGCAGGGCCAGCAGGCGCCCGAGGTTCTGGGTTTCCTCCGGGGCATAGGTATGGAAAACGGGCATCTTACCTTCGCTCCGGCTGTTGGCTTTGGACTAGCCGCATGGCTGCCTCGCGCGCCAGGCGATCGACGCGTTCGTTATCCGGATCGCCAGCATGCGCGGGCACTTTGATCCAGATCACCTCATGCGGCCGCATCGCTTCCAGCAGTTCCTGCCAGAGATCCCGGTTCTTGACCGGTTTGCCATCTCCCGTGCGCCATCCCCGCGCCTGCCAGTCGGCAAGCCATCCGGACGCAAAGGCCCGATGCAGGTACGCGCTATCCGTATGGAGCCTTACCTGGCAGGGTTCCTTGAGCGCCCGCAGTGCTTCGATGGCCGCGCGCAGTTCCATGCGGTTGTTCGTTGTCTCTGGCTCCGAACCTACCAGCTCCCGTTCGTATGGCCCGTACCGCAACAGAACCGCCCATCCACCCGGACCCGGATTCCCCAGGCAAGCCCCGTCGGTGTAGGCTTCCACGGTCTTTTTGTTCCGGTGCATGCCCAAAAATACGCCGGTGATCTGGCAAAAAACGCACGGCGCCGCTCTCCACGGCGCCGTCGGGACCAAGGGGCTTCGGGGTGTATGGAGGAGGAGAAGGGACTAAAGCAGATCCGGGTTATATACCCTGTCGAGCCGAAAGAGCACTTTCAGCGTCAGGGCGCTGACCAGTATCGTGAGCACCACGTCCATCGTCGTAACGAGCAGAAGAGAAAACCATGCCAGTGACCTTTCCCCTCCCTCGGCCCGCTGACCGCGGCCCCGGCTCGAAAGGAGGCGGAAAAAAAGAAACCGGCAATCGGGTAAAAATTACCTCCCTATAGGGCCTGCCACGTTCGTTGACTGCGGAGGGAAAGCTCGGTATATTCGATCGGGTCTGCTCCTTATTTTTCCCTGTATCTGATGAGTCAAAACACCCTGGAGGTTTACCCATGAGCGCGGAACAGAACGTACAGCCCAGACCAGAGCTCAAATTCGGCCTGGAAGGCGTCATCGCCCTGGAAAGCCATCTGTGCATGATCGATGGGGAGCAGGGCATTCTGCTCTACCGGGGGTACGATATCGACACGCTGGCCAAACATTCCACCTTCGAGGAAACGGCCTATCTGCTCTGGCATGGTCGATTGCCCAAACGGCAGGAGCTTGAGGAGCTGACGTCCCAGCTACAGGCGCACCGGGCCCTGCCTGAGCCGGTGCTGAACTTTCTCCGACAGGCCAACCCCGGCGCCGAGCCCATGGACGTGCTGCGGACCGCCGTCTCCATGCTGGCCTTCTATGACCCGGATGTGCGGGATTTCTCCCCGGAGGCGAACCTGCGCAAAGCCATCCGGCTTACCGCTCAGGCGCCCACCATCATCACCGCCTTTCACCGCCTCCGCCAGGGCCTGGAGCCCGTAGCCCCGCTGCAGAGCGGCAGTACGGCACACAATTTCCTCTATATGCTCAACGGCACAGAGCCCGATCCGGAGGAGGAGCATATCTTCGACGTCTGCCTGATTCTGCACGCCGAGCACGGGCTTAATGCCTCTACCTTCACGGCGCGCGTCATCGCCTCCACGCAGGCGGACATGCATGCCGCCATCACGGGCGCTATCGGGGCGCTCAAAGGTCCTCTGCACGGCGGAGCCAACACAGGCGTAATGGACATGCTTCTGGAGCTGGACCGCAGCGGGGTTGACCCGGAGCTCTGGATCAAGGACAAACTCGCCCGCAAAGAGCGCATCATGGGCTTCGGGCACCGGGTCTACAGAACCATCGATCCCCGCGCCATCGAACTCCGAGAGCTCGTAGCGCGCCTGGCGGAACGCAAACCCGAGGCGAGCAAATGGCTTGAGCTGGCCCAGCGGATTCAGCAGATTATGAAGCGGGAAAAGAATCTGGATCCGAACGTGGACTTCTACTCCGCGCCCGTGTATTATACGCTGGGCATCCCGATGGACCTGTTTACGACTATCTTCGCCATGGCGCGCATGGTCGGCTGGACGGCTCATCTCATGGAACAGTACGCCAACAACCGCCTTATCCGACCGCGTGCGGCCTACGTGGGTCCCATGAATGTGGAGTACACGCCGATCGAGCAACGCTAAAACGACGCTTTCGAGGCCGCCCTCCAGGCGGGGTTTCCTCCTGCTACACCGGGCGCATAGCACCGCGGAGAGCCTGTGACGGCCTGCCTGCTTGTGGCACTCTGGGCAGCGGCGGATTCCGTCTACTGGACGGAGTATCGATTCCAGTCCCCGGAAATCCGGGAGAGCTCCGGAATCGTACGCAGCCGCCAGTATGCCAACCTCTACTGGACGCACAACGACTCCGGAGACAGCCCGCGCCTGTTTGCCATAGACTCCACGGGCCGACTCATCGGCATCCTGCCCGTGCGCAACGCGCACCATGTGGACTGGGAGGATATCGCCCTGGACGAGCAGGGAAACCTGTATATCGCCGACATCGGCAACAACCGCAGCACGAGGCGGGATCTGGGCATCTACGTGGTGCCCGAACCAAATCCGTGGCAGGATACGGTGGCCACGGCGGTTCGTTTCATCCCCCTGGCTTACCCCGACCAGCGTGCCTTTCCGGCCGTTCCATCGAACTTTGATGCCGAGGCCCTCTGGGTATGGAAGAACCACCTCTATGTGCTCACCAAACGCTGGGGGGATGGCCGCACCGTGCTGTACAGGAGCACGCCCCTGGATGAACCCGTCATTCGCTGGGAGCGTCTAGATTCCCTGGACATCGGGGGGCTGGTAACAGCGGCCGATCTTTCCCCGGATGGACGCAGGCTGGCCGTGCTCACTTATACAGCGATATGGATTCTGGAGGCCGAGCGGCCGGATATGCCGTTTCTGCGTCGCCGCAGCCGACGTATTCCGATCGCGTTCGGACAAAGCGAAGGGATCTGTTTTGACGCAGACGTACTAGTGCTCACCAATGAAGGGGGGCAGATGCGGCGCTTGCGCTACCGATCTGCCCCCTAAACCCACTCACCAGGGGCCGGACGGACTGCGCAGGGCCGTAGCAATGCGGTCTTTGATGTCGTTAGCGATTAGTCGGATCTGGTGGACGGCCTGCGGCGAGGGCGCTACAGAAAGCCACTGCGCTCCCTGCCGAATCTGATACTGCACTTCGAGTGTGATCACGTGTAACTCGGTTGCGCTGGAGCCCTTTCCGCGGGGACGTCCGCGCACGATAAGACGCGTGCGTACCTCATCGGCCTGGACCTCGTCGGCCAGAGGCAGGCGGGTCTTCCACATCGTCTCCAGATAGAGATCATCCATGGACTGGTCAAAACGGTATATCTGGTACTGGAACCGCTCGCTGATCCATCGGGGCAGATCATTCTGCACCAGAAGCTTATCGGCCACCCCCAGATCATAGCGAAGCGTCCCCGCCTCCTCCTTCAGCCCATTGCTGGCGGCGCATCCTCCCAGAAGGATAGCCAGAACCGCCCACCGCCATCCTGTTGTGCGCATAGCCTGCTACACCCTCTTTTTTAGGCATAAATAGCGCTGTGCCCTGAACAAAGGCAAAACAGGGGCGGCATGTAACGGCAAGCCGCCCCTGTGTCCCGTTTTTCCGCTTGCCTTCAGCGGGTCATTCAAAAGCCACCTGCCCGGTGATCGGCTTGGAGGTAAAGGGCACGTTGGCCTGCACGCGCGGAGCCACATCGCCGATGTTGCCCCCGTGCGTGTAAACCTCCAGCCGGAGCGTCTCCAGCTCATTGGCCGGGACAGGCAGGTGCAGCGGCGTGCCGGAGACCAGCTCACCCCAGCCGCGCCGGGTGAAGTAGGCCAGACCCGAGGTGATGTTGAAGTTCTCAAAGAGCCATTCGCGCTTGAGCTTGGCCCACAGGGTCTGATCCCGCACGCGGGCCGGGTTGTGCGCGTTGCCGTCGGAGGGCGTACCCCGCCCGTCGCTGGCCGAAGCCGGCGGCAATCCACCGTTGGTCACCCGCGTCTCGTTGATGATGCTGGCCACCTCATTGAGGTCGCCGTTCGTGCGCAACAGGGCCTCAGCCCGCAACAGGCGCATCTCACGCACGGTCATGAGCGGCATCGGCCCCGTGGCGCCGCCCGTGCGGAAGTACCGGAACCGGGTATGGTAGTAGCGGGAGAAGTGATAGGTGCCCCGCTCGGCACGGAAGCTGGAAGATCCCGTAAGGGTGAAATAGATCTTCCCTCCTGTCGCGTTGAGCGTGGTTCCGATACGCTGATCATCCGGCTGCATTACGAACTCGGTGCGGTTGAGCAGGGGCGTATTGAGCCAGTTGATATAGCCATTGGACTGATCCGCGATACCGATTGTCTTGTAATCGGCGCGCGTCCAGGTGGCATCCTGGCCCAGATACAGATACCCGGCCCACCAGAGGTTTCCGTCGCCCTGCGCGAAGTAGTCTTTGCTGACGCCCTTGGAGATCCACTGAAGGATCTGATTCCAGTTCACCTGGGCGCGTTCCTGGGGGGAACGGGCCACGGCGGCCTCATAGCGGGCCAGAAAACTGTAGCAGAGCGCGGCCAGATCCCGGTTCGTCAGCTCCAGCCCGTTGATCCACGTGTTCGGAATCGTAAACGTGTTCTGCTCGGCAATCTGGGCCGCCTCCAGCAGCTTCGTCCGCGCAAAGGCCCAGACCTCCTTGTAGGGCTGAAATTCGAGCTTCACCTTGCCCAGCGCCACATCCTCCAAATTGACCGTCTCGTCGACCAAAAAGGCCTTGTCAAACATGCAGGCCAGCCAACCGTAGGCAATCCCCTGCACAAACTTGGCAAAGGCCTTGGCCCGAGCCTCCTGATCCAGCTTCACCCCGCGGGCAATGGCCCCCAGCCCATCGTTGGCCGAGGAAATGGCCCGATAACAACCATACCAGGGATCGTTCACAAAGGCCCGGTACGTATAGGTGGTGCTATTACGATAGGCAGCGCGGGGTTCACTGGAGAGATCCTGCATGCCAAAATTCCCCCACGAAGAGGTCATCTCATCGGCCATGGTGCTCAGGGTCATGGAGGGAGTATACTTCTGGGTGGCCGACCACCAGTCCAGAAACGACCCCCCGATGACCGCCTCGATGTCCTGTGGGGTAGCCAGAACCCGCGTGCGGTCGGGCTGGTTCTCGTTAGGCACCTCCAGGTTCATACAGCCCACCGCGAAAGCGGCAATCGGCAAAAGCCAGGCGTAACGCATCGTGTTCCCTCCTCCGCCTAAAACTCGATCTCGATACGAGCCGTGATGTTGCGGTACCGCGGATAGTCGAACTCATCGACACGGTACAGCGTGGTGCCCACCTCGGGATCAAGGCCCGAATACCGGGTGAAGGTGAGCAGGTTGCGGCCCACGATGGAGACATAGAGCCGGTTGATCCGATTGCCAAAGAACCGGCTCAGCAAAGCCCGATCAAACACATACCCCACCGACAGCTCCCGCAGCTTCAAATAGGTGCCGTCCTCCACAAAGTGGCTGCTCGGAGAGTTTACGTTGTAGAGGACCGCGTAGTAGCCCACGGGCTTTTTGCGCTCATCGGGCTTGCCGCGCTGATCAAAATCGGCGTGCGTGTAGTCGCGATAGGCCCACTGGCGGGTGTTGTTGTAGATCTTGCCTCCGTACTGACCCTGCCAGAGCATGTAGATGGTCAGCCCCTTGTAGCGCAGCTGCGTGTTGAAGCCAAAGTTGAAGTCCGGCACCACATCACCGAGCTTCACGTACGTGGGCTGGCCCAGCTCATCAAACTCCCGGATCGGAATGCCCCAGTTGAACGTGTAGGAGCGGCCGTTGTCGCCCACAAGCGTCGCGCTCGTGCCCCAGAGCTGCTTGGCAAAACCATCCCGCCAGGAGTTGCCCGCACCAACCCAGACCAGATACCCATCGTCATTGACCTGAAACTGATCCCGATACTTCTGCAAATAGGTGGGCAGCTCATCGGGGGATTTGAGGAACCGGTTGCCGTAGAAAGCTCCCAGCACCTCGCCCTCCCGATAGTAGAAGTACCCATCCCGGAAGGGGGGACGGTTGAACTCGGTGATCTTCTGCCGCGTCCGATCCCAGACCACCCCGGCCGTCCAGGACAGGTCCCGCGTGCGCACCAGCTGCGCGTTCAGGCTCAGCTCCCAGGTGTTCGACTTCAGCGTGCCCGCATTCTGCCACTGCGAACCAAACCCATAAAAGCCCGGAAGCGGCACGGCCACCAGCTGATCCTTCACCGTCGACAACGCCCGCACCACCTCCACCGAAATCCGGTTAAAGAAGGCCACATCCAGCCCGATCTCCTGCTCGATCTGCAGCTCGGGCTTCAGGTTCGGATTGCCCAGCGTGCCTTTAGAGACCGTTCCGGCCGAGATGGAGTAGGTCTCATACTGGGCCGAGAAGCGGGGCCGGCCGCCGGCCGTGCCGTAGGAGTAGCGGGGCTTGAAGTCCGTGACCACGTTCTTCAGCGGCCACCAGGGCTCATCGGCTATGCGCCAGGCGCCGGATACGCGGAAGTACGTATGCCAGCGCTCATTGGGGCCAAAGAGCGAGCTCCCGTCGCGCCGGATGAGGAAATCGGCCAGGTAGCGCTCCCGGTACTCCAGCCCCGTGATCAGGTAATAGCCCTCGGAGCGAACGAGCGTGCGCGAGGAGCCGACAAATTTATCCCCTCCGGCCGCCGCCAGGGACTTTACTCCCTCGACGATGAGCCGATCTCCGCGCGCGGAAACGGACTTATCCTCCTGCACCTCGAAGCTGTAGCGCAGCTTGGTGCGCGTGGCAAGCGGCCCAAAGTCCCGGAAAAACGAGGCCGTCAGATCCCCGTTCAGCGCCGTCGTGTAGGCGCTTGACTCCGTGATCCGGCCGATGTTGAGTCCGGAGGAAGTAATGGACTCATATCCCCGCGGATAGAAGCCGTTGGAGCTCCGATCGGAGCGATCGTAGGAGATATTGGCCTCCAGGTTGAACCACGTCACAGGCGCGTACTTCAGCCGGGCGTTGCCCAGGAAACGCTGTCGGTTTTCTCTGAACTGGGCGTTTTCAATGATGTAGAGAGGGTTATCCTGGAGCAACGTCCGATCGGGAACGGCGATGAGCTTGCCATTCTCATCGCGCCGCAGAAGGTCCACATAGGGGCGGATGAACCAGATCTGATAGAACGGGTTCGGCGCCGCCGAGAACGGGTTGTCCCGATCCGAATAAGCGTAGTAAAGACTGGAGGCAAACTCAAGCCCGGACGCCACCCGGTGATCGACGTTCAGCCGCACGTTCTGCCGGTTGTAGCCCTTCATCTTCCAGAGCACCCCGGACTCCCACGTGTTGGCAAAGGACGCATAGACGTTCGTGGAGGCGGAGTTGTGCGTCACGATGAGCTGATTGGTGACAAACTGTCCGGGGTTGTAGAACTGCCGGAAGTGATCATACAGCTGTGTACCCGGCGGATAGGGCTGATCCTGAAAGACCCGGTTCGGGTTGCCCGTAGCACCTCCCGTGGCGTAATCCCGCAACGCGGGGGTCACGCCACGCACCAGGATATCCTCCCAGGTAACCACCTGCCCCTGCGCGTTTAGAAAACGGCCCTGGGAGTCCATCAACCAGTTATGGCTCATGGACTTGGTCGGATACTTGGGCATCTGGTTTGTGCCCAGCTCGCTGGTGAAGCGCACGCGCGTCTGCCCCACCGGAATTTCCCGCCCCCGACGGGTGCGGATCTGAATTACCCCGGCCTGCGCCCGCGACCCATACAGCGAAGCAGCCGCCGCGCCCTTGACCACCTCGATGGACTCGATGTCCTGCGGATCGATATCTACCTGACTGGCCCCCAGAATGACGCCGTCAACGACGATCAGGGGCGAGTTGGACTCATAGATGCTCGTCGGACCCCGAAGCAGAATAGAGGCCCCCGAGCCCGGAAGCCCTGAACCCTGAATGACCTGCGCCCCGGCCACCTTGCCGGCCAGCGCCGAAACAGCGTTTGTGGCGGGCACCAGCTCAAGCTGCTCACCGGAGAGCCGGTTGACCGTAAAGGCCAGCTTCCGCTGCGGGGTGGCCTCCACCACGCCCGTGACCACCACCTCATCGAGCCGCAGCGGATCCTCCCGCAGCACAAAGTTGATCGTCTGCTCCCCGGGCCGCAGCTGAATGGGCCGGCTCTGCCGCACATACCCCACAAAGCTCACCACAAGCGATACCGTGCGCCCGTCCAGATAGCGCGCAGGCACCTCCAGCCGGTAGCTCCCGTTCACATCGGCCGTGGTCCCCAGCGTGAGCGCCTCAATGAAGACGTTCGCGCCCGGAAGCGGCTCGTTGTTTACATCCCGAACAGTGCCTCGAATGACCAGGTTCTGCGCTAGAAGCCCCACCGGCCACAGGGCTAATAGCGCCCACATGAGCGTAGCACGAAGTCGCATGCGCCTCTCCTCCTGTTTTTGTACCCGAGACCTCCGCTCCTGGACATCCAGACACCTCCTCACGCTGGATGTCCTCCCCTTTACAGGGCCTCGAGATTATACAGGAACCAACAGTCGTTTGTCAAGATCCTTTTCTGTCCCCATCTCTTTTGCTGTTTCCCCTGAGTTGATATAAGTTTCGTCGGAGCAAGACGGCCTGCCATGAACCGATTCAAGCTCTTCGCCGACCCGGTAGGAGGGTTTATCTCCATTCCCCGTGGTCGGGTGCTGGCCTATGTGGACCATCCTTTCGTGCAGCGCCTGCGGCGCATCCGACAGCTCGGGCTTGGATTTCTGGTCTTTCCGGGAGCCGAGCACAGCCGCTTTCAGCATGCCCTGGGGGCCATGGCGCTCATGCAGCAGGCGCTGCAGACGCTGGAGGAGAAGGGCACCGAGATCAGCCCTCAGGAGCGGGAGGCGGCTCTGCTGGCCGCGCTCCTGCACGACTTGGGCCATGGCCCGTTTTCCCACGTACTGGAATCCGTTCTCCTACCCGGCCTGAGCCACGAGGCCATCACCCGGGCGCTTTTTGAACGGCTCGCCCGGGAAGATGAGGCGCTCTGGCTGAGCGTGGAGATCTTCATCGGCACCTATCCCCGCCGGTTTTTGCACCAGCTCGTCTCCAGTCAGCTGGACATGGACCGGCTCGATTACCTCCGACGGGATTCCTTCTACACGGGGGTGGCCGAAGGGGTGATCGGGGTCGAGCGCATTATTAAAACGATGCGCGTGGTGGATGAGGAGCTGGTCATCGAGCAGAAAGGCGTCTACGCGCTGGAAAACTACATCATCGCCCGGCGCCTGATGTACTGGCAGGTGTACCTGCACAAAACCGTGCTGGCCGCCGATAAACTGCTGCTTGCCCTGGTCCGTCGGGCGCGGGCCCTGGCTTCCTCAGGGGAGGGCTCGGTGCTCGACGGCCTCTCGCCGGCTCTGCGCTTCTTTCTGGAGGCCCCCTTCCGGACCCTTACCGAGGAAACGCTGGCCCATTTTGTCCAATTAGACGACAGCGATGTGCTCGGCGCGGTCAAATGCTGGACCCAAAGCCGGGAACCCGTCCTGCGAGATCTGGCCCTGCGCCTGCTGGAACGGCGGCTACCCCGAACGATCTTCCTGGAGGACCCTCCCCAGGAAGCGGAGCTCGAAGGCTGGCGCGCGGCCACAGCGCGCTGGCTGCGTTCGCGGGCACTGCCCGATGATGAGGAAACGATCTCCGCCTACATACAACTGGACAACTCCCGCAACAGCGCCTATCAGCTCGGCCATGAAGGGATATGGATCTGGTACCCGGACGGCCGACGGGTAGAATTCTCCCGCGCCACGGATACGCCGAACATCGCGGCCGTATCCCAACCCGTGATCAAGCACTACGTCTGCCTGCCCAGGGAGGTGGCCCAGGAAGTGGGTCTGCGCCGGGCCTTTCAGGCTCCCGAGGAGATCTCCTGAGCGGCGAGCCAGTCCTGCCACCGCCGCCGGGGCCGCTCCCGCCAGGCCTCTTTGCGCCAGGCGTAGTTGACCACCAGAGGCATAGCCAGCGTCGCCTCGGCGTAGACCATCTGTTCGTAGATGTTGGCCACCTTACCCCAGGAGCTGGCCTCCCGGAGCGTGGATCCGGAAAGGCCCCCGTCGCGCTCATCGGCCACGGTGATCTGAACGGCGTACTTGTGCATGGGTGCTTCCGCACCCAGAATATCGGCCGCCACGACCACATCCTGGGCGAAATTCTTGGGAACGCCCCCGCCGATCATGAACAGACCCGTATCGCGGGCGGCGATTTTAATCTGCGTCAGCTCCCGGAAATCGGCCACCGAGTCGATCGTCACATGCCGTCCGGGCCGCTGAGTCTGATGATAGACCAGCCCGAATCCCGCCGAGCAATCCGAGAAGGCGGGCACGAAGATGGGCACACCATGCCGATAGGCGGCATAGACCACGGAGTCCTCTGCGGCGGGCCCCCCTTGCGCCTCCAGATAACGTCCCATCTCATAGATGAACTCCCGGGAAGAATACGGCCGAGGCTCTAGCGCATCGGCGATCCGGGCGATGGTGAAATCACAGATCCGCAGCTCATCCTCATCGATGTACGTATCGTAGATGCGGTCGATATGGAGCTCACGCAGTTCATCATCGTCCACCATAGGGCTGCCCTTATAGTGCCGAAAGCCCAGCGCCTCAAAGAAGTCCTGATCGACGATGATGGCCCCCGTGGAGACGATCACATCCACCATGTTGTAGCGGATCATGTCGTAGACGATCCGCTTCAGCCCCGCACTGAAAAGGGATCCGGCCAGGGTGAGGATGACCGTACATTCCCGATCCCGCAGCATCTGCTCGTAGATCTTGGCCGCGCGGGCTAGATTGCGGGCCTGAAAGGCCATATGCTCCATGGCCTCCACCAGAGGCACCGCATCGAAGCTGGCCAGATCCAGGTGCTCGATGGGCTCGCGCAAGTAATCGGCCTTTGTGCGCACAGGCATCTTCGTTTCCTCCACCTCGAAGACAAAACAAAAAGAGGGCAGGCCTTTTTGGGCCTGTCCCCGATCATCGGCAGGCGTCCCTTATATGCGTCAACCAGGATCCCGGTTCCCCGGCCTATCGGGCAGGCGGACGCCTTTCCCTGACCAGTTCGCGCGCTATACGCCGGGCCAGGGCGCGCAACAGATAGCGCTCTTCATAATCTGGCCCGACAAACAGTCCGGAGGCGGAGAAGTTATTGCGCCCATAGGCGCTGGCCAGCCAGAGCACCTCCCCGGAGGGGATCCGGTAAAGCCGGGCCCCGAGTCCGGCGTACTGCCGGGCCTGCAGTTCTTGGGTCTGGGTGCGCACCTCCTGCGTTTCCCGGCCTTTCTGGTAGATGCGGGTAATCGTCTCGACCGGAACCGACTCCAGACGCTGACCCTGCTGGAGCAACTCCATCTGCACGATTCCTTCGCACCCCTGGGAGCGCAGGTGCTCCAGCAGCGTCTCCTGCGTCCAGGACCGGGTAGGGGGCGCGATGTCCATGGCCATGACGGCATCCAGGCCGTTTCGGGTAAGCTCCTCCACCATGGCGCGCTCCAGGCTCTGGCGCCAGCCCAGGTCTTCTACCAGAGCCATCACGGCCACGCGGGCCAGCCGCACATTTCGATATTCCGGATCCGCATAAGAGCTCACCCGCACGCTCGTACATCCGGACCCGAGTAGCCCCAACACGACGAATACCCCCGACGCGCACCTGCAGAGATAGCGCATACCGTAGCCCTCCTGTAGTGGGATTCAGTCGATCCACCCGAAATGGACCCGCATGCCGCGGATCTCGGGCTCAAAACGCAGCCAGAATCGATTTCCGTGCCGCCAGGTCCAGACGTACGACCAGTTCGAGCATACGCCCGCCCGACAGAGCGTTTTCCCCTCGTGCTGCACCTCCATGGCGAAAAAGACCACCTCGCCCGAGAGTCCTTCCAGATCCCCCTGTACGGTGGAGAGGACATCGCCGTACCGCCAGCAACACACCTCCCGGCAGGGCTCCAGGCCCCGCTCATCGAATAATCCGGAAACGAGCACGCCATCGAGCCGGCGGAGCACATCGACCGTGACGGTACGATCGACAAGTCGGCAGGCGGCCGTCGTGCCCACGAGCAACCGCCCCCCGTCGGGCAGCACCAGCCGGGGTTGGAAGCGCAACTGGCTCAGCACGTGCAGATCCTCATCATAGAGCAGTTGCCCGTAGAACTCATGCACGAGCACCTCTACAGGTTCAGGGGGAACGAAGTCTCGGATATCGCCGCGAATCACCTGTACGCCGGGGAAGGAGCGCAATCGGTCCCGGGCGAGCGCGTACAGGTGCGGGTTGGCCTCAACCGCATATACCCGCTTGGCCCCCAGCCGGGCCAGATAGGCGCTCAAGACGCCCAGACCACATCCGGCCTCCACGCACACCGCTCCCCGAATACGATCCCGATGGGCGCGCAACAGCCGCTTCAAGGCCCATTCCCGACGGCGATCGTCGTAGATACTCAGAAAGGTCAGCAGATCATCGTACTGGGCGAAGCGCTTCGGAGGCAGGTAATTGAGGATATCCATCGCTACAGGTGACAGCGGGCACAGGCAGCATCCGAACGCACACGGCCCAATCGATATCGGTTGCGGGCCACCCACCGATACCCCGCCTCCCGCCAGACGCGGGGCAGATAGCGCCCCAGGCCGAGCACGCACCAGGGCCAGGGAAGCAGGCGCAGAGCCTCGAAGACGGCATCGGAGCCCTCCCGAGGCCCTCTGTCGTCGATGAATACCAGCCCCCTAACCTGCGCCCGCTCAGATTCCGGAAGAGCAGAAAGGGCCCCAAACCGGAACCGGCCCGGCGCACGGCGCTCCAGCCATCGGCGAAAGCCCGTGCAGATCCGACAGGCATCGTCATAAAGCAGCAGCGGCGCCTTCACGAAAGACGCCTCCAGAGGGGCACAGCCGAGCACGGCTCCCCGTACATGAGTTTTTCGCATACGGCCACCAGACGTCGGGCCGCCTCCACGTAGGCCGAGGGAGGCACATGGGGACTGGAACACCCCTTGAGCACCACCTTCCTGCCCGCATACTGCGACCAGTCCACTTCGGCCAGCGCCCGCTGATAGTAGTCCCGCAACAGATCCTCACGAGAGCCCAGGGCGATCGAACGGGCATATGGAGCCAGGCGAGTTGCCAGCAGCGGATAGGCCCACTGCGGCACAATGGCCGCCGTGGAGCAATACAGGTGCACATGGTGGCCCGCATACCGGCTCCAGTCGTGCTCTTCAAGGGCCTGCCGGAATTCGCGCTCCCGGAGCACCAGACCCATGTAGAGAAATTCCTTTACATCCAACCCGGTGATGGGCGCCCCGTCGAAGAGCGCCTCCAGATCGAAGACCACAAGGCCGGAGCGGGCCACGCGGTTTTCCGGCTCCGATATGTTGTATGCGGGCTTCATGCTTCGGCTCCGACTCAGGCGGATTGCTCTACCCCCGCGGATGCACGCCTGTGAGCTGGGGGCCGGGGGGGACAGCTGGCCGATCAGACGGCAAAGGATTCCCCGCAGGCGCAGGTGCGCGAGGCATTCGGGTTGCGGAAATGGAAGCCCTTGCCGTCAAGCCCATCGGTGAAATCCAGCTCCGAACCCGCCAGATAGAGGAAACTGCGAAAATCCACAAAGATCCGGATTCCCTTATCCTCGAAGACCTGATCCTCCGGACCTGCCTCGCGCTCGAACTCGAGCTGATAGGTCAGGCCCGCACATCCGCCGCCTGTGATACGGATGCGGATGCCGTATTCGGGTCCCTTGCCCTCTTTATCACGAATCCGGCGAATCTGCGCCGCGGCGCGTTCGCTGAGCGTGATCATCGTTCTGTCTTCCTCCCGACGTCCGTCTTCTTACACCGAAGCCGCTGCGGCAAGTTCCGGCACAACCTCGGCAAAGCGCTTCTGGGCGAAGGCGATCTCTTCCCGGCTGGTGAACCGGCCCAGGCTGATGCGGATGGATTCTATGGCGGCCTTCGCGGACAATCCCATGGCCCGCAGCACATGGCTGGGCAGGGGGTTGCCGGTAGAACAGGCCGAGCCGGTCGAGAAGGCCATCTCGGGCAGCGCGCGGGCCAGCTGATCGTTCCGCACCCCTGGAAAGCGCACGTTGATCACGTGGGGCAAGCGGGGTTCGGCGGCCCCGTTGCGCTCGGCTCCCAGCGCCAGGAGGGTTTGCTCCAGTTCGTCCCGAAGCGCCCGCAGGCGTTCGGCCTCGGCGGCCATGTCCTGCCGGGCGATCTCGGCCGCTTTGCCCAGGCCCACGATGGACGGGGTGTTGAGCGTACCGCTGCGCCATCCGGACTCATGTCCACCCCCGTGTAGCAGGGGCTCCAGGCGCACCCCGCGCCGGATGTAGAGGAAACCCACCCCCTTTGGCCCATAGAATTTGTGCGCCGAGGCGGCCAGCAGATCCACCTCGGCGCGCCGCACATCGACGGGAATTTTCCCCACGGCCTGGGTGGCGTCGGTGAGCACGTAGACACCCCGAGATCGGGCGATGCGGACCACCTCCGCTACGGGGTGGATGAGGCCTGTCTCGTTATTAGCCCACATCACAGCCACCAACAGGGTATCCGGCCGGAGGGCCGCTTCCAGCTCGGCAAGCGAGAACCTGCCTTCCCTGTCCACGCCCAGAATGGTCAGCTCCCAGCCCTGCCGGGACAGCCACCGACAGGCCTCCAGCACAGCTTTATGCTCGGTAGCTACGGTAAGCACGTGCCGGCGCTCCGGATGAGCCCAGGCCAGGCCCTTGATGGCCCAGTTGAGGGCCTCCGTGGCCCCGGAGGTGAAAACGATCTGCGCCGGATCAGCCTGAATGAGGTCGGCTACCTGAGCCCGGGCCCGCTCCACGGCATCGGCCGCCTGGCGACCCGGCATGTGCAGGCGGCTGGCGGGATTAGCAAAGTACACGGAAAAGTAGGGGAGCATGGCCTCCTGTACCCGCGCATCAACGGGCGTAGTGGCGTTGTAGTCCAGGTACACGATCCGATCCCTATTCATACGGGCTCCGCTGACTTGTTATCTGTGGCTCAGTAACCGGGGGAAGGAGAAACTCCGAGAGGGGGATTTGACCGAACAGACGATCCAGACGGGCCTCCAGGCGCATGAGCGGGTGCCGCAGGCTACATCGCGCATACAGGCTACATCGACGCCCTCCGGATTCACAGGCGACCAGGCTCAACTCCTGCCCCAGCGCACCGGCCAGCTCTTTGAGCGTGATGGCCTGCAGCGGCTTGGCCAGCTGGTATCCCCCCTTGAGGCCCTGCCGGGAACGCACCAGTCCCCGGCGTGCCAGCTGTTGCATGATTTTGGCCAGCAGTTCATAGGGCAGGCCCTGCCGCTGGGCGATTTCGCGCACGCTTACGCTCGCCCCCGCGGGAGAAAGGGCCAGATACTGCATGGCCATGAGGCCGTATTCGATGCGTTTGCTCAGCCTGAGCATGAGGCTATAGCTCCGCAGGGAAAATAAAGCCCCCGGGCGCCATATACAACCGCCTCACTCAGGGCGCCATGCGGAAGGGGCTTTGGGGATCGAGCTCATGTCGGATCTCATCTACCGGCTCCTGCCGACCCCAGCCTCGGTAGAGCCGATTGGGGCAGTTGATAATGAGCCCGTCTCGGGAGCCGATGTTGCGGTAGCCGTGCACCACGCCCGGAGGCACGAAAACGGCCAGCGGCCGGCTCTCCCCGGCCAGCCAACGCTCCTCCTGCCCGTAGGTGGGGGAATCGGGCCGGTTATCCCAGAGCCGGAGCTCGAAATCCGACGGCCCCAGAAAACAGAACAGATCGGCCTGTTCTCGATGCTCGTGCGGCCCTCGGGCCACACCGGGACGGGTCATGGACACATAGGCCATGACGGGATACATGGCCGGATCGCCGAGTTCGTCCTGACGGAAGAGCTCCACCAGCCACCCCCGCTCATCCTCGTGCCGGAGAAGCTCCCAGACCCGCACCCCCGGAATGCGCGAACGCTGTTGTCGCATCGCACTCTATCCCCGCGGCATATCCTGACGCGCATAGTAGGCCCATAGATCCGCATCGCTCATGCGCCCGGAGACGAGCTCGTTGGCCAGGTAATAGGACTCAAAGGTGCCGGCATCCGTCCACCATCCCTCCAGCACATCGTAGTGGAGCTCTCCCCACTGGATGTAGGTGTTGTTCACATCGGTGATCTCCAGCTCACCCCGGGCACTGGGCTTGAGCGTGCGAATGATGTCAAAGACGCGCGCATCGTAAAAGTAAATGCCCGTCACGCAGTAGGAGGACCGGGGCTGGGCTGGCTTTTCCTCTATGGACAGAATCCGCCCATCAGGCCCCAGTTCCGGTACCCCGTATCGGCTCGGATCGGGGACCTTTTTGATCAAGATCCGGGCGCCCGAGGGCTGACGCATGTAGCGCTCCGCATACGGCGCCAGGGAGGCCTCGAAGATGTTGTCTCCCAGCACCACGACCATGCGATCTGCGCCCACGAAGTTTTCCGCCAGCCCCAGCGCCTGGGCTATACCGCCGGGTTCATCCTGGACTTTGTACGTAAACCGACAGCCGAATTCCCGCCCACTGCCCAGCAGCTGCACCACATCGCCCATATGTTCCGTGCCTGTGACGATCAGGATCTCCTCGATGCCCACCTGGCGCAGCTTTTCGATGGGGTAGTAGATCATGGGCTTACGGCCCACGGGCAACAGATGCTTGTTCGTCACCTTCGTCAGGGGATAGAGGCGCGAACCCGTTCCCCCCGCCAGGACAATCCCTTTAAGCCCCATAGGCCTTTCCCTCCGCGATGCGACGGGCGTATTGCGTTTCGTAGTAGTCCCGATAGGCGCCGCTGGTGATGCGCTCCAGCCAGTCCTGATGGGCCAGGTACCAACGAATCGTCTCCCGCAGGGCTTGGGGGAACGTATACTGCGGGCGCCAGCCCAGCTCGCGCTCCAGTTTGCTCGGATCGATGGCGTAGCGCAGATCGTGCCCGGGCCGGTCGGGGACGAAACGGATAAGAGCACGACCCGTGCCCGGAGGCCGATTCAGCTCCTCATCTACCAGATCGCAGAGCAACTCCACCAGGTCCCGGTTGCGCCACTCGTTGCGCGCCCCCACGTTGTAGGTCTCCCCGATCCGGCCGGCATGATAGATGCGATCGATGGCCTCCACATGATCCCGCACGTAGATCCAGTCCCGCACATTCTCCCCCCGACCGTAAATCGGTAGGACCTCCCCCCGAATCAGGTTCCAGATCATAAGCGGGATGAGCTTTTCCGGAAATTGATAGGGACCGAAGTTATTGGAGCAGTTGGAGATGACCACCGGTAGCCCGTAGGTATGATACCAGGCCCGCACCAGATGATCGCTCGCTGCCTTGGAGGCCGAATACGGGCTTGTGGGTCGATAGGGGCTGTCCTCGGTGAAATAGCCCTCCGGGCCCAGAGAGCCGTAGACCTCGTCGGTGGAGATGTGGTAAAAGCGCACTTCCCGAGGCGAGCGCCCTTCCCAGTGCCGCTGAGCCGCTTTGAGCAGGGTGAGCGTGCCCAGGATATTGGTCCGGATAAAAGGATCGGGCTCCAGAATGGAGCGATCCACATGGGACTCGGCAGCCAGGTGAATAACGCCCGTGATGCGAAATTCCCGAAACAGCCGGTCCACAAGCTCCCCGTCGGCTATGTCTCCGCGCACGAAAACGTAGTTGGGCGCCTCCTCCAGGGGACGCAGGTTCTCCAGGTTGCCCGCGTAGGTGAGCTTATCCAGGTTGACGAACAGGTAATGCGGATAGCGGGGCACGAGCGTGAGCAGCAGATTGGAGCCGATAAAGCCGGCCCCACCGGTTACGAGAACGCGTTGCATCGTCACGGGCGCAAATTCTTCGTGCGCTATTTACGCATCAGCGGGTTTTTCTGTCCAGTCGCATCTGGCCCTCTGTCCTTCGTATTTTCGTAATGACGCCCATCACGCCAAGGAGGGAGATTGCCATGGCCACGTTGGATGTGCGCACCGATACCTTGGACGGCATCGTAGCGCTGCTGGGAGAGCAGGCGACCTACCTGCTCGAGCATGTCTGCCGGACCGTGCCCCGGGAACAGCTACACCTGCCCGGACCGGACTTCGTCGATCGGGTCTGGGCGCATTCGGATCGCAACAATCGGGTTCTGCGCAGCCTGCAGACGCTCTTCAATCATGGTCGGCTGGCGGGCACCGGATACCTTTCCATCCTGCCCGTAGACCAGGGGGTTGAACACTCCGGAGGCGCTTCCTTTGCGCCCAATCCGATTTACTTCGATCCGGAAAACATCGTACGCCTGGCCATCGAAGGTGGGTGTAACGCCGTGGCCTCCACGTTCGGGGTGCTCGGAGCCGTGGCGCGCAAGTACGCGCACAAAATCCCGTTCATCGTCAAGATCAACCACAACGAACTGCTGACCTACCCGAACAAGTACGATCAGATCCTCTTCGGCACCATCGAACAGGCCTACGACATGGGGGCGGTGGCCGTGGGGGCGACGATTTACTTCGGTTCGGAGGAATCCAGCCGACAGATCCAGGAGATCGCCGAGGCCTTCGCCTACGCGCACGAGCTGGGCATGGCCACGGTCCTGTGGTGCTATCTGCGCAATTCGGCCTTCAAGAAAGACGGGGTTGATTACCACACCGCGGCCGACCTGACCGGGCAGGCCAACCACCTGGGCGCCACCCTGCAGGCCGACATCATCAAGCAGAAGCTGCCCACCACCAATGGCGGTTACACGGCCCTCAACTTCGGACGTACGCACAAGAAGGTCTACGAGGAGCTCACCAGCGAGCACCCCATCGACCTGTGCCGCTATCAGGTGGTCAACAACTACATGGGTCGGGTGGGGCTGATCAACTCCGGAGGCGAATCCAAGGGGGCAGGCGACCTGTTCGAAGCCGTCTGGACCGCGGTCGTCAACAAACGCGCCGGCGGCATGGGGCTTATCTCCGGACGCAAGGCCTTCCAGCGCCCGATGGAGGAGGGCATCCGGCTCCTGCACGCCATCCAGGATGTGTACCTGAACCCCGAGATCACGGTGGCATAGGGTGGTTTTCCTGGAGCCCGCTCGGCCCGTGCTGGGATTGCGCCGGCCCGTCTTCGGCATGGTGCATCTGAGGCCGCTTCCCGGTAGTCCCCGCTACGGGGGATCGGAGGAGGCCATCGTCGAGGCCGCACTTCAGGACGCCGAGGCGCTCGTGGGCGGGGGTGTCGACGGGCTCGTGGTGGAAAACTTCGGGGATGTGCCCTTCCTCAAGGCACACAATCCGCAAGAGGCGCTGGCCGCCATGGAGCGTGTGCTTCGGGAGCTGCGGCGGCGCTTCTCCTGCCCTATCGGCGTCAACGTACTCCGCAACGACGGTCCGGCCGCCATGGAGCTGGCCACGGCCTGCGGGGCGGAGTTTGTGCGCATCAACGTGTACGTGGGGGCGCGCCTGGCCGATCAGGGCATCCTGGAGGGGTGCGCCCCCGAAGTACAGCGCCTCCGAGCCCGGCTCAGAAGCCCGGTGCGCGTGTTTGCGGACGTGAACGTCAAGCATTCCGTCCCCCTGGGCCCCTACGGAGTGGAAGAAGAGGCGCGTGATGCCGTGGAGCGTGGACTGGCCGATGCGCTCATTGTCACGGGCACGGCCACGGGCCAGGCGACCGAACTAGCCGAACTGCGCCGCGTGCGCGCGATCGTTCCCGTTCCCGTACTTGTGGGAAGCGGCCTCACAGCCGAGAATCTACCCCACTTTTTCCCCTACGCAGACGGGTTCATCGTGGGCACCTGCCTGAAGGTCGATGGACGCGTAGAGGCCCCCGTGGAGCAAGCGCGCGTGGCCCGCTTCATGGAGGCGGTAGCGCACCTGCGAACGCTATATGAGGCCTAACCCTGATAGGGCACCTCGAGCAGTTCCCGCTCCGGAAGGTAGAGGCCCGTAAGTCGCCCCAGCTCGCGCACATGCGCATAGACGCATCCGGTGTCGATGCCAATACGCCGCTCTTCGAGAAGCGCTCGGGGAAGCGGGGTATGCCCGAATACAACGGGTTTTTCCCAGACCAGCTCTTCGGCGGGCACATCAAGATGCGCCCGCGTCCAGAGCAGCAGCTCCGGATCCAGATGCTTCAGGTGCCAGGCGATGGGGCGATCGGGCCTCAGACCGGCGTGCACGAAAAAATATTCCGGCGCGTCGTAGTAAAGTCGGGTCTGCCGGAGCAGCTGGAGGTGTGCTTCGGGGATATGCACACGACCGAAACGGGCCTGGTAGGAACGCCAGGTCGCCTCGGCCCCGTTGAGCATCCACGGCCAGAGCCGGCCCCCGTCGAGGTAGTCGAGCATGAGCTGCTCGTGATTGCCCCGCAACAGCACTGTATCCGGGCGCTCGCGCTGCAGCTCCAGCAACTGCTCGAGCACCCCCGCCGGATCGGGCCCTCGGTCGATATAATCGCCGATGAGGATGAGCTGGCGATCCGGTTCGATCTCAGCCCTCTGGAGGAGCACCTCCAGCGTGCGCCGGCACCCATGGATATCCCCGATGACGAAGTACTTACTCCTCATCGAGGGACGTTTCAATCAGCCCGCGACCCGTTTTATGCAGACGACCCGTGCGACGCAGCTCCTGGAGGATGCTATCGAGCACGCCGTTGACGAAGCGGTGGCTCTCTTCGGTGGAGAACTTCTTGACCAGCTCGATGGCCTCATCCAGGGAGACCTTGGGTGGGATATCCTCGAAGTAGAGCAATTCCGCGATCGCCATGCGCAGAGCGATCCGGTCCAGAACGGCGATGCGTTCCAGGTCCCAGTTTGTCGCATGGCGCTCGATGAACGCATCGAGCACGTCCAGGTGATCGAGCACGCGCCGGTAGAGCTTCCAGGTGAATTCCCGCCCCACGGGGTCGTGCTCCAGCCGGGAGGCGATGAGCTCCCGGTAGAGGTATTCCGGATCCTGGCGCCCCAGCTCGTAGGCGTAAAGCGTCTGCAGGACGAGCTCGCGAAGCGCGTGACGATCGAGCCATTCTGTCGGCATACGAAAAAGCCCCGCCTCATCGAAGCGGGGCAAAGATAACACCTCGATTATCGACCATAGCGACGCAGTTGCCCCAGCCGACCGCTGAACTCGCTCTGGCCGGTGTAGATGTGCTTGATCGCGCCCACACGCCGAAGCCGCTCTTCGGCCAGCCGATTGGCCGCCTCGTGGGTAGCGATGCGCTCTTGTTTGGCCAGTTCGATAACCTGGCGCACGATATCGTAAATCCCCCGCGCCTGCTCCAGGGCCCGTTCACGGTTATAGCCCTCCAGCTCGTTGGCCACGTTGATAAGGCCGCCGGCGTTGATCACATAATCGGGCGCATAGAGAATGCGCCGCTCCATGAGCATGCGGCCGTGGAGGTCTTCGTCGGCCAGCTGGTTGTTAGCCGCCCCGGCGATGATTTTGAAGCGAAATCGCGGGATGGTCTCCGAATTGATGACGCCTCCCAGGGCGCAGGGGCTGAAAATATCCGCGGGCACGTCATAGATCGCCTCCGGGGCGACAACCTCGGCCTTAACGTCCTTGAGCAACTCCTGGATGCGCTCCTCATAGAGGTCCGTCACGTAAAGCCGGGCGCCTTCCTTGGCCAGATGCCGGCACAGGTGCATGCCCACATGCCCCAGTCCCTGCACGGCCACGGAACGACCCGCCAGGGAGTCGGTGCCGAAGACCTCCTTGACACAGGCCTTCATGCCCATGTAGACCCCCAGCGCGGTAACCGGCGAGGGATCTCCCGAGCCGCCCAGGGCACGGCTGATGCCGGTTACGTACTTGGTCTCCATGCGCACATATTCCATGTCCTGCACGCTTGTACCCACATCCTCGGCCGTGATGTAGCGGCCGGCCAGCCCTTCGATGAAGCGGCCATAAGCGCGGAAAAGCGCCTCGGATTTATCCGTTTTCGGGTTTCCGATGATCACGGCCTTGCCGCCTCCGAGGTTGAGCCCGGCCACGGCGGCCTTGTAAGTCATCGCCCGGGAGAGTCGGAGCACGTCCTTGAGGGCGTCCAGATCCGAGGCGTACGTCCACATCCGCGTCCCCCCCAGCGCGGGCCCCAGTGTGGTGTTGTGGATGGCGATGATGGCCCGAAGCCCCACCTCGGGGGCGGAGCAGAAGACGACCTGCTCGTGCTCTTGGGCCTCGATAAGGTTGAACAGGTGCAGTTCGGTTTCGGTCTGGGGGCTATAGCGTACTTCCACCATAGAACGCTCTCCTTTACAGGCCGCAGAGGGTATAGTATAGCAGCGCCGCCGCATCGCGCCAGCGATACCACGAAGATACGCGCCCCCGTCCTGCGGAAGCCACCCCAACCAGCTCCAGACCGATGAGGCGGCCCATCTCGCTTACACGCCGCAGATGAAAATGGTCGCTTACCACATACCACCGGCGCCACCCCTGAGCGCGGGCCAGCGCATAGAGCACACGCACCTGCTCCTGCGTGGTGCGCGTCCGGCGTTCCGTATAGAGCCGCTCCCGCGGCAGACCATATCGAATGAGCGCCCGACGCATGACCTCCGATTCCGGAAGCCGACCCGGCGTTTCGCCCCCCAGCAACCAGATGCGCTCCGGCCGAAGCCACTGGTAAAGCCGATAGGCCATCTGGATCCGCTCCTGCAAAGCGGGGCTGGGCCGGTCATATCCCCGCACGGCCGCACCGAGCACGACCACGCCATCCAGAGGCGCGTGTATCTGTTCGGGACCTCGGACGGGATAGGTGAGCGTGGCCGCGAAAGCCAGCCCCAGCGGGGCCAGAAACAACCCGCCGGTGGCGAGCCACCGATACCGCGCGTGCACAAGCAGCACAGCCCAGGAACGTGCATCGGCGCCCAGGGCGGCCCAAAAGCACAGCATGCGAACGGGTTCGGAGCCGAAAGGCAGAAGGGCCAGCAGGCAGCTGGCCAGAAGCAGCCAGAGGAGCGCCTCCTTATAGCGGAGAAAATCCCGCCGCAACAGGCCTCCTGCCAGTACGACCCAGCCTATAGCCAGCAGGGCCGTAGCCCAGTTGGGCCAGGCGCTCCAGCGGACAAGCCCCGGGGCCGGACCATAGGGCAGATAGCGCAACAGAAGTAGCCACCCCCACTGAAGCAGACCGGCCAGTACGCCTCCCAGAAACCATCCCCACCTCCGGCCCGGATGCCTGAGAGACAAAAACGGGGAGCATCCACCCCGACGCTCCCCTGGAAGGCCCGTTCCTGAGGGATCAGACATCCTCGGGCACCATCTCCTCACGCGCCTCGGCGATGATCTTCTCCTGCAGCTCCCGGGGCACGGGTTCGTAGTGGCTGAAACGAGCCTGATGTATACCACGCCCCTGAGAGAGGGAACGCAGGGCGCTGGCGTATTTGTACAGCTCCGCCAGGGGCACTTTGGCCCGGACGTGCTGCAGATATCCGTCGGCCTCCATGCCCAGAATCTTACCCCGACGCGTGGACAGATCCCCGATCACATCCCCCATGTACGCCTCGGGCACCCAGACCTCCACATCGTAGATGGGCTCCAGCAATATGGGCTGAGCCTCCAAAAAGCCCTGCTTGAAGGCCATGCGCGCCGCTGTCTTGAAAGCCGCCTCATTGGAGTCCACCGGGTGCATGAGCCCTCCATGCACGGTCACACGCACATCCACGACCGGATAGCCGGCCAGCGGCCCCCGCTCCATGATCTCCATGATGCCCTTCAGGATGGCGGGCATGAACTTGGCATCGATGGCCCCTCCCACAACGGCGTTGGTGAACATGAGCCTGCCGCCCCATTTGAGCTCCAGCAACTGTTCTTCGCGCACCGTGATATCGGCAGGATAGGGGGCGCCTTCCTGATAGGGTTCGATGAGAAAATGCACCTCGGCGAACTGGCCCGCTCCCCCGGTCTGCTTCTTGTGCCGGTACTGGGAACGCACGGCCTTGCGGATCGTCTCCCTGTAGGGTACACGGGGCTTGACGAGCTCCACCTCGAGCCCGAAGCGGGAACGAAGCCGGTCCTGGGCCACGATAAGTTGCATCTCGCCCTGGCCTTCCAAGAGCAGCTGCCGGAGTTCGTGATCGTGCCGGAAAACGAGTGTGGGGTCCTCTTCGTGCAGCTGGTGCAGAGCCTGGGCCATCTTCTCCTCTTCCCCTTTACCCCGACTGCGAATAGCCACGGTGATGCGGGGCTCCGGAAGCGGCAGGGGCGGAATGCTCACCTCCAGGGCGCGATCACGCAGCGTCTGCCCCGTATGCGTGTTGCGCAGCTTGACCACCGCGCCCAGATCTCCGGCCATCAGGCGCGGGACCTCCTCTCGACGCCGGCCGTTCATGACGAAGAGCCCACTTAGGCGTTCGACAACGCCAGTCTGGTGATTGACCAGATCCATGCCGGATTGTACCGTGCCGGAATAGACCCGGAAGAAGGCATATTCCCCCATTTTGGGCTCGATCATGGCCTTGAATACGTACAAGACGGGCGGCCCTGAAGGGTCCGGGCGCAGAGGTTGCCCCTGTTCGGTCACGATCGGGGGCATATCCAGCGGAGAAGGCGCCACGTGCTGGACGAACTCCAGCAGGCGGGTTACGCCCACCGCGCTGGAGGCCGCCACGCAGAAGACGGGAAACAGGGTGCGCTCCAGAAGCTCATGGCGCAACCCGGCGCGCATCTCCTCCAGAGAAAGCTCGCCCTTTTCGAAATACAGCTCCAGGAGCGCATCGTCGTGTTCGGCGATGTTTTCGACCAGCTCCTTGTGCAGGGCTTCGGCCCGCTCGAGCAGTTCGGCCGGTATAGGCTCAACTCGGACCGGCTCCGCCCGCCCGGGCTCGAAGGTGAGCAGCTTCATCAACAGTACGTCCACAATCTGGTGAAACCCCGGCCCCTGCCGGGCAGGAAACTGCACGGCCGTGACGGCGCGGCCGAAACGCTCCCGGAGCTGCTCCAGCGTGCGCTCGAAATTGGCATGTTCTCTGTCGAGCTGGTTGAGCACAAGCACGACGGGTTTGCCCAGCCGCTCCAGCTCCCGCCATGCCGTCTCCGTGCCCACCTGCACGCCTTCTACCGCGCTGACCAGCAAAAGGGCGGTATCGGCCACGTAGAGGCCGGCCAGCATCTCTCCCATGAAATCCGGATAGCCCGGGGTATCGAGCACGTTGTACTTGTAGCCGTCCCGTTCCGCATGCAGCATGGAGGTAAAAACGGAGAACTTCCGCTGTACCTCGGCCTCGTCGAAATCCGAAACCGTGTTGCCCTCCGGCACGCTGCCCATGCGACTGGTGGCCCCGCAGGCGAAAAGCATCGCCTCGGCCAGGGTGGTTTTACCCGAGCCGGCATGACCAAGCAGAACGAGATTGCGTATCTGCCGGGGTTCGTAGACGGGCATAGTCTGCCTCCTTTCCCGTTGCGTTTAGACCCGCCGGCACCGGACGATAGCCGGAACCGGGAGGGTGAATATAGGGCTCAGCCGTTCATTGTCAAGTAGGGGGAAGCGAGGCCCGGAAGCCCCCTCTTCGGCGCCCGGTGGTGGCCGACTGCGGGAACAGGGTGTCCGGTTGCCCCCGCCGGAACGGGTGCGCTAAATTCCCGGCTACAACGACATTGTGCCTATGCCCAGACGCTTTCTTGTCACCGCCGCCCTGCCGTACGCCAACGGCCCGTTGCACATCGGACATCTGGCCGGCGCCTACCTTCCGGCCGATATGTTCGTGCGCTACCTGCGACTACAGGGCGAGGATGTGGTGTTCATCTGCGGATCCGACGAGCACGGAGTGCCCATCACGCTGCGCGCCGATCGGGAAGGGGTCTCACCCCGGGAGATCATCGACCGCTATCACGGGCTCATCCGGGATACTTTCGCCGCCTTCGGTATCGCCTTTGACTACTACGGCCGCACCTCTTCGGAGCGGCATCACCAGACAGCTCAGGAGTTTTTTCTGACCCTGCACCGAAAGGGGGTGCTCATTCAGAAGACGGAGGCCCAGCTCTATGATGAGCTCAAGGGCATGTTCCTGCCCGACCGGTACGTGGTCGGCACCTGTCCGGTATGCGGTTTCGAGAGCGCCTACGGCGATCAGTGCGAACGCTGTGGATCGGCATTGAGCCCGCTGGAGCTCAAAAACCCCCGTAGTATGCTCTCCGGCTCCACGCCCGTGCTGCGCCAGACCACCCACTGGTACCTCCCGCTGGGGCGATATCAGAAGGCGCTCGAGGAATGGATCGCCACCAAAACCCACTGGAAGCCCAACGTGCTCGGCCAGTGCCGATCCTGGCTGGAGGCCGGACTCGCCGATCGGGCCGTTACGCGCGACCTCTCCTGGGGTGTGCCCGTACCCCTGCCCGGACACGAAGGCAAGGTGCTCTACGTCTGGTTCGAAGCGCCGATCGGATACATCTCCGCCACCCAGGAATGGGCCGAGCGCATCGGGGAACCGGAGCGGTGGAAGCAGTACTGGATGGACCCCGAGACGCGCATCATCCATTTCATCGGCAAAGACAACATCGTCTTCCACTGTATCATCTTCCCCGCCATGCTCATGGCGCACGAGGGCTACACCCTGCCCGACAACGTGCCGGCCAACGAGTTCCTCAACCTGGAGGGGCAGAAGATTTCCACCAGCCGGAATTGGGCCGTCTGGCTGCACGAGTACCTGGAGGACTTCGAACCCGACCTGCTCCGGTATGTGCTGGCGGCCACGATGCCGGAGACGAAGGACGCGGACTTCTCCTGGCGTGATTTCCAGGCGCGGGTCAACGGGGAGCTGGCCGATGTGCTGGGCAATTTCATACACCGAACGATGACCTTCGCCTGGCGCTACTTCGGGGGCCGGGTGCCGGAACTGCGCAATCCGGCCCCGATCGATACGGCCGCGCTCATGAGCCTGCTCAGCTACCCGGAACGCATCGGCTCCCTGTATGAGGACTTCCGCTTTCGGGAGGCCGTCTTCGAGACGCTCAACCTGGCCCGCCTGGGCAATAAGTACTTCAACGATACCACCCCCTGGGCCACCCGGAACACGCATCCCCAGGCCTGCGCCAACACGCTGTACGTAAGCCTGCAGCTGTGCGCCGCGCTGGCCGTGCTCCTGGAGCCCGTACTGCCGTTTACGGCCGAACGCCTCCGACGCATGCTGCGCCTCCCGGAGCAGGCCCTGCGCTGGGAAAACGCCTCTCGTCCCCTGCTGGAGCCCGGCCACGAACTGGGAGAGCCGAAGGTCTTATTCCACAAGGTGGGTGAGGAGGCCATCGCGCGCCAGCTGGCCCGCCTGCACACAATGACGGAGCAAGCCCCCATGAATACCCCGAGTTCGACCGCAGGCGCCGTACTGCCCCCGCTGAAGACGGAGCAGATCAGCTACGACGAATTCGCCCGCCTGGATCTGCGGGTGGGCACCGTGATCGAGGCCGAACGGGTCGCCGGAACGGACAGGCTCATGCGGCTCATCGTGGATCTGGGGCTGGAGAGACGTCAGGTGATCGCCGGCATTGCCGAACAGTACAGCCCCGAGCAGTTGCTCGGACGCAAAGTGGTCGTGGTCGCCAACCTGGCTCCCAGAAAGCTGCGGGGCCTTGAGTCGCAGGGCATGATCCTGATGGCTGAAAATCCCGACGGCCGCCTGGCGTTGCTCAGCACGGAAGCGGAAAACGGGGCCGTTGTGCGATGAAGCACCCTGCGACCATGGCCCTGCTGGCAGGTGGTCTGCTTTTTTTGTTGGTTCTGCTTTTCGGCTGTGACCATGGCATCAGCCCGCCCCCACCGCCGGACTACGGCGCCATCCGGGGCTCGGTATACATACGCTCTCCCTGGCCCCCCCGGGATTCTGTACGGGATCTGCGTTTTGTGGCCTTCCGCATCGTGCCGCGGGATACGGCCGATTTTCTGAACCTGAACAACTTCATCTACAGCCCCTCGCTGCTGACCTACTTCGGAGCCGACTCGTTTACGTTTTTCGTTGACTCCGTGCCGGCCGGCGTGTATGTATATTCGGGCATCGCCCACCGCTTCGGTCCCGGACTGCTGGACTGGCGCCCCGTGGGACTGTACGCCGATGAGGCCCAGCGACCCAGGCCTTTCCAGGTCGAGCGGGGTGAGGTGGTGCGCGATATCCGCATCGAGGTGGATTTCTACCAAAGACCCCCCTTTCCGCCCCGGTGAGCCATGCGTCCTCTGCTTGTCCTCCTGCTCGCCATACTGGGGGCCACCAGCTCGATGGCCCAGCCCGCCACGGGGGTGCTCGAGGGTCGGGTGCGCTCCGTTTCCGGAGAGCCACTGGTGGGCGCAAACGTGCTCCTGGAAGGCACCTTTCTGGGTGCGGCCGCAGGAGCCGATGGCAGCTTCCGCATCGAACGCATTCCTGCGGGTCGATACCTGGTGCGCATCTCCATGATCGGCTACGAAACCTATCGGGAGCCGGTAGATATCCGACCCGGAGAGACCACCCGCCTGGAGGTCCGACTCCGGGAACGCGCCTATCAGGCCCCGGATGTGGTCGTCACCGCCTCGCGCCGGGAACAACGGCTTCAGGAGGCGCCCATCAGCGTGAGCCTGCTTTCCCCCCGCGAACTGGAGGTGCGCAATGTGCTCAAACTCGATGAGGCGTTGCGCTATGTGCCCGGCGTGTACATGACGGAAAACCAAATCAACATCCGGGGTTCGAGCGGCTTCAGCTACGGGGTAGGTAGCCGCGTGGCTGTGCTCTTCGACGGCATCGCCCTGCAGGCCGTCGATCGCGGGGAGACCGCGCTGGACGCCTTCCCCCTGGATCAGGTCGAGCGCATCGAGGTTGTCAAAGGTGCCGGCTCGGCCCTCTATGGCTCTTCCGCCCTGGGTGGGGTGGTGAACCTGATCACGCGCACCCCTTCGGATGTACCCACAACGGCGCTGCGGCTCTATGTGGGGGCCTACGAACCGGTACGCTATCCGGAATGGAAGGCCCGATGGGCCGGAGCGCGGCGGTTCCGCTTCTTCGAAGGCCTCGTCCTCAGCCACAGCCACCGGCCCCACCCGGATTTCGGCTACTGGGCCTCCCTGACGGTGCAACGCGACGAGGGTTTCCGCAAGGACAACGACGAACTGCGCATCCGCAGCTATGCACGCCTGAGCGGCCGGCTGGGTTCGCAATGGAAATGGGACCTCTACGGATCGGCCATCCGCAGCCAGGCCCGCACGTTTTACTTCTGGGATAACGCGCGCAACGCGCTGCTGTATGAGACCGATCGGGCCACGGGGGGTAACAACCACAACCGGACTGTACAGCTGAGCCTTATCCCCGTGCTGACCTGGCTACCGGCGGCCAACCAGTTTCACCTCGTCCGCGTGCGGTACTACTTTAACCACGTCACCCCGCTTAACTCTCCAGATCCGGTGCGCCGGGATACCAACGCCACGCGTCTGCATGTGGTGGGTTTCGATGAGCAGAGCACCTGGCACCTGCACCGGATCGGCGTGCTCACCGCCGGTCTGGGGGGAGAAGTCGGATTTGTGCGTTCCGGCTTCTACAGGGGCAATGAGGGTCTTCGGCTCCGCACCCAGCCCAACCTGTCCGGCTTCCTGCAGTGGGAATTGCCCCCCGGAAGATGGACGCTGAAACCCGCCCTTGGCCTGCGCCTGGACTGGTATCCGACCGGGGAGGTGACCTATACCCGGCTGAGCCCGAAGGCCTCCCTGGTCTGGAACGCAGGAGAAACACTGGCCCTGCGCGCCTCGTACGGACACGGGTTCCGCGTGCCCTCCATTGCGGAGCGCTACGTAAAAGACGATGCCTTCCTTCCCCTGGCCCCCAATCCCCGACTGCGGCCGGAACGCAGCATATCCTGGGAGCTCGGCCTGCGCTGGCAGGCGCTGGGGTGGCTGCAGATGGATCTGGCCGGCTTCTGGAACACGTACCGCGATCTCATTGAGGCCCGCTTTCAGACCGGCCTCCCCGGTGTGCGCGGAGGCGCCTTCCAGTTCCAGAACGTCACCCAGGCCCGGATCCGGGGACTGGAGCTGGAACTGGAAGCCTCACCCCGATCCGAGCTCCGGACTCGCCTCGGGTACACGTATATGGATCCCGTGGACCGGTCCGGACCCGTAGAAACGGTGCTGGCCTTCCGATCCCGGCATCTGCTGTTCTGGAACACGGAACTTGCCCGGGGTCCGTGGAGGCTGGGTGTGGACTTCCGCTATCTGTCCAAAATGGAGCGCATCGAAACGGACTTCGCCCGCTTCGTCGAAGACGTGTTTCTGGTGGTACCCATTCGCCTCTGGGATGTACGGCTGGGCTATGAGCGCGGATTCTGGGCCGTGAACCTGATCATAAAAAACGCGCTGGAGTACTACTACGTCGAACGGCCCGCCCTGCTGGCCCCTCCCCGAAACTACACGTTGCAGATTCGCCTCCGGCGCTAGTAGTCAGCAACCCGAACTAGGCGCATGCGGCCTGCGACGATACTGCTGCTCATTGCGGTTCCTCTGTCCGCGGTGGCGCAATCCCTGCTCTGGCCCACCTCGGCAAGTCGGCAGTTGAGCTCCGGCTTCGGGTCCGATCGGGCCAACCGATTCCATATGGGGCTGGATATCCGGACCCGTCAACAGGTGGGCCATCCCGTATTCGCCATCGCCGACGGGTACATAGATTCGGTGGCCGTAAGCCCATACGGATACGGCAAGGTGCTCTATGTCCGCCATCCGAACGGATACCGGTCGGTATACGCGCACCTGGATCGCTTTGCCGGCGAGCTGGACTCTCTGGTGAGCCGGCTGCAGCGGGAGCGCGGGCGCTATCGCGTGGCCCTCTCCCTCCCCCCCGGTCGTTTTCCCGTCCGCGCCGGAGAGGTGATCGCCTATTCCGGGGAGACCGGAGCCGGCCCCCCGCATCTGCATCTGGAATACCATGCCCCCGGGGATGTGGCGGTAAACCCGTTTCGATACGGACTTCCCGCTGTCTCCGACCGCACGGCCCCGGTTTTCTACCGGCTGGCCGTCGTGCCGCTTTCGGACTCCTCGCGCGTGGAGGGGGGAATTGAGCCTCGGGTCTGGAGGTTACCTTCCCACCGCCGCGCCCGACCCGCTCCCCTGCCCCCTCTGCGTGTGCGTGGAGCTGTGGGACTGGCCGTGGAGGTGATCGACTACATGGACGGATCGGGCTACCGGTTGGCCGTTCCGGAACTAGAGCTCTGGATCGGGGGACGTCGGCTTTTCTATCGCCGCCTGGATCGCATTCCGTACCGGTATGTGGCCGCCTATGATCTGGACAGAGATTATGGGCTGCGGGAGCGCACAGGCCGGGCCTTTGTACGCCTGTGGCGGCATCCGGCCAACCCACTGCCGGGATACGAAACCGATGGCTCCGGGGGTATACTACGGCTGGCCCCCGGTCGATATCAGTTTCGCATCCTCGCCCGGGACGTCTTCGGAAACAGGAGCGCACTTGAGGGGATACTCGTGGTCGATCCCCCCCTTGCGCCCCGATCCGATCCGGGGAACGGGCCCGCTAGGCCTATGCGGCCCTGGACCGGCCCGGAGCCGGAAATCGAACCCACCGATGGGGGACTGGCCTGGGTGTGGCTCCCCGGCGCCTATCGAGGGCTTACGGTGGTGTATGCGGACTCCAGCCGCCGCTTCTATGAGACGGTCGTACAGGGATCGAGCGCCTATGCGCTGGTGTACTGGCCTCTGCGGCCCCTTCCGGTTGCCCTGGAGGGGGTGGGCCCGGATGGGGAACGCTATCGAACTTCGGTCTCCTGGGTGCCTGTGCCCCGGGGTCGGCAGGTGAGCCTCTCCTGCCCGCAGGGAGGAGGATGGGTGCGTTTCTTTGCCCACACGCTCTTTCAGGACGCGCCGCTGCTTTTGCGCAGCGCACGCCCGGGGGAGCTGGAGGTGCGCATCCCTGTGGCGCTGGTGGCGGATTCTTTCCAGATCGCCCTGCCGCTTCCCACCTCAAAATCCGAAGTTCAGGGCTGGGGGATATATCGGCAGACGGGATCGGGCTGGAGCTTTCTCGGAGCACGCCGGGAGGGCGAGGTGCTCGTGGCCTCCTCCTCCCTGCCCGGACGTTTCCGGATTCTGCGCGATAGCCTGGCTCCCACGGTCCACTTCCTCCCCCCAAACACCACCCCGAGGGCCCGACGGCAACCACAATGGCGCACACAGCCCCTGCGGGTGCGCTTACAGGATGACCGCTCTGGGATTGATGACGCATCCATCGAGCTCTGGATCAACGACCACCGGCAGGTGCCCGTCTACGACCCGGAAGCGGGAGGCCTTCTACTCCCCCCTGCGGCCCGATGGCCGCGGGGGCAGAACCGGATTCGCGTACGCCTCGCTGATCGGGCCGGCAACTACACCGAACGGACCTTTACCTTGTTCATCCCGTAGCGCTAACCCCGGGGCTGAAGCACCGCCACGGGAAGGAGCATCTCCTCCAGGGATACCCCGCCGTGCTGGAAGGTGTCGTAGTATTGCTGCTGATAGCGGTGATACTGGGTGGGGTAGACGAAGTAGTAGTCTTCCTTGGCCAGGATGTAGTTCGTGTTGATCCCGCGTCTCGGGAGTCGGTACAGGAGCGGGTCTTTGACCAGAATGGCGTGCCGGGGATCGCATTTCAGGTTGCGCCCGTACTTGTAGCGCAGGCTCGTGCTCGTATCCCGATCCCCGATGACCTTGGTGTCGCGTAGCGCCCGGATCGCGCCGTGATCGGTCGTGATGACCACGATCGCCCGGCTTTCCGAGAGCCGACGCAGCAGGTCGAAAAGCCAGGAGTGCTCCAGCCAGGTGCGCACCAGCTCCCGATAGGCGCGCTCATCGGGCACAAGCTCCCGCAGCAGGCTGGATTCCGAACGGCTATGCGCCAGAATATCGACGAAATTGACCACGATCGCGCTCAGATCCACCTGCAGAAGCCCGGACATGCGCCCCAGGAGCGCTTTCCCTTCAGCGGAGCTGAGCACTTTTTCATAGCGGAAACGCGCCCCGATGCGCAACCGCTGCAACTGATCCCCCAGTAGGCGATCTTCATGGCGGTTCTGGCTCCATTCGTCCTCTTCGGCGCTCTGCCAGAAACCGGGGAAACGACGCTCGATATCAGCGGGAAATAGCCCGGCAAAGAGCGCGTTACGGGCATAAGGGGTGGCCGTCGGCAGGATGGCCAGGTAGAGCTCCCGCTGAATGGTAAAGTACGTCTGCAGAAGCGCCTCAAAAACAAGCCACTGGTCATAGCGCAGGCAATCGATCACCAACACCACCACGGGCCTCCCCTGCCCCATCAGGGGGAAGACCCAGCGCCGGAACACATCCGGCGACAGGGGCGGCCGTTCCTCTGGGTCGGCCTGCACCCATTGCGGATAGTGGCGTTCGATGAAGCGCCCGAAGGCGCGGTTGGCCTCTGCGTGCTGCTCCTGAAGGATCTGCTGTACGGTGGGGTCGCCTCGCTCCAGCTCCAGATCCCGGCGCACCAGGCGCTGATAGATATCCACCCACTGCGCAAAAGAGGAGGCCGACTCGATGGCCATGGCCAGCTCGGTGAATTCCTGCCGATAGCTCTGCGCGATCTGTTCCTGCGCCAACCGATGCCGCTCCAAAAGACGCTTGCAGACAAGCAGAAGCTGATTGGGGTTGACGGGCTTGATCAGATAATCAGAAATCTGCGCGCCGATGGCGGCCTCCATGAGGTGCTCTTCTTCGCTTTTGGTCACCATCACGACGGGCACGTTCGGCCGCCGACGCTTGATCTCCTCCAGGGTGCGCAGCCCGCCCCAGCCGGGCATGTGCTCATCGAGCAGGATGAGGTCAAAAGGTTCCTGCTCTACGAGCACGGCCGCATCCTCGCCGTTGGTGATGGTGCGCACCGCATAGCCTTTGGATTCAAGGAACAAAACATGCGGCCGCAGCAGTTCGATTTCATCGTCCACCCACAGCAAACGCCATGCGGTCATCTTGCGCCCTCCAGGCTTATGCCTGATCTTCTTCGCCCGGAGGGCGGGAAAGTTTCCAGCCTCCCGGAGGAAAACCTATGCTCCAGCTCGAGATCTTGACCTGTAACCCGTTTGCCGAAAACACCCTGCTGGCATGGGATGAGACGGGCGAAGCGGTTATCGTCGATCCCGGCTGTTGGACCCCGGAGGAGCAAAGCCGGCTTCTGGAACGCATCCAGACACTCGGGCTCCGACCCGTACGCCTGCTCAACACGCACGGACATCTGGACCACGTCCTGGGGAACCGATTCGTGGCCGAGACCTTCGGCCTTCGCCCGGAACTGCATCCGGAGGACGCCCTACTTCTGGAACGCCTCGAAGAGATCGCCGCACTCTATGGACTGCGGGCCGATCCCTCACCTCCGGTCGGAAACTGGCTACAGGAGGGTGAGCTGATCTGCTTTGGCCGCACGCGCTGGAGCGTCCTGCACACGCCCGGCCATTCGCCGGGAAGCGTCTGCTTCTTTGATCCGGACAACCGGGTGCTCATCGGCGGTGATGTGCTCTTCCGGGGCAGCATCGGTCGAACGGATCTGTGGCGGGGTTCCTACCCCCAGCTCATGGATAGCATCGTGCGCAAGCTGCTGCCGCTGGGGGAGGACATACGCCTGTATCCCGGCCACGGTCCTGCGACCACGCTGGGCCTGGAACGACGGGACAATCCCTTTGTCCTGGAAGCGCTGGCCGAACTGAGATAAACCATGCGCGCCCTGCGGCACATGGGCCCCGTGGGGATCGGGCTTGTGCTGGCCTCCTGTGTCTATGAAAGTCGCCCTCCGGCCTTTTCCGGTTTCGATCAGCCCGCCCACCGGGAACTGGCCCGCGTCCGTCTGCTGCACACCGAGGAAAGCCTCGGCCCCGTACGCGCCCACTGGGATGCGGCCACGTGGGCCGAATCGCTCCAGGCCGGTGAAGCCTCTGGCTATCTTGCGGTGCCCTCCGGACTCGGAGAGGTCACGCTCTGGCGCCCCGGCGGCGAGATGCTGCTGCGCCAGGGCCTCTGGATCCCGGATACGGCCTGGCGTGCCACGTACGCCGTCTTCCTCTATCGCCGATCCGGCGCCCCTGTGCTGCGACGCCTGGATGAGCGGCCACTGCTAGAAGCCCGCGAGCTGCACCTGCTCGTACAACCTGTCCATCTGGCCGACGGTGCCCCTCCGCTCCGGGTGCACCTGGAGACGGGATATGGCGCGTTCCGAAGCGAACTGCTGCGCTTCGAGCAGGCTGCTGCGCCCATAAACTTCTATGGCTTCGGCGACGGGGAGCTCTCCGTTCGGGTGCGGGTCGAGCTGTCCACCGGTGCACTGTGGGCACAGAGCAGCCGGACCCTGCGCCGGGGACAGGCCTACTGGCTCGTGCTCGGATCGGGAAAACTCTTCTGGTTTCTCGTGCCCCGTCCAGCTCCCTAACCCGCAATCCGGGCCAGAGCCTGCTGAATCGGCCCCGGCCAGCTCTCCAGGGGATCTGTGCTGCGCACCCGATGCATACCCGCCTCGGCGAAACGCCGATAGGCTTCCTCCGCCTGGTCGGTGAAATCCAGCCCCCCGGGCACCACAACGGGCGAGGCGCAATCTTCCAGCAGGTACACCTTGTCGGCCAGTGCCGGATCAGGCAACTGCTCCAGCAGATCGGTCACCGTCCAGACCACACAATGGCTTTTGGCCTGTCCGGCGATCAAGATGGCGTCAAACCGCAGAAGCCGCTCCAGCAACTCCCGATCCACCTCGCCAAGCCGCCGCCCATCGGGCCCGCTCTGGACTTCGGGTCGGAAAACGGAGTAATGCTCGGTGAGCGGATGCCAGCCCTTAAGGCGGAACTCAGGCTGGCTGTAGCGGGCGATGGCGTGGAAGAAAACCGCCTCCTCTACGGCCGGGACCAGCGCATGCCCGACCCCTCCCAACATGGCGTGATAGGGCCAGATGGTAAGCACGTACTTTCCGGCTCGCTCCAGGCTTTCGGTGTAATGCCGGCCGTGTTGCTCCAGATACGGGGCCTCCCAGCCCAACATATCGGCCAGGGCCGTATTGACGCGCCAGCGGCCGCTGCGCACCTCCTGGGCCGTGATTGTGGTGTAGGGATCCGGATGGCGGCCTTCGGCGTCCACCCAGAACAGGCTGTGAAAGATCTGCGCGGCCTGATGCGTGTCAAGCGTCAAAAAAATCCGGGTGATCAGGGATAGATGCCGGTACAGAAACTCAATGAGCCGACGGTTGTCTTCAACCGCCCCCATACCGGAGCGTCCCCGGACGAAGAGTTCAAAGTCGGGCAGGCAGAACGTATTCTGCACATCCACCAGCAGCAACGCCACGCGGAACCGATCTGAAGCCGCCGGAGGTATGCCATGCTGGCGCGCCCACATGCGCGCTTCCTCAGCCAGGCGGGCATAATCCACCTTCCAGAGCTGCCCGACCCGCTCCGGATCGAAGTGTGGTGGCAGAGGTAACGGACGCATGGCCGATTGCCCCCTTACCGTTTCCGAGATAAAAAGCCTCTGGCCCTTTGCGGGTTCCGCTCCTCAGCGCATCAGCACATCGAAGACGGCCCAGAAACCCAGCCAGAGGCTGGCCCATCCGTTGGCCGTAAAGAACGCCTGATTGATACGTGACAGCCCCTCGAGGCGCACGAGCCGATGCTGGAGCACAAGAGCAAGGACAAATCCCGCCCATCCCACCCAGAAATACGGGCCCAGATCGGCCAGAAATCCGGTACCCAGCAACAAAAGCGCGCTGAGTCCGTGCACCAGGGCAGAGAGGCGAAGAGAGGTGTGCATGCCCAGACGGGCAGGTATGCTCCGAAGCCCCATCCGGCGATCGAATTCTTCATCCTGTAGGGCATAGAGGATATCAAAACCCGCCACCCAGAACAGCACCACGAGACCCAGCAGGACCGGAGGCAGGGCAAAACCGCCTGCCGCAGCCAACCAGGCCCCCACAGGGGCCAGCCCCAGCCCCAGACCCAGCACGAAATGCGAGAGCTCCGTAAAACGCTTCGTATAGGAGTAGCCCAGAATCACGACCAGCGCTACCGGGGCGAGCATGCCGCAGAGGGGGTTGAGCAACCAGGCGACGAGAAGAAAGCCGAGCGCGTTAAGTCCGAAAAAAACCCACGCCTCGCGCAGGGACAACCGGCCGGAAGGCAGCTCGCGCTCCGCCGTCCGGGGGTTGCGGGCGTCGATTTTCCGGTCCACGATGCGGTTAAAGGCCATGGCCGCGCTCCGGGCCGTCACCATGGCGAGCAGGACCAGGGCAAGGATGCGGGGGGCAAAAGGTCGATCCCGGAAAGCAATAGCCAGGCTGGCCAGGGCAAAAGGCAGGGCAAAGACGGTGTGCGAAAAGCGCACAAAAGATCCCCACAGCCGCAGACGAGCCCAGTACGACTGGATCATAGCCCCTGCTCCTCCCGCAGCGCATGTACCCGCACAGCCTCGGGATATGTCCAGTTATCGAGCTCCCCCTCCAGCCAGAGCAGGCCCGGCCGACGCCCGGGGGCAAGAGCCCCCAGCCTGCGCTCCATCCCCAGAGCACGGGCCCCATGCCAGGTGGCCATCTGAATCGCCCGCTCCAGGGTAAGCTCCGGAAAAGCTCGGCCGAGCTCAAGGAGCTCTTCCCATATCGAAAGCCGATCGTTGGAGGCCAGGCTGTCGGTGCCGACGGCCACCGGCAATTGGCGACGAAGCAGCCCGGAAAGCGGGGGAAGACGGCCCTCGATATAGCGGTTGGATTTCGGGCAGAGCACGACCACCGCCTTCGGAAAAGAGGCAAGCAGATCCATCTCTTCCTCGCTGGCCACGGTCATATGCACAAGCAGCAGCCGCTGTCCGCGCCGCAGGCGCCGCAACAGCCACCTCAGGGGGCTCTCTCCGGGGGGCCGCCAGCCCGGCCGCATCAGGCCCAGCTCGCCGAGCAGCTCGGCCAGCGGACCCCGACCATGCTGGAACAGCTCCCGCTCCGCCTCGGATTCCAGCATATGGATGCTCGTTGGCCGGCCCCGACGGGCGTTCGTTCGGAGCACGCGCTCGATCAGGGGTGCGGAGGTGGAATAGAGAGCATGTACGGTAATTCCGTACCGCCGATCCGCCTCCTCTTCGAAGGCCTCTCGGCGCAGCCTGTCTTGGGCCTCTTGCCAGATGGCCTCCGCCTGCTCCGGAGACCAGCCAAAGCGCTCCAGAAAAAAATACCCCCGCAGATCCCGCCTGCGGGCCACCTCCCAGGCCTCGGTCGTGTTTCCGATATCTCCCACCGCGACCACCCCTTCGGCCCGGAGGGCCGCGATAGCCTCTTCTATGGCCGCCCGACGGCGGGAATCATCGGCCTCCTGACGCAGGAGCCGAACCGCGCCTATGAATCCGGCCAGCCCCGCACCGGGCCGGATGCGCCCGCGCAGATGGGAGAGCTCCAGATGCACGTGGGCGTTCACAAAACCCGGGGCCAGCGCCCCGGAGAAACCCGCTACGGGAGCCTCAGGAAATTGGCGCCGCAGGCTGCGATATGGACCCACGGCCACCACCTGGCCCCCTGGCCCGATCAAGACCGCTCCGTCCCGCATCGGGGGCCGATTGCCGGGAAAAATCCGGGGAGCATAGAAGAGCCGCATCATCGCCGGCTAAGATACGGGCTCGATCCGCGCCCCGGGAAGCGCTATCTTCGCACACGATGCGTATCGTGCTCTGGCTGTGGCTCTGTGCGGGCACGCTGCCCCTCTCAGGGCAGCCGCGGGGACTGGAGTTTCTGCGCTTCCAGCCCGATGCCGTCTCCCTGGCCCTGGGGACGACTCACGTGGCGGCAAGCGAAGCAGAGGCCCTTGCTGCTCAGGGCAACCCCGCGCTGCTCGGCCTCTATCCGCAGTGGCGCGGAGGGCTGGGGTATCAGGCCTGGATCGGCCAGACCGGACGCGTGGCGCTGGCCCTGAGCGGACCGGTTGGTCCGCGGACGGGCTGGTCGGTCCTGCTCGAGGTGGCCGGCCCCCTGTACGCAGAAAACGAGGGCGCGCGCTTTGGCCGGATCGGGCTCGCCTGCGGCCACCGACTCGCTTCCTGGCTCGCCCTGGGGCTCAGCTCGGCTCTGGCCCTGGAGCGCCTTCCAGAAGGATCTCGTCGAACCGTTCTCCTCACCGGGAGCCTGTGGGCTTCCCCCCGCCCCTACCTGCGCATAGGCCTGAAGCTGGAACACACAGGCCGCCCCCGGGGGCCGGTCCCTTTCCCGGAGAGCGCCCGCACGAGCGGCTATCTCGGGCTGGGGCTGGACGTCCTGCACCTACGCACCGCCGAGGGCCTATCCCTGCTCCTGGTGCGCTGTCTGGGTGAGGGCCTTGTTGCCTCAGGGTCAGGATGGGAAGGCCGGGCAGGTCTGGAGCTCTGGCTTCCGGGCACCTGGCTTGTGTTGCGCGCCGGCTACCGCTCCGGTCCCTACCGGGGTCCCAGTCTGGGCCTGGGCCTGGAAGCCAGAGGCTGGTCTGTGGCCTACGCCTGGGCCCCGTTTCCCGGGGGTTACGGCACCACGCACAGTATCTCCCTTTCGACCCGGTGGCCATGACGGAGGCACGACCCCGAGCCGTACTGGTTGGGCTGGGGGCGGCGCTGCAAGATAGCCGCACCCTGAGAGAAGCCGAAGTACTGGAAGCGCTGGGCTGGGAAGTGCACCTGTTCGGGTACGACCGGCCCGGGGAGAGTCAGGCCCCCTGGTCGGTGCATCCGCTTCCGGAAGGCCCTCGCCGGGGTCCGACCCGATTCTGGGCCCATGATCGGGCAGTACGAGCCGCCCTGCTCCACATGCCCGCCCGGCTGTATCAGGCGCTGGATCTGTACAGCCTGCCGGCCTGCGCCTGGGCCGCAGACCGACACGGCGGGGTGCTCCTCTACGACGCGCGCGAGCTGTATCCCGACGTGGCCGCCACTGTCGGGCGCCCATGGGTCCGGCTCTTCTGGCGCCTGCTCGAGGCCCGATTCATCCGACGGGCGCAGTGGGTTTTTACGGTAAGCGATGGCATCGCCGACCTGCTCGCGCATCGATACGGCATCGCCCGGCCCCTTGTGGTGCGCAACATCCCCGCCTATCGATCCACAGGCCGCACCCACAGATTGGCCGACGAGCTGGGCCTACCCCGGGGGACGTTTCTGTTTCTGCATCAGGGGCAGATGCAGAAAGATCGAGGCCTGGAGAAGTTGCTTGTGGCCTTTGCCCGGGCCGATCTGGAACAGAGCCATCTGATCCTCATGGGAGGGGGCCCGCTTCGGGAGGCGCTTTCCCTGCTCGCTCGGCGGCTGGGTGTGGCCGATCGGACATGGTTTCTCGATCCCGTTCCGCCGGGGGAACTGCTCAGCTATACCGCATCGGCCGACGTGGGCCTTACGCTCCTGGAGGACAGCTGCCTTAATCATCGCTACGCGCTTCCGAATAAGCTCTTCGAATACCTCATGGCCGGCTTACCGGTGCTGGCCAGCGACCTGCCCGAAATCCGTCGCCTGGTGGTGGAATTCGACGTGGGGCTTGTGGTCAACCCCCGCGATGAGGAGGCGTTGCGCTCGGCCCTGGAGCGCATGCGAAGGGATGCCTCGGCCCTCTGGCGCTGGCAGCAGAACACGACCCGCGTATTCGATCACTATCGCTGGGAGTTTGAACGGTGCACGCTCCAGAGCGTCTATGAACGCCTGAGCTAGCCCGCGATGGGCTCGGTTCGGCCGGACCGCAGGGATCGCTGGGCCGCCTCGAGCACGCGCACCACCTGGAGCCCGTTGTGGACATCGCTTTTGGGCTGACGTCGTTCCCGCACACAGCCGATAAAGTGTTCGCATTCCAGGCGCAACGGCTCCTGCATGGGGATGCGGGGAATGTAGATATCCCCGTCCCGGATCGTCATGGCCTCCGTGTACGTCTCGTACATTCGGGGTTCGGTGGGCCGGAAGTCGACCCCCTTATCGTAGATGCGCACCTTCTCGATGGCCTCCACGTCATCGATGACGACCATCTTGCGGCTTCCCACAAGCGTGGCGCGTCGAACTTTGTGCGGATCTAGCCAGGAGGTATGCAGGTGGGCTATGCGGCCGGAGGCAAAATAGATCGTCGCGAAAACCACATCCTCAATGCCGGGCTGTAGAAAAGCTCGCCCATGCGCGGAGACGGCCACCGGCTGATCGCGCAGATACTGAATGGCCAGCGCGATATCGTGCGGGGCCAGGCTCTGGAAGGCGTTTTCATGGCGCCGGACGATGCCCAGGTTTACGCGGGTGGTGTAGAGATAGTAAACCTGTCCCAGCTCACCTCGCTCGATAAGGGATTCGGCATAGACGAAGGCCGGATGATAGAGCAGCAGATGTCCGACCATGAGGATCCGGCCCGTGCGCTCGACGAGCTCCACCAGACGCAGGGCCTCCTCGACGGTGAGCGTCATGGGTTTTTCCACGAACACGTCGCGGCCGCTCTCCAGGGCCTGCCGGGCCATTGCATAGTGCCATTCCGTGGGGGTGGCGATAGAGACGGCCTGCACACGGCCGTCGGCCAGCACGTCTTCAAAACGATCGGTGACCTGCACGCCCGGCCCGGGCAACTGAAGGCGCGCCCGATCCAGATCACGGTCGCATACCCAGAGCAGCTCCACCCCGGGCAGAGAGGCAAAGTTGCGCAGTACGTTCCGACCCCAGTATCCCACACCCACATGGGCCAGCCGGATGGGCTCCTGGTTCATGCCGCAAAAAAGCTCCGAATGGCCTCTACGATATAGACCTGCTGGGCTTCGTCAAGTTCTGTATGCATGGGCAGAGAAAGGACCTCTTCGGCTGCGCGCTCGGCTTCGGGAAAATCCCCCTCTGCGTACCCGTAACGCCGGTAGGCCGGTTGCACATGCAGGGGATAGGGATAGTAAACCATGGTCGGAATGCCGCGTTCGCGCAGAAACGCCTGCAGCTGGTCCCGCTTCGGAACGCGAATCGTGTACTGGTGAAAAACATGCCGGGCGCGCCTCTCCCGATACGGCCGAACCACCTGGGGCACATTTTCCAGCAATCGGTCGTAGCGATCGGCGGCTTGCTGCCGGGCGGCGATGTAGGTTTCCAGATAGCGCAGCTTCACATCCAGCAGCGCGGCCTGCAGGGTATCTAGACGGGAGTTGACCCCGATGAGCTCGTGATAGTACTTCCTGCGCGCCCCGTGGTTGGCGATCATGCGTATCCGCTCGGCCAGCTGGGGATCGTCGGTCACGATTGCCCCGCCGTCCCCGAGCGCACCCAGGTTTTTAGAGGGGAAAAAACTGATGCAGCCGATATGCCCCACTGTGCCCGCCTTGCGGCCTCGCCACTCAGCCCCGATGGCCTGGGCGGCATCTTCGATCACGTACAGCCCGTGCCGATCGGCCAGCTCCAAGATGGCGTCCATGTCGGCCGGTTGCCCGTAGAGGTGCACGGGGATAATGGCGCGCGTCCGGGATGTGATGCGCGCGGCGATCCCGTCGGGATTGATATTGAAGGTGCGCGGATCGATATCCACATAAACGGGCCGTCCACCCAGCAGGGCGATCACCTCGGCGGTGGCCACAAACGTAAACGGACTCGTGATGACCTCATCGCCCGGCTCCAGCCCGATGGCCATCAGGGCGATCTGTAGGGCATCGGTGCCGTTTCCGCACCCGATCACGTAGCGGCAGCCCAGATAATCGGCCAGGTGCGCCTCGAAGCGCTCGCAGTGCGGACCCCGGATATACTGTCCCCCCTCGAGCACTTCGCAGAAGGCCGCCAGCAGCTCCTCCCGAATACGGGCATGTTGCCTGAGAAGATCGACCATCTGGATTCCCGCAAAGAGGCTGTGCATGGACAGGAAAAACCCGTATTTTCTTGTGGGTGGCAAGATAGCAAGCTCGGGGACCTGAAGAAAAGTATGTACCGATTCCGCACCCTGTGCCCTTTGCTCACGACAGGACTCCTGCTTCTGGGGTGCACACACACCCGCCCGCTTTCGCCTCAGGAAGCCGAGCGCCTGCTGTTGCGGGCCGAGGTGCGGGCTATAGACTGCCTGCGGCTCCTGGAGATGCGCTTTCCCTCCTTGCGCGGTGCCCTGCGTCTGCCCCCGGACCGGCCCCCGGAGTTGCCGGCCGATCGGCTGCTACTGGCTTATCTGGGCACGCAGGTGCTCGAGCGGCTCCGAGTCCAGATACCCGATCGACCTTTCCCGGAGCTGTTGGACATCGCCCCGGAGCACCCGTACCGAGGGGCGATTCTCACCGTCTTGCGGGCCGGCCTGCTTGAACCCTTCCCGAACCAGACATTTCGTCCCAGCCTGCTTGTCGATGGCCACGAGGTGGGCCGTTTTCTGGATCGGCTCAAAGCGCTGGCGCGATAATAATCAGGGCGCCTGCTTGAGAACAGGCGCCCCGAAGCTGTCACGGGTGATCGGATCCGGATGAGCCGACCGGCGCCCCTCGGACGAAGCGATCCATCCACTCGATCATCTCCGTGATCACATGCAGGACCGACTCCCGGGCCGCATAGCCGTGGCTTTCCAGCGGCAGTTGCACCAGCCGGGCCGTCTTGCCCAGCCCCTTAAGGGCATGATACATGCGCTCGGACTGGATGGGAAATGTGCCGGAATTGTTGTCCGCATCGCCGTGAATGAGCAACAGCGGCTCGTTGATCTTATCGGCGTGCATGAAGGGGGAGATGCGTATGTAGAGGTCCGGCGCCTCCCAAAAGGTGCGCTCTTCGTTCTGAAATCCGAAGGGCGTCAGGGTGCGGTTATAGGCGCCGCTGCGGGCGATTCCGGCCCGGAACAGATCGGTGTGCGCCAGCAAATTGGCCGTCATAAAGGCCCCGTAGGAATGCCCTCCGACCCCGACGCGCTCTGGATCGGCCACCCCCAGGCTGTCCAGCGCGCGTATGGCCGCCTCGGCGTTCATGGTCAGTTGCTCGATAAAGGTGTCGTTGGCCCGCTGCCCGCCGAGAATGGGCATGGCCGCGTTATCGAGAACCACATACCCCTTGAGCACCAGAAACAGGTGCGAGGCTCCGGATACCCGCGTAAAGCGGTTCGGCGAGCCCGTAACCTGACCCGCCGCATCGGCCGAGGCGAACTCAATAGGATAGGCCCAGATGAAGGCCGGCCTCCGCTCCCCGGGCCGATAGTCCGGGGGCAGATAGAGCGTACCGGAAAGCGGGATTCCGTCTTTGCGGCGATAGGTGATCAACTGCTTTTTGACCTGCCGAAATACGGGCTGTGGATCGGCAAAGGCGGTCAGCGCCACGACCGCTCGCCGCCGCAGATCGCGCAGGAAGTAGTTCGGGGGTTCGGTGGCCGATTCCCGGCTGGTGATTATCCGGTTTTCATCGAGCATGGCCACGGGCATCTCATAATATGGATCGGCGCTCCGAAAGAGCTCCGTACTCCGAAGCGTGCGCACCTCCAGTCGGCGCAGGAAGGGATATTCTCCGGCTGGCGTGGCCCCGGATCCGATGAGGTAGAGGTAACGACCATCCGGAGACTGGCGCACCAGGCGGCGGCCATCGGCCCGAGTGCGCATCACCCACTGGCCGGGGTCGTTGTAGCGGTCCTCGGTGAGGCGATCAAAAAGCAGCCGCGGGGGTGCGGATAGGTTGCGCGGATCATACCAGAAGGTGCGTGTTTTGCGCGAAGGCCGATCCACCTCGCTTACCAGCAACCCATCCCCCCGTTCGGTCCACTGCATGGAGGCGAAACGGAACTCGGTGCGCAGCCACTCCTGAGGCTGACCCTCAAAGGGCGCCTCCCAGGCCATGACCCGATCCCGATGGGGCACCCGCAGGCGCGGATTGCCCTCATCGAGCGCCTCGACATAGAGGAGCCGGGCCGGATGCAGGGGATCCCAGCGCACCTGACGGGGACCCTTGCGCACCCCACCGATTGGTGTATCCTCGGCCAGCGGCAGGGAAGCCAGCGTGCGCAATCGGCTTCCTTCGGGCAGAGACCAGATCTCCAGCTCCCGGGCAAAGGCGCTCATGGGCACAAAATAGCTGTACGGACGCACGATGCGGGACACAAACAGGTATCGCCCATCCGGGGAGGGCTCCGCCTCGTCGATGATGCCGGCCGGCCCCACGGGACGGACGCGGCGATCCGTTAGATCTACCAGCACGAGCTGAGCCGTAAAATAGTAGTCGAAGAGCGCCTCATCATAGGGGGAACTGAGCAGATCCTGAAAAGTGCGCACGGGGGCCTGGCGACCCGCTACGGTTTCCTGCACGCGCGGCCCCTCCGGCACCTCGGGCGGCTGGGGGGGACTACCTCGGCCATCGGGTACGGTCCAGCACAGCAAGCGCTCGCTTCCGTTGAACCACTGATACGGACTTCCCAGCACCCCGTTGAGCGGGCCCACCGGCAGGCGCTCGGAGCGGCCCGTTTCCGGATCGGCCACATAGAGCTCCAGTCGATCGGCCGCCTGATGGACGAAGGCGATCCGGCGGCCATCCGGAGACCAGGATACCGCGCTGATCCGGGGTTCTGCAGGGAGCTCGATGGCTCGGCTGCTCCGGGTTTGCACCTCCAGCAGGGTAAGCCGGTTGATGAATTGGGTCTGAAAGGCGCCGTTCGTGCGTGGATTGATGCGCATCCCCGCCAGCCGGAGCATGGGCTGGGCCAACTCCGCAATGGTGGGCATAGACGGGCGCTCCAGCAACAACAGCCACCGCCCGTCGGGGCTCACCTGAGCCGCGGGCAAAGGGGGCGCATCGAGCAGCGAGACGATATCCGGACCAGGCTGCCTGTAGCGAAGCGGCTCCTGGGCCCGAAGCGGGAGATTGCCCAGGAGCACGACAGCCAACACACCTATACGCCACCGCATGGCTATTTCCCCTCTTCTCTGGACGCAGCGAACAAGCAAGTGCATACGGCGGGCAAACGCAACTGTGAAGAGCTCGTTACAGGGCCCAGAATGGCCCCTCCAGACCGGATTGGAAACGTTCCCGGAGCGCCTCCAGGCGCAGGGCCAACGCGTTGCGCAATTCCAGCAGGGTTTCAGCCCACAGCCGATAGCGGGCGACGCTGATCCGACCCCGCATCCGGACCAGCTCATAGAGCGTGCTCAGCGCTTCGTTGGCGTGTTCGAGCGCGCGCCTGTGGTAGGCGATGACCCCACCCAGCACCTCACGTTCCCACCCCAGGCGATGGGCAGCGGCGAGGCGGGCGGCGATCTGCAGTACCTGATCTACAAAATGCACAAACGGACCGTCCTTGTGGGCGATGGGCCGGCGATACGACCAGCGCACGACAGCCGCGCTCAACCGAGAGGCCTCCCGGTAGAGGGGGTCCTGCTCTGCGCTCCAGAAGCGTTCTTCCGCCTCTTCTTCCGACAGAGAGGGCTCTTCGGGGCCCGCTTCCAACCAGCGACGCCAGCTGGGCCCCAGCCCCAGCAGTTCCAGGGGATCACTACCCTCTGGAGGCCCCCAGTGGCGTTCCCGGCGGGACTCAAGCTCGCGCAAAAACGCCTCCCAGCGAGCCTCATCCCAGATCTCGTCCTCAAAGGGGCGCATCAGTACACCATCATCTTCATACAAAACACGGAGCCGCCAGACTTGAGGTATTCGCCCGTATCCAGCTCGATCACCTCAAAACCCTGTGTCCGCAGGCATCGAATCGTCTCTCTGCATCCGGCCTGAATGAGCACATGCCGCCCATCGGGACAGTGCGCATTGCAGGCAAAAAGCCGGCGCGCTTCCGATTCCGGGGCCTCCAGCACGCGCGGCCAGAGCGCGCCGATGAGCGCCAGCCCCTCCCGCGTAAACGCACCGGGATAGATGAGCACTGTCCGCTCATCGAGCGCACAGAAACAGGTATCCAGATGGTAGAAGTCTGGATCCCGCAGTTCCAGCGCGATTACTCGAACGCCCCAGCGCCGGGCGATCTCCTCGTAGGCGCGCAGACTGGAACGGAACCCGTAGCCTCCCCAGAGCAGCATGTGGCCCGGATGCCAGATGGCATCCCCCATACCTTCGAAGTCCGAGATCTCCGGGTCGAGAAAATGATCGATCCGGTATCCTTCGGAGCGGTACCAGGCCTCGATATAGGGGACTTCCGGCCTTCGCTCGGGGGCGTGCATGCGGCTCATCCAGACCCGTCGTTCCCCCTCGGGGCTCTGAAAGGGCAGGCTCTGGTTGGCGGCGAAGACCATATCCGGCAACCCCTCCACCCCGGGCAGGGCGATGACGGGAAAGCCCAGACGCTCATAGGTCCCCCGTAGCGCCTCCCATTGCTCCTGGGCCCGCTGGCGATCCACGGCCCCCACGTGTCCCTCCATATGGGGATTGATCACGTAGGCGACCTCGAAGTAATCGGGCCGCACCATGAGCACCCGTCCCGGCTCCGCGCGCGGGGGCAGCTGGGATACGGAATCAAAATCCAGTTCCGCTGTGGATCGATACAGACGCATCTCTTTTTAGAAAGCAGCTACTACATCCCAGAGGAGTTCCCGGACCTCTTCCCAGGGCAGTTCATGGCGCCGCCCCCGCAGGTCCTCCAGACAGATACCCGCCTCGGATATGGCACACAGCCGCCCGTGAAGCACGCGGCGGTCCTGCCGGACCACATTCACCTCGGCCCCCAGCAACTGGGAACCCAGTTCACGGGCCGTTTCAGGATCCATGCGCACCTGCCGTTTTCCCATAGCTCAGCTCCGGATGGTGAAATCGGGTTGATGCGCAACCGTATACACCAGGCGGCGGGGAAAGGGGATATCGATGTTGTGCTGAGCGAAAGCCTCCTTGATGCGGCGACGCAGCTCCAGCTCGGCATCTATGTAAGCGGCCGGCACCACTTGCACCGCCACCCGCAAGCGCAGACCTGAGTCTCCAAAGGAGAGAATGCCCTGCACCACGGGAGGCTCCAGTACTACATCGGCTCGCTCTTGAGCCCAGCGTGTGGCCACCTCGTGCAGGATCTGGAGTGCCCGCTCGGCGTCTTGTTCGTAGGCCACATCCACCTCCACAAGAGCCCGCATGAAACCCCGGTTCCGGTTGCCGAAGACGCGCAGCTCCTCATTGGGCACTATGAGGAGTTCGCCGTTAAACTTGCGCACCTTGGTTACGCGCAGACCGACCTCCTCGACAAAGCCTACCTCGCCCCGGAAATTAATCATATCCCCCACCGCGATCAGGCGTTCAAAGAGCAGAAAAAAACCCGCGATCACGTCCTTAACCAGCGTCTGCGCGCCGAAGCCGATCGCCAGCCCGGCCACACCGGCACCGGCCAGCAGGGGTCCTATATTTACCCCCAGGGCGGCCAGTATCATAAACAGGGCGATGATGCTGATCCCGTATCGACACAGGCTCCGCAGTAGGGTCGAGGCCGTGTAGACGCGCTGTCGCTCCGGATCATTCGGGGGCAGATCCCTCACCCGCCGCTCCCAGCGGTGCAGCAGGCGAATGATCAGCAGATACGCACCCCATGCCAGAGCCCCGATGAGCAATACCTCCAGCGCCTCATCCAGCCAGGTCCTCCAGATGCCAGGCGCAAGAATAAAGGCCGGGATGTGCTGCATGGGTCGTTTTTTTTATCTTCCCGCGGGTTGCATGAACTTACATGTCCCCCTCGATACGGCGCAAATTCGGGAAGTCCGTATGCCTGATCCATGGCGCGTACTCAATAGCCGACACCTGTTCCGGCGCTGGTGGATGAACCTGCGGGTCGATCATGTACAGCTGCCCGGCGGCGCGCAGATCGAGGAGTTTCACGTCATCGAACAACCGGATTTCGCCAACGTGCTCGCCCTCACCTCGCAGGGAGACGCTTTGTTGCTGGAGATATACCGACACGGGGCGGGCACAATCGCCCTGGAGCTACCCGGAGGCATTGTCGATCCCGGAGAAACCCCCCTCGAGGCCGCGCGCCGGGAGCTGCGGGAAGAAACCGGATACGAGGCGGAAGAATGGATCCCCCTGGGCCGGATCTCTCTCAACCCTCATACGCATACCAACTGGGTGCATCTGTTCGTGGCCCGCGGGGCTCGACCCGTGGGGAAAGCCGAACCGGATCCCACGGAGGACTTCCGTCTGGAACGCGTACCGGCCCGGGAGCTTCCCGGGCTCATTGAACAGGGCCGAATCATCCAGGCAACCATGGTCAGCGCTATTTTCTGGGCCCTGTATCGGGGGCTTCTGTAGCGCGCAGGAGGGCAATCTATGTCACAGGCGCGTCGGTTGCTGGGGCTCTGTAGCGGACTGCTGGGCGGTGGCCTGCTCTTATGGTCCGCCTGCCGGCAGACCCCTTCTTCTTCCCCTGCCCGCACGGCCCACTATGTGGGCGATTCCGTCTGCGCCAGTTGCCATGAAGAGATCGCCTCCCATTACCAGCAAACAAACAAGGCACGCGCACTCTATCCCCTGACCCCGGACCGGGTTGTGGAGGATTTCAGCGGTCGGCAGGCAATCTACGAGCCCCGGACGGGATTCTACTACCGCGCCTTTCGGGAGGGCGATGGCTTTTTTCAGGAGGAATACCGGCTCGATGAGCAAGGCCGCCCGATCCACCGGCTTCGCTATCCCATCGAGTACGTGGTGGGTTCTGGGAACGCGGCGCGCACATACCTCTATGAGGAAAACGGCTTCCTCTTTGAGCTACCCCTGACCTGGTATACGCAGGAAGGCCGCTGGGCGCTCAGCCCGGGCTATGAACGAGCCAATGCGCGCTTCTTTCGCCCCATCCCGAATGCCTGCCTGGGATGCCACACGGGCCACTTTGAACCCGTTGCGGAAACGGCAAACCGGTATCGATCCTTTTCCTACGGGATCACCTGCGAGCGCTGTCACGGGCCCGGCAGCGAACACGTCACGCGGCATCGCCAGGGCCCGTACCGGCCCGGAGCCCCGGACCCCACCATCGTCAACCCGGCCCGACTTTCCCGGGAACGCCGCATGGACCTCTGCCAGCAGTGCCACCTGGAGAGCACGGTGGCTTTCTATCGGGAGGGCAAAGGGCCGCTGGACTACCGGCCCGGGGAACGGCTCTCGGACTACTGGCTCGTTTTCGTCCATCCTGGCTCCGCCCGGCACACCGTGCAGGTGGCCAGCCATGTAGAACGCATGCAACAGAGCGCCTGTTTTCAGGGCAGTTCGCCCCCTATGGACTGCCTCACCTGCCATGATCCCCATCGGCCAGCGCGCGAACAGGGGCCAGCGCACTTCAATCGGATCTGCCGCAGCTGCCATGAGCCCGCTCGCTTGTCCGGAACCCTGCCGGAGGCGGCGCACACCCCGGAGAGCAACTGCATCTCCTGTCATATGCCCCGCATCCGCCCCAGCGCCGTACCCCACGCGGCCTTTACGGATCACGCCATCCCACGGCGTCCCCTCCCGCCCCCCCACCCCCTCCGGAAAGGAAGCATCGGAATCCGTACACCTGGAGCCCATCTTCCCGGAGCTACGCCGGGAGCGAGACTACCTCCTCTATGAGGGCATCGCCTACCTGGCCTATGCGCGAGAACATCCGAACTCCGGGGCGCTCCAGCAGGCCCTGGGGAAACTGGAAAAGGGGCTAAAACGCAACCCCGAGCACGCCGAGGGATGGTACCTGCTGGGATATGCCTATGAATGGCAGCGCGACTACAGCCGGGCCCGCTCCGCCTACAGCCGGGCCGTGGCCCTGCAGCCCACCGTGGAGCGGTTGCTGGCCTTGGCGCGCATGGACGAATGGGCCGGCGCGCTTGATCAGGCCGAGGTCCACTACCGGCAGGCCCTGCAGCGGCAACCCGAACATCCTGAGGCGCTCACGAACCTGGGCCGCATTCTGGAGGTCCGAGGTCGGCTTGAGGAAGCCCGATCCTGTTACGAGCGCGCCGTAGCCCTGCGGCCGGGCCTGGCCGAGGCCCGTTTCAACCTGGGCACCCTGCTTATGCGCATCGGAGACCTGAGCGCAGCGGAACAGGAATTGCGCCAAGCCATACAGCTGGATCCCGATTACCCTAAAGCCCGTAACAATCTGGCCATCCTGCTTGCCCGTACCGGACGCATCCGAGAGGCCATCTCCCACTGGGAGGCCGCCGTAGAGGGGGATTCCACGTACGCAGATGGGCTCTTTAACCTGGCCATCGCCTATGCGCAGCTGGGCCGGCTCCGGGAGGCCCGCCATCGGGCCGAGGCCCTTCAGCGGCTTTATCCCCGCGATGCGCGTCTGGAGCAGTTGCGTCCGCTGCTGGGGGCTTCCTCCCCTGATCCCCGCCCCAGATAAAAGGCTTCCGGGAGTCGGCCCACCGGGGAGCTAGAGCACCAGGGCCGCCAGGGGCCGAAACCGAAGACCGGAAAAAAGCACACCGAAGAGCTTTCCCGTCGGGCGCATGGCCACGTTTCGCAACTGCCCGCGCGGGCCGCGATAGGCCCGCATGCCCAGGCCGGGAGCGAACAGCACCGCCGGGGCTGATCCGGCCACACGGATGCGCCCAGGGCCGGGCCCGGGGCAGACCGGAGACCACCCCCCGCCCCTCCCTGTTTCAGGGCAGGCGCCCGTAGCGACGCAGGATTTCCCGCACCCGCTCCAGGGGAAGCGCCTCTACCGTGCGCCCCCCGAAGCCGGTGACCGTAGTGGCCCGGAACAGGCTATTGTAGATGGCTTCCTCCGTGGCCTCGACCACGGCCAGAAACAGGGGGTTGAGGGCGTCCGGATGCAGAGCGGGAATCTGGAGCACGGGAGGCTCAGGAGCGCGATGGGGGATGCGATAGGCCGTACTGAAAGCGATGACGAAATCCCCCGACCCGTTGGCCATAAACGAACCTGTACGGGCCATACCCAGAATGGCCCGATGCGCCATGCGCTCCAGGGTGGCGCGGTCAAGCGGCGCGTTCGTGGCCACCACGATCATACAGGATCCGTCCGGCCTCTCATAGGGCACATCACCTTGCATGAAGAACCGGCCCAGCTCACGCCCCACCGGCACCCCGTCGATGTGCAGGATCCCGCCGAAGTTCGTCTGCACGAGCACACCCACCACGTAGCCACCATAGCGAGCGGGCAAGACGCGGGATGCGGTACCGATCCCCCCTTTCCAACCCAGACAGACCGTGCCGGTACCTGCCCCCACGGTACCCTCTTCGACGGGGCCGGGGCGAGCGCTGGCGATGGCCTCCCAGACATGTTCGGGGCGCACATGCCCCCCCCGGATGTCGTTAAGCAAACCGTCGTTCGTCTCCCCCACCACGGCGTTGACGCTACGCACATCCTCATTTCCGGGCTGGGCCAGCGTCCACCGCACCAGCGCATCCCAGACCACCCCTACGGAAACGGTGTTCGTCAGGGCAATCGGGGTCTCCAGGGTGCCCAGCTCGCGCACCTGCAGAAAACCGGCCGCTTTGCCGAACCCGTTGCCGACCCACACGGCGGCCGGCACTTTTTCCTGAAACAGGTTGCCCTCATGGGGCAGGATCACTGTCACCCCCGTGCGCACCCCCTCGCCTTCCCACACCGTACGATGCCCTACCCGAACACCGGGCACATCCGTGATCGCGTTCCAGCGGCCAGGGGTGAGAATGCCGGGGCGCAGGCCCAGATCGCGCACGCGGGGGCGTTCCCCCTCTTGCCCGGAGGCCGCCTGCACCAGCGACAACAGCACCCCCACCATAAGGGCCCTCCTCCCTGGCAACATGCTCTTATCCTCCTGCCGCAGCTCGAGTCCGTGGTTCAGGCAGGTACTCCACGGAGGGACGCTGACGCACCGGTTGCGGATAGAGGGCCATAAGCTGATAGATGGCCGGGGGCATCTCCGTGGAAACGGGCAATCCGAGCGATCGAGCGGCCTGGGATGTGATGGGGTAATCGTGCGTCCAGTGCCCCTCCGTCAGGCGCCGAGCCACCTCCTGGGCCTGCTCGGGGGGCATACGGCCCTCGAGCAGTTCCACGATCGCTTCCTGCAGCTGCCGGATGGCCTTTTCGGCCAGATCGGCCAGCACGAGCGTGTGGTCCTCCACCTCGGCAAGAGGCTTTTCCCGCACCACCCGCAACAGGGAGGGGGCCGGATACTGGCCCAGCTGCGGATCCAGCGGGCCCAGCACGGCATGCGGGCTCATAACGATTTCGTCGGCGGCCAGGGCGATGAGCGTTCCCCCGGACATGGCGTAATGGGGCACAAAAACCGTCACTTTGGCCGGATGCGCCTTGAGCGCCCGCGCGATCTGCAAAGAGGCCAGCACAAGCCCACCGGGCGTGTGCAGGACCAGATCCAGCGGCACATCGCGGTCGGTCATTTGAATGGCCCGGAGGACCTCCTCGGAGTCGTTGATGTCGATGAACCGCATCAGGGGAAAGCCCAGCAGACTCATCGTCTCCTGCCGATGCACCAGGAGGATGACGCGCGAACCCCGCTGCGCCTCCAGGCGGGCGATCATGCGCTGTCGGGCGGCATCCAGCATACGCTGTCGCAACACCGGCTGTAGCGCACCAAAGATGAGAAACAGCCAGAACAGTTCTCCGATGCCCATAGATGCTCCTCGGCTTACCGGGGATACAGATACCGGATCGGAATCTCCTCATCAGCAAAGTACGGCCGATACACGCGCCGGCGCCTGCGGTGCATGGGCCTGACGAGAAGCGCGCCGGCCAGAAACCCCCCGATGTGGGCCCACCAGGCGATACCTCCTCCTGTCCCCGGCGCCAGAATCGAAAACGTCCCAGAGAAGAGCTGGGTCAGAAACCAGGCGCCCAGGTACACCACGGCCGGCAACTCCAGGAAATACGGAATAAAGAAAACCGGGAAGACCGCGATAATGCGGGAGTGAGGAAAGAGCAGAAAATACGCCCCCATGACGCCCGAAATGGCCCCGGAGGCACCTATGGCGGGTATCGTCGAGTCGGGATGCAACAGAATATGAGTCCCGCTTGCCGCCAGGCCGCAGAGAAGATAAAAGACCAGATACCGACCGTGCCCGAGCCGATCCTCCACGTTATCCCCGAAAATCCACAGCGTCCACATGTTTCCGATGATGTGCATCCAGCCGCCGTGCAGAAACATGTTTGTCAACAACGGCCAGTAGTTGGCCGGATTCTCCATCCAGCCCGGTTCCGTGTACCGGGCGGGCACAACCCCGAAGGTGCGAATGAGCGCTTCCAGCGCGGGCTCAGGGAGGGCCAGCTCGAGGAGAAATACCCCCACATTGAGCCCAATCAGGGCCCATGTGACAAACGGGCTCTCCCGATGGGGAATAGTATCCTGCAGGGGAAACACAGCTACTGTATCCTTGCCTCCTATAGGGCACCGGCCCAAATTGAAACCCGATCGGCGCAAAAAATAGCTCCCCCCCTGATCGGAGGCAAATAGCGAAATGGCCCCCTCCGGTTTCGGATTCTCCCCCTCCGGCCTCCCGAATCGGCCCCGAAGGCGAAAACAGACGGCGGCACAGGCTTTGTGAATAAGGCCAATGAAATGTCAATGAGAGATTGCATTCTATGGGCAATGAAACCTCCGATCCGAACGAGCTCCGCACTGCATGTGCTGTTCTGCCTGGGCATGCTGGGGGGCACGGGCTGCCGTCCGGGCTCTGACTCTGAGGTGCTGGAGATCGGCTGGACGCGCTCTGTGCTTGTGGCGCCCCTCATCTGGGCGCATGAGGAGGGGCTTTTGCCCCCGCAGGTGCGTTTTCGGCGCTTCTCCAGCCAAGAAGCGCTCATAGCGGCCCTGCGGGGAGGAAGGCTGCAGGCGGGCATAGTACCCTTTCATGCCGCTGTGCGCCTGCAGGCAGAACGCCCTTCCTGGCGTGTTCCCCTGGTGCTGGGCGCCGCCTCGGCCCATCCCATCCTGATCGGACGCGGGGTCAATTGGCTCAACCTGAGCCGATACCGGATCCCCATACGTCTCGGCAGTCCGGAACACTTCTGGGCCGAACGGTTGCTTCTGGAGCGTGGTCTATTGCCCGACAGGGCCAGGACACTGCTCGACCCCCTGCCGGAGCGGGAGCTGGCCCTCTTGGAAGCCCGCTCGCCGGTGCGCTTCGGGCTTTTCGACACGATCGAGGCGGGATGGAGCGTGCTGGCGCGCGCGGAGCGGCTCACAATGCCCCCGATGGAGGTACTGCTCATCTCCGATTCCCTCGCTTCGGTCCGGCCTCTTGTGCTTGAGGCCCTGCTTGCGGGATGGGCCAACGCCCTGGTCAGATGGGAGGCCGATCCGGATGCCGCTTTCGCCTCCTGGGCCGCTCTGCTGGACACGACGAGGGAGGCCGTCCGGCGTATGGCCGAAAGGTACCGTTTCGGCACCCCGCGCCTGAATCAGGAGCTGCTTGCCCCCGGAGGGCCGCTTCTGCAGTATCAGTGGGCCATGCATCGTTTCTGGATCCGATACGATCTGCTGGCCCCCGCGACCCCGTTTCGCCCACTGCCGGATTCGACCGGCTGGAGACACCTTATGGAATAGGCGACGGCCTTGAAACCCGCCTTGCGTCATAGCCTCTATTACCGGATCACGATCGGGTGGCTCCTGCCCCTGAGCGGGGCGCTCATCATCCTGACCGTACTGCACTGGCGCGGCGTATACCGCACGTATCTGGATCAAGCCCGCACACGGGCCGAAGGCCTAGCCGTCTCCTGGAACACCCTGCGGCTCACCGACGGGCAGACGCTCGAGGGCTATGCGCTGGAGCTGGTGCGCCGGCACGGCCTGCGTCGGCTCTGGGAGGTAGACTATCGCTATCGGATCCTGCGCAGCCATCTGCCCGCTGAACAGGGTCGGCCGATACCGGACGCCTATCGGGGCCTTGTCGCTCAGGTGCTGGCCTTGCGCACCCCGTACTGGGGCTTCGGACCCGATGGGGTGTTGCTGTACGCCTATCCGGTGCTGGGACGGGAATTCTCCGATAACCCCAGAGATCCGGTAGCCGTATTGATTCTGGAGCAGGATCGAAGGCACATCACCGGGGCCTTCTGGAAGTATGTGCTCGGGACTCTGCCCGTTGTGGCCGGAATCTGGCTGGCGCTGGTGGGGCTATTGTTGCTCTTTACGCACCGGCGACTGGTGCGCCCAGCCGAACGGGCTCTTGGTCTCGTCGATGCCCTGGAGGCCGGCCATTCCGTCGAGCCGGCTGCTTTTCCCCATCCCCCGCAGGATGAGCTCGAGCGCCTGCTGGCGCGTCTGGGGGAAGTGGCGCGGGCCTGGAGCCAGCGACCCGAAAAAGAGCCGCTGTACCGCAGCTGGTTTGGGGCTCTTCCCGTTCCCGTCTGCATTCTGGATGAAGAGCTGCGGATCCGGGAGCTCAACGAGGCGGCCTTGAGTTGGCTGGGCACGAGGGGCGGTTCCATCCGGGGAAGCGCCCTGCCTGTGCTCGTGCCCGGCCTGGATTTTTCCTCCTGGAAAACGCTATTCGAATCCGAAGAGCCCCGATCGGGCCCAGTTGAGCTCTGGGAACTGCCCGGAGGCCGGCGGGCGCACGTGCTGGCTATAGGCCGTGCGCTGCTCACGGAAGGCCGCAGGTGCTACCTCGTCGTACTCGTGGAGGTAAGCGAGCAGAAACGCCTGGAGCATCAGCTGCGCGCCTACGCCCAGCATTTAGAGGAGCTCCTTGAGCAACGCACCGCCGAGCTGAGCGAGGCACAGGCTTTTCTGCATAACCTCATCGACACAGCCCAGGTGGTCATCTTCGCCTTTGATGCGGAGGGCAGAACCCAGATCTGGAACCGAAAGGCGTACGAGGTCACGGGATATAGCCGCAGCGAGATCCCTTCGCTGGAGGCATTCCTGGAAAAAAGCGCCGCCGACCCGGATGCGGCTTCCGAGCTCCTGTCGGCCTTCCGCCCGCCGGAGGGACACAGAGAATTTGAGATGCGGCTTCGCAACCGGACCGGAAGCGAGCGCATTCTGTCCTGGACCGTAAGCCGGATCACCGGAGCTGGAGGCTCCTTTGTCGCCGTCGGTATAGACATCACAGAAGCCCGACGGCTGGAGGCCCAGCTGCGCACGTACACGGAAAACCTGGAGCAGCTGGTACGCACCCGTACGGCGGAACTGGAGGCCAAAAACCAACAGCTGGCCGCCATCAACGAGGAGCTCAACGATTTTACCTACATCGTCTCGCATGACCTACAGACCCCTCTGCGCAACATCCTGGGCTTCATCTCCCTGCTGGAAGAGGACCATCTGCAGGAATTGACCCCTCAGGCTCGAGAACTGCTCGAGTTTATCAAACAGGCGGCCCATCGCATGAGCCGCCTGATCACGAACCTGCTGGAGCTATCGCGCATCAGCCGCACAGAAGCTCCGGATATGGAGGTAGACCTGGAGGAGCTTGTACGCACGCTGATCCGCGAAGACTTTCCTCAGGCCTTGGCCCGCGAGCGTCCTTTCGAAATCGAAATGCTCACGCCCCTGCCTATCGTCCGTGGAGATCCCCTGCGACTGCGGCAGGTCTTTCACAACCTGATCACCAACGGGCTCAAGTACAACCGCAGTCCGCAACCCCGGGTGGAGATCGGTGCATCGGAGTCGGAAAATGAGTATATAGTGTATGTGCGGGACAACGGGATCGGAATTGATCCCAAACACCATGAGCGGATTTTCAAGATCTTTCAGCGTCTGCATACCGAAGAAGAGTTTGAGGGCACAGGCGCCGGGCTGACGATCTGCAAGAAGATTATCGAGCAACACGGAGGGCGCATCTGGGTGGCATCGGAGCCCGGGAAAGGATCGACGTTCTACTTTACCCTGCCCAAAAAGCAGACCATGGAGAGATGAGCAATCCGCTGCGCATCCTGCTTGTGGAGGATAACCGGGGCGATACCCTGCTTGTGCGTCGGACTATCGAGCGCACGATGCCGGAAGCGCATCTGGAGACGGTCGAGACCGTCGCCGCCTGTCTGGAACGGCTGCGCGCAGGAGCCCCTTTCGACCTGATTCTGACGGACCATAATCTGCCCGATGGAGATGGGCTGGAGGTGATCGCCCATGTGCGCACGCTGGGGCATACGACCCCCGTGGTGGTCTTAACGGGGGTGGGCCGGGAAGATGTGGCCGTGGCGGCTATGAAGGCCGGCGCCTATGACTACCTGACCAAGGATCCCGATCTGAGCCATCTGGAAAAGCTCCCTCTTGTACTGCAGGACGTACTGCGACGGCGGGAGCTGGAACGCCGGCTGGCCGAACTGGAGGCGCAGCGCAGCGAGCTGGAAAAGCTCCGGCTCCTGCAACAGACCGTGGCCGCGATCAATCACGAGATCAACAACCCCCTTTCTATCATTACGGGGTATGCGCAGATGTTGCTGAGCTTGGCCTCTGTCTATGAGCTCGATGCGGAGGTGGTGCAGGCGCTGGAGGCGATCAACGAGGCGGCCGATCGGATTGCGGAGATCACCAAACGGCTGGCCGCGCTCAAGAAGATCGTGCTCACGGATTACGTGGATACGAGCATGCTGGATATCTGGCGGTCGGCCGGGGAGAGTTAACCCTTCCGTTCCAGCCCGAGATAATCGGCCTCATCCCGCAGGGCCGTGATCACATGTCCGATGTGCTCTTCGAGGGGCAGGCCGAGCTCTTCGGCGCCGCGTCGGAGGTCGTCTCGGTTGACGGCTGCGGCGAAGGCGCGGTCTTTCATCTTCTTGATCACCGAACGCGGCTCCAGATCTTCCAGCCCCCGGGGACGCACGTAGGCGCAGGCGAGCACAAAGCCCGTCATCTCATCGACCGCATACAGGGCGCGGGCCATCCGGCTGCGGCGCGCCACACCCGTATAGTCGGCATGCCCCAGAATGGCCTCCAGCCAGGGCTCCGGCACCCCCAGGGAGCGCAGGTAAGCCACGGCCACATAGGGGTGTTCCTCAGGAGAAGGGTGGCGCTCATAATCCATGTCATGCAACAGGCCGACAATGCGCCAGCTTGTTTCCTCTTCCCCGAAGAAGCGCGCGTAATGGCCCATGGCCACTTCGACCGCGCGCATATGCCGGCGCAGGTGCTCGGCCTGTGTCCAGCTCTCCATGAGTGTCCGGGCTTCGGCAAGCGTCATCATGGCCTTTCCCGCTGGCTCTGATGAGCCAAAAGTAAAAAGCCTCAGTGGCCGAAGTGAAAGGTGATTATCGTGTACGTCTGCACCCGTTCCCCCCGATGCTCGGCGGGCCGAAACAGCCAGCGCAGGGCAGCGGCCAGGGCGGCCTCCTCGAGCCCGTAGCCCAGCTGATCTACCTCCTGCGGGGTGTTCTGGCGCCCATAGAGCAAGCGGCGCAAGATCACGGGTTCGCTCACCCGACCGCGCTCGTCAACGAGTACCCGCACCACGATCTCGGCCCGGATGCGGCGCCTGCGCGCCTCGGACGGATATTCGGGCTCCACCACCCGGATAGGTTGCGGGCTGATCTCCACCTCTTCGAGCCGGAGCGGACCGGAACGCCCGGGAGATCCCGTCCCGGGGACGGGGGGATTGAGGCTTGAGGGGCTCATGGGCAGATCCGGCTCCGGAACGGGTATCGGTTCGGGCTCGAGCAGCTCATCATCGGGCAGCACCACCGGGGGCAGGGGCACCACCGGAGGCGGAGGGGGAGCACCGGGGGCGGTCTGCGGGATCTCGTCCAATGTGAGCACCTCCCTGGCCCGCGCATCCACAAAGCGGGGTTGGGAGTCCGGTGGATCTACCGGAACCAGATGCACAAGCGCGATCAGCAAGGCCAGCACTGCGTTCAGGGTCCCGAGCGTGAGCAGGGTGGTATCCACTCGGCGTCTGCGGAGCATAGATCACTCTTCCAGGTACAGCGGGCGTTCGGCCTGCTCTACGTGGCGGCTGTGCAGGTCCCGTACACGGAGCGTGAGCGTATACCAGCCGGGATCCAGGCGGCTTACGTCAATTTGCAGGTAGCGCATCAGGTCCGGGCCGGTCCCGGAGAACCGGGCGCGCACGGAAACCCCCCGGGGAGAGCCAGCCACGGCGCGCCACAATCGGGCAACACCCCGGGCCTGATGCCGAGGCCGCACAATCGCCTCTACCTCGAAGGCGCTTCGGCCGTTCTGCAGGCTCAGGTTGTAGAGCTCGAAATACACGTACACGGGCTGTGTGCGGGAGAAAACCGCCCAGGGAGCCGGTTGAAGGCGAAACCCGTTGCGCCAGAGCACGGGCTCACCGGCCCTGGGCGCCTCGGCCTCTTCGACCTGATAGGCGAGCAGCAGATCGCTCATCGCGAAGCGGGAACCCGTATAGTCGGGAACCACAAGCTCGCTCTGCTCCAGCGCCAGCGCGTGCGTGGTGCTTTCTTCGAACTCCAGCGAAAGCCGGTAGCGCCCCGGCTCCACGGAGAGCTGTTCGGCATCGATCCAGAGCGCGGCCTTACGAAAGCGAACCACCCGCTCGGGACGCAACCCGTAGAGCGTATTCCGTCGCTCGGCCCGTATCGTGCGCCCGGCGTCGACAAGAAAAAGCCCCTGCTGAGCCACAAGCACACTGCGCCCGAGCGCATCGGGATTGGTGATCGGAACCCCGTAGGGCACCACCATATCGGTTTTTCCCTCTCGGCCCCGGAACGTGGAGATTAGATAGGGCATGCGGAAGAGCCGTCCAGGGGGCTCGAAGCGGTAATACTCCGGAAGCTGGCGGAATGTCTCGCGCGCCTTGATCACGTAGTCCACCATCCAGGGGTTTTTATGCGAGGCCGGCGGGGCATAGAGAATGAAGTTGCCGTTGCGCATCTCATCGACGAAGACGAAGCGAAAGCGCCCGTAATCCCAGATATCGAAGGTGCGCATCTGCTCGCTCAGGTTGAGCGACTCTCCGGAGGCCACCATCCAGGGAAGCAGCTTGATGCTCCGGGGCGGGATGCCATACCGGATAAGGATGCGCCCACGTTCCGTCTGCCAGCCGCGCAGCCCAAGGGCCTCGACCCGGAAGAGCAGATCGGCATACACCATACGGGCGAAATGCTCCAGCTTGCGCTCGTTGTAGGGTACCAGGAGACGGGGCTTTTTGCTCGCCCAGAATCGGGCGCTGTAGCCCTGCGGATCGGCTTCGTAGGCTTTGCGCTCCGATTCCGGCACGAGCGCGGAGACGTCCTCGAAGATGGCCTTCAGCGTGGAATCGTAGTGGAAAGCGGTTTGAAAGGCCTTATCGGCTTCATCGTAGCGCCGGGCGCGGTAGTGCAAAAGGCCCAGGTACAGCCAGGTTGAGGGATCCTCGGGAAAGAATTCATACATCTGGCGGAGCAGGGCATAGGCCGGGGCCAGTTCGTTGCGGAGCATGTAAATGCGGAAGAGTTTCTCGTAGGCACCCCGACGCATAGGGTCTCGATCCAGGGCGCGCTCCAGAAACTGCCGCGCCATTCGATAGGCGCGTTCCCCGCGCGCGCTCCAGTCAGAGACCGGCTCTCCCTGCTGGCGCAACAGCTCCAGATCGAAGGGGTCTTCCAGAAAAGCGGCCCGCAGGAGGCGCTGCGACAGGAGGGCCACCTGCTCACCCTGCACCCCGAACGCCTCCAGAAAAGAAAGCCCCCGCTCTACCTCGACGCCTCCTGGTCCGGGCGCCTCATCCGAAGGCCTGGTCTGCTCCCCACCCACGGTTTCATCCAGACGGCGGAATGGATTGTTATCCGGGTTATCCTCCTGACGGAAGGGGAAATCGTAGAAGGTCGTCTCCGTAAGAGAGACCGCGTCGCGGTAGCGCCAGTAGTCGTTAGCGTAGGATTCTCCCAGCGCCTCGAGCGCGAAGGCGTTTTCGGGATCCAGGCGCAGAATACGGCGGGCCAGTTCACGACGTCGGGCCTCGTTGATCAGATCCCACAGGGCGAAGCTTGTCTCCTGGCGCAGATGCTCGAGCCGGGCCACGAGGTAGCGAACGTTATCGGGGTCCAGCTCCAGGGCGCGATCCAGCTCCTGACCGGCCGCGCGCCGGTTGCCCATCTCCCAGTAGACCCGGGCAAGCTGGTAGTGCACCTCCGCGTTTTGCTCGTTAATGGAGAGGGCCTGCCGGAAAGCCCGCTCGGCGGCCACCCAGTCCTTGGCCCGGAAGGCCTCCTGTCCCTGTCGGATATAGAGGGAGTCGTTCTGCGCACAAAGGGGAATGCCGTACAACCCGAAGAGCAGAAGCCCGCATATGAACAGACGCATATCTCTGTTCCCGCTGTCTCCGAAGAAGTAGAATGCTCGATCAGGGAAGGCTGTTCCGCCTGCGCCAGATCCATTCCGAAGCCAACAGCAACAGCAGGATGGCCAACACCGCGGGGTGTTGCCAGAAGGCGATGCGCACGGTTTGCTCCCGAAGCTCCACGGTTCCGTGCCGGCTGCGGAGCCGATCCTGGAGCGCCTCGACCGCATTAGGACCGAATAGCTCACCCCCGGAGCGGGCGGCAAGCTGGCGAAGCAGGGGCAGGTTGAGCTGGGTCTGCTGGGCCTCCAGGTCCAGCGGCTCGACCAGAAGTTCGCCCGAGTCCGTGCCTATCCGTTCCCCGGCTCGCCGGGCTTCGGCCTGGTAGCGATACAGGCCGGGGGGCAAGGGATCGATGCGCGCCTCGTAGCGGCCCTCACCCCGGGGTTGGAGCACAAAACGGCGTTCCCCTCCACCAGGGCCGCGAAGCTGAACCCAGACTTCTGCGTCCGAAAGGGGCTGGAGGCTTTCGTCGTAGACCTGGCCGAGGAAATCGATCGCCTCCTGGGGGTCGTAGACCAGCTGCGCGGGGCGCACCCGCACTCGACGCTCATCGCGCACGGCCGAGGCCCAGCGAAGCAGGTTGCGCATCAAGCCGTCGTAGAGCGCCCCCACACCGGCCGTGGCCTCCCCCAGAGTTTTCCAGCGCCACCACCCCCAGCCCAGCAGCGCGGCCGAGCGCGTCCGACCCAGCTGTTGGACCACAAGCAGGGGTTCTGGCAGGCGCACATCCCGGACCCGCATGGTGGCCAGAACCCGGGCCGCGGGCCGGGGCTCAAAAACGCCCTCGAAGGTGAAAACGGGGGGCAGTTTGTCCCAGTCCGCTTCGCTTCGCCCCTCCGGGGGCTCCAGGACGGGATGTGCACGACCGGCGCCGGTGGGTTCGAAGAATACGGCCAGCTCCTGCTGCAGGCTCCGGGGCTGTAGGTTCACGGGCCACACCGCACCGAAGGCCTCCTGTAACCGGGTCAGATCTGTCTGCCGGCTCAGCACGAAAATCACGGGTACCCCCTCCTCCAGCACGGCCCGACGCAGCCGCTGCAATGCGGATTCCATGGGAACCCGACCGGGAAAACCCACCAGAAACAGGGCCTGAAATTCGTCCAGGCGATCTGGAAGCGGGCCCTCGTAGAATTCGGCGGCGTTCTTCTGGGTACGCCCTTCAACTTCGAGCTCCGGGTCCAGCGCCAGCACATGCCGCAGGAGGGCCACGTCCGGATCGGGCGCCCCGGCCACCACAAGCACCCGGCGGCGGCGATCCAACACGTCAATGGCAAAGGAGGCCTCGTTGTTGGCGTACGTATACTCCCCCGGCTGGGGATCCAGACGCACCCGGTAGAGTTGCCGGCCAGGCCGATCCGGAACCAGACGAAACTCCACGAGCGCACTCCGGCCGGGCTCCACGAAAAGGGCTTCGCGGGCAAGTTCCCGGCCTTCCCGCTCCAGACGGGCGACAACGGGCACGGGCTGATCGAAGCCCGAAGCGGCCACGGAAACGGACACCGGAACCTCCGAGCCCACGTAGGCGATCAGCCCGGCCAGCACGCGCTCGATGCGCACATCCCGTCGGGGTGTGCTGTCTCCGACGGCCAGCACGTAGACCGGAAGGGCCAGGCGCTCAAGGCCATAGAGGGGATTGGGGCCCGTATTGTGGTTGCCGTCCGTGATGAGCACAAGCGCCCGGGTTCGTTCCCGGTACCGGGAAGAGGCGGCCTCCAGGGCGCGCCAGATGTTCGTGCGGCGTCCGGAAAAACGCAGCGAATCCGGATGCGCCAGCGGGGCTGTATCCTCGGCAAAACGCAACCAGACCGGCTCGAGCGTACGCCAATCGGCCTCCTGGAGCATGCGCACCAGATTTCGCACGGTTTCGGCAGGCACCCCGGAGGGAGTAGACGTATTCAGGCTCCGGGAATCATCCACCAGCCAGAGAATCTGGGGCCGTAGAGAGGAAAGGCGCCGAAAACTCCATACGGGCTCCAGAAGCAACATCCCCAGCAGGCTGATCGCGGCCGCGCGCAAAGAGGCCATACCGAAACGCTTCCAGCGGGGCAGTTCCGGCTCCGTCCGCCGATACATCCAGTAGGCCACCCCGATACCCAGGATGAGCCAGAGCAACCACCATCCGGGCCCATGAGCCGTATAGAGCATCTTTCAGGAGCCGATCTTGACCAGCGTGGAGCAGAACAGGCGTCCCTCGAACTGCAGACGCAGCACATACACCCCGGCGGAGGCGGGCATACCGGATTCTGTACGGCCATCCCAGTACAGCAACGCACCGGATCCGAGCCCGAGGGCTTCGAGGATCCGTATCCGCTGGCCCAGGGGGGAAAACACCTCCGCCCGCAGAGGTCCGGATACAGCCACCGGCACCCACACCCCTTCCCGGAAGGGGTGGGGATAGGGTTTACCCAGAGGCCCCTGCCCTTCTCCGGGGAGAGCCACAAAAGCCCGGGCCTGATCGAGCAGGCGAACCCCGTCGAGCACGCCGTATCCGTAGTCGTTGTCGGGCTCCTGCGCCCGGGTGCCGGACCGACGGGCCAGCTTGAGCAGGTCTCCCGGCCGCAGCGTCGGGAAGCGCTCCAGCACAAGCGCCAGCAGGCCGGTTACGATCGGAGCGGCAAAGGAGGTGCCGCTACCCTGAGCATATCCCCCGTTCGGGGTGGCCAGTACGACCCCGACGCCCATAGCGCAGACATCGGGTTTGATCCGGCCATCATAGGTAGGTCCCCGACTGCTAAAAGAAGCCAGCAAGCCATTGGCCTGCACGGCGCCGACGGCGAGCACGGAATCCCCGTCCGCTGGTGCGACCACGTATCGCCAGGAGCGGGCTCCTTCGTTGCCCGCCGCGTTGATGACGAGCACACCGCGCGCGGCGGCGCGGTTGGCCGCGCGCGTCACGAGCGTGCTTCGGCCGTCCAGATCCCGATACGTATGGTCCCCGATGCCCCCGTCGAAGGTGGTATAGCCCAGCGAAGAATTCACCAGACGCACCCCCTGCGCCTCAAGCCACTCCAGGCCGGCCACCCAGAAATCCTCCTCCTGGAGCGTTTCCGAAGTGACGTCCTCCGTGCGCGCCAGTACGATCTCCGCTCCGTAGGCCGGACCGATCAGCCGGCCTGGATCAAACCCAACCGCGATGGATACCACGGCCGTGCCATGGGTCGGTGTATTGGAGACGTCCTCATCCCCCTCGACGAAGTCGCGCTGTCCTTTGAGCCGCCCCTCTGCCAGCAGAGCGCGAAAGGCGGGATGCCCCTCCAGGGCAAAACCCGCATCCAGAAATCCGATCCGCACGCCTCTTCCAGAAAGACCGAGCTCGTGCAGGCGTGGAACGCCGCAGAGGGCCAGTTGCGCCCGCGAGGGCCCATACTCCAGTCCGAAGGCAACCGGAGGCGGAGGGGCAAGCGGCCTGTATTCGAGGGGATCAGGCGGGGCGATCCGGGCGACCGGGCGTACGGCCTCCACGAAGGGCAACCGTTCCACCGCGGCACGCTGTTCGTCGGTGAGCGCGGCGGAGACGGCATTGAACCAGCGGCTCTGCACCACGGGTCGGATCCCCAGCGCGGCCAGCGCCTGCAGATAATGCGGGCTGAGCGGGGCGTCCTCTTCGCTCCAGAGCGGATAGGAGCCCACCTGCAAGCGGCGCATCCAGGCCTCGGGGCTCAGCCAGGAGTCCGAAGGCCGGAAGCTGAGCGCCTCGGGCTTGTCCCGCAGAAAAATCCAGTAGCGCACCTGGCTCACCCCGGGGCCCGGAAGAAGTGCTCCCAGCAACAGGCCAGCCCAAAGCCAGCCGGAGAGACGTAGCCAGCAGCCACGCACCTTTGCGCTAATCCAGGGCCAGTAGCCTCTCGACAATATGTTCGGGCCGAATACCATCGGCTTCGGCGTTGAAATTCGTCACGATCCGATGCCGCAACACGGCTACCGCGACAGAACGCACATCTTCTACCTCCGGGGTGAGGCGTCCGGCAAGCAGAGCACGCGCCTTGGCCCCCAGGATGAGGTACTGGGAAGCGCGCGGCCCGGCGCCCCAGCTGACCCAGGTGCGCACAAAATCCGGCGCCTCCGGCTGACCCGGACGCGTGCGGCGGGCCATTCGCACCGCATAGGCGATCACGTGCTCGGCCACCGGCACACGGCGCACCAGGCGCTGAAAGGCCAAGATCTGCTCGGCATTGAGCACGGGCTCCAGCTCCACCTCCCGATCGGCCGTGGTCAGCCGCACCACCTCGACTTCCTGTTCGAAAGTGGGGTAATCCAGCCACAGGTTGAACATAAACCGATCCAGCTGGGCCTCGGGCAGGGGATAGGTGCCTTCCTGCTCGATGGGGTTCTGGGTGGCCAGCACAAAGAAGGGCTCTTCGAGCGTATACGTCTGCCCGGCCACCGTAACCCGGTATTCCTGCATGGCCTCCAGCAGGGCCGCCTGGGTCTTCGGGGGCGTGCGGTTGATCTCATCGGCCAGGACGATGTTGGCGAAAATGGGGCCCTGAACGAACTTGAAATACCGACGTCCGGAATGCACATCTTCTTCGATGATCTCGGTCCCCGTGATATCGCTGGGCATCAGGTCCGGGGTGAACTGAATCCGGCTGAATTTCAGATCCAGCACCCGGGCCACTGTGCGCACAAGCAGGGTTTTGGCCAGTCCGGGCACGCCGATCAGCAGACAGTGTCCGCGGGCGAGCAGGCTGATGAGCAGTTGTTCGATAATGGCTTCCTGCCCCACGATGACACGTCCGATTGCCTGGCGCAACCGGTTGTAGGCCTCATGCAGGGCCTCGGCCTGAGCCACATCGTCATGGGCATGACGGTTCGGTTCCACACTCATGGACCATGCTCCAACCAGGCTATGGGATGAGAAAGGGGGATGCGGATCTCCACGTATATACCCCGCGCGGCCTGACGCACCAGCTCTTCGAGCACCTGTTGCCGTTTCTGGGCCAGAAAGACCTGCTCGAGCTGGGGATAGTCCTGCTCCAGATTGGCCCGATGCGCCTCTACGCGGCGCTGCAGCCAAACAATGTGATAGGCCAGCTTTCCGTCGAGCATCTGAAACGGACCCGGATGGCTGATCTGCCCCACCTGAAGGGTATCGACGGTCTCGCGGAACAGGGGATCGAGCGCCTCCAGAGGAAGACTCCGCTGGCCGGTTTGTGGATTGAGGATCTGGCCTCCGAGCGGGGCCGTCTCCGGGTCCTCGGAATACTTGCGCGCCATCTCATGGAAAGGGCGCCGGTGCACGAGGATGGAATCCCGGAGGGCACGCAGTTTCTCTATAGCCGGCCCCGGATCCAGCGCCTCCGGGCTCAGGCGGATGAGGATGTGGCTTGTGGCGATCACATCCCCCCGCTTCTCATGCAACCGGATGAGGTGAAACCCAAAGGGCGTTTCGACGACCTCGGAAATCTGACCCGGCTCCAGCGCAGAAGCGGCGGCGGCGAACTCCGGAATGAGCTCGCTTAAGTGAAACTCCCCCAGATAGCCCCCTTCGGGAGCGGTCCCCGGATCCTGGGAGTAGCGCCTGGCCAGCTGGGCAAAATCTTTCCCCTGACGCAAGCTGTCGCGCAAGGCCTGGGCCAACGCCAGCGCGCGGGCGCGCGCCTCGGGGTTTACCCTGGGCTTGGCCACGATATGAGCCAGCTCGACCATGGTGGGAATAAGCGGCAGGCTATCTTCGGGGATGGAGCGGAACCAGGCCTCCACCTCAGGGCGGGTGGCACGGATTGTGCCCAGACGCAAGCGCTGATACTCCTGAATGAGCAGCTGATTGCGCACCTCTTCGCGAAACTCGCTTTTGATCTGCACCAGCGGCTTGCCGTAGAGCTGTTGGACCCTTTCTTCAGAGCCAAGCTGACGCACCAGTTGGTTGAGACGCTGTTCAAGCTCCCGCTCCACTTGATCTTCGGACACCTTGACCAGCGTATCCTCTTTGGCCCGGATCAGCAGAATCCGCTCCCGGATGAGCTCCTCGAGCGCCTGCTCCCAGAGCTTGGCAGAATACGGATAGCCGCTCTGCACGTAGAGGAAGGAACGGGTATCGACCTCTGAGCGCAGAATGGGCTGATCCTCGACAACGGCCACAATCTGATCGAGCAAGCGCGTCTGCCCCACGACTCCGGAGACGCAACAGCTCAGCAGGCCCAACAGGAAGGAGAGGCGAAGCATATCTCGGGGTTCCTTTAAAACTGAACCGTGTCGGCCACCTCCACCGGGATGCGTCGACGTAGTTGTTGAACGAGTTCCTCGAGCCGCTGTTTCCGGCGCATGATTTCCAGACGCTGACGCACCTCTTGGCGCACCCATTCCCACTCGGGCAGGCTACCGACAGGACGGCGCTCCACCAGCTGGACCACATGATAGAGGCCGTTCCACTCGACCACGGGCGATACCTCACCGGGACGGAGCACCCCCAGAAGCCGATTGAGCGACTCCGAAGGTTGCAGCAGCCGACTTATCGGATGAAAGCCGCGCGACAACATGCCCGCCACCGCTGTGTCCGCAGCATACTGATGTACTACTTCAGGCCACGGTCGGCCGGCCAACAGAGCACGACGGGCCTCTTCGGCCGCTTGCCGGGTAAAGGTTGCCAGATAGCGAATCTGCACATAGTCCTCCGAAAGCCGGAACTCATCCCGGTGTGCTTCGAAATAGGCGCGCATCTCCTCTTCGGAGAGCGCTACAGGTTGCTGCGCTGCCCACCGGGACAGAAACGCGCCTACGGCTATAGCCCGCTCCGCTGCCTGAATACGGCGCCGAACAGAGAGACTATCCAGCATACCCGCTTCACGAGCGGCCTGATAGAGCAGTTCCTGCTGAATCCACTGTTCCACGTAGGCGGCCACATAGCGGACGCTGTCCGGACCGGTGAGGCCTTCGGGCCAATCACGCCGCAGATCGGCAAGCGTCAGCCGGGCCTCTCCGACCCGGGCCAGCACGAGCTCCGGCTCTCGGGAACGACATCCGCCGAGCAGAAGAAGAGCCGCGCCAATCAGGAACGTCCGGCCCGCCGCATAAAAGCCTTGCTTGCCCGATCGGGATACAGCTCGACCCGATAGACCTGCCGCAGTTGCGCAACCCACTTTCGCTCCAGCTCTTCCTGATAGTCCGAGAGCACCTGCGAGAGCGCTTCCTCGAAACGCTTCATCCGGGCGGGCTCGACACGTTCCCGCCGGAACACCAACCATCCGGTTCGGTATTGGCGGGGTCCGCTCACCGAGCCGTCCGATAGGGAAAAGGCCTCATCGTAGGGAGACCCATCGGGCCGTTCCAGATAGAGCACCTCCACCCGCAGCCTCAATACATCATCTCCCTGATAGCGGGCCCGGATGGAATCGGCCGACAGTCCGGATCGAAGCGCTTCCCTCAGCTCGAGGGCCAGGCTGGAATCCGGCGTCAGGCAGCTGAGCACCCGCACCCGATCCGGAAACCGGTACCGATCTCGATGCTGTTCGTACCAGGCCCGGAGCCCGGAGGAGTCCTCCTGGGCCCGCCTCCAGACCCTGCGCTCGGTGATGGTAAAAAGCAGTAGCCCGTCTTCATACTCGCGCATCAGGCTGGCAAATTCCGGATAGCGGCGCTCCAGCTGGGCTTCCAGATATCGGAAAACGGCCTCCTGGCGGAACTCGGCCGCCAGATCCGGAAGCTGCATCCGGACACGGGGATCGCCCCAGACCATGAAAACCGGTTTGGAGAGAATGTGCCGGAGCAGGTCCTCGGCGCGAAATCGAAGGGTGTCGATCTCGATGAGCACGGCCTTTCGGAGGGAATCCGGCCACTCATCCCCCTTCCAGCTACCCAAGCGGGCCGTGCTATCGGTGGCCTCGGTGAGTCGGGCCAGGACCGCGTCATGAAAACGCGCTCCCGCTTCCTGCCAGGTGCGCTCCACAAGAAGCGCTTCCTCCTCGCGGCTCTGGGGCAGGCGTCGGGCCAGCTCGCGCAGCTCCTCGAGCGCCTCTTCGTAGCTGGGCGGGGACAGACGCTCCAGCAACTTGACGATATGCCATCCGTAAGCGGTGCGGAAGGGTCGGGAATACTGACCAGGCCGGTCAAGGGCAAAGGCCTCGCGCTCGAACTCCTCGACCGGAAACTCCCCGAACCGGATTACGCCGAGCTCGCCACCGCGCTCAGCGGAGGCGCGATCGTCGGAATACCGACGGGCCAGCTCGGCGAAATCTTCCCCCTGTTGCAGCCGCTCGTATAGGGCCCAGATACGCCGGTACGCCTCCAGGGTATCGGTGGCCATGGAGTCCGACGGTATCCGGATGAGGATATGCGCCACGCGAATATCCGGCGTCCGGGGCCGACGGTCCCATACCTTGAGAAAATGGTACCCGAAGCGGGTCCGAAACACCGGGGAGAGCGATCCGACCGGGGTGTTGTAGGCCATTTCCTCAAACTCTCGCACCATCCGGCCGCCGGTGAAGTAGCCCAGATCCCCCCCGTTCTGCCGGGCCGAGGGGTCTTCGGAGTACCGACGCGCGATCTCTTCAAAGGGGCGCCCGGCCAGTACGCTGTCGCGCAGCGCGTGAATCCGCTCCCAGGCCGCCAGGGTATCGTTTGGATTATGCACCCGCACGAGCACATGGCTGGCCCGGATCTCCTCCTGACGCTTCCGGTACAGATCGCGCATGATCCGTTCCAGAACCGCCTTTTCGAGCAGATAAGGGCGGGCCAACTGCCGGCGATATTGTTCCAGTTCTTTTCTGATGGCCGGATCCCGATCCAATCCCTCCCGACGCGCTTCGAGCACCTTAAGGCGGTAATCCACATAGCGCTGCAGGAAATCGACAAAGGCAGCCGCCGAATCCCCATCCTGTCCGATCGTCTGCCGATATCGGCTATATACCTCAGAAAAGCGCACAGGCTGATCGGCGATGCGGGCCACGATGGGATCCGGATCGGCCTGGGGCCGCAGCAACGCACATCCGAAAGCATGCCAGCTTAGCAACACAATACCCCAGCCCACCCCATAGCGCTTTGCGTTTCCCATAGGTCTGCCTATCCCGATGTTCGTCTCTGGAGAAGCCCCCACTTAGGCGGGCGATTTTACAGAGGCGGGCCGGGAAAACGCAACCGATAGGGAACTACGGGCGGCCGCCCCTTCCGGCAGAAGCGGCCATCCCATCGGAGGAGACCTCCGGGACAGGTTGCCAGTACCGCTGACGGATTCGCTCCCAGACAGTGTGCGCGGTATTGAAGGCGTAGATGATGGATCCGCCCTTCATATTCGCGCACAGATCCCCTACCAGAAACAGGCCGGGCTGATTGGTTTCGAAGTGTTCATCAAGCACAGGGACCTTACCCTCAAAGGCGATCCCGGCCGAACGCAGGAAGTTTTCCGGGGTTGTGCCCCCCAGCGCGTAGACGATATGATCGAAAAGGGGGCTGTCCAGCTCCGGTTCCGCGAACACCACCCGGGGACGTCCTTCGGGCGTGGGCTCCAGTTTGGTGATATTCGATCCCAGCCAAAGCCGGATGCGCCCTTCGGCCGCCAGACGCTCCACGGCCTGGCGATTCTGCTCGAGCATGCGCACAATCTGCTGACGCCGATAGGAAAGCGTAACCCGACAGCCGTCCTGAACCAGGTACTGTACGTACTCGCCGGCCGAATCCCCGCCTCCGACGACGAGCACCTCCATGCCGGGCTCTGGCTTCCAGGTGGTCAGGTCAAAGTGCACCCGGCTTTTGAGCACCGTCGGTATGGGATAATCCGGCTTGTTGGGCCGCCCGAAGATCCCGATAGCAATGGCCACCAGACGAGCCCGGTAGAGGTTTCTGGTGGTGCGCACCTCGTATCCCCCTTCTGCCAGCGCGCGGATCGACCAGACCTCCTCGTTATAGCGGATAGGGATCTGGTACTGCTCCACGAGCCGATCGAAGAAGGCGATCGTTTCGGCCTTGGTCATATCCGAGATGGTCAGCAGACCCTGCGCATCGGCCGTGTAGCCTTTGTAGTTGGCCGTGGTGAGCTTGTTTTCCGGATACAGGGCGCGGATGGACCAGATGGTCTTGTCGCTCTTCTCCAGCACAAGCAACTCGTCGCGGGGAAAACCGCCGTGCAGGGCTTCGGCTGCCAGAGCCAGCCCACCTGGGCCGGCTCCCACGATGATGAGTTCCCAGGAATCGCTCATGGGGCCTCCCACAGTGCGTCTTCAAAATGCTCTACTACAGGCTCTCCTTTCGGAGGCCAGAGAATGGCGATGATATCGAATCGGATGGGGCTCCCCCACATCCGGCGTTCCTGTAGCCAGGCTTCGGCGACTCGATAGAGCTGGCGGCGCTTGCGCGCGGTTACCGCCTCCTCGGGATATCCCATCTGGTCGGAGGCGCGGGTTTTGACTTCCACAAAGATGATCTCCCGCCCATCGGTGGCCACCAGATCCACCTCGGCCCGCTCGAAACGATAATTCCGATCCAGAATACGCCACCCCTTGCGCTCCAGATACGTTGCAGCGAGCGCCTCACCCCGGCGGCCCAGTTCATGAGGGATATAGGTCATGGGGCATGCTCAAAGTATCGGACCACGATTTCCCGAATGGCGGGCAATAGACGGTCCCAGTCCTCCTGGGGCATTTTGGTCACGGTCAGAAACTGCGGCATGATGAACACGCTGTAGATTCCGCCCAGCGCGAAAATGGGCTCGGCCAGAGGATGGCCAACCGCCTTATCCGGAGAGGTAAAGGACAAGCTCCCCGATTCGATGAAAGGCCGATCGGCCGTAATTTTGACGCTGTTCGGGTTGGGTGTGGGGGAAAACATAACCTCTACCGCCATAGCAATACCCTCGCCTGATAGAGAGCAAGAACAATACCATCCGGCCCGGAGGTAAAAGTAGATTTTGCCCCCGAAGGGCGCAAGCCGGATGCGGCCCGTTGGCAGCTGATTGCGGATAAGATCTATGGACCGCTTCTACTCTATGGACCGCTTCTACTGTCCCCCCGAGCGCATCCATACTCCGCTACTTCGTCTTCCCCCCGAGGAGACGCACCACGTCATGCACGTACTTCGCTATCGGCCGGGAGACCGCATCGAGGTAACCGATGGCCGGGGTGGAGTTTACACCGTGCGCCTCCGAAACCTTCGCGGCTTGGAAATCGAGGGAGAGATCGAAGAGGCTGTCTATGATCCCGATGAGGTCGGCTATGAGCTCACGCTCGTGGTGGGAGTGATCAAACACCCGGACCGACAGGCCTGGCTGGTGGAAAAAGCCACGGAACTGGGGGTGCGTCGTATCGCATGGATACGAACCAGTCGAACCGAACGCGATCAGATACGTCTGGATCGACTGCAACGCATAGCCATTGCCGCACTCAAGCAGAGCGGTCGCCGCTGGCTTCCCGAACTGCTCCCTCCCAGAGCACTTACCGACTGGCTACAGCAGGATAAGGCCCGCTGGCGCCTGGCCGCCCACGGGCCCGGAGCCCCATATCCCCCCATCAGCAGCCTCCTGCCCCGCCCTTTGCCGAAGGGGGCCACCATAAGTGTGCTCATCGGACCCGAGGGCGGCTTTGCCGATCAGGAACTCGAACTGCTGCGCGCCCACGGCCTGGCGCTCTGCAGCCTCGGCCCCTATCGGCTGCGCACCGAAACCGCGGCCGTGGCCGCCGCAGCGGCCCTGTTGTGGGCCGCTGCGGGATAACCTCAACCGTCCGGGGGTGGAGGCGGTGGAGGTTCCGGATCTCCACCCCCCGAGCTCCCTCCCCCAGAGCCTCCTTTGCCCTTGCCTCCTCCCGCATCCTCCTCATCATCCAGCCAGGAGAAAGAAAACCAGTGCCACTGCATAGGACGACCTCCTAGCGAATTGGTTTGATGCGCCAGGCTTCTGTATCTTTCCATCGGGGTGCCGTACAAAAGATGCTTTCACCTCCAATGTGGCAACACATGCGCCGGGGATGGCTGATCGGGGGGCTGTTACCCCTGTTATGCATCGTTTCCCTCGCCTCGGCACAGATCCCCCCGGAGATCGCGCACGAGTTACCCGCCGAGCTACAGGCCGAGTATGCGGCCATCCGGGAACAACTCACCTCCGCACCCCATGAGGCGCTCCTCAAGAGCCAGCGTTTCCTGGAACGCGCTCGGCTCCTGGATCATGCCCTGGCGCAGGCGCATGGATACTCGCTTCAAGGACAGGCCTACATGGCGTTAGGCCTCCTCGAAGCCGCCTTGGAGGTCACAAAACGGGCCCTCGAGCTCTACGAAGCCCAGCCCCGCAAACGGGCCCGCCTGCGCTATAGCTTGCATTACCGACTGGGGTATCTGCTGCAACAACTGGAACGCTACGCGGAGGCCCTGGGGCATTACTATGAAGCCACGCGATTGCTTGAAGAGCTGCATCCTCCGGATCACGGCGAGACGCTGCGCACCGCGCTGGCCATAGCCAGCGTCTACCTGGTGCTCTCCGATACCACGCGCGCCTTCTACTGGCTGGCCAGGGCCGACTCGCTGTGGCGACTAAACCCTGAGCGGCGGCATCTGGAATACCGGGGCCTCTGGCTTTCCCTGCGCGCCTTCGCTCTTTACCGAGCCAACAGGCCCCAGGACGGCATCAGCCTGCTGGAAAAGGCGATCCAGGAAGCCATCCAGACACGGGACTGGGGACGTGCCGCGGTACGCTATGAGCTTCTGGGCTGGCTCTGGCTGGAACTCGGCCTGCCCGATCGAGCCCGAGAAGCCCTCTACAGCGGGCTCAAAATACTGGAACGCCACCCGCAGACCGAGGCGGCCATCCGACTCTATACGCGCCTCTGTGATCTGGAACTGGCACAGGCCAACCCCCGCAAGGCCATCGCGTATGCGCAACAGGCCCTCAGATGGGCCTATCGTTCAGGCACCCATACCTATACGCTCTGGACCCTCACCCTGTTGGGCAAGGCCTATCGCATGGCCGGAGAGCTCTCAGAAGCCGAGATCACCCTGCGCTCCGCCTGCCGGCTAGCCGAACAGCGGCGCTCCTCCGTGGCCGGCACCTGGTGGGCACCGGTGGCCTTCGGACAATGGCAGGACCCGTATCGGGAACTGGTCCGTGTACTGCTCCTGCAGAGCCGCATCGAGGAAGCCCTCCAGACGCTGGAACAGACCCGGGCCCGGTACGCCGAAGACCTGCTTCTGCGCCGGACCCAATCCCGAACCCTATCGGTGGAGGCGCTCGATAGCCTGCAGAGGCTACGTGAACAGCTCAACGAGCTCTACGCCCACCGCGCCTTGCTCCCGCCAGGAAGGGCGCGCGGGGCGATCGAAGATGCCATCGCCCAGGCGGAGCTGAGATGGACGCGCTGGCGTGAGCACCTGCTTGCCCTGCAGAAGCCCTCTATCCTGAAGCTGGACACCTTACAACTCCTCCTCGCCCGGCAAAAACAGATCGCGCTCAGCTACTTCATCGAAATCGATACGGCATGGGTCTTCGTCCTCGATGGCACCTCCGTCCGGGTGCGGGGGATACCCGCCTCCCGGGGCAGGCTTGAAGAGCTGCTTCACGAGATACCCTGGCTTTCGGGCTCAAGCTCACCCGCTGAAATCCTGAATCGCGACATACCCCTGCAGGCTCTGCACAGGCTGTATCAGCTCCTGCTGGCCCCCCTCGAGCGGGAAATCAGCACACGTTCCCGGCTGGTCATCGTCCTGGATGCTCCGTTGTACGCCCTGCCCCTGGGGATGCTGGTCTATCGCCTCCCCTCGGCTTCGAGCAAAGTGGGCTGGGCGCTGGAGCGCTGGGCCATATCCTATAGCCCTGCCCTGCGCCTGCTTACCCTCCCCCCGCCTCCTGATTCCCGACCCCGCGCGAAGCTAGCCGCGGCCTTCGCCCAGCCGGATCGCCTCCCGGAGCGTCCGGATATGCCCCCCCTCTCTCCCCTGCCAGAATCGCGTCGGGAGGTGAGCGCCCTGCAGCGCGCCTTTTCCCGTGTCTGGATCTTCCAGGGCCGCCGCGCTACGGAGGCCACCTTCTGGCAGATCGCCCCCCGAACGAGCCTGATACATCTGGCCACCCATGCCCTGCTTGATCCCCGGGATCCGTCTGGCTCGGCCATCCTGTTAGGCCCCGAACCCGGATACGACGGATTTGTTCAGCTCCATGAGCTTCTCTCCCATCCCATAGGAGCGGAGCTCGTCGTACTGAGCGCCTGCAACACGGCTCGCGGGATGGGATACGTCGGCGAGGGCCTGCTGTCGCTGGCCTATGGCTTTTTCAGCTCCGGTGCGGCGAGTCTCATCGCCGCCCTATGGTCCGTAGAGGACGCCGTGGTGGCCTGGATCATGGAGCGTTTCTACGCCGAGCTACGCCAGGGAAAGGGGCGCGACGAAGCGCTCCGGCTGGCGCAACTGGCCTATTTGGGCCAGGCCCCCGAAATAGCCCGTCATCCCTTCTTCTGGTCCTCTCTGGTGCTTTACGGTCAGGCGGGCCCCCTGGTCCTTCCTTCCCGCAGGGCGTTTCCCCCCGAACTCTTCTGGGCGGCGCTTCTGGTGGGCCTGTTCGGCCTCGGAACCCTGATTTGGCGTCGTGGCCTTTTGCGCCGGCTGTGGGGCCGAGGCTAACTTGTCGTCGACCTATGCGGCATCCCACCCGGCATCGAACCCTGTTTGATTCCCTGATCCGTTACAGCATTCATGGCGCCGGCCACAGGCCGGTCATGGTGCTTCATGGATGGGGCTCCCGAGCGCTGGATATGGCCCCCCTGGTGGCGTGTCTGGCCACAGAATACCGGGTCTATGCCGTTGACCTGCCCGGATTCGGTTTCAGCCCCCCGCCCCCGGAGCCCTGGAACGTGACGCGCTATGCGGAGGCCATGGCCGAGCTGGCCCGAGCCGAGGGGATCGACAACGGGCTCTGCCTCATCGGTCATTCCTTCGGCGGGCGCATTGCCCTCCGCTGGGCGGCCGATCCCCGGATCCGAGACCCTCTGGATCGGCTTGTGCTGCTGGCCGCGGCCGGCCTGCGCCCGCGCCGCAACTGGCGTTACTACGCCCGACGCCTGATGGCCCAGACCCTCAAAAGCCCCTTCCTGCTGTTACCTGAACCCTGGAGAGGACGCGCCCTGGAGCGGCTGCGCCAGAGCCCGCTGTGGCGTATGCTCGGATCCGCCGACTACCGCCACGCCCAAGGCGTGATGCGAGAGGTCTTCGTGCGCGTCGTCACTGACCACCTCGACGCTCTGCTGGCCCACATCCGGCTGCCCACCCTCATCCTCTGGGGCGAACAGGATCACACCACCCCACTGGACCAGGCTTACCGGCTTCGAGATGGGATTGCGGGATCGCGGCTTGTGGTCTTGCCCCAAGCCGGACACTACCTCTTCCGGGATCAACCCGATACGGTCTGTCGTCTGATACGGGAATTTCTGGAAGCAACGGCATGATGGCGCTCATTTCCTGGATCGGCCTTGCGGCGGTGCTCGGTGGGGCGGGGTATTACGGCTGGCTTCGGCTCCGGTTTTTCCTGCACGTCTTCCAGCTGGAAGGATACAAGTTTGATTTCTACCGCAAATGGCTGGCCCGTAATCGCTCGCAAGTGCTCCTCCCTGCGGACCTGCTCATGGCGTTCCTGTTGCTGGGGGCTTGGTGGAATCCAGACCCCGGGGTCGCCCTGTTGCTCGGAGGCGGATTGTTGGCTTACTGGCTCTCCCGCGCCCCCCAGTACCGACGCCGGAAGGAGAAAAAACCCCTCGTCTACACCTGGCGCCTCAGAAGGCTCCTGCTGGTGAGCCTGTTGTTGGTCATCTTGCTGGCCGGGATCATCCCCGCCGGCCAGCTCCTGCTCGATTTACCCCCGGCCTGGGGGGCCTGGCTTATTGGCCTGCACGGCTCCATCCTGGCCATTCCCGCCCTTATTTACGGGGCGGCCTGGTTGCTCTCCCCCGTGGAAAGCCGTATTCAGGAAGGGTTTAAGCGTCGGGCCCGGATGCGACTGGCCCGCCAGCCTGATCTGCTTGTGATTGGCATCACGGGCAGTTACGGGAAAACCAGCACGAAGTTCATCCTGGCCGAAATCCTCAAAAGCCGCTTCCACGTGCTGGCCACCCCGGGCAGCTACAACACCCCGATGGGGATCTGCAAGGTGATCAACGAGCAGCTTACCCCTCAGCATCAGGTGCTCATCGTCGAGATGGGCGCCCGGTACCCCGGCAACATCGAGGAGCTCTGCCAGATCACCCCTCCACGCATCGGCGTGCTGACCGCGCTGGGCGTGGCCCATCTGGAAACCTTCGGCTCGGTGGAGGCCATCCGGCGCACGAAGTACGAGCTCATCGCATCGCTGCCCGCAGACGGGCTGGCTGTCTTCAACATCGATTACCCGGCTCTGGCCGAAGACGCCCTCCGCACCCGACACGTGCCCGTGCGCACGATCAGTACCCTCCGCTCGGAGGCCGATTACGTGGCCCGGGCCATCCGATACGGCCCCCGGGGAACGGAGTTTGAGCTCCTGGAGCGCGAGACCGGATGGGCACAGCCGCTGCGCACCCGCCTGTTGGGCCGGCACAACGTAACGAACATCCTGCTGGCCATAGCCGTAGCCCGACATCTGGGCGTGGAACCCGGTGCGATAGCGCGCGCCGTGGGACGTCTGGAGCCCGTTCCCCACCGCTTACAGCTCCTGGAACGAGAGGGCGTCTACATCATCGACGACGCTTTCAACTCCAACCCCGTGGGCGCGCAGAACGCGCTGGAGATCCTCGGACAATTCCGCACGGGCCGACGCTTCGTGGTCACCCCCGGCATGATCGAACTGGGCCCGGAGGAGGCCGCCTTCAACCGCGAACTGGGGCGCCTCATCGCCCAACATGCCGATGAGGTGCTGCTCATCGGCCCGGAGCGCACACGTCCCATCCAGGAAGGCCTGCAGGAGGCGGGGTTCCCGCGAAAACGAGTTCGGATATTCCGGAGCCTCTTTGAGGCCAACGAGCACCTCCGTCAGGTGCTTCGGCCGGGAGATGTGGTGCTCTATGAGAATGATCTGCCCGACACGTATGAGACCTGATCGCTGCCCGCAACGCGCCTCTCCCATCCCACCACCGCATGCCGCAGGGCCGAGCGGCTTGCGTTTTGCCATGCCGGCATGCGAACTTTACCTGCGTCGTTCGGGCAATGGCGCAGCCTGGTAGCGCACTACCTTGGGGTGGTAGGGGTCCCGGGTTCAAATCCCGGTTGCCCGACGCCGAACCCGCCTTGGTTGACCGGGGCGGGTTTTTTATTTTCCCCCTCGCATGGAGCCGCTGCTGGATCTATACCGCCTGCTGGCCCAGGTGCGCCGTCTGGAGGTGCGCATCAAGGGACTGGTGGATCACCTCTTCGGGGGCGAGTATCGGGCCGCCTTTAAGGGCCGCGGACTGACCTTCTCCGAGGTTCGCCCCTATCAACCCGGAGACGAGGTGCGCACGATCGACTGGAACACCTCGGCCCGCCTGGGGCAACCGTACGTGAAGGTCTTCGAGGAAGAGCGCGAACAGGCCCTGCTCATCCTGCTGGATATCTCCGCCTCCCAGCGCTTCGGGTCCGGATCTCGACTCAAAGCCGAGGTGGCCGCAGAGATCGCCGCCCTGTTGGCCCTCAGCGCGCTGCGAAACCGGGACCGGGCTGGCCTGGTGCTGTTTTCCGACCGCATCGAGCGGGTTCTACCCCCCCGAAAGGGGCGCGGGCATGTGTTTCAGCTCCTGCGGGAGCTGGTCGCCTTTCGCCCCCAGGGTCGGGGCACGAACCTGTCCGAAGCGCTGGAGTTCGCACGCCGCCTGCTCAAACGCCGCAGTATCGTGGCCGTGATCTCCGATGGCCGCGCCCCGGATTACACGCGCCCGCTCCGCATGTTGCGGGCACGGCACGATGTGGTCTTCATCCGCACTTTCGACCCGCGCGAGGCCGCGCTCGTTCCTGTGGGATGGATGGCCGTAGAGGACCTGGAAACAGGCCAACGGCGATGGCTGGACACCCTCCGTCCGGAGGTGCGTCTGCGATGGCAACAGGCCTACGCACAGGAACGCGCCCGCTGGCAGGAGGCCTGTCGAAGTGCCTCTGTCGACGGAATCGAGATCGATGTAAGCCGCTCCTTTGTCGAGCCCCTCAGGGCGTTTTTCCAGACCCGGATGCAGAGGTGATGGGCTCCTGGATCCTCGGGCTACTGCTTTTTTCCTGGGACCCGGATACGGTACAGGTGCGCATGTACTGGCGCGGTGCCGACACGGTACACCTGGGCGATCGCACGGGATGGATCATCGTTCTGGAACGCCCCGAATCCCTTCGGGTACGCTGGCCCCTGCCGCCGGAAGTGGACAGCGCCCGTGTCCAGGTGCTGACCTTTCTGCGCTGGCCCGCGGAGTCCGTGGGCCCGAACCGCATGCGGGATAGCGTGCGTCTGGAGCTCCTGCCCCTGGTGGCCGATACCGTGCTTCGGCTTCGGTGGCGAGCGATTATCCAGCAACCCTCGGGGGTGACAGAAGAGCTACCCCTGTTTTCCCCCCCGCTCCGGGTCTTCTCCGTGCTATCCGACACCCTTGTCGATGTGGCCGAGCTCAAAACCGCGCTTCAGACTGACCCTCCCCCCCTGTGGCCGGCTTATCTGGTACTGGCCGCTTTGCTGATCTGGATGCTGGGCGTGTTCTGGAGGGTCCGTACCGATCTCTACAGGCCCCCTGCCAGTCCCCCGAGCCCCCGCCGGCGGGCCCGCGAACGGCTGCTCGCATTAGGGGCCGATCCGAGGGCCGATCCCGGGGCCTTCATCCTGGAGCTGGGCGAACTCGTGCGCGCCCTTCTGGATGAGGAAACGGGCCTACCGGCCCGGGAACGCACGACCACCGAGCTGCTCGAGCTGGCGCGTCGGCAGCGCTGGCCTGAGTCGGCTCTAAAATCCCTGCACATCGTGCTGGAGAAGGCCGATCTGGTCAAGTTCGCCCGCCACCAACCCGACCCCGAGGAGGCCCTTACAGTGCATCGGGAAGTATCCCGGCTACTGCATACTCTGCTTCGGGAGGAGCGGCCATGATCGTTCTCGCTGCGCCGTACTGGCTGCTCCTGCTCGCCCTCTTACCGGTTTACTGGGCCCTGCATCTGTGGCGGGAGCGAAGAAGGCCGAGGAGCCCTGTATCCGGCTTTCCCCGGATGCCCGGATCCGGAGGCGCCCTGCGTCTGCTCTCCCCCCTTGTGCGCTCGGCCGCCTTTGTCCTCGGTGTGCTGGCGCTGGCCGGCCCGGAACGCCCCCTGGGCACCCCTCCCGAAGCCCGCATGGGGATCGATATCGTGCTGGCCATGGACCTTTCGGGAAGCATGCAGGCCGAAGATCTGCATCCCAATCGTTTTGAGGCGGCCCGACAGATGGCGCGCACCTTTATCCAGAACCGGCCCAACGACCGCATCGGCCTGGTGGCCTTCGCCGGAGAGGCGTACGCGGCCTGCCCCCCCGTCACCGATCACGGCTTTCTATTGCGGGTGCTCGATGGGCTCCGGCTGGATCTGCTCGAAGACGGCACGGCCATCGGTATGGGACTGGCAACCGCCCTGCGCCTGCTGCGCACCTCCCGCGCCCCCAGCCGGGTGGTGGTGCTTCTAACCGACGGAAAGAACAACCAGGGGGAGATCGACCCGCAAACAGCCACCGAGTTGGCTCGTCAGCTCGGCATCCGGGTCTATACCATCGGGGTGGGCTCCGCCGGAGAAGCCCCCTACCCGATCGACGATCCCATATTCGGCCGTCGATATGTGATGGTGCGCGCCGACGTAGATGAGCCCCTTCTGCGTGCGATCGCCGAGCGCACGGGGGGACACTATTTCCGGGCAACGGACAACGCGGCCCTGGCCCGGGTATATGAGGAGATCAATCAACTGGAGCGCTACCGCATCGAAACGCCCCCCTCCGGGGTCCGACAACCCCTGTACGCCTATCCGCTACTGGCCGCGCTGATCCTGTTGCTTCTGGATCTGGTGCTCTCCGGCACGCGACTACGCACCCTGCCGTAATCGGCGCTCGAGGGCCTCCAGGACCGGTTCGGGCACGAACGGGCGCACATCCCCTCCCCATCGGGCGATCTCCCGCACCAGGGAGGCGGAAAGCACGGTGTATTCCTGAGCGGGCATCAGAAAGACGGTCTCGATATCCGGGGCCATACGGCGGTTGGTGAGCGCCATCTGGAACTCGTAGTCGAAATCGCTCACCTGACGCAGGCCCCGCACCACGGCGCATGCGCCCACGGATCGGGCGAAATCAACCAGCAATCCCTCGAAGGCCACGACCTGCACCCCGGGCCATCCGGCCACGGAGCGCTGGAGCAACTCCAGCCGCTCTTCGAGCGAAAACAGGGTCTGCTTGGCCGGGTTGACGCCCACAGCCACCCACACCTCATCGAACAGCCGACAGGCTCGCCGGAGAATATCCAGATGGCCGTTGGTGACGGGATCGAACGTGCCCGGATAGAGCGCGCGTTTCATGGACCGGCCTCCCATGAAGCCGGGGGTTCGGGATGAAAATAGCTGACCACGGTCCGCCCGTAGCGGCGGGTATCGACCCAGTCGGGATGCCCTTCCCAGGAAATCCCCCGTCCATGCTCCAGCACCAACCAGGTCTGAGGCCCGTAGGCGGCCGAATCCCGAATACGCCGGAGCAGCTCCTCATAGGCCGGATACCCGTAGGGAGGATCGACGAAGATCACCTCGAATGCTTCGCGCACCCGCTCCAGATAGCGCTCCACGGGGGCGCGCACCAGCTCGGCTCGGTCCGAGATCCCCCAGGAGGCGAGCGTGGTTCGGATAAACCCCAGCGCCAGCGGATGTTTTTCCACAAAAGTCGCCCACCGGGCGCCCCGACTCAAGGCCTCCAGCCCGAGCGAACCGGTTCCGGCAAACAGGTCCAGGACCCGGACCTTATGCCAGTCAACCCGGTGCTGGAGGAAGTTGAACACCGCCGCGCGCACCCGTTCGCTTGTGGGGCGAATACGCGCCCCCGCCGGGACATAGAGCCGACGCCCTTTGAAGTGACCGGCAATGATGCGCATCATGCCTTTAGCGCCGCCCCAATGGAGAGTACATGAACAGCCACGGGCAGATCCGCCGGCAGGCGATCCCAGGGGTACTGAAGCCCGCAGAAGGGATCCAGGCGCTCCACCGGCCGGCCCAGAATCTCCCGCACCATGTCGATGTCCACCTCGCTGGCGCTGCCATACCAGAAAATCCGCTCCAGGCGGCTCAACGCGATCCCCAGCTCCCCGAGCAGGCGAAGCCCGAAGTAGGCCACGTTAGCCGGATCTCCCACAGGATAGCTGGCCGCCGCAACCCAGGTTCCCTCCAGGCATAGGGCCATCTCCCCGTATTCGGAATGCAGGCCGAGGAGGAAGACGTTTCCGGAACCGCTTTCGGGATAGCTCTCCCATACCTGCTCGGCGGCCACCAGAGTGGGCACAATCCGGATCGTCCGGATGGAAAGGCGCTCCAGAATCCGGCGCCAGAGCGTATACCACTCCACCGGAATGGCCACGGCCAGCACCGCTCCCGGCTCCTCGGCTCGACGATGCGCATAGAGCGTGAGCCGATGGCCATCGGCAGAGAGGCCGGGGTACAGCTGAGCGAGCTCCCACCAGGCCGCCTGCGTCTGTTCCTGGGCAGAGGCCTCGACCGGCATAGGGATGAAGGCATGCGGCAGATCGCGCAGCGAGACGGCTACAGTGAGCTGGGTGGCTCGAGAACGCTCCAGTACGCTCTCGAGGGCTTCCTGGATGGACCGGAGGGAACTCGGAGCGGGACGCCCCAGGAGAACGGGCTCCAGGGGAAAAGCGAACTCGCACAGCCCGAGCCGCAGCAGCCGCCGCGTCGAGGGGGCGTGCTCCACCTCGGCGTAGTACAGCAGCGCGCCTTCGAAGGCAATACCCACCCTCAGGCGGTCCATGTAAGGAACAAGCCTACTCCCAGCTGGCCACGTGGACTCGAGTTCCGTCGACCGAGTCGCCGATAAAGTCCGGGCCGTCGGGATCTTTGAGGAAATAGACCTTCGCCGTGTCGTTGACGAAGAGGATAAAGCGCTTGCCCGTGCGAGGAGAAAACGGCAGGGAATCGGGAATAAAGCGCGTGCCCACATACCGGGGGAAAAGGCTATCGAGCCGCGCCTGCAGAAGAGAATCCGTCTTCAGAAACCAGATCAGCGAATCCCAGTTGGCCGTATAGCGGCCAAAAGCTCGGAAAAATTCTCGTTCGGCCGTTCGGATATTGTCCATCCGGATCCGGACCAGCTCCGTCATCCGTTGCTGCCGCTCGTACTCCCGCCACGGATCCGTAATGGAGCGGTATAGCAGATAGCCCAGCACGACGATCAGGACAGCCAGGACAATCTTGAGCAGGTTCTGAATCGTGTTTTGAGATGACGCCATCCGCAAGCCTCCTTGTGATGCAACGCCCCGTTGAGCCCCGGAAAATAGCCGGCTACACGTGGTAGGGCGCGTGAAAATACGCGCCCTCGTCCTGAAGCGCAACCGGAATACGCGCCCTCCAAGCCCCTTTACAACAACGTTGCGCCCTCCCGAAGGCGCACGCGCACCAGGCGGCGAGGTCGAAGCCGAACGGTTGGGCTTTCGGGGAAATCGGAAGGCACCCAGACGCGCAGCAAGACCGCCTCAACCTGCACAAACAACTCCGTGTAGAGGCCAAAGAACTGCCGGCTCACTACGGGCCACCCCTCCGGATCGGGCGCCACCTCCCAGTCCTCTGGCCGCACTGCCCACTGAAAGCCAGGCTCCTCTCCTATCCCCCATTCCCGGGTTCTGGGGGTAAGGGGCAGCACATTGGCCCCGAGAAAACGAGCCACCACCGCTGTAGCCGGGCGATGATAGACCTCCAGGGGGGTGCCCACCTGTTCCAGTCGGCCCTCCCAGAGGATGCCCACCCGATCGGCCAGGGCCAGAGCCTCCTGCTGATCGTGCGTGACGTAGAGCACCGTTAGCGCGTTTTCTCGCTGCAGGCGCTTGAGCTCGATACGGGCCTGTTCGCGCAGGGCCTCATCGAGGTTCGAAAGCGGCTCATCGAGCAATAACAGGCGGGGTTCGAGCACAAGCGCCCGCGCCAGGGCGACGCGCTGTTGCTGCCCACCGCTCAGAGCGGAAACAGGCTTTCTTGCCTCCCCTTCCAGGCCCAATCGGACCAGCATATGTCGGGCCCGGGCGTATCGTTCGGCCTTTTTCATCCCTCGGGCGGCAAGCCCGAAAGCCACGTTATCGAGCACATTGAGATGGGGGAAAAGGGCGTAGTCCTGGAACACAAACCCCACCTGTCGCCGCTCCGGAGGCCAGGCCGTCACATCCTGCCCATCGAGCCAGATCCGTCCGGCGTCCGGCTGCTCCAGGCCGGCGATCAGCCGGAGCAGGGTCGTCTTGCCACATCCACTGGGCCCGAGCAGGGCAAAAAATTCGCCCGGGGCGACCTCCAGGTGCACATCGCAGAGCACTTCCCGATCGGCAAACCGCTTGCAGATGCCCAGCAGACGTACGGCGGCCATAGCGGTCCACAGACTAAAACCCGCCCATATCCATTCCCGCACCGGGTGCGGCATCCGGGCGGGAGGAGAGTTCGGGTTTTTCGGCCACCACCGCCTCGGTTGTGAGCAGGAGGCTGGCCACGGAGGCGGCGTTTTCCAGGGCCACGCGCACGACCTTGGTCGGGTCGACGATGCCCATCTGATACATGGAGCCAAACTGTTCGGTGCGCGCGTTGAAGCCAAAGTCCACCTCCTTGGCCTCGAGCACCTTCTGCAGCACCACCGAGCCCTCCCAGCCGGCGTTCTCGGCAATCTGCCGCAGCGGCTCCTCCAGCGCCCGACGCACAATCGAAACCCCAATGCGCTGATCGGCATCCTCCAGCTGCAGCTCATCGAGCTTCTTGATGCAGCGCACCAGCGCCACCCCCCCACCGGGCACAATGCCCTCCTCAACCGCCGCCCGCGTGGCGTGCAGCGCATCCTCGACGCGCGCCTTCTTCTCCTTCATCTCCACCTCGGTGGCCGCCCCGATGTTGATCACCGCCACCCCACCGGCCAGCTTGGCCAAACGCTCCTGCAGCTTCTCCCGATCGTAATCGGAAGTCGTCTTCTCAATCTGCGCCTTGATCTGCTGGATGCGGGCCTTGATGTCCTCCTTGCGCCCATAGCCCTCCACAATGGTCGTGTTGTCCTTGTCCACCACCACCTTCTTGGCCCGACCCAGATAATCCAGCGTCACGTTCTCCAGCTTAAAGCCCCGCTCCTCGGAAATCACCTGTCCCCCCGTCAAAATGGCAATGTCCTCCAGCATCGCCTTGCGCCGATCCCCAAAACCCGGCGCCTTGACCGCGCATACCTTCAAAACCCCGCGCAGCTTGTTGACCACCAGCGTCGCCAGCGCCTCCCCCTCCACATCCTCCGCAATAATGAGCAACGAACGACCCGCCTGCACCACCTTCTCCAAAACCGGCAACAGGTCCTTCATGGAGCTGATCTTCTTGTCATGAATCAAAATCAGCGGCTCCTCCAGCTCCGCCGTCATCTGATCCGGATTCGTGATGAAATACGGACTCAAATACCCCCGATCAAACTGCATCCCCTCGACAAACTCCAGCGTCGTCTCAATGCCCTTGGCCTCCTCAACCGTGATCACCCCGTCCTTGCCCACCTTCTCCATGGCATCCGCAATGAGCCGGCCAATCTCCTCATCGTTGTTGGCCGAAATGGCCGCCACCTGCGCAATCTCCTCCTTGGACTCAATCTCCCGGCTCAGCTCCCGAAGCCCCTCAACCACCTTCGCCACCGCCTTCTCAATGCCCCGCTTCAACTCCATCGGATTGGCCCCGGCCGTGACGTTCTTCAACCCCTGCGCAAAAATCGCCTGCGCCAACACCGTCGCCGTCGTCGTCCCATCCCCCGCTACATCCGACGTCTTCGAAGCAACCTCCCGCACCATCTGCGCCCCAATGTTCTCCAACTTGTCCTCCAACTCAACCTCCTTGGCCACCGTCACCCCATCCTTCGTCACCGTCGGCGGACCAAACTTCTTCTCAATAATCACATTCCGCCCCTTCGGACCTAGCGTCACCTTCACCGCATCCGCCAACTGATCTACACCCCGCTTCAGCGCCGCACGGGCCTGGTCTGCAAAAGCAAGTATTTTGGTCATCGAAGTATATCCCCTATTTGGCATAAGAGCGGCTGCAAGGTACGCCGGCGCAGAGAAGCAAACCAAACCGGCTTCCGGAACCCGCTGCAGCGAAAGCCCGTTCTGTTGCTCGGTTCGAGAGGGAAGCGCATATGCCGTTCCAGCTCGTCTCCGAATACGAACCCACGGGGGACCAACCCGAGGCGATCGAAGCGCTCGTCAGAGGCATTCAAAGCGGGCTCAAATACCAGACCCTGCTCGGAGCCACGGGTACGGGCAAGACGTTTACGATCGCCAATGTCATCGCTCGCGTGGGCAAGCCCACGCTCGTCATCAGCCCGAACAAAACGCTTGCTGCCCAGCTCTACGGAGAGTTCAAGCAGTTTTTCCCCCACAATGCGGTGGAGTTTTTTATCTCCTACTACGACTACTACCAGCCGGAAGCCTATCTGCCGGCCACGGATACGTACATCGAAAAGGACTTTGCCATCAATGAGGAGATCGACCGACTCCGGCTGCGCGCCACAAGCGCCCTGCTTTCCGGGCGCGACGACGTAATCGTGGTCGCCTCGGTTTCTTGCATCTACGGCCTGGGATCCCCGGAGGATTATCGCAGCCAGATTGTGACCCTGCGGCGCGGGGAGGAGCTCGACCGCAACGAGCTATTGCTGCGCCTGATCCACATCTTCTATACGCGCAGCGACGGGACCCTGGAGCCGGGCACCTTTCGGGTTCGGGGCGATGTGGTGGAGGTCTTCCCCGCCTACGAGGATGAGCCCGTGCGCCTGTCCTTCTGGGGCAGGGAACTGGAGGAGATCGCGCGCATCGATTCGGAGCACAATCGGGTTCGGGAACGACTCCAGGAGCTCACCCTCTATCCGGCCAAGATCTTCGTCACCCCGGCCGAACAGCTAGAACGGGCCATTCGGAGCATCGAAGCGGAGCTTGAAGAGCGGCTTGCCGAGCTGCGGGCGGAGGGCAAGTGGCTTGAGGCGCAGCGGCTGGAGCAACGGACCCGTTTCGACATCGAAATGATGCGGGAGATCGGCTACTGCTCCGGAATCGAGAACTACAGCCGGCATCTTTCCGGTCGCGCCCCGGGCCAGCGCCCCTACTGCCTGTTCGACTACTTTCCCCCCGATTATCTGCTCATTATCGACGAATCCCACATCACCATCCCCCAGATCCGGGGCATGTACAACGGGGACATCAGCCGCAAACGCGTGCTCGTAGAGCACGGCTTTCGGCTGCCGAGCGCGCTGGACAACCGCCCTCTGCGCTTCGATGAGTTTGAGTCCCTCATCAATCAGGTCATTTTCGTCAGCGCCACGCCGGGGCCATATGAACTGGAAAAATGCGGGGGCGTGGTCGTCGAGCAGATCATCCGCCCCACGGGCATCCTGGACCCCGAGGTGGAGGTCCGGCCCACGAAGGGCCAGATAGAAGACCTCATGAATGAGATCCGAGCCGTGGTGGCGCGCGGGGAACGGGCGCTGGTGACCACACTGACCAAGCGCATGGCCGAGGATCTGACCGATTACCTGGTGGGATTCGGCTTCCGAGTCCGGTATCTGCACTCCGAGATCGACGCGCTGGAGCGGGTCGATATCCTGCGCGATCTGCGGCTGGGGGAATTCGACGTGCTCATCGGGATCAATCTCCTGCGCGAAGGATTGGATCTGCCCGAGGTGGCGCTTGTGGCCATTCTGGATGCGGACAAGGAAGGGTTCCTGCGCTCCGAACGCGCCCTGATTCAGATAGCTGGTCGGGCGGCGCGCAATGCGGCCGGCCGGGTGATCCTGTACGCCGATCGCCTCACCGAGGCCATGAGCCGGATGATCGAAGAAGTACGACGCCGGCGAGCGATCCAGCAGGCATATAACGAACGGCACGGGATCATACCCCGGACCGTGCGCAAAACCCCGCAGCAGATCCTGCAGACAACCGCCGTAGCCGATCATCTGAGCTCACGTCAGGAACGGCGACGCTACTACGTGGATCCGGAACCCCACGAGGTCGCCGATCCCCTTGCCGGGCGGCTATCGGAGGAAGAGCGCCAGCGCCTGATTGCCGAGCTGCGGCGCCAGATGCAGGAGGCCATCCAGGCCTGGGAGTTCGAGCGCGCCGCCGAACTGCGGGACGCCATCCGCCAGCTGGAACTGGCCGGTGCAGGACATTAAGGTCGCGCCGGAGGCCGTCCGGATCCGATAGGGGCACGCGCTTGCGCCTGTTCGTACAGACGGGCGAACTCTTCCTCGTAATAGCGAGCCAGCTCCGGATCCTCGATGATGAGCAGATTCTCGTCGTTGGCCCGCTCGGCGCTGGCCGTAAAGTTATACGAGCCCGTGATCACGATCCGGCCGTCGATGACATATACCTTGTGGTGCATGATGTAGGGATTGGTGTCCTCTCGGACATCCAGCCCCGCGCGGCGCAGGCGGGCGAAGTCGGATCCCGATCCCTGGACATTGCGGGACTCGAAGACCCCCCGCACCAGAAGCCCCTGTCGATGCTTCTCTATGAGCAAACGAGCCTGCGCGTCGGCCGTAAAGGCGAAGGCCATCACGTAAATGCGCTCGCGGGCCCGGGAAAGGCGATCTTCGATGGCCTGCGCCGCTCCGCCCCCCGGGGAAAAATACGTTTCGATGCGCACAGGGCCGGACAACGTGACAACGGGATAGGGCGTATCCCGGGGCGCCTCCTGCCCCATACGGCCCTCGAAGAGATGTTCGAAACGCCGGACATAATTGGCCACCAGCTCGGGGATGCTCACCCGGAGCATGTTGTTGTTGTTGCGATAGGTATCGTTTTCCGTCATGTTCCAGGAGCCCGTCCAGAGCACGCGGCCGTCCAGAATGGCGAATTTGTTGTGCATGAAGGCCTCTCGTTCATCCCACCGGATCGGGATACCGGCCTGCTGCAGGGCCTGCACGGCGCGCGCCATACGGGGGTCGGAAAGGTTCTCCGCATCGAGCACAAGGCGCAGCCGCACTCCCCGTCGGTGTGCGCGCAGCAACGCCTCCACCACCCGGGGCAGGTCGAGATCGAAGACGGCGATGTCGATGGAGTGCTGTGCCCGATCCAGATCGGCCACAAAGACTTCATCGAGCCCGCCATGGCGCCCTTCGGGTCGGTCCGGATACCGGGGTCGGGTGAAGAAGACCGTAAACCAGCTTCCCTGATGAACCTCTACGGCATCCAACCGGAGCCCCGGGGCCAGGGACAGAGGCGCCTCGACCGGAGCGCTCCTCCGCGACCAGAGCCCGTCGAGCCAGCCGCTCCGATAAGCCACGTAGGAGAGCAGCAGGAGCAGAACGAGCACGTTGATCCATTTCAGGAGACGACCGGATCGGGACATAAGCGGAACCTCTGATGGGGGTCAGCTTGCTTCCAGCAGGGATCGGGCGCGATCCAGCGCCTGATCGGGGTCCTCGGGGGCTTCTGCGTTGAGCTGCCGCAGCAGGGCAAAGACGCGCGCCGGGGAGACGCCCGCCCTGAGCTGGGCTTCGGCCCACTGAAGCAGCACGCGCGCCACGGAATCGGTCAGGTTATCCGTCAGGCGGGGGTTTTCACGCAGGGCCTCCAGAGCCTGCTCCAGCTCCATGCCGGATTCTCCTTCTTCTTCCAGCGGGCGATCGGGCCGGCGCACCGCCACGATGGCGATCGTGCAGCGGCCTGCGGCCACAAGCCGGTCCTCCTCGTCGCGCACGCGCACATCCCAGACGTGCAAGCGACGGCCCAGATGCAGCGGCCGGGCGATGGCCTCCACCCATCCGGCGGTTTTCGAGCGCAGATGGTTGCAGTTGAGCTCCACCCCCACCGGCATGGATCCCGGCGGGCAGTGCAGGGCGCTCCCGAAGGAGGCGATCGTTTCTATGAGCGCCGCCGTAGCCCCGCCATGCAACAGGCCCATGGGCTGGCGAACCCGTTCGGAGACAGGCATGCGCATGAGCAGCCGCTCAGGGGTCACTTCTCGGAATTCCATCCCCATCCATTCCCCCATCGTGCCCCGGATCCGTTCCTGAAAGGCCGTCCGCAGCACGTTGGGATCCAGGTTGGGATTGGGCCATGTCGCCATAGTTCTCCCCCGTTGCCTGCGAAGGGTACGCGGACTCCGAAACGCCCTCCCGCAGCGGAAGTTCCACGTAAAAGGTGGTACCCTTCCCCTCTTCGGTTTCGAAGTATACCCGCCCCCCCAGATCCTCCACCGTTTTGCGCACAATGGCCAACCCCAGGCCCATGCCGCTGGATTTGGTGGAGAAATTGGGCAAAAACAATTTATCCCGGATTTCCTCGGGGATGCCGGGGCCTGTATCCGATATGGCCACGCGAATCCGGCCATCGAGCCGTTCAAGCTGAATTTGGACCTTCCCCCCCCGTGGCATGGCCTGAACGGCGTTCTGGAGCAGATTCACAAAGACCCGACGCAGATCCTCACGGCCCGCCTCCACGATCTGGGGTTCCTCGGGAAGGCAGAGGAGGAGCCGGAGGCGGGGATGGGTCTGGAAGAGCTCGGCGGCCTCCTGGAGGATCTGCCGTAGATCGAGCGGCTCAAGCGGACTTGGGCTCATGCGCGCAAAATGGGAGAACTCGGAGGCGATACGATTGAGCGTCTCGATCTGTTCCAGGAGCACGCGCACCGTGCGGGCGAAGAGCTCATCGAAGTCCGCTTTACGCTCCCGATACGCCCGCTCCAGATACTGCAGCGTGAGCTTCATCGGGGTCAGGGGGTTTTTGATCTCGTGCGCCACCTGACGGGCCATCTCCCGCCAGGCCAGCTCCTGGGCCTGACGGGTCAGCACCTTCTGGGAGCGATCCAGCTCGGCGAGCATCTCGTTATAGGAACGCACCAGATCGCCCAGCTCGTCTTCGGTTTCCACCGCGATAGGCTCATCGAGCCGTCCCCGGGCCACGCGCTCCAGACCGGCCCGCAGACGGCGCAGGGGAGCGGCGATGGCCCCAGAAAGTAGCCCTACCAGGGCGGCCACCAAAAACAACACGGCGGCATAGGCGCCAATGAGATAGGCCATCGTGCTGGCCAGCTGTAGCTCCAGGCGCGGCTGTCGGGGCAAAGTGGGCACCGCCACCACGCCGCGCGGGGAACCGTCGGGTCGGTAGAGCAACCGGTATCCGGTCCAGAAGGCGAAGCGGCCGATACGGGTGGGGCTGAAAACCTCCAGCTGGCCTTCTTCGTACAGAGCCCGGTAAATGGCCAGGGGCAGACGATCATCCAGCAGGTGATACTGGAAGATGATCGGACGGGTAGTGGCCTCCAGACGCGCCTCCCGATAGAGGTTGATATCCGCATCCAACAGCTGGGCCAGGGAATCCAGCTGGGCGCCCGGCAGGCGCCACCGCCCCTGCTCCCATCCCGAAGAGCGCTCCAGGTAGGCCTGGATGGTCTCCAGATCCGTGCGTACCTGCTGTTTGAGCTGCTCGACGCTCTGCTGGCGTATGATGCGGTAGGCCACCCCACCCACGGCGAGGAAGGTGAGCAGGGAAAGCAGCAGCACGGCATCAAAGAGCCGATCCCGGAATCGCCTGTAGCGCCATAGCCCTCCGGACCGAAATCCCCCGAAGAAGAACACCAGGCCCAAGAAGGCCACAAACAGGGTCGGGGGCCAGAGCTGAAACCCAAAGAAGAGATGCAGCAACCCAGCCGGAGTCTCTATGCGCACGGCCACCAGGCGTCCGTCTTCCGACGGACGGTAAAGCGTCCAGTAAGAGCGTTCCCCTTCTCGTTCCAGCAGCCAGCGGTCCCCGGATAGAGCAGCCAAGTCGGTCTGGAGCCTGTAGCGGATAAAACCCTCTCCCCGACTACGAAGCAACCAGCCGTCCCGAAAAACCGCCACGGCAAAACGAGACTGCCAGTCCGCATGCATCTCGCGGCGCACCAGCACGCGGGGCAGAGGCATGTCCACCAGCGTGCTCAGTCCCCCTGGAAAGGCCCGGACAAGCGCCCACCCGACGAAATACCGTCTATCGGGTGTCAGCACAGGGGCCACCCCCTCATAACGCTCGCGCATCCCGGCACGTCCCCGGACCACGTAGACCCACGGATCGGGGCGTCGCGGCTGCTGGGAGTAGGTCTCCATCCAGTCCCGGGGCAGACGCTCCGGGAGCGGGGGAATCAGCACCAGGGCCAGAGAAGGGCGGTTACGGCTGCGTCCGGACAGATCGTAGATGCGCAGATCGACCTCGTAGCCGCGCAGAGCGCGAAGCAGGGTCCAGATCCCCCGTTCAGCCAGCAGGGAATCGACGGATTCTCCGGGCCGGCGCAGCGCCTCCACCAGCTCAGCGTCATTCTGGAGCTGACGCAGGACCTCCTCCAGCGTGAACATCGTCCAGCGATCCTCCTGGCGCACCAGGCGTTGAGCCAGCTCCTGCATCTGCACCTGCCACTGGGCGCGTACGGCGCGCAGCCAGAGGGGATAGAGCGCAACCGTCAAGCCGACCGAGGTCAGAAACAGTATGCGCAGGGGCATACCCTGAAACCGAAATACAAACCCCTCTTTTTGCGCACGCGCCCGCCAGAACCCGTAGAGGATCAACACCGCCGCGCAGAAGGCCAGATATACCCTCCAGGCCGAAGGCGCAAACCCGACAGGCATCAGCAGGCCCGCGCCTACGGACAGCATCGCCCTGCTCGGCCTCACATGCCCCAGCTGCCGATCCAGAGACACCAGCGGCCAGAACCCCACCAGCAGTGCCGTTGCGCCCAACAGGGCCAGAGCCACATACAGGCCGAAGACGGGAAGGGAGGGGAAAAGGCCCTGCAGGGAGAAATACGTCAGGGTCGAGTCCACCGCCAGCCGCTCCATGAGCTCCCCCAGGGCAACCCAGAGCATCCCCACCCAGAAACCCGCAAGCCCCAGCGCTATCGACCCCAGACGACCGACGGGCCGCAGGATCTGAGGAGGAACCAGACGCCAGAGGGCAAGGGCCCAGAGGAAGGCGAAGAAGGCGCTGAGCAGAACGTCCCCCAAGGAACGACTCAGAGGACCCAGCGCCCCCGACCCCAGCCAGCCGGGTTGGAACCACGACCCCGGCCAGGGCACCCCCAGCAACGCCCACCGGAGCGCCCACCAGAGCAAACTCCCGTATACAAACGCCCTCCACCCCTGATCCCAGCGCCTCCCGGCCCCCCATCGCAGGATCCCCCACAGGACGCCTCCGCCCAGAATCCAGAGCAGGAGCCAAGCCTTTCCCTCCCGTTCCGAGCAGGGAAGCCGGAAAGGGGGGCGCTCCATGTAGGGTGTGTAGAGCGCGCCCACGGGACGCCCGTCTCGCAGGCGTAACGGCGTTGCACCGGGAGAAAGCCCATCCGGGGCACTAAGCGAGCCATGCCAGTCCACCGCTACTTGCGCGTTCAGGCGCTGTCGCCAACGGGCGGCCCAGTCATATTCCCAGATATACGCGTTTTGCACAGGCAACCAGGAGCGCAACAGCCGACCGATTCGCACCCACCCCGCTAATCGGCCCCCCACCTCCACGGCGCGCACGACAACGAGATATACTCGACGCCCGGGTTCGACGATCACCTCGGTCTGCAGCGGGCCGTTTGCCTCTTCGGAGAGGGGCATGCGGTGGCCCCGCCAGGCCAGCTCGCGGCCCTGTGCATCGAGCACATCCAGACTCCAGAGCTCCTCCTCCCAGTCCAGGGATTCGACCCACCGCACCAGGGCCCCGGTATCAGCTTGGAGCCCCCGGCGCACGACGGGATGGCGTGCAAAGGCCTCGGCGCGCCGGCGGACCTCGTCTTCCAGTTCCCCCCAGGCGCGCAGGATCTCCTGCTGGAGGGCACGCTGTCGAGCGGGGTAGTGCGCCCAGCGTGCGTATTCCCACAGGATCCAGCCGCCCAGCCAGAGTATCCCCCCTCCGAAATATGCAAAAAGGACGATACGAGCGTATCGTCCTCTCCATCGACGTACCCAGCGCATGCTGGCCTTCAGTTTTCAAAACGGATTTCTTCTATCTCCCAACCCCGCTCGCCCAGACGAAGCAACACGTAAACGCGCAACTGGCTACGTCTCCCATCCGGGGAGCGGTAATAGTACGTCCCCACCCCATAGGAGCTCCCGTCGGCCGCGCCCCGATGACGAAACTGAAATCCGACCGGAGGATAGCGCTGAAAGAACGCGTTGAGCACGTACTCGGCCTGCCTGCGGCTGTAGAAATCCCGCTCCTCTAGCAGGGCGATCTCCACCCCCTCCTTGACCAGCGCCACCAGCGGGCGAGCTATCCCTCCGGCGAGCGCGCTCTGAATCTGGGCAAACGGCACCTCAGCAGGGGGTTCTTTCTGCGCAGGACCGGTCTGCGCCCAGGCTCGGAACGCAACCATCATCCATGCCCAGAGCCAGACCCCGACCCCCCACAGGCGCACCCACCTCTTCATGTCAATCCAACAGGGCATGAGCCATTCGCCTTCTCTGCGGGGGCCTCTGGGTACCCTCCCGCGTTCATACCGATCAAATATGGCATGAGCTGCCCCCATTGTCAATTCCCCTATCCGTTGCGCAGGAGGAGCGCCTCGGGATTGACCATATGCGACACCTCCACCTCTCCGGAAAGCGCGGCGATCACAGATTGTGCGCACATAATGGCCATCTGTTCCCGGGCCTCCCGAGTGGCGCTTCCGATGTGCGGAGTCAGCACCACGTTGGGCAGGGAGAGCAGATCCGGATGGACGCGCGGTTCTTCTTCGAAGACATCCAGCCCCGCACCGGCCAGGCGCCCCTGGCGCAGGGCCTCGGCCAGGGCGGCCTCGTCCACCACGGGACCTCGGGCCGTGTTGATGAGAATCGCCGTCGGCTTCATGCGCTCCAGCGCATGGCGATCGATCAGATGCCGCGTCTGGGGGGTAAGGGGACAGTGCAGGGAAACGACGTCCGCTTGCTCCAGCAGCTCCTGCAGGGACACGTACCGAGCTCCCACGAGGTAGGCGAGTGTGGGATTGGCCGGACGCCGATTATGGTAGATCACCTCCATGCCGAAGGCCACAGCCCGGCGGGCGACGGCGTAGCCGATACGTCCCATGCCGACGATGCCGATCGTTTTACCCCGCAACTCCATGCCGAGCCACAGCTCAGGCTTCCAGCCCGTAAAGCGCCCCTCGCGGACAAACCGATCGGCGGCCACCACCTGTCGGGCCACGGCCAAGATCAGGGCCATCGTCAGATCGGCCGTGGCATCGGTAAGCACATCCGGTGTGTGGGTAACCACCACCCCCCGCCGCGTGGCGGCCTCCACATCGATGTTGTTGTATCCCACCGCGTAGTTGGCGATGATCTTCAACCGGGGCAGAGCCTCAATGACCCGTGCGGTGATGGGATCCTGCAGGAGCGTAATGAGCGCCTCGGCGTCCCGGGCCCGGGAGATGATCTCCTCTTCGTTCAGAAAACGATCCTCTTCGTTGACAATCAGCTCCGCTTGCTCGCGCAACAGCCGTAGACCGGCCTCGGGAATCCGGTAGGTCACAAATACCCTGGGTTTCACCGGGTAACCTCCTTCTTCCTAACGCAGCATAAGGATACTTACCCCAGCCCCTCCCTCCTCAGGCCGGGCCTCCACCCAGCCGGAAACGGCTGGATGGGATCGGGCCACCTCATGAACCACCTGGCGCAGCACGCCATCGCCTTTTCCATGGATGATGCGCACCCGTTCCAGGCCGGCGGCCAGTGCCTCGTCCAGGAAACGTTCCACCACCTCCCGGGCTTCCGAAGCCCGCATGCCGCGGATGTCGAGTTCATACCCTGCGCGCAGGGCGAGAGGGAGAGAGGAGGATCGGGCGATACCGGAAGCGGGCTCCTCGCGGGGCACAGAGGCTGCGGGTCGGATCCGATCCAGGGAGGTGCGAAGCTTAAGCCCCCCCAGCAATACCACCGCCTGCGAGGCGGAGAGCTCCAGCACCCGGGCCGGGGCGCCGGGATGCTCGATGAGCTCCACCCAGTCGCCGACCTGTATCGGACGGGGAGTGGCCCGCGCCCCCCGTTTCTGCTCCAGCGCCCGGCGCTCAGAGCGAACCTCCTGCTCGAACCGCTCCAGTTCGGAACGGACCCTGCGGGTGTGTTCTCGCTCCGCCTGCCCCTCTCGGATTTCCCGTATAGTGCGCTCGATACGAGCCCGCGCCTCCCGGAGCAGGGTTTCGGCCTCCTTGAGGGCGCGCGCCCGGATATCGGCCACCTCCTGCTCCAGAGCCGCTCTGCGCTCGGCCAGCTCACGGCGCTCCCGCTCCAGCGCCTGGAGTTCGGCCTCCAGTCGTCGGCGCGCCTCCTCGAAGGCGCGGCGTTCGGCCTCCCAGGAGGCCAGCACCTCATCGAGACGAGGCCCCTTGAGCCGGGCCAGGTGCCGCGCCCGCTCCAGGACAAAATCCGGGATCCCGATCCGGCGGGCGATCTCGAAGGCGTACGAACGGCCGGGCACACCGGGCCGGAAACGATACGTGGGCTGCAGACGCTCCTCATCGAAGGCCATAGAGCCGTTTTCCGCCCCCGGGGTGCGCAACGCCCAGGCCTTGATCGCCCCATGGTGCGTGGTCACGATCACGCGCGCCCCGCGCTCAAGCAATACGTCTAGAATAGCCCCTCCCAGCGCCCCCCCCTCTTCCGGATCGGTGGCCGTGCCCAGCTCATCGATGAGCACGAGCGTGCGTGCATCGGCCCGCTCCAGAATGGCGCGCTGCCGCTCCAGATGCGCACTGAAGGTGGACAGATCCTGCTCGACGGACTGGGCATCTCCGATATCTACCCCCATCCGGGCAAAAAGCCCGATGCGGCTCTTCGGATGGGCGGGCAAAAGCAAGCCGGCATGGGCCATGAGCACCAGTAACCCCACCGTCTTCATGGCCACGGACTTGCCCCCCGCGTTGGGCCCGGAGATGACCAGCACCCGGCTTCGGGTGCCCAGCTCCAGATCCAGGGGTACAACCGTGGACTTATCCGGCCGCGACAGCCACAGTCCGGGATGGCGGGCTTCCCTGAGCAGCACCCTGCTTTCCCCGTCCAGTTCGGGCATCTCCGCCATGAGCTCGATGGCCAGCCGAGCCCTGGCTTGCAGTTCATCGAGCCGGACCATGAGCTCCAGGTTGTACTCCAGCTCCGGCAGGTGACGGCGCAGCCGGGCCGTGAGCTCCCGGAGCACGGCCTCCTGCTGACGCTGTATTTCGGCCTCCAGCGCGCGCAGTTCGTTGTTGAGCTCCAAAAGCGCGGCCGGCTCTACATAGACCGTCTGCCCGGTAGAGGAGACATCGTGTATAAAGCCCGCTACGCGACGCTTGTGCTCCGCCTGTACGGGCAAAAGAAGCCGGCCTCCCCGAAACGCGGGCTGCTCATCGGCCAGCAAGCCGGCCATAGCCCACTCGGAGAGGATCTGGTCCAGACGCCGATGGAGCCGCTCCCCCAGCACGGCTCGCTCCTCGGAGAGACGACGCAGCTCCGGAGAGGCATCTGGCCGCACCCCGCCATCATCGAAGAGGGCGCAAAAAATGGCTTCTTCCAGCTCCGGAAGCGGAATCAGGGAACCGAAAGATTCCCAGAGCAACCCATAGCGGGCCCGCCTCCGCTCCAGATAGGCGCGCACCGTCCGGACCTGTCGAAGCCATCGGGCGATCTGAACCAGATGGGCTCCGGGCAGGTAGACATCCATAACGGCCGCCTGACGGAAAAGGGGACGCAGATCCGGCCACGGCTCCAAAGGGAAGGGATCGTCATGCAACAAGAGGTTCTTGAGCGCTTCGGTGCGCTCCATATAGCCCCGGATCACCTCCGGATCGGTCCAGAAGACAAGGTTCCGGATGCGTTCTCGGCCGGAATCGGAAAGAGCCAGGGCCTCCAGACGGGTTCGCAGCGTATCGAACCCCAGAAGCTCCGGCGTATGCGCCGGGATCAGTTCCATCATACGCCTTCTGCGGCGCTATGATCGCCGATGTTGAAGCGACCCGAAAGCCCGACCAGGCAGGCGTGCTGCCCGATGAAGCTCTCTCGCAGCAGAGAATGGGCCACGTACGCGTGCCGGTTGAGGATGGTGCGCTCGATCCGGCTGTGCTCCAGACACACCCCGGCCTCCAGAGACACAAAAGGTCCCACAACGGCATTCCGGATCTGCACATTCGGCCCCACGTAGACGGGACCCAGAAGCACGCTATTTTCGATCACAGCCGAGGGATGAACATCTTGCCCCATGCGCTCGAGCACATAGAAAGTGCTCTGGAGCATATCCGTCACGGTGCCAAAGTCCAGCCAGCTGGAAACCGTGGTCGTCTGAAAAGGCAGCCCCTGTCGGATGAGATCATCCAACGCGTCGGTGAGCTGTAATTCCCCGCCGTGTCCGCGCCTGTTCTCCCGGATCAGCCGCTCCAGCGCCTGGCGTAGTCGGGCGCCCTGACGGAAATAGTAGATGCCGATGATGGCCTTCCGGGAAATGGGCTCGGAGGGTTTTTCCACAAAACCCACGATCCGCCCCCCCTCCTCGAGCACCACCCCGAAACGGCGGGGATCTTCGACCTCCTTAACCCAGATCAGGGCCTCCGCGTCCAGGCTGAAAAGCCGATCCAGCTCGAAAAGCGTATCGGCAAACGCCACGATCACCGGGCCTTCCAGCAGCTCCGCCGCCATGTACACGGCATGCCCTGTGCCCTCGGGGCTTTCCTGCCGGTAGAAGCGGGCTTCCGCCCCCAGCCGTCTGCAGAGCTCGGCGAGCGTGGCCGAAACCTCGGCTCCGAAATCTCCGAGCACAAACCCGATCGTATCGATGCGCTCCGGCAACGCGCCGACGAAGGCTTCCAGGATACGCTCGACCATGAGCTTACCCGCAACGGGCAGTAGCGGCTTGGGCGTGGTGTGCGTATGGGGCCGCAGGCGCGTGCCTTTTCCGGCCATGGGTATGACAAGACGCATCTTTACCCCTCTTGCACGGGCAAATAGAGCGTGGCACGGTGTTCAACAGCCTGGTATGGTTGCCCCCGCACGGTTCCGGATCGCGGAACCCGGACCGTAACGCGCAGGGCGCAGGTCCCCACTTCCAGGGCGGGGATCTCAACCCAGCCCTCGTGGTCCGTTTGCCCCTTCCAGCAGCGGGGCCGAATCAGCTCCACCTCCGCTCCGGGCTGAGGCCTTCCGAAGAACTCCACCCGCAGCGGCCAGGGACGCTCTGCCGCGGGCCAGCTTTCGGGAAGCAGGCGCAGCGTCAGATGGGCCGCGGGCACCCGGGTGGGATACGCCTCGGCGCCCAGCACGACCCCCTGCGCGTAACAGTGCACATATAGAGGCAAGCCCTCGGAGGAAAGGTGGTACCCCAAGTCGTAATACAGCCCCAACGCTATGGGCAGACGCTCGGCGCTGACGTAGAAGCCCAGCTGTCGTTGCGCGTTCAGACTCAGACGCAGGGTTTCTGTATCCAGCTCATGCGCCCGCTCGGCCCACACGCGGGCGCGCACCAACCCCGCCTCCAGTTCAGCGGGGAGAAGGCTGTTGGTCTCGGGATCTCCGTAGCGGACCTCCACCCAGAGCCGCCCTCCGCGCTCAAGGGGAGGTGGGGTGAGGATCCAGAAAGCGGGTTCCATGTGCACTCCCGTATCCAGGACCGGCTCGAAAATACGCCCCCTTCCGTCTCGCTGTAAAGCCACCATCCGGGCGGGTTTTGGGTTTTTCACCTGCTGGGCGTCCTTATCCGGCCTGCCCCCTTGTTCCTTGCCGCTCTGCGTGTCCATATTGAAAAACCCGCTGTTCGGAGCAAGCGATGTCCAGATCGTTGGTCTGCTGGATCGGAATACTCCTTCTTTCCGGCTGTGCCACACGCCCACCGGCCTCCGTTGCCCCTCCTCCCCCTGCGGGCCTGTGGCAGGCCGCCTCCTTGCGGCTACAGCCCGTCCCCCCTCCCAAGCGGGTAGCCTTCGAGCTCTCGATACAGACAGCCGGCCAGCGTTTTCCGGCGGGAGGGGAGCTGTTCTTTCTGGGTGACAGCCTGTTGCTCGCCCGCCTGCAGGCCTTTATGGGCCTGGAGGTAGCCCGCCTCCGGCTCACCCGGGACTCCCTGCAGATATGGGACCGCTTCAACGGCCGGGTGATCCTGCTCGGATCCCAAGCCGATCGCCTGCCCCTGGGCCTGGCCCTGCCGGAGGGCGTACGTCTTACTCCCTCGCAGATCTGGACATGGCTTTCCGGTCGGGATCTGCCTGCTCTGTGGTCGGATACGACGCTTCTGCACCAGGAGCCCGGAGCCTGGCGCTGGCGCAGTGCGGAGGTTCAGTTCGATTTCGATCCCGAAATCGGACTCCCGGCCGGCCTGCAACGCTACAGAAACGATACGCTGCAGGAGGAGCGCCGCTACGAGGACTGGATGCGCTGGGAGAACGTTTGGTTGCCCCGCCGTATCCTGATCCGCCGCCCCGCCGAGGGCCTGGAGATCCTCTATCGGTTGCGCACGCTCGACACCACGGGAACCCCGCCCGCCTGGGATCCCCCCGGGCAGCTCCCCCGCCTGCGATGGTGAGGACGATCCTGCTCATATGCCTTCTGTTCGGCCTCTCAGGCTCCCTCGGGGCGCAGGAACGGGACGTGCGCCGCCAGACGGAGCAGGAACTCGAGATGCTGCGCCGGGAAATCCAGCGCTATGAAGAGGAGTTGCGTCGCGCGCAACAGCAGGAACGCCAGGTACTGCGCCTGCTGGCCACATACAACCGCCAGATACGGCTCCGCGATGAGCTGTTGAACACGCTCGCCCGGCGTATCCGGGAGCTGGATGTGCAGATGGAAGAGACAAAAGCGCAGATCGCCCAACTCCAGGAACGACATGCCCGGATACTGGATCAATATCGGCGCCGGGTCCAGTACGCCTATCGATACGGCCGGTTGCATGAGCTGGCGCTCATCTTCACAGCGGCAAGCTTCAACCAGGCCCTCATCCGGGCCCGGTACCTGCAGCGCTTCGCCCAGGAACGTCGCCGACAGGCAGAGACGCTGAACACGCTGGCGGAGTTGTTGCGCCAGAAGCAGGAAACCCTAGCCAACCAGCTGCGCCAGAGCCAGGCCCTGCTGCGGGACTCTGAACAGGAGCGCAGGACGTTGAGCGAGCGCATCCGAGAACGGGATGCCTTCCTGCACTCCCTGCGCCGGGATCGAACCCGCCTGGAGCGCGAACTGGAACAAAAACGCCGATATGCCCAGGAGCTCGAACGCCGGTTGGCCGCCCTGATCGCAGAGACCGAACGCCGCTCCGCGGTCCAGGCCGAGGCCGAACCCGAACTGGCCCGCAACCTGGAACGGCTGAGCGAGAACTTCGCCGCCAATCGGGGTCGGCTGCCCTGGCCCGCAGAAGGCGTTATTGTGGAACGCTACGGCAGGCGCGTACACCCGGAATACGGCACGCAGACGCTGAACATCGGCATCGACATCGCCACGCCCCCCGCGGCTCCCGTCCGCTCTATCTTCGATGGCCGGATCAGCCGGGTGCTTTTCATCGCCGACTACGGCAATACCGTGCTCATTCAGCACGGCGCGTACACAACCGTATATGCGAACCTGTCGCAGGTACTCGTGCGCGAGGGTGATCCCGTCGTGGCCGGACAGATTATCGGTCGGGCGGGCCTGGAAGAGTCTCCCCGCGGAGCGGGCGTGTTCTTCGCCCTCTGGAGAGGCCAACAGCATCTGGATCCCGAACCCTGGTTGCGTCCCCGGGGAGAGCGGCCGTGAGCGTATCGCCTCTAGAAGTATCCGCTGTGCTGCTGGCCGGAGGCGAAAGCCGGCGCTTCGGCCCGCAGGATAAGGCCCTGCTGGAATGGGAAGGCCGCACGATCCTGGAGCATCTGCTTGAGCGGCTGCGCGCCGTCTTCGCAGACCGGGTCTATCTCTCCGCCCCCCGGGAGCGACCTTACCCGCAAGATGTGCCCCGCCTGGAGGATCGCTTCCGGGGAGTCGGCCCTTTGGCGGGGATTCATGCGGCCTTCAAGCGCACCCGTACCCCGTATTTGTTTGTGCTGGCCTGTGATATGCCCTTCGTAAATGAGGCCTTCCTGCGCTGGTTGATCGCTCACCCGCCGGCCGAAGCCCTGGTGCCCACCGTGGGGGGCATGTACATGCCCCTCTGCGCCCGCTATGCCCGCTCGGCGCTGGAGCCGCTCGTGGTGGCCCTCAAGCTGGGCAGGCGTCGGGTTCAGGACTGGCTGGAAACGCTCGAGATAGAACCCGTCCCCATCGAATCCTCCCCCTTTCCACCGGAAATCCTGCTCAACATCAACACCCCGGAAGCCTACCATAAAGCCCGAGAACTGCTCGCATCCGGAGCGCTTCACATTCCCCGCTGACCGGCCTCACGCCCTTCCGCTCGCATCGAGCACGGCAAGGGGAGACGGCCGCAATAGGGGCTCAGGCTCGGTACAGGTTGCGCTCCTCGATATAACGGCGCACGGGCTCCGGGACCCAGAAGCGAATCGAGCGGCCCTGCCGAACGCGCGCGCGGATATCACGGGCGGATATCCCGATCAGGGGGGCCTCGAGGCAGTGCACCTCCGCCCCCCATCGCGCGGGCAGGGGCGAGAGCGTCCAGCCCGGACGCCCCACGGCCACCAACGTGGCCATCTGCGCGATCCGCTCCGGATTTCGCCACGTGGGCAGGTTCTGCAGACTATCGGCCCCCAGGATCAGGTACAAACGTGCCCCCGGATGGGCCTCCCGGATGGCCTCCAGGGTATCGACCGTATAGGAGGGGCCCTCCCGGTGGAACTCTATCTCCGAGGCCTCCAGGGCCGGGGCCTCCGAGGTGGCCAGACGGACCATCGCGAGTCGGTCCTCGGCCGGAGCCAGCTCGGGGTCGGTGAGCTTATGCGGAGGACGGGGAGCGACGACGAGCCAGACGCGATCCAGCTGCAGGGCATCGCGCACGTACTCGGCCACGAACAGGTGCCCCCAGTGCGGGGGATTGAAGGAGCCTCCCAGAACGCCGATGCGCATCGGACCCGTCAGCGAATGGCCTGTCCGTCTCCGAGCCGGCTTTGAATTTCCACGGCCAGCGCCTCCAGCTGAGGCCGCAGGGGGCTCTGGGGAAAAAGCTGCCGGAATCGGTTAGCCGCCTCCAGGGCCATACGGTAGCGTTCGGCCTGACGGGCCGGCACGCTGGAGCTGGCGAAAGCCATATAGGCCTGAACCTGCCCCAGCAGGGCCCTGTCGGCCCATTCCGAATCCGGATACTGGTTGAGCACCTCCCCGAAGGTGAGCGCGGCCGCCTCCCAGGCCTCCATGCGCATGTACAGCCGGGCCGCCTCGTAGATTTTGCGCGCCAGCCGGTTGCGCAGTTCCGTGATGTAACGAGCGGCCTCCGCTGCACGTGGAGAGCCGGGATAACGAATCGTAAAGAGGCGCAGCAGGTCGATGGCCCGCTGGGTGTCGGACTGGTCCAGATAATAGGGCGGGGAGAGATAGTAGTAGCAGAGGGCCCGCTCGAACTCCGCCTCCTCTACGCGCTCGCTACGGGGGTAAAGCGTGATGTAGCGATTGTATTCGTTGGCGGCCATTAGGTAGTCGCGCGCCTGGAAATACGACCGGGCCAGGAGCAGCTGCGCGGGCTCGGCGTATTCATGCCCCCGTCCGAACTCGAATACCCGCTGGGCCATTTCGGCCGCCTGTGCGTATCGACCTCGCTCGAACAGCGCCAGGGCCCGGTTGTAGGCCTCCTCGGGCGTATCCAGCCGCTGAGCGGAACGCGACCCCGCACAGCCACTCAGGAAAAACAAGCCCAATATGCATCCCAGCACTACAGCACGCACCGGTTATCTCCTCTCCCAGGCCATGGATACGGATCCGAACCCTAAGGCTCGGCGCGGTAAACCCGCTCCCCGCCGAGCCAGGTCTCCAGTACACGCACATCGGCGATATCCCGTTCCGGAACGGCGAAGATATCCCGATCCAGCACAATGAAGTCGGCCAGTTTACCCGGCTCCAGGCTGCCCTTCAGGTCTTCTTCGAAGGCGGCATAGGCAGCCCCCAGGGTGAAAGCCCGCACGGCCTCCTGAAGGCGCAGGCGCTGATCCGGATACCAGCCCCCGGGAGGCCAGCCGGAGCGATCCTGACGCGTAACAGCCGCATAAAGGCCGAGGAAGGGGTTCACGGGCTCCACGGGGAAATCCGAACCCGCGGCCAGCACCACTCCGGCATCAAGAAACCGGCGCCAGGCGTATCCACCCCGGATGCGCTCCGGGCCCACACGGGCCTCGGCCCAGTACATGTCGCTGGTCGCGTGAATGGGCTGCATGGAGGCGATGACCCCCAGCTGTCGGAATCGGGGGATGTCCTCCAGGGCCACGATCTGGGCATGTTCGATACGCGGCCGCAGATCCCGGCGTCCGGTGCGTTCGATGGCCCGGGCGATCGCATCCAGCGCGGCCCGATTGCCCCGATCTCCGATGGCATGGATGGCCACCTGAAAGCCGCAGGCCATGACGCGCTCGACCTGGCGGGCCAGGGAGTCGGCCGATACGATGAGCAAGCCCCGGTTGCCCGGCTCGTCGCTGTAATCCTCCAGCAGCGCCGCACCCCGGGACCCCAGAGCCCCGTCGGCGTACAGTTTGACGGCGCGCACGGTCAATCGGTTGCCGCCGTAGCCGAGCAGGGGACCCTGCCGGCAGAAATACTCCAGCGTCTCCCCCACCCCGCCGATGAGCGCATAAACACGCAACGGGAAACGCCCCTCGTCGATGAAACGCCGGTAACGCTCGATCGTGCGGCGATCTACGCCGGCATCGTGTACGCTCGTGATGCCATAGCGCAGGCATTCCCCGATGGCCAGTTCCAGGGCGCGCTCCAGGTCCTCCTCTGAGGGTGGAGGGATAAAGCGCTCCACCAGTGCCATGGCCCGATCGATGAACACCCCGGTGGGACGTCCATCCGGATACCGCAGAATGCGCCCCCCTTCCGGGTCCGGCGTCTGGACTGAAATACCGGCCAACTCCATGGCCTTTGAGTTGGCCCACGCCGCATGCCCATCGATGCGGCGCAACCAGACGGGTCGATCCGGGAAAAGACGGTCCAGATCCTCGGCCGTGGGGAAGGCCTTCTCCGGCCAGCGGTTCTGATCCCACCCCCGCCCCAGGATCCAGGATCCGGGCGGGCGGCTCTGGGCGAAGCGCCGGAGCCTATCGAGGATTTCCTCTTTGGAGTTGGCCCCCACCAGATCGGCCTGCAGCATGCTCACCCCCTGCCCCATCAGGTGGGCGTGTGCGTCGATGAGGCCGGGCAGTACGGTCCGACCCCCCAGGTCGATCTCCGTGCGCGCCCGAAAGCGGCGCCTTAGCTCCGCTGTGGAGCCCACGGCCACGATCCGATCCCCCCGGATGGCCATAGCTTCTGCGCGAGCCGGCTCGGCCATGGTGTAGATGCGGCCGTTATAGAGCAATACGTCCGCCGCTTCCTGGCCCCTGGCCGGGGAGATGGCCAAGAGTCCAAACCACACGATCCACGTCCTGCGCATCGTCTTTCCGTCGTTTTGGAGCGGAGGAAAAATACGCCACCGCTTGCCCTTGCAGGCAACCTGCCGGGGACCGCCGACATCAAGGCAACAGGCTGCCTACCCAGAGCAGGCGATCGGCGGGAATGCGGGGATCGGTGTAGTAGACGAGCGCCGTATAGAGCACCTCTCCCCAGAGGGGGCGATCGAAAACGGGCCGGAGCCGACCCGTGCGGCCGTCTAGGGTCACGTACTGATAGGTGTAGAGGCCCTGCTTGAGCCGCACGGTGAGCTGGTAGCGTCGGGAGCTCGGATCGTACTCCATGCGGTACTCCGGGGCAGGCCGAAAATCGTTGAAACTGCCCACCAGAAAAACCGGCCCCTCAAGCGGGTTTTCAGCGGGCAACTCGAGCCTGAAGACCACATCCACGTATTCGGCCGTCAAGGCCGCGTTGGCCCGCGATCCATAGCGCTCGATGAGCCCGCCGGAGGTGAAAAACAGGGGCACATCCCCACCGGTGGGCGTGCTCAGACGGTCCGGCTCCAGGAGCACGCGCACCTGCGGAGGGGAGAAATCCACCTGCTCAATGCGAGGCGAACGCGCCCCCTCCAGGCGGGTCAGGTCCAGCACGAAAGGCTCCCCGGCAAAAGAGGCGAAGAGCTCTTCGGGAGCAGGCCGGTACTCCATCCAGGGGCTTTCCAGGAGCGCGGGTGCCGGACATTGGGGGGCCTCCAGGCGCCCGTTGAGGGCAAAACAGGCCCGCAGATCCCCGATGGGGTTCAGCACAAACTCCGGCGGACGCAGGCGCAGTACCGGAGCCCCGAACTGCCCGCGCACAAAGGCCCACGGCTCCAGGGCGAGGCGGGCCTCCAGGTTCTGTTCTGAGACATAGAAGCGACGTTCCAGGAGCACCGCGCCTGTGCGGGATTCCAACACGCGCACCAGATACTGTCCGCTGAGCCGGAAAGCGATCTGCTCATTGGGAAAGCGGTAGCGCACATGGTAGTAGGGCAGACGGGTGCGCATAGAAGGCCGATAGTCTCGGATCACATCCCGATCGAAGCGCACCATATACTGGGCCGGCAGCAGATCGGGGCGGCCGTGGCGATCCAGGTGCAGGAAGATCACCTCCAGCGGCGGCGGGGGATCGGCTCCGAGCCAGTCGAAGGCGAGCGTGAGGGTCTGCTCCTGACCAAGGACGAGCACCGGGGGCGCCTCCTCGGCGCCGGTGGGGAAAAGCTGCACCGTGGCGATGCGATCTTCGAGCGGACTTCGTCCCTCCTCAGCCCCCTGGGCGCGCCGGAGCGCCTCGGGCCCGGAGCAGCGGAGGAGCATCCCCCCCAGGAGCAGCACAAGCACCGTGTTTCGGCTCACTCTGCCTCCCCGAGAAATACGCCGGTAAAGGTGACCTGCACAGGGCCTTCGAGATACAATGCTTCCCACCGCCCCTCCGGCCCCGGACGCCCTCCCACCTCCAGCACGCCGCCGGGCATGTGCACGCGAACGGGAAAGCGGCGCACCCACCCGAGCTGGTAGGCCACGCAGGCGGCGGCCACCGCCCCGGTTCCGCAAGCCAGGGTTTCGGCCTCCACGCCGCGTTCGTAGGTGCGCACCCGCAGGCTATCCTCCCCGATCGGGGTCACGAAGTTCACGTTGGCCCCCTCCGGGCCCAACGCCTCATGGGCTCGCAGACGGGCCCCAATACGGGGCACATCCAGTGCATCCAGATCCGCCAGGGGGCCAACGACCAGGTGTTCCGTCCCCGTATCTATCCACACAGCCGGCCAGCCGTCAAGCTCCAGCCCCGTATGCCAGCGCTGGGGTTCTGGCCAGTCTAGGCGCACCCGTCGGGGGCCTGCACGTCGGGCGCAAAACGGACCGACGTCGGTCCGGAACCAAACGGGATCGTCCGGTATACCGTGTTCCCAGGCGAAATAGGCCAGACAGCGGGCCCCATTGCCGCACATACGCCCCCGGGATCCATCGGCATTGTAGTAGCGCATACGAAAGGCGTACTCCGAGTCCGCCTCCAGGAGCAACAGCCCATCGGCGCCGATACCCGACCGGCGCTCACAGAGTCGGCGCGCCCAGCGGGCGTGGGTCTCCGGAGGCAAAGCCAGGGAGCGGTTGTCGAGCACGACGAAATCGTTTCCCGCCCCCGACATCTTCCAGAACGGGATTTTCATCGACGGCGGCGTTTTCTTCGGGAGGATTTCTTCGGAGCAGACCCCTCGGCCTGATTGCTCGAGGGAGAGGAACGCTTATGCCGCTTACGGCGGCGCCGCCGGCCCTTTTTCTGCGGCTCTTCCGGCGCAGGGGGGCTCTCCGCCTCCGGCCAGGGCAGGCCATCCAGGCTGAGCTCATCTCGATCCACCTCAAGGGGCTCCGGATCGGAGACCGCTACGGCGGGTACGATACCCTGCTGGTTGAGCTCCAGAATCCGGCGCACTTCCTCAAGCGGCAGCTGTTCCCAGGTATCCGTTTCCGGATAGTGGACCCAGAGCCGCTCTTTGAAGATGTCGATTTTTTCGATGATCCCTTCCCCACGCTGGGTGCGCAGGCGCGTCTCCAGCGGCGGATACTGGGCCAGTGCCTCCATGTACTGCTCCAGCTCGTAGTTCAGACAGCACTTCAGGCGCCCGCACTGGCCGCTGAGCTTGGCCGGATTGATGGGCAGATTCTGCACGCGGGCCGCCTGGGTGGAGACGTGCTTGAACTCCTGCAGCCAGGTCGAACAACATAACTCCCGGCCGCAGCTGCCGATACCCCCCACGCGCGCGGCCTCATCGCGCACCCCGATCTGGCGCAGCTCGATGCGCGTGCGAAATTCGGCCGCCAGATCGCGGACCAGCTGACGAAAATCGACCCGATGCTCGGCCGTAAAGTAGAAGGTAAGCTTTTTGCCGTCGAACTGCCATTCGGCGTCGACGAGCTTCATGCTCAGGTTGAGCCGCTCGATATGCCGACGGCAGATGCGGAAGGCCTCCTCTTCCCGAGCCCGATTGGCCTCGTAGCGGGCCATATCCTCGGCCGTGGCGCGCCGCACGATGCGGGGGAACTCGGCCTGTATATCCAACCCCCGGGCCTTCAGACGCAGCCGCACCAGCTCTCCCATCAGGTTGACCCGCCCCATATCGAGGCCCCGATCCGCCTGGACGACGACGTAGTCCCCACTGCGCAGGGTAATCCCCTGGGCGTTGCGATAGAAGGCCTTCCGGTTGCCCTTAAAAAGCACCTCGACGATGTCCAGCGTCTGGGTGGCCTGCTCGATGCCGAAATCCGCCAGCCAGTCAAAGACGCGCAGGGCGGGACACGCTCCCGTGCCACATCCCCCACCGCATCCCCGTCCGGAGTTGCCACAGCCGCCTGCACATCCCCCGGAGCACCGGCTCACAGAGGGGACAACTGCGGTTGCTGATATGGTCATAGATGCTCCTTCTGTATCGGAAGATCCAACCGCGCGCCCTGGCAGGCAACCTCATCTCCAGGATGATACGGCCTCACGGCGCAGGGCGCGCTCCAGGCGCAGGCTGAGCGCCATGCAGACCAACAGGGCGTTTCCGTTGCGCTCGATGGCCTCCAGGGCCTCTTCCAGGGCGGCGATCATAGCCTCCAGATCTACGCCCGGAAGGTTGCGATGAAAACGCGCAAGCACCTCGATCTGATCCGGATAATACAACCCCTTCGGCTCGGGCCAGATCCGGTAGCGCCACAGATCGTGCAACCAGAACAGCAGGGTCTGCAGGCGATCCTTGAGCTGTTCCCGGCTGATACGCTGGGCCTCCTCGACATAGCGCAGCATCTCCAGCCGGCGCCCCGTGGCCAGGGCCCGCAACCATCTCAGCGCGGCCTCCCGTTCGGCGCTCCAGGATACCCTGAGCAGGCTCAGGGCCCGGGAGAGGTTGCCCGCCGCCATCCGGGCCAGCAGACTGGCCTCCTGCTGGCCCAGGCCACGCGCCCGGAGGGCCTCTTCGATGAGCGCCTCGGTGAGCGGCTCAAAACGGACCTTCTGCGTGCGAGAAAGGAGGGTCGGCAACAGCCGCTCCGGCCGGCTTGTGCTCAGCACGAAGACGGCGCGCTCCGGGGGCTCTTCGAGCGTCTTCAACAGCGCGTTGGCCGCTTCCTGACGCAGCGCATCCGCCTCCAGCAGCAGGACCACCTGGTAGGGCCCCTCGTAGGGGCGCAGGTAGATGGCGCGCCGCAGAGCCTCGATCATGGCCATGCTGTAGAGCGCCTGTTTGTTGCGCGCCCGTTCCTCGCTCAAGGCACGACGGCTCCAGTCCAGCTCTGCATACGGCTCCTCGGCCAGCAGGGCGCGCTGCGCGGCGATCTCCTCCTCCGAGGCATCTGTCGGGGCGGGAAAGAGCACGTGCACGTCCGGATGCAGGAGGGCGCGCACCTTCTGACAGGCCGAACAGGCATCGCAGGGATCGGCCTCCCCGCGGAGGCACTGCAGCGCGCGGGCGAAGAGCAGGGCCGCGGGTTCCATTCCGGATCCGGGAGGTCCGTAGAACAGATACGCCTGCGCCAGACGCCGGCCCTGGAGCGCCCTGCGGAGCGTATCGCGTACCCGTTCCTGACCGACAAGCTCTTCCCAGCCCATAGGCTTGCGCCACCGTCCGGATGCCTCTACCTTCGCAACCGATTCAAGATAACCACTTCCCGCCCCCATGGCCAACGGTCGGCTTTTTGTCGTCCCCACACCGATCGGGAATCTGGAGGACTGGACCTTCCGGGCCGTACGCCTGTTGCGCGAAGAGGTGGATTGGGTGTTATGCGAGGACACCCGGACAAGCCGCCTGCTCCTGGAGCATTACGGCCTCTCGCTGCGCTGTGAGAGCTATCACGCCCATAACGAGCATCGCAAGCTTGCCTCCGTTCTCCGGCGCCTTCGCGCAGGAGCCCGTGTGGCGCTCATGACCGATGCGGGTACGCCCGGGATCTCCGACCCGGGCTTCCTGCTGGTGCGCGCCTGCATCGAAGCCGGTGTGCCCGTGGAGGTGCTTCCGGGCCCCACGGCCTTTGTGCCCGCCCTCGTCATAAGCGGACTGCCCTGCCAGCGCTTCGTCTTCGAAGGCTTCCTGCCCGCCCGGAAAGGGCGCGCCAGACGCCTGGAGGCGCTCCGCAGCGAGGAACGCACAATCGTGCTCTACGAATCCCCGCATCGCATCGGGCGCACCCTGCAGGATCTGGTGCACCTATTGGGTCCGGATCGGCCTGCGGCGCTGGTACGAGAGCTCACCAAGCGCTTCGAGGAGGTGCGCAGGGGCACGCTCTCCGAGCTGCTCGCCTCCGTACAGGAACACCCCCCTCGTGGGGAACTTGTGCTCGTGATCGCTGGAGCGGATCGGGATGCAGAGGAGCGTTCTTGAGACCGCCCGCAGGCTGAAGGGCGTGCTTTCGGCCATAGACCGACATCCCGTCCTGGCTGGGCTGCTGGGCGGGTTGTTGCTGGGGCTGGCCTTTCCCCCTTTTTCCTGTCTGCCCCTGGCCTACGTGGGGCTTGTGCCCTTCCTGCGGATAGTGGAGACCGCCCCCGGGGCCCTTGTGGCCATGCGGCAGGCCTGGCCGGGGCTACTGCTCTGGAACCTGATCGTCACCTACTGGCTGCTTTTCAACGTCGTACCGGCCGGCGCCTGGAGCGGGGCGGCCGTCTTCCCCCTGAATGCCGCCCTGCAGAGCCTGTGCGTGGGGGTCGCCAGCTGGATACGGCATCGCAGCGCTCGGGCCGGCGCGGGACACGGGGCCCTCATGGCCTGCTGGCTGGCTCTGGAATGGCTCAGCTTCCGATGGGAACTCCGCTTTCCCTGGCTTGTGCTGGGCAACACCCTGGCCGACTGGCCCTGGCTGGCGCAGTTTGTCGATCTGGGGGGCTCCCTGCTTGGATCGAGCTGGATCTGGGCCTGGAACCTGTGGGCGTATGCGGGCTTGCGGGGCAGGCCTGGATTTCGCTGGCTCGCCTTGGGCTGGGCCCTGCTCATCCTGCCCCTCAGCTACGGATCGGTGCGCATGGGCCAGTGGGACCGGGCGGCTCCGGATGCGGTCTTCGGGGTCGTACAACCCAACATAGACCCGGGAGCGAAGTTCTCCCAACTGGGGCCCTATGAACAGCTGGATCGGCTCTTGCGCCTCAGCGAGGAAACAGTCGCCTCGCAACCCGTGCTCATCGTCTGGCCGGAGACAGCCATCCCGGATCCGATCTGGGAACATCGTCCCACCGATCTCATAGACTCCGTGCAGGCCTGGGTGGACCGGCACGGGATTGCCGTACTCACAGGATACGTATCCGTGCGTTTCTATCCGGACTCCGGGCCCATTCCCCCCTCGGCCCGACGCACACCCGACGGGCGAGCGTTCGATGCGTTCAACTCGGCCGCGCTCTTTCAGCCCCATCGGCCCCGACAAGGATACGACAAAATTCAGCTCGTGCCCTTTGCCGAACGCGTACCGTTTCTGGATCTGTGGCCCGCGCTGGCCCGCCTGAGCGTGGATCTGGGAGGGGTCAGTAGCTACGGGGTGGGCCGCAACAGGAACCCCTTCCGGCTCGGAGAAGACCTGAAGCTGGCTCCCCTGATCTGCTATGAATCCATCTTCGACGACTTCATTCGCCACTTTGTGCGCCGGGGCGCACAGGTGCTCGTGGTGATCACCAACGACGGCTGGTGGGGCAATACGGGCGGATACCGGCAACATTTCGCCTACGCCCGCCTGCGGGCCATCGCGGTGCGCCGAGCCGTGGTGCGCGCGGCCAACACGGGCATCAGCGGATTCATCCTGCCCTCCGGACGCGTGCTGGAACGGACCTCATGGTGGCGTCCGGAGGCACGATCCAGAGCCGTTCCCTTGCTGGAGGGGCAGACCCTGTACGTCCGACTCGGCGACTGGCCCGGTCTGCTGGGACTGGTGGGAATACTGACCCTGGCCCTCTACGCCCTGGCCCGGGGCCGCCGTCAGGGGGATTCCCCGAGCTGATTGGCCTCCGAGGAAGGGGCCGGGGCAGAGGGGGCTGCTTCCGGCAGGCGCCAGCAGACAAGGCGCTCAAGGGTGCGCTCGATCATGGCCTCCAGGGGCAGATCGCGCTCGACTGCTCGTACCCGCTCTAAAGCAGGTCGCGTCTCCGGACGTCGGGCGATAATCGAGCAGCAGTCTTTGTACGGTTCTATGGCCGCGGCATAGGTGCCAATCCGCTCGGCCAGCGAAATGATCTCCGGCTTGTTATACGTCAGCAAGGGCCGAAAAACGGGCACCTCGGCCGCATCATCGAGCGCAACCAGGCTTTCGAGCGTCTGCGAGGCCACCTGACCCAGATTGTCCCCCGTGGCCAAGGCCCGGTGCCCGTGGGCGTGCGCGATACGGGAAGCCACACGCACCATGAAACGGCGGAACAGGATAAGCTCCAGGGCCGGAGGAACGGGATGCTCCAGGAGCGTGAGCTGAAACACATGATAGGGCACCACGAACAGGCGGGCTTTCAGCCCCTGGTCGCGCAGCAGGGGTTCGATCATGCGAGGGATTTTGCTCTCTCGGACGGCTTCCGGGGTGGGAAAGGCGTGAAAATGGACGAAATCCACCGAGCACCCCCGTCGCATAAGCAGCCATCCGATCACAGAGGAGTCGATACCTCCGGAGAAGAGCACAAGCACCCGCCCCGTCACCCCCACGGGTAGACCGCCCGGACCTTCGTATTTGGGCCCCAGGAGATAGGCCTCTCGGCTCTGCAGGCGCAATCGGATCTCGATCTCCGGCTCTTTGAGGCGTACGGGTGCCCCCAGGGCCTCAACCAGTCTTCGGCCGATCTCCTGCTCCAGCTCCCGGGAGGTCAGGGGGAAACGCTTGTCGGCCCGATGGGCGCGCACAGCCATGGTGGGCCGGGCTCCCGAGCCAGCCAGATCCCGATACAGCGCTATAGCCCCTTCGGCCATCGCCTCAAGACCCGGCTCCAGCACTCGCACGGGCGCCGCATAAGCCACCCCGAACAGACGACCGATGCGCCTCAATGCCTCGGCCGGATGCTTGCCTCCCAGGGGGACAAAAAAATGATCAAACCTGTCCTCGGCCACAAGCCCCAGAGGACGCAGAACCGCTTTGAGGCGCTCCAGGAGACGACGCCGGAAAAAGGGACGATTCTGCCCTTTGAGGGCGATCTCGTGATAGTGGACCGCCAGGCCATCCCAGGCCAGCTCGAGCCATCGGTCCTGGTTCATATCGACTCCGGAACCAGCACGATTTTCCCCCTTGCTCCGGGCTCCAGCACCAGGCGATGAGCACAAGGGGCCTCGGCCAGGGGGAGGGTAAGGCGCACGACGGGATCGAGCAGGCGCGTGCGCAAGCCCGCCCCGATGGCCTCATGGATCTGCCTGCGCTCCTCGGCGGGGGTATCGAAGAGCACAAACCCCGTCACCACGGCCTCGGCGCGCATAATTTCCCGGGGCGAGAACTCGATCCTTCCTCGGCTCCCCACGATAACCAGCCGCCCTCGGCGGGCGAGCAGGCGAAGATCCCGCTCCAGGTTCACGTTGGCCAGCATCTCGACAATCAGGTCCACACCCCGCCCCCCGGTCCACTGCAGGATCTGCTCCTCATAGCCCGGATCTCGGTGCAGAAACACGGCCTCCGCGCCCCAGGCGCGCACCAGTTCCAGCCCTTCCCCCGTCCCCGCCGTACCGAGCACATGAGCCCCCCATGCCCGGGCCCACTGCAGGCAGGCCAGCCCGACCGCACCGCTGGCTCCATGGATGAGCACCCGCTCCCCGGGCTTCAGATGTCCTTTCTGGAACAGCGCCCGATAGGCCGTCCCGTATGGGATACCGAGCCCGGCGCCCTGCGCGAAGGAAACGTGTTCGGGCAGGGGAAAAACCTGATCGACCAGACAGAGAGCATATTCGGCATACGTGCCCGTCAGGGAGCCGGCTACGTAGACGCGATCTCCCGGAGAGACCTTTTCGACCCCCTCTCCCACGGCATCCACGATCCCCGCCCCATCATGGCCGGGGGTGTAGGGCAACTCAGGCAACCGGCTGTAGGCCCCGGAGCGGATATACGTATCGACGGGATTGACCCCCGCCGCATGAATGCGCACACGTACCTGACCCGGACCTGGCTCCGGGACGGGTAGCTCTTCAAGTTGCATAACCTCGGGCTCGCCGAAGCGGTACACCCGGATAGCTTGCATCGCCCTCTGTCCGCGTCCAGAAAAACAACACAACACTAGAGAGAGGCAAAATTAGGCCGCCGGAACAGAAAGACAAACTGCTACGGTTGCCACCACATCCCTAAACGCCAACCGGTGCCCAGCGCAGACCGGCGACTGTAGAGGTCCCGATCCCAGCTCAGCTGCACCGTCAGGCCTTCACTGAGCTGCCAGGCAACGGTGGGGGAGAGCTTGACCACCGTCTGACGCACCTGGGCCCAGGGGCTCAAGGAAGGCGCCTCATCGCCCCCGACCGGAGCATACAACATGGAGGTCTGCACCCAGAGACGCAGCCTTTGCTTCAGGTGCATACCCGCGATGGCCTCCGCTCGCAGCTGCATACCGGCCGATCCGTAGCTGCGCCCGCCCAGCTCCACAACCGCCCAGAACCCGGGGTGCCCTATCCCCAGGAGGCCCGATATTCCGACCCCGTATCGGCCATAACCCGCCGCCGGGTCCCGGGCCGGGTTATACCCCCAGGGCAGATGCAAACTCCCCCGCAGGGCAAAAAGCCACCCTCCCTCGCGCCAGAGGAGGCGCCGAAGGGCCAGCTCCTGATCGCGCAGGCTGCTGTACCGTTGCTCGTAGCCCGTTGAGTCCCTGTACAGCTGCCAGGCGAGGGGGAGATAGGCCTCGAGCGTCCAGTTCATGCCCAATCCATACTCGACATATAGCAGGGCACTGCGGGCCTGATATCGCCCGCCATAGGGATAGGCTCGAGCCCTACCGGAGGCGTCGGTCCAGCGCGCGGTGCCGTAGGTATGATACTGCAGAATCCAGAGACTCTTCCCTCGCTCCGGCGCCCACGGCCCTCCGGCCCATGCTAAAGCGGGCAGAAGGATCCCTATCGGTAGCCAGAACAGAAACCAACGGTTCATGGTTGTCGCCCTTTTGCCGGGAGTACAGCTCCACACAGGCCCATGCACGCACGTTCTGTTCCGCCCTCCCCCAAGCCTTCTTGAGCGCTGGGAAAAGGGAAATCGTAACACCGCACCGGAGAAAATGAAACCGCCCTCGGCTTTTCTCAACCTTGTCTCACCTTGAGAGAGGCCGGCACATCGATTGAATGGCTTTCCCGAGGCAAGAAAGGGAGCGCGGTTCCATGCGCTATAGATGTGCGGGTTTTCTTGTCTGCCTTCTTACAGGTCTCGCTCAGGGACAACGAGCGACCAGCCTGGAGGAGATGGGCTATCGTGCGGGGTTGCACCTGGAGGGGCGCTATCCTCGCGCGCAGCTCTATGTGCCCGTCGTCCGTCCGGAACAGGTGATCTGGAACGAGAGCGTAGTGGAACTGCGGTGGGAGGCCCCGGAAAACCTGCACCCCAGCTCCCACCTCACGCTGTGGGCCTCCGGAGTACCCGTCGGAACCATATGGGTGGGCCATTCTCCCCGCACGATCCGGTTCACTCTGGCCCCTTTGGCGGCGCTTTTTGAAAAGAGGACCGAACCTGTGGTGCCGGGAGAGCCGGGCGGCATAGTGCTCGAACTGCGCGGCTTCCTGCGGATCAGCGACGATCCCTGTGCGGATCTGGCAAGCGGCGCCCTGCGGATCTGGATCGCTCCTGGAAGCCGCCTGATCCTGGCCGAAAAGCCCGTTTCGCAAACGCCTTCGGTGGCCGATTTTTTTGCCGACCTTCCCGCGCACATTGCCGTTGTGCCCTTCGGCAAGCATCTGCAAGAACTAGCCCCGACCCTGATTGGCCTGATCGGCAACTGGGAAGCCCAGTTCCCCGGGACCCGTTTTGTACTGAGCACAACCCCGCCACCGGACTCCCTGCCCCAGATATGGATTGGCGTAGGCCCACCGCCCCGTGACCTCTCCGATCATCCCCCCCAAACCCCTGCGTACCTGACCCTCCGGGGACGCAAACTGATCTTCTGGGCCCAGAACGGGCAAGCCCTCCAGCAGGCCGCCTGGGCGCTCGTGGCGCCCGAGCTGAGGCAGACGTTGCGCGATCCCGGCATCCGGCTCATCGAGGCCCGGGAACTCAAGACATCCGCCCCCACACGCGCCCCGGTTCAGCTCACCTTCGAGGAACTAGGCTGGAAAGACCTCATCTTCAGCGGATCCGGGGTTTTGCGACAAACCGTCTATTTCTCCCCGGCAGATCGCGGGTTCTTTGCCCGAAGCATGGAGCTAGTCCTCCGCGGCCGTTACACGCCCCTGGATTCCGGAGAGAAGGGGTTTTTGAATGTGTACTGGAACGAAAGACTCCTCTACAGCCGGAAACTGGACCGATCCGGCACCTGGGAGGAGGTTCACATACCCATAGCCCCGGTCTCCGCCATGGAGCCGGGCAAGTTGGACTTCGAGCTACTTTTTTACCCGCAGGATGGGGGATGTCAGGGGAGCGGGCGCCCATTTCTGGGCCATATTCTGCCTGACTCCTATGTGCGCATCCCCGATCCCACCCCGCCGGATCGACTCACGCTGGGCATGCTTCCCGGGTTATTGTTGCCGGAGCTAGACATCGGGCTACTGCCCCCGATTGAGCCGGAGCAGATCCAGGCGGCCGCGCTCTTGGTGCGCTGGGCGGCTCGGCAGAGCGGCCTACCCCGGTGGCCGACCGTGCGCTTCGAGGTCCCTCCGGAGGGGGGAGCGATACTGGCCCGCGCATCGGCCATACCCCGGCCCCTGCTAGAACGCTTTCCCGTGCGGCCAGATCAGGAATTGACCCTCATCCGCGAAGATGGAAGCGTACTTTTTGCCGCCTCCCTACAGCAGATTACCGGCATGGTCGTGCTGGGGGGCACGGGCCGCGCCCCGTTGCTGGGGGTGATCAGCCGCGGCGAGGGGGGATATGCGCTGGCCTCCCGGCTCCTGGAGCGCATCCCCGCCTCCCGCCTGCTGCGCGGGGCCAACCTGGCCTTCACCGACGGACGGCTTGCCTACGGCCTGCACACAGAGGGGCCGTACCGCATCTGGATCCCTGACCGGCCCGGGATAGGTTACTACGTACGCAAATATCGTCTACTGCTCTTCATCCTAGTCTGGGTGCTGGTGCTCTTCGGCCTGTTCTGGATCTACGAGCGCCTTCGCCAGAACCAGAGCAGCAAGGTGCTTCGGCAGGCGGCATGAAAAGCACGCTCCGTGATCGAATCCTGGACTGCGGGCTTCTGGAGGCCCAAAGCCTAAGAGAGGCAGAAGTCCTGGCGCAGCAACGGCAGTGGCCGCTTGCGCGCGCTCTGTTACAGGGCGGCTTTATCGCCCGCAGCACCTATGCCGCCTGGATCGGAGAGCAGACCGGGCTGGAGGCGCTTGCCCTCATCGGCCGCACAGACGCCTTCGCGCTCCTGGAACAGCTCGCCCTGCCCCGCTATGAGCTCGAGCGCCTGCAGTGCTGGCCCCTTCGCCGGGAGGGCACGGAGCTGGAGGTGGCCGTGCTGGACCCCTTCGACCCCGAACCCGCCCGCTGGATCGAGGCCCTTACCGGGCTTCGGGTTCGGTATCGGTTCGCCCTAGACGTAGATCTGGCCTGGGTTCATCATACGTACTTCGGGCGCGACCTGGCCGCCGATACCGTACACCTGCTTTTTCTCGAAGATCCGCTTCGTTCGGCCATTCAGCCCTTCACCCCCGCCCAGCTGCTGGGTATCGCCCTGCTGCTTACGGCCCTGCTTGCTGGCCTGTACGGATACGGCACCCAAACCCTGGCCGCGCTTTTGTTGGCCCTGAACGGGTTTTACCTGCTCAATATCCTCTTCAAGGCCTCCCTTACGCTCGCCGGGGCCCGACGGGAACTGCATCAAACGGTCAGTGAAGAAGAACTGGCCGCCGTGCGGCAGGAGGAACTACCCGAATACAGCATCCTGATCCCCGTCTACCGGGAAGCGGCCATCGTGCGGGAGATCGCCTTCGGCCTGGGACGATTGGATTATCCGCGAGATCGCCTGGACGTGAAACTGCTCCTGGAACAGGACGATCGGGAAACGCTTGAGGCCATCCGGGAGCTGGACGTACCGGCCATCTTTGAACCCCTCATCATTCCCGATCTGCCCCCCAAAACCAAACCCAAGGCCTGCAATTACGGGTTGCTCTTCTGCCGGGGTCAGTACATTACAATCTACGATGCCGAAGACATCCCGGAACCCGATCAGCTCAAAAAGGTCGTGGTGGCCTTTCGAAAGTCGCCCAACGAGGTGATCGTGCTCCAGGCCGCGCTGAACTACTACAACGCCGAGGAAAACCTGCTCACACGCCTCTTTACCCTGGAATATTCGTACTGGTTCGATTACATGCTACCCGGACTCGATGCGCTGCGCATGCCCATTCCGCTGGGCGGCACCAGCAATCACTTCCGTATGGATAAGTTGCTGGAGCTTCACGCCTGGGATCCGTTCAACGTCACCGAGGATGCTGACCTGGGCATCCGGGCGGCGGCGCGGGGATACCGGGTGGGCATCGTCAACTCCACCACCTACGAGGAAGCCAACAAGTCGCTGGGCAACTGGATACGGCAACGTTCCCGCTGGATCAAGGGCTATATGCAGACCTTTCTGGTGCACATACGCCGACCCATTCAGCTCTGGCGCTCCCTGGGCGGTCGAGCCATGATCGGCTTTATCCTCTTTATCGGGGGAAGTCCCCTGGCTTTTCTTGGCCATCTGCCCTTGAGCGTGCTCTTTGCGGGCTGGCTGCTGTTTCGCTGGTCCTGGGTCGAGGCGCTCTTTCCGGGGTGGGCGCTGTATGTGGCTCTGTTCAACTTTCTGGTGGGCAACGCGCTGATGATTTACGTGAACATGGTCGCGGTTTTCCGCAGGGGGCTATACCATCTCCTCCCGTATGCCTTCCTGAACCCGTTGTACTGGCTTCTGCACAGCGTGGCCGCCTATAAAGCGTTATGGCAGTTATTCTTCAAACCCTCCTACTGGGAAAAAACCCGACACGGGCTCAGCCAGATACGGCCATCGGAGATGCTGGCTCGCGCCGCCTGAGCACACGCTGGGGGGGATACGCACTGGTATTCCTCTGCGCTGTGGCCATCTACAGCAGCTTCGGGCTTCTGCTGGCCTACGGATACGGATTCCTGGGCCGGGAGGGGCTCTTTCTGTACGCCAAGGCCCGTCTGGCTTTATACGGAGAACCCGCCCGCCTGGAAAACCTGGGGCTGGTCTACCCGCCGACGGGGCTTTTGCTCAACCTGCCGGGGGCGATCCTGGGGTGGCCGGTGGCCCCCGTGTTCCTTTCCGCCCTGGCCGGGGGTATTACCCTGACCGCTCTGGTGTATCTCTGGCGCCATGCCCAAGTCGGCCGGGCCTCGGCCGTGCTGGTGGCCATCGTCATGGCCCTGCATCCGCTGAGCCTGCAGGCCTTCGGCACGGGCAGCTCCACGGCATGGGCGGCGGCGTGGCTCCTGCTCGCCCTTCTGTCCCTGACCAAGCTTCTGGAACGGCGCATTTCCTATTACCTCATGTTCTGCGGTCTGGCCATGGGCGCCTACACGCTGAGTCGTTTCGACGGCGTGCTTATCCTGTTGCTTTTCGCCCCCTTTGTGCCCTTCGTGTTTCGGGAATACAGCTTTTCGGGTCGATGGGCGCTGCTGGCCGTCTACCTCATGCTCCTCAGCCCCGCCCTGTTCGGGCTCGCCGGATGGGTGTTTCTGAACTGGGTTTTTCTGGGCGACGGCTGGGCATTTCTGCGCGACCCCCAACTGTACGTGCGCATCCCGGGTGTACTGGAGCCCGGGAGCACGGATCTGCTGGTGGTGCGCAGCTCGCTGCTGGATGCCATGTGGACGGGCATCACGTGGACCGCCATAGGGGTGCCGCTTTTTCCCCTCGTTGTGGCCCGCTCGGGACGGCTCAGCGGATTGCTCCTCGCTTCCTGGCTGGGTTACTGGATCCTGGCCTATTTCGGGGCTATACGACCGGCGGCAGAAGATCTGGTGCTATTGCTCCTGCTTGGCTCCGCGGCGGCCTTTCTGCCGGGAAGAAGGCCCAATCGCCTCTGGTACGGGAGTCTCATGATCGCGCTGGTGCTCACCATCCCGGGCAGCCTGCATCTGTTGCAGCGATACGGCACCGCTGAGGCGCGAGAGCTCTGGTCCGGCTCCCCACCCCCCATATGGGAGCAGGCGCGCGCAGCAGCCGAGCGGCTCTCGAAGGCGCAAACAATTTTACTCGACGATACGGAGGGGTTTCCGATCGTAGCCTGCTTTCCGGATTTGAGTCGGCTCCTTCTGCCCTACCGGGGATACCGTTTCGCCGAGGCCCTGGCCGCACCCGAACGGCACGCGGAGGCGCTCGTACTTCCCGATCCGGGCTACGGCAACGGACGCCTGGACCGGCTACACCGAAGCTTCCCCGACTGGCAGCTGGAAGGCATAGCCGGTTTCCACCTTGAAGAACGCATCGGACCATGGTATATCTTCCTCCGGAAAGGAGAAGCCCCATGATCCGGCGCGTGCTCATCGTAGAGGACAACCCCATCACGGCCCGGCTACATGAACACCATGTGCGCCGGTTGCTGAAGAACCCGAACCTCGAGGTGCGCCTTGCCCAGGATGGGCGTATCGCCCAGCAGATCCTGCGGACAGAACGTTTCGATCTGATGCTTCTGGATTTGACACTTCCCTTCGTGTCGGGATGGGAGCTCTGCCGTCAGGTGCGCGAGGCGGATCCCGACGGCCAGGTACGCATAGTGGTGGCGACCACTCAGGAAGATCCGGCCCTGGAGGTCAAGTTGCGCCAGCTGGGAGTGGATGGGCTACTGCGCGTGCCCGTGAGCGCCGAAGGACTACAGCTCATGCTACAGCGGCTTGGCCTTCTTCCGTGAAGGCCCCGTGCAGATGGGGGCGAACCGCCACCCAGAGGCTGCGCCCATCGACACCACAGCAAAAACCATATCCCCGTAGCCGATCGGCTACCTGCTGAGCCAGTTGTTCCAGACGCTCCAGACGCTGCTCCAGCAACACCCAGGAACTGCTGGGCTCCAGCTCAAAACACAACAACAGCGGTTGCTCCTCGGAATCGCGCTCCAGGCTCAGACGGAACCCGGCCGTGTAGGTGTGCGGAGCCACCCCGAAAGAGCCGTCGGGCAGGTCGATCTGCTCGATGAGGCCGAACTCGCTCCGGAGATACCTGATCAGACACCAGCGGAGCGCATCCAGCGAGCCAAACTTGGGTACCAGCCCGAGCCAGGCCTCCACCCGGGCGCGCAGACAGGACCACCAGTACCGCAGAGCGCAGGCCGCCATCTCTCATGAGCCCTCCGCTTCCATCCGAGCCGAAGGGGACGCGCCACTTCAGGGCAATTCCCGTTCCAGAATCGAATTCCAGGGACAGAAGCGGCGCACCGTATAGAGCCAGTAGGAGAGGTTTTCCTCTACAAAAGAAGGGCGGCCGTCACAGAGCTCGATCGTTACCTCCGCAAAGGTCACGCTACGGGGATCCAGATGCCACGACCAGCGCCGACCCGCAATGGGGTCGCGATTAAATCCCCCATCTCCCGGGCGGAGCTCGCCGGTGACAATCATGGGCGAACGACGCCCGGCCAGGATCTCCCGGGCCAGTGCAATCTGGGCCGGATCGGCGATACGGACCACGAAGCGCTCCTCGCCCACGCGTACCAGAAAATCGCGCTCCTGTTCCTCTTCCCGGCCGCAGGCGGGAAACGCTATCAGCAAGAGCAGCAACGATTTCCAGCGCATGCTCACCTATAGGGGGATGTTGTCGTGCTTCTTGCGCGGCAACCGATCGACTTTATTGCGCAACATCTGCAGACCCCGGATAAGCCGCTGGCGCGTCTCCCGGGGCTCGATCACATCGTCGATATACCCCCGCTCGGCGGCCACAAAGGGGTTGGCGAACTTTTCCGTGTACTCCTGGATGAGCTCTTCGGTGCGCTGTGCCGGATCCGGTGCGCGCTCAATTTCCCGGCGGAAGATGATCTCCACAGCCCCCTTGGGCCCCATGACGGCGATTTCGGCCGTGGGCCAGGCGAAGACCAGATCCCCCCGGATGTGCTTGGAGTTCATCACGTCATAGGCGCCGCCGTAGGCCTTCCGGGTGATCACGGTCAGCCGGGGCACAGTGGCCTCGCAGAAGGCAAAAAGCAGCTTGGCCCCATGCCGGATGATGCCACGCCACTCTTGATCCGTACCGGGTAGAAAGCCGGGCACATCCTCGAAGACGACCAGGGGAATGTTGAAGCAGTCGCAGAAGCGCACAAAACGGGCTCCCTTGGTGGAGGCATCGATATCCAGTACCCCGGCCAGATGGGCCGGCTGGTTGGCCACGATCCCTACGGAAAAGCCGCCCAACCGAGCAAAGCCGACCACGAGATTGGGGGCGAAGTCGGGTTGCACCTCCAGAAAGCGCCCCTCATCGACTACGCTTCGGATGACGTCTTTGATGTCGTAGGGTTTATTGGGGTTATCCGGAATGAGTGCCTCCAGCTCCGCACAGGGCCGGTCAACGGGATCCCCGGTAGGCACATACGGAGGGGGATCGTCGCAATTCTGGGGAATGTAGGAGAGCAGCTCCCGAATGGTCTCGAAGAGCTCCAGCTCCGTGTCGCAGACAAAATGGGCGACCCCGCTTTTGGTTCCGTGCACATCGGCCCCGCCCAGTTCTTCGTGCGTGACCTCTTCATGGGTGACCGTTTTGACCACATTGGGGCCGGTGACGTACATGTAACTCGTGCCCCGAACCATGAGCACGAAATCCGTGATGGCCGGGCTGTAGACCGCCCCTCCCGCGCAAGGGCCCAGAATGGCCGAGATCTGCGGGATCAGGCCCGAGGCGAGCGTGTTGCGGTAGAAGATCTCCGCATACCCTCCCAGGCTATCAACCCCCTCCTGGATACGCGCTCCCCCGGAATCGTTGAGCCCGATCAAGGGGGCCCCGTTTTTCATGGCCATATCCATCAGGCGCACGATCTTTTCCGCGTGCGCCAGCCCCAGCGAACCCCCGAAGACGGTGAAGTCTTGGCTGAAGACGTATACCAGCCGTCCGTTGATCGTTCCGTACCCGGTCACCACGCCATCACCGAGCGGCCGCTTGCGATCCAGGCCGAAATCATGACACCGATGGCGCACGAACATGCCAAGCTCTTCAAAGCTCCCCGGATCGAGCAGGAGCTCAATGCGTTCGCGTGCCGTGAGCTTGCCCCTTCGGTGCTGCTCGGCGATACGCTCCGCCCCCCCGCCCTGCAGGGCCTCGGCACGCAACTGACGCAGACGTTCCAGATTTCGCATGAAAACCCACCTACCTGTTTTTCCGGAAGACGGTTTATCCCTGCCTCCGAGCCCGCCGCTCGAAGTAGGCCTGCAGGAGATCTACCAGCTCGACCGTGGCCGGCGCATAGGGATCGACATCGTAGAGCTCGAAGAGTTGTTTTTCCAGAAACCGACTACAGGACTTCCAGTCCGGAAACTGACGCACGTTTCGCAACAGGGCCTCCAGGGCGCCTTCCTGACCCCGAAAGATCTCCCGCACAAAACGCGCGCGTTGCTCTGGGCTGAGCGCCAGCTCGGGACCGGAAGTCGAGCTCTCTGCAGTGGGCCGGAATCGGCTCCAGAGCGGCCCGGATGAGGCAGCTGGCTGGTCTGCAGAGGAACGCCGCAGGAAGAGCTTCCACAGCGGAACCCCCTTTTCCTCCGACTCCGACGTGCGTGATGCGGGGGTAATGGGCTCGCTCGGGGGCTGTGAGGCATGCGAAACATCCGCTTCGGATCGGGGCCCCGCCGACTCCGGCTGCCCAGGGGATGGAGGCAGGCCCGCTCCCCCCTCTGTCTGCCACTGCCGAAGCCGCTCCCGGAGCTCGCGCTCCCAGGCCTCCACCTCCTCCGAGGGGCTGTTCGGGACTTCTTCCCGGAGGCCTTCGTGTTCTTCCCCTGGCGGAAGGGCTTCAGAGCGCGGCGGAACCGGCCCTGTCTGTCGGGGTTGTAGCGACTCTTCCTGCCAGTCAGGTGGCTCCGGGATCGGGGCGATCCGCTCAAGCTCCCGGCCCGAGACGCCCGGCAGGCCGGAGAGCAGCTCCAGCAGCTGCTGCGCATCGGCAATACGCTCACGGGAGGCCATCAGAGCGGCTTCATAAGGGCGCTCTTTTTGTTCGAAAAACCGCGCCAGCGCCTCTCCGGGCACGCCCTCCGGGAAACAGGCAAACCAGGGGGTTAACAGCTCCACCCAGCTTTCCGGATCCAGATCCTCGCAAAACAGCCGATCCAACCAGCGCAACGCGCGCAGAAACTCCTCTCGTCCCAGCGCACTCCATCGACGCTGGTGGGCATAGACTTCGAAAAGCTCGGGCAAATACGAATAGGCGACGAAATAGCGCATCCGAAACAGCACCCGATCGAGCTCCTGCGATCCCGCTCCGTGCGGAAAGACGAAGTCCACCAGGGCGGGAACGGGCTCGATCAGGTGCCGGACCACCGCCCGGGCCGCCTCTTCGATGAGCTCGGCGCGTCGATCCGCGGGTAGACGGGCGGTACGGTATACGGCCCGCCAGAAAGCCGATGCCGCCTCCTGCACGGAGGGCTCGTCGAAGTCAAACCAGGGGCTGACGAGCTGGGAGCGCGCTTCCTCGAGCGTCTCCACAAAAGCCTGCTCCAGGAAAGCCAGCACAGAAGCCGGCCAACCAAGAGAGGACAGATCTCTCAGGCGCACGGGCACCGCTTCCGCGGGCAGCGTCCGCACAAGCCGACCGACTAGCCGATCCGTCAGGGCATCGATCAGAAACGAACCCATGGAACCCCCGAAGATCGCGGCGGGAATATACCGCCGAAGAGCGCCTCGGGAAAAGCTCGGCCATCCGGCTGCGATGCCGTCCGTAGCCCCCTCCTGTTGCATTCGCCCGCGTTTTATCCTATCTTTCGGGCGACTTTGCAGGTGCCCTCGTAGCTCAGGTGGATAGAGCGTCTGCCTCCGGAGCAGAAGGTCGCAGGTTCGAGTCCTGCCGAGGGTACCAGGGCCCGGGGCAACCCGGGCCTTTGTTTTTCTGCCGGTTTCCTCAAGCCCCGCACTCCGAGCAACCGTTGCGACCTCTCCGGCCTGGTTGCCAGAGCCTTGCGGGGAGATTATCTTTGGCCCTGATCGCCCGGGTGGCGGAACTGGCAGACGCGCTTGACTCAAAATCAAGTGGCCCTCGCGGCCGTGTGGGTTCGAGTCCCACCCCGGGTACGAGACGATCCGGATGAGCCCGATCAGGATACGCCAACGGCCCGCGGCGGCTTGACTTGCCGGCGGGCTTTTCTGTATACTTGCGCCGGCATGGACATGATGTGCCTCCATACCGCCCACGGTTGGTGGTGGCGCTGGTCCGACGCGCGGACCGGTGGGCGGGATGGGCGCGCATAGCCGCCAGGAAAGAACCAGGAAATCGCAAAACGCCCACCGGTTGCGCAACCGGTGGGCGTTTTTTGTTGCCCGAGAGCATGCGCCTGAAGCGGCTCTACAGACGCGAGCTCGTAGCCGACCTGCTCACGCCGGTGTCGGCCTACCTGCGGCTCCGACAGCCCGGTACGTTCTCCTTTCTACTCGAATCCGTAGAGGGCGGAGAACGCCTGGGTCGCTATTCCTTCATCGGCTCCCACCCCACAGGCCGCCTGGTCGCCCACGAAGGAGAAGCGCACCTGGAGCTGGCCGGCAGGGTAAGCCAAAAGCCGGATGTGTTCACCATGCTGGAGCAGCTTTCCTCCCTCTGGCCTCGGGAGGAGATCGGGGAGCTGGCGCAGGAGCTGCCCCGTTTCGTGGGCGGCGCGGTGGGGTATATCGGCTATGAGGCCACGCGCGCCCTGGAACGGCTGCCCAAACCCCGAAAAAGCCCATTTTCCGTTCCTCAGGCCTGCTTCGGCCTCTACGATACGGTGATCGTCTTCGATCACGTGCGCCGTCTGCTTGTGCTATTGACCCTGGCCGAAAGCGCCTCGGAGGCCGAACAGCGCCTGGACGCCCTCCGCGAACGCCTGTGCCGTCCCGCTCCGGAGGAGATCGATCCCTCCGGGGTGCGGTTCGCCCTTCTGAGCCAGGAACCCGAGGCCCATCAGGACCGGGCGGCCTTCGAAAAAGCCGTACGGTGCGCCCTGCGCTACATCGCCGCGGGGGACATCTTCCAGGTTGTGCTCAGCCAGCGCTGGTCGGTGCCCTATGCGGGAGATCCATTTCAGGTATATCGGGCTCTGCGCATCATCAATCCCTCGCCCTACCTGTTCTATCTGGACTTCGGGAGCTTCCAGCTCTTCGGATCCTCCCCCGAGGTCCTGGTGCGGGTTGAAGCAGACCGGGTGGAGCTGTTGCCCATTGCGGGAACCCGGCGCCGGGGGCATAGTCCGCAGGAGGACGCCGAGCTGGAGCAGGAGCTGAGGGCCGATCCAAAAGAGCAGGCCGAGCATGTGATGCTGGTGGATCTGGGGCGAAACGACCTGGGGCGTATCGCCGAGCCGGGATCGGTACGCGTGGAGCGATATGCCTACGTCGAACGCTATTCCCACGTGATGCATCTGGTATCCCATCTCGTAGCCCGCCTGCGTGGGGATCTGGGGCCCGTGGATGCGCTCCGGGCCTGTTTCCCAGCGGGTACCGTGAGCGGCGCGCCCAAGGTGCGGGCCATGGAAATCATCCACGAGCTGGAACCCGAATCACGGGGCCCCTATGCGGGCGCTGTGGGATACCTGGATCGGCGCGGCAACCTGGATATGTGTATCGGGATCCGCAGCTTCCTGGCCACGCAGGGGCGGCTTTTCTACCAGGCCGGAGCCGGTATCGTGGCCGATTCCGATCCCGCCCGAGAATACGAGGAGACACGCAATAAAGCCCGGGCCCTGGAAAGGGCCCTCCATCTGGCCGCAACGGGACTGCAACTATAAGGAGTTGAGCACCTATGCGCACCGTAGCCGATCACGTCCGGGCACTCGCCGCCCAGCTTCCCAAGGGGCGCCTGATCCTGTCCGGCATCCAACCCTCCGGCCGGCTACATATCGGCAACTACTTTGGGGCCATTCGGCAACACCTGGCCTTTCAGTATGGGAACCGGGCCTTTTACTTCATCGCCAACTACCACGCGCTCACCTCGCTCAACGATCGGGAGCTGCTGGAAGCCTACACGCTTGAGGTGGCCATGGACTATCTGGCTCTGGGGCTGGATCCGGAACAGGCCACCTTCTTTGTGCAGAGCGATGTGCCCCAGGTGACCGAACTGGCCTGGATCTTCACCTGTCTGGTGCCGGTCAGCTTCCTGGAAAAAGGCGTCGCCTACAAAGACAAAATCGCCCGGGGACTTTCGCCCGTGGCGGGCCTGCTCACCTATCCGGTACTGCAGGCCGCCGATATCCTCATCTATGAGGCCGATATCGTACCCGTAGGGCAGGACCAGAAACAACATCTGGAGTTCACGCGGGATATCGCCCAGAAGTTCAACACCCTGTATGGCGAGGTCTTCAAGCTACCGGAGCCCTACATCCACCCCGAGGTGGCCGTGGTCCCGGGCATCGATGGGCAGAAGATGTCCAAATCCTACGGGAATACGATCGAGATCTTCGCCTCCGGCTCGGCCCTGCGTAAACGCATCATGAGCATCGTAACGGACTCCACCCCGCTGGAGGCGCCCAAGGATCCGGACCGCTGCACCGTCTTTGCCCTCTTGAAGCTGTTTGCCACCCCGGAGGAACTAGAGGAGATTCGGCAGGCCTACCTGCGTGGCGGATACGGATACGGACAGGCCAAAGAGCGCCTCTACGAGCTCATGGAGCATTACTTCGAGGAAGCCCGTCAGCGGCGCCGCTACTGGGAGGCCCATCCCGATGAGGTGCGGGACATCCTGCGCCAGGGCGGCCAGCGGGCCCGGGAGGTGGCCGAAGCGGTCATGGAGCGCGTGCGCCAGGCAACGGGGCTGTTGACAACGTACTCGAAAAGCTTCGCCCTGCGGAAAATATGATCGTGGTCATCGACAATTACGACTCCTTCACCTACAACCTCGTGCACCTGATCTATCGGGTCACCGCTCAGGTGCGGGTTTTTCGCAACGATACCATTTCCCTCCGGGAGCTGGAAGCGCTCCACCCGACCGGGATCGTGCTCTCTCCGGGTCCGGGCCGACCTCGAGAGGCCGGGATTTCGGAAGCCGTTATCGAACACCTGGGGGAACGCATCCCCGTCCTGGGCGTCTGCCTGGGTCATCAGGCCATTGGAGAGGTCTTTGGCGGACGAATCGTACGGGCTCCGGCGCTGGTACACGGAAAAACGAGCCCGATCTACCACGACGGACGAACGATCTTCGAAAACCTGCCCAATCCTTTCCAGGCCACCCGGTACCACAGCCTGATCGTGGATCGGGAAAGCCTGCCGGAGGTACTCGAGGTGTCCGCCTGGACCGAAGACGGCCTGATCATGGGTCTGCGCCATCGATACTGGCCTGTGGAAGGGGTGCAGTTTCATCCCGAATCCGTGCTCACCCGTCCTGGCGCGGAGCTTATAGCAAGCTGGGTGCGAAGCGCGCTTCGAGGTAGACAGGAGGCCGAATCATGATTTCCCCCTCCCCTCTGCGAATGGCCCTCATGCGCCTGGCCGAGCATCAGGAGCTGGAGGGCGAGCTGGCCCGATCCGCTCTGCGGCAGATCATCGAGGAAGGGGCCACGGAGGCCGAAATCGCCGGCTTTCTCATGGGCCTGCGCGCCCGGGGGGAGCGGCTTGAGGAACTCGTCTCCTTCGTAGAGGTCATGCGCCAGGCCGCTGTGCCGGTGCCCTTCTCCCACCCCCGACTGGTGGATGTATGCGGCACCGGGGGGGATGGATCGGGCACGCGCAACATTTCCACCGCCGTGGCCTTCGTGGTGGCCGGGGCCGGGGTACCCGTAGCCAAACACGGCAACCGGGGCATCTCAAGCCGATCCGGTTCGGCCGATGTGCTCGAGGCGCTGGGCATAGCCATCGAACTGGGACCCGAGGAGGCGGCTGAAACGCTGCGGCGATGCGGGATGGTTTTCCTCTTCGCCCCCCGATACCATCCCGCTATGGGGCGGGTTTCCGGGGTGCGGCGTGCGCTGGGTGTGCGAACCTGCTTTAATCTGATGGGCCCGCTTCTGAATCCGGCCCCCGTCCGCCGACAGCTCATGGGGGCTTTTTCCCGGGAAGCGGCCGAGCAGATGGCCCAGGTGGCCGCCCGACTCGGGGCCGAACACGTCCTGGCCGTGCATGGCGAGGACGGCTGGGATGAGCTCTCGCTCTGCGCCCCCAGCACGGTCTTCGAATACCGCGCCGATTTCGGTCTGCGCACCTATCGCGTCTCTCCCGAAGATCTGGGCCTGGAGCGCGTCGAGCCCGGGGCGCTCCGGGGCGGGGATCCGGAGGAAAACGCCCACGCCCTGGAGGCGCTGCTCAACGGAGCTCCCGGACCCTACCGGGACGCCGTCCTGTTGAATGCGGCCTTCGCCCTCTACGTGGCCGGCGCCGCCGACACTCCGGCCGAAGGGCTGAGCCTGGCCCGAAAAAGCCTCGACGAGGGGCGCGCCCGCGCCGTGCTGCAATCCCTGCGCAGGACGATACCGGGAGCCAAACGGCTATGACCATCCTGGATCGCATTCTCGAAGAGACGCGTGCGACGCTCATGAGGCGCAAACAGCGCTACAGCCGCGCCTACCTGGAGAGCCTGCCGTATTTCTCTACCCCCACCCTGGGCCTGGCCGACGCCCTGCGCCGAGGAGGTCCCATGGCCCTGATCGCGGAAATCAAACCCGCCTCCCCATCGGCCGGTCAGATCCGCCGCCGTATCGATCCGGTCCAGATCGCCATCGGGTATCGACACGCCGGCGCCTCGGCGCTGTCCGTGCTCACCGAAGAGGCCTTCTTCGGAGGCTCTCTGGACAACCTCAAGCACATCCGGCCCTGGATTGACCGGCCCCTGTTGCGCAAGGACTTCATCATCGACGAGTTTCAGCTCTACGAGGCGCGCGCTTTCGGGGCCGATGCGGTCCTGCTCATCGCCGCCATTCTGGACCCCGTCCAGCTGCGCGATCTCTGCCAGGGCGCCCGCGCACTGGGGCTGGATGTGCTCCTGGAAGTACACGACCCGGAAGAACTGGATCGGGTGGACTTCGATCTCGTGCGCGTGGTGGGAGTAAACAACCGGAACCTGCGCACGTTTACGGTCGATCTGATGCATTCCATACGCCTGCTTGCGCACCTGCCCCCGAACGTGGTGCGGGTCTCAGAGTCCGGCATCCGGTCGGCCGAAGATCTGCTGTTGCTGTATCGACACGGGGTCGAGGCCGCTCTGATCGGGGAATCCCTTATGCGTGCGCCCGACCCGGGAGAAGCCCTCTACCAGCTCAGACGCGCCTTCTATGCCCTACTTGAGCAAACCCCGGTTGAAGATCTGCGGGATCACGAATCTGGATGATGCCCGGCTCGTAGCGGCGCTGGGCGCCGATTACCTCGGGTTCATCTTCTATCCCGGAAGCCCTCGCTACGTGGAACCGGAGCGGGTGCGAGAAATCCTGGCCTGGATCCATGGCCCGGAACCGGTCGGGGTCTTCCTGGGATCCGATCCCGAGGAGATCCTACAGATCGTTGCCGCCACGGGCATCCGGACCGTGCAGCTGCATGGCCTTGAGAGCCCGGAACAAATCCGGAGGCTACGAGACCGGGGTCTGCGCATCATCAAAACGCTGCATGCGGCCCATGATGCCAGCATCGAACATCTGCGCGCGCTGGCCGAACCCTACCGGGAGCTGGTCGATTACCTGCTCCTGGACACCCGATCCGGCGATCTCTGGGGCGGCACGGGGGAGTGCTTCGACTGGCGGCTGGCGCGCGCCATGGCCTCGGAATTCCCCCTGTTTCTGGCCGGCGGCATCGGTCCGGATAACCTCTTGTTGGCCGCCCGCACGGTGCGCCCCTACGGGCTGGACGTAAACAGCCGCCTGGAGTCCGAGCCCGGCCGCAAGGATCCAGCCCGTGTGCAGGCGCTCTTTTCCGCCTGGGCTGAACTGGAAGCACCCCGCAGAGGAGAAGCACAATGACCACTGCCCTGCCGAGTCAACCCGATGCCCGGGGCCGTTTCGGCCCCTACGGGGGTCGTTTCGTTCCGGAAACCCTGATCCCGGCCTTAGAGGAACTTGAAGCCGCCTACGCATCCGCCTGCCAGGATCCCGCCTTCTGGGATGCGTATCGATCCCTGCTGGCTGAATACGTGGGTCGGCCCACCCCGCTGACGTACGCCGAACGCTTGACGGCGCATTTCGGCCGGGGACGCATCTACCTGAAACGAGAAGACCTCTGCCACACCGGCGCCCATAAGATCAACAATGCCCTGGGCCAGGTGCTGCTCGCCCTCCGCATGGGCAAACGACGCATCATCGCCGAAACCGGGGCCGGACAGCACGGGGTGGCCACGGCCACCGCCTGCGCCCGCTTTGGGCTGGAGTGCGTCGTCTACATGGGCGCTCGCGACATGGAGCGCCAGCGCCTCAACGTGGAGCGCATGCAGCTGCTCGGAGCCGAGGTTCGGGCGGTCCGGAGCGGAAGCGCCACGCTGAAAGATGCCACCAACGAAGCCATCCGGGACTGGGTCACGAACGTGCGCACGACCTTCTATGTGATCGGCTCCGTCGTGGGCCCGCATCCCTATCCCCGACTGGTGCGGGATTTTCAGCGGATCATCGGCGACGAGGTTCGTGAGCAAATGCTCCGGCGCGAGGGCCGGCTGCCGACCCATCTGGTCGCCTGCGTGGGCGGGGGATCCAACGCCATCGGGCTTTTTTACCCCTTCCTCCAAGAGCCCTCCGTACAGCTCTACGGAGTAGAGGCGGCCGGACTGGGCCTGGATACGGATCACACCGCGGCCACGCTCAGTCGGGGTCGACCCGGCGTCTTACACGGGGCCTACTCCTATCTGCTGCAGACCCCAGACGGGCAGGTACTGCCGGCCCACTCCATCTCGGCCGGCCTGGACTACCCCGGCGTAGGTCCGGAACACAGCTACCTGCGCGATATCCGACGCGTCCACTACGAGGCGGCAACGGATTCCGAGGCGCTCCAGGCCGTGCGCCTGCTCACCCGCTTGGAGGGCATTCTACCTGCGCTGGAGACGGCGCACGCCATCGCGTTCCTGAACCGCCTCATGCCCGAAACCAATCCGGAAGATCTCATCGTGGTCAACTGCTCCGGGCGAGGAGATAAGGACCTGGCCACCATAGTGAGCGCTTTCGAGGAGGCAGAAGAAGATGTCGCCTGAGAAGGCCGCTTCCCGACTGCGGCTGCTGGCCCAGCGTCCTCGGTCCGTGCTCGGGCTGTATGTAACAGCCGGTTTCCCGGATCCGGAGGCCTCCCTGCCCCTGTGGCACAGGCTGGTCGAGGCAGGGGCGGATTTTCTGGAGATCGGGGTACCCTTCAGCGATCCCCTGGCCGATGGCCCCACGATCCAGCGATCCAGCCAGCAGGCGCTGCGCCGGGGCGTCGATCTGGGCTGGATTTTCGATCACGTACGCGCCTTTCGAGAACGCGATTCCCGCACGCCGATCGTGCTCATGGGCTACCTGAACCCCATCCTGGCCTACGGGCCGGAGGCCTTTGCCCGCCAGGCCCGGGCCTGCGGCGTCGATGGGGTGATCGTGGCCGATCTGCCGCTCGAGGAGCGATCCTGGATCGGCGAGGCGCTCGACCGCATCGGGGTGGACCTGGTGCTGCTGGCCGCTCCGACTTCTTCGGAGGAGCGCCTGCGCCGGATCGACCAGGAAAGTCGGGGGTTCGTATATGCCGTCTCCGTTACCGGCGTGACCGGAGCCCGTCAGGACGTGGCCCGACAGGCCATGGCCTTTCTGGAGCGCGCCCGCTCCGTGGTGCGCACCAACCCCCTGTATGTGGGCTTCGGCATCGCCACGGCCGAAGACGCACGCCAGCTTCTGTCGCGAGCCGACGGGATCATCATCGGAAGCGCCCTGGTAGAACGCATCGAACGCAGCTATCCGGAACCGGATTGGATCGAGCAGATCACCTCCTGGGTGCGCACGCTGAAGAAGGAGATCCTTCATGTCGCCTCGTAACCTGTGCGGACTCGCTGTTGTGTTATTCTCGGCCGCGTCCTGTCGGCTCAGCCCCTCGGAGTTCCTTCCCCCCTCGGTGGGTCGTCCGGGGCTGGTTACTGTGGTGATGGATTCCACCGACTGGGCCGGTCCCTTGGGTGAGGCGGTGCGGGAAACCTTCGGCGCCGATATCCCCACCCTTCCCCAGCCGGAGCCCTGGTTCGATCTGGCCTTCAAGCCCCTGCAGGATCAGGAGAGCTTTGATCGGCTCAAACGAGACCGCAACTTGGTCTTCATCGCCCCTCTCGACAGCCCCACGCCCACAGGGGCTTTTCTGCGGGCGCGCATGGACTCCGCCGTACAGGCCCACGTACGAGCCGGGAACCCCTTGAGCGTGGCCCGCCGGGACCTCTGGGCCCAGGACCAGCAGGTGCTCTACCTGAGCGCCGCCACGGAGGGGGATCTCATCGCCTTTGTGCGCAACAAAGCCCCCGAGCTGCGCGACCTCTTTGATCGCCTCGAACGACAGCGCACCGAAAGGGAACTTTTCCGGCGCGCCGAGCAGCGGGCCCTGGCCGACAGCCTCCTGAGGCGACACGGCTGGCGCGTGCGCATCCAGCACGATTACCTCATCGCCCGGGATACGGCGAACTTCGTCTGGATCCGACGCCTGCTTCCGGATAACCAGCGATGGTTTTTCGTCTGGTGGCGGGAACGCGCCCGGCCCGATGCGATCACCCCGGAATGGATCCTGGCCACCCGCGACAGCTTGACCCGGACCCACCTGCGAGGCCGATACGAGGACAGCTACGTCACCTTGGAACGGCGCATGCCCATCGTACAGCGGGTGATCAACTTCCACGGCCGCTTCGCCTACGAAACCCGGGGGCTGTGGCGCATGGCCGGCGACGCCATGGGGGGGCCGTTTCTGAACATTACTTTCTTCGATCCGCGCCAGCAGCGCCTCTATATGCTGGATGGATCGGTCTTCGCCCCGCGCTATGATAAGCGGGAATTCCTCCGACAGCTGGAGGCCATCCTCTACACCTTCCGCACCCGCGAGGAGCTGGCCGCCATAGCCGCGACGGAAAACGAGCACCAGGAGTGAAAGACCATGGAAACACAGAGCGCAATAGGCCGCTTTCTGAGCCTGGAAAGCGACGGCAGACCCCGATTGCGCCTAGGCCTGCCCAAAGGCAGCCTGCAGCAAGCCACCCTGAACCTGCTTAGAAAGGCCGGTTTCGGCTTCCACGTCCAGGAGCGCTCATATTTTCCCATCTCCGATGACGAGGAGATCGCCCCCATGCTCGTGCGGGCCCAGGAAATGGCCCGCTACGTGGCACAGGGCCTTTTTGATGCCGGTTTTACGGGAAAGGACTGGGTGCTGGAGACCGAAGCCGACGTGCTCGTGGTGGCCGATCTGGTGTACTCCAAGGCGAGCTTTCGGCCTGTGCGCTGGGTGCTGGCCGTTCCGGAGGATTCCCCCATCCAGTCCGTACGGGACCTGCAGGGCAAGCGCATCGCCACGGAAGTCGTCAACATCACACGCCGCTGGCTGGCTCAGCACGGTGTAGAGGCCCAGGTGGAGTTCTCCTGGGGGGCGACGGAGGTCAAAGCCCCTTATTTGGCCGACGCCATCGTGGAGGTGACGGAAACGGGTGCCTCCCTGCGGGCCAACAAGCTGCGCATCGTGGAGGTGGTGCTGGAGTCCAACACCCAGCTCATCGCCAATCCTCAGGCCTGGAACGACCCCTGGAAACGGCAAAAAATCGAAAATCTGGCCCTCTTGGTGCAGGGCGCCATTCTGGCCGAGGGCAAAGTGGGCCTTAAACTCAACTGCCGGCGCGAGGACGTGCCGCAGATCGTCTCCATCCTGCCCGCCTTGCGCAATCCGACGATCTCGGAGCTGGCCCTGAGCGGCTGGGTGGCCGTGGAGACGATCATCGACGAAAGCCTCGTGCGCCAGCTCATCCCGGAGCTCAAAAGGCGCGGTGCGGAGGGGATCATCGAGTATCCCCTGAACAAGATCGTGCCCTGAGCTCTCTGGGAAAACCGGACAACCGTTGCCGGTATGCAGGTACGCATTGCCCGACACGCCGCTTGCGCGTATTTTTCCGCACTGGAGGCGGGAAAGCCCCTTCGGGGCGCGCGCAAATCGGGAGCACATTTCGCTTCCGGGTAAGATTTCCAGCCCGCCCCCGTTCCCTCGCGGCTTTGGGGGTTTCCCTGCAGGTCCCCGCGCCCGGAGGGAGGGCCAGATCGGAACCCGGATCTATCGGTTTCGGAGCCTTTTATGCCACGCGTGCGTCTGCTCAAGCTGGCCATCGCCCGCTCGGGTGATAAAGGCGATGCGGTCAACATCGGCGTCATCGCACGCCGAGCGGAGTACTATCCCTTTCTCCGGGATGTGCTCACAGCCGACCGGGTAAAAGCCCATTTCGAGGGCATCTGCCTGGGAGCGGTGGAGCGCTATGAGCTCCCCAATCTGCAGGCGCTCAACTTCGTACTGCACCAGGCCCTGGGAGGGGGAGGCACGGTCTCGCTCAAGCTCGACGCACAGGGCAAGACCTATGCCTCGGCCCTGCTACGCATGGAGCTTGAGGTACCCGAGGAGCTGTTGCGACTTTGAGCGGTTGCCCACGTGCCGGGCTCTAGGGTATGAAGCCGATAGGCCGATTTTTCGGGCTCGATGGGGAGACGACAACCTGGGGGAGGGAACTGCGGGCCGGGGCGGCGACTTTCCTTACCATGGCCTACATCCTCTTCGTCAACCCGGCGATTCTGGGGGAAGCGGGCATGCCCCGCCAGGATGTGCTCGTGGCCACGGCGCTGGCTGCGGCCCTGGGCTCCCTGCTTATGGGCGTTGTAGCCAACTATCCGTTTGCGCTGGCCCCCGGAATGGGGCTCAACGCGTATTTCGCCTACACGGTGGTGCGTACTATGGGCGTTCCCTGGCCTGTGGCCCTGGGCGCGGTCTTTCTTGAGGGAGTCCTCTTTGTGCTGCTGACCCTCTTAGGCCTTCGCCGGGCGCTCGTTACGGGCATCCCCATGGCGCTCAAACAGGCCATTATGACGGGCATCGGACTGTTCCTGGCCCTCATCGGCCTACACAACGCGGGGCTGGTGGTCTTCAGCGCCACCACGGGCCTGAGCCTGGGCCCGCTCCATGAGCCTACCGCCTGGCTGGCCCTCATCGGGCTCCTGCTTACGGCCAGCCTGCTCATCCGGCGCGTTACAGGGGCCATCCTGCTGGGCATTCTCTTTACCACCGCGCTGGGATGGGCCTTGGGCGTTTCCGATCCGCCGAATCGGGTATGGGACTGGCCGCGCTGGCCCTCGGAGACCTTTCTTGCGCTCGATATCCGGGGGGCGCTCGATCTGGGGTTGCTCACGGTGGTCTTTACGTTCCTGTTCGTGAGCATACTCGACGCCACGGGCACGTTGATCGGACTGGCCAGGTTGGGTGGATTTCTGGATGCAAGAGGAGACCTGCCGCGCGCCGATCGGGCTTTTCTGGCTGACTCCGTGGGGATCTCCCTGGGCGCTTTGCTGGGCACCTCTACGGTTACCGCCTATGTGGAGTCGGCCACCGGAATCGAAGAGGGGGGCCGAACGGGCCTGGTGGCCGTTGTGGTGAGCCTGTGCTTTCTGTTGGCCCTCTTTCTGGGCCCCTTGATTGAGGCTATCCCCCTGTACGCCACCGCCCCGGCCCTTGTGCTCGTGGGCGCCTTCATGATGCGGGGTGTGGAGGAAATCCCCTGGCAACGATACGAAGAAGCCATACCGGCCTTTCTGACGATCGCCCTGATCCCCCTGACCTACTCCATCGCCCACGGCATCGCAGGGGGCATCATCTCCTACGCCGCCGTGCACCTCTTCTCGGGGCGGGGACGCACAGTCAGCGGGGTGCTCTACGTATTGGCCTTGCTGCTTGTGGCCCGCTACATCTGGCTGGGGGCAGACTGAAAAAGCGGCCTCCTGGGGCCGCCCGACTGGCGGAGAGGGAGGGATTCGAACCCTCGAGACCCCGGAAGGGGTCTAGCGGTTTTCGAGACCGCCCCGTTCGACCGCTCCGGCACCTCTCCGGGGCGAATATAGGTCCGGAAGGATCCGGGCCGCAAGGCGGCGCTAATCCAGCGACAGCCGACTGCGCTCGGCCGCCTCCCGGAGGGCCTGATAGCGGGCCGGAGAAATATCGGCCAGGAAAAAGTGCAACGGGTTCAGAGGGCGATCGAAACGGCGCACCTCGTAGTGCAGATGCGGCCCGGTCGACAAACCCGTATTGCCGATATAGCCGATCACCTCCCCACGCTTTACACGCCGGCCCGGGCGCATGCCGGGGGCAAAAGCGCGCAAATGCCCGTAGAGCGTGGTGTAACCGAAGCCGTGCTCGATGACGATGTGGTTGCCGTACCCCCCTCCGGTTTCTGCCCGGAGCACGATGCCGTCTCCGGTGGCGTATACGGGGGTGCCCGGCGGGGCGATGAAATCCACCCCTTCGTGATCGCGCACGATGCGCAAAATGGGGTGGAAACGCCGACCGAAACCGCTCACCAACGTCCCCTGCACGGGCACAATGGCCGGCAGTGCGGGCAGAAGCTTTTCCCGTTCCTGAAGGAGCCGGCGCAGTTCGGCGAAACTGTGCTGCTGAAGCTGGATTTGCCGTTCCAGCTGATCGAGCCGCTTCAACGTCTGACGCAGCGCGGCCGCCGCGGGGGAGGAAAAAACGTTCAGAAACCGATACGCCTCCGCCCCTCCTACGGCCGCCTGGCGCACCTCCGGATCCACAGGTCTGGCCCCCAGAAGAACTCGGTAGAGCTCCTCATCCCGACGCACCAGCTCCTCCAGACGCGCCTGCAAGGACTGGATGCGATCCTGCGTCTGCTCCATTTGCCGACGGAGAGCCTCGTTTTCGGCACGCAGCGCCGTTTCGGCCGGCGTGCCCAGAACGGGGCTCAACAGCCACAGGATTAGCGCGCTCAGAACCGCACCCAGAAGGAAAAAACCCAGAAAGGCGACGTATCGACGGGTGGGTGAGAAGCCAGCCTCCACAAAAGAGCACGACTGCTCATCGTAGACGAAGAGTCGTCGGTGCATGCCCTTCTCCTTTCCCCTTATGGCACCCCTGCGATGCATTCCGGAGATGCGGGCACCTCCGGCCCCTGCAAGCGGCAAGGAAAATACAGGCACGCAGACTAAGGGGTCAAGTTTTTACGTTCGCCCACCCACACAAAGGGGTTTTCCCCGCCGGCTTCCGGAGGCGTATTTTTCCGGCCGCGAAACAGGCGGCATGCGTATGCAGTGGCGGTGGTCGGCTCTTCTTATGGTGTGCCTTCTGCAGGGTCAGGCAGGCCTGGCGCAGCCCGCCCCGGCCCCGCTCATCTACGAGGTGCGCCTGGAGGGAAACCAGACCTTCTCCGACGAGGAACTGCTGCCCTTGATCCAGACTCGTTCCAATCGGCGCCTGCTGGACTTCCTTCCCTGGCCCCGTCTTCCGATCTGGCTCTGGATGTACCAACTGGGCCAGAACCGGCATCTTCCTCCGTTTTTCCGCCGCTTCCTGCTGCAGAACGGCGAACCTCCTCGATTGCTGGACACCGCCCGTGTCGAGGCCGATCGGAAGGCGCTCCTTCGGTTCTACGAGCGCCGGGGATTCCGATCTGCCTCCATAGAAACGCAATATATATCCAGACCCGGATCCCGCTCGCAGGTTACTGTGCTTTTCCGCATCCGGGAGGGCCCTCGGACGACCTGGTCGGAGATTCGCATCGTGGGCGCCCCTCCGGAGCTGGAGGCCCTGCTTCGACGCCCCCGAAGTCCATTACGGCCCGGACGTCCGCTCGATGAGCTCCTGCTGCTCGAGGAGCGGGATCGGGCCCTGAGCTGGCTACATGACCACGGCTATGCGGCGGCCAACCTCGACAGCATCCGAGCCTACGTAACCCTGAACTCCCAGAGGCATACGGCCAGCCTGGAACTGCGCATCCGGACCGGACCCCGATTTCGGATCGGGGACGTGGAGGTTCGAGTAGAAGGTCCCCTCCCTGAGGCTTCGGTCCGGATGGACTCTGTATGGCTAGCGGCGGAAACCACCCCGGACGGTCGCCCGCACCGGATGCGCATGGAGCTTATCGGAGAACCGTTTCTGCGCCCCTCCGGCCTGTGGCGTCAGCTTCGCTTCCAACCCGGTGCCTGGTACAATCGGTCCCGGCTTATGGCCACCAAACAGGCCATCGATAACCTGGCCCTGACCGGGTTTTCCGAATTATCCCTGCCCGCTCCGGCGGACTCCGGACAAACGTATCTGCCCGTTCGACTCGACATACGTACCCTGGCGCGCCACCAGCTCGAACTCCAGGGCAGCTTCATCAGCCGGGAAGGCATTGGCTTCAGCTCCGGGATCGGATATCAGAACACGAACGCCTTTGGCCAGGGGGAACAGATGGGGCTGCGCCTCTACGGGAGCCTGGAATCCTCCGTATCCGGGGGCGCGCTGGGCCGCATTGGCCTCTTCGACCGCATGCAGCTCGAAGCCCAGGCCCGCCTGGAGGTCCCGTACTTCGTCTTCCCCCTGCACCGGCGACGGGAGAGTGAGCTGTTGCAGGTGCGCACGATCCTGGAAATCTCCGCCCTCTTGGCCCAGCAACGAGAATACCGCATCTGGCCCCGCTGGGCGGTGCGCTACCAGAGCAACCTGCAACACAGCCGCGTGCGCTCCAGTCAGCTCGATCTGCTGGAACTGCTCTGGTCGGATGTGGATACGCTGCGCGGATTTCGCCAGAACTTCCTGGCGGGACTGGATACCCTGGCCGTGGTGCCCGTGCTGGAGAGCTATCGCCCCTATGTGAACTCCGCCACGCGCTGGACACACCGATGGATCACGGCCAACCTGCTTACCCGACGTACGGGCCTTTATCTGGAAGCCCTGGCCGAGATTGGGGGCCTGCTGCCGTGGGCGCTGGACCGCTGGATATACACGCCGGGAAAAACGGAAGGATCTCTACCCAGCCCGGGGAGACGGCTCGGTTACAGTCCATATGTAAAAGCCCAGCTTGATGTGCGTCGCTATTATGCCTTATCCGACCGATCCAGCTGGGGCTGGAAGGTGCTCGTCGGCTTTGGCCTCCCATTCGGCCAACAACCTACCCTGCCCTTTGAGAGCCGCTTCTTCGGCGGGGGGCCGACGAGCGTGCGGGGATGGGGGTTCCGCCAGCTGGGTCCCGGACGGCTGAGCCAGAAAAGCCTTCAGGCCACGGGCGCAGACATCAAACTGGAGGGCAGCCTGGAATGGCGCCTCGAGGTGCTGAGAAACTTTCTAGCAGCCAACTGGCAACTGGCCCTTTTCTCCGATGTAGGCAATGTCTGGTATGGCCCCCGCAATCCGGGTCCGGAGGCAGGCCGGTTCCGTTTTCCCCAATCCCTCGGGGAACTGGCCTGGGGGGTGGGGCCGGGCCTGCGTCTGGACTGGACCTATGTGATCTTCCGCCTCGACTGGGCCCTTCGCCTTTATGATCCGGCGCTGGGAAGAGGATGGTTGCCCTCCCCCTCGGAGGGGAAAAAAGGCCTGTGGTGGACGCTCCATCTGGGTTTAGGGCAGGCCTTTTAGGGGAAAAGCGGCTACCTTTGTAGCGTGTTGGGCCGATGTTCCTGGAATGGCTATGTTCCGATTTTCCTTCTACCGGCACATGAGCGGTTGGCTCCGCTCAGAAGACCCACCGGAAATCCAGGAGGCCATCTCCGCCCTGGAACGCGCCCCCGTACTGGGTCGCCTATCTCAGGAGGAGCGGCGAGAGCTGGCCTACAGCGGCCATTTCCGTTGTTTCGCCCCGGGCGAGGTCATCTATCATCAGGGAGATCCCGGTCTGGGGATGTATCTGATCACCCGCGGCACGGTGGAGTTGCTCGTGCACGTGCCGGAAAGCGGGCCTCAGGATGTGGCCACCCTGGGCGCAGGCCAGTTCTTCGGGGAACTGACCCTCTTCGGCCCCTACCGCCGCTTTTTCACCGCGATCGCTGTAGATGAGGTGCATACGCTCTGCCTGTTCCGGCCTGATCTGGAGGCGCTGCGCATCCGCAGGCCCGGCTTGACGAGTAAATTCTACGCCGCGATGGCCGAACATCTGAGCGCCCAAGTGGTAGCGCTCCTGGGCAGGCTGCAGGAACTCCAGGGGCCGATTACGGCCCTCCAGCTCCTGATACCGCAATAGCCATGACTTCCCGATCCGTCCCTCTGGAATGGATCCTGGATATCGAAAAGCCCGCTTTCGAGGGCAAAGGGCTGGCCCGGCTCGACGGCCGTATCGTCTTCGTGCCCCGGGGCGTGCCCGGGGATCGGCTTCGGGTTCGCCCCACCAAAATCCGTTCTCAGTACGCCGAAGCCATCCCGATAGAGGTCCTGCGCCCCTCTCCGGACCGGGTCGATCCCCCCTGCCCCTACTTCGGCACCTGCGGCGGTTGCTCCTGGCAACATGTACGCTATGAGGCGCAGCTGGCCTACAAACGGGAGCTCGTCCGGGAGCTTTTCGTTCATCTGGGTGGGCTTACCCAGCTCCCCGAAGTAGCGCCGCCCATCGGGGCCGAGCGCCTCTTCGGGTACCGAAACAAGCTGGAATTCTCCTTCTCCCCCCGCCGATGGCTTCTGCCCAAAGAGATCGCCACGGGCGAGGTGCTGGATCGGGATTTCGCCCTCGGCTTTCATCTACCCGGCCGCTACGATCGGGTGTTGCATCTGGAGCGCTGCTGGCTGGCCCCCGAGATCGGCAACCGACTCCTGCAGGCCATTGGCCAGTATGCGCGCAGCCGGGGCTGGTCTATTTACGATCCCCACAAGCAGGCAGGATATCTGCGCAATCTCGTGCTGCGTTTTGGTCTGCGCACCGGGCAGGTGCTGGTCAACCTGGTCACGCACACCGACGAGCCCGAGCGCATGCAGGAGATGGCCGACTGGCTCCGAGAACATTTTCCTGAAGTGACCACGTTCGTCAACAACATCAATACGCGTCCGGCTCAGGTAGCCCGGGGAGAATGGGAGCGTGTATACCTGGGCCCGGGCTATATCGAAGAGCAGATCGGCCCCTTCCGGTTTCGGATCTCGGCCAATTCCTTCTTCCAGACGAACACGGAACAGGCCGAACGGCTCTACGAGCTCCTGCGCGAGCTGGGCGAATTTCGGCCTACGGACCGCCTCTATGACCTCTACTGCGGGGCCGGCACGATCGCCATCTACCTGAGCCCGTTCGTGCAGGAAGCCATCGGCATCGAAGAGGTCCCCGTAGCCGTGCAAAATGCCGAAGAGAACGCCCGCCTCAATGGGGTCCAAAACGTGCGCTTCTTCTGCGGGGATGTGCGGAAGGTGCTTTCGGAAGCCTTGCTGAGTCAGTACGGAAAGCCGGACGTGGTGGTGACCGATCCTCCCCGATCGGGCATGCACCCGGATGTGGTGCGCCTGCTGCGCACCATGGCCCCGGAGCGCATTCTGTACGTCAGCTGTCATCCCGCCACCCAAGCCCGGGACCTCAAGGGGCTCATAGACCGGTATCGGATCGAGGTCATCCAGCCTGTAGACATGTTTCCGCACACCTACCATATCGAAACCGTGGTGCGTCTTCGCCGCCTGTGAAACCCGACTTTCTTCCCTCCTGGAAGCCTCGCAAGCGCTGGGGCCAGCATTTTCTCCGCGATGCGGAGCTGGCCCGTCGCATCGCCGCGCTCACGGAAGCCAAGCCCGGCGATCGGATCATCGAAATTGGACCGGGAACGGGCTCCCTGACCCGATGGCTCCTGGAGCGCACCCCGCAGGTGACCGCTGTAGAAGTCGATGCCGAAGCGGTGGCCCATCTGCGCCACTTGTTTCCGGAGCTGGACGTACGGCATCTGGACGTGCGGCGTCTGGACTGGGAATCCCTGCTCGGGGAGCACGGGGGACGTGTGATTTTGTGCGGCAACCTGCCTTATTACCTGAGCGGATACCTGATCCGCACCGCGCTCCGGCTGCGAAACCGCCTGCAGGCGGCCGTATTCATGCTACAACGGGAGGTGGCCGAACGCCTGGTCTCCGTGCCGGGTCGGAAAAGCTACGGAACCCTGAGCGTGTTGGCCCAGCTCTGGAGCCGGCCGAGTCTGTGCCTGCGGGTGGCTCCCGGGGCGTTTTATCCCCCACCCGAGGTGGAGAGCGCCGTGGTACGCCTGCTCTTCGACCGCCCCCCGCTACCGGTAGCCGATCAGACGATCGAGCATCTGCTGCGCAGGGCCTTCGGACAACGGCGCAAAACCCTGCGCAACAACTTCAAGCGCCTCGATCCGCCCCTGCCAGAGGAACTCCTGGCACGATGGGGCGGATATCGGGCCGAAGAGCTCCCCCCGGAGATCTTTCTGGAGATGGCTTTGGCTTACGAGGAGATCCTCCGGTGCCGGGAACGGAAGCCCTGACCACGGCGCACCCGATCGGCCGCGGCGACCAACAGGGCCCAGATCAGGCCGGGATACATGGGCTCCAGCCCCAGCCAGTATCCGTCCGACGTTCGGGCCAACCCCATCCAGAGCGACGCCCATAAAGGGGCCCCGAGCAGGATCATGAGCACGGCCCCCCGGCTCAGGTGCCCGCTCGGGGCATAGGCGGCCACCGTGGGCACCAACAGGGCCGGAACGAATAAAGTCCCCAGCGTGTACCAGATCGCCACCACTCCGGGAGCCCAGAGCGCGATGCCGAAGGCCAGCACCCCGGTCCCCAGCAACCCCAGGCGTATATATCGCCCCGGACTCCACCGGTTGTGCCAGCGCCCCAGAACCTCCCAGCCCAGCATCTGGGCCGAAAGCAACAGGTAGCTGTCCACCGTGGACATAATCGTAGCCAGCATGCCCGCCCAGAAAAGCCCCCTCAGCCCCGAAGGCAGTACCCGATCGGCCAGAGCCGGATAGGCCAACGGGGGCTGGTCCAGATCCGGAAGCAGGGCGCGCGCGTACAGACCGGCCGTGGTCGTAAGCGCATCGAAGAGGATCCAGAATCCAATGGCGCTCAGTATCCCTTTGCGCGCCGTCTGCGGAGATCTGGCGGCCAGCACACGCTGATGAAAACCCGGATCGACCAGCGTCCAGAGCGCCACGAAAAACCATACGAGCACATAGCCGATCCCCTGGCCTCCATCCCACGACCAGTGTCCGGCGGGCAGGGCCGAACGCAGCCAGGCAAGGTTGCCATGTTGCGTAAGCAAGACGGCCACAAGGACGCCAAAACCCACGTACATGAGCCCGAACTGCCACCGATCCGTGCGCACCACGGCCCGGAACCCACCGGTCCAGACGTAAAGACCGGACAGCAGGACGCCCGCAAACAGCGACCAGAAAAAGGACATCCCGGTCAGGACCTGCACCAGCAGACCCAACATGAACACATACGGAGCGGGACTACAGAGCACAGCGCTCCAAAGCGCCCCCACAAGCCCTGCGGCCGGTCCGTACACCTGACGCAGGCGATCGGACAGAGAAAGGGCCCTCCCACGCCAGATAGGCTCCACGAACAGGCCGGCGAACAGCAGCGCGAAGAGATAGTAGGGCAGGCCGAAGACGACCCACTGGGAGATTCCGTATCGATACGCATATTCGCCAACCCCGAGGATACCCCCGTACCAGGTCGAAACGAGCGTAGCCACGAAGGCGGGCGCAGTCAGAGACCGACCGGCGAGCAGAAAATCGGTCACATCTTCGCTGCGCGCCCGCAGACGCCACAGACCCCGAAAAAGCAACCAGCAGAGGTAAGCGCCTACGCAGAAGAGATCCAGCGGGGAGAGGGACTTCATCGCAGTTCGGGCTCCCGGGGTCCTCTCCAGCGAAGCCCCACACGCTCGGGGTGGGTGATCAGCACAAGCAGATCCCCCCTTTCGAGGCCCACCCGCACCGGGGAAGAGCTGATCTCGTTGGAGGAGCCGTCCCGGACCCCGTTTTCCAGCGATTCGCCCCGGAGCGCCCAGCGCAACCCCTCGGTCCAGATGCCCTCGGCCCGTCCGGAGAGGGGAAAAAGCGAAACCGGAAGCCCCACGGGGCCTTCGAAATAGAGCTCCTGACCGGAGCGCACAAGCTCGATGCGGTGGTCCTCGTCTTCCATCCAGATGCGGGCAAAATGGGGGTGGAAGCGCCGCAGCACCGAGAGGTTTTTGAGCGTGTGATCGAGCCTGCGGCCTGTGGCCCCGAGCACGACAACCTCACGAGCGCCCTGTCCGAGCGCCCAGGCCAGGGCCTTCTCCAGATCGTTCGTCTCCTGATCCGGATCCCGGATCACCTCAGCCTGGCCGTCGAAATCCCCCCGATAGCTATCCAGGTCGCCGATCACCGCCCGGGGCACAAGCCCCCAGCGCCGAGCCGTACGCGCGGCCCCATCGGTGAGCAGGAACTGATCGGCCCGGCGCAGGTGCAGCAGAACCCGCTTTTTGCGGGGCGGCTGTCCATCGGCGAGCACCAGCACACGCATATTACGAGGACCTCAAGGAAAAAACCGGGGTGGGTCTGCAGAGACCCACCCCGTCTGCTACCATTCCAGGCGCACCCCGGCATATAGGGCTCGCGTAGCGGCCGGGAAGAAGTTATCGGCCCCGAAGCCTGTCATGAGATAGCGCCGGTTGGTCAGGTTGCTCGCTTCCAGCGTGAAACGCAAACGCATTCGATCAGCCACCGGCCTTCGATAGCTCAGCCGGCCGTCCAGGACGGTGTAGGGATCGACATATCGGGACGGATCCCGGGAGCCGGAATTATCCGTATGCTGCGCACCCACGTGCCGCAACAGCAACTCCCCCTCCCAGGCGCCACGCTGATAGCGCAGGATTGCGGTGGCCAACCGCTCCGGGGCGTTGGCAATCGGATTGCCGTCTCGCACCTGGGGACGACCCTGATCGTCGTATTCGGTAAAGCGCACAAAGCGATGGCGGCTCAGCGTCAGGTTGCCCAGCACATCCAGTCCCGGAAGCAGGCGAAAGCCCCCTTCCAGCTCCAGCCCCCTATGGCGCGTACGCTCCGCATTGCCCATGCGGGGCTGGCCGTACAGATCCAGTCCGCCGGACTTGACGATCTCGTCGCGGAACTCCATCCAGTATCCGTTGAGCACAAGCCAGATCGGACCGTGACGGTAGCGGAAGCCCAGCTCCCAATCCCAGAGGCGCTCCGGACGAACAAGCGGGCGGCGGTAATCCAGGGATCCATCCGGACGCCGGGCAAACTGGGGCTCCTGCCCCAGAGAAGAAGCCTCCGCATCGTAGATATCCTTCAGCCGCGGCTCCCGGGACGTATAGGCCAGGCTTGTGTATAGACTCAGCCGAGAGGAGAGGTTGTAGGTCAGTCCCAGCTTGGGATTGAGGAACGTATAGGGGACCCGGAAATCGTGCCCCACGTACTTTTCCTCATAGAGCCGGTAGCGCTGACGGACCAGCTGCAGATCGGCGGTCAACAGGAGCGCTTCAGTGGCCCTCCAGAGCTGGCTTGCGTACAGGGAGGCGATATGCTTGGCGCCCTTGTACTCGTAGTAGCGCCGGTCGGCCTCGCCGACTACATCGGCCGGCAACCCGGTTCCGGACTGGATTCGGCCCCAGTGCAGGGATTCATGCCAGCGTAACTCGGCCCCGACAACCAGACGCCCCCAGGGGGCAGAGAGTTCGGCCCGGGGCAACCAGCCCACCTGATCGTTATCCACATAGGCGCGAATGATGAGATCTGGGGGGATCTCACGCACATCTTGGCGATCCTGAAGCCGGAAGTATTCCTTGGTCCCCCAGGAGCCATCGAAATCGAAATACCCATCTCCGGAGACGTAAAAGAGCGTGTTGTGCAGCGTGAGATTCGGACGGAGCCGCCATTCATGTAGCGCCATGACCTGGGGCTGATGGAACCACTCTCGATCCCGGGAGGCGGCTCCGTAGTTGGTGCGGCGCTTCTGGGGGTCGGCGTTGTACGATTTGGGGATGCCGTAGAAGGCCAGCCCGTCTTCCTGAGGCCCTCCAAAGGCCTGGATCTTCCAGGTGGCCCGCTCCCCGTAGCCGGCCACGCCCAGGAAGAAGCGCCAGAATCGGGTCCAGGACCACTGCCGATAGCCCTCCGAGCGCACGTGGGTCAGGCGCCCGTAGAGGGCGTATCGACCTCCCGCCAGGGGAGTCTGGGCCGTCACCGTGTAGCGCCGGGTATCGAAGCTTCCGTATCCGAACTCCAGGGCCACCCGGGGATGTCCGCCAAAAAAGCGCGTTACGAGATTGATCGACCCTCCGATAGCCGGAGGACCATAGAAGGCGCCTCCCCCTCCCCGCTGCACCTGCACGTCTTCGAGCGAGCCGGCCAGATCGTAGAAGTTGATCCAGTACACGTTGTGGTCTTCGGGGTCATTCTGCGGAACCCCGTCGATGAGTACAGAAATCCGGCGCTGGTCGAAACCCCGGATGCGGAGGTAGTTGTATCCGAGCCCGTTGCCGTTTTCCGAATGCATCACCACGGCGGGGAGCATGCTCAGCAGGCTCGGAATATCCCGGATGGCGGAACGGGCCTCCACATCCTGGCGGGAGAGGTTGCTGAAGGTGATGGGCCGTTCCCGTTCGCGTCCCCTTGTAGCTGTGACCACCACCTCCGGAGCGGGCACGGCCCGGCGGGAAAGCTCCACATCTAAATGCCGCACCTGGCCTGGCGCTAACTCGACAGTTACCTCTACGGACGCGTATCCGACGAAGCTAAAGCGCAGCCGGTGGGATCCGGCAGGCAAACCGGAGAGCACGTATCGCCCTTCGGCGTCCGTCGTGGTGCCCCGGAAGGTGCCCACCACGAGCACCGTGGCCCCGGCCAGCGGTTGAGCGGACTCGGCCTCCCGCACCTGGCCCTCGATACGGGCGCGCTCCTGCGCCCAGAGCATCGGGCTCCACAGCCCGAAGAACAACAAGCACGCACTGAGAACGGTTCGCATAGCACGTCTCCTTGTGCTACAGGGATCATCTGCTAACAGGTCAGAGACGTGCTGGAGGAAGAGCGAAGACCCCCGTCGGCGGCTTCCAGAGCCGCACGCACTCTGGGGGCGATGGAAGAGCGGCTATCCCGCCGTGCTTTCCCTTCGCCGGCATGACCCGGATCAGGTTCAAAGGGTATGCTCTCAGCCCCCGCCGCAAAAGGCGGGGACACCCCCAGCACGGCACAAAGCGACCTGAGCTTTGGCCGCCATAAAGTTAGCGGCCCGAATACCTTTCCGGCAAGGCTGGTTCTTGCCCGGTCTGCCGGGCTATCTTTGCCGGCGTCCTGAAGAAAGGAGCATGCCGATGGCTATAGAACGCACGCTGGCCATTCTCAAACCCGATTGCGTACGTCGCAACCTCATCGGGGAGGTGATTCGGCGCATCGAAGGGGCCGGATTTCGCATTGTGGCGCTGAAAATGGTGCACATGAGCCCCCGGGTGGCTGAGGGCTTCTACGCGGTGCATCGAGAACAACCCTTCTTTTCCGATCTGGTTGCCTTCATGTCCAGCGGGCCCTGCGTGCCCATGGTGCTGGAGAAGGAAAACGCCGTGGCGGATTTTCGGACCCTGATCGGAGCCACCGATCCGGCTAAAGCCGACCCGGGCACGATCCGGCGCGATCTGGGCACAAGCAAGGGAGAAAACGTAGTGCACGGATCCGATTCCCCGGAAAACGCCCAACGCGAAATCGCCTTCTTCTTTTCCGAGGCGGAACTGATCGGCATGCAGGGCTGAGTATACACCGGCTCAGCCACTCTGGGAGGGCTCGGCAGCAGACTGGCCGGCCGGGGTCGGCTGATCGAGGAAGCGGTTCTGGAAGACGTAGATCGCCACCACCCCGGTTACGATAGCCACATCGGCCAGGTTGAAGATGGGCCAGAGGGCTACGTAGTGCCCAAAGAGCTCCCCTCTCCAGAGGTCGATGTGCAGGTAATCGACCACGCGGCCCTGGAAGTAGTCCCCGTACCCGAACCAGCGGGCGTAAAAGATGCGATCGATCAGGTTACCGATCGCCCCGCCCAGAATGGAGGCCAGAGCCAGTCGGTAGCCCAGCCGCGCATGGCGAACCCGGTAGAGGTACCAGGCGATCCCGGCCGTGGCGGCGATGGCCAGCCAAGTCACCAGCACCCCCTCCCCGATGCGCAAACCGAAGGCGATACCCGGGTTCTCCGTATAGGTGATCCGCAAGATCTGCCCCAGTACGTCGATGGACTGGCCCAGATACATAGAGGACCGCACCCAGAACTTGATGGCCTGGTCCAGCACGATAATGCCGAATGTAAGCCATAAGACGCGCATGGGGCGGGAATCGGGCCTATCCTGCCCAGGTGGGTGAGCGAAAAACATCAGCTCTGCTGGCGTCGCTTGCACTCGATACAGATCTGGGTGTGGGGAACGGCCTCCAGACGGCCTTTCTCGATGAGACGACCACACTCCCGGCAGATGCCGTATGTGCCCCGCTCGATACGCTCCAGGGCGGCATCCAGGTAGCGCAGAAACTTTTCTGCGCGGGCAATCAAAAGATAAATCTTCTCCCGCTCCATGGCGTCGGTGCCCGCATCGGCCATATGGTAGGAGTAGGCCGAGTCCACCTCCCCGAGCTCGATATCATCGAGCACGGTCTGACGCATACGCTCCAGGTCTTCCCGGGTCTGGGCTTTTTTACGCTCGATGAGTTCCCTAAAATAGGCCAGCTCTTCGGCTGAATAGCGGGGGCTCATATCGGTCGCGTTGGGCATTTCCGTTCTCCCTTACGAGGTAGTAAGACGTCGGATGGCGATCCGGCAGGTGTGTGCCTCGATATCCCAGTCCCGCACAAGATCGGCCGGCCCGATGCCCGATTGCAAGGCTTCGGCCAGGGTCTCCTGCTGAATGTAGGCAGCCTGGCTTTCGATGGCCGCCTGTAGTTCGGCGTCGGCCTCGAAAGCGATCGCGATGCGGTCTGTAACCGCATAACCGGCTTCTTTGCGCATATGCTGGACGCGATTGACGAACTCGCGGGCCAGCCCTTCGGCACGCAGTTCCGGGGTGATCGTCGTGTCCAGAGCCACCGTAAGCTCCCCATCGGATTCCACAAGCCAGCCGGCGATATCCTCCCGGATGATCTCCAGATCTCCGCGCTGAAGCAGGATGGATTCCCCATTTAAGATCAGCTCCAGTTGCCCTTGGGTCTCATAGCGGGCGATCGCTTCCGGGCTGAGCGTACGTACCGCCTCGGCCACGGCCTTCATGCGCGCACCCAGCCGGGGGCCGAGCAGGCGGAAGTTGGGCTTGACCGTTTTGCGCACCAGCCCGGAGTCGTCATCGACGTACTCGATCGTTTTGACGTTAACCTCATCGAGGATCACCTCGCGCATCTGCTCCACAGCCGCCCGAGCCTCCGGATGTAGCCGGGGCAGCAGCATACGACGCAGGGGCTGGCGCACATTGATCCCGGCCCGATTGCGCAGGCTCAGCACCAGCGAGACCACGCGCCGGGCCAACGCCATGCGATACTCCAGCACCGAATCGATGGCTGTCTCCTCCACAGCGGGAAATAAGGCCAGATGTACGGACTCGTACGGCTCCAGACGGGTGACCTCGTTGAGGTTTCGGTACAGCCACTCGGCAAAAAACGGCGCGATGGGAGAGATGAGCTTGGCCGTGCTCAGCAGACACTCATAAAGCGTCTGATAGGCGGCCAGTTTGTCCGGCGCCATGTCCGACTTCCAGAACCGGCGCCGGTTGCGGCGCACATACCAGTTGGAGAGCTCCTCCACAAAAGCCTCAATAGCGCGGGCCGCGCGCGTGGGATCGTAGTCCTCCAGATACCCGTCGACGGCCTTGATCGTGGAGTTGAGCCGCGACAGGATCCACCGATCCATCTCCGGACGGCTACCTACGGGAATGCGCGCACTCTGGTAAGTGAAGCCGTCTATATTGGCATACAGGGCGAAGAAGTTGTACGTGTTGAGCAGGGTGTTGAAAAAGCGGCGCTGAACCTCCTGGATGCCCCGCACGGAGAAGCGTATGTTCTCCCAGGGGGGGCTGTTGGCGATCAGATACCAGCGCGTAGCATCGGCTCCGTAGGCCTCGATCACCTCGAAGGGATCGACCGTATTGCCCCGGCTTTTGGACATCTTTTCCCCGTGCTCATCGAGCACAAGGCCGTTGACGACCACGTTGCGAAAGGCCACGCTGTCGAAAAGCATCACGGCCAGCGCGTGCAACGTGTAGAACCAGCCGCGGGTCTGGTCCACCCCTTCGGCGATGAAATCAGCCGGGAAATGTGCCCGGAACGCCTCCCGGTTTTCGAAGGGATAATGCCACTGGGCATAGGGCATAGCCCCGGAGTCGAACCACACATCGACCAGATCGGGCACCCGACGCATGGTGCCCTCCGAACAGCGTTCACAGGGCCAGCTGATCTCGTCCACATAGGGGCGGTGCAGATCGAGCTCCTGCTCCGGGGAAAGCCCCCCATAGCGACGCAGCTCTTCAATACTGCCCAGACAGCGCTCAGCTCCACATCGATCGCAGATCCAGATGGGCAGGGGCGTACCCCAGAATCGGCGCCGACTTAGGGACCAGTCCACGTTATGTTCCAGCCACTGGCCGAACCGACCGGAGCCGATTCCCTCCGGCCGCCACCGAATGGTCCGGTTGAGTTCGACCATGCGGTCTTTAAAGGCCGTGGTGCGGATGAACCAGGAATCGACCGGATAGTACAGCAGGGGGGTGCCGTGACGCCAGCAGTGCGGATAGCTGTGCCGATAGGTCTCCGCCCGGAACAAGTTGCCCTGCTGGCGCAGCAAGCCGATGATCGTCCGATCGGCGTCCTTAAACCACACGCCGGCCACATCGGTGATGCGCTCCTCAAAGGTGCCGTCCGGCCGGATGGGGTTCAGCAGGGGCAGCCCTTCCCGCTGGCCGATCTCGAAATCCTCTTCCCCAAAGGCCGGGGCGATGTGTACGATGCCCGTTCCCTCTTCTGTGGAGACGAACTCCGCCCCCACCACGCGCCAGCAGGGCCTGTCGGGCTGCAGATACGTAAACAGGGGCTCATAAGCCCACCCCACCATCCGACGGCCTTCGAAGCGCTCCAGCACCTCGTAGGGACGCCCCAACACCGAAAGGCGCGCCTCGGCCATGATGAGCTCCTCGCGTTCCGGATCCCCCTCCCCATCCAGCAGCCGGAGGCGCACGTAGGTCAGTTCAGGATGCACGGCCAGCGCCACATTCGAAATAAGCGTCCAGGGCGTCGTTGTCCATGCCAGCAGATGTACGTTCGGCCGCTCCCGCAGGCGGAAACGCACGTACACGGACGGATCATCGACCTCTTCATATCCGAGGCCCACCTCATGGGAGGAAAGCGCCGTACCGCATCGGGGACAATACGGCTGGATCTTGTATCCCCGATACAGCAGGCCGCGTTCGTAGAGCTGTTGCAGGATCCACCAGAGCGTCTCGATGTACCGGTTCTCAAAGGTGATGTAGGGGCTCTGCAGGTCCACCCAGTAGCCCATGCGCCGGGTGAGCTGATCCCATTCGTTTTTGTAGCGGAGCACGGACTCCCGGCACCGGGCGTTGAAGGCGGCTATACCGAAGCGCTCGATCTGCTCCCTTCCCTGGATGCCGAGCTCTTTTTCTACCTCGATCTCTACGGGAAGGCCATGCGTATCCCATCCGGCCTTGCGCAGAACACGATAGCCCTTGAGCGTGCGATATCGGCAGAAGAGATCCTTGATTGTCCGGGCCATAACGTGATGAATCCCCGGCCTGCCGTTGGCCGTAGGAGGGCCCTCATAGAAGGTAAACTCCACTCCACCCTCGCGGGTGCTGATGCTTTGCTCAAAGATGCGATTGGCATCCCACCAGGATAGAATCTCCGCCTCCAGGGCGGGATAATGCAGGGACTTGGCCTCCGCAAAACGCCGAGCCATAGGCTTCCGGTTTTTCCCGTTTGGACCGGAAAAGGTACAACACCTCAAACCTGCCTGCCAAGATCACGGGGGAACCGGTCCGGGTATCCGGTTATGATCCCCTCCGCCCCCCGTTGAAGCAGCCGCCGCATCTGCTCCGGGTCATCGACGGTCCAGTAGTGCACCACAAGGCCCTGGGCGCTGAGCCAGGCTATCCAGTCCGGCCGGTCCAGGCGCACCAACGGCCAGCGGCCGGGATACGCCGGAGGGATCTGCACCAGGCGGAAAGGCCACGGTGGCCTTCCAAGCCGGGTCCGAAGCCGGAACACCTCGCGCACCCCCGCGCTGGTGGCCACATCCGGCAACAGCTCCCGGAACCGGATCAGCTGATCGGTATGGAAAGAGGCCACCACGATCCGGGCTCGATCCCGACGTCCCCGCAACAGGCGGACAAGCGCATAGACCGCTTCGGGGTCTTGAGGCTTGATCTCGATCGTGATGGGCACCTCCGGAAAGGCCTCCAACACCTCTTCCAGAAGCGGGATGCGCAGGCCCCGGGCCCGGAAGGGAAAAGAACGTCCCCCATCGGGAGAAAAACGATAACCCGCATCGAGCCAACGCAGGCGGGACCAGGGAAGTCGGCGTACCGGACCCCGACCATCGGTGGTGCGCTCCAGCGTGGCATCGTGGAGCACAAGCAGCCGATTGTCCGCGCTCAGCTGTACGTCCAACTCCAGCCCGTCGGCGCCGAGCTCCAGGGCGCGCGAAAAGGCCAGCAGGGTGTTTTCCGGGGCATATCCGGATGCGCCCCGGTGGGCGATGTTGCGACCCCATTGCGCCCTCATCGCCAGAGCGGATGCGTCTTCGTGCGCATCACCCGATCCCCACAGAAACCGCCTCGGCCTACAGGAGGGCCGAATCCGGCCTTACCGGCACGAAAGGGGCGAGCGTCCTGGCTGCGGAGCGGTTCCATCCGCCTGCGGTTTGCTGCTCGAGCGGCATTTCCGCGCCCGCGGCGGAGTTCCGGGGTTGCGCCATAAGAAGAGCCGATTCCGGCTAATCGACCTTTTTGAGCAACTCCCGGGCCTGGGCGCGATAATCCTGATCCTTGACGTCCGCCGCCTGCATACTGAGGGCCTGCTCCAGGACAGCCCGGGCTTCCGATTTGCGTCCCAGGGCGATCAGGCTTCGGGCCAGCTCCACCCGGTGCCGGATGGCATCCCGGATGCGCAGGGCCCGCTGGAAGTTTTCCACGGCCTTCTCGTAAGAGGCCTCCGGCAACCCGCCGTAGACCAGACGTACGATCGTCCGGGCCACAAAACCCAGGCTGGCCACCTCATGATGCCAGCGTCCCAGCACGTGATAGGCGTCATCATCGGCGGGGTTGAGCACAAGCGCCCGCTCGATGTTTTCCTTGACCTGACGGGAGAGCTCCACCTTCGTGCGGGTATCGGAAATAAGCCCCACCCGTCCGGCGGCGATGGCCACGTACTTGTACGCGTTGGCATTGCGCTCGTCAGCCGCCACGGCCGCCCGGGCATGCTCCAGGGCTTCTGTGTAGAGCCTCTTCTGCGTACTCCGGTCGGGGGCTTGTTCCCCCAGATCGACCTTGGCCCGGGCCAGCCGCCAGAGCACCTCCGCGTTGCGGGGCTCCAGGCGCTGGGCCTGCTCCAGAAGGGGCAGTACCTGGGCAAAGCGCCCCTCCGCCCGCAGCCCATCGGCCCGCGCCAGGAGCTCGGAGACCGACTGCGCCCCGGCACCCGAAACCACCCCGAGCAGGATCCAGAGAAAACCCAGTCTGCGCATGGTGCACCTCCCCGTAGGAAACTCGCGGGGGAAAAATACGCGGCCCCGCTCTGGGGCGCCAGAGCGGCCCATCTCTACCCGAAGAGCCAGGAGCAGATGGCCACCGAGGCAATCACCCCGGCTAGATCGGCCAGCAGACCGGCCGCCACGGCGTAGCGCGTCTTGCGCACAGAAACCGCTCCGAAATAGACAGCGATCACGTAGAAGGTCGTCTCCGTAGAGCCGAACAGGGTGGCGGCCATCTTCACAACAAGCGAGTCCTCTCCATAGGTGCGAATCATATCGGCCAACACCCCCACCGATCCGCTCCCCGTCAGGGGCCGAATGATGGCCATGGGCAGGACCTCGGGCGGAAAGCCTATAGCGCGCAGCAGAGGACCCAGCGCCTCGACCGTCCACTCCATGGCTCCGGAGGCCCGGAACATTCCGATCGCAAACAAGATGGCCACCAGATACGGGATGATGCGCACGGCCACCTCGAAACCCTCCCGCGCCCCTTCGACAAACTCCTCATAGACCTTCACCCCCCGGAAAAGCCCCCAGAGCGGGATGCCCACGATGAGCACGGGCAAGACAAAGACGGTGTATGCCATCCAGTCCATCGAATTCCCTCCTTATATGTGCTCATCCCGCCACGGCTTGAGCCGGGCAAACGTCCAGGCCGCCGCAATGCCGACGAGCGTGGAACAGAGCGTGGCCAGCGTGATGGGCAGCATGAGCTCCCCGATCCCGAGCCCCATCAGGGCCACCAGCGTGGCCGGGGGCAGGAGCTGCACGCTCGAAGTGTTGATGGCCAGAAACATGCACATGGCGTGCGTGGCCACCTCGGGGCGGGGATTGAGCTTCTGGAGCTCCTCCATGGCCTTGATCCCCATAGGGGTGGCCGCATTGCCCAGACCCAGTATGTTGGCCGTGATGTTGAGCGCAATGGCACCCAACGCCGGATGCCCCCTGGGCAGATTGGGAAAGAGGGGGCGTAACAGGGGCTCGACCCCCCGTACGAGAAGACGAATAATCCCCCCCGACTCCGCGATCCGGAGCAGGCCCAGCCAGAGGGCCATAACCCCGATCAGGCCCAGGGCGACCTCGACGGCCGTATCGGCCAGATCCAGGGCCGCCTGCGCCACGGCCCGAACCTTGACGAAGCGCACGGGATTCCAGACCGCCTCAGCCTCCAGCTCGCGATCACCGAAAAGACGTAGACGCCGCAGCCGACCCCGGATCTCATCCTGGGTGCGTGGATTGTGCATCGTACGCGCCACCTCCCACGGCCCCGGTGCCGAAGGCCCCACCAGCAGGCGTATCTCCGTCTGCCCTCCGAGACGCAGCAACCGGACCGGATAGCGCAGCTCTCTTTCCGCAACCGGTTCCCCGTAAAAGGCGGCAAAATGGGAACCGGAAATCACCGCCGTTCCGGTCAGGATGGAGGCCTCCGGGTGGTAGGGCCCATCGAGCTCGATCCGCAGAGGAAACGGCAACCCGTTTCGAAATCGATTGCGGCGTTCGTCTTCCAGATCGCTCCTGACGGCAAAAAACAGGCTCAGGATGATCAGACCCGCCCAGATATAGTTGAGCATGGGCTATCCCTCCTCTCCTCGGCTCTCCTGCCAGAGAAAGGCGCGCAGACGCACCTCCGGGCCCGTGCGCTCCAGCAGCTCGACAAGCTCCTGAAGCAGGGCCTCTACGATCGAACACGCTTCCGGGGGAGCGTAAACGGCCACCCCGACTCGACGCGTCTGCCCGCTGGTTTTCGTCTCCAGCGCGTCTTTGACCGGACTGATGATCGGACGCTCCCCTTCATCCCGCAGCGCGCATCCGATGAGCAGATCCTCCAGCTCCAGCACCTGCCCGGAGGTGTTGAAGACATAGCGTTCTCCGGGACGCCCGAGGCGGAATCGGTACTCTTCCGAGCCAGCCCGATCCACATCCCATAGGGAGATGGGCAGCATGTAGGCCAGGCTTACGTAGTTGGCCGCATCTACAAGGGTGTTGATGCGAGGGAAGCGTCCCTGCTGGGCTTCGCGTAGCAGGTACTCGCTGGCCGGCTTAGCGCGTCCGGTGGGCTTGTAGCGGCCGTTGCGAAGCAACGTGCGCACCGCCTGCCGGCGAGCCTCCAGCTCCTCTGGAAGGGGTTCGCTCTGCAGGCGATCCAGAAGCCTCTGAAGCCGCGCCTCCAGTTCCGGAACGGGAACATCCGGCCGCACCCCCTCCAGCCGCACAGCCCCTATGGCCGTGGGTCTGGGCACATGCACCTGTATGCGCATACGATACCTCCTGGCTGGTACCCGGCCTGAATATACTACACCCTCGAGACCCGATTGCCGGACCCGCTTTCGGAGGACTATTTTGCCGGCGCATCCCAGAGGAGGTACACCGATGCGCCTGGCGATAACCGTTTTCTTGAGCGCACTTTCCTGCCTGCAGGTCCATGGGCAACAGACCGTCGATCCGACCATCCCCCCTCCCGCCCAGATCCTGGGCTATGAGATCGGCCACTACGTCACCGATCACGCCTCCATGGAGCGCTACGCGCTCACCCTTGCCCAGGTGGCCCCGCACCGGGTGCGTCTGGTACGCTACGGGCAGTCCTACGAACGCCGGCCCATGTATCTGGCCATCGTATCCGATGAGCGCAACCTAGAGCAACTCGATCACCTACGGGCGCGCTGGCAAAGCCTGAGGACACCCGATCGCCTCCCGGAAGGAGAACCGAAGGCCCGGCTGGAGGGCCTACCCGCGGTGGCCTGGCTGAATTTCGCCAACGACGGAAATGAATCGGCCGCCTTCGAGGCAGGCCTGGAGTTGCTCTGGCAACTCACAGCCCGGACGGATTCGGCCGCGCGGGCCATCCGACGCCATGTGGTCGTATTGCTCAACCTGGCCCACAACCCCGACAGCCACGAGCGCTACGTGGCCTGGTTCCGGGCCTCCCTGGTCGGCCCGGAGGGCACGGCCGACCCCTGGGCGCAGGAGCATCAGGGGGACTGGCGCATGAGCACGAACAACAACCACTACCAGATCGATCTGAACCGGGACGCCTTCGCCGCCACCCAGCAGGAGACGCGCTTCATACTGGAGCAATTCCACCGCTGGAAACCCCACCTCTTCATCGACCATCACGGGGAAACGAAGAACATGTTCTTTCCCCCGTATGCGATTCCGGTCAACCCCCATGTACCGGCCTCCACGGTCCGGTGGGCTCAGCGCTTCGGAGAGGAAACGGCCCGGGAATTCGGCCGCCGCGGATGGGCGGCCTTTACCGCCGAGGTCTTCGATCTGCACTATCCGGGCTACTGGGACAGCTATCCTGCGCTCAACGGCGCCATCGGGATGACCTTCGAGACCGACGGAGGAGGACGCAAGGGCCTGCGCTGGGAACGGGAAGACGGGACGATTGTGACCTTCCGCGAGGCTATCGACCGACACGTGGTGGCTTCCTGGAGCATGCTGGAGCTCCTGGCCCGGCATCGAGAAGAGGTGCTGAGCGACTACTACCGTTTCTTCGCCTCGGGGATGATGGAATCGGAAAAAGCCCGCTACAAAGCGCTCCTTCTCCCCCCGGATCAGGATCCCCACCGCTTGCGGGCTTTTCTGGAACTACTCCGGATGCACGATATCGAAATCCGCCAGGCCCGGGGGGCGCTCACCAGCCAGCGAGCCCGGGATTTTCTCAACCCCACCCCCCGACGCATGAGTTTCCCCGAAGGCAGCTTCCTTGTTCTCTTCCGGCAACCGCAGGCTCGCCTGATCCGCGCCCTGCTGGAGCCGGATGTACCCCTGGACCCCCTTTTTGTATCCCAGGCCCGTCAGGCCCGCGATTACAACCGGAGCCAGCCTCCCCGGGTGCCCCGCGAACCCCTGGGCTTTTACGACACGAACTTCTGGTCGCTGCCCGTGGCCTACGGGCTGCTGGCCTACTGGACGGAAGACGTGCCCGCGGGTCCTTACGAGCTGATGCAGGAACTGCCCGCCCTACAAGGCGGAGTGGAACGCCACAAGCCCGTATTCGCTTACCTGATCCGCACCGACCAGGAAGGAGGCCGGCGCCTGGTGGCTCAGCTTCTGCGCCGGGGGATACGGCTGGCCGTGGCGCGCAAGGCATTTACCACGGCCGAAGGGGTTGCCCTGCCCTCAGGAACAGCCGTCGTGCGCGTAGAACGCAATACCCATCTGGAACTGGAACGGCTGCTTGATAGCCTCGCTCAGGCCGAAGGCGTGCGCGTGCTGAGCACCGCCTCCCCGTATACGCCCGAAGGCCCGGACCTGGGCTCCAACGATGTGCACGAAATCCATCCCCCGCGCCTGGCCGTGGTAACCGAGGCCCCCACCAGCGCCACAGCCTACGGGGCCATATGGTTCTGGCTCGAACGTCGGCTCGGATATCCGTTTACCGCCCTGCGAGCCGACCAGCTGGGACGCATCCCCCTGCAACGCTACGATGTGCTCATCCTGCCCCATGGCTCTCCGGAGGGCTACTCCAGCGTGCTGGGCCGAGCCGGCGCGGAGGCGCTGCGCCGCTTTGTGGAAATGGGAGGCGTGCTCATCACCCTGAAGGGCGCCTCCGTCTGGGCAGCGGACTCGGCCGTAGGGCTCAGCACAACGCGCCTGCTGGGCGCGAAGCTCCCCAAGCCATCCGGAGAAGAAGACGAAGAAGAGGGATCGGTCGACTACACCCCGGGGGCCGCCGTGGTGGTGGAGGTCGATACGCTATCGGCCATTTCGGCCGGCTTTGTGGCTCCCCTGGTCGTGCATATCCAGTCGGAGTGGATCTTCACCCCTTCCCGCACCGGCCGAAACGCGGTACGCTTTGCCGCTCAAGATCCCGTACGAGGAGGGTTTGCCTGGGAGGAGACGAAAGCCCGGTTTCCGGGCAACGCCTACGCAGTAGAGGAGTTTCACGCTCGGGGTCGGGTCGTGCTCTTTGCTGACGATCCGCTCTTCCGGCTCTTCTGGCGCGGTACGGAGGGCTTTCTCTTCAATGCGATCTTCTGGACAGGGGGCTGGTAACAAACCGCCGGCGGGCTCCGATCCCCGGGAGCCCGCCGGCGGGAGGGCACGCATGTCGGCGCCGGTGCTCTACTAGTTGTACTGAAACTCCCGAATCCGGGTCAGCTCCTGACCATAACAGGCCATCCCCTGGCGCGGGTGCCGCCTTACGGGGACATTGGCCAGGATGCTGAGCAGGATTCCGTATACATAGAGCACGCTCACGATCACGGCAACCAGCAGGGCGGTAGTCATGGGGGCATCCTTTCCACTACCTTCGAAGTATCCCAAAGTCAACAAACATGCCACCCCTTATGCCCCCTTCAAAATCGCACCCAGAGCAGCCTTCGCCACATCCCCGTGGGGGTGGAGAACGTAATTCCGTAAACACCCGGGAGAAGTTTCGGAAAGGGCAACCGCCACCGGGGCGCCAGGGCCCGGAAAGTGGCCGACCACAAACGCCGGCCCGTGATGGAATAAATGTCCACCTGCACGGGTCCCTCATAGTCCCAGGCCACCATCACCCCGTCTGCGTCGGCCGGTTGCGGAAACAGTCGCGGCCCGTGCAAATCCGGCCCCGGATCGGGGCTCGATCCCAGCCAGGTCAGGGGACGACTACCCCCCACCTCGCGATATCGGGCGGCCCATTCCTGAAGGAACATGCTGGCCAGGTCTGTATCAAAGAACACGACCAAGTGCTCGTCGTTGCGCCTGTCGGCCGAAAACGTCCAGTTGAACGATCCGGTCACGACGACGCGGTTGTCCAGGATAGCGTATTTATGGTGCAACAGGCGACCCGGAGAAAAGGGCCAGACCCGGGTTTCCACCCCGCCTGCTTGCAGAAAGCCGTACTGGGAGCCGGTCGCCGTGGGGTTATCCAGAATCACGCGCACGTCCACCCCGGCACGCAGGCGTTCAAGCAACGTGTTGGCCAGCCCTCCGTGCGTAAAGGTGCTCATGGCCACATAGAGCGCCCGTTCGGTTCCGGCAAGCAGCCGGCCAAGAGCACGGGCTGTGCTATCGGAAGGGCTGAAGTAGACCTCCACCCGGCGGGAGCCGACGCGCAACCGGTGGGGGGTATTATCGCGTTTGCGCACGGCAAAGCGGGCTTGCTCCGGATCGGGCACAGGACCGGAAGAGCCCCACATCTCCTCAAACTCCTGCACAAACACGGCGGCCAGCGCCTGATCCTGCACCCAGAGCACGTTCTGGCAATCCGTCCAGGTCTGCTGTCGGGTCCAGTTCCAGGAGCCCAGCAGAACCCAGTCGTCCAGCGGATCCGGGGTGAGGTAGTCAAAAACGGCGAACTTGTGGTGCATGAGGCCCGATCCGTCGTTTGCCCCCACGTTGTCGGCCGATACGGGCAGGCCGGCGGCGCGCAACCGGCCCACCCCGGTGGATATTCCGGCTCGATCTTCCGTGATCAGACGCACGCGCACCCCTCGCCGATGCGCTTCAATGAGGGCATCAACGAGCGCTTCGATGCCGCCCTCATCTCCGAAACTGTAGATGGCCACATCGATCGAGGCGCGCGCAGCGCGGATGCGCTCCAGCAGGAAGCTCAGCAGGTTCGCCTCCCCCTCGGCCCCTGGACCCGGAACCGCCGATGGGTCCACGGAGCAGGTAAAAAAAGCGCGCACCTGGGCGCTCGACCTAGAGGCCGTGATCACGGGCCAGGGCCCGAAGCGCGCCCCCCCTTGCAGCGCGACGGCCACCCAGTAAATCGTGGCCGGATTGAGCCCCTGAAGCTCGACCTGAACCTCGGTGCCCGAAGCAGGCACGATCTGTTCGCCCAGCTCGAGGGCCTCCGTGCGCCCATACTGGAGACGAGCTTCGACGGGTTGGTCGGTAACCCACCGGATGCGGATCCGATCCTCCCCCCAGGCCACTTCCTCCGGTTCGCGGACAAAGACCTGCGCCCGGGCCACAAGGGGCAACAGCAGCAGCAGAAGAAGCACGCGACGCATCCGTTTTCGCTCCGAAATTGGCATCTGCCTTCCGGCTGGTGCTTGGCGGGTGTGCGAATATATTTGCACAGATCGGAAGAAGAGGAGACGGGGCGATGAGGCTTTCCGAGCGCCTGCAGACGGATCTCAAGGAGGCCATGCGCCAGCAGGACATGATCCGACTCGATACGTTGCGTCTCATCCGGGCTGAGCTCATGGAGCAGGCCATTGCGAAGGGCTATCGAAGCCGGACGGATTTTCCCGACGAACTGGTGCTCGAAGTGCTGCAGCGGCAGGCCAAGAAACGCCGCGAAGCCATTGCCCAGTTTGAAGCCGCAGGCCGCATGGATCTGGCTGAGCGAGAGCGACGAGAGCTGGCCATCATCGAATCCTACCTTCCCCAGCCGCTATCGGAAGAAGAGCTTCGCGCCTTCATCCAGTCGGTGATCGCCGAGCTGGGCGCTTCCGGACCCGGGGATCTGGGCCGGGTAATGAGCACAATCATGCCACGCCTTCGGGGACGGGCCGATGGAAGCCGAGTGCAGCGACTGGTACGGGAAGCGCTGGAAGGCAGATGAGCGCATTGGACCTCCTGCTCCTGCTCCCGCTGGCCTGGTCGTTCTCCCGGGGACTTCGGCGTGGCTTTTTGCGGGAGATAGCCGGCTATGCCGGTCTGGCTCTTACGCTGATCCTGGCCACGCGCTATCTGCCGATCGTAACGGAGGAGCTGCTCGCCCTGTGGCCGCAGTTGGGACGGCGCTGGGGACCGGCCCTGAGCTATGGCGTGCTGTTAGCCGCGGGGCAATTTGTGGCCCATCAGGCGGCCTGGTGGGCTGGAGGCACGTTGCGGATGTTCGGGCTGGGCTGGGTGAATCGACTCGGTGGGGGAATATTCGGGCTGTTGAAAAGCGCCCTCGCACTGAGTCTGATCCTCATTCTACTGCGCGTCTTTGGCCTCCCTCCCCAGGGCTGGAGGGGGGGATCCATCCTCTACGATCCGCTGCTGCAGGTGGCCCCACGCACGTATAACGCGCTGGTGCGCCTTGTGCCCGGATTGCGTTCCTATGAGGAAAAACTCCGGGGCGCATTTGAGGAGTTCAGCCCCCTGACCCCTCGCCCCTCAACCGGCGGAGGCGCGCTTAAGCCGGGCTGTTTTGACCGCAATCCGCACCTCGTCGAGCTTAAAGGGTTTGCGCAGGAGCACGTCGATTTCAGGATAGGCCTCTTCTGTCGGATCCAGGTACCCGGTCACGAGCACGATGCCCACCGCGGGCCATCGAGAACGGATCTGGCGGGCCAGCGTACGCCCATCCATATGCGGCATGCCCAGATCGGTGAAGACAAGCTCAAAAGGCGCCCGTTCCAGTTCCCGGAGCGCCTGCTCTCCGGACTCCGCCTCCACGACGGTGTGCCCCTCGAGCCGCAGCAGTTTGGCCAGCACGGCCCGTACAACGGGCTCGTCATCGACGACCAGCATGCGGCCGGGCCTTCGGGGATCGCTGCGATCGGCTAGCGCAGGCGAGGCGATACCCTCCGAGGCTGAACGCGCCGCCGCACCCGGCTCCCGGGGCTCGGGGAGGGCGAGCGGAAGCCGGACCAGAAAACGCGCCCCTTCTCCCGGCACGCTCTCGACGAGGATGCTCCCTCCCAGACGCTCTACAATGCTTCGGCTTATGCTTAGCCCCATACCCGTGCCTCGCTCCCCCTTCGTAGTAAAGCGGGGTTCGAAGATGCGGGAGAGCAACATTTCCGGAATGCCCGGACCGGTATCGGCGACCTCTACCTCCACCCAGCCCCCCTGCAGCCGGTTGCGCAGGTAGATGCTCCCTCCTGTTTCGGCCAGCGCATCGACGGCGTTGAGCAACAGGTTCACGAACACCTCGCGCAGCTCAGCAGGCCTGGCCAGCACGGGAGGGGTATCCTGTAGATCGGCCTCGATCCGAATCTCGACCCCGCGCTTTCGAGCCTCGTTGTACCAGCGCGGGCGGGTAAGCAGGAGGCAATCTTCCAGCAGCTGGCGCACGGATACGGGCTCTGGACGTCCCTCGCCCTTGCGCAGAAACTCCCGGATCTTGGTCAGAATGGCCGCCGCATCGAGGGCGGCCTGCTCGATGGTTTTCAGATACGAACTCCCCCCCTCCGGGCTCTGCCGCAAGAGCTGGGTGTAGCCCAGAATGCTGCTCAACAGGTTGTTGAGGTCATGCACCACCCCGGCGGTGAGCTTGCCGAGCGTGGCCCATTCACTTTCCTCCTCCGGGGAGCCCACCCAGACACACACCATGGGCGCCAGCGTAGCGCTGCGCACCGGAATCAGGCGCACCTCCGCCAGACGTGAATCCGGCCCCCAGGGCAGCAGGAGAGTCCGAGGCTCGGCCTCATGTCCGGCGAGCTGTTCCAGCGCCCGGGCCAGCGATCCATAGGCTTCCGCGCTCAGGTAGGCGCGCAGGTGCAACCGCTGCCCGGGAGGATACCCTCCCAGCACCGTTCCATCCGGACTGCAGAGCAATATGAGCCACGGTGCGGCCATGCGCCCCGGTTCAAATATAGAGGGGCGGGGGGCTTCTGGAAACCTGCCGGCTCACGGGCTCAGCGGGGAAGTTCCTCCGCCTGCGCTTCGGCAAAGGAGCGATAGAGGTACATGGTATCCGGTTCGATCAGGCATACGGCCAGATAGACGATCCCTCCCGGTTCCCGATAGGAGGCCACCAGGCGAAGACGCTCTCTTCCCTCCGGCTGGAGCTCATAGCGCGTGCCCTCCGGATCCTCATAGAGAAGGGGGTTTTGCGAAGGGGCCAGGCCTATTTTGGTAAAATCGAAGCCCTCGAAGCTGAACTCCCCCCCACCAAGGCTGCGAGGCATGCGGTAGTAGGCACGCGCCTTTGTGGCCGTCTCCATACAGAACAGATAGGCCCGATCCCGACGATGTTGCCTCTCTTGCCGGTGAAAGACCTCTATACCCAGCACGATGGCCAGGCCCACGATGAGGACACCCAGAACCAGCGCCAAAAGCTGCGTCTGCGCCATAACGCCCCCGTGCTGTCGATAAGGCGATGTGTTACAAAAAATGTTCCTCCGGTTTGCAGCGCTTGCGTTCCGGGAACGCGTGATGTTTCTTGAGGGTTGGTACCGAAAAGTTTGGTGTGCGTCTAACGGGCAAACCTAAACCCATGAGGTGGGCCATGTGGCGGCCATGGATGCTGGGCTGGATGCTCGGGCTCGGTCTGGTCACCTCCGCAGAGGGACAGTACTTCAGCTTTGGCCAGAACAAGATCCAGTACAAACGCTTTGACTGGAAGTATATTCAGTCCCGACACTTCGATGTCTACTTCTACTCCGGGGGTGAATACCTGGCCGACTTTACCGCGCGCGCAGCCGAAGCGGCCTACGAGCGCATCCGCCAGCTGTTTCGCTATGACATCACCAACCGGATCCCCATCATCGTCTACAATTCCCACACGGACTTTCAGCAGACCAACGTGCTGGACATGAGCATCCCCGAAGGGGTCGGCGGGGTAACGGAGCTGTTCAAAAACCGCATCGTCCTTCCGTTTGAGGGCGATTATCGCCAGTTCCGGCATGTGATCCATCACGAGCTCGTGCACGCGGTCATCAACGACATGTTCTATGGGGGTTCCCTGCAGTCGGTGATCCAGAACAATATCCAGCTGCAGATTCCCCTCTGGTTCAACGAGGGCCTGGCGGAATACTCCGCCCTGCGCTGGGACTCCAACTCGGATATGTTCATCCGGGACGCCATCGTGTACAATTATCTGGCCCCGATTCCGGCTCTAGACGGCTATTTCGCCTATCGAGGGGGGCAGTCTGTCTGGGACTACATCGCCCAGCAGTACGGGGAGGAGAAGATCGGGGAGATTCTGCAGCGTCTGCGCACGAGCCGCAACGTGGAACTGGCTTTCCGTCGGGCTATCGGCATGGGCATAGAGGAACTGTCCAGGCGCTGGCAGCAGGCGCTGAAAGTGGTACACTGGCCGGAGCTGGCCGCCCGGGAGGATATCGAAGATATAGGCCGACGTATTACCACCCGCCGCAACGCGGGCACCTATAATACCAGTCCCGCCCTCTCCCCCCGCGGAGACCTGCTGGCGTTCATTACGAACAAGAACCTTTACTTCGACATCGTTCTGGTATCGGCTACCGATGGTCGCCCGCTGGGCAAACTGGCCTCCGGAGAGATCAATCCCAATTTCGAGCAGCTGAAAATCCTTACCCCCAACCTGACCTGGAGCCCCGATGGCCGCACGGTAGCCGTGGCCACCTACGGTAAGGGCGAAGACGCCATCATGCTTATCGACGCGCGGACGCGCCGCACCCGCCGCATCCCGATCCGGGGGGCGAGCATCTTCTCCGTGGACTGGTCTCCGAAGGGAAACCAGATCGCCTTCATGGGGCTTCAACAGTACCGCTCCGATATCTGGATCTACGACCTGGACACCGGCCAACTGCGCAACCTCACCGACGATGTCTTCTCCGATATGGATCCGGCCTGGTCTCCCGACGGGCGATACATCGTCTTCAGCTCCGATCGGGGACAGTTCCTGGAGCCAGCTCGATATGGAGAGCGATTCTCCATGTTCGCCTACAATCCCCAACAGCTGGATCTATACCGGATCGAGGTCGCCACGGGGCGTATCGAACGGCTCACCTCTACCCCGTATGCCGATGAGACCCGACCTCAGTTCGGCGCTGACCCGGATCGGATCCTCTACATCTCCGATCGCAACGGGATCTACAACGTTTGGGAGCTGAACCTGCAGACCCGCCAGGAGCGGCCCATCACGAATGTGCTTACCGGGATCCGGCAGATCTCCGTCTCCAACGACGGGAGCCGCATGGCCATGGCCGCGCTGCGGGAGGGATATCTGGATATCTTCGTCATGAACAGCCCCTTTACCCGGCGCACCGCCGAGGGCGCCTATCGGCCCACCGTGTGGGGTCAGCGCATGCAGCAAGAACGGCCCGATACCCTCCGGGCGCCCGTTCTGGCCCTGGCCACCGGGGAACTCCTGCAGCGCAATCCCCTGCTTCGCACCCTGGTGCAGCCGGCCGATCCCCCTGAGAACACCTCGCAGCCCGCAGACACCCCTGCGCAGGCGCCGCCCGATACCTCGGCCTACGGCCGGCTCCGAGTGGATTTCCGCAACTACGTCTTCAGCGAGGCCTTCCGGGAAGCGGCCTCCCGCTCGGAGAACCCGACCGATAAGTTCAACCCCGTCGATGCCGTTACCGACAGCGGCCAGTTCATCGCCCGTCCGTACCGGATCCACTTCACCGCAGACCTGATCTACGGCTCGGCCGGATACGACGTCATTTACGGCGTGCAGGGGGTGACCCAGATGCAGTTCAGCGATCTGATGGGCAACCACCAGATCTTTCTGGCCACCAACCTGCTCGTAGATCTGCGCAACAGCGATTACTTCCTATCCTACCGCTATCTGCCCCGGCGCACCGACTACGGCCTGCTGCTCTTCCATACGGCGCGCATCTTTCTGGACTACTCCCCCGACGGGCTTTACATCGATTACTATCGTTACCGCACCTACGGGCTGGGGATGTCCATGTCGTATCCGCTGGACCGCTTCCGGCGCGTGGATGCGGATCTATCCTGGGTGGCCATTTCGCGGACTAACCTTTCTAGCCCTCTCTCAGAACCCGTCCAGCGCATCTCCTTCCTATATCCTGCGCTGACGTACACGGTAGACCGGAGCATATGGGGATACACCACGCCCGTGCGGGGCACGCGCTACGCCATCAGCCTCACCGGAAGCCCCCCACTCTGGTCCGGTAGCCTGCGGTTTGTGAGCCTGCTGGCCGACGCCAGACGCTACTGGATGCTCGGCAGCCCGTGGTATACGTTTGCTACTCGCCTGGCTGCGGGGGCCAGTTTCGGTCCGGATGCCCAACTATACTACACCGGCGGGGTGGAGGGCTGGCTGAACCCGATCTTCTACTACATGCAGTTTCCCATCACAAAGCTGAGCGATTTTCTCTTTGCCACCCCCATTCTGCCCCTCCGAGGGTTTGACTTCAACGAGGCCAACGGGAACCGGTTTGTGCTCTGGAATACGGAGCTGCGTTTCCCGCTCTTTGCGGCCATTGTACCCGGCCCGGTGCCCATTCTGCCGCTTTACAACCTGCAGGGCGTGCTCTTTGTGGATGCGGCTGCCGTGTTCCGGAACGGGAACTTCCGGGCCTATCAGATCAACAACCGCGGCGAGCAGGTCTTTCGGGACCTGTACATAGGCACGGGCTTCGGCCTGCGCACGATTCTGTTGGGCTTTCCGCTGCGGTTCGACTTCGCCTGGCCTTACGATGGCCAGCGCTTTGGCAAACGCAAAACGTATATTTCCATCGGGTTGGATTTCTAAGCCGGTTGCCATGCGCCCTCTGGCCTTGATCCTGGCCGGCCTGTTGCTGGGGCCGGCCTTTGTTTCTTCGGCCATCGGACAGCGCTCCGGCCGCGAACTCCTCAAGGCCGGCCAGGAGGCGCTCCGCCGCGGTGACTCGGCCATGGCGGAGGCAAGCTGGCAAGCAGCCATCCGCATGGACTCCCGCCTGGATTCGGCCTACTATGCGCTGGCCCGTCTACTCTGGAGCCGGAATCCAGAGCGCCACCGCCGGGAGGCTCGGCGCCTGCTGGATCGCGCCCTCCGCCTCCAGCCCGATAACCTGACCTACCGGCTCCTGGAGCTGGAAATCCGCGCCTTCGAGGCCGAACGCGCCGGCCTGCAGGTGCTGGCCGACGGGCGGCTTCGCCTGCTTCTGAAGCGCATCGAAGAACTGGGGGGGTACAACACAGCCCCCGTGCAGTATGCGCTCGGTATGCTGCAGTTGCGCGCCTGGAGAAGGCTGCACAACGCCTATGAAACCGCCCCGGAACCGCTCGAGGAACGTATCCGAGGTATGGGGGCCAGCAGCCTGCGCGCGGCTTTCGATCCGGAATTCTGGCACGCCCGCCGCCAGCGCGTGCTCCGGCTGCAGAGCGCGGCCGAGGAGGCCCGACGGGCCGCCATCGCACACCTGGAGACCGCCCTGCAGCTCGATTCCCTGTACCGGGATGCCTACCTGGCCCTGGGACGGTTGCACCTGGAGGCAAGGGACCTCTCCGGAGCCGCCTCTGTCTTTGAGCGCTTCAGCCGGAACCTGCCCGCAGATGGGCTGGCCTGGCTCGGGATCGGGGTGGTGCGCCATTTTCAGAAGCGCTTCGCGGAGGCGGAGGACGCCTTCAGACGCGCCCTCACTCTGCTGGATGCGGAAACACGCCGCGCCCTGCAGGACATCTCCCTGCTACGGGAACCCGACGCTCCCCCCGAAGATCCGGAACGGTTCTGGGTGCAGCAGGACCCCTTCCTGCTCACCGCGCATAACGAACGGCAGCTGGAGCATTACGCCCGCGTTGGATACGCCACCCTGGTATACACAACACCCCGATCCGGCGTGCCAGGGTGGAAGACAGACCGGGGTCGGCTGGTGATCCGCTATGGCCTGCCCCTGCGGGAGGTCCTGCAGCGGCCCCAGCTGGAGGGGGGATACCAACCCGCATACCTGTTCTGGGATTACGGCTCCTTTGCCCTCGCTTTCGAGGAACGTCTCGGTGGCGATGGATTTGTTCTCTTCGCCCCGAAAGCGGGGGATGATCCCGAGGTCATCCGCTGGCTCAACATGCCTGCCCTGGAGGCCGAACTGCGCCGTAAAATGCCGAGCACCTACCGGTTCATCCCGGCCGGGGGGCTCTTTGAACTCACCCACCGGGTCTACTATTTCCGCTCCGACAGCGGAGCAACCGAAGTCGTACACCTCTACGGCATCCCGATCCGACTACGCCCCGGCCAGCGGGAGGTATCCCACATCCCGGGAGCTGTCTTCCGGCTGGGATTCTTTCTGGAAGATTCCCTGGGAAGACGCCGGTACACGTACCAGGAGCGCATGCGGCGTCTGCCCACCGACCAGCTGCGCATCGTCGACGGACGCTCCCTATGGGTGGGCATCAGCCCGCACAGCGTGCCCCCGGGGACGTATCGAGCGGCCTTCGAGCTGTACGACGAGACGCTTCAGATGGCCGGAATCGAGCATGGTCCGCTGAGCGTTCCCCGCTTTTCGGATGATCAGCTCGCAATAAGCAGCCTTCTGCTGGCAGAGCAGGTCTCTGAAGAGCCCCTGGGGGGACCGGTCTGGCACCGGAGCCCGTACTGGATCCTTCCCGCCATCGGGGAACGCTTCCAACGCCACCATCCCCTGTACGTGTACTGGGAGGTTTACGGACTACAGCCCGACGAGAGGGGTCGATACGAGGTCGAGGTCGAATATACGATCCTGGAACAGGTCGGCTCTTCCTCCGAGGCCCCTGATCGCCCTCCGGGGCGGCAGGGGGCCCGCATCTCCGCCCGCCTGCCGGTTTCTTTCCCCCAGCCCACGGGAAGGTATTACGTTACGCTGGACCTGGCCTCCCTGCCAGCCGGGGCCTATGTGTTGCTCCTGCATCTTCGGGACAGCAAAGGCAGGGAAGCCCACGCCCGAACGCGCTTCCTCCTTCAGTAGCGCAGAAAGGCGACTATTCGCCCGTGCTCCCGAAGGCTTTCGTTGGGCACAAACCAGGCGCGGGCTCCTTTCGCAAGGGCGCGCTCCAAAAGCTCATCTACCAGATCATCGACCACGCCCGGTTCGGTGCGCCGGTGTTCCGGAAGCCGCTCAATGCGCAGACCGTCTTCCCCGATGCGGCCGGGCTGATGAAAACCCTCTTCGATAAGGAGCATATGCGTGCGGCCCTCGATCATGGCCTGCCATACCGCCTCCAGGCCCTCAGCCCGACGGGCCGGCGGGGTTTCGTTCCATCGCCGAATGAGCTCCAGCCGCTTCTCCTCGATGTGGCGAAGCACGGCCTCCCAGCTTTTGCGCGCCAGCTCATGCTCCGGCTCATGATCCGGGCTTCCGGGAAAGGTGGCCACGATCCAGCCGGCGTGCGCGCTGACCTCCCTGAAGAGCGCAAGCCAGCGATCAACACCGAAGACGACCAGAGGCTGTTCTTCCGAGCCAGCAACCTGGGCAAAAGCCTGATCAATGCGCCGGCAGAAATGCCGATACTGTTCCTGCCAGTATTCTCCGTCATCGGCCGCAATGGGACCGGGCTGGCTGATCACCTTGGCCGGCATCTCAAAACGCATGGGGAACCCGTGGTCGCCCACCTCTTGGAGCTGATCGCGGAAGCCGGCCCAGAGCCGGGTGTGGTTCTCGCTGAGGGCCAGCACCCAGTATCGCAGGGAACGGTTGAGCGTGCGCACCAGATCCCGGGTGGCGAAGGTCTCATCGATCACCACCTGGGGCGATACGGAAAACGGAAGCCAGAACACCCCGCTGTAGTCCGCATTCACAAATATAGCCAGCCCATCCCGGGGATGATCCCAGGGCACCGCCTCGGCAAGCGCATGGAGGCGCTCTATGTAGGGGACCGCCTCTCGCTTTCCCAGCTCCTGAAGCAGACGCTGCTCGGCTTCCCGAAGCAGATCGCGCAGCCTGACGGGATTTTGCTGGCTTTCCGGAAATGCCCTGGCCGTGGGTAACAGCACAGAGATGGCCGGGTAGGAACGAATCCGTTGCAGAGTACGGAGCTCCGCCTGGGTGAGCGTGCGAAGCATAAAATCCCCTCCTTTCGCTGAAAACATGAGCCTGTTTGCAGGTCTTCCTCAAGAAGCTATTGCGCCAGAAGAGGCAAAGTTCCCCTAAACAAAACTTGTGCGAAACCTCTTCTGCGCGATTCGGGTTTAACGGCCCGGTCGGTTTTGCATCCTATGTTTGTCAGATTGACTGAGGCGGCGCGCGCCAGACTGCAGGCGCTGCGCGCCGCGCACCCGGAACGGCTCCCTGCGCTGCGCCTTTCGATGGCCTGCTCGGCCTGTGGCGGGCTGGCCTTCGGGCTGGCATGGGAAACGGAGCCCGATCCCCAGGCTCACCGGATCGAGCTTGAGGATGGGTGGTATATCGTGCTGGATCCGAGCCTCATCCCATACGCGCAGGAACTGCTGATCGACCATACGGAAACCCCCTATGGAGAAGCCTTCGTACTCCTCAGTCCGTACGGGGCTTCGAGCTGTTTTTGGGAGGAATAAAAAGGAGGAAGCGGCAATGGCTGTGCACATTGGACAACCCGCACCGGATTTTACGCTTTACAACACCGGCCGGCAGCCCCTGCGGCTGGCCGATCTGCGGGGCAGAAAAGTGGTCTTGCTGTTTTTTCCCGGGGCCTGGACGAGCGTCTGTACGCAGGAGATGTGCTCTGTGCGCGACTCCTGGGGCGAGTATGCCACGCTCCAGGCGGAGGTGCTGGCCATCAGCGTCGACAGCCCCTTCGCCCTGGCCCGCTTCAAGGAAGACTACCAGCTACCCTTTGAGCTATTGAGCGATTTCAATAAAGAGGTAAGCCGCCTCTACGGAACCTATCGAGAGGATTTCATCCTGGGCATGAAAGGCGTCTCCAACCGGGCCGCTTTCGTTATCGACCGGGATGGGGTAATCCGCTACGCTGAGGTGCTCGATAATCCCGCCAATCTGCCCGACTTCGAGGCCATCAAGCGCACCCTCCAGGCGATTCCCTGATCGGGCCGACCCGTTTTTCCGGGCCACGGGCGCGGGCTCTTGTAATGGGCGCGCAGGGGGAGGTATTTTCTTTTTCGATGGAGCACCTCTTACGCGATATCGTTCTGCTCCTGGCCATAGCGCTGGCCGTGGTGTTGCTCTTCGCCCGGCTGCGGTTGCCCACTCTGATCGGATTTCTGGCCGCTGGACTGCTGATCGGTCCCAACGCGCTGGGCATTATCCCGAACACGGAGCAGGTGCAGGTGTTGGCCGAGATCGGCGTCGTCCTGCTCCTGTTCGCCATCGGACTGGAGTTTTCCTTCTCTCACCTGCGCCGCATGGCGCGCGAGGTCTTCCTGGGAGGCCTGCTACAGGTTGCCCTAACCGGGCTTGTGGCCTGGGCTTTGGCCACAGGACTGGGTCTGGGAGAGGCCGACGCCGCACTCTGGGGCATCCTGGTGGCCATGAGCAGCACGGCGGTTGTCTTTCGCCTGCTCTCCAATCAGGGCCTCTTGGGCACACCCCATGGCCGGCTCAGCGTGGGGATCCTGCTCTTTCAGGATCTCATGATCGTACCGGCCATGATCCTGATCCCCCTGTTGGCCGCCAGCAAGGGAACAGCGCTCCTTGAGGAGCCTCCTCGGATCCTTCCCACTCTGCTCAAGGTGACGATCACGCTGGCCTTCATGCTCCTCGGGGCGCGGTTGCTCATACCCCGACTGCTCACCTTCCTGGTGCGCACAGGGAGCCGGGAGATCTTCCTGCTGGGCCTGATCACGATATGCATCGGAACGGCCTGGCTCGGGGCGGAGGCCGGACTCTCCCTGGCGCTGGGAGCTTTCCTGGCGGGTGTGGTGATCTCGGAGTCGGAATACAGCTACCAGGCCATCGCCGATATTCTGCCCTTCCGCGATAGCCTGAGCGCGTTTTTCTTTATTTCGATCGGCATGCTGCTCGACCCCCACACCCTTGTGCGTTTCGGGCCAGAGGTGCTGGGCCTCACGCTGGGGATTGTGCTCCTCAAGATCGCCTTGGTAGCCTTGAGCGCGCGCCTGATCGGCTACAGCTGGCGGGTGGGCTTACTGGCCGGGATGAGCCTGGCGCAGATCGGGGAATTTTCCTTTCTCATCGCCGCCCTGGGAAGGGATTACGGGCTTATGAGCTCACAGGCCGAACAGCTCTTTCTGGCTGCAGCCGTGCTGAGCTTGCTCATCACCCCTCTGCTGGTGTTCTATGGCTCGCAGCTGGTCTGGGCCGGGCTGCGCTGGCGCGACCGGAACTCCCTCGTCTTGCGGCAACAGCAACTCCAGGAGCCGCCATCGGAAGCCGAGGCGGACGGGAAACCGCTTCAGGGCCACATAATCGTGGCCGGATACGGCACAAGCGGACAGATGCTTGGGCGCGTCTTTCGCGAAGCGCAGATCCCCTTCTGCGTGATCGACTTCACCCATCCCGCCCAGCGGGAGGCCGAACTGGAGGGTATTCCGTTTCGCTTTGGCGACGTCACCCGACCAGAGGTGCTCGAATCGGCCCACATCGGACAGGCGCGGCTGTTCATTCTCACCATCGGAGATCCTGTGGCCACGCGCGTGGCCGTGCGTCTGGTGCGCATGCTCCGGCCCGATCTGGCCATTCTGGTCCGCACACGCTTTCTATCGGAAATCGAGGAACTCTATCGCCTGGGCGCCACACAGGTAGTGGCCGATGAGCTGGAGGCCACGCTTACGCTCTTTACACGCGCTCTAGAGTACTACCACATCCCCCGTTACCTCATCACCGCACAGGCCGCTGTGGCGCGCAGCGAAGGATACGAACTGCTGCGGCTAGGGCGGCTGAGCGGTCGCACCCTGGCCCGGCTACCGGAACTGCTTGCCGCCGGAACGGTGGAAACGGTCCGACTACCTCCCCAGAGCCCGGCTGTGGGACGCACACTCGGAGAGCTGGATCTGCGCCGCCAGACAGGGGCCAGCATTATCGGCGTGGTGCGTGCGCACACGCCCTACCCCAATCCCGGTCCGGATTTCCGCCTGCAGCCGGACGATCTGCTCATCGTCTTCGGCAACCACCAAGACGTGGACCGGGCTCTGTCCTGCTTGCTGCCGCCCGAATCGGAAACGGTGCCTTCTCGGGAGGGCTGATGCTATCCTGTCGGGGCCACCCCTTCGATCATGTCCCGGCGCCCGGAATAGCGCTTTGGATTCTTCTGCCCCTGCAGCTGCTGCATGAGCCCCTGCATCTCCTGGGAGATCGCCTCGGCCTCGCGCTCTAGCTCCCCCACCAGGGCGCGATCCCGTATCCGCGCCTCGTTGAGCGGTTCCGATCGGACCTGCCGCATGCGATCCAGCTGATCTTGTACGTCCTCGATCAGCCGCGAAAGCCGGTACACGAGCCGGCGGCGCAGTCGTTCGCCTGTGGTCGGCGTTAACAACAACACCGCCATAGCGGCCACCACCCCACCAGCCAGGGCCCCGAAGAGAAAGCCTCTGGAAAAACTACCCCGCGCCATGAGAAAACCTTTCCGCTCTTTTAGCGATACCACTCGAAGAACAAAAACCGTACGCGCCGGCTCAGCGGGGGCCTGCCCGCATTCACCCACGCCGTATACCAATAGGAGGCCACCTCGAAGATGGCCTGCCGCATCTGGCGCTCCACCATGCCCTCGAGCATTTGATGCCAGAGCTGATAGTACCGGTCGCTATACTGGCGTACCGAACGGCCGTCGGGCTGCACCTGATCCTGAAACCACTCCTGCTGCGGCAGTTGTTCCCGCACCCGACGTTCGGTGGCCAGCAGGGAATCGACCAGTCGGTGAGAGCGGAGGATCACCTCCCAGGTATGCGCCAGCACATCGGGAATATAGCGCGCCCGCGGCCCGCGATGGAGCCGATACCGGGAACCGAATCGTTCCGGAAGCTCGCTCTCCCAGCGGGCATGAATTCCGTGCTGGCCGGTAAGCTGGCCGTCGTAGTTGAGCGTAGTATGCAGGGGCACATGGACATCGGCCAGGTAATGGCCCAGATCGGCCGACCAGCGCAGGATCTGGCCTGTATCTCGGCGCCGCATGGCCTCTGTGAGCCGTTCCATGACCTCCACAATCGCCCAAGGGGCCAGCCCATAGCGGAAAAGCGTATCGGCCGGATAGCGTGCAAGGGCCTCCTCATAGCGGCGGGGAAGATCCGGAAAGGGATATTCCCCGTAGCGCTCCAAGTCGATGAAATGCCGGGGGGCTTCAGCCGGATCCTCCCTTCGGCGCATATCCGGATCCACAGCATGTTCCACAAGCCAGGCCCGGTGCTTGTTGTAAAAGGCCTTCAGCGGCCCGGGAAGACGGGCGATGGCGTGCTCATGGATCTGCCGGTGCGCCCAGAACCCCCAGGCGGAAGCGATCAGCGGGAGCAGGCAGCCGATCAGCAGGATCCATACTTTTCTGCTCATGGTACGGGAAGCCGTTCCAACAGCTCTTTAATGATCCATTCGGCGTCCAGCCCCTCCGCTTCGGCCTCATAGGAGAGCACAATCCGATGCCGCAACACATCCGGAAGCAGCACCCGGATGTCGTCCGGAACCACATAGGGACGCCGGTTGAGAAAAGCCCGCGCCCGGGCCGCCAGATTCAGATATATGCTCGCCCGTGGGGAGGCGCCGTACTGAATGTACGGCCGCATCCCTTTGAGCCCGTATCGCTCCGGCCACCGGGTGGCCTGCACGAGATCGACGATATAGCGCTCCAGACGAGCGTCCAGATAGATTTCATCGAGCAGCGCCCGGGCCTCCAGAATGGCCACTGGAGCCACCACGGGCCGCACCTGGGGGCGCGGGCCGGTGCGGGCCATGCGACGCATGATTTCCAGCTCTTCCTCGGCCGTGGGATACTCCACGCGCACCTTGAACATAAACCGATCCAGCTGCGCCTCCGGGAGTGGATAGGTGCCTTCTTGCTCGATCGGGTTCTGCGTGGCCAGCACGAGAAACGGCTCCGGAAGCCGGAAAGTCTCCTCACCAATTGTAACCTGCCGCTCCTGCATCGCCTCCAGCAACGCGCTCTGCACCTTGGCCGGTGCCCGGTTGACCTCATCGGCCAGCACCAGGTTGGCGAAAATGGGCCCCTTGCGCACCAAAAACCGCCCTTCGTGCTGCTGGTATATGAGCGTGCCGATCAGATCGGCCGGCAACAGATCCGGGGTGAACTGAATCCGCTGAAATCGGATCTGCATGGCCTGGGCCAGTGCGCTGATCGTGAGCGTTTTAGCCAGCCCGGGAACCCCCTCCAGGAGCACATGCCCATCGGCCAGGAGCGCGATCAAGAGCCGCTCCAGAAGCTCCTGCTGGCCAACGATGACCCGACTCAGCTCGGTGCGAAGCGCCTCCAGGAAAGCGCTCCGAGAGAGGATCCGCTCTTCCAGTGCGGCCAACGAAGGATGCATGCGTCTTATCGCAATCGGTTTTCGATTTTACGGCGATTTCCCCGGTCCTGGCAAGGAACCGCCCTGTCCCCAACCTCCAACAAACCCGCTCATCCTGCCCCCCGAACCGGACCGGCTCATCACCCGGCCCGATGTTTGCTTGAGGGTGTTTCACCCCCCTGCGGGCTTATTTTCCCTTCCCGGCGTACGCAAACCGTCGCCGGGTTTTTCGTTTCGGAACCCAATCTGTCAGGCACCGTTTCAGACGGCGACAGTCCTCTCAGGCATATGCGGGATCAACAGGCCGCGGGAATCTACGTACATGTGCCGTTCTGTCGCCGGCGTTGCCCGTACTGCGACTTTTACCTAGTCACGAGCCTCCGCTATCGGGAAGCCTTCGTAGAAGCCCTGCGGCGGGAAATCGCCCTCGTGGCACCGCAGTGGGAGGGGATGCGTTTTGATACGCTGTACTTCGGGGGAGGCACGCCGTCGCAGCTTTCCATCGCCCAGCTGGCCCACATCCTGGAGGCGCTGCATCGGCACTTCGCCTTGCATCCCGTGGAGGTGACCCTGGAGGCCAATCCCGAGGATATCGACCCCGACTATCTGCGCGGCCTCCGAGCCCTGGGCATCAATCGCCTGAGCCTGGGCGTGCAGGCCTTCGATAAAAACCGGCTGGCCTTTCTGGGACGGGGACATGGGGAATCGCAGGCTCGGCGGGCGCTGGACTGGGTTCAGGAGGCCGGATTGCGTTCCTTCAACGTGGACCTCATCTTCGGGCTTCCGGGGGAGAGCGCAGAGCAGTGGGCCGCCGAACTGGAATATGCGCTCCGGTGGCACCCTCCTCATCTGTCCTGTTACAGCCTGACCATCGAACCGCGTACCGTATTGGCCTGGGCGATCCGAAAAGGCCGCTGTCCCGCCCCGGATGAAGATCAGCAGGCGGAACGTTTTCTCTACACTCATGAGCGGCTCACCGGCGCTGGCTACCAACACTATGAGGTCTCCAACTACGCCCTGCCGGGACATGAGAGCCAACACAACCGCAAGTACTGGCATCATATCCCGTACCTGGGCCTGGGCCCATCGGCGCACTCCTTCCGGTGGACGGGTCCGGACCGCGCCCGGCGGTGGGCCAATGTGGCCAGCCTGCGCCAATACCTGCGCGCCCTGGAGGCCGATCGTCTCCCTGTGGCCTGGAGCGAGGAGCTGGGCGTTGAGGCACTGCGCACAGAAGCCCTCCTGCTGGGCCTGCGCCTGCAGGAGGGCCTGGATCTGCAAAGGCTGGCCAATCGATACGGATGGCGGCCGGATCCGGAGCTACTGCGGCGCTGGATCGCCCGGGGGTGGGCCGAATATACGGGGGACCGACTGCGGCTGACGGCGCAGGGCTGGCTGCTTACCGATAGCCTGCTGCTGGAGTGCGCCTAACAAAATCGCATTTCCTTCGTACAAGGATCCCCGGCCGACAAACCCGTCACGAAAAAAGAACGCTTGCGCCCGAACAGATCTTTTTGCTCCTTATTTCCATCACTAGAGGAGGCCCCGTTATGTCCACGTTGTTGCGGACACGTATAGCTCCGGAAGAAGTCCACCGTATCCTGGGCCGGCATATTCTGGTCGATGGATTTGATCTCGTGCTGGACCTGGAGCAAAGCCACACGCCGTATCTACACGACAAGCTCTCCGGGAGGGATTATCTGGACTTCTTCACCTTTTTCGCCTCCTCTCCGCTGGGCCTGAACCATCCCAAAGTGGTGGGCGATGAGGCCTTTCTGGAGCGGTTGCTACGGACGGCCCTGGCCAACCCCTCCAATTCGGATATCTACACAGAAGAGTACGCGCTCTTTGTGGATACCTTTTCCCGGATCGCCATTCCGGACTTTCTGCCCCATGCGTTCTTCATCAGCGGAGGAACGCTGGCCGTGGAGAACGCCCTGAAGGTGGCCTTTGACTGGAAAGTGCGCAAGAACTTCGCCAAGGGATACCGCTACGAAAAGGGACATCAGGTCCTGCATTTTGAGCAGGCCTTCCATGGCCGTTCCGGCTATTGCCTGTCGCTGACGAACACGGACTGGCGCAAGACCGCCCTGTTTCCAAAGTTCGACTGGCCCCGTGTGCTCAATCCGAAAATCGAATTCCCCCTTACGCCGGAACGGCTGGAGGACCTGGAGAGGCGTGAACGGCTGGCCATCCTGCAGGCTAAACAGCACTTCTATGAGCGCAAGGACGACATCGCCGCCATCATCATCGAGCCCATCCAGGGTGAGGGCGGGGACAACCACTTCCGCAAAGAGTTTTTTGAGCAGCTCCGCCAGCTGGCCGATGAAAACGATGCCATGCTCATCTTCGATGAGGTACAGACGGGGGTCGGGATCACGGGCAAGTTCTGGGCCTATGAGCACTTCGTCAAACCGGATATTCTCGTCTTCGGCAAAAAGATGCAGGTCTGCGGTATCCTGGTCTCCCGGCGGGTCGATGAAGTGGAGGAGAACGTCTTTCGGGTTCCGAGCCGGATCAACTCTACCTGGGGCGGGAATCTGGCCGACATGGTGCGGGCCACCAAGTTTCTGGAGGTGATCGAAGAGGATCGTCTCGTGGAGAACGCCGCCTCGGTGGGGGCCTACCTGCGGGAGCACCTGGAGGCGCTTCAGGCGGAGTTCCCCCATCTGGTCTCCAACGCCCGGGGACGAGGGTTGATGTGCGCCTTCGATCTGCCCAACCCGGAGGTCCGGCAGCGCTTTCTGGAAGGACTCAAGGGCAACGGCCTGCTCATGTTGCCCTGCGGGGAACGATCCGTGCGTTTTCGTCCCCCGCTCTGCATCACACGGGAACAAGTTGACGAGGGCATGGGTATCATTCGCGCGACGATGTCGAGGCTATAGCCATCGGCACGTTGCCCTTCACTTCACATCCCTCCCTACAGAGCGTCCGCCGTCCCTCCCCGGCGGGCGCTTTTGTTTTTCCCGCTTTTTAGAAAAGTCCGTGCATGCGTAACTTGTATAATCCCGCGTTCCTCCTAAACCTCTGGAGCCTTTTCAATGTCTGCATCTGGACTGCATTCGCCAAACTCCGCCGTGGCGGCGGAAACGCTGGAGGCCCTCCTGAGGGCTGCACAGGAACGTGTGCCCGTTCCTTTTACGCTACGGGACGCAGAGCGCGCCCTCGTGGCCCTGCTGGAGGCAGAAGACCTCTGGGATGCCATCCGACGCAGCCGGGTACCCATGCGCGCCCTGTGCGCCTTCTGGGAAGTCCTGCTGGAGAGAGGGCTTCTGGAGCGCACCGAAGAGGGCCTGCACCTGAAAGAAGACGCCCTCGCCCTGGCTCACGAGCTCGGCCTCGGGCCCGCCCCGGAGCTCAGCTGCCCGCGTTGCGAGGGGAGGGGCCTGGACCCAGCCCGCCTGCCGGAGGATATTCGGGAACGCTTCAGCCGTCTGGCCCGCCGGCGCCCGGAAGCCATACAGGCTTTCGATCAGGGATTTGTCACAGAAGAAACCACCTGGGCGCGCATTGCCCTGGCCTGGTCCCGGGGCGATTTGCAGGGCCGGCGGATTTTTGTCCTGGGCGATGACGATCTCATGAGCCTGGCTGCCGCTCTGAGCGGGGCCCCCCGATACGTACTGGTTGTGGACGTCGACGAGCGCCTGGTGCGCTTTCTCCAGGAGGCCGCCCGCGCCGAGGGGCTTGATAACCTGGAAGCGGTACGCTACGATCTGCGCACCCCCCTTCCGGAGGCCTGGATCGGGAAATTCGACACCTTCTTCACGGATCCAACGGAAAGCTTTCGCGGCCTGACCCTGACGCTCAGCCGGGGTCTGCTGGCCCTCCATGGGCCCGGGGGTGCGGGATACTTCGGCCTGACGCATGCGGAATCGAGCCTGCCCAAGTGGGCTCAGGTCCAGCGCTTTCTGCTCGAACACGGGGCGGTGCTGACCGAGCTGCGGGACGAATTCAGCGCCTATGCGAACTGGAACTATATTGAACAGATGCGCTCCTGGTCCTGGTTACCCGTTCAGCTCCGACCCACGCGCACCTGGTATCTGTCGGCATGGCATCGTATCGAGTTGCTTGAACAACCCCGCCTGCGCAACGAGGCGGCCGAAGGGGACATCTTCAACGACGAGGAAGCGGCCACCACGTAAATGGTCCCTGTAGAACTCATCGAACATCTGGCCTCCGCCCTGAGAGAGACCTTTCTAAATGGGGTCGGCCTTTCTATCCTGGAGAACCTGTTCTGGACGCTGATCATCTTCCTTCTGCTCGGCGTCCTCTATCAGGTACTGCGGCTCAGCTGGCTACAGCGCATCGAGGACGTGACCATTCGACACCGGATCCGCAAGCGGCTGCGCATCGCGCTGGGCACGACGGGGCTCCTGCTGGCCCTGCCCATCTGGGCGCCCTTCAGCGGCTGGCTGTTCACGCTGCTGACGATCGTCGCCGCCGCGCTGACGATCGTGCTCAAAGAGGTGATCCTGAACTTCGCGGGGGGTATATACATCGCCGTAAGCAAGCCGTTTCGGCTCGGAGATCGGGTGGAGATCGCCGGCATTCGGGGTGATGTGGTCGACATCCGGCCCACCCGTTTTACCGTCTTCGAGGTGGGGGCCTGGGTGGAGGGCGAGCAGAGCACAGGACGGCTGGTGCACATTCCCAACGGTCAGCTCTTCACTCATCCGCTACACAACGCCACCGAGGGACTGGAGTACCTGTGGAACGAGCTGACGATCACCTGCCATTTTGAGAGCGACTGGCGGGCCGCCCGGACCCTGCTCGAGGAGCTGGGTCGCCAGGTGAGTGCATCGGCTGTACGCAAGGCCCGAGAGGACCTGCAGCGGCTCAATGAGCGCTATCCCATCCAGTTACACAAACTCGATCCCTATGTCTACACCGAGATCACCCCGCAGGGGGTAAAGCTCACGCTTCGCTACCTAAGCCCGGTACGGGGCCGAAGGCAGACGGCCGACGAAATCCATCGCCAGCTGCTGGATCGGCTCGCCCGGGAGCCGGGCATCCGCCTGGTGGGGATGCCCGATACGCACGCCCTCAGAGGTGCTTGAGGGCCGCCTGCTCAGGGCAGGGCTCTTCCCTATACGGCGGCACTTGCTTGCCCACGCCAGTGCCCTCGAGCAGACGGCGCAGTTCCTGGAGCGCTTCCGGGGTCTCCTGGAGCCGAAGGGAATATCGCACGGCCTCAAGAGCCTCATCCCATCTACGGTCCAGCCGGGCCACCAAGGCGCGCAACAACCAGGCGTAGGGGTTTCGGGGATGGACTCGAGTGACCTCGTAGGCCAGATGCTCGGCTCGGAGCGCGTCGCCCTGCAGAAGGGCTTGTTGCACACCGGCCACGAAGTCCTCCAGCGGCCGCTCCCATCGGGGTAGCGGGATGTAATCCCGGGACGGATCGAAGGGCCGCTCGGGAAACGGATACGGATGCCCATAGGGAAGATCGGCGGGCAGATGCCATTTATGTTTGAACTTCTCCCAGTTCTCCAGCAGCAATCGGCCGTAATCTATGGATAGGGCGCGGAAAGTCTGGCTTCCGGTATGATGCACGAAACAATCCAGCGCCACGACGGCCCGGAAACCGGCCAGAGCGGCGCGCAGGCAGTAATCGTCGTCCTCGAAGTTGCCCATACCGAAGCGCTCATCCAGCCCACCGATGCGCTCGAGCAACTCGCGTCGGATGAGCAGACAAAAGCCCACCAGACGTCGGACTTCAAGCTTTCGGCCCGCATACCAGCGCGCCCGTTTCAAGGCGAAAGCCTCCAACCCCTTGAGGGTCTCGGTGTCGTAGGCGACGGCCGGGAGCTGTTGCCTGCCGGAGACGCGATTGGAAACGGGCCCCACGAGCCCCACAGAGGGATCGGTTACGGCGGGCAGCAGCAGGCGCTCGATCCATCCGGGGGTAACGACGGTATCGTTGTTGAGCAGGATCACATAGCGTCCCTGGGCGGCGGCCAGCCCCACGTTATTGCCGGCCGGAAACCCCCGGTTCTCCTCCAGGCGGATGTATCGAATCTGTGGATGCTCCTCTGCCCACCGGGGAAGCAGGCGGGGCGTTTCGTCCGTGGAGCCGTTGTCGACGACGATGCATTCGAACGACCAGGGCGGAGTATGGGTGAGCACGGACTGCAGACAGGCTCGGGTATGAGGAAATTGGTTGTGTGCCAGGATCACAATGGAGAGCAGGGGCGGTTCAGGAAGCACACCATCCCGAGACCAGATGCGAAGGAACTCGTGGAGGATCTCCTGCCGTCTCTCGGGCGCAAGCCGGACAAGGGCCCGACGGTATCGGGCCTGAATGCGGGCACGGGCCCGGGCGAAATCCTGCTCCCGGCTGTGGGTCAGGTTCTGGCCGTGGGGCCGCCAGTTGACCCACACCGTGGGCTCAGGGATGCGCCGAAAGCGCACCCGCCGCGACAGGCGCAACCAGAACTCCCAGTCCTCCAGCACGGGCAAGGACTCATCAAAGGGGCCGTATCGCTCAATGAGTTCGCGCTCCAGCACGAAGCAGTTTACGGGCGCGATGTTGCCCAGTAGAAGCCGATCGGGATGGAAGTCAAGCCGATACGGCAGACAGAGATCGACAATCGCTTCCCCTCCCCGGGGCAGGGGTGCCCAGACGGCGCGCAGCGCGTCCGTGTAGACCACGCGCGCCCCCTCGGAGAGGGCGATCCAGGCCGTTTGCAGATGATGGGGCAGGAAGCGATCATCATCATCCAGGAAAGCCACATACCGGCCGCGCGCCTCCTCAAGGCCCCGGTTGCGGGCGGCAGCCAGTCCCCGCCGCTCCGGAAGCGCGATGTATCGAAATCGACTGTCCTGGAGGGATGCGACCACGTGGGAGACATCCTGCCCCCCATCGTTGACGACGAGCACCTCAAAATTGGCCACGGTCTGCTGCTGAATGCTCCGAAGGGCCTCCCGAAGCCACTCCGGCCTGTTGCGGGTAGGCACGATAATGCTGAAGAGCGGAGGTTCCTGCCTTTCGCCCAGCACCTTGAACGCCCAGTTGAGCACCTCCGGGTGGTATAACACTGTATTTTCCCGGATCAGCTGGGCAATATTCTTTTCTTTTTCTTCTATATTTTTCGAAAACAATCCATCTTCGTTTATTCGATACAGAAACAGAGGCTCAGGAACATAAAATCCATGATAACCAAACTTTAGAAATTCAATCCATAAATTCCAATCTTCAAAGCCAACTTTTTTAATTTTTTTAACTTTTTTAAATATTTCTTTTCTAAACATAGAACAATAAGAAACAAAATTTTCAAAAATTAACTTATCAGCATCAAAATAATTTGATTTTACTATTTTTAAAATGTTTTTATCTTTGAAATCCACTCTATCACAATAAACATATCCATATTCTTGCATTTCATCTAAAATTTTTACAAATATTTCTATACACTTATGATGTATCATGTCGTCTGACGAAAGAAAAAGTATATACTTTCCTCTCGCAAGCCTCATAGCTCTATTTATGGGATAAGAAGGATGTCCACTATTTTGTTGAATTATCATTCTAAAAGGAATTTTTTTGTCTTTCCTATTTTTTTCAAAAATATTCAATAAAATATCTCTGGAATTATCCGAACTTCCGTCATCTACAAGAATGATTTCAAAATTTCGATATGTTTGATGAAACAGGCTATCGAAGCAATCCTGCAGGCAAGAGGCTCGGTTGTAGTTCACTACGATCACGGACACGTTCACCTCTGGCCAGGGTCCCCGGGCAGGATAACGCCGGTACAGCCGCCGATCAGCCGACATAACGCCTTCCTTTCCTCGACATACACAGCCGAGCAGGCCAAATTCATTCCCCATCGAGATGCGGAAAAAATTACCCCGGCTCTGTCGGGACCAGAACGGCGGTCGTCAATCCCATCCCCTGTCCTGCCTGGCCGTCTTCCCGCTCCCCATTGGACTGATCAGAATATCGGCCCTGCAGGCCCGCCATCTGGTTCGGTACAGACATACCCCCCCAGGGACAATTTAAGTTTTTTCTCATCGTACCGATAACTACCCTCGGAGAAGAAAAGCCAGAGAACCTGGCCAACCACCCCAAACCCCAAGTAAAAAGGAGTACTGCCATGCCGTTCGGAGATCTGACGCGCATCAATTCCGATGCTCAGTCCCTGGGCGCGCTCAATTCGCTCTTTCGCATCAACCGGGAGCTGGGCGTGCGGCAGACGCGTCTGGCCACGGGCTATCGGATCAACTCGGCCGAGGACGATTCGGCCGGCTATGCCCTGGGCAAGAAGCTCGAGGCCCGCATTCGGGGGCTGAGCGCGGCCCTGGACAACATCGGGGACGCCAAGAACATGCTCTCGGTGGCCGAGGGCGGTCTGCAGTCGATCATGGACATCCTGCAGACGATCAAGGAGAAGGTCACCCGCGGGGCCAATGATTCCATGGCGCAAGAGGAGCGCACCGCCATCGTGGCCGACATCCAGGCCCTGGGTCGGGAGATCGACCAGATCGTCGAGCAGACCAAGTACAACGGACGCGCCCTGCTGAAGGACTACAACTCTTCCTCGAGCACCCTCCAGTTCCACGTGGGTCCGGACAACTCCGACACCGTGACCTTCTCCATCACCTCCAGCGGCAGCACCACGACCTTCCAGTCCGTGGGTCTGCTCAGCGGGGTGGTCACCGGATCGGGTGCGCTCACCGGATCGTCGTCGGCGGCCAGCTTCTCGGCGGCGCTGGCCTCTATTGACCAGGCAATTTCCACGGTAAGCGCGGCCATCCGGGACCTGGGCGCCTTCCAGACGCGGCTCACGGTCAAGGAAAACATGCTCTCCGCGCAGATCACGAACACGGAGGGGGCTCGCAGCCGGGTCTTTGATGCCGATTTTGCCAAGGAGCAGCTGCGCGTGGCCAAGTTGCAGATCCTGCAGCAGACGGCCACCGTTGCCCTGGCGCAGGCCAACGCCAATCCCCAGGCCGTGCTCTCCCTGTTCCGCTAATAGCAACCTGGAGGGGAGGGCGGAAACCCCTCCCCTCCTTTTCCGGTACAGGACTTGATGTCCGGATCCAGCAAGCAAGGGAAACAGCGCCATGCTCGCCCAGCAGTACGCCCGACAGTACAAACAGCAGGAAATTCTGTCTGCCTCCCCGGAAGAATTAGTCCTTACCCTCTATGACCTCGGGCTACAGGCCTGTGCGCGCCGCGACCGTGACCGGCTGCGCCTCGTACTCCGGGAGCTGATCAACAGCCTGAATTTCGACTACGAGGAGGTGGCCCGTACGTTCTTCGAGCTCTACATGTACTGTCTGCATCAGACGCACAATGGCCATTTCGAGGCCGTACGTGAAGTGCTGGCCGAACTACGCCAGCAGTGGAAAAACCACGTGCTCAAGCGATAGCCATGCTGATCAACCAGTTGCTCAACGATCCCTATGAGCAGTTGATCGAGAAGATCATCCAGTACGAAAGCACGCCCAAAAACCGACTCCTCGAGCAGCGCAAACGTCTGGAGACGCGCCGCTCCGCGCTCGCTGAGCTGCAAAGCCGCTTGAGTGCGCTGCAGACCCAGCTGAACAACCTCCTCGATCCTCAAGGTGGGGCCTTCGTGGCCAAAACCGCCAGCTCCTCTCACCCTGAGCTCCTGCGGGTCAGCGCTTCGCAACTGGCCTCACCGGCCACGTATACCGTTTCGGTCCAGCGCCTGGCACGGGCCGACACACGCGTCTCGCAGCAGTACAGTCGGAGCGGATCTGAGCTGCGCGCCTTCTTCGACGCAAACGGTCCCCAGACCTTCTGGCTCGAAGTGGCCCATCCCACCGAATCCGACCCCGAAGGGCGTCTGCAAATCGCCGTCACGCTCAATCCCACCGGATCGGATAACGCCACCATCCTGCAGGAGATCGCCGCGGCCATTGCAGGTGCTCTCGATCAGGCCGTATCCGATGGCCTGTTGTTGCGCTCCGAGAAGCCCACTGTCTCCGTGGTGCAGGAGCACAGGGGAACGGTCCGTCTGCTCCTGAGCAGTTCCCAGACGGGGTATACATATCGGCTTGGCTTTATCGATTCCGCAGGTGGCCTGCTCGGCGCCTTGGAGCTTTCCCGAAACGGGCTGGCATCCGGATCCTCCGGAGGATACCTGGCCGATCCGGGAACAGATGCGGCCTCCTCGTCCTTGAATGCGGCCTTCACGATAAACGGCCTGCCGTTTTACCGGGACGGGAACACCGTTTCCGATGCCATCGAAGGGCTCACCCTTACCCTCCTGGCCCCCACGACCCAGGAGGTCACCGTAACCGTTTCCCGCGATGGGGCCGCGGCGCGCCGATCGATAGAGGACTTTTTGCGCGCCTACAACGAGGCGCTCTCCACGCTGCGCACCCACACGAGCATAAACTCCGCCTCCCGGACCCGTGGCCCGCTGGCGGGCGATGGCCTTGTGCTGGGCCTGCTCGGCAGTCTGCGGCGAAGCGCGCTGGAGCGCGTCTCCGGCACCTACAGCACGCTCGCCGCGCTGGGCATCACCGCCGACCGGGAAGGACGGCTGACGATCTCCCATCCGGCCCGGCTGGCACAGGCGCTGGAGGAGGATCCGGAGGCTGTGCGGGCCTTCTTTGCCGGCCCAGATGGGCTGGCCACCCGGCTCAACGCGCTGGTCGATAGCTACCGGCGGCAGGATGGCACCCTGCAGCGCATGCAGGAGAGCATAGACGCTCAGCTTGGGCGCACGAACAAACAGATATCGGACTTCGAGGCGCGCATGAAGGTGCGCGAAGAGCAACTGCGCCGGCAGTTTGCTCAACTGCGGGATGCGCTCTCCAAAGCCGAATCCCAGATGAGCGCCTTGCAGGCCTACATGGCGCAACTGACGATCCACCGATAATAGAGGAGGAGCCGTCATGGCCAACCTCGCACCCATAGAACGCATACAACCCCTGCCGGCCCCCCTTCCCCCCGTACGTCCGGTCGCCCCCTCAGAGGCGACGGCTTCGGATCGATCGACGCACTTTTCCGAATCCGAGCTCTCGAATACCCCGGAGCGGCAGAACAACGCCGGGCTTCAGGAAGCCGTTGAGCTTTCCGAGCTGGGCCTACAGATCCGGCATCTGCAGGAATGGCTCCGGCAGCGGGATATGGTCTTGCGGGCCAATCGGATCGCGATTACCTTTCAGGTGCATCCGGAAACAGGCCGTATCATCACGCGCCTGATCGATCCGGACACGGGAGAGGTGATCCGGGAGATTCCGCCCACGGAGTTTCTGGAGCTGGTCCAGAGCCTGCAGAACCTGCTGAGCAGCCTCCAGGGGGATGACCATGAGAGCAACGGCGCGCCTGCGGCGCATCGAGCACCTTACGGAGCAGATCCTGAACGCCTTGCACACTCATGATACCACGGGCGCGCTCGAACTGCTCGAAGAAAGGGAACGGGAATTGCAGGAACTCCTTCGGGAGCCGCAGACCGGCCAAAGCGAAGACCAAGAGATGCGCGATTGCCTAGAACGGATCGCCCAGAAGGAGCGGGAGCTCGAAAGCCGCTTACGAGAACAGCTGGCCGCCTGTGAGGCCGCTTTGGCGGAGCTTCACCGTTACGCGGAGGCCCAGGACCGCTATCGGCCTCGATCATCCGATGGGGGATGGCTAGAGTGGGAAGGGTAGGCCATGGATATTCGCAAGCTACTTCCCGACGCCGCACAACCCTCCCCGTCCACCGGGATTCGGGGAGGCTCGCCCGGCAAAGTCCGCACCGCGGAACCCTCCGCAACCAGGCCCACCGATGAGCCCCCGGAGACAGGCGCTTCCCCGGAGGCCGTACGCCTGGAGATCCGCGCCTGGCAGGAGCCCGAAGCCCGCACAGTCCAGTTCGCCCGTCAGGCGCTGTACGCCCTCGATCGGGAGCGACAGGCCCATCTGAGGACAATCCAGGCCCGCCTGCAAGAAGGCTTCTATAACCGGGACGATTTTATCCGTCAGCTGGCCGAGGAGCTGGTGCGGAGTTCGGAGAAGAGCCGTGAGTTGGAGACCTCGGGCCCCGCTGATTCGGAGCTCATAGTAGAGCGGCTCCAGGGCGGCTATTATGATCGGATCGAGGTACGACGGGCGCTGGCCGAACGCATCCTGCGGCAGCTGCGTCGGGAACCGTTAGAGTAAACCCTGCTGTCGGTACTGGCGGAGTTTGTTGCGGATCGTGCGCGCGCTGATGCCGAGCATGGCGGCGGCGCGCTGCTGATTCTGGTTGGCCTCCGCCAGCGCCTTCAGAATCAGCAAACGCTCCACCTCCTCGAGGGGTTTTAGCGGCACATCCGGCTCCGAAACAAGCGCCGAGGCCGAAGGCTCATCAGAAGCATCCCCGGCTACGGGCTCGAGGGTGCGGGTTTTTTCCTCCGAACCACGCCGCACCGCGCGGAACAGTACGCGGTCGGAGAAATACTCGGAAAAGACGTCCTCGACCTCGATCCGCCTCCGATCTCCGGAGAGCAACACACCCCGGTGGATGAGGTTTTCCAGCTGTCTCACGTTTCCCGGCCAGTCGTAGGCCAGCAGCGCCTCCACCAGATCGGAAGCGAGCTCCTTTTCGGGCAGGTTATAGAGAGCGGTATACTTCTGCACGAAGTGGCGCGCCAGAACCGGGATGTCGGAAGCCCGTTCCCGAAGGGGAGGGATCACGATCGGGAAGACGCTCAGGCGGTGATACAGGTCCTCACGGAACAGCCCCCGCGCGATGGCCTCGTGAATGTCCCGGTTCGTGGTGGCGATCACGCGCACATCGGCCACAATGGGCTCATGGCTCCCCACGCGGGTAAACTCCCGCTCCTGGAGCACGCGCAGCAGCTTGGCCTGGATAGGCAGCTCGATCTCCGTGATTTCATCAAGCAGCAACGTACCCCCTCGGGCCTGCTCGAAAGCTCCGGAGGCATCCTCGATGGCGCCGGTAAAAGCCCCTTTTTTATGCCCGAACAGGGTACTTTCGACCAGCTCCCGCGGCAAATTGGCGCAGTTGATGGCCACGTAGGGGCCCCGGGCACGTCGGCTGTGGGCGTGGATGAAACGCGCCAGTACCTCCTTGCCCGTACCGTTTTCCCCCTGAATGAGCACGGGGGCATCGTTCTGCGCCAGCTGACGGGCCAGCTGACGCAGCTGCACGATCTTGGGATGCTCGCCGATGAAAACCGCCCCGTATTCGCTTCTGCTCGATCGCCGACGTCTCGACTCCCTACCCTCCCCTTCCAGCGGGGCAGATTCCCGCTGGGCAAAGAAGGCCTGTATGCGTTCGATGAGCGCATCCGGAGGAAACGGCTTGGTGATGTAATCGAAAGCCCCCAACTGGATACAGCGAACCGCGTTCTGAATCGTCCCGTATGCGGTGATCACGATAACGCCCACATCCGGTTTCATTTCCTTGACCCGACGAAGCACATCCTCACCGGTCAGATTGGGCATCTTGTAATCTGTGATCACCAGATCATACGGTTGCCTGCTGAAGGCCTCCAGGGCCTGTTCGGGGTCGATGAAGGTGTCCACCTCGAAAGCGTGCCGGGTGAGCAGTTTTTTGAGATACGTATTGAGCAAGGGCTCATCCTCAACAATGAGAACCCTTCGGGAACCCGTAGCCATACCTGCCTTGACCCTCCACCGTCCCGCTCTCGTCTGTGGAGGGCAATTTAACCCCTCCGGCGGGCCAGCGCAACGCTCAGGCAAAGAGCGCATCGATATCGGCCTGCGAAATGCTCACCTCCGGTTTCGCCGCGGGTTGGTGATTGCGCAGTGCCACAAGGCGCTGCAGTTCCTCCTCGGTAATGCCCATGGCGGCCATAAGGTTGCGCTTGAGGTTGGAGTCGATTTCCAGCCGATGGAAGCTCTCAAAAAGCTCGATGAGCTGATTCTGCACGCGCGTGAGCACATCCCGTACGGCGGCCAGCTTCTGCGTCACGATGTCGTGAAACTGCAGGGAGGTCATGATATCCATCACGGCCTCGTGGGCCCGGTCGACCTTTTCGGCCCACTGTCCGGTGTTTTCTCCGGAGGCCAGCTCCATACGGAGGGTCTCCAGGTCGGCGAGCAGCTGTTCGGTACGGGCCAGAATACGGAACGTGGCGTCTGAGGTTTTGGCGTGTATGGACTCGATCTCGTTAGTGGCCTCCGGCATGCGCAACGAGCCTTCAAAAACGGATCGCGAGAGCTCGCTCATCAAGGGGGCGATTTCTTTCAGAAAGATGAACAACTGCTCCAGAAACGGCAGGATCTCCTGCCCCAGCAAGAACAAATGCTTGAGTTGCTCGATGCGCTCCAGTACCTGCTGTTGCACGTTTTGTCCGTTCTTCTCCATGGCCTCTTCCCCTCCCGTTATCTAGCTACGGCCATCTTGGCCAGAACGGCTTTGATCTTCTCTTCCAGCACCTCGGGGGTGAACGGTTTGACGATATAGTTATTCACCCCGGCCTTGACGGCTTCCAGCACCTCTTCGGTCATGCCCTTGGTGGTGATCATAATGATGGGCAGATCTTTATGCGCCGGCGAACGCCGTATGGTTGTTACCAGCTCCAGGCCGTTCATCTCGGGCATGTTCCAGTCTGTAAGCAGGAAGTTGATCCCCCCTTTCTGAATGAGTTCCCAGGCCTGCTGTCCGTTTTCGGCCTCCACATGATTCTTGTAGCCGAGCCGGTCCAGCGTGTTGCAGATGATCCGCCGCATGGTGGGGGAATCGTCCACGACCAGAATGGTGAGCTCCATAGGATGCTCCCTCCTGTTTATGCTTTCGCCACGGCGATAGGGCTTGCACAGGCAAGTAATCGCTCTACAGCCTCCGGAATTTCATCCAGGGGCAACTGGACGTTGACCGCTCCGAGCTCAAAGGCGGCTCTGGGCATGCCATAGATGACCGAGGTGGCCGCATCCTGTCCGATAACGAAGGCCCCTCGATCGCGCATGGCCTTCAGGCCCAGAGCTCCATCGTCTCCCATACCCGTGAGAATCACCCCGATGGCCCTCGGGCCGCAGATGGCCGCTACGGAACTGGCCACCATATTCACCGAGGGCCGAAAGGGTGACGGGTAGGGCTCATCGTGAAGTTCTATCTCGAGCTCTCCTTTGCGACGTAGCAGACGCATCTGACGTCCGCCGGGCCCCACGTAGGCCCATCCGGGCTGGAGTCGTTCCCCATCTTCGGCTTCTTTGACATGCAGCGCCGATACGCTATCGAGCCTTCTGGCCAGGCTTGCGGTAAAAAATGGGGGCATATGCTGCACGACAACCACCGGAACCGGGAGCGGGGTGCGCCAGGCCGAGAAGATCCGCTGCAGGGCCATAGGTCCCCCGGTGGAAGCGCCGATGAGCACCAGCTCCGGAACCTCGCTCCGAGCCGGCACACCCCACCGAGTCCTTTGAGGAGGGGCAGCGGCGAGGGGAGCCCGGTATCCGGATGCCACCTGTTCGATCTTTAGCAGCAACTCTCGGCGCAGCCGGGCAATGTCGGTGGCGCCCGGCCCATGGGTTTTGGGCACAAAATCCACCGCACCCAGCTCCAGCGCCCTCAAGGTGGCCTCGGCGCCTTCCTGCGTCAGGGAGCTGACCACGATCACGGGTACCTGCAGCCCCTCCTGCTGGAGTGCGCGCAGGACAGCAAACCCGTCCATCTCGGGCATTTCCAGATCGAGCGTCACCAGATCCGGCTGCAGCGCGCGGATCTTCTCCAGCCCCTCCCGACCGTTGGCCGCCATATCCAACACCTCGATCGTGGGGGCCTCGCTGAGCACGCGCCGGATGGCGTGCCGGATAAAAGCCGAATCGTCTATGACGAGTACCCGTATGCGCCGCTCCATGTTCATGCCGCCCATGCCAGGGTCTGCGCGTAGCGATACAGCTCCGGAATATCCAGGATAATGCCCACCTGCCCATTGCCCCGAATGGTGCCGCCCGCAATACCGGGAAGCTGGCCAAAGACCGAACCGATGGACTTGACCACCACCTCTTCCTGTCCCACCAGGGTGTGTACCACGAGCCCGAAACGCTGCTCCCCGACGGCGAGCACCACCACGTACTCCCCTGCCGGCGGCGCGCCCGCGGGCACCTGCAGGAGTTCGTGGAGCCAGTACAGGGGCAAGATCTGATCCCGAAGCACGATCACCCGTCGTCCCTCGCTGACCTCGACCCGATAATCGGAGAGGCGAACGATCTCCAGCACCGTCGACAGCGGGATGATGAAGCACTCCTCGTATACGCCCACGGTCAGACCGGGGATGATAGCCAGCGTAAGCGGCAGGCGCAGTGTAAAGGTGGTGCCCTGACCGGGCTCGGTCTGCACGCTCACCGAGCCCCCTATGCGAGCCAGATTCGTCCGCACCACATCCATGCCCACCCCCCGGCCGGAGAGGTTGCTGGCCTCCGTGCGCGTGGAAAAGCCGGGCAGAAAGATCAACTGCAGGGCCTCGAGGTCCGAAAGCCCCTCGGCCGCTTCCCGGGAAAGGAGCCCCTTTTCGACGGCGCGGCGCCGCACAAAATTCGGATCGATGCCCCGGCCATCATCGCTTACTTCGAGCACGATCGTGTTTCCCTCCTGATAGGCGCGTAGCTGCACCTTGCCCTCGGCAGGTTTGCCCCGCTGCAGGCGCTCAGAGGGAGATTCGATGCCGTGATCGACCGCATTGCGGATCAGGTGCACCAGGGGATCGACGAGCACCTCGGCCACGGATTTATCAACCTCCGTATCTGCCCCGAAGGCTTCAAAACGAATGGACTTCTCGAGCTCCCGGGCCAGGTCGCGCACCATGCGCTCGAAACGGGCGAAAACCCGGCCCACAGGCACCATACGCGTACGGGTGACGGCGCGCTGGATCTCGTTGGTGATCCAATCCAGCTGGGCCAGCATATCCCATACCCGCTCTGCGGAGTCGTTTCCCTGCAACTCGGCCCGTAACACGCGCGCCAGCTCCAGAAGCTGATTGCGGCTCAGGACAAGCTCCCCGACCAGGTTCATGAGATGGTCCAATCGCTCCACATCCACCCGGATGGTCTGCTCCGAGAGCCCCATTCGCGGCTCTGCCCCAGCGGGCCCGGAGCGGGAAGCGGGGCGTCCCTCCTGGGACGGCTGAATCGGTGACGAAGCGTCCGACTCCCTCTGCGCCCCCTCAACGGCTTCCGCGTGGTGCGATATCGGCCGGCCCGGACCCACCTCGACATCCAGGATCACCTCGATCATCAGCAGGACATCATCGATGGACTCCTCTTCGGCCTCTCGGCTCTGTACGGACTCGATAAGCCGGCGCGTCCGATCGATTACGGAAAAGAGCACGTCCAGCACAGCCGGCGTGACGGGCAGTTCCCCCTTGCGCATCCGGTTGAGCAGATCTTCGGCCCGGTGCGTGAGCTGGGTCGTACGCTCCAGACCCACAAAGGAGGCCGTGCCCTTGATCGTATGAAAGGCCCGGAAGATCGCATCGAGCAGGGCCCCTTCCTGAGGCCTGCGCTCCAACTCGATGAGGGCCCCCTCGGCCTGCTCCAGCAGTTCCCGGCTCTCCTGGATGAACTCATCGAGAATGTCTCTAAACTCGCTCATCTCTGCTCCCCTCCCGTGGCCTGCGGTCTCTGGTACAGCATGGCTCCTTTCCCGGAGATAACCCGAAAGTCGTCCGTGTAGCCATAAAGGGATTCCGACTCTCCAAGAGCCAGATACCCACCCGGCAACAGCAATTCGAAAAACCGCCGAAGTATGTGCTGCTTGGTTGGGGCGTCGAAGTAGATCAGCACGTTCCGGCACAGAATCAGATCCCATCCGGCGCCGATGGGCCATAGGGAATCTTTCAGATTGAGCGTCTGGAAGCGCACAAGGGATCGGATTTCCTCGCACAGCGCCCGGCCCTGTCTGTGGGTCCGGAAGTAACGGCCCAGATACGCCTCGGGCATATGCCCCCGAAAGGAAGCCGGACCGTAAATAGCCCGACGAGCCTTGTGCAGAATCGCCTCGCTCAGATCGGTGGCCAGGAGCTCAAAACGGTCCCGCACAAGCTCGTAGCCGAAATGCTCCACAAGAAGGATCGCGATCGAATACGGCTCCTCCCCGCTCGAACACCCACTGGACCAGATCCGCACCCGGGCGCCCGGCCTCCGTATCCGCTCTCCCCAGCGGGGAAAGACCTCCTGGCGGAGCAGGTCCATCTGCTGGGGGTGGCGGAAAAAGTAGGTCTCATGTACGGCCACGAGCTCCTGGAGCTGCTTGAGTTCCTGGGCACGATGCGCCCCCTGCCGCAGATAGCGCACGTATTCCTCCAGGGAGGCAATACCCAGCGTGCGCATGCGCAGCTGTACACGGGCCTCGAGGAAGTACTTTTTGCTTGCATCGAAGTATATCCCCGTGGCCTGCTGCAGCAGGTGGCTGAGTTCAGTGAAATACGGCTCCGGCAGTATACTCACGGTTCCCTATCCGATCCGAGCAAGGTATCGACGAACTGGTGCAACTGGGGCTTTCCAGATTCCAAATGCCGGAATAGTTCCTCGAAGGCTGGCACGTTCGGGCCACAGGCTTTTTCCCACCTTTTGGCAAGCTCACTGTCCGCAATCGCCTCCTCTCCGGCATGAAACCCCAGTCCCATTCGGTAGGCGGCCGTATCGGCAAGGTGGACCACCTGGGCGATAGGCCGATACGCTGGGGGGGCCTCTTCAGGGCAGTGATGCCAGCGAATGGCCTCGACGAGCGCTTCCGGAAAGGCCCACTGCTCGGCCAGAAGCGCCCCCAGCTCGGCGTGATTGAGCCCGAAGGCGCTCTCCTCCTCCGCACAGGCCTCCTGTCGGGAGGCGCCGCAAAGGGTTTGATACCTGTCCGGGACGTTGTACAGGAGCACGATCTTGCCCAGATCGTGCAGGAGCCCGGCGGTAAACTCCAGTCCCCTGCCCTGGGCGGTGGCAAGGTGGGCGAGCTGGGCGATCTGCCCGGCCAGGGCGCCTGTGGCAACCAGATGCCGAATGAGGTGCAGAACCAGATGGCGCATCGTTGGATGGAAATGCCGCCGCATGTTGATTATGCCCATGCCGATAACAAACCCCACGGTGGCTTCCGCCCCCAGAAGCACCACGGCGTGCTCGACCGTACCCACTCTGGCCCGGAGCCCGTAATAGGCGGAGTTTACGATGCGTAAAATGCGGGCCGTCACAGCCGGATCGCGGCCGATGATCTCCACCACGCGCCGGACCTCGATCAGCTCGGGCTGGTTCATCAGGCGCACCATATCGGCGAACGTGGCCGACAGGGGAGGTATAGAAAACCCCTCCCAGCGCACCCTCTGTGCCGTGATATCGGGTTCCATGCCGGGCATCTACAGCAGCGCCTCCCCGTTTAGGACAAGGTACAGGTGCTCACCTGACCGGCAGACAGCCTGAAAGAAACGGCCATCCGTATAGGTTGCCCTTTCCACATCGTACTCGAGCGCCTCGGGGGGCACGCGCAACACATCCCGCGTCTCGTCTATGGTCAACGCCACCAGCCCCCGGCTCGTCTGCAGAACGACCAGCTGCTCCACCCGACCCCCCGGCAGACCCAGCCGAAGGGCCGTATCCAGCACGGGCACGATCGTGCCGCGCAGGTTGATCACGCCCCGATAGTACGACGGCGCCAGCGGCACGCGCGTGACCTCGCGCCAGGAGATCACCTCCTGAACGTTCTCCATGGGAACGGCCAGGGGTTGGCCCGAGACGGAAAAGGCCACCAGTTCCACCAGCTCTTCGGTGGCCTGCTGACGCCGGTCCAGGCCCAGAAAGGCTTCGCGGCTGGCAAAGGGGATGGAAACTTCGGCCGTGTTCATGCACGGACCTCCTTGATTGCTCCGGCAACCGGCAAACCCTCGCTCAGCAAAGCATGTGCCCCACGCAGATCGCCCAGCTTGACTCGAACCCCGGCTAGACGACGCAGCAGGAGCGGAGCATTTGGAAACCGGCATAGCGCCATTTCGTAACCCCCCGCGGCCTCTGCCAGCCGCCCTTCCGCTAACAGCAGGTGCAGGGGGGCATCGGCTTCTGCCTCCCTCTCTAGAAAGCCAAGCAGGGCTTCGTAGGCCTCCAGCACCTGCTGTGCGGGCGCACCGCATGCGACGGCCATGCGATAGCGCCACTCGGCGATCGCCCGCTCCGGCTTGAGCACCCACAGCCGCTCCAGAAAAAGGCGCGCCTCTTCGTATCGGCCCAGCTCCAGGGCCAGCCCGAGGATCGTCTCGTACAGCGCCGGTCGATGGGGATTTATGTCATAGGCAGCCCGGGAGCGCTCTGGACCATACTGCAGGGCGCTCTGCAGGACCGCATAGGCCCGCTTGCGCTGTCCCCGGCGCCGATAGATATCTCCCAGAACCAAATAGGGACAGGCCTGGCTTTTCTCCAAACGCAAGGAACGGCGTGCCCACCGGTAGGCCTGCTCCAGTTCTCCCTGCTCCAGATACGCCCGGGCCAGTCCGTTGTGCGCGGCTAGCAGGAGCATCGAATCCAGACCCTGGCGAAGCCGAAGCGCCAGGCGAAAATGGCGTACAGCCGCCCCGAAATCTCCGGCGCTCAGGCGGTTGAGCCCCATGGTCAGGTGCGCATAGGCGTTGTGAGGCTCTTCTTTGATCTGCTGCGCCAGGAGCCGATAGTTGCGCTCCAACTTGAGCCGCATCTGTTCTGCGGAAAGCCCGTAGCCGAAGTGATCGAGCACTACCGGACTGTCGAGCACCACACCCCCGTGTCGGGCCAGGGCGCTGGAGAGCTGTTCGTGCACGCGACCCGTGAAGGCAAGGCCCGGAAAGAGGCGTACCAGCCGCATCGCCCAGGAGAGATCAAAGGAGCGCCGGTCCTCGGTCCAGTTGCGCAGGTATACCCGGAATCCGATCGGAGGATCTGCCTGCTCCGGCAACAGATCAAAAAACGGCCGGCTTTCGGGGACCAGCCGCTCATCGGCATCCATCCACAGCAACCAGTCGCCGCGGATGTGGGGCAGCGCCGCGTTTCGGGCCCGCGCGAAATCCTCCTCCCAGGGTACGGAAAGGACCCGAGCACCCCAGGCGCGCGCGATGCGGATCGTCCCATCCGTTGAGCCTGTATCCACGATCACCACCTCATCGACCACGCCCTGGACGGAACGGAGCGCCTCGGGCAGGTTTTTTTCTTCGTTGCGCGTAATCATGGCCAGGCTGATGCGCGGCTTCATGTCCGCTCCCCTGTGCTCTGCCTGTGGATGGCCAGGCCTTCGATGCGCGCCTCGATAAACCGCAGATCCGGATGCTCAGGACTGTTTGCCCTGATCACGTCCCGGGCCCACTCGTAGTAGGTAGCCGCCCGGTCGAAAGCCCCCACCTCCTCCAGATATCCGGCCAGCAGCAGCAGGGCCGGCACATCCTGGGGATGGTGGCGCAGCGTGCGCACCAGTTGATCCACCCCTTCGGTATAGGCTCCCAGTTCGATCAGCGTCATGGCCAGATGGCGACCCGAACAGGCCGACGGATCCTCCGGCAGAGCGGAGGCGAAACAGGAGCGGGCCTCTTCATAGCGGCCCAGACGGAAGTAGCACAGGCCCAGGTTGTTGAGGATAGCGACCCGAAACCGGGCCTCCAGCGCTTCAGACCCGAGCAGGGCCTCGTAGACGCGGACCGCTTCCTGGAGTTGGCCCAGCTGCTCCAGACAGATCCCGCACCCCCACAGGGCGACCGGATCATGCGGATCGCGTTCCAGAGCCGCTTTCCAGAGCGGAAGCGCCTCCTGGTAGTGCTCAGCCTCCAGCAGCGCGATGGCTGTGTGTAACTCTTCCGGACGCGTCATAGCAAACTCCTTATCGCAGGTAATCGACCAGACTCTGGGGCAAACGCCAGCTGATCACTTTCGCCGTGGCCGTATAAACGGTCTGCACCCGCTCGAGCTCCGAGGCAGCGCGCGCGTAATCGGTATCCTCCAGGCGGGAGCGCAGCGCCTCCAGCTGTTCGATGTCGCTCAGGTGGCGCTCCTGCAGACTATCGAGCCACCTCAGCCGGGCGCCCATCTCCACCGCCAGGGCGCGCACATGCTCCTGGGCCCGCGCCAACTCCCCTATGCTCCCCTGAATGGCGGCCCGATCTCCGGACTGGAGCGCGGCGACAAGGCCCAGAGCTACGCCCGTCAGGGTCTGTCCACCTCCCAGATCGTGAATGCGGTTTCCCGGAAGGCCCAGGGGAACGGTCACTCCCGGGCCCACATCCCGGAGCAATTCCTCTCCGTTGCCCTGGTAGAGATACGTTCCCCCTCCATCGAGGAAGGGTTGCGTATGAATCCGGGTTCCGGAGAACAGATACCAGCCGGCGTGCTGGCCGTTGAGCTCGGAAACCAGCTCCTGCAGGAGCGCGCGCGCTTGGGCGGCCAGGGAGCGGCGCTCTTCGGGGCCGAGCCCATCGCTGGCCCCGCGCGTGGCCAGCTCGCTCAACTCGGCCAGCTGGTTGAGCATACGATCCAGCGCTCCGGCGGTGGCCTCGGTAAAGCCGCGGGCAAAATCGATGTGTCGCAGGTATCCTTCCCGCAACGCGCGCTCCTGGGCCAGTCGCCGGGCCATAACGAGCGCGGCCGGATCATCGGAGGGCCGGTTGATGCGGTATCCTGTTCCAATGCGGGTCTGCACCTCATGAAGCGCTTCCTGAAGACGCTCCAGATGCCGAAGCGCCTCTCGATGCCATATGCCCTGGGTGATGCGCATGGGAGAGCTCCTACTTCAGGCTCAACAGCGTCTCTACCATCTCTTGTACCGTTTGCAACACCCGCGCTGCGGCTCCATAGGCCTGCTGGAAGCGGATCAGGTGGGTCATTTCCTCATCGAGCGACACTCCGGAGATAGCCTCACCCAGTGTCTGCAGATGATCCAGAATGGCCTGCTGCGCATCCGCCCGGGCGCGGGCCTGCTGGCTTCGGGAGCCGACCAGACCATAAAGGGAGGAGAGAAACTCCCCCGGTGTGGCCAGCCCAGAGTCAAGCCACCGCTGTAGCCGCAGACCGGCTATGGCACGCGCTACGGCGTTATTGCCCGGCTCATCGGGCCTGTCAGCGGCCGCGATGCGGCTAACATCCCCCTGTACGGCTGAGTCCAGCTCGATGGTGGCCGCAGTGGTGCCGGAGGGGTCAAAGAAGGCGATCCCGGTCTGTCCATCCAGAGTAAACCCGCCCATATGCAGGGTGTTTACCGCCGCAACAAGCTCTCCGGCCAGGGTATCCAACCGGGCCCGCAGTTCGGGAAGGGTATCCTGCAGGAATTCCCTAAGCCCCCCCAGCTCCCCGTGGGCGGGACGGAAGGCCACCTGCGCATTCCGTAGCCGAAGCGAGAAGGTCGCCCTTGCGGGGTCGGCATCGAATTCCAGGGTCTCGGCCTTTTCTCCCTGAACGAGGGCGAGCCCCCCGCTGAAGAGCACGAGCATACCCGTTCGGGGGTCGGTCTGGGCGGTGAGCTCCACCAATCCGGCCAGCTCCCGCACCAGCCGATCCCGCTCATCGAGCAAGGTGTTATCCACCACTCCCTGCAGGCGGTTGGTATGCTCCTGCTGGTTTATCCGGGCGATCTGCCCGAGGAGCTCATTGACGCGATCGACCTTCTGTCGGGCTTCTTGGAGCGCCTGCTCCCCGAGCGTTTGCAGATAGCGATCCTGGCTGTGGAAGAGGTGGACCAGGGCGCGCGCGGCCTCGCGCACCTCGCCTCGAACGGCCAGGCTGTCGGGCTGAGCGGCCAGGTCGTTCCAGGCGTTCCAGAAGCGCTCGAAAGCCGCCTCCAGCCCCCCCTCGGTGCGTGGCAAGAACAGCCCTTCCAGGCGCTCCAGTAGCGCGCGCTCCCGCGAAAAGCGCCCCCAGCGCGCCGTCTGCTCCAGGATCTGGGTCTCCAGAAACCGATCCCGCAACCGTTCGACGCCCTCCAGACGCACACCCAGACCCAGATACCAGCGCCCCTCCTGTACCCCGCTCTGGCGCAGATCCACACGCTGGCGCGAGTAGCCCGGGGTTTGCGCGTTGGCCACGTTGTGGCCCACCGTGTTCATCGCACCCTGGTAGGCCAGCAGCGCGCGTTTGCTGAGCTCGAAGAGGTTGTTGATCCCGGCCATCGCGTTATGCGGTCTGATCGATCCAGCTTGCCTCCACGGCTCCGGCCCGCGATCCGGTGCGATCGTAGGCGATTACAGCCCCCGGAGGGGCGATCTCCCGATACCGATCCCGCAGCAGCTGCTGGGCATATTCGAGCACCTTCTGCACGCGGACCTGACATGCCAGCACGCCTTCCAGCAACATACGCCGCTTCAGCAGGTGAGACCGGAGCTGATTGCCGAAGCGCTCCGGGGCGCCCTCCAGCAACCACTCGCAGGAGATCTCTTCCGTCTCCAGCCCCAGCATCGTCCCCATGTGGCGCAACAGCTCTCGCCGTTGGCGCTCGATGCGATGCAACAGGAACAGCACGGCGTTTTCCGCCTCCACACAGCGATCCAGCGCCTCCAGGTCGATTCGGCGCAACGCCTCCAGTTGTTCTTCCAGCGTCGTCTTTAGAATCTCCAGCTGGGCGCACTCCTGCCGCAGGAGCCCCAGCAGATGTTCCCAGGAGGCGATCTCTATGGCCTGGAAGGAGGGATTCACGGTTGGATCTCCTCGGAAACGGAACCGTGCCCGGAGGCCCATCGCCGCAGCACGGCCTCCGCAATGCCGGTGCGATGTTGTTGCAGAAGCTGTTGGCTCAGCACATCGAGCCATTGATCCTGTACCATGCGCACCTCAGGACCTCCGCTAGCGAGTAACTCGCGCATCAGCACGCGCACGACCTCGCGCACGAAGAGCGCCTCAAAGGAGCGCGCGGCCTGTTGCAACCGGGCCCGATCCCCCGGAAACGCAGCGGGATCTTGCCTCGGATGTATTATCGTCACCGTTTCAGGACGCATAAAGCTCACAGCACTACGATTTCGGCCCGCAGGGCGCCGGCCCGGGCCAGAGCTTGAAAGATGGCCACGATATCGCGAGGCGACACCCCGACGGCGTTGAGCGCAGCGGCCAGATCGGCCACGGTGGTGTTGGGCTGAAGGACAAAAAGCCGTCCGCCCTCCTCCTGAATCTGGCTCTCCGGAACGGGCACCACGGTCGTCTGTCCCTGAGGGGAAAACGGAGCCGGCTGGGATACGGCCGGACTGACCTGCGTCTGGATCCGGATATTGCCGTGTGCCACCATAGCCGGTCCGATACGCACCTCTCCTCCGGCCACGACCGTGCCCGTGCGCTCGTTGATCACCACACGAGCGGGCACATCGACCTCCACGGGCAGGGCCTCGATGGCGGCCAGGGTGGCAAACCAGTCTTTTTCAGACGAGATGCTCACTTCCACCGCTCCCCCGTGAAGCACGCGGGCCTGAGCGCCCAGAGCGGCGCCATTGATGGCCTCCGCGATCCGATGCGCCGTGGTGAAGTCCGGCTCCTTGAGCAACAGCGTAATGGGCTGACCGGGCTGCAAGGTCCTCGGCAGCTCCTTCTGCACCACGCCGCCTCCGATGACCCGAGCCGTGAGGGCGTGATTGCGCCCGGAGCGGGAGAAAAAGGCCCCCGCGGCCGCCTCAGCCTGCATACCCCCCACCACCAGAGGGCCCTGGGCGGTCACATACACCTCCCCGTCGGCGGGATTGATCAGGGGTGTAAGTAGCAGCACCCCACCGTAGAGGCTGGTCGCATCTCCCAGGGAGGAAACCGTCACATCCACCCGGCTTCCCTTGCCATAGAGCGGGCTGATCTCGGCGGTGACCATCACGGCCGCCACATTGCGCGTATTCAGCAGCGCCGGGTCGACCGTGATCCCGAAGTGCCGGAGCATGTTCGCCACGGCCTGCACCGTAAACTGCCCACCCCTCCGGGACAGGGTCCGATCTCCCGTACGATCCAGACCTGTAACCAGGCCGTAGCCGATGACCTCGACCGGCGCCACACCCTGCAGCGTGGCCACATCCTTGATCCGGCTCTGGGCCTGCAGGTCCCCGGACATAAGCGCCCGGAGCAGGACGGACAGCAGAAGGCCTGCGCGCATGCGCGCCCGGAGGCCGTCTGCGGCAACGAACGCGGTCAAGAGGATCTGCATAGCCCTATTGCGTCGTGGAGGTTTTCGGGGTTGCGCTCTTGAGCAGTTTTCCTACCGCCGCGTACAGCACCACACCGCTCAGCGCCGCGGCCAGCAGACGCGTCCAGAACCCCGGACGCGCAAACCGATGCAACAGCCCATCGCGACGATATGTGATCTGCGCATCGGCGATCTGGGTGGACAGCACCGTATTGTCGGCCCGCACATCGAAGGGGCGCACCACGCCGCGAATGCGCATCAGATGCCGCTCTCCATTGATCTCCACGGTGCGCTGGCCCTCGATGAGCAGATTCCCCCCCTCATCTGTGCCCACAACACGCGCGCTCAGGGTGGCCCGCAGCAGATCCCGCTGGACGGACTGATTCTGGTTACTTGCCGCGTTTTTGGCGCTGGTGTTCAGCCCGATTGAGGGGCTACCCGGGAGTACCCCTCCCTGCAGGACGGCCCCTCCTTCGGAGGAGGCCTCGGAGGCGTTAGCCCACCGGGACTCCCGTTGCGCCTGGGCCGACTCAAGCAGGATGACGGTGATCACATCACCCACCCGATAGGCCCGCACATCGCCATAGAGGGAGCGAATCTGTCCATGAACGGAACAGGTCAGTGCGAACAGGAGCACGCCTGTGCTCAGCAGACGGACTACAGGGTACGCCTCCATAGCACGGTCCTCGAATCAAGGATTTCCGCCTCGTATACCCGACGTGTATCCGGAGCATAAACCCGGATGATCGTCCCCACCGGTCCACCGCCCCGCGTTATGGCAGGCAGAGCGAGCTCGAATCCGTCGCGTCGCACCAGCAGGGTGACAGCCTCTCCAGGACGGAGAACGGGCTGAGGCTCGAGCTGATGCACCAGGAGCACGGCCCCGGCCCGCAGGGGAAGACGCGTCCGCATATTGCGCCACTGTTCTGGGCGGCGCACGTAAGACGCGCCGAGATGCGTCACCTCCATCCAGCGCGGCCGCACGGCATCGGGCCCGATCGCCTCTCCGGCCCTGAGGGCGCGCGTGAGGGTCCAGACCGTATCGAAATGGGCGACATAGATGCTCACCGGACGTCGAAGCGCGCCCTGAGCATCCACCATCCAGCAGAGCGCAAGCCCCCGGGGGGGATGGGGGTCGGTATATTCGATCCGGAAAGCCCTCTCCTCTGGCCAGGCCGGGATCCGGCGCAGTTCCACCTTCCAGTACGGGAGGCGATCGGCAAAACGCCGCCCCAGGACCTCTTCAACGGCCTTCTGTATCGCCCCCGGATCCGGCCCGCCTGAGGCCAGCAGCCATCCTATAGTTAGCAGGAGCCTCATCGTTTGATGTTGTTGGTCATGGACCAGAGCTCATCGGTCGTTTGGACCATTTTCGTGTTGATTTCATAGGCCCGCTGAGCCACGATGAGGTTGACCATCTCCTGGACCACATCCACGTTGGACTGTTCCAGGAAACCCTGCTTGATGGTACCCAGCCCATCGGCTCCCGGAACACCCAGTATGGGCTCTCCAGAGCTCGGGGTGGCCTCATAAAGGTTGCCCCCGATGGGCCGGAGCCCCTCCGGGTTGATAAAGCGGGCCAGTTCGATCTGGCCGACCTGGATCGACTGACTCTGCCCATGCAGGGTGACCAGGATCACGCCGTCGGCGCCGATCGTAACGGAGTCGGCCTCCGGAGGAATGGTGAAGCGGCCGGCCAGGGGCAAGCCGGTTGAGGTTACGATCTCCCCGTTCTCATTGAGCGTAAAGGATCCATCCCGGGTATAGACGATGGTTCCATCGGGCCGTTCGATCTGGAAGAAGCCGTCGCCCATGAGGGCCAGGTCCAGCGGGTTGCCCGTCTCGAGCAGGCTTCCCTGCAGGAAGCTGCGCGCGGTGGCCACGGCCTGCACGCCATGTCCCAGCTCCAGGGCGGCCGGGGGAGTGCGCTGGTCGCGCTGTTCCGGCACCACGGGCACAAGCTGATAGAACAGGTCCTGAAATTCCATGCGTGCGCGCTTAAAGGCGGTCGTATTGGCGTTAGCCAGGTTGTGTGCGATCGTGTCGACGCCCAGCTGCTGAGCGCGCATACCCAGGGCGGCGGTATAAAGAGCTCGCAACATCTTCGTTCGTGCTCCTCCTCTTAGAGTCTGGCCATTTCCGTGGCGACGCGGGAGAGTAATCCGTCTGTGTTCATGAGCGCGCGTTGCTGAAACTCAAAAAGCCGATGAACGGCGATGAGCTCGGTCATCACGCGCAACGGATCCACATTGGAGCGCTCCAGATATCCCTGGCGCAACACGCTCTGCCGATCGGACTCCGGAGGCATATCCTCAGGGGCGCGCAACAGGGAAGCTCCCACCTTCTGCAGCCGATCCGGGCGAGAGAACCGAACCACCTGAATCCGGTCCAGCATACGCTCACCCGACCACAGACTCCCGTCCGGGTCGATGCGCAGCCCGGCCCTCTGATCGGCCTCCGGAATTCGGATCGGCCCCGCCTGACCGAGCACGAAGGCGCCCGAGATGGTGCGCAGAAATCCAGATGCATCTATAGAGAACCGACCATCGCGTGTGTAGAAGCGCTCTCCGCCCTGCTCGAGCACAAACCATCCGGGCCCCTCGAGGGCCAGGTCCAGCATGCCTCCGGTATGTTCCAGAAGCCCCTGCGCCATCTCCAGCCACTGGCCCACGCGGATTTCGCTCTGATAGGTCAGATCCTCCACCAGGGTCTCGTCGAGCAGCTCCTGGAAGAGGCGATCCCGCTTGTATCCGGCTGTCTGCAGATTGGCCAGCTGATGGGCCAGGTGCTCCTGGCGGCGCATAAGCAGGCTCATGGCCTGCGTGGCGTTGCGAATGCGATCAAGCATAGAGGCCTTCTCCGGATCCGCTCGGGAACCTCAGACAAAGGCCTTGCCAGGCGCTCTGGGGTCGCAGAGCAGCCTCTAAGGCCGCTTTCGAGCACCGCTTTTTTCCCTTCAGGGGCATTCCTGCAGGCAACTTTTTCCCGACCCCCGTTGGCGACAGAAAAGCACGAACGCATATATTCGTTGGCGCGCCCTGGCGCACGTAACCGGCATGGCTAGCGACACGCGATTGTTGCTCTTTCCCCTCCCTGCTATCCTGTATCCGGAGACCACCCTTCCGGTGCACGTATCCGAGTACCCCAATCGCCTGTTGGTACGGGCTTGTCTGGAAGAGGCGCGCCCTCTTGGGGTGGTCTGGCAGCGTTCAGAAGGCGAACTGGCCTCTGTAGGGTGTTCGGCGCGTATCGTGCGCCTGGTGCGCGCCTATCCGGATGGACGGATGGACGTGCTGCTCTATGGAGAGCGACGCTTTGAGATCCTGGAGACGTTCCGGGAAGCCCCTTATCTGGAGGCCACCGTTCGCTTCTTCGACGACATCGAACTGGAACCCCTCGATGAACCGCTCCGGGAGCGGGCCATTGCCCTGCATATCAAGCTCATCGAAACCATCGGCAAACGTCCCGATTTAGCCAATTACAACCGCTACCGGCGCGTTTCTTTTTTCCTAGCCGCGCACGGGGAGCTGAGCCTGGAGCAGGGACAGGAGCTTCTGGAGGTGCGTTCCGAAAACGCCCGCCTCTCGGTCCTGGTGGAACATCTGCACCGGCAGGTGGGCACGGCCCTGCTGCAACGTCGCATTCAGGGAAATGGACGGATAACGTAGGATGCGTATCGGACCCTATACGGTGTATGCCCTGCAGGCCGGCTGGTTTCGGCTCGATGGAGGAGCCATGTTCGGGGTCGTACCCCGGGTGCTCTGGGAGCGGCGTGCCCCTCCGGACGAACGCAACCGGATCCTGCTAGGCACGCGTTGCCTGCTCTTGATCGGCAACGGGCACGTGGTGCTGGTCGATGTGGGCATCGGGACCAAATACTCGGAGAAATTCGCCGATATGTACGCCATCGACCAGCGAGAGCAAACCCTGGAGCGGGGTCTGGAAGCCCTCGGTCTGCGTCCGGAAGACGTAACGGACGTTTTTCTGACCCACCTGCACTTCGATCACGCAGGAGGGGCAACACGCTGGGCCGAGGCGGGAAGGGCGGTGCCCACTTTTCCCAGGGCTACCTACTACGTGCAGCGTTCGCAATGGGAGGCGGCCATAGCGCCAAACCCCCGGGAGCGCGCAAGTTTTCTGCCGGAAAACTTCCTCCCTCTGCTGGAGCACGGGCAACTTGAGTTCCTGGACGGCAACGTGGAGGTGTTGCCCGGAATCGCCACCCGGGTTGTCAACGGGCACACCCGTGGCCAGCAACTCCTCAAGGTCTCCGACGGCAACCATACCTTGCTGTACGCGGCCGATCTGCTGCCGACCGTCCATCACATAGGCCTGCCCTGGATTATGGCCTACGACATGTGCGCGCAGACCACGATGGAGGAAAAAACCTTGCTTCTGGAACAGGCTGCCGAGGAGGGCTGGTGGCTGTTTCTGGAGCATGATCCGGAGGTCGTGCTCTGTCGGGTCCGCAAAACGGAACGCGATTTTGAGGCCATCGATCGGCTGACGGCCCTTCCACCCCAATCTCCCTCTCCGCATTCGCAGGCATCATAACCCATGCGAGATCGCGCACCTGTTCTTCAGGACCGCTTCCGGGGAGCTGTGCTGGGAACCGCCATCGGAGATGCTCTGGGCATGCCCGCCGAGGGGCGGAGTCATCTGCAGATCCGCACCTACTACCGCGGCATCCGCACCTATGAAGACGATCACTTCGATCTGGAGGGTTTGAAGGCCGGCCAATGGACGGACGATACCCAACAGATGCTGGCCCTGCTGGAATCGCTCTGTGAGGCGGGCGGGGCAGAGCCACAGGCTTTCGCGCGGGCGCTGGTGCGCATGTATCGTTCCGGTGCGCGACGTTGGGGACGATACAGCCGGGAGGCTGTGCTGCGGCTGGAAGCGGGCTGGGATCCGAAAGAGAGCGGAGATCCGTGTGCGGATACGGCCGGGGCGCTCATGCGCGTAGCTCCTCTGGGGCTCTGGTGGGCGGCCCGGGATACAGCGCCTGAGCAGGCCTGGAGGGAGGCAGAAAGCCTCACACGCGTCACGCACGCCCACCCCAAGGCGATCGCGGGGGCCTTCCTGCACGCCTGGGCTATACGGGAGCTGGCCCGATCCGATCCGGATACCTTCGATCCCCACACATGGATGGATGAGCTGGGCCGGACCCTGCTATTCGTCTGCCCGTATCCGGAGGCTGCCTTTCTGATCGCGCGGACGCGCGCACTCTGGGCTGTACACCACGAAATTCCGCTGGAGCTGGCCGAACGGCTCGGCGGGCTGAGAGGCAAAGCTCATCAGCTGGGTCCATTCGCCCTGGTGCTCTTTGGCCGTGTTTTCCATCAGCCAGAAACCGCCCTGCTGTCGGGTATTAACACAGGGGGTGATACGGACACGGTAGGCGCGCTCATCGGCTCCCTCTGCGGGGCTCTGCACGGGCAGGGGGGGTTCCCGGAAGCCTGGATCTCGGGCCTGGAAGCCAGCGCTGAACTGCAAGCCGCCGCGGATAGGCTCTATGAGGCTGCGCTTCAGAATCGATAGCCCAACCCGATACCCGCACTCAGGTACCGAAAGCCCAGATTAAAAGGGCTCAGGCGCTGGGTGACGGGCTGCTGTGTATCCGGATTCTCGAAGCTCAGCTCGAGATTCGGAGAGCGCATAAACGCCCCGTATCGATACTGGGCCGTCAGCTCCAGAAACAGCCCCGTCTCACTGAAGGAAAACAACCGGAGGCCCATCGTAAATCCAGGCACGGGACGGTAGACGACAGCGCGCACGTAATCCAGCAGCGTAGCCCGGCCCAGACGCGCCTCCAGTTGCGCCAGCAACACAGACGGCCCCACGAAAACGTCCACATAGGGCAACATCCGATAGGCCAGGATCGGGCTTATCCAGTAGGTCCGGTAGCCCACATCGGCCGTGACACGCGTAGGCCGGTCGTAGCCGTTGGTCATCCCTTTTGTGCTCAGCCCCAGAAGCAATCCCCCGGAGAGCGACTCGGCCAGCTGGCGCTGCATGCGCAGCTGCACGGACAGGTAATCGCCCCCATCGGATCGGGGATGTTCCAGCCCCCCCACGTAGGGAGCCTCCTCGTCCAGATCTCCGTATCCCTGCGCAATAAGGGCCTGCTCTACATCCGTGCGAGGGCCCCCGCGCAACAGGATGATCTGCAGGGACCCCTCCCAGGGGGAACGCGAGGCCGAAACCCAGGAAACCTGCGGCCGCAATAGCGGACGGCCGAACGGCATATCTTCCGATTGCCCCCATAAAGAGGCGGGGCTTATGCCGAGGAGGCCGATCAACACTCCCCCCACCCAACGGGTATGCATACGCATCCTCCTGCCTTCTTACGCCCACCAAAAAAGCATCCCCGCCCGCACTCGGGCAAGCGGAGGCATGAACCGACCAAAAAAGAGCCGGACCTGTTCCCAGGTCCGGCTCCGGGGGGTGAGAAAAGCGGCCGAGCTATACCCGGAAGTTGCGCAACCGGTAGGAGAAGCTGAACATGAGATATCGGCCCAGCGCCTGGGTGCGCACGTCCTGGATGTACTGCTCGGTCACGTTACGGTTGATGTTTTTATTCTGATTGAGGATATCGGCCAGCCCGATGCGCAGCTCGCCGGCGTTGTCCTTGAGGAATTTCACCCCCAGCGCGGCGTTCCAGAGCAATACGGGCTTGTCGAGCTCCCCCCCGAGCCCCCGATACTGGCTATAGGCGAACTGGGAGCTGAACACAAACCGGCCCCACGGTTGCAGGTTCACGTTTGCCGAAACGCGATGGAGCTGATAGCGGCTGTCCCCCGCACCTGTGGAGGTGCGCACCTGGTTGAGGTTGAAGTTGTACATGAGGTTGAAGTCCACCCGTTCGCTGATGTTGCTCGTAAGTCCCAGTCCGCTGTTGAGCCCATAGAGATCAGACCAGGTGCGAAGCCCGGAGATCAGCCCGGGGGTACGGGTGTAGTTGAGCCCCGCAAGCAGGTTCATGTTTGTTCTGAGCAGGCCCAAAGGCCGGCTGTGCACCAGGAAAAGACGCGCACCCCGGTTGCCGTCCAGGTTTGTGGGATAGGAGTACTGCGCCCCGCGCGGCAACAGGACCCCGTTGGGCAACAGAGTATCCCGCCGGGCCAGGATCGTGGCATTGGTCACGTAGTTGAACCCGTAGTTCACGTTCAGGACGGCCAGGAAGAAGCGTCCTCCCAGCGGATCGGTCGCCTGATACCGGATTAGGCCTATGTGGTTATAGCTGGGCTCCAGATCCGGATTGCCGCTGGAGAGAAAGAGGGGATTGGAGTTATCCACCACAGGCTGCAGCTGGTTAATGGAGGGCAGGCTCGACCAGGTGCGGTACGTAAAGCGCAGATTCTGCGTCGGGCCCAGACGATACTCGAATTCCGCAAAGGGCAGCAGCGTGTTAAAGGACCGATCCACCCGCACGGCGTAGGGATAGGTCTGATCCCCCATCATGCGGCGGTGCTGATACGTCAGACGCAGGGTCAGGCGTGTAGCCTGCCTCCGATACTGGTAGCTGAGCACCCCCTGCTGGGTGAGGATCGTGTTGTCAAACTGGCTGGAGAGCGCGGGGATGGGATCGCCCAGTAGCCCCGTACTCGGATCCAGCTGGCTGGTCTGCTTGTCCGCCCATCTGCGCTCGAAGGTGGGCTCGTATTCCAGCTGCAGCTGTCCGTACCGACCTACGGGCTCCGTGTAGCTGATGTCCAGATCCACGCTGTAGCCAGGACGCCGATCCTGGACGTGCTGGCTGAAGGTAGAATCGATCTCGATCGGTCCCAGGGGACCGTTGCGGAAGAAAACATTGACCGAATTCTGCTCACTCTCCTGAGAGCGGTTATTAAAACCCGTGTTCAGACGCACAGAGAAGGTGCGGCCTTGTACGGCGAACCGGCGCCGGTAGAGCGCCTCCACGCTGCCGTTGTAGCCAAACAGGTCCGATGTATAGGCATTGGAGGTCTGGCTCAAGGACTGCCCGGAGGGCAGAAGCGTAATACCCCGCAGCGTGTTGCGCGTGCCGTTATCCTGGAAGCTGATCCGGGGGGTGATGAGCAGGCTGTTGTTCGGATCGATCGTATACTCCATGCGGAGGTTGAGGCGATGGTTGTAGTTCGTGCTCTGATTGCGGTTCACCTCCTCATAGCGTTGCTGGAAAGCCGCTATGTCGGAGAAGTACTGCCGGTTTGTGTACGTCTCGGCCTGATTGCCCAGCCGGTTGAAGAAGTAGCTTCCCGTTAGCTGAATTTTCCCGTTGTTGAGCACATCGGAATAGTTGATCCCCACGGAGTGGGTCGTATTCAGGCCGGGCTGCTCTCCGACGAGGAAATTGCCCACGTTGCGGAACATGTCTCCGCCCCCGCCGGGGCCACCTCCTCCGAAGAACATCCCGCCCTGTCCTCCTCCGCCGCCTCCCCTGGGCCCCCCTCCAGGTCCTCCGAAGGCGCCGAACATGCGAAACATGCCCCCTCCGCCGGAGGAGCCCAGGGCACCCAGAATGTCCTCGATGGCGAAGTTTTGCTGGTTGACGTTGTTGCCCAGCCCGATGAGAGAGATACGCCGGTTGCCGGCGAAGACGTTCACCGAGCCCCCGCTCATGTAGCGGGAATCGGAGCCGTAGCCGGCATAAAGGCGACCGAACTGACCAAAACGGCGATCCGGGCGCGTGATGATATTGATCGTCCGCTCCGTGTTGCCATCATTGAAACCCGTAAACTGAGCCTGCTCGCTGAGTCGATCAAAGACCTGAATGTTCTGCACGACTTCCGCTGGCAGGTTGCGCAGTACGGCCATAGGATCCTGGCCGAAAAATTCCCGGCCATCAACGAGCACCCGGCGCACGGTTTCCCCCTGCGCCTGCACCTGCCCGTTCTCGATCGTAACCCCGGGCAGCTTTTTGACCAGATCCTCCGCCGTGGCGTCCTGCGTGACCTTAAAGGCCGCCGCATTGAACTGGATCGTGTCTCCCTTGACCACGGCCCGCTCCTGCACGGCCTCGACGGTGACCTCTCCGGCCGTAAGCGGCGCCGGCTCCAGAGCCAGCGTGCCCAGATTCACCGCAGCGGTCACATTGAGCTCGCGCTGCAGGGGCTTATAGCCCACAAAGGAGATATAGAGTCGGTACCGGCCCGGAGCCGGAAGCCGGACGGCGAAATTCCCCTGCATATCGGCAGCCACGCCGAACATCCGGGTCGTATCCGGAAGGGCGCGCAGCACCACGTTCGCACCGGGGAGCGCAATACGCTCTTTGGCGTCGATGACGCGTCCGCTGACGAGAATAGCTCGATCCTGGGCCTCTGCGCCCAACGCGTAGCCCATCAACAGACCCGCTACCCACAATAACCGCACATACCGCATGTCACTTTCCCCTTTTTGTGCTTCTGGGAATTATCCTTTGATCCCCGGAAAACTCGCCTCTATAGACGCAAAGCGACAGCAAAAAGTTCGATGGGGTTGTAAAGAAGCGGTTACGGACAGGCTACAGACGGCCCGTGTGCCCAAAACCGCCCGCAGCGCGCCGGGTGGCTTCCAATTCCGGCACCAACCGCCATCGGATGCGTTCATAACGGGCGATGATGAGCTGGGCGATGCGCTCGCCGGGTTGTATCAGAAAGGGTTCTTTCCCCAGGTTGATGAGGATCACCTGCACCTCGCCCCGGTAATCGCTATCTATCGTGCCCGGTGCGTTGAGTACGGTCACCCCATGACGCAGCGCCAGACCGCTGCGGGGCCGTACCTGGGCCTCGTAGCCGGGGGGCAAGGCCAGGGCGAGCCCGGTGGGCACAAGGGCGCGTCCGCCGGGCTCCAGCAGCAGGGGTTCCTCTATAGCCGCGCGCAGATCCAGACCGGCTGCGCCCTCGGTGGCGTACTCTGGAAGCCCCCAGCGGGCCCCATGGGGCAGGAGCAGTACAGAAATTTCCAGCATCAGAGCATGGAATGCTGTCCGAGCACTTCCTGCAGGTCCGACAGGGGCAGCCCGAAGGCCTCGGCCACGCCCGGATAGACGATCCGCCCGTGCACCACGTTGGCGCCCGCCAGCAGCTCCCGGTTCTCCCGCAACGCCCGCACCCATCCCTTATCCGCCAGTTCGAGGGCATAGGGAAGGGTGGCGTTGGTGAGCGCGATCGTGGAGGTCATGGGCACCGCGCCAGGCATATTGGCCACGCAGTAGTGCACGATCCCATCGACCACGTAGGTGGGGTTTTCGTGTGTGGTCGGATGACAGGTCTCGATGCAGCCGCCCTGATCAACGGCCACGTCGATGACCACCGTGCCCGGCCGCATAAGCCCCAGCATGTCGCGCGTGATCAGATGGGGTGCCCGGGCACCCGGGATCAGCACCGCACCGATGACCAGATCCACCGAGGGCAACAGCTCCCGGATCGTATGCTCGTTGGAGACCTGCGTAATCACATTGGCCGGCATGACCTCCGAGAGCTGCCGCAACCGGTACAGGTTCACATCCAGGATCGTCACCTGCGCTCCCATGCCAGCGGCAATGCGGGCCGCATTGGAGCCCACCACCCCCCCACCCAGGATGAGCACATGGGCCGGACGCACCCCCGGAACCCCACCCAGCAGAATCCCCTTCCCGCCATGGGTCTTCTCCAGGTACTTGGCCCCCTCCTGGATGGACATACGCCCGGCCACCTCGCTCATGGGGATGAGCAGGGGCAGGGAGCCATCGGCCCGTTGCACGGTCTCATAGGCTATAGCCACGCAACGAGAGCGCATAACGGCCTCGGTGAGCTCCCGGCTGGCGGCGAAATGAAAAAACGTGAAGACGATCTGATCTTCTCGCAACAACCGGTACTCCGGCTCGATGGGCTCCTTAACCTTCAGGATCATCTCCGCGCGTGCGTAGACCTCCTCGGCGGTGTCGAGGATTTCCGCCCCCGCCTCGCGGTACTGGGCATCCGTAAACCCGCTCCCCAGCCCGGCTCCGGCCTCTATGAGCACCCGATGTCCCCGCTTGCGAAATTCATGCACCCCGGCCGGGGTGATTGCCACCCGGTTCTCGTAAGGCTTGATCTCCCTGGGAACCCCGACAAGCATGATGTTTCCCTCTGGTTGGGTTTGGATCAGAGCAAAATTACCCGACCCCGGGATTTGTTTACCACTCCCCTCAGTGCACCCCTCCCATGAGCCGTCGAATATGAGGCACCAGCCACGCCAGCACGAGCGCTGATCCGGCCGTAGTGGCGAAGATGGCCAGAAACAGCCCGGGCAGGGGCAGTCGCTCGAATAGCCCGGCAACCTGCCCGCCTATAAAGTTGCCCACGGAAATGGACAGAAACCAGACGCCCATCATCTGCCCCACTACCCGTTCCGGGGCCAACTTAGTGACCGTGCTCAGCCCCACGGGGCTCAGACAGAGTTCCCCGATGGTATGGCAGAGGTAGGTGGCAATCAGCCACAACGGGCTCACCTTGACCCCGTTCTGGGCCATCCAGGCCGCGGGCACGAGCAGGAGAAACCCCAGCCCCACAAAGAAAAGCCCCCAGGCGAACTTGGCCGGCGAAGAGGGTTCCCGTCCCCTCCGGGCAAGCCAGAGCCAGAGCCCGGCAAAAACCCCGGAAAGCACGATGATGAAGAAGGCGTTTACGGACTGAAACCAGCTCGAAGGAAAGGAAAATCCGAACAGCACGGTGTTCGTGTACCGATCCGCGAACAGGTTCAGCGTCGATCCCGCCTGTTCGAAAGCGGACCAGAACAGAGCGGAAAACAGAAAGAGCACAAACACGGCCGCAAGCCTGCCCCGCTCGAGGGCGGTCCACCGTCCCCGCAGAAAGAGGGATCCGAAGTACACAAGCGGCACGCCGAGCAGGAGCAGGCCCAGGGTGCGCGTGACCCCCTGCACCGAAAGCCGCCACAGCCCCGCCCGGTCGAGCCCTATAGCCAGTGCGATCACCCCGAGAAGGCCCGCAATTCCCCCCAGCAACAGGCGCAGGTCACGAGCCCGCTCCGCGGGATCGATCCGGCGCTGGGGCCGGAGCCCGGCCTGTCCCAGATGTCGGCCCCCCAGCACATACTGCACCAGACCCAGCGTCATCCCCAGGCCCGCGGCCCCGAAGCCGTAGTGCCAGTCAATGCGCTGGCCCAGATAACCGCAGACAAACGGCGCGATGAAGGCGCCCAGGTTAATGCCCATGTAGAAGAGGGAAAAGCCGGCATCCCGACGGATATCCTCTGGTCCGTAGAGCATGCCCACCATCGTGCTGATGTTCGGCTTAAGAAGCCCCGTGCCGACAACGATGAGCGCAAGGCCCGTATAGAAGGGGACGAGGTCCCCGAAGAGATCCGTCACGGCCGGAAGGAACATGCTGTAGTGGCCACAGGCGATGATGATACCCCCCAGCAAGACGGCGCGCCGGGCGCCCAGAAACCGGTCGGCGATCCACCCGCCGGGCAAACCCGTCATGTACACCAGGGCCGTGTACAGCCCGTATATGGCTCCGGCGGTGGCCACATCGAAGCCCAGCCCTCCGGAGGCCACGGGCGCGGTCATGAACAGGATCAACAGGGCGCGCATCCCGTAGTAGCTGAAGCGCTCCCAGAGTTCGGTGAAAAACAGGGTCGATAGCCCGCGGGGATGGCCGAAAAAGCCCCGATCCCCGACGAGATCGGAAGCGACCTGCGGACGGACGTTCTCCATACGTTGCTCCCTTGCTTGTGGGGATGGTGGAAAAAAGGCGACCCACCGGTTTTCGGGCAACTATCGCTGCGGCGCCTGCCAGGGCCTATCGGGGATCCCGGCCTGCCGATTGGCCCATCGAGCCATCACGAACAGCGCATCGGAAAGTCGATTCAGGTAGCGCAGAATTTCCGGATTGACGGGCTCCTCTCGGGCCAGGGCCACACATACCCGCTCGGCCCGGCGACATACCGTGCGGGCCAGATGCAGAAACGCGGCCGCCCTGGAGCCTCCGGGGAGGATAAAGTACTTCTGCCGCTCTAGCTCCGCCTCCCAGCCGTCGATCCAGACTTCCAGCCTGTGGGTCATCTCCCCGCGCACGCGAGGCACATAGGCGTTCTCCTCCGGAGCGGCCAGGTCGCTCCCCACGACAAAGAGGTCTCGCTGGACCTCCTGCAGGGGCTCAACGAGTCCTGCCGGGGGGTCCTCTACGAGTACCACCCCCAGAACGGCGTTGAGTTCATCGACCGAACCGTAGGCTTCCACCCGGAGGGCGTCTTTGGACAGCCTTCTTCCCCCGAAAAGCGAAGTATACCCCTCGTCTCCGGTTCGGGTATAGATCTTCATGATCCTCTCCTTCAGGATGTGATGCCAACCCGAATTTTAAAGCCGATCTGCTGCGTGGTCGAGGGCGTCACGCGCGAGGAGCCGCGCGGGGCCACGTCCTCGATGCGCCAGCGAAACTCGGCTGTGACCCGGCTGGAAAAGGTGTATCCGAAGGTGGGTTCTATGACCCAGCGGGCGGAACCGTCACTGGTACGCGGCCGCAGATCTTCGATGCGCAGAGCACCCGAAAGCGCCTCATCGAGGTCCTGGCTCAGGTAATAGACATCGCGCACCTCCTGGCTGAACGAAATGGCCAGCCCTATCGTCACATCGTTATCCAGCGAGCGTATGCCGAAGAGGGAAAAAGGAAGCCGGAAGCGGGAACGCCGGTAGCTGGTTCGAAAGCTGAGCTCGGCCACGCGGCGTATGTTCACGTTCGCGTTCGAAAAGCTGAGCGAGACGATGCGCGCCTGATTATAGGTGAGCTCCGTACGCACGTCCCCCTTCCAGGTCAGGCTGAGACCGATCAAGGGCGCAAAACGCTGCGCTATGCTCAGATCGCGCCCCTCGTAGGCGGGGATTGTGTCGTAGACTCGAATCCCCCCGATGCGGTAGGTGAAGGGTGCCCCCGCGTTGAGATTAGCCCTCCAGGAGGCCTGGTACTGCCCCACATATCCGTGGCGCAGGACGATCGAGCTGACCAGCCGGCGCAGAATCCAGAGGCGCTCCAGCCCCGTCCAGACGACCTGCCAGTTCGGAAGCGGCAGAACAAGCATACCATAGCGATCCCGCACGCCGGAGAACGGACCGCCAAAGGTGCGTTGAAAATCCCACAGCAGCGAGGCGTTCGAACCCACCACGAAACCGTCTCCGTCGCGGTCCCGCACCTCGCCGCCCTGTATACCGTCGGCCTGCAGTCGAGCCCATTGAGCCCGGAAAAACCGACCGTAGGAGCCCCGCAGCCCCCAAGTCGTAAGCGTCGTCTGCCCTTCTCGGGTGGTAGCCTCCTGAAAGCGCCTCTGCATTGGATCAAAGGTAACCGTACTCTGCAGATTGCCCTGCCACTGCCCATCCCAGTTCAGATCCAGCCGTAACTCGGGCAACAGGGAAAGGCTCGTGCGCGCCCCTATCTGCCGGGTCTGCTGCCAGCTGTCCAGAAACCGCACCCCGCCTACGCGCACGCGCTGCTGTGGATCGAGCGTGCGTTCCCAGCCCAGCCGGTAGGCCAGGGAGGGAGAGCGACGACTGGGATCATCGGCAAAAAGCGCGCGCAACCCGGCCGGACCGGCAAAGCCCGCATTTCGGGCCTGTTGCCGCTGGGTGAAGGAGAGGTCTATCTGGCGTAGGCTCGTAAGGGCGAAAAGCACCCGCCTCCAGAGCTGTTTCCAGAGGGGCTCAGAAGCCCGGCTACCGCCGCGCGACCAGGCCTGCAGCTCCTGATACCAGCGAGCCGAACTCCACAGCTCCCCGATACGCAGCTGCCCGTTTATCCGCCAGTCGGCCTGGTTGCCTATCTGGGCGCCCGTACTGTCCCCCGCCGGACCGTTGTTCCACAAAAAGTCTCCCGTATAAGCGCCAGAGAGCACAAGCCAGCGCAAGGCGGGGTAGGCGCTGAACCGGGGAGTGAAGGTGGCCGAAAAGCTCTGCGTGTACGTCTCCGGTCGGACCCCCGGATAGCGCCCCCACAGGCGATCCCAGACGGCGCGTTCCGAGAGCACCCGCAACCGGCGCAGTCGCACCGTATCCTGCAGGGTCACATAGATCGTATCCACCCCCAGCGCGGCCAGGCTCGTCTGTCCATTGTACGTGTACCCGAGCCCGAGAAACGGGAAGGGGTTATACTGCAGGCCCATCCCCTCCCGATACTGCAGCTGATGCGTTTCCCGAACCGGCTTGATGGCCTCCAGGGGCAGACCGGGTTGCTGGCGCAGATCCCCCGTCGTGGGCCGGTCCTGCGTGCGGATGAGCTGTCGCGATAGCCCGGCCTGCAAGGAGAGGGAGCTGGGCAGGTAATTCAGACGAAGATCGGCCAGCAGGTCCAGTACCGGAACCCCCTCCAGAAAACGGAATGGGCGCACAACGGCCAGGCGAGGCAAGGTGAGCTGATACTGCGCCGTCGTAGACCACTGCCAGCGGCGATCGAAGATCAGCGTGGGACTGGAGGCCTCCTCCTCGACATAGGAAAACTGCACCCCCAGCGGATCGAGCAGGTACCGACCCAGCGGGTGTGTAGAACCCGATTTTCGAATGCTCGGAAGGGCGATGGAACGTGTCTGCCGCTGGGTACGGGCCGCCTGATAGAGGGAATCGACCCGCATACGCCGGAGGGCCGGATCCAACGTCGTATCCCGCTCGATCAATCGGCGAATGGTGACCAACTGCACATCGCCCCCTGCCCCGGGAGCGTAGGTGGGCGTAGTGCGGGACTGCTGCCAGGTGACGGACAGAGGGATTTGCCATCCGTAACGGGCAAGATAGAAGCGCTCCAGGTTCCAGCGCGTGTTCAGCGACCAGCTGAAGCGATCTTCCTTGCCGCGCTCTTCGAGCCGGCTTTCCACAGAACCGAATCCCGCCGTGCGGCGGTCCAGGCTGAAATCCAGCTGAGCCAGATCGGCCAGTTGCAGGCTGGCACTGCCCACGGCGGCCCATCCGGATCGGGCATCGAAGCCCGTCACGCGCAGCTCGTTTATCCAGAATTCCGCATTCAGCACGGCTCGGCCCGTGCGCGGGTTTCGGATTCCGACAGCGATCTTGGTAACCTGGCTCAGGCTGGGTCTACCCCGAATATACAGGCCCGCCCCGGGGGGCACATCCTCGTAGTCGAGCAACTCCGGAGCCCCGAAAAGAGAATCCTCGGGAATCCCCCGCTCATCTCGCAGTTGCTTGAGCTGATTGAGCCGATCCAGGAGGATATTGACCCGGTTCTCGGCGGGCCATAGAAGCTCGGCCGTATAGGCGCTGGCCCCTCCCGGCAACAGGGGGGTCGGTTTCACCGGTTGCCGGTATTCGTAGTAATCGCGCAGCAAATCCGAACCGATCCGCACAAACAGTTCCGCTTCCTCCGCTTTCTCGTATCCCTCGCCGTGGACGTCCATACGCAGGTTGGAATAACGCAACAGGTTCAAGCCTCCGAAGGTTTTAAAGATCGCCCGCTCGTCGCCTCGATAGAGGTTTTGCACCCGCAACAAAAGCGCTTGCTCGTTGCGCTGAATCTGCTCCAGCGTCGTGCGATCGACCGGACGGATCGCCCCGGGAGGGCTCTTGTAGGGAATGGGGGTGCGCGTGGCGTTTTCCTCGATATTGATCGTGGCCACCTCAAAGCGGGTATCCGGATTCTGCGTGCCCACGTTCAGACGCGTCCACTGGCTACCGACCAGCTCCAGGGTGGCAAAGCGCAACGTGACCGGCTGGCTGAAGCCTGTAAGCCAGAATCGGAGGGCCTCAACCACCTTGAAGTCCCGGATGTCCCCCACCCGACGCCGGTACTGCGCCAGAGGAATGCGCACCAGATACCAGGTCTGCCGTACCCCTCCGATTTCGACCTCCCGCCGGTCGACCACATATCCCCTGCCCGGCTGCATCTGCTCCGGATCGAGCTCCAGCTCGTACTGAAAATACGCGTTGCGTGTATCCAGGGCGTTGTTACCGTTGAGGTCCTCGGTATCCGGAAACTTTGTCGAACCCAGGATACCGGACTGCGCAAGCGGGGTGTTGCCCTCCAAACCGGGGAAATAGCGCCGAAATCGCTCCTGCCAGCCCACCTCGGCCGGAAGAGTCGGATCCAGATAGTAGCGGTAATTGTCCGCAGAGGGATCGTTCCAGAGGCGTTGATACTCCGGGGAGTTCTCCCCGAACTGCCTGCGTACGGCCTCCAGAAAGTCCCGGAAATGGAGGCGTTCTTCTTCGTCCCGCATCCCATCCAACCCCACGTCCTCGTAGGCACGCACGCGGGGGTCGTTGGAAAGCAGTTGATCCTTGATCCCCCGGGATACCTTTCCCCACGGGTCGCGTGTAAACGAGTTACTGGTCGAATCCAGCCCGTCTTCTGTGTTCAGCTGTCCGTTCGGAATGACGTCCTCGCTGATATAGCCGATGTCGATATACAGTCGGCCCCGATCCCCGGGACGCAGCTGGGGAGCAAACCAGAACTCGAGAAACTCGATGTTGTTGATTTCGAAGTTGTTGTATCCATCCGGAATACGGGTCATGATCCCGGCCCAGGCGGAGCGGGGATCGGCCTTGAAGCCGGCCAGATCGCGGTTGTAGTTGTACGGCCCTCGCTCTCCGGGCAGATACCATAGATCAAAAGTTTGCAGGTAGTCCTGTCCCCGCTGCACCTGGCGTTCGGGGAAGAGTTGGCGCTGCTGAATGGGCCATGTCTCCGGGCCCAGAGGGGCTTTATCCTGTCCATAGAGCTGAATGGGGATGGCATACCAAGACAACCAGGCGCGCCAGGTTGTCTTCAGGGAATCATCAAAGGCCGTACTGCCGCGCACCCGGCCTATGGAGTCGGGCACGCTGGCCAGACGCCAGATCCCCGGACTGAGCAGGGAGACCGCGCTGCGCACGCCCTCAAAGTCGTCGATATAGGACACCCCCCGACGCTCATCCGGAGGCACCGGATAGCCTTCGCGGCGCAGCCGCTCCTGGGTCTGACGGACCAGGGCGGTGCTCACAAATCCCGGCACCAGCTGCGCCACCTCACCGCGCACCTGCAGTTTGGAGGGGGCTTTGGTCTGCACTAGCGGCAGGACATCGAGCAGACGCGTCAGCCAGCGGGATTCCACCGTGTAGTTGCCGTCCAGCCCCCAGATCAGGTTGCGGACCGGCTCCTCGCCGATGCGGTTTTTATCGGCGATGGGCTGTTCGCCCAGCTGCAGGAAAGTGGCCCCGAGTTTGAGATTTTCTGCCGCATCGTAGTCGGCCCGCAGGCCGAGCAGGGTCTTTTGCTGCAGTCGGAAGGCTTTCTGCTGTTCGAATTCCACGATGATCTGCCGTCCCGGTTGCAGATAGGTGGGATCGGTAAAGGTAATCGTGCCCGTGATGTAGTCCACCGTATAGGCCGAAGGGGGCACAAGCACGCCCCCGCTGAGCACGCGAATACTGCCCTCCACGACCCCACCCAGCCCGGCACCCAGGCTGTACTGCTGGCGTGCGCTGCCGCGAGATCGCCCCTTGATGAAATAGACATCGCGCGGGTCGCGTCGGGCCTCGACGCGGGTTTCTCGGTAGAGGGCATCAAAGACGAGGGTGTTTTCCAGCTCCTTGAGGTCCGCGCGCTCGGCGGCCGCCTGGTAGATGGCCTGCCGGAGCGTGCTTCCGAAGGGCTCCAGCACGGGAAAAAGAAGCCGCCCCTCGCGTTCGTTGATTGTATAACCCGGCAGAAAATCGAAGCGATCATCCGGCTGGGGAGCCTGATTGTCGTTGAGCCTGTCCAGCCCGGTCAGCTGCAGAAGCGAAACGGGCCGACCATCCCGCTGCCGGATATCCAGCCCGGGCAAGGTGCGCGACTCCGGCAGTCCGGGTTTGCGATAGACGACATCGAGCTGCAGCTCCCCGGCCCGGAAATTGCTCCCGGGCAATCGGTATATGTTGCGCAACACCAGATCCCAGGACGGATCCCCGGGCACCGGATTGGTGGGTCGGATGAGCTTGAGCACCAGGCGGTTGATCTGGGATCCACTCGACCCCCCTCCCCGGGCGAAGTCCCCCACCTCTACCAGCCGCCCGGAGGCATCTACATAGCGGTAGGCCACCGCCACCGCCTGGAAATTCGACAGGCTCGTACGCAGGCTGATATACCCCAAGTTGGGGTCGAAAGTGTAGTCCCGGCCCGGCTCCAGCCGAAGAAAAGTGCCCTGTACGTAGGCCCGCGGGCTTACCCCCAGCTCGCGCTCCAGGATGTCTGTGACCTGGTTGGAAAGCCGCAGGCGCTCAAGCACCGCATCCGAGAAGCGGTCCAGCGCTGGATCGGGTGGTCGGCTCTCCCCGGCCTCACCGAGCTCCAGCAGCGCCACCGCGTCGCGTTCATTTTCCTGCAACCGCTGCTGGCTCTGGCGCAACACCCAGACCTCCACATCGGTTATCTGTACCTCGGCCAGGATGGTCGGTGGACGGCTGAAGGCCTGCCCCGGGCCGATCCCCCAGCGATTGCGGAAGTAAAAACCCAGAAAGAAGTGCGTATCATCCTCGTAATCGGTAGCCTTGAGCTCAAAGACGTTCTCCTCCACCCCGCCGTCGAGCACAATGCGCGCCCTTTCGCCGTCCTGCTGACTGAAGACCGTCGACAGACGCACCGGACCCAGCTGTAGATCGGAGCGAATTCCGAAAAGCGCCTGCCCGCCGCTGATGAGCTGCGAGGGGGTCTGCAGGGAGACGTTTCCGGCCTCGATGCGTTTGATGATCTCGTCCTCATAGCCGATGTACTGGAGCTTGAGACGGTTTTCAAAATCCAGCATGCGCTGCGTATCCCAGTCCGTCGAGACCGTCAGCTTATCCCCGATACCCCCGGAAATCCCGAGCCGGATGTTCTGCCCGAAGAGGGGATCGATGCGCTTCTGTTGCTGTGGAGGTAGGTTGGGGTCGCGGTTGTTCTGTATGGACAGGCCCAGATCGATATCGGCCTGGCCGTTTACCCGAAGGGACACAGTCGGAGCGCCAAAGAGCGTGCTAAAAGCCGAAGACCTTCCTCCAGGCACCTCGATGCGCAGATCCAGCAACCCCCGCGAAGCGGCCTGCTCCTGCTGGCGAAGGCGCAACAGCTCCCGCCAGGTGCGGGCGAGGTCGTATCGGAGCCGCTCCTGTCGATAGCTCAGATAATCGACCGTGAGCGGTATCCGGACGGTAAGGCCGGAGACGGTTTCCCGCGCGGTCATGCGGCTATAGGTGGAATCCGGCCGCACCTCATGGCGCCACACGGAGCCCGGCAGGGGCAGGGCGACAAGGGGTTCCACCCGTCGGGGAAAGAGCGGGCTGACCCAGTAGGACCGAAGGCGATATGGCAACGCGGACCGACCCGTATCCGCCGCCGCGCTGTCGGCCCCCACGGCCGGGGGCGAAAGGGTGTGCTGAGCAGGGAAAAACCGATCTGTACCCCGGGGAACAGACCCTGAGGCCAGCCCCCACAGGGTGAGCGCAATCATGAAGAATCCGAGAGGGCGTCCAGAGAACGCCCGCCCATCCTGCTGTCCGACCATACAGATGCGTTTCTATATGCGCCGCCTGCTCTGACTCCGGTCGATATTGGGCGGCAACGTTACCGTAGCAACGGCTCAGGCAGGAAGTGACCTCTTCTGGTAGAAACGTCTCCGGTCTGCGATCCGCATTGCCCGACCCCGACAGGCAGGCTATCTTGGATCGGGGCAAAAAGTACGTGACTTCCCGGACCCGAAGCAAGGACCGGCCGTGCTCCGACTCCGCCATCTCGATCGCCTGCTGCTGCGCGCGCATATCGGGCCGTTTCTGTTCGCCTTCAGCCTGCTCATGTTCCTGCTCCTGCTGCAGTTTCTGGCCCGGTACCTGCCGGAGCTTGTGGGCAAGGATCTGGGAGCGGGCACGATTCTGGAGCTTATCGCCTACAATCTGGCCTATATGGTCGTGCTGGCCGTGCCCATGGCCGTGCTGGTGGCCGCGCTGGTGGCCTACGGGGATATGGCCGAATTTCATGAACTCACCGCGGCACGGGCCGCAGGCATTCATCTGCTCCAGCTTATGCGGCCGACGCTCCTGGTCGGCGCGCTGCTCATGGTGCTGATGGCTGTTTTCGCCGCCGAGATCCTGCCCCGGGCCAACGCGCGTGCCCGGGCGTTGTGGATCGATATACGGCAGACCCGACCCGCCTTCGCCCTGCGGCCCGGAACCTTCTACACGGGCCTGGAGGGCTATAGCATCTATGTGGAACGCATAGAAAACAACGGACGCCTGCACGGGCTGTTGATCTACGACTATGCGGAGGGATTCAACCGTACCGCCGTGATCACGGCCCGGGAAGGCATACTGCAGTTTCGCGCGGGGGGACGGACACTGCGTCTGGTGTTGCAAGAGGGGGCGGTGGATCGGCAGATCGGTCTGCCATCGGGCACGGATCATCGCTATGAGCGCATGCGCTTTCAGGAGCTGGTGCTGTACTTCGATCTATCCGAATATCGGCTGGTCCGTTCCGAATCGGGTCCGCAACGGGGAACGGATCGCACCATGACGCTGGGCGAGCTGCGCGCGGCCGCCGACACCCTGCGTCGAGAGATCAGGGGAGACCGGCTGCGCCTGGAGCGGGAAAGCCGCCTTTTCCGACGCGACAGCGTACTGCGCGCCTGGGATGAGCTGCTCACGCCCCCTGCACCCGGAGACACGCTCCTGTATCGGAGGCTTCTGGCAGCCCAGCAGGCAAAGCCCCGATCCGCCGGGGGGAAACTTCACGCCCTGCTCGGCGCTCCACCGGATTCCGCATTGCTGTGGGCCCACCGCGCCGCCGCCCGGGCGCGCATGTTGCGCAACCAGGCCGATAACGCGGCCAACCTCCTCTCCTGGCGCCGGAATCGGATCGCCCAGTACGAGGTGGAAATCCACAAAAAATTGGCCGTCTCTGTCGCCTGTGTGCTCTTCATCCTGCTGGGCGCCCCACTGGGCGCCACCGTGCGCAAGGGCGGGATCGGAACCGCAGCCACGATCAGCACCTTCTGCTTCCTCATCTACTGGGTATTGCTCATCCAGGGAGAAAAAATGGCCGACCGCGGCCATATTCCCCCCTGGCTGGGGATGTGGGGGGGCAACTTGCTGTTCGGTCTTTTGGGTCTCTGGCTTACCTATCGCGCCACCTTCGAGGTGGCCTACGTGGATGTGGGTCACTGGTGGCTGTTGCGGCGGCTGCGAGCCTGGCGCCAGCATCAGCAGGGATAGCCGGCTGGAATCCTCTTGCCCCCCTTAAGCGTTGCAACCCTGGCCGAATAGAAGGAACCATTCCATGGCGCGTCGTACAACCCCGACCGTTTGGGTGGGAACCGTCCCTATCGGCGGCGCCCACCCTGTGGTGGTCCAGTCCATGACGAACACCCCTACGGAAGATGCGCAGGCCACGGCCTGGCAGGTGGCGGAGCTATATCGGGCCGGAAGCGAGGTCGTGCGCATCACGGTCAACACGGATCGAGCCGCCCAGGCCGTGCCGGAGATTCGCAAACGGCTCGAGGACATGGGGGCAGATGTGCCGCTGGTGGGGGACTTCCACTTCAACGGGCATCTGCTCCTGCGACGCTATCCCGAAATGGCCTGTGCGCTCGATAAATACCGCATCAACCCCGGCACGGTGGGCCGGGGGGCCCAGCAGGATAGCAACTTCCGCACGATGGTCGAGGTGGCCCGTGAATACGGCAAACCCGTACGCATCGGGGTCAACTGGGGCTCCCTGGATACATACCTGCTCACCGAGCTCATGGACAACAACGCCCGTCGTCCGGAGCCCCGCTCGGCCCATGAGGTACTCCTGGAGGCCATTGTGGAATCGGCTGTGCGCAGCTATGAGCTGGCCCTCCGCTACGGGCTCCGAGAGGATCAGATCATCTTGTCGGCCAAGGTTTCCAGCCCCCCGGACCTGTGGTGGGTCTATCGGGAACTGGCCCGCCGCACCCCGGCTCCCTTACACCTGGGCCTGACCGAGGCGGGTATGGGGGTCAAGGGCATTGTGGCCTCGACCGCGGCCCTCACCCCCCTGCTGCTGGAGGGAATCGGGGACACGATCCGCATCTCCCTCACCCCCGCACCGGGAGAACCACGCACCCGTGAAGTGGAGGTCGCCCGCGAAATCCTGCAGGCCCTGGGGTTGCGGCAGCTGAGCCCCTCCGTATCGGCCTGTCCGGGCTGTGGACGCACCACCTCGACTTTCTTCCAGGAGCTGGCCCAGCGCGTCTCCGAGCACATCGCCACCCGTATGCCGGAATGGCGAGTCCGCTATCCGGGCGTGGAACAGCTCAAAGTAGCCGTAATGGGGTGCGTGGTCAACGGCCCCGGGGAGTCCAAGCACGCCGATATCGGCATCAGCCTCCCCGGAACGGGGGAGTCGCCCCGCGCGCCCGTTTACATAGACGGCCGGCACCACACGACGCTCAAAGGCGAACACATCGCCGAGGAGTTCATCGCCCTTCTGGAGGCCTATGTGGCCCAACGCTTCGGCGGCTCCGGAAACGGCCCTATATCCGACCCGGTGGAATCAGATACCAGTAAGCCCGGTTAAAGAGCTTTTTGGCGATGTGGTAAAAACGCGATGGCCTGGGCGGGCTGGGGGGCATCTCGTAATTGAAATCCAGTAGCGTGGCCTTTCCCTCGCCGAGTTCGAGAAAGCACTGTACGTGTCCATCGTAGTGCGCCTCCGGTTCCTGATCCCGCACAAAGGCCGTGATGCGCTCAGCGACCACGTGGGCCTGATAATGCGCCGTGGAGCCGGCCTTGGAAATGGGGATGTTCGTCGCATCCCCGATCACCCATACCTGTTCAACCCCTTCCATCTGGAGCGTGTAGCGATCCGTGGGGATCCAGCCCTCCTCATCCCCGATCTGGCTGGCGATGATCGCCTCTGCGCCCCGATGCGGGGGAATGATCACGGCCAGATCGTATTCCAGCTCCCCGACCAGACTGGAAATACGACGGCGCTCCGGATCGATACCGTCGATATCGAAGAAGAACTCTGTGCGGATGGCCCGCTCATCGAGATACCGTTGGGCCAGTTCGGCCACGGATTCGATTGGAAAGCAACGACCGATGGGGAAGGTATAGACAATCTCGCTCTGCTGGCGCAGGTTGCGCCGGCGCAGGTAGTCGTCCAGCAGGAAGGTAAACTCCAGCGGGGCCACGGGGCACTTAAACGGCATACCGCCGATACCGATCACGATTCGCCCTCCCCGGAAAGCGCGCAGGGCATGCTGCAGGTTGCGCGCACCCACGGCGGAGTAAAAATGATGCGCTCCCTCCCGCAGACCCGGAATACGATCCAGATCCAGGCGCGATCCGGTGGCGATTACAAGCATATCGTAGGGCACCCGCTCACCGGAATGCGTCCACACCTGGCGGCGATCCAGATCGAAGCGCTCCGCTTCATCATGTAGGAAAAAGACCTCCTGCCGCAGCAGTTCCTTCTCGGGACGAGACAGCTCGGTCTCTTCCTCATCCTCGACGGCCACGTAGAGCCAGCCGGGCTGGTATACATGCTCCCCATCCCGGCTCAGCAACGTCACCTGGGCCTCTTCGGGCCTCAGGCGCCTGACCAGAAGGTTAGCCAGCAACGTGCCCCCCACCCCGCCCCCGACGATGAGAATGCGGTACGGTTTCATAGCGGCTTCCTGGCCTGAATCTCGATGACGAACTTGCGTGCTCGGTTGTCGAGCTCGATGACCTCGAGCAGTCGGTGCCCAACCTTTTCGGCCCAGGCCGGGATATCCTTGATCGACCCCGGATCGGAGGAGATGACGGCGATTACATCTCCGGGCTGTGCCTTCTTGGCCATCCGGACCAGCTCCATAAGGGGTCCCGGGCAGGCCATGCCGCGTGCGTCGACTTCCTGCTTGATCGTATACATGGACGTCCTCCTGTGTCCGTGCGCTTCACCTGGTTAGAAGCCTCATGAGCCGCCGGGGTGTCACCCGATTCGGTGAATGTTTCGTGAAGTGCGGTCTGGCCAAACAGAAAACGGCCGTGCTACCTTACATGTATGCTCGAGATCGCTCATACCTTCGCCCCCCGCGTAGCCGAGGGGCTACTGCGCCTGGGCGCTGTGCTGTTCCGGACCGAGGAACCGTTCCGGTGGGCCTCTGGCCTCTGGGCCCCTTTGTACTGCGACAACCGGCTGCTGATGGCGGATCCGGAGTTGCGGGCTTTCGTGGCCGAGGCGCTGGCGGAAACGATCCGGCAACGATATCCCGACGTGGAACTCCTTGCGGGCACGGCCACGGCCGGCATCCCTCATGCGGCCTGGGTGGCGGACCGACTCCGGTTGCCTATGGTTTACGTGCGACCACAGCCCAAAGAACACGGACGGGGTCGTCAGGTCGAGGGCCGTCTGATCCCGGGTGCGCGCACGGTGCTCATCGAGGACCTCATCTCGACGGGCTCTTCCAGCATCCGAGCGGCCGAAGCCCTGCGGCGCGAGAAGGCCCATATGCGGGGGATTGTCGCGATCTTCAGCTACAGCCTGCCCGGCACGGCGGCGCGTCTGGCCGAGGCAGGGCTATCGGCCGTGGCCCTCTGCGGACTGGAAGCCCTCCTGCAACAGGCCCGGCGCATGGGCTTGCTTTCGGAAGCCCAGGAATCCCTGCTTCGGGATTGGTATCGCGATCCGGAATCCTGGTCTCGACACTACGAGCAGATCCATGAGAGCGGCCGTTCTATCCATAGGGGATGAGCTCCTGATCGGCCAGGTGGTTAACACGAACGCGGCCTGGATCGGGGGAAAACTCACCGAGATCGGCATCCGGGTCATTCGGCAGCTCACCGTAGGCGACGATCCGGTCCTGATCCGGGAGGCGGTCGGCAGCCTGTGGACCGCAGGGGAAGTGCTCATCAGCACCGGAGGACTGGGCCCCACGCACGATGATCGCACCGTGGAGGCCCTGGCCGAATATTTCGGCTGGCATCTGGAGCTGAACGCGGAATGGGTAGCGCGCATGCGCGCCTTTTTCACCTCCCGCGGCCGCCCGATGCCAGAAAACAACCTCAAACAGGCCCTCTTGCCCCGGGAAGGAGAACTCATCCCCAACGAGCTTGGCACGGCGCCGGGGATCTGGTTCGAACGCGAAGGCCGCATCCTCATCGTACTCCCCGGTGTGCCCTACGAGATGCAGGCCATGATGGAGGCTTTCGTGCTTCCCCGCCTGCGGACGCGCCATCGGGGAACCCGCCTGCGCATGCGCACCCTGCTGACGGCCGGCATCGGCGAATCGGCCCTGGCCGAACGTATCGGAGAGCTCAGCCCCTGGCTGTGTCGCGGCCTGGAGGTGGCCTACCTGCCCGGCCCGCTGGGCGTGCGCGTGCGCATAACTGCGCGCGGGGAGGACGAAGAGGCGCTCAACCGGGCTATCGAGGAGCTGGAAGCATACATCCGCACCCGCGCCGGACGGTATATCTACGGCACCGACGAGGAAACGCTCCCGGCCGTCGTCGGCCGTTTGCTTGCCGAACAAAACCGCACAATCGCCGTGGCGGAATCCTGTACGGGCGGCCTGCTGCTGGACCGGATCACAGACATTCCCGGCAGCTCCCGCTACCTCCTGGGCGGTGTGGTGGCCTATGCCAATGAAGCCAAGGTGGCCCTGCTCGGGATTGAGGCGGAGTCCATCGCCCGATACGGGGCGGTGAGCCAACCCGTAGCCTGTCAGATGGCCGAGGGCGTGCGCCAGCGCTTCGGCGCCCAGATAGGCATTTCCACCACAGGCATCGCTGGCCCCACAGGGGGCAGTCCGGAAAAGCCGGTGGGGCTGGTCTGGATCGGCCTTTCGACCCCGGAGGGAACCCGGGCGCGACGCTTCCTTTTTGAACAGGATCGACGCCGCAACAAAGAGCGCGCTGTGCAGGCCGCGCTCTTCTGGCTGTGGCGATATCTGGTGGGACTGGAATCCGAAGAGGAAGCCTCGCTACCCGCAAAGGAAGCATGAGCTGGCCCCCGGAGAAAATCGAGGAAGTACGCCTGGCGGCCGACATCCTGCTCGTCATCGGAGAAGCCGTCTCGCTCAAACGCCGCGGCAAAAACTGGGTCGGTCTGTGCCCGTTCCACACGGAAAAAACCCCCTCTTTTACGGTCGCCCCGGATAAAGGGCTCTTCAAATGCTTCGGCTGTGGCCGGGGCGGGGATGTCTTTACCTTCGTCATGGAATACGAGCGCGTTTCCTTCCCGGAGGCCGTGCGCCTGCTGGCCGAACGCTTCGGCGTCCCCCTGCCCGATCCCGACCCGCGGGGGGCTCGCTCCCGCGATCAGGAGGCCCTCTACGAGGCCCTGCGAGAGGCTATGCGGTTTTTTTCCGAGCAGCTGCGCGCGCGCTCGGGAAAGCGGGCCCAGAACTACCTCCGCCGTCGGGGGATTTCCGAGCGCATCGCGCAACGCTTCGGATTGGGCTACGCCCCGGCCGGCTGGGATGCGCTGGCCCGTCATGTTCAGGCCATGGGTCTGGACCCTGACCCGTTTGTGCGGACCAATCTGCTCCTGCCCCGAAAGGACGGCACCTACGTGGACCGCTTTCGGGATCGCCTCATGTTCCCCATCACAAGCCCTTCAGGGAAGGTGATCGGGTTCGCCGGCAGACTGCTGCAGGCAATCCCCAATCAGCCCAAGTACGTCAACACCGCTGAGACCCCTCTGTACCGCAAAGGCGAGGTGCTCTATGGGCTATACCAGGCCCGGGAGGCGATCCGCGCCAGGGACGAGGCCCTGCTCGTGGAGGGCTATGCCGATGTGCTGGCCCTGCACGAATACGGATTCGAAGAGGCCGTCGCCTCCGGGGGCACGGCGCTGACCCCTGAACAGGCCCGCTTGCTGAGCCGGTATACGCGGCGCGTCACCATTCTATTCGACGGCGATGAGGCCGGACTCAGGGCCACGTTGCGCGCCCTGGAGATGCTGCTGACGCTGAATTTCGAGGTGCGGGTACTGCGCCTGCCCCAGGGGGAAGACCCGGATAGCTTTCTGCGCCGGCAAGGCCGCGAGGCCTTTCTGGCCTATCGGAGCCAACAGGAGCGCGATTTCCTCCATTTTGTGCTGGAACAGGAGCTGGGCGGCATCGATGCCTCCACGGATCCGGAACGGCAGGCCAGAACCGCGCGCCTGCTTCTGCGCCTGATCGGCCGTATTCCGGACGTCCTCCGGCGCACGGCGTATGTGCGCCTGCTTGCCAGCACCCTGCACCTGCCCGAGGCGATGCTGCAGGGTGAACTGGAATCCCACATCGCCCGCTCGGCGGACAAGCCCTCCTTCGCGCGGCCGCACTCCGCTACAGCGCCCGGCGCGGAGAGCCGCCCCCCAACAAGCCCTCCCGGTCCACCGCCTCCGGAGCGCCTGCTACTGCGGCTCATGCTCGAATACGGAGCCCGGCTGGTGGAGCACGTATTCGCATACATGAACCTGGAGGAATTCACTCACGGCCCATCGCGAGAGCTGGCCGCCCGGCTCCTGCAGGCCTGGCAAGCGGGAGAACCCATTGAGGTACCGCGCTGGATGCGGATGCTTGAACGTACCCCGCTGGGAGAGCTCATGCTCGAGGTGCTTACGGAACGCTATGACCTGAGCCTGGGCTGGCTGGAACGGAGGATCCTCTCCGCAGATCCGGAACCCGATCCCCACGAGGCGGCCGAGGACGCGATCCGGCGCCTGAAATGCTGGCGGCTGGATCGGGTGATCGAGGAAAACAGCCGCCAGATCGCCGAGCGCACCCGCAGAGGCGAAGCCGGCGAAGAAGAGATGAGAAAACTACTGGAGCGCCGACAGGAGCTGATCAGCCTGCGTCGCGATCTGGAAAAGAGCCGATTTTCCGCCCCACATTCCCCGCAACCTGAACCTTTCGATGTCCATGAGAACGGCCCCGGTGAAGATCCTCTGGGAGGATGAGCACCTGCTTGTGATCGACAAACCTCCCGGGTTGCGCTCCGTACCTGACGGCTACGATCCGGAGCTTCCCTTTGTAGCCACGCTTCTTGGAGAACGCTACGGCCCCCTGTTGCCCGTACACCGGCTGGATGCGGACACCTCGGGGGTGCTCCTGCTGGCACGCACGCCGGAGGCCCATCGCGCGCTCAATGAGGCTTTCGCCTCAAGGCGGGTAGAGAAGTGCTACCACGCTCTGGTCGAAGGACAACCCACCTGGGAAGAGACAAAGATTGACCTCCCTCTGTTGCCCGATGGGGACCGGCGCCACCGCACCCTCGTCGATCCCCGCCGGGGCAAGCCTGCGCAGACACTTCTGCGCGTGCTGGAACGGTGGAGAGGCTACGCGCTCCTGGAGGCCCGACCGCTAACCGGCCGCACGCACCAGATTCGGGCTCATCTGGCCGCAGTACGGTTGCCCATTGTCGCCGACCCCCTGTATGGATCGGGTCGCCCCCTGGAGCTGAGCCGTCTTAAGCGCGCCTACCGACCGGGGCGTTCGGATCACCCGCTGATCGCCCGAACCGCCCTGCATGCCCTCCAGATCACCTTTCCCCATCCGGAAACCGGCGTTCCGATCACGGTCGAGGCGCCGTATCCGAGGGATTTCCGGGCCGCCATCGGGCAGCTGCGCCGATGGGCGCGCTAACCGCCCAGAATCCGACGGTACTGCTCGGGGCTGCGCAGCAGCGCTATGGCGCGCCTGAGGAGCTCGTCTTCCTCCAGCTCGAGCGCGATGAGGCGGGAGGTGCCGTAGTAGCGGGCCAGGATCTCCCGGCGAAGCTCTCGCTTGATCTGAGGCGCATAGCGCAGGAAATCGCGCGCCTTCTCGGCGGCCACAGCCCGGCCAAGCGCCTCCAGCTCGGAACGCAACGCCTCCAGCAGTCCCTGCTCTTGAGCCCTCTGTTCCAGCTCACGAAGCCCGCGTTCCAGGGGGGTCTCGTAAGAAAATCCCCGCTCACGTAGAAAGGCCTGGAACTCCGCATACAGGGCATCGGAGACGGAAAACGTATCCGGGATGGTCCGATGCCGGGCGGCAAACCGGTTGGCGAATTCGAAGATCAGCATACGCCGGGCGAGCGCTTCCTCAAGCGGGCTCATGGCCCGGCGGGCGACGGGGACATCGGGCTCTATGCCGACTCCGTCGTACACCACCCGCCCCGTACGGGTCCGGAACGGGCGGCGCAGGCTATCGGGTATGAGGCGCCCCCCGTTGCGGGTATGGGCGGCGTAGTCGATGGCCTGAATGGAGCGCCCGCTGGGAATATAATACCGGGCCGTGGTGATCTTGACCGAGGTGTTGTAGGAAAGCGGGCGGATGATCTGGACAAGCCCTTTGCCGAAGGTGCGCTCACCCATGATCACGCCCCGGTCGAGATCCTGGATGGTGCCGGCTACGATCTCGGAAGCGCTGGCGCTTTCCCTGTCGACGAGCACAACCAGGGGCACATCCGGCAGCGTCGGGGGGTCGGTGGTGCGGTACTCCCGCTCCAGCGCCCCGCGGCGACCGCGCATGGTGACCACCGGACTACCCCGGGGCAGGAAATGCCCCAACACGGCCACGGCGGCCTCCAGCAACCCGCCCGGATTGCCCCGCAGGTCCAGGATCAAACCCTCCAGCGCGCCCTCACGCCGCAGCTGTGCGATCGCCTCGGCGAATTCCCTGGGAGCGCCCTCGGAGAATCGCTCCAGACGCACATACCCGATCCCCGGCGCCACCCGGCCGGCATAGGCCACGTCGCGCAGCTTGACGCGCTCGCGCACGAGCACGAACTCCAGGGGCTCGGGCTCACCCTCCCGCAACACCTTGACGGAGACGGTCGTATTGGGCTCCCCGCGCAGCAGGGCGCTCACCTCCGCTGTGCTCAGGCCCTGCAGGGGCTGCCCGTTGACCTCCAGGAGCACATCCCCGGCCCGGATGCCCTGACGAAAGGCGGAATATCCCTCCAGCGGCCGCAGCACGACAATCTGCCCCTCGCGCTCGCCAATAGACAGGCCAACGCCCCCGTAGCGTCCGCTGGTGAGCAGCTCCACATCCTCGCGCTGGGTTTCGTCGATAAAGCTCGTATACGGATCCAGAAGCTCAAGCATGCCCTCTATAGCACCGCGGATGAGCTTCGAGGGGGGCACTTCGTCCACGTAATAGGTGGCCACCTCCGTGTAGAGCTCGCTGAAGATGGTAAAATGCTTGCGCAGCTCAAAGAACCAGTCCGAATCCCGGGCAAAGCCCAGACCGAGCAGAGCCGCCAGGGCGATCCCGAGGGCCGCAGACCACTTTCGCATATAGGCTCCGATGGCTGTGGGTTCAATTTACGCCCGACCCGATCCCCGTGCCAGCCTCAGGCGTAGCGCAGAAAAGCCTGTGTGCGGGGATCCTGCGGGGCCAGAAGCACGGCCTCTGCCGGCCCGTATTCTACCACCTCGCCTTCCTGCAGGTAGAGCAGGTAATCGGCCAGCCCCCGCAAAAAACCGATCGCGTGGGAGACGATGATCATCGTATGCCCCTCAGAGACGTACTTTCGGAGCAGGGCCCGCACGTCGGCTGACCGCACAGGATCGAGGGCGCTGGTGGGCTCATCGAGCAACAGGACATCCGGGCGCATCATGAGCGCACGGGCGATGGCAACGCGCTGCTGTTCCCCGCCGGAAAGCGAGGCCGGATAGCGATGGGCAAATCCCTCCAGCCCGAACCATGCCAGAAGTTGCCGGGCACGCGCTTCGGCCTCCGGGACCGGCATGCGCAACACACGGACCGGGGCCTCGATGAGGTTGCCCAGCACGGTGAGGTGAGGGAACAGGTACAGATGCTGAAAAATCATACCCACATGACGGCGCCATTGATCGCGCTGACGACGCCAGACCGACTCCGGAAGCCCTCCCTGGAGCTGTATCTCCCGCCAGGATACAGAGCCCGCCTCGAAGGGCTCCAGCCCCATAAGACAACGCAGCAGGGTTGTCTTGCCGCTTCCGGAAGCCCCGATCACGCCGAGCACGGTGCCCTCGGGCACCTGAAAGCTCACCCCGCGCAGTACGTGGCGATCGCCCCGCCACTTCTGCAGGCCTTGAACCGCTATCATGGGCCGGTTTCCTCCTGCAACACGGCAGCCGGACTTCGCTCGTGCATGAGACGCCGCTCCAGTCGGCGTGCCAGGCGAGCTAACGGCACGCTCATGGCCAGATAAAACGCGGAGGTTACCGCCCCCAGCAGGAGAAACTCCTGAGAGGCGTTGGCCAGCTCTCGGTACGCCGTGGCCAGCTCCCATACAGAGATGGCAAAGGCCACCGAGGTATCCTTAAAGAGCGAGACAAAGTCGTTCGTCACCGGGGGCAGGGCGATCCGCATGGCCTGGGGCAAGATGATGCGCCGAAACGCAAGCCCCGGATTCATACCCAGCGCATAGGCCACCTCCCACTGCCCGCGGGGTATGGCGGCAAACGCCGCCCGATAGATCTGCGATTCGTAGGCGGCGTAGTTCAACCCCAGCCCCACCAGGGCCACAAACCAGCCCGGAAGTACAATGCCCACCTTGGGCAACCCGAAATACCAGAAAAGCAGCTGTACGAGCACGGGCGTGCCCCGGAAGAACTCAACATAACCCGTACACAGGGCACGAACCCAGCGCGGACCCTGCTCCTGTCCCAGAGCCAGAGGAATCCCCAATAGCAGGGCCACGGCCATGGCCCCAAAGGCCAGCAACACGGTCACAAGCGCCGCACGCCCCAACCGGAGCAGGGCTTCAGTCCAGTTGAAATCCGAGGCGGCCACCTCATAGCGTGCCTCGCCTCTCAGCAGCTGGGGCTGGAGCTCATCCCAGAGGTTCCATCTGCGCAGGATGCGCTCCATCGTGCCGTTGCGCAACAGGGTATCGATGGCCGCATCAATCTGGGCTTTAAGCAAAGAATCCGCCTTGCGCATGCCCACCACATAGGCGCTCACATAAAACGGCTCTCCGGCTGGCTTGAGGCGGGGATTGGAAAAAGCATAGTACTGCGCAATAGGCAGATCCATGAGCACCGCATCGACGCGCCCCAGCTCCAGATCCCGATACGCGGCCGGGGGATCGGCGTAGCCTCTGTAGCGAATGCCTTCCCGGGCGAGCAGTCGACTGGATGTGGTGTTGACGAGCGTGCCCACGAGCCGATCCCGACAATCGGCCAGCGAGCGGATGCGCTCTTCCTCTCGGCGCACCACAAGCTGCTGGCGGAAGAGGTAATAGGGTCGACTGAAGAGGATGTGCCGCGCCCGATCCGTGGTGGGCTCCAGCCCGTTGACGATGATGTCAAACTCACCCCGATTGAGTGCGGAGACAATGCTCTCCCAGTCCGTGGGCACCATGACGGGCCGGCGGCCCAGAACAGCCGCTAGCGCTTCCACGAACTCCTTCTCAAAACCAATATACCGATCCGGATTCCGGGGATCGGCAAAGACGTGTGGGGCTCCCCCGCTGGGATCTGCACCCCAGCGGAGTACAGGCTGGGCATCGGCGGCCCCGACGGCTAGACTGCCTAGCCAGAGGACCGCAATCCGGATTGGCAAAGTGCTTTTTCTGAGCCCTTCCAACGCATACAATCCCTGCCAGGCGGAGTCCGGGCATCAAGCGTGCTCTATACGCAAAGCACGGGCAAGAAGATCCCGTTCTTCACGATAATGTTACGATACGTCCGTTTCTTGATCCCCTGCAGGGCCTATCTTGCAGAGCCGAGAGACGAAGGAAGCACGTCCATGCGTTTTGTTATCGGGTTCTTTGTTATCCCCTCTTTGCTGATCGGTTGTGCCACTACGCGCACCCCTGGCCCGAGCTCGCCTGCTGGCTCTGCGGCCCCGCCACGGACCGAGACCGCATCCGGGCAGAACCAGACTCAAAGTCCGGCCCCTCGCCCATCCCAGCCTCAGACGGGGCCCCGACCCTATCGGCAGGTGATCCCCCAGGATGCGCGCACAGATAAGGGGCTGTTCGATGTCCACCAGGTCGGGTCCCGTTACTACTACGAGATCCCCGATAGCCTCCTGGGGCGTGAGATGCTCTGGGTGAGCCGCATCGCCCGAACGGCCAACGGCATTGGCTACGGGGGTGAAGAACTCAACCGACAGGTGGTGCGCTGGGAACGTCTGGCAGATAGGGTGCTCCTGCGCACGGTCTCCTACCAGAACGTGGCGGCCGATTCCCTGCCCATATACCAGGCCGTACGCAACTCGAACTTCGAGCCCGTCATCCGCGCCTTCGACATCCAGGCCATCGGGCCCGACTCGCACTCCGTCGTCATCGAGATCACGGAGCTCTTCACGCGCGACGTACCCGTACTGGGCCTGGACCGAACTCGCCGAGAGCGTTTTCGGGTAACGCGCCTGGACGAATCCCGCACCCTGCTTCTGTACGCGCACAGCTATCCGCTCAACATCGAGGTGCGCAACCTGCTCACCTATGACGCCCAGGAACCCCCCTCGCAGGCCTCCACGCGCACGATTACGCTCGAGATGCACCATTCCATGATCCTCCTGCCCAAAGAGCCCATGATGCCCCGCCTCTATGACGAACGCGTGGGCTACTTCCGCATCGAACAGGTGGACTATGGACGTGACGAACAGCGCGCCGCCAGACGGCGCTACATCGTGCGCTGGCGCCTGGAACCCAAGGATCCGGAGGCCTTTGCCCGCGGAGAACTCGTAGAACCCCAAAAACCCATCGTCTACTACATCGATCCGGCCACGCCCGTAAAATGGCGTAAATACCTCAAACAGGGCGTAGAGGACTGGAACAAGGCCTTCGAGGCGGCCGGCTTCAAAAACGCCATCATCGCCAAAGATCCTCCCGGTCCGGAAGAGGATCCGGAATTCAATCCCGAAGACGTGCGGTATTCCGTGATCCGGTATTTCGCCTCGGAGATCCAGAACGCCTACGGCCCGAACGTGCACGACCCGCGTTCCGGGGAGATCCTGGAGGCGGACATTGGATGGTATCACAACGTGATGAACCTGCTGCGGAACTGGTACTTCGTGCAGACGGCCGCCGCGAACCCGAAGGCGCGTGCCGTGCAGTTCGACGAAGAAACAATGGGCCAGCTGATCCGCTTCGTGGCCGCCCATGAGGTCGGCCATACCCTGGGCCTGCCGCACAACATGAAGGCCAGCTCCGCCTATCCGGTCGACTCCCTGCGCTCGCCCACCTTTACCTGCCGCATGGGCACGGCGCCCTCCATCATGGATTACGCCCGATTCAACTACGTGGCCCAGCCCGGCGATGGGGCCTGCCTGATGCCCGCCATCGGCCCCTATGACGTCTACGCCATCGCCTGGGGTTATCGCCCCATTCCGGGAGCGCGTACCCCGGATGAGGAAAAGCCCGTGCTGGATTCCTGGATCCGAGAGCACGAGGGCGACCCGCTGTATCGATTCGGCGACCCCAGCTCGGTCGATCCCACCTCGCAGACCGAGGACCTGGGCGATGACGCCATGAAGGCCGGCGAATACGGAATCGCCAACCTCAAGCGCATCCTGCCCAATCTGATCAGCTGGACCTCCGCACCGGGCAAGGATTATGCGGACCTGCGCGAGCTCTACGAACAGGTGCTGGCGCAGTGGAATCGGTACATGGGACATGTGATCACGAACATCGGGGGCGTCTATAGAACCCGTAAAACCTATGACCAGGAAGGGCCGGTCTATGAGCCTGTGCCCCGGCAAAAGCAGCGGGCAGCCATGGACTTCCTGATCCGACACGCCTTTCAGACCCCGACTTGGATGCTCGACACGGCGATCCTGCGCCGCATCGAGCCTGCGGGGGCAATGGAACGCGTGCGGACGCTACAGGTCGGGGTGCTCAACCGGGTGCTCGATCCGTCCCGCATGGGACGCCTGATCGAAGCCGAAGCCCTGGCCGGCTCAACCCCTCCATACCGGCTCGCCGATATGCTTCTGGATCTGCGCCGTGGGGTCTGGTCGGAGCTGGCCACCGCCCGACCAATCGATCCCTTCCGACGCAACCTGCAGCGCGGCTATCTGGAGCGCATGGCCTATCTGATGCGCCAGGAACCCCCCTCACCCCCGAGCCCGGGCGCTTCTGGGGAGAGCATGAGCCTAAGCGTATCCCAGTCCGACATCCGCCCCTATGTGCGGGGAGAACTGCAGGCCCTGCAACGGGAAATCCGGAGCGCGCTGCGGCGCGTGCCGGACCGCAACACGCGCCTGCACCTGGAGGACGCGCTCGCGCGCATCGAGCAAATCCTGAAGCCGAATCCGTAAGGGGGTTCAGGGTCTGCTTTCTTTTGATCGGGCAGAGCGCCATATTCCAGGGGGAGTTCCATCGACCCTGAGCGATACAGCGCTCCCCCGGGCAGAAGAGGACGATGAAAACCGTGGTGCAGGTCTTCGGGCTCGAGTGGACCGGTCTGGACTGGCCCCCGGACTTCGAGGTCCGTCGGGCCAGCTGGCCGCCTGAAGACGTTGTGCTCGTGCCCTGGGAAGCCCGCAACATCTTCCAGGAGCAGCTCCGGCGCTGGTTGCATACCCCTCAGGCCCGGAAGCGGGGAGGCCGACTTCCGGAGGCCATTCTGCTTCTGCCCACCGGCGCGCGTCCGTCCGCAGAACTCCGCATCCTCTTCGATGCCGTTGTCCGGGAGGGAGACTGGGACCAGCTTCGGAAGCTGTTGCGCTGTCCGCAACGGTGGAAGGTGCTCGAAGAGATCGCAGACCTGCCCCGCGAGGCCCTTTTCGCCCCCGAAGAAGAAGCCTTTTTCCATCCCGCCCTGCCCGAATCCACGCGCGCCCATCTGGAGCGGTGCGCGGAGTGCCGGGAGGCTTTTCGGGAAATGCAGGCGAAAGCCCGTCAGAGCGTCCGTCGGCTCTGCCCCTCGCCCCGAAACCTCGCACGCTTTCTGCGACGGGGGGGCTACCTGAGGACAGCACAGCACCTGCAGAGCTGTCCGGCCTGTCGGGCGGAGGCCGAACTGCTGGTCTCCCGACTTCCCGGCGCACTGCCCCCCTCCTTGTGGTACCATATATCTCAGGCCCTCCAGGCCATAATCCCGGAGCCCCGATCCAGCACCCTCCTGGCCTTGAGGATCGCGGCCTCCAAGCGCCCCCGCGCGCGCTGGCAACGGCGGGCCAGCTGGCAGCGGCAGACCAGATTGGAGATGTACAGCGCCCCTCTGCTGGACTTCTGGTCTGTAGCCCGGGGCAGACTGGCCGGCTGGAACTGGGCGGTAGAGCAAAGCCTGGATAGCATGTGCCTGATCCTGGGCATGCGGGGACGGAAAAGCCAGAGGGTCCGGGTGGCCCTTTACGATCCGGCCTGGCGGGAACCCGTGTTGCTCGGAGACGTTGAACTTCGGCCCGTTGGCACCGACCTGCTCGGGGCGAAGATCGACCTCCCCGACACGTTCCGGGTCGGACCCCACACGCTGTTGCTTCTGAGCCGGTAAACGAGGAGGTACCTGCTGCCGCTCCGGATTCGCTGCTTCCTCTCGTCCTGCGCGCCCAGCGAGGTGAGGAGAGGGCCTATGCTGTACTGCTCGATGCGCTGACACCTCAAATCCGCCTGGAGGCGTACCGATTAAGCAGACGGCTGTTCGGATGCGGACTCCGGCGGGCGTTCTGCTTCGAGGACTTCCTTCAGGAGGGGTGTATCGGCCTCTTGGAGGCGGTGCGGCGCTTTGATCCGGATCGAGGGGTTCCGTTTTCTGCTTTCGCCCTACAGCACATTCGCTGGCAGATGCTCCGCTTTGTGGGCCCTCTACTGAATCTGAGCCCCTCGGCACGCCGACACGTTGGGGCCGTACTCCGGGCCTGGCGCTGGCTCTATCAGCAGCTGGAGCGCTCCCCCACCGAGGCGGAAATCGCCCACAGGCTGGGGATTCCGAGATGGATTGTTGAGGAGATCCTGACCCGGCTGGGAGCCGATATTCTGCGGCCCCATCCCGACCTGGAAGCGCCTATAGCACGGCCATCTGACGCCGATCAGCTCGAGGAACCGGAATGGGGACGCCATGACGTTCGTTTGCTTGCGCTCTATCTGCTCCGGGAGCTGGGCTACCGGTGGAAGGAGATCTCTGATCTCCTGTCCGGACCCCTCCGCACCCCGGAGGGCTGGGACTCGATAGCGGAGTGCTTCCCGGGCCTTGTTCGTCTCTATCCTCTGCTGAAACACTGGGAGAGCGTGCGGGAGCTATTCTACCACCTCCCGCTTGCGCTTACCCCGGAAGCTCTGCGGCAATTCTGGAGCCGAAGCGTGCGCCACGCCCGAGAGAGCCGGCAGGTATAGTCGCTCTCCGTCACAATCCCATCTTCAGAAAACCACCCAGAATCGGTCACAACCGCATCTGTTTTGCATCATAAATCGGGAAACAGGAACACGCAGCGGGAGCAAAGACCTATGTCCGAAAGCGCGCACGTCCTTTCCCTTTTCGGTGGCTCCGCGGAACTGGAACTCCTTCCGCCCATACGACAGCAGAAGGACCTGGAGCTGTGGCCGCTCAGGGCATGCTGGCCGCAATCGCCCTCATCTCCCTACGTCCTGCTGGAGGAGGCGCTCCGGGAGGGGTGGGCACAGGTCGATGAGCTTCGCACCCCCACGGTTCCCCGCCTATCCGTGTCCGTGCAAAAGCCGAGTCTGGTCTTCATCCCGGAGGGCACGTTGCTCACAGGCGGCATGCAGACGCGCACAGTAAACATCAGCCTGCTCCTGAACAAGGGCGAACATGTGATCCCTGTCTCCTGCGTAGAGAGGGGCCGATGGGGCTTCCGGAGGGCGTTTGAGGTCGAAAGGGAGGCGCTCACGGATATCGTCCTGCGGCGCAGGAAAATCACAAGCCTTCGGTCCAACTGGTATCTACGCAAAACCCCCCTGCCCGATCAGAGCCTGATCTGGCACGAAGTCTTCCGGGCCCTGGAGGAGGCAGATCGGTACTCGGATACGGAAAGCTATGCATCCGTACTGTCCAACGCGCATCCTCTGCACATCCCGCGGACGCTCGTAGAGGAGGGGATCGTAGGCATCATTGCCACCTACAGAGCAAAGGTGCTGGGGATGGACGTATTTGCCCATTCTGAACTCTGGCGCGGGGTGCACGAACGCCTGTTGCGCAGTTATGCGCTGGGCCTGCTTCGGGCGGAAAACGAATCCGGCCCCGAGCTCGGGACATTCTGCAAAGCGCTCACAATGGCCCGCTGGGAGGTCCTGCCTGCCCGGGTGGGCGTGGGACAGCTTCAGATTCCCGGGCCAGAGCGTGAAGGCGGCCTGGTGGGATTTGCCCTGTGGCACGAAAAGCGGCTTGTGCACCTGTACGCTGCCCCCCTCTGACCCTCGCCGGGGAGCCCTCCGTGCAGCGCCCTCAAGGCCGACACCGGCGCGGCGCGAGGGCTCCCGGCTTTCTCATCGGAGCGGCCTCTGGACCTGGAATCATCCTTCGCGGGGCCCTTCTTTTGGGCCCATCCAGCCAGGGCCGGTATGCGGGGTTTAGCGCCTGCGCACGTACGTGTGCACGTAGCAGTCGAAGCACACATCGATCAGGTACAGTGTATCCCCTCGCCCCCAGCGGATAAGCTGTTCAGGCCGAAATGGCTCGTCATAGACCAGCACGTCGGCCGGCTCCGGGCTCAGCATGGTGGGCTTATGTTCAATACGATAGCGCAGTAGGCTCAGCCGCTTACCCGAGCGCCAGATCTCCAGCTCGCCGTTGGTCCGAAAGACCAGCTGCTGCACATAACCTTCGGACTGCGGGGTGAGGTGAAGCCCGGCTATTCCCCCCGTGGACTGTACCCATTCCCAGGAGCCCTCCAGACGGCGTTCCAGCGGTCCGACCGTCCCGCAGCCCGCGCTGAGTAGGAGCAGCACTCCCAGCAGCTTCTTCATGACCCCTTCCCTCCCGATGGCCTGCGATGGAGTCGTTCGTAGAGCAGGCGCGCCGCTTCAGCGGCAGCCACATTGCCTTTGTGATCGATACTCCAGCGAGGATCCTGCACGCCGTCGGTCATCACGGCGTAGGCGATCGTGTCCCGGGGGCTGAAGATGAGGCCCACGTCACAGCGGGCTGTGCTGATGGCGCCGGTTTTGTGTGCGATCTGCAGCGAATCGGCCTCTACAGGCAAATACCGAGGGGCGACCTCGGTCCACTGCTGCTGTTTGAGGATCTCGATCATCTCTCGGCAGGCCTGCGGGGAGACCACCTCCCCGCGGGCGAGCTTGCGCAGCAGCTCCACCATCTCGCGAGGGGTCGTCATGCCGATGCCATATCGGAGCGCTTCCGGGGTGTTCTTGCGCGTCTGCAAGCTGAAGGGTTTATTGTGCATGGTGGTCTTCTCAAGCCCCAGCGCGCGCAGGGTGCGATTGACGGAATCCAGCCGGGCTTCGTGATGCGGGCCCAGCTTATCGAAGACCAGATTGGTGGCCGTGTTATCGCTGAGGATGATCATGAGCACGGCCGCATCCTGGAGGCTAAGCACCCGGGGCACGGACAAATACTGCAAAATCCCGCTTCCGGGATACAGACGGGCAGCATGCAGATAGACCGTATCCTGGGGGCTCAGGTATCCGCGCGCGTACTGTCGATATAGCTCCACAAGCACGGGGAGCTTGATCACCGAAGCCGTGGGGAACAGGGTATCAGCGCGGTAGTAAAGCGACTCCCCCGTGGTGAGGTTAAGCGCCGCCACACCGAGCCGGAGCCCGTAGCGGGACTCGATCTCCGCGAATGGATCCGGCTGGATGATGGCTCCGGAAAACAGAAACAGCGGAACAATCAGCCAACAGCCGCGCACAGGCATATTTCGCCCCCCGAGGTAGCCAGCTCCGGTAAGGTAGCCGAAAGCCGTATCCTGAACAAACTCACTCAGAAGCTGATTGATTCGGCCCGGGCCTGCGTAGCACCGATGCGCACGTTGATCACGCCGGGACGCTCTTCACCGAGCGCGCGTTCTAAAGCCGGACGGAGCTCTTCGGGCCGCTCGACGTAGAGCCCCCACCCTCCGAGGGCTTCGACCAGGCGTTCGTAGCGCACCTCCGCAAGGCGGGTGGCCACCACCCGCTGGGGCCCGTACATGGCCACTTGACCTCGGAGGATCTGAGTCCAGGCCGCATCGTTGCCGATAATCCCGATAACCTTGATGCGCTGTCGGACCATGGCCTCGAACTCCATGGCGTGCAGGCCAAAGGAGCCGTCTCCGTAGAGGATGATTACCTCGTGATCGGGCCGGGCCAGTCGGGCGGCCATCGCGTATCCAGGTCCTGCCCCCAGCGTGCCCAGCGGACCCGGATCGAGCCACAGTCCCGGCCCTCGGGGTCGAAGCACCCGCGCGGCGGCCCCGACAAAGTCGCCCCCGTCCATGACGAGGATGGTGCGCTCGGTGAGCATGCGATCCAGTTCCGCGGCCACGCGAAGGGGATTGACCGGACTCTGAGCAGAGGCGATCTCCGGCTCCAGATGCTCGCGGGCGCGGGCCTCGGCTTCGCGCAGGGTATCGATCCAGGCCCCCGAGACGCGAAATCCCTCCAGCTTCCGGGCCAGCTGGCGCAAAGCCTGTCCGATATCCCCTACGATGGCCATCTCCGGGGTGCGGTTCTGTCCGATGGCCCCGGCATCCAGGTCGATCTGCACAAGTTGCACGCGATCGGCCAGCTTCTGTCCGTACTGCAGGCGAAAATCTAGCGGGGCACCGGCCAGCACAACCACATCGGCCGTGGAAAGGGCGCGGGAGCGGGAAAGGTGAAACAGGCTCGGATGCTCTACACCGAGCGCGCCGCGGGCCATGCCGTTTACGTATACGGGAAGGCCCGTACCCTCCACAAGCTCTCGGAGCCCTTCGCGGGCGGAGCTCCACCACCACTGACTGCCCACCACCAGCACGGGCCGGTGCGCCTGACGCAACAGTTCGGCCGCCTGTGCTATGGCATCCGGATCCGGCGCGAGTCGTACGGGCTTCCAGGCACCCCAGACGGCCAGCGAGTCGTCAATCTGGTTGAAGAGCACATCCAGCGGCATCTCCACATATACGGGCCCCGGCACCCCACCTGCGGCGACCTGAAAGGCACGGAACATGTATTCCGGTAGCCGACGCGTCTCATGCACCCGCCAGGCCGCCTTCGTGATGGGCCGCAACAGGGAGAGGTGATCCATCTCCTGCAGGGCGCCCATATCCAGATGGGTCAGCGGCGCCTGTCCGCCGATGAGGACCATGGGCACCTGGGCCCGATAGGCCGTGGCCACCGCGGTGACCGCATCCGTGACCCCGGGACCCGCCGTGACGACCGCTACGCCGGGAATCCCCGTCAGGCGCGCCCACGCATCGGCGGCGTGCGCGGCCGTCTGTTCGTGGCGCACATCCACGACGCGAATATCCTCATCCAGGCATCCGTCGTAGATGGCCTGCACATGCCCGCCACAGAGCGTGAAGATGTGGGTAACCCCCAGACGCTTGAGGGCACGGGCTACGAGCTTGCCACCATGCACGTAGGGCATCGTATGGGCTCTGGAGTTGGGCAGACGGATCAAGAAATAACCACGCCCGCCTGCGGGAAGTCAAGCCCGATTCGCATCCGCCTTGCCCCTTCCTCATGAGGCGGCGTAGCTTTTCCTGGAGGGTGTCGGATGTTTTACGCCGATCTACACATCCACTCAAAATACTCGCGCGCCACAAGCCGGGACCTGGATCTGGAGCACCTGGCTCTGGCGGCCGCCCGGAAAGGCGTTCAAGTCCTGGGCACCGGAGACTTCACCCATCCGGCCTGGCGGGCAGAACTGCGCGAAAAACTCGAACCCGCCGAACCGGGCCTGTTTCGCCTGCGCCCGGATCTGGGACGCAGACTCGATGCGCAGGTGCCGGGCGCATCCGGGATACGCTTCATGCTCCAGGTGGAGCTTTCAACCATCTACAAAAAGGAAAACCGGGTGCGCAAGGTGCATCACCTGGTCTACGTGCCCGATTGGGATAGCGCTGAACGGCTATGTGCTGCTCTGGGCCGGATCGGCAACCTGGCCGCCGACGGTCGTCCCATTCTGGGCCTGGACAGCCGGGATCTGCTGGAGCTGGTGCTCTCCTCCGGAGCAGGAGCCTATCTGGTGCCCGCGCATATCTGGACCCCCTGGTTTTCCGTATTCGGCGCCCAGTCGGGCTTCGACAGCCTCCAAGAGGCCTATGGTGAGCTGAGCGCGCATATTTTCGCCCTGGAAACCGGCCTCTCTTCTAATCCCCCCATGAATTGGCGTTGCTCTATGCTCGATGGTTACCGGCTGGTGTCCAACTCCGATGCGCATTCTCCGGGAAAGATCGGGCGCGAGGCCTGCCGATTCAACACGGAGCTGGACTATTTCGCCATCCGAAGTGCGTTGGAAACGGGCCAGGGATACGAGGGCACGATCGAGTTCTTTCCCGAAGAGGGGAAGTATCACCTCGATGGGCACCGGGCCTGTGGGGTACGCCTTGAGCCGGAGGCAACGCGCGCCCTTGAGGGACGATGCCCCGTCTGCGGACGCCCCCTAACGATCGGCGTACTGCATCGGGTTGAGGAACTGGCCGACCGCACCGAGCCCACCCCTCCCCCCGGTGCGGCGGGCTTCGAGAGCCTGGTGCCCCTGGAAGAGGTGCTGGCCGAGGTGCTGCAGAGCAGGCCCTCGAGCAGCATCGTACAGGCGCACTACGAACAGCTGGTGCGCAGGCTTGGCCCGGAGCTCCTCATCCTGCAGGCGCTTCCCCTTGAAGAGGTACGCCGCCACGCCCCGCCGCTTTTGGAAGAGGCGCTGCGCCGCATGCGCGCCGGAGAGGTGCTCTGCGAGCCCGGATTCGACGGACAGTACGGGCGCATTCGCCTCTTCCGACCCGAAGAGCTGCAGAGCTCTCTGTTTGCCCCCGGCTCGGTGATCTCCCGGCCAACCCCTCCCCCCCGCACCCCTCCCGCGGAGCTATCCTCTTCCTCTGCGGCCCAGAAAGCCCCTCTTCCGGAGCAAAACGGCCCCGATCCCGAACAGGAGCGCGCCCTTCTGGACCCCGCCCCGGCCGTACTGGTGGAAGCCGGACCGGGCACGGGCAAAACACACCTGCTCGTGCACCGAATCGCCCGGGCCATAAACGAAGAGGGATTGGAGCCAGCATCCTGCGTGGCCATCACGTTCACACGCCGGGCCGCAGAAGAACTGCGCCTTCGCCTGAGCCGGCATGTGCCCGCAGGAGCATCCGTGCTCGCCACCACATTCCATGGACTGGCCCTGCGGATGCTAAACCATTACGCAGACCGGATCGGCCTACCCCTCCCCATCCGGGTGGCCACCGAACGGGAACGCCTAGAGGCCCTGGCCGAGGTCCTGGGCATGGATCTTTCCCGGATCCGAAACCCGCAGGCCATAGCCGAGCGAAACGCAAACCAGGTCCGCTCTCGACTTCGGGAAAAGGGGCTCCTGGACGTAGAGGAGCTCATCCCCCTGGCCACCGAACTCCTGGAATCCGACGCCGAGGTGCGCCATCAGGTGCAGAGCGCCTATCGATTTGTGGCCGTGGACGAATACCAGGACCTGGACGCGACCCAGTATCGGTTCCTGCGCGCCCTCGTAGGACCGCAAACGCGGCTTTTTGCCATTGGGGATCCGGATCAGGCCATCTACGGTTTTCGGGGCGGAGATGTGCGCTTTTTCGTCCGGTTTCGTTCGGACTTTCCCGGTGCCTCCATCCTGGCCCTGGAGCGCAACTACCGCAGCACAAGACAGATCGTGGACTGCGCGCTGCAGGTGGTGGCCCCGACCTCCCTGCGTCCGGGGCGCAGGCTTATCGCCATCCGGGGGTCAGGTCCCCCCGTCCGGATCTGCGCCTTTCCCACAGAAAGGGACGAAGCCGCCTGGATCGCCCGGGAGATCGAACGGCGTATCGGGGGCATGCGGCTGGAATCGCTCTCAGGAGAGGAGGCCACAGAGCCTATGCGCTTCGGGGACTTTGCCGTACTCTACCGCACCGAGGCACAGGCCGAGGCCATCGAGGAGGCGCTGAGCCGCGCGGGTATCCCCTATGAGAAGCGCTCGCACCGGGCTGTGATCGAACATCCCGCGCTGCAGAGCCTGCTCGAACCCCTGCGCCAGGCCGGGGAGCGCCTCTGGGAGGCGCTGGAAGCGCTTCTGCAGGCCGAACGCGCGCATCCCAGGCCGGAACGGCTTCTGTGGCTGGAACGGCTCCAGCAGCTGGCTCGGGCCCATGAGGCCGACCCGGCGGGATTCTGGAACGCGCTGGCAATGAGCACGCAGGCGGATTTCTGGGATGCCCGCGCCGACCGGGTCTGGTTGCTCACCCTGCACGCGGCCAAAGGGCTTGAATTCCCCGTGGTCTTTCTATCCGGATGCGAGGCGGGACTGCTGCCGCTGGAGCTGAGCGAAGGCAGAGAGCGATGCGATGAGGCAGAGGAAAGGCGCCTGTTCTTTGTCGGGCTCACCCGGGCGCGCGATCAGGTGCTGATCAGCTACGCCGAGAGTCGGCTTCGATACGAACGGCGCCTTCCAACAGGACCCTCCCCCTTTCTCTACGACCTGCCCCGGGCTCATCTGCAATGGGATCGCGCACCCGTCCAGGCACGTGCCTCTGGACGCCAACTCGAACTCTTTTAGGGCACACCGGCGCTCCCTACGGGGACGCAAGCCAACAGCTGGCAGCCTCAACCCGAACCCTTTCCGGAGACGACCGATCGAGCCGGAATGAGGGCATCGAACCGGACCCGTGGGCCCGCCTTCGGTTTTGCGGCGACGCACCATCGGGGGGGCCGCCGCCTCCGAAAGGCGGGCATCAGGATACACTCCTGCTCGAGACTTTAGGTCTTACTTGGGCGAGGAAGGTGGTTTCGACCGGTGGATCTTGCTTCTCCCTTTGGCTTCCAGGCCTCAGCCCAGGACTCCGTATAGAAGCGCAGGTACTGCTCCGGATCACCTCGGCGAATACGGTGCCAAAAGGCGTGCAGCAGGCTGGGCAGGCCGATCACGGGCAGATACAGCGGGCCGAGCAGGCGGCTCTGTCTGACATGTCCGTACTCGTGTGCCAGCATTTGATCCGCGCACCCGGCACGCAGAAAGATAAACCGTCCCAGCGCAAGCCCCCATGCTCCGCGGCCGGCCGGCACTTCGACGACCCAGGCGCTCCGGTATGGGTACATGCGCGCCCGCCTGCCCCAGCAAATCCACACCAGCAACAGGCCCAGCAGGCCGCAGAGCGTATTGGGCAGCTCCCAGGTCCACAGCCACCCCTCAGAGCACGCCCGCCAGAAGATCGTCCTCAACATGGCCCCCTTTGCCCCTCTGCCTTTTTTGCATCCCGAAGAGGGGACGTGTATGTTTACGCCTGTCTCCAGAGGAGGCGTTGCCTTGTCCCAGGATTGGCTCTGGTTCTGGATTTTTCTTTTCGGCAACCTGCTCATCGTAGGTCTGGGGGAACTTCTTTTTCGACTCTTTCCCACCCACAGCCTGTCGCGCAAGCTTGTACACGCGCTGGTGGGGGTCGCGATCGCCCTTTCGCCTTTCGTGGTCGAGCGTCTGGAGCCCATGCTTCTGCTTGGAGCGATCTTCCTTTTCTTCAACGGAGCTACGCACCTTCTGCGATGGCTACCCGGTATGCATGCGGCGCAACGGGGCTGGGGCACCGTACTCTTCGTTATCGGATATGGCCTGATACTGCTCTTCTGCTGGGTCCTGTTTCCCGAAATACGCTATGCCTTCACCCTCGCCATGCTCGTGCTGGCCCTGGCCGATCCGGCCGCCGCGCTCGTGGGCCGCGCTGTGCGGCCACCCCGGATTTGGGTCGGGGAGAAGACGGTCGCCGGCTCGGCGGCGATGTTCGGGGTTGCTTTTCTGGTCATTGGACTTTCGCTCTACCTGCTCCGAAGCATGGATCGGCTCTACTGGCCGGACTGGATGATGCTAGTGGCCGCACTTGGGGGTGCCGGGGTAGCCACGGCGGCCGAGGTGCTGTCCCGAAACGGCTGGGACAATGTGACCGTTCCTGTCTCCGTAGCGCTCCTCATCGGGTGGATGGGACTGCAGGAGCCGATCTATAGCCTGCGCCTGCTGCTCGGGTTGATGATCGGGATCGGTTTTGTGTGGGTCGCCTGGCGCGTAGAGGCGCTCTCCACTTCGGGCGCGATACTAACCTTTCTGATGGCGGTCACCTTCTTCGGGCTCGGCGGCTGGGCTTGGAGTGTGCCGGTGATCGTGTTTTTCGTACTTTCCAGCTTGTGGAGCCGCCTGGGCCGTCGGAAAAAGGAAGCCCTCGGTTCGATTTTCGAAAAAAATCACCGCCGGGACGCGGCTCAGGTACTGGCCAACGGGGGTGTGGCATGGGCCTGTGCCCTGTTGGCTGCCTGGTCTGAGTCCCCCCTGTGGTATGCGGCCTATCTCGGCAGTCTGGCCGCCGTGACGGCCGATACGTGGGCTACGGAACTGGGCACCGTCCTGCGTCTGGGCCCCACGGTGCTCATCACGAACTTCCGCTCCTGCGAGGCGGGAACCTCGGGCGGAGTATCGCTGATCGGCACCACAGCGGCCATAGCGGGGGCGGTGACGATCTGGGCTTCCGGATGGCTGGCCGATTCGGCCTTTCTGGCCCACTGGGGGGGAAAAGAGGCCCTCATGGGCCTGCTTGTGGCCGGTCTGGGGGGCAGCCTGATCGACAGTCTGCTGGGGGCGCTGCTGCAGGCGCGTTTTCGCTGCGCCATTTGCGGCCTGACTACGGAGCGGAGCATACACTGTGGAAAACCCGCCCTGCTCATCGGGGGCTGGCGCTGGATACGCAACGACACGGTAAATGGGGTCGCCGCCCTCTGCGGGGCGCTTCTGGGTATGCTGTCCTGGATGCTCAGCGCCCCTATGCCATCCTGAAGCGGTGGGTTGTGGTATACACCTAGCCAGAGGAGAATCGCCCATGTGGTATCGCCAGCTGCACTGGCAGATCATCATCGGGCTCATCCTGGGTGTCCTCTTCGGCCTGCTGGCCAGCATGCTGGGATGGGTGGAGTTCGTTCAGAACTGGATCAAACCCTGGGGGACCATCTTTATCAACCTGCTCAAGCTTGTGGCCGTACCGCTCGTGGTGGCCTCCTTGATCGCCGGGGTGGCAAACCTGTCGGATCTGTCCAAACTCTCCCGCATCGGCGGCAAAACGATCGGCCTGTATGTGGGCACAACCGTCGTTGCCGTTACCATTGGGCTCACCGTGGTCAACCTGCTCCAGCCCGGCAAAGGACTACCCCCGCAGATGCGCCAGGAGCTCATGGAAAGCTATGCGAGCAATGTGGAACAGTCGACCCAGCGCGCCGAGGAGGTACAGCAGGTCGGGCCTCTGCAGCCGATCGTGGATATCGTGCCGGAGAACTTCGTGCGCGCCGCCTCGGACAACCGTAACATGCTGCAGATCGTCTTCTTCGCCCTGCTGATCGGCATCGGCCTGATCGGCATCGAGCGGACCAAAGCCGAGCCCGTGCGCGCCTTTTTTGATGGGCTCAATGAGGTGATCATCCGGATTGTGGATCTCATCATGCGTATGGCCCCCGTGGGGGTCTTTGCCCTGATCGCGGGCGTGCTCATCGATCTGGCCGGATCCGATCCCGTACGCGCGCTGAACCTGCTGCGCGCCCTGGCTTGGTACGGACTGACCGTCGTAGTGGGGCTTATTCTGCACACCTTCGGAACGTACGCCGTGCTCCTGCGGACGCTTAGCCCCATTCGGCTCGGACATTTTTATCGGGCTATTCGTCCGGCCATGGTCGTGGCCTTCTCCACAAGCTCCAGCGCCGCCACGCTGCCGGTCACCATGGAGCGTTGCGAGCGTGGGCTCGGGGTCTCCAAAGAGATCGCCAGCTTTACCCTACCCCTGGGGGCTACGATCAACATGGATGGAACGGCCCTCTATCAGGCGGTTGCCGCCGTATTCATCGCGCAGGTGCTCGGTATGGAATTGGGCCTGCTCGATCAGCTCACGATCGTGCTCACGGCCACGCTGGCCTCCATCGGCGCGGCCGCTGTACCCGGGGCAGGCGTGATCATGCTCGTGATTATCCTGCAGAGCGTGCATGTGCCGGTAGAGGGAATCGCCCTCATTCTGGGCATCGACCGCATTCTGGATATGTGCCGCACGGTGACCAATATCACCGGCGATGCAACGGTTACCTCCATCGTCGCCCACTCGGAAGGGAAACTCCACCTGCTCGTTGAGGAAGAGGTCCTGAGATCCGACACCTAGCGCTCGATGCGGAAACGGGCCCACAAGAGATCAGGCGCCGCCCGCTGACTTGATGGCCCCGTTTCGGAACCCGGCGCTTGGCCTCCGGTCTGTTCGGCTTTCGGCGCGGTCTTCAGAACGGCAGCCCGTCATCTTCGTCCGGGCCCGCGAAATCCGGCCCTCCGGAGAGCGGCTCCCCGGCCACGTCCGGCTCCCCTCCAGGGGCGGGCCCCTCGCGGCCATCGAGCAGGATCAGCTCCCGGGCGCGGATTTCGGTCACGTAACGCCGATTCCCCTCCCGATCTTCCCAGGAGCGCGTCTGAAGACTGCCCTCCACGAAGACTTTTCGCCCCTTACGCAGATATTCGGCCGCGATTTCAGCCTGCCGGCCCCAAAGCACCACGGAATGCCACTCCGTGCGCTCCTGCAACTGCCCGGCATTGTCGCGGAAGACCTCGTTGGTGGCGATGCGTATCGTACAGACGGCTGTTCCCTGGGGCGTATATCTGAGTTCCGGATCGGCACCCAGATTGCCGATGAGCATGACCTTGTTCAGGCTGCGGGCCATGGTGATTCCTCCTTTTGGAACCAATATCGCCCTTGCGGCCCTGAGGCGCAACGTGCGCTCACGTCTACGGAGAGGTCGGGCGCTCACCCCGGGCCATCTGGCGTATGTAGGCGACGGCCTCCGGGTTTTCCAGCGCGCTCACGTCGCCGGGATCCTCCCCAAGCCAGACGGCCCGGATGAGCCGACGCAAGATCTTGGCGTTGCGCGTGCGGGGCAGATCGGGGACGACTATGACGCGCTCAGGCCGGAGCGCTTTGCCCAAACGGTGGGACAGAAAGTCGGACAGGGCCTCTGCAAGGGCGGGATCTGCCTCCTGCCCGGATCGGAGGACAACGAAGAGCACCACGGCCTCTCCTTTCAGAGGGTGCGGCACCCCGATGGCCGCGGCCTCGCGCACGGCCGGATGCTCGACGGCCACGGACTCGATCTCCGCCGGACCGATGCGCTTGCCCCCGACCTTGATGGTATCATCCGATCGGCCCAGGATAAACCAGTGCCCCTCTGCATCCTGCAGGGCCCAATCGCCGTGCACCCAGATCCCCGGAAATCGGCGCCAGTACGTATCCAGATACCTCCCGGGATCTCTCCAGAAACCGCGCGTCATGCCCGGCCAGGGCTGCCGCACGGCTAGCTCACCGACCTCGCCCACGACGGGCCGACCTGTGCCGTCGAGCACGACGGCGTCCATGCCGGGAACGGCCGTGTTGAATCCGGTGGGCTTGATCGGCCGCGCGATCGTGCACCCCAGAATACCTCCGGCCACCTCCGTGCCTCCGGAGTAGTTGATAATGGGCCTGCGGCCTCCTCCGATCCGCTCGAAAAGCCACCGGTACGGTTCCGGATTCCAGGGTTCTCCGGTGGAGCCGAATATACGCAGGCTTGCAAGCCTCTGCTCGGGCACAAGCTCAGTCCGACCCATAAGCGCGCGCACCAGGGTGGGAGAAAGCCCCAGATGCGTGACCTCGTGACGGCAGACCACCTGCCAGATGCGCCCCGCATCCGGCCAGTCGGGCGCGCCTTCGTAAAGCACCACAGAGGCGCCAAGCAGGAGTGCGCCCCAGATCGCCCAGGGCCCCATCATCCATCCCAGGTCGGTTATCCAGAACAGGCATTCCCCGGGTCGAACGTCGAAAAGCAGCGCCATATCCAGCGCCGCTTTGAGGGGAAAGCCCCCGTGCACATGCACGGTGGCCTTGGGCCGCCCGGTGGTGCCAGAGGTATACAGGAGCATGCAGGGGGATTCCGCCTCGGTCGGAGCCCAGGACACCTCCGAGCCCGCCTCAAGCAAAACCTCCCAGGGGACTTCGGCCTCCTCCAGGGCTCGATCCGGCTCGATGACCAGCAACACGGGCCGGGGCGAAAGGCCCTCTGTGGCCTCCCGCGCCACCCGGAGCAGATCGACGGGCTGAGCCCGTCGGCTTGTACGGGCCAGCACGACCAGCCAACGCGCCTCTGCATCGACCAGGCGCGTGCGCACGGCCTCCGGACCGAAGCCAGAGAAGAGCGGCACGGCTATGCCCCCGAGCCCGGCCACGGCCAGCAGGGTCACTACAGCTTCTGGCCGCATGGGGCAGAGAATCCCCACCCGATCACCGGGCATAAAGCCCCGAGCAAGCCAGCCGCGCATGAGGGCCCGGACTTGGGCCTGAAGCCGGCTGTATGACCAGACCTCCACGGCCCCGTCTTCCCGCTCCCAGCGGAGGGCGACCTGCTCAGGAGAAGCAAGCAGAGCAGGGCGTACCGCGTTGGCCGCCGCATTGAGCGCGCCTTCCACGAAAAAGCGTGCCCAGGGCAATCCCTCCGAAAGGTCCACGAAATGGCTGTAGGGGCGATCCCACCGCAAGCCGATCGCCTCCAGAAAAGCGGCCCAGAAGCGAGCCGGCTCCTGAATACTCCACTGGTAAAAGGACTCGTAATCGGAAACCCCCGGCACGCTCCAGAGCCGCTCCAACCAGGAACCCCGCCAGTAGGCCTCCTCTGGATACCAGATCGGCTCCATCCGCTCAGCCCACCTCTGCAGAGATCAGCTGTTCTCGCAGGCGGGGATCAAGCTGATCCCGCCACGCTTCCCCGATGAAGATGCAAGCCAGCAGCAGGGAAAACAAACTCAGGCCCGGCAAAAGGGTCAGCCACCAGGCAAAAAGCGCCATGCGCCCTTCGGCCAGGAGGCGTCCCCAGGTGAGCACATCGGCCGGAACGCCCAGCCCCAGAAAGCTCAGGGCAGACTCCAGCAACACGGCGTTGGCCACCCCGAAAGCGAGCACAACCAGCACGGGACCGAGCGCGTTGGGCAGGGCATGACGCCACAGAATGCGGAACTCCGGGATCCCCAGACTACGGGCGGCTTCGATATACGGAAGCGCGCGCACGCGCAACAGCTCGGCCCTGAGGTAGCGCGCCACCGCAGTCCAGGAGACGATCGCCACCACAACGATCACTGTCCCCACACCGGCCGGCAGAAGGGCCAGCAGGGCCAAAATGAGCAGCAGACGGGGTATGCTCAGCTCCAGCTCCACAAGCCGGAGCACGAGGCTGTCCACCGGAACCCGAATCGGCCCCGCCGCCCAGGGAAGATGGCGCACGAGCAGAAACCGCACCCCGATACCGGAAAGCGCCCAGCAAAACACCGCACATATCCATATCCACCCGGACACATGCGGGCGGACCACCACAAAGGCCCACAGCAACCATGCCCCCCAGAGCAGACCGACCAGCAGGTCGCCTTTTCTGACCCGTAGACGATCATCGCCCCAGTATCCGGCAACGCTTCCGAGCACCCCCCCGAGCACGGCCGCCAGGATGGTGGCCAGAAATCCGATGGCCAGACTGAGGCGGGATCCATGGACAATAGCGGCCAGCACATCTCGGCCCAGCTGATCGGTCCCCAACCAGTGCCGACGCCGGAGTCCGAGTTCGGCCTGAGCGGAAAGGGGACTGGCAAACGCGTGGGCAAAATCCATGCTCTCCGGCCCGTAGGGGACCAGCGGCCACAGCGCCCACTCCCATGCGATCGATTCCCCATCCGCCATGGTGAGCTCTTCTGGCCAGCGGACCCAGCCCAGAGGCACCAGATACCGCTCCAGAGCGGGCAGGTAGTACCGCCCTGCATAGCGCGCCACAACCGGCCAGGATCCCGCTATGAGGTCCGCCAGCAAAGCGACAGACGTCCAGAAGAGGAGCACGATCAGACCAAGCCGGCCCAGCGGATGCGCCCATAGCGTCTTCATTCTGCCTCCCTGGCCAGACGAATACGGGGATCAACCCAGGCATAAAGCAGGTCCACCACGAGCAAGCTGAGCACGGTCATTGCGCCCCCCAGCAGCAAAACAGCCACCAACACAGGATAGTCCCGCCCGAGAATGGCCTCGTAGGCCGCCGCGCCCATGCCAGGTATGGAAAAGATGGTCTCCACAATCACGCTGCCGCTGAGTAGGCCGGAGAACATCCCCCCCAGCCAGGTCAAGACGGGAAGCGCGGCCAAGGGCAAGACGTGCCGGAATAGAATACGGCGCTCGGAAAGCCCCCGGGCGCGCAGGGCCAGTACGAGCTCGGAGGCCATGAGCTCGCTTACGGCCTGGCGCACCTGCCGGGTCGCATAGGGCAAGGCGCTCAGCACATAGACGGAAATGGGCAACACCAGATGCCAGAGCACATCGCCCAGGCGCCGCATCGCGGGCCACTCCGGTCGATGTTCCGGAGAGATAAGGCCTCCGGTGGGGAACCAGCCAAGCACACCCCCGGCCCCGAAAAGCAGGAGCAACATGGTGGCCAGCCAGAACGAGGGCAACGCGTGCAGCCCCAGCAGGCCCACGGTAGTAATCCGATCTACCACAGAAAAACGACGCCGCCCCGTATAGGCCCCGATAAGCAGCGCCAGCAGAAGAACAATCAGCAGGCTCAGGAGGGAAAGCCCCGCGGTTACAGGCAACCGCTCCCGCAATAAAGCCCACACGGGCCTGCCGTCCCGATACGATACCCCCCAGTCTCCACGCAACAACCCCATCAGCCAGCGGTGGTACTGATTTTCCGTGCCATACCAGAAGATCCGGGGAACGTAGGCCCTCCATCCGCCCTCGGATCGGGCCCGATGCAGCATTTCGGCCCTGCGCGCGGGATCCGATTCCCAGCGAGGCGGATCGGCCCAGGTGCCCAGACCCACGTAAAAGGGGGGAAGATCAAGCCCCATACGGGCCCGATAGAGGGCAAGCTCCCGATCCAGCTCGATGGGCGAAGGGGCGTATTCCTCTAAAATCCGTTGCAACGCGGGGTCGCCGGGCATGCAGGAGCGAAGTGCGAAACCGAAACAGGAGAGCAGAAACACCAGCATCAGCCCGCCCGCGATACGCCGCAGCAGATACCGTCCCACAGCTGATATCCCCCCTAGCGACGCAAGAAAATCTGAACGGGCACCTCAAGCGGATTGCGGCTCTGGTCGTTATGGATGATGCGCAACGTGGTCTGATAGGAACCCGGAGCCAATGCGCCGGGCTCGATAAGCAGACGGATCGGGCGCGTCTGCCCCGGCTCCAGAGTCATGGCCCCCCCTTCGAGCCGAAGCCAGGGTGCTTTGGACTCCAGGCGCGTCACGATAAGATCCCAATCCCCCGCGTTGTGCAGGCGAAGAACAACCAGGCGATTTTCCCCGGAAGCAACCTCCAGGCGCAGTTCGGGCGGATCCAGCTCGATGCGGGGAGCGCGGACTCGCACCTGCACCGGAATGCGGGCGACCGTCAGCCCCTCTGCCTGCAGGCTCACCTCTCCCCGATGCAGGCCGGGCGGAAGTCCGCCGATCAAAGCCTGCAGGACGAGCGTGCCCACGTCCCCTGGCCCGAGGTCAAACTGCTCCATGTCGGCCCGCAACCAGGGATGGGAAGCCGTAAGCCCGGAAAGACGTACCGGATGGGGGCCCGGGTTGCGCACCCGGATGGTGCGGAGTGCAGCCCCTCGATACGGCGCCTCCAGATACAGGGAGTCCACCTCCAGTTGCAGGCGGGGCAATTCCGGCTTCAGGCGAAGACGGATTTCCACGGGATCGGCTCCCTCTTCTCCCCACAGACGCAATCGCCCTTCCAGGGGCTCAGAGGGCATACGCTCGAGCCAGAGCAACAGGGAAAGCCCGGAGTTCTCTTCTTCCGCAAATGTCCAACGCAATCCGGAAAGCTCTGCCTGTATGCGGACCACCCGCGCCCTCTCTCCGGTCGGTCCATACAGGTGCACACGCGCCCTGGCCATGCCCCCCGGAGGGCCGGTCAACACGACGGTGTCCGGTTCAGCCCGCAGACGCAGGGAAAAGAGGGCGATTCGGTCTATCCTTCTGCCATCGAGGTGGGTAAAAGCGCCCACCACCACCCATCCCGCAGGCAGACGGGCAAGAGCATATACGGGGCCGTCAGCTCCCGCCTCCCCCCAAGGAACCCAGCCCGTATCCGGGACCCAGCGCGCCAGCCCGGACAGGCTCCGGGAGCCGGATCGGGAGAAAGCTCCTGCCGCCAGATACCAGGGCGCCTCGGCGGCCAACGCATACACCGGCCCCTGTAGCCCCTCGCCCACAGCCTCCCATCCTCGCCCAAAGACCCAGCGGGCCACCCCGGGAGAAGATACCCGGGGATGCACGCGCTGGAAAGCCCCCCCGACCCAGAGCGTATCACCGGACACGTAGAGCGTATATACAGCTCCATCGGGCCGAGATCCGTCCAAGCGGTTCCACAGGAAGCCATCCCATACGGCAAGCCCCCCTGTTTCACTGGAACCGGCGCGACGAAAGGCGCCACCCGCTACAAGCCACCTGTCCCGGTAAGAGGCCAGGGCATAGACCCAGTCGTCTACCCCCTCTCCGATCGGCATCCAGCGCTGACCATCCCATCGGGCGACGCGGCGCACGATACGGATCCCGGAGCGCTCAAATCCTCCGGCGGCAATGAGCCCACCCTGGTGGATGACCAGGGCGCGCACTTCTCCATCGAGCCCCTCGCCCAGGGCCTCCCAGCGTTGGCCATCGAAGCACGCCACGTTGCGCGCCGCAAGCGCCCCGACGCGATCGAAGGCGCCGCCGAGATAGAGCTTTTCCTCATGCACCAGAAGCACGCGCACAACCCCGCGCACCCCGCCTCCGGCCACCTCCCATCGTCCCTCCCGGGTGCGCACAAGTAAGCCTACGGGTTCGGCGTATCCTGGCACGGAAAATGAACCTCCGACGTAGAGCAGATCCCGGTACGTGCAGGCGACCCGCGGCACCCCCGGCCAGGGCAGATGCAGTTCCTGCCAGGGTGTGGGAGGTGGCGTAAAAAGAGCCAGCCATATGCCCAGCCATGCCATCATTCCGCCTTCACATCCCCATAGGTGAGCACCTGTCCCTGCAGATCCAAAACCCGAATCCGGTGCAGTCCACGCAGGCTGTTCCAGTTCCGATTCGGAGACAGCAGGGCCAGAGAAAACCGCACCGTGTACACCCCCGGCCCTTCGAGTTCCCGTCGGAACAGACGTACTGGCCGCCCTTCCAGGTCCCGAGCCCACCCTTCTATCGAGGTGGGGAAGCGTTCAAAAGCGAGCACCTCGACGGGCAGGAACAGATCTTCCCCCCGTGTGGGATTGGGATAGGGGGGGTGAAAGAGTAGAAGACCGGCCACGATAGGGGCTGTACGCCAGTCTTCAGGGTCTTCTTCCAGTACCCGCCCGGAGGCGTCGGTGCGGGTAAAGCCGCGCGCTTCCTCCCATGCCTGCCGGGTAAAGCGCTCCTGAGCGGTATCCAGGTTTCCCGCACAGGCGACGAACCAGCACGTCAGGGCGACTACCAGGGCGCTTCTCACGATGGCGTGCGGTCGGCCGAAGGTGAAGCTGCCTGTGCCAGCAACTCAGCCACATCCAGCACCGGAACGGATGCGCCATGGGCCGTTACCCCGTCGCGCAACATGGTCATGCAGAAGGGGCAGGCCGTGGCGATCACCTCTGCCTTCGTGGCCAGCGCCTCTTCGCTGCGCTCTATATTGACCCGTTTGTGGCCGGGCTGTTCCTCCATCCACATCTGTGCCCCACCGGCGCCGCAACAGAAGCCGCGGGAACGGGAACGGGCCATCTCCACCAGATCGGCCCGGAGCGCGGAGATCAACGCTCGTGGCTCCTCATAGACCCCATTGGCCCGACCGAGGTAACAGGAGTCATGATACGTAATACGCCGTCCATCCAGGGCCTTTTCATCGACAGAGAGCCGTCCGGATGCGATGAGCTCCTCGAGCAGCTGGCTGTGATGGACAACCTCGTATTGGCCACCGAACTGGGGATACTCGTTGCGCAGCATGTTGAAACAATGCGGACAGGCCGTAACGATTTTGCGCACACCATACCGTTCCAGGGTGGCCACGTTCTCCTGGATGAGCATCTGCGCCAGGTACTCATTACCCGCCCGGCGAGCCGGATCCCCTGTACAGCGCTCCTCCGTGCCCAGAATGGCAAAGCGGATCCCGGCCTGCTGGAGGAGCTGAGCCAACGCCCGCGTAACGCGCTTATAGCGGTCATCGAAGGAGCCGGCGCACCCAACCCAGAAAAGCACCTCCGGGCTCTCTCCGCGCGCAGCCAGCTCGGCCATGGTCGCAATCCCCAGACCTTCGGCCCAGGAGGCCCGATCCTGCGGACTGAAGGCCCAGGGCGTGTACTTGCTTTCCAGATTGGCGAACATGGTCTGCAGCTCAGGGGAGACTTCTCCCTGCATGAGCACCAGGTGCCGACGCAGGTCCACGATCAGGGGCACATGCTCGATCATCACGGGGCATTCCTGCATACAGGCCTGACAGGTCGTGCAGGCCCAGACCTCTTCCGGCGTAACCCAGTCGCCCAGATAGGCTTTTCCGTCCTCTACCGGCTGCCCATCGGCCCCGGCCCAGAGCGCGGCCTTCTGTTCCAGCCGATCGCGCAGATCCACGTACAGCTTGCGCGGGGAAAGCCGCTTACCCGTTGTGTTGGCCGGACAGACGGCTGTACACCGGCCGCATTCGGTGCATGTGAGCGCATCGAGCATCTGTTTCCAGCTGACATCCTCCACATCGCGCACGCCGAAATTCGTAGCCGCCGGATCCTCAAGGTCCAGTTTCCCCAGCACGCCCATGGACTCCAGGCGTGACAGGTACACGTTCGGCAGCGAGGTCAGCACATGCAGATGCTTGGAGTAGGGCAGATAATTCAAAAAAGCGTAGACCAGCAGGATATGGCCCCACCAGTTGAGCTCATAGAACCAGCGAAGTCCCTGGGGAGAGAGCCCTTCCAGCCCGGCCTGCAGGAGGCGGGAAATGGGACGCGCCGCCCAGGGCCGGTCCAGTCCACCGGCCAGCATAGCCGCGTTGGTGCCCAACAGAGTGACCATGAGGGCAAGAATGAGCAGCAGGATCACCGTGGCATCCCAGCGACTGGCAGGCTTCATCTCAGGCCCGGAAAAACGGCGGGGGCGGACCACATAGCGACGCCACAGAAAACCCAGACAGGAGACGATGACCGCCACGGCGAAAAGCTCCTGGGTGGCGGTGATCAGGCTGTAAAACGGCCCCAGAAAGGCGAAATGCCCCCCGAAGAGCCCCTCCAGCATGACCTCCAGCGTGCCGATGGTGATCACAATAAAGCCCCAGAAGACCAGGGCATGGAGCAGACCCGCGCTGCGGAAACGAAAGATTTTGCTCTGCCCGATGCCGATCCGCAACAGCCTGCCGAGACGCTCTCCGGGTCGGTTCAGCCGGGGGAAGGGGTCGGGTTTGCCGCGCCGCAACATGAGCCAGAGGCGGCGAGCGCTGTAGGCGAACAGGCCAAAGGCCAACAGGGTGATCAGGGCGAAAAGCAGGTTGCGCACCATACATCCCTCTCAACGCTGTTCGGCAGACAGGCGAACGGACGCACCACAGCGTGCGGGCAGGAGAAAATACGCCCGTTTTTGTGCGGAAGGCAAAGCGTGTCGCAAACCTACCGAGCTGCCCCGATCCAGCTACCAAAACCGGCCGAAACGGCGCCAAGCACCCCACAGAGCAACGGGCCGATCTCCGGAAACAGGAGCCCCAGAATAGCCGAAACCACCCCTCCAACCACGGTGCCCGTGAGCACCCCCCCTGCCCGTGCCGCCGCCGAGGAACTGGACTGACCCAGAAGCGAACCCACCATGGCCCCGAGCATACCCCCGATGGCGCAGAAAGAGGCGGTGATCATAATAGCGCCCAGAACGGGGATCATCCCCACCTGGCCGATGGAGTAACCGAGCACGGCTCCGATCACGGCCCCGAACAGAGCTCCGGCCACGGTGCCGGGTAGCAGCGAAACCCCGGCTCTGGCCTCCTGGCGCAGCGGTTCGCCCAGTACGGGCTGGATCCGATATCCGACCTGCCCGGTAGGGGAGCCAGGCCTGCTTGGGGACACCCCGAGCTCAGGAGCCGCAGGGGGTGCAGCTCTGGGCTGAGAGGCCGCCGGTGACCCGCTGGGAATCGACTGCTCCGGGGAGACAGAGGAGCCGGGCTGGGGAACGGGAACTTCCTCTAAGGCGATCATCACCACTCCTCCTTAAAGCAACACGTCTATTCCACAACGCACAACTGCCCCTCACCCTGGCAACTCGGGTTTTAGTATACAGGTTTCCCGCAAAAAAGCAAGCCCCTAAAAAAGAAAAAAACGGACCTCGAGACGGGCTCGAGTCCGTTTTTCCCGGCCTGTCCGGGATTTATTTGTCGCCTTCGTCGACCACCTCGTAGTCTGCGTCCCGCACATCCCCGCTTCCGCGGGCGCCATCGGAAGACTGGGCTGAGGTGGCTCCCGCCGCGGAGCCCCGATAGATCTCCGAAGAGGCCTCCGACCAGGCCTGGTTGAGCTCCTGCATGGCCCGATCCAGATCCGGGATATTCCGGCTCTGATAGGCCTGTTTGAGCCGCTCCAGAGCCGCCTCGATCTTGCCGCGATGCGTGGGGCTGAGCTTTTCGGCCAGCTCCCGGAGTTGCTTCTCCGTGGAGTAGATGAGGTTATCGGCCGCGTTGAGCTTCTGCACCTCTTCGAGCTTGCGCCGGTCTTCGGCCGCGCGCTCCTCGGCCTCGCGGCGCATACGCTCGACCTCCTCTTTCGTCAACCCGGTGGAGGCCTCGATGCGGATCTTCTGCTCCTTGCCCGTGGCCTTATCCCGAGCCGAGACGGTCAAAATACCATTGGCGTCGATATCAAAGGTGACCTCGATCTGGGGCACTCCGCGCGGCGCAGGCGGAATCCCGTCCAGATAAAAGCGGCCCAGCGTGCGGTTATCGGCCGCCATGGGCCGGTTCCCCTGCAAGACGTGAATCTCCACGGAGGTCTGGTTATCCGTGGCCGTGGAGAAGATCTCCGTCCGGCGGGTCGGGATGGTCGTATTGGCCGGAATCAGCACGGTCATCACCCCACCGAGCGTTTCAATACCCAGATTCAGCGGGGTCACGTCCAGTAGAAGCACATCCGATACCTCTCCGGCCAGTACGCCGGCCTGAATGGCGGCGCCCACGGCCACCACCTCATCGGGGTTGATGCCCTTGTGCGGCTTTTTGCCAAAGAATTCCTCGACGATCTGCTGGATCTTCGGGATCCGCGTCGAGCCGCCCACCAGAATCACCTCATCGATGTCCTCCTTGCGCAGCTTGGCATCGCGCAGCGCCTGCTCCATGGGCGGAATAGTGCGCTGGATGAGGTCGTCGATGAGCTGCTCAAAGCGGGCGCGCGTGATCTCCATGACCAGGTGTTTGGGTCCCTCGGCGGTAGCCGTGATGAAGGGCAGGTTAATCGTGGTCGTGTTCGTGCTCGAGAGCTCGATCTTGGCCCGCTCACAGGCTTCTTTGAGTCGCTGCAGGGCCATGGGGTCCTTGCGCAGGTCGATCCCCTCCTGGCGCTGGAATTCGTCGGCCACGTAGTCGATGAGGCGCTGATCGAAATTGTCACCGCCCAGATGCGTATCCCCGTTGGTGGCCTTGACCTCAAAGACCCCGTCACCGATCTCCAGAATGGAGATATCATAGGTTCCGCCGCCCAGATCGTAGACGGCGATCTTTTCGTTACGCCCCTTCTTATCAAGCCCATAGGCCAGAGCCGCGGCCGTGGGCTCGTTGATGATGCGCTTGACCTCCAGCCCGGCAATCTCACCGGCCTCCTTGGTGGCGCGCCGCTGCGCGTCGTTGAAGTACGCCGGTACCGTGATCACGGCTTCCGTGACCGGCTGCCCCAGGTACTCCTCGGCATCCCGCTTGAGCTTCTGCAGGATCATAGCGGAGATCTCCTGAGGCGTGTACGTGCGGTCCCCGATCTTGACCACGGCCATGTTATTCGGCCCCGGCACGACCTCATAGGGGACCATTTTGATCTCTTCGGCCACCTCATCAAAACGGCGCCCCATGAAGCGCTTGATGGAGAAGATCGTGTTCTTCGGATTCGTGATGGCCTGTCGCTTAGCCGGAGCGCCGACGAGCCGCTCTCCGGTTTTCGTGAAAGCCACCACAGAAGGCGTGGTACGCGAGCCCTCCGCGTTGGGAATCACCACGGGCTCGTTGCCCTCCATGACGGCGATGACGGAGTTCGTCGTACCCAGATCGATACCTACGATTTTGCCCATATTCGTCCTCCTTTCCCTTGGCCAGATCAGGCGCGTGGGGCTTACAGAACCGGTACCTCTTTGGGCGCGCGGCCGGATTGCGTGCGCGGCAGCGTGATCTCCAGCACACCGTTTTCAAACCGGGCCGTAACCCCCGAGGGATCCACCTCCTCCGGCAACGCGAAGGAGCGCGAGAAAGCCCCATAGGCGCACTCGATGCGGTGATACGTCTCCCCCCGCTCTTCGCTCTGCCGGCGTTTTTCCCCCTGGATGGTCAACACGTTGTCCCGAAGCGTAACTCGGATGTCCTCCTTGCGCACCCCCGGTAGCTCGGCACGCACCACGTAGGCGTCCTCTCGTTCCAGAATGTCCACCGCCGGATAGACCCCCCCGCGCCCAGAGGCCGCCCACGCAGGAACCCATTCCTCCACCAGACGGTGCAGCCGCTCAGAGAGTTCACCGAGCTCACGTATCGGAAACCCCAGACGCGCCATCGCTCATCCTCCTTTCGTGCAAAGCAACCGATCCCCGCCACAAGCTTGGTGCCAAGCGGGGTTTTCGACGTACATGTCAGACAAAACACCTGCTCTATGACAAGCTGTCACATAAGCCCGTCTGCCTTTGCGCCACAGGAAAGCAGAGGGGTATCTTTTTCTATCAAGCGCCCGAATCGTGGTGCGCCATGTGCCGAACATATTGTCGCTGTTGCGTCTCGGACTGAGCCCGGTTTTCGTGGGGCTACTGCTGCTTCCCGGATTCAGAACACGGCTCCTGGCCCTGTTCCTGTTCGTCGTAGCCGCACTTACGGACTGGTTTGATGGGCAGATCGCGCGCGCCTACCGGGCTCGAACCCGTCTGGGGCAATTTCTCGATCCCCTGGCGGACAAGGTGCTCACCATAAGCGCCTTTCTGTGCCTTCCCCTGCTGTATCCCTCGCATTTTCCCTGGCCGGCCATCGCGCTCATCATCCTGCGGGACATCTGGATCACAGGGCTGCGCATATGGGCAGAGCGTCAGCACCGCCCCATACCCACTTCGGAGCTGGCCCGGTGGAAGACAGCCCTGCAGATGCTCTTTCTGGTCTACGCGCTTTTGTGGCTGACCCTGTATGCCCATCCGGACTGGCAGCCGACGGCCCGTTTCTGGCTGGAGCATGCGTTCACAAGCGCATGGCTGTGGACACTGGTGGGGCTGAGCGTATGGACAGCGGTAGACTACAGCCGGATGTGGTTTCGCCAGACGGCGGTCTGATGCCCCCGAGAGCGCCCCTCGGAATACGCCTTCTGGCCACGGGTTTCGGCCTGGGCCTGTGGCCCTATGGACCGGGCACCCTCACTAGCCTGGTCTGGACGATGCTGTATGCGAGCTCAGGGCTCGGGCGCCTTCCGGTGGGCGTGCACCTGATTGGGATCGGTCTGCTCTTCCTGATCGGGCTTTATAGCAGCGCGCGCATGGAGCGTTGCTACGGCCCCGATCCAAGCCGTATAGTCATCGACGAATGGGTGGGCCAGTGGATCGCCCTTCTGTCCGCGCCCGCGGAGTGGCGATTTTACGGGCTGGCGTTCGCGCTTTTCAGACTGCTGGACATCGGCAAACCCTGGCCTCTTGGAGCCCTGCAACGCTTACCCCATGGCTGGGGGGTCATGCTCGATGATGTGGCGGCCGGTCTGCTGGCCGCGCTGGGGGTATGGGCTATTTCGGCATTTGGGGCAGGTCTTTGAGCAGATCGACGTCCGAGAGCTGCTCCAGCGGCCCCCCCGTATCGGGGAGCACCTTCCGGCGCAAATGCTCCAGCTCCTCCTCCGCCCGGGCCAACCCCTGCCGCAGGTGCCCAACCGCTTCCTGGCGCAGATGATCGAGCTGCTCGCCGGCCCAGTGACCGGCTTCCTGCGCCTTCTCTTTGAGGAGCCGGCGGGTTTCAGCACCGGAACGAGGGGCAAAGAGCAACCCTACTGCCAGCCCACCCAGAAACGCCCCCGCCGCGATGAGCAATTTTTCCAGAACACGTCCCTGCCCTGCCATAGGTCCTCCTGGTTATTCCTTCCAGTATGCAGTAATCTCCACACACAGACGACCTGATGCAGACATCTGCCACCGCCATATTCTTCCCCCTGCGGGGCCAGGAGCACTTACGTATACGGCCTGCAAATGTTCCCCCTCATGGGCGGGCCTGCGGAAGTGCACCCTCCAGCGATCCGGCACCCGATCCCAGAGGGCCAGCCTCCTGCTGTGCTCTGTCCACCAGGCCACGTAGCGGGCGTTGTTCACATGTCCGTGTTCGTCCAGGTCCGTATAGCCCACCTGCCACAGGCCTGCGGAATCAACAACATCCCCGTCCTGGATCGGCAGGGGAGAGAGCTCCGGATGCGGACCCGGCATACCGAAAGAGGCGGCAAAGGCATCCGGGATCTCCACAGGCCGCTGTCGCTGCAGATCGAAAAAGACCCATTCCACCAAGGCGTCCAAGAGTGGTTCTGCGCTTTCGGCATCCCGGAAGCGATAGACGCGCTCCGAACGCGTCCCTCCAAAAGCACAGACCCAGGTCTCGGCCTGAAGCCACTGGCCACTCTCCGGCCACCGCCTCACGGACACCTCGACCCGGCGCATGAGCCATCCCCGCCGATGCGTCCGATACCAGCGCATATCGAAGCCCCGATCCGCGCTGGCCCGATAGCCGACTTCCTGTAACCAGTCGTGCAACCGATGGGGGTAGAGCCTTCCCCGCGGATCGACCATGTGTCCCAGAACCGGAAGCAGGCAGGAAAAGCGGTGCGCCTCCATGTGCACTCCCTCTTGCCGGACCAAAAGTACGGGATTCGGGCTAAAGAATCGATCCGGTTACGAGCTTTTTCCTTGCGCTATGCCGAAAGAGGACCTTTCTTTTTTCTCCCACCCTGGAGGAGGACTGAGCCATGTTTGCCATCACAGTCGCCATCACGCTCCTCTGGCCTCGGCTGGATACGCTGGACATCCTGCTGCGCAACGGGCGCATCGTAGACGGCACGGGAAATCCGTGGTTTTACGGGGATGTGGGCATCCGGAATGGCCGTATTGTAGCCGTCGGCCAGCTCGGCGACCAACCGGCGCGGCGCCTGATCGACGTCCAGGGCCAGGTGATCGCACCGGGTTTTATTGACACGCATGCCCACCTGGAAGGAAGCATTCTGGAAATGCCCACAGCGGACAACTTCGTGCGCATGGGCATTACGACGGCCATCACGGGCAACTGCGGGGGATCGGCCACGGATATCGCGCGCTTTTTCCGGAGCCTGGATTCCGTAAAGACCTCCATTCACGTGGCCACCCTGGTGGGACACAACACGGTGCGGCGACTCGTTATGGGCGAGGCGGCCCGTCAGCCGACGCGGGAGGAACTGAACCAAATGCGCCAGCTTGTGGCCCGGGGCATGCAGGCCGGTGCACTGGGGTTCTCCACAGGACTGATTTACGTACCGGGCACCTTCGCCCAGACCGATGAGGTTGTCGCCCTGGCCCACGAGGCCGCGCGCTTCGGCGGCATATACGCCAGCCATATCCGAGACGAGGGCAATCGGGTGGAAGAGGCGGTAACGGAGGCCATCGAAATCGGCCGACAGGTCGGCTGTCCCGTGCAGATCTCCCACTTTAAGATCTCCAGCAAGCGCAAATGGGGCGATAGCCGGCGCACCGTGGCCCTTGTGGCCCAAGCCCGCGCAGAGGGACTGGCCGTGACGGTCGACCAGTACGTCTATCCGGCTTCCAGCACGGGGCTGGAGGTACTCATCCCCAACTGGGTGTTCGACGGGGGACGAGATTCCGCCGTACAGCGGCTGCGCAACCCGCACCTGCGCAAACGCATCGTAGAGGAAATGCTTCGATCTATCCGGGCGCAGGGCTTCAAGGACTTCTCCTATGCTCAGGTAGCCTACTACGCCCCGGATACGACACTCAACGGACTGCGCATCTCCGAGATCACCCGCCGGCTACGTGGACGTTCCGGCGCTCGAGATCAGGCCGAGCAGGTCATCGAGATGTACCTGGCCAGCCCGCGGCGCGTGGGCATGGTCTACCATAAAATGCACGAGCGCGACATCCGCCATATTCTCCAGCAGCCGTTTACCATGATTGGGGCCGACGCGGGCATTATCCGGTATGGTTCCGGCGTGCCCCATCCGCGTGGATACGGCAACGCGCCCCGCGTACTGGCCCGTTACGTGCGCCAGGAACAGGTGATTTCCCTTGAGGAAGCGATTCGCAAAATGACCTCCCTGCCGGCCCAGACCTTCGGACTCTGGGATCGAGGGCTGATCCGGCCCGGCCTGGTAGCCGACATCGTGGTTTTCGACCCGGATCGCATCCAGGATCGGGCCACGTTCGAAGCCCCGCATCAATATCCGGAGGGGATAAGCTACGTGATTGTCAACGGAACCGTGGTCGTCGAGCAGGGTCGCCATACGGGTGCCCGGCCCGCTGGAGCGCTTCGCAAGCCCGCCCTCCTGCGGAGCGCTCAGGCAGGGGAGGGGTGAAGGCCCACCTTCTCGCAGTACGGCTCCAGAGCGCACCCTGCGCAGCGGGGTCGACGCGCTGTGCAGGTGTAGCGGCCGTGCAACGTGAGCGCATGGCCGAACCAGGTCCACTCCTGCCGGGGCACAAGACGCATGAGATCGGCCTCGATCCGCTCTGGCTGCCGATGCCGGCTCAGCCCCAGCCGCTGGGCCACGCGCCCCACGTGTGTGTCCACGGCGATCCCCTCCTGGATCCCGTAGGCGGTACCCAGCACCACGGCCGCTGTTTTCCGCCCTACGCCGGGCAGCGCAGTGAGCGCTTCCATGCTCCGGGGCACCTCTCCCCCATAGCGTTCCACCAGCACTCGGGAAACGGCCATAAGCGTGCGGGCCTTTTGTCGATAGTAGCCCAGAGGTCGGATGAGGGATTCCAGTTCCTGGAGATCGGCCGCGGCCAGCTTCTCTGCGGTGGGATAGCGGGCAAAAAGCAGGGGGGTGATCTCGTTGACCTTGCGATCCGTAGCCTGCGCGGCCAGGATCGTGGCCACAAGAAGCTGAAAGGGGTTTTCCCAGAGAAGCTCCGTGGTGGCCTCGGGATACAGCTGCCGCAGGCGCGCCCGGATCTGGTCGATGGCGGTTGCGCCTTTCGGGACGGCTTCCATGTTATGCCTCCAGCGCCAGACGAATGTGGGCAAGATGATGCCGGCCGTGCCAGGCGTAAAGGGCCAGCGCCTCCTGGAGCGCGACGGCCCGCTTCTGAAGCGGATGCCAGTATGTGCGGGCAAAATCCTCCGCCTTCATGGCCCGCAGCAGGTAGACCCAGCGCTCGTGGACGGCTTCCAGTAGACGAAGGGAAACCTCGGGATCGAGCTCCCGAGCATCGGGCAACTCCGCCCACAGGGCCTCATCAAAGGGCGCAACCACAGGCCGATCGGCCGTAAGGGCGAGCTTGAAACGGAAGAACGCATTGCCGTGGCTGTCGGCCAGATGATGGACCAATTGCGCTACCGTCCATCCCCCTGGACGATAGGTGCGCATCCAGTCCTGTTGCCCCCGCCCCCTCAACAACCTCCGCAGCGCCTTGGGCAGATCGGCCAGCTCCTGGATACGGCTCAGGCGCGCCTCCTCTCCGAGCGGCTCCTGGTAGCGAAAAGGCCCGATCGGGTAGCGCAGAACGTCCCCGTGCATAACCCTGTCCCCCTCTTAGGCGAAAAAGTACCCGCCTGGAAGCCGCCGCTACAGCTCCAGACGCACTCCGAAGATAGCATACCGACCCGGACCGGGCTCGTAATAGCGCGCTCCGGCCGCGTTGGGCCGCACGTTCGCATAGTACAACCGATTCAGCAGGTTATGCAGGACCAGGAAAGGCCGCATCCTGATTCCGCCCCGGCGCCAGCCCGCCCCTGCGGCCATGTCGATTAGCGTATAGGCCCGCACGCGTTCCCTGTTGGCCTCATCGGCGTATTGCTCGCCCACGTGGCGCAAAGCACACCGGAACCAGATTCCGCTCTCGATTTCCCGCCCCAGAGCCACATATAGCTCTCGGCGGGGCAGGCCGGGGGTGAACAGCCAAGAGGCTTCACCCGGATCACGGCGGAAACGGGCCTCCAGTTCGGTGGCCACCAACCGCAACACCCAGGCAGCGGGCAGGTCCACCTGCAGGGCCAACTCCAGACCCCGGCGCTCGGAACGGCCCACGTTCCGGTAAAACCGCCTACCCGGCATCTCGGCTCGCTCAAAGGGCAACAGCTCATCCCAGAGGTAGGTGCGGAACAGCACACACTCCAGGCTTGCCCACGGCCTCGGCTGGCCCTTGACCCCGACGTCCAGTCCTACAGACCGCTGCGGCCTGAGATCCGGGTTCATCCCCCCCTGTGCAGAGGGATGGGCCAGCTCGGTAAATGTCGGGGTATCGAAGCCTGTGCCAAGCTGTACGTAGGCCGTAAGCCCCGCGCCCAGATCCCTGCCCATGGCCGCCATCAGGCTCCAGGCCCGGAAACGTCGTCTGCCGGAGTCATCCCCGTCGAGGGCGAATCGGTCCCGCAACCGGAAGGGCTGCTCATCGCCTCGCAGCGCCAGACGGAACGTCCAGGGGGGCAGGTATCCCTCCAGTCCCCCGTAGAACCCCAGCAGGCCGACCTCTTCGCGCTGGTCCAGACGTAGAGGCCCCAGATCGCCATCGGATCGGTTGTCGAAACGGCGCCGATCGTCACGCCCCCGGGCCAGATCCAGACCCAGAAACGGACGCAACCGGCCTGTTGCGGAGACCGCATAGGTGCGTCGATACTGCAGGTAAGCGCCCCAGGCCAGCCGGTTCAGCTCCCCTGCGCCCCCGGACTCAAAGGGCAATCGGTTGGCAAACCGGCGCACCAACGCATAAACACCGATGCGGAGCTCGGCCCCCTGACCCTGGAGTCGCTGATAACGAACCGATCCGAGAAGCTGGGTTACGGATTCTCCGGCGCGAAAGCGCAGCGCTGCCGGATCGGCCGCGCGAGGATCGGCTTCCGCTTGAAGACGGGTGAGCCCTCCCGGATCCCCGGCCCATGGGGTATCGAGCAGGCTCAGGCGCAGCGTCCATCGACCTGTTGTATCGAATCCGGAGTGTGCCCACACGGTGGCCGTGTAGCGCTCCCATGCTGATCCCTGCCGATGACCCCGGCTGCGCACCCAGGAGGCAGCCATCCCGAAACGCCCCCTGGAAGCGGCTGTCCAGGCTCTCCCTCCGAGGCGTGTCCATCCATATGCGCCCGAGGATCCCTCCAGCTCCCGATGCGCGGAAGCTTCTTCCGGCTCGGTCCGAAGGGACAGCACCCCGGAGGCAGCGTTTCCGTACAGGGCGGCAACCGGGCCCCGAACCAGTTCCACGGACCGCACCTCGGCCGGGTCCAGGTGCTCGATCGCCGTCTGGCCGTCGGGCAGGGTAAGAGGCACCCCGTCGAGCCAGACCTGTATCCCCCGGATGCCGAAGGCGGCTCGGGCCCCCGCGCCTCGTATGGCCAGGCGCTCGTTTTGCGCCGCGTTGAACAGATTGTGCACCATCAGCCCCGGAAGCCCGATCAACAGCTCTCCGATCGAAGATCCGGAGCGGCCCTGGGCCGGGTGAGGCCTGAACACGTAGACGGATGCGGGCGCACGCCAGCGCTCCAGCGGCAAGCGCACGGCCTCGACAACGAGCTCTGGCAGCGCAGCGCGGAATCGGGCCGTATCGGCCGGAACCGTATCCGCCCCGGCACAGATCCACAGTCCGATCAATAGCCCCCACCCCATCGCTCATCACTCCCGAGGCGCAGACAAGAATACGCGCCCGGAAGGCAGGGGCTCAAGTATCTGGGCTCCGGGCCCGGGCCCGAAAAGAAACAAGCGGATAAAAGACAGCCCGCGCAAGCCGGCGCTACGGGCGCTCAGTAATCCTCCTGCCGTGCGTAGGGATAGCTCCACAAGGCGACCTGAAGCACCACGGACTTCAACCAGGCCGCGTGCATCTTCTCCACCTCTTCGGAGCTGTGGCCCTTCCGGGCCAGAAAGGGCTTGATCGTCAGCGAGATCGGGGCGATAAAGGCGATCATGTAGCGAAGCGGCACGATGGGGACGGACTGAACCTGATCGGTCTGGTTCTTCTTGCTGCGATGATGCCGGAGGGCGATCTCCTGTTGATAGTCCAGCCAGGCCCGATCATACACCCGCAGGCAGGTATCCAGAATCCACTGCCCGAACCGCTTGCGGACCCGCTCCAGGTAGGAAGCGATAGGCTGTCCATCGGGACCGGTGAAATAGTACACCAGATGGGGATGGGCGCCCACAAAACCATACCACAGATCGAGCACTTCCTCCACCTGATCGCTGAGTACCTCTCCGGCCATGCGGAGATAGCGCTCGTCTTCTTCTGTCCAGAGCACGGCGGCCTTCAGTCTGGCGAAGTCTTCATCGGTGATGGGGGAACGGGCCACCTCCGCCGTGCCGTACGTATAGCCCGGGATCGGTGCTGTGGCCATATACCCACCTCCCTTCGCTAGTTGACAGCGAGAAGATAGGCCCCTATTTTCATCAGCGAAAATTCTTTTTTCTGATCCTAGCATCAGGAGTTCTTATGGAACTGCGCCAGTTGCGCTACCTGCTCGCCGTGGCCGAGGAGGGATCTATTACGCGCGCCGCCCAGCGGGTCTACGTAACCCAGCCCGCCTTATCCCAACAGCTTCAGCTGCTGGAACGGGAGTTGGGTACGGCCCTGCTCGATCGATCCGGCCGCCGCGTGCGCCTCACTCCCGCCGGCGAGATTCTCGTTCGCAGCGCCCGAGAAGTCATCCGGCAGCTGGAGGAAGCCCGGACGGCCATTCGGGAATTGATGGGCCTGGAGCGCGGCGAGCTCACGCTGGGCGTTGTGCAGACGGTCAACATGTATCTCATGCCCCTTGCGCTCAGCCGCTTCTGGGAGTGCTACCCAAAGGTGCGTCTGCATGTAGAGGAGCTGGCGGCCGATGACATCGAGGCCCGCCTTCTGGAGGGCACCCTGGATATAGGCATTTCCTTTCTTCCCCCCCGGCTAGAGGGGCTGGAAAGTCACCCCCTTTTCAGCGAGGAGCTCGTGCTCCTGTTACGCCGGCAGCATCCGCTGGCCAGTCGCAGGAGCATACGCGTAGCGGAGCTACAGGAGGTTCCCCTTGTCCTGCTACCCAGAAGGTTCTGCACGCGCCGGCTCTGGGACCGTTGTGCGGCCGAAGCAGGGGTGCATCCCCGGGTGGTAGGAGAGCTCAACACGATCGATGGCCTGCTCGGGCTTGTGCATCGGCTCGATGTGGCCACCATACTGCCCCGGCTGGCCCTGCATAGTCCGCTGGCCGAAGGGCTTGCGGCGGTCTCTCTACGGGATCCGACCCCCCTGCGCACGGTGGGTGGCCTGTTCCGCAAAGGGGGCTATACCTGCACGGCCAGCCGGGCCTTCTGGAATGTACTCCAGGAGGTGCTTCAGCACTGGCTATCCGATGACGTCTCCCTGGCGCCCTCCCCGGTCCCGGATTCCCCCCGCCCATAGGCGCACAGATCCCGGAGGGGACATTCCGGACAACGGGGCCGCTGGGCCCTGCAGAGGGACCGGCCGTGTCGGATGAGCGCCACATGAAAGCGATATACCAGATCCCGTGGCACCAGATCCTGCAGGACATCATGCGCGCGGTCCGGCCCCAGACGGCGCTCGATGAGGCCCAGCCGCCAGGAAACGCGAAATACGTGGGTATCGACGGGTAAGAGGGCGCGCCCCAGCGCAAAACAGAGCACGATGGCCGCGCATTTGGGTCCGATACCCGGCAGACGCATAAGATAGGCGCGCGCCTCTTCATCGGAGAGCGATTCCAGGATCGCTTCCAGTTTCCAGTCCGGCCGCTCATCCCGGATGCGCCGCAGTACGGCCTGGATCCGCCGGGCCTTCTGCCGGGCCAACCCGCCGGATCGGATCACCCGGGCCAGTTCCTCCTCCGGCGCCTGAAGCACAGCCTCCCAGTCGGGATAAGCCCTTCGGAGAGCTTCGAAGGCGCGAAAAGAATTCACATCCGAGGTGTGCTGCGACAGAATGCAGTGCACGAGCTCTTCGATCGGACGCATACGAGGTTGCCAGACCGGCCTCCCGTATATGGCCTCGAGGCGGCAGAGAATCGTTGCAATTCGGTCCATATCCTGTCGTACTTCTGGGGCTATCCGATAGCCCATCGGGCACCTCCCCCGCTTCGGGTTCTGGAGAACCGAAAGGGCGATCGGGATGACGAAAGTGCAAAAGGAATCAAACCGAGGCAAAGGAAGCGCTATGCGCACGATTTTCGACTTGCCCACCCCGGCCTTGCTGGTGGATATCACTCGCCTGGAGCGGAACCTGCAGCGGATGCAGGCGCGAGCGGATCGGGCCGGCGTACGCCTCCGGCCGCATGGAAAAACACACAAGTGCCCGGAGATCGCCCGTCGTCAACTAAACCGGGGCGCTGTGGGGCTAACCGTGGCCACGATCCGCGAGGCGGAGGTGTTCTCCGAACACGGCGTAGAGGACATCACGATAGCTGTGCCGCTGGTGGGGCGTCCGGCCTACGAACGGCTGGTTCCGCTTCTGGATCGCGCCCGGATACGCGTGCTGGTTGATACCCTGGAGGGGGCGGAACTGCTGTCGGACTTTTTCCGAGCCCGGGGGCGTCGTATCCCGGTGCTCATGGAGGTCGATACGGGCTACGGCCGTACGGGGGTACGGTGGGACAATCCGGAGGCCGTAACGCTCTACGAACGCCTTCTGGAGCTGCCCGGCCTGGAGGTGCAGGGGTTGCTCACGCACGCCGGGCAGAGCTACCGCGGAGGCACAGATCGAGCCAGCAGTCGGGAACACGCCCGCAAGACGAGCCTAGAGGAGCGAGATCGGATACAGACCCTGGCCGGCCTGTTGCGCTTGCGTGGATTTCCCGTCTCGGAGATCAGCATAGGGTCTACGCCCACGGCCGTGCATTTTGAGCCCGCCGGCCAGCCGGCGGTGACGGAGATCCGGCCCGGAAACTACGTTTTTTTCGACGCCATGCAGGTGGCTCTGGGCAGCTGTGAGCTCGATGAGGTGGCGCTTTCCGTGCTGGCCACCGTGATCAGCCGGCACGAGGAGCCCGACGGCGTACGGCTGTACATCGATGCGGGCAAGAAAGCGCTCACTACGGATACCCACCCTCTTCTGACCGGCTATGGCATCGTGGCCGATCCGGAGACCGCCTATCCGTATCCGGACACCGTGCTCTATGCGCTCTCGGAGGAACACGGCTGGGTTCGCGCCCCGCGGCATAGTTCGTTGCGGGTAGGCAGCCGGGTGCGCATCTTTCCCGTACACGCCTGCGTGTTGCCCCCGTTGTTTGACTCCTTCTTCGTGGAGGAGAACCTTCGGGTATGCGAGCGGTGGCCCATTGCAGCGCGCAATCGCCTCCCGTGACGGTGGAGCTGATCCGGTGGGCCGCGGAGGTCATTGGAGCCCATGTGCGGCGCACCCCGGTGCGTGTTTGCGAACTCGACGGCCGTCCGGTTTACCTGAAGCTGGAAAATCGGCAGGAGACGGGCTCCTTCAAGGTCCGGGGCGCGCTGGCGGCCCTAGCTGGCTACCGGGAACGGGGAATAAAGGGCCCGTGGGTGACGGCCTCGGCGGGCAATCACGGTATCGGGCTGGCCTATGCGGCCCGGCACCTGGGTGCGGGCCCGGTGGTGGTGTTCGTGCCCTCCGGTACCCCGCAGGCCAAGCTCCGCAGGCTGCAAGCCCTGGGGGCGGAAGTGCGTCTGGAGGGAGCGGATTTCCCGCAGACCGAGCGCGCCGCGCGCGCCTTCGCCGCCACATCCGGACTGCCCTACATCTCCGCCTACAACGATCCCTTTGTGATAGCCGGGCAGGGCACGGTGGCCGTCGAGCTCTTAGAGGAGATCGCTGATCCGGCCATGGTGTTCATTCCTGCCGGCGGTGGGGGGCTGCTTGGCGGATCGGCCCTGTGGCTGCGGTCCCATCGCCCCCGGATCCGGATCTGGGGGGTGCAATCTACCCATACGCCCTCCCTGTACAATGCCCTCTACGGCACCCATCTGCCGGAGCGGACCACGCTGGCCGAAGGGCTCGCCGGAGGCATAGAGGAGAACGCCCTCACACTTCCCCTGATCCGGGAGCTCGTCGATGGCATTTGCCTGGTCAATGAGCCGGAGATCTGGGACTCCGTCTACTGGGCCCACAGACGGCTCGGAGAACGGATAGAAGCCTCTGCGGCCGTGGCGCTGGCCGCTGTGCGTTTTCGATCCTGGTCCGAGCCGGGCCCATGGGTGGCCATCATAACGGGGGCGAACACGGATCTCCTACCGGCTCAATAGGCGGGCCGAGCCCGGTTTCAGCCCGCTCATGCGCCGGAGCTCGTCTACCTCCTCCGGGTTCAGCTCGCGCCACTGCCCGGGTTCCAGGCCTTCCAGGCTGATCGGTCCCATGGCGATGCGGACCAGGCGCAGGGTGGGATGTCCGACGGCGGCGGTCATCCGTCGGACCTGGCGGTTTTTGCCCTCCCGCAGTTCGATCTCCAGCCAGCAGGTAGGTACGGACCTCCGATAGCGAATGGGCACGGGGCGCGCCGGCAACTCCGGATCCGGAATGCGACGCACGCGGGCCGGACGGGTCCGATAACCTCCCGCGATGATCACCCCCTCGGCCAGCCGACGCAGGGCTTCCTCCTCCGGGATGCGCTCCACCTGCACCCAGTAGGTTCTCGGGTGCCCGAATCGGGGGTCCATGAGCCGATACCGCAGCGGGAAATCGTTGGTCAACAACAGCAACCCTTCGCTGTCCATATCCAGCCGCCCCACGGGATAGACCTCCGGGACCGGGATGTACGGCTTCAGCGTGGGCCGCCCCTGTCGGTCTGTGAATTGGCTCAGCACGCCGTAGGGCTTGTAAAAGGCCAGATACCGCAGTCGCCTACGCATCTTTACGCGAAGCGGCCAGGGTTTCGGGTACGATCTCCCAGCGGAACTGCAGTTGAAAGCCCGGGCCCGTCACACTGCGCATGGAGAGCGTAAGCCGGCGTACCCCGGAGAGGATATCCCGGCCGTCTTGATACCGGGCGAAGCGAAGCACGTTCATCCGATAGAAGGCGTCCAATCGGCCCCCTGAAGGGCTCCAGATCGGATGCAGGGATTCCAGCTCCACACCCACGGGGCGGTAGACGTTGCCCCGGTCGTCGCGCAGTTCGAAGTCAAATCCGAACCGGCTCAGGTCTGTGGCGAAGAAGGCATCCCGGTATCGGTCGTTGGTGAAGACATGGACTACGATCGTCAGATACTTGGCCTGCAGCTCGGCCTGCTCGTCGGCCAGCTGGCGGGCCTGCTCTCGGCTCATGTTCTCCTGTTTGACCCGGGCCGCCACCCAGGTCATGGCCACCTCGCGCGACCAGAGGGTGGCATATGTCTGCCGATAGGCCGTGCGAAAGAGCCGCCCGTTGCGCACATCCACAAAGCCCACCGACCAGAGGGGCTCTACCTCGACAAAGGATCGGTCCAGGTGATAGGTCGAATCCGGATGGGGTACCTGCCGCAGGGTCGGATAAAACCCCGTGCGATCTTCGGGTTCTGGCACACCGTTGGGGCCTTTCAGGATGCCGCATCCCAGAACGCCGAAGAGCAGAAGCAAAAACAGGGCTGATTGGCCGTACACCATAAGGGTGCCTTTCCATGCTTTTGCGTCGAAGAACGCCTGATTTTCCTCCAGATGCAAGACAGCCGAGCCCTGTTACGGAGTGGTAAAAGTTCATCGCTCGCCCCTGCACCGGAGCTTGCCTGCTCCGTTTCTTTATCACGTCACAACAGTGAGGAGGTTTCCCGATGCGGCGCATCTGGTTTGCGGTAGCCTGCCTGTGGATAAGCATCCCGGTGTGGGCCCAATCCCTGCCGGAGGCTGTTCAGGAGCATCAGCGACGCAAGGCCGAGTCCCGGTTCAAAAATCTGCGTTTTGAGAACGTGGGACCTGTACAGATGGGGGGGCGCGTGGTGGATATTGAGGTCGATCCACGCAACCCGTTTCGATTTCTTGTCGCTTACGCCTCAGGAGGCCTCTGGGAGACCCGCAACAACGGCACGACCTTTGAGCCGCTGACCGAAGCCCTGCCCACGCAGGTCATTGGAGACCTGGCCATGGCTCCGAGCAACCCGGATATCCTGTACCTGGGCACGGGCGAAAACAATTCCAGCCGCTCTTCCTATGCGGGCCTGGGGGTGTTCAAATCCACCGATGGGGGCAAAAGCTGGCAGTACATGGGCCTGGCCGAAACGCATCGCATCGGCCGCATTCGAGTGCACCCGGAAAATCCCGATATAGTTTGGGTGGCGGCTATCGGCAAGCTGTACACAAACGACGAACACCGCGGCGTCTATAAATCCACCGATGGGGGCAGAACCTGGCGCAAAACGCTCTACGTCAACCCGCGCACGGGCGCCATCGACCTCATCCTGCACCCCCGAAATCCCAATGTGCTCTATGCGGCCACCTGGGAACGCGAACGTCGGGCCTGGAACTTCGTCGAGGGGGGAGCCGGAAGCGGCCTCTGGATGTCCACCGACGGAGGGGAAAGCTGGACCCCCCTGAGCCACGGATTGCCCCGGGGAGAACACGTCGGCCGGATCGGGCTGACCATCTCGCCCAGCCATCCCGAGGTGCTCTACGCTGTCATAGACAATCAGGCCCACCGGCCCCAGCAACCGGCCCCGAGGGAACCCCTACTTTCGGCTCAGAAGCTGGCGACCATGACGCGCGAGGCCTTTCTGGCCGTGCCCGTTGACACCCTGGAGGTCTTCCTGCGGGCCAACGACTTTCCGGCTGAATACACCGCGGCTCGAGTCCGGCAACTCGTCCAGCAAGGAGAAATTTCCCCCAGAGCCCTCTACGAGTACCTGGGAGGTGATGCAAACCGGGCCCTTTTTGAAACCCCGATCATCGGCGCCGAGGTGTATCGCTCCGATGATGGGGGCAGAACCTGGCGCAAAACGCACACCGGATATCTCGACGGGCTCTTTTTCACCTATGGCTACTACTTCGGGCAGATCTGGATCGACCCCACCAACCCGGACCGCATCGCCATAGCCGGCGTGCCGCTTATCTACTCCGAGGACGGGGGACGCACCTTTCGGGCCGTCGACCGACCGAACGTGCACGTCGACCACCATGCCCTCTGGAAAAACCCCGCCTTTCCCCAGCACTGGATCAACGGCAACGACGGAGGGGTGAACGTCACCTACGACGGGGGACGCTCCTGGCAGGTACTCAACACGATCCCTGTGGGGCAGTTCTATACGGTCGCTGTGGACAACGCCCGACCCTACAACATCTACGGTGGCCTGCAGGACAATGGGGTCTGGTATGGCCCCCGAAGCTCTATCGAGCGCGTCTGGGAGCGAGAGGATCGAGATGGCTGGAGGCGGCTGCTGGGCGGCGACGGGATGTATGCCGAGCCCGACACGACGAACAACGAAATCGTCTATGCCGGCTTCCAGTTCGGCAACTACTTCCGCATCAACCGTCGCACCGGGGAACGGGCCGCCATTCGGCCCCGGCACAAGCTGGGCGAGGCCCCATTGCGGTACAACTGGCTTACTCCCGTGATCCTGTCCCCCCACAACCAGCAGATCGTCTATTTCGGAGCCAACCGGCTATTTCGCTCCCTGAATCAGGGCCGCACCTGGACGGCCATCAGCCCGGATCTCACCTTCGGCCCCCGGGAAGGGGATGTGCCCTACGGCACGATCACGACCATCGACGAATCGCCCCTGCGCTTTGGGCTCATCTGGGTGGGCACGGACGATGGGCGCATCTGGGTCACGCGCGATGGCGGGGCAAGCTGGCATGAGGTCAACGCCCCTCGGCCGCGCATGCGCAACGCCCTGGTGCCGCCCCGCAAATGGGTTACGCGCGTGGTAGCCTCCCGCTACCAGGAAGGGACCGCCTACGTGACGCTGACCGGTTATCGGGAAGACGACTTCACCCCCTATGTGTTCAAAACCACCGACTACGGGCAGACCTGGCAGGATCTGTCCGGTGGACTGCCCCGCCGACTGGCCCTGAACGTAATCCGCGAGGATCCGGTCAATCCCAACATCCTCTACGTGGGCGGGGAAGACGGCCTGTACATCAGCCTGGATCAGGGACGCAGCTGGGAGCCCCTTATGGGCGGCCTGCCCGATGTGGCCGTCTACGATATGAAAATTCAAGCCCGGGATAAAGACCTGGTCGTAGCCACGCACGGACGAAGCATATATGTGCTCGATCTGGAGGAGATCCAGCAACTCACCGACTCCGTGCTGGCCAGGCCCATCCACGCCTTTGCGATAGAACCCATTACGGAAAATCCCGCCTGGGGGCGCATTCCGAACTGGCGCGACCCTATCCGTCCCTCCGTACGGCTGGTATGGTGGCTGCAGGAAGCCGGATCAGACTCCACCCTCATCACGATCCGGGATGCGGAGGACCGTCCGCTACAGGTGCTGCGTGGATCGGCTGACAGGGGCTTTAACGTGCGCACCTGGGATCTCAGGGTGGATTCCACGCTGGCCCGTCAGGCAGGCAAGAACTGGACGGCGGCGCAGGACGGGCAGATCTACCTGCGCGCAGGCCGTTATCGGATCGAGTTCCGCTCCGGCACCCACAGTATTACAATTCCCTTTGAGGTGCGCCAGGCGCCCCGACGGGGTTCGGCCCGCCCCTCAGGGGATGAGCCGGAGGAAGGGTACTGATCGCCTTCCGCGGCAGGGGCGTCCGACCCAAAGGGACGCCCCTGCTATTCATTTTTCGGCTCCACCTCCTCGGCCGCTCCCCCCTCGGGAAGTGGGCTACGAACCGGACCGGGTAACTCCGAAAACCGTATCGGAGTCGGCCCTCCCGGGCTTAGACTGCCGAAAGAGATGATGAACTGCATGGCCTCCGGCACGCTCCAATCCAGATAACGCACGCGCTCCGGCTCCACGAGCACGAGCAGTCCCCCGGAGGGCAACGGCGGGGCGGGCAGAAAAACGTGTACCAGCGGTTTGCCCCTGCCCAGAGGGTCGGACTGGCCGGTCACGAACCCCAGCGCCCAGGAATCCGACTCCAGCGGAAAGGGCACCAGACAGACCCGTTGAAAGGACTCCTCAGAAGGCCGGGCGAAGACCTCCACGGTCTGCCGGGCGGCACGGTAAACAGCCCCGACCAGGGGGATACGCGCTACAAGCCCCTCCCACCAGTGGAACAACCCTCTTCCAAGCACGCGCGATACAAGGGCCCCGAGCAACCATACGGCCAGGAGAAGCGCCAGAATACCGATCCCCGGCAACTCTAGCCCCAGCAGGTTGCGCAGCGTGGGACCGAGCACGCTCTCGAGGGTTTCGTACAGAAAGCGCAATACGAGATAGGTGATCACCAGGGGGGCTACGACGAGAAGCCCCGTCAGCAGATGCTGCCGCAACCGAACAGACCAGGGTTTTTTCATGACCCCCTCATTGATCCACGGAAGCCGATACGGATGGCGGGGCGCCGAGCAAGAGGTACAGCCCGGGACGGTTTATCAGCAGAGCCAGCAGGAGCGCCAGTGCCGCGCTCCAAAAAGGCAGCCCATGATGGATGCCGTACCAGACCCCCCCCCAGGCTGGACCCAGCGTCCGACCCAGGCTGCTCAGGCTCTGGGAAAGCCCCAGAACCGTTCCCTGCTCATCGGCGTGCGCGGCCCGGGAGGTGAGCGCGCTCAAGGCCGGGGTGGCCACACTGCCCAGCGCCACGAGGGCGAGCAGGAGCAATACCCCCGACAGGTCATGCCAGAACGGGAGCATGCCATACCCGATCGCGGTCGCCACAACGCCCCAGGCAAACAGATAGGGATCCGAAACCCGTCGGGCAAGCCAGCGCATCACTCCCCCCTGCACCAAGACGGAAAGCAGGCCCACATACATGAACAGGTAGCTGACCTGCCGGTCGCTGAAGCCCAGGACTTCGGCCCCGAGCAGGGGGAAAATACCGTACATATTGGCCTGTGCAAAGGGCAGCAGAAAGGCGCCCACCAGAAGCCGCCCCAGCAGGGGTCGACGCGCAAAGACGATAAAGGCCTGTACGTTCAGAATCCGCGTCCGCCGCTCTGTGCTCAGGCTCCGATGTGGGGGTTCGGGCAGAAATCGGAAGGCCATGATCCAGTTCAGCACGGCCAGCCCGGCCGCCACCAGGGGAGGCACTGCATAGCCCAGGGGAATGAAGGTGCCCCCGATAGCCGGCCCCAGCACGAAGCCCAGGCCGAAGGCCGCCCCGATGAGGGCCATGTTGCGGGAACGCGCCTCCGGAGGGGTCACATCCGCTATGTAGGCCTGGGCTACAGCCAGGTTGGCCCCGGCCACACCAGCGAACATGCGCGCCAGAAAGAGTAGCTCCACCGAGCGCGCCAGGGCAAAAAGCGTATAGGAAAAAACCGAGCCCGCCACGCTGATCAGGATCACGGGCCGGCGTCCGATGCGATCGGAAAGACGCCCCCAGAGCGGCACGAAGAGAAACTGCATAAGAGAGTAGATGCTGTAAAGCAGACCGACCTCCAGCTCCGTGGCCCCGTAGCGCCGGGCGTAAAAGGGCAAAAGAGGCAGCACGATGCCAAAGCCAATGAGATCGACGAGCACGGTAAGAAAGAGCACGGCCAGCGACGCGCGCCTCATGCGACCTCCAGGTCAGCTACAGGCTCCCGTGCCACCCCGAGTCCGAAGAGGGCGAAATCATATCGAACCGGATCGTGAGGGTCAAACAGGCGCAGCCGATCGGTCAGTTCCAAGACGGCGCGCCAGTCCGGGCTCCGCCGCTGAAGCAGACCGAGGGCGCGAGATACCCGAACCACATGCACATCCAGCGGGATCAAAAGCTGCGCGGGGCTGAGCGATGACCAGATCCCTAGATCCACGATCCCGTCCCGGCGCACCATCCAGCGCAAGTACAGGTTCAGTCGCTTACAGCTCGACCCCCGAGAGGGACGCCCCACATGACGCCTCAGCCGTCCGGAGGGGTCTGCCTCCCAGAGCCATTCCACGAACCGATCCAACGCCTGCTCCACCGTGGGGGCGTTCGGCTCGCAGGCGGCGCAGAAGGCGGCCTCCAGGGATCCGAACCGCCGCAATATCTGATGCAGGCTTCCCCAAAGCGCTCGCACGTCATCGGCAGACCAGGTGCGGTGGACAAACCCCCGGAGGCTTATCCCCTCGTGGCGAGGGAAGGTCTCCGCATACCGGCGCGGAGCCATATGCACACGCTCACATAGTTCAGCCAGCTTGCGCAGCACCACATCCCGACGCCCCCAGGCAAACAGGGCGGCAACGATCCCGATAAGCTCCTGATCACGGGGATCGTCAAAGGCGTGCACAAACGCTACGGGATCGGAGGCGATGAACTCCGGCCGGTTGTATCGGGCCACCAGGTGTTCCAGTACAGCCCGGATGCGCGCAAGCGGGACCTCATGCATGTCGGGATGCAAAGTTAGCCTGGCCGGGGGGAGGGCGCAAAAGCCTGCTGTTGGCTTTCTGGGACCGGAGGTGTACTTTTTCTGCATGGATCGGCGCGCCCTCCTCGGGGTATTCGGGTTGCTTGTGGCCTCTTTCCTGGCCCTTGTGCCCCTGTATCGGATCGGCCAGGACTGGATGCGCTTTCGCACCTTTCTGGAGCCGGATTTTCCACAGACGCGGGGATACGACTGGGTCCAGTGGCGCGATCAGGGCCAGGGTATAGAGGCGGCCTTTGTATTCCCCAACGGCCCCGCCGATCGGGCAGGTATCCGCAAGGGAGATCGCCTGCTCGGTGTACAGGGCCGCCCGTTTTTCAGTCTGCAGGCGCTGGAACAGGCCATACAGGGCTTCGAACCGGGCTCGTTGGTTTCCTATGAGCTCCTGCGAGCAGATGGGCTCCGGGTAGTCCAGGTGCGCACCACCGAATATCCCGCCTTTCTGTACCCGATCGATCCCCTGTTCTGGACGGTGAGCGGATGGGGTTTTGTGATCGGTTTTCTGGTGCATGTGGTGGGCCTGCTCATCCTGTTGCCCCTGGCCTGGCGCAATCCCCAGCACGCGATCGACCTGCTGCTGATCGCCCTGGGCGCGCTGTACTTTGGCGGCAATGCCACGCGTATTGCACTGCTCGCCCTCTGGGGTCCCCTGGAGGGTCCCGTGCCCGCGCTGTGGTCGATTCTCACCTTCTTGACCCTGCTGGGCTGGGTGGCCTTTTCCGCCCTGCTTCTCTGGCGCGCGGCCCGAAATGTGCTCTCCGTTCCCCTCTGGCTGAGCCTATGGCTGTATGTGCCGCCGGCGCTGTATGCCGGGGCCCTGCTCAGCGCCAGCGTTCTGGGCGGATGGCCGGGGGGGTTTACGGTACACACCTTTACAGGAGCCCTCCTGCTATACGTGACCACGTATATGGCCGCTGCCTCCCTGCTCCTGCTTCTGGGTCCCGCTCCGGAACGAGGTCCGGGATGGATGAGCCGCCTGGGCCTTGGGCTTTTTCTCGTGCTGTGTCTGCTGGCCCTGTTGGCCCTGCTGGGCCTGCTTCCCGAGCTCGCCCTGGCCACTGACCGAGTCACCATCGGGCTCATCCTGCTGGTCCAGCTGCTCAGCCTCTTTCCCGTTTTGCTGCTCACCTACGGCACCCTCAAATACGGACCCGTCTCCGCGGTCGTACGTCGGGCCGTGGCGGGGCTGGGCACGCTAGTACTGGGGTTGCTCACCTACAGCCTGCTGCGCAGGGGCTGGGATCCGGCGGTATGGAGCGCCTTATCCATCCGGGACTGGATAGTTGTGGGCGCCGTGACGGCCTCCTCTCCCCTGGCCTATCGCCTGCTGGAACGCCTGCTCCTGACCGATGAGCAGACGCAGTGGAGGCGTCTGCGGCATGAGGGGGAAGAGCTCGGGCGGTTCACCGATCTGGAACGCCTCGCCCGAGAGGCGGCACGCCGGAGCACGGAACTTTTTGAAACCCCTCGAGCCGTCGTTGCGCTTCTCCCCCCTGGAAGGGATCCTGTTCTGGCCCACTGGCCGGAGTCAAGCCCCATAACGCTCAACTGGGAGGCGCTACAGGGCGCTCTTGCACCCGATATGCTCTGGACCCCCTCTCCGGTACTACCCCGGGCGATCCTGCCCGAAAATCTGGAGCGCGCGCTCGAGCGGGCGCGCGTGGGCTTGCTTGTGCCCATCCGATCGGAGGACCGCTGCTGGGGCCTGCTCGCCCTGGGCCGGAGAAGGCGGGTCTTCAACGTCTCCGACGTCGAACGCGCTCGCCTCTGGACATCGTACATCGCCCAGGCTGTAACCCGCTGGGCCTTTCTGGAACGGGAACGGGAACTGGTGCGCCGCACGGCCGAAGCCGAGCTGGTCGCCCTGCGGGCGCGCATCGATCCCCATTTCCTCTTCAACACGCTTAACACCATCGCGGCTTTGATTGAAGACCGCCCCCGGGAGGCGGAACGCACCGTAGAACACCTAGGACGCCTGTTCCGACACGTGTTAGCGCATGCCGGGAAAGCGCTCCTGCCGCTGAAAACCGAACTAGAGCTCGTCTCCAGCTACCTGGCCATCGAGCAGATACGGCTGGGATCCAGGCTGCGGGTGAAGTGCGCGATCCCCGAAAACCTGCAACAGTGGCCCGTACCCACCCTGGCCGTGCAAACCCTGGTGGAGAACGCCGTTCAGCACGGGGTGGCCCGTTCCGCACAAGGGGGGTGCGTCGAACTGCGGGCCTGGCTCGAGGGCGAAAGGCTCTGCGTGGAGGTGCGCGACACAGGTCCAGGGATCCCGGGATTCCATCCGGGCCGAAGGGATTTCTTCGGCACGGGACTGCGCAACGTGGCCTGTCGGCTGGAACAACTCTATGGGGAGCGGGGTGTTCTGGAAATCGAGAGTGGCCCGAAGGGCACCTCTTGCCGCCTGCGTTTACCCCGACCTCCCGAGGAGGACGCCCATGGAACCCATGCCCCTGCGCGTAGCGGTCATAGAGGACGAAGAGCCGGCTCGCGATCGGTTGCGTCGCCTGCTGGGGCGCATGCCGAACGTGCAGCTCGTAGCCGAGGCCGGAGACGCCAAGAGCGCCCTCCGGATCCTTGAACAGCAGGCGGTGGACGTATTGCTGCTCGACATCCGCCTTCCGGAGCTCGACGGTTTCGCCCTGCTGCAACGGCTGCGCGCCGAACGCCCCTCCAGCCCGTACGTGATCTTCGTGACCGCCTATCCGGACTACGCCCTACAAGCCTTTCAGGCCCGGGCGCTGGATTACGTGCTCAAACCCGTCGAACAGAAAGCGCTTTCGGAAGCGCTCGAACGAGCGCGGCTCTTCATCGAAGCCCACAGACGCCATATCCCCTCGAATCCCGCCACGCGCAGGCTGGCCGTGCCCTACCGGAATCGGCTGATCCTACTTCCGGAAGATCAGGTGCTTTCCGTGGAGGTGCAGGAGGGATTGACCTATCTGTACACCCGCGAACGCCGGTATCTGCTCCGCAGCTCTCTGGAGCAGATGGAGACACGCCTGGACCCCTCCCGCTTTTTGCGCATCAGTCGATCCGCGATCGTTCGCCTCGACGGCATCCGGGAACTGGTACCCTGGTTCAGCGGTCGCTTCAAGGTGATCCTAGAGGATGGCCGCGAATTGATCGCCAGCCGAGAGCGCAGTCGATACCTCAAACGCCTGCTGGCCTGCTGATGATAGATGAGCTCTGGGAGCGTGGTCGCCTCTGTTTTCTGGAAGGCGCCTTCTACGAAGCGCACGAAGCCTGGGAGGAAGCCTGGCGCAGCGCACCCGAAGCGGAGCGAGAGCTCTGGAAGGGGTGGACGCAACTGGCCGCCGGATGCCACCACCTCAAAAAGGGCAACCTCCGGGGAGCGTATACGCTCCTGAGGCGCAGTTACGAACGCCTGCTTCTGAGCCCGGCCCACTTTCGGGGCATCCGGATGCAGGCGCTGCTTGCTGATCTCAAGGAGCTACTCCAGTATCTGGATGCCTTTCAGCGAGCGTAGACGGCCGGGCTTGGCCCCCTTCTGCAGGGAGCCGTATATTCGCCCGGGTTGCAGACAGAAAGGCTTGCTGTTTCATGAGCGTGCTGGTTTCCGAACAGACCCGACTGCTCGTACAGGGATTTACGGGCCGAGAAGGGACGTTTCACGCCCAGCAGATGATCGAATACGGCACACAGGTCGTCGCCGGGGTCACCCCCGGGAAGGGGGGCACAAAACACCTGGACCGACCGGTATACAACACGGTCCATGAGGCCGTGGAGCGCGAGGCGGCCAACACGTCGATCATCTTCGTCCCTCCGGCTTTCGCCGCCGACGCCATCATGGAGGCCGCCGATGCGGGCGTGGAGCTCATCGTCTGCATCACAGAGGGCATCCCCACCCGGGATATGCTGCGCGCCTACGAATATGTGCGCAAACGGGGCGTGCGCCTGGTGGGCCCCAACTGTCCGGGTGTGATCTCCCCCGGCAAGGCCAAAGTGGGCATCATGCCGGGTTTCATCCACAAACCCGGCTCCGTGGGCGTGATCAGCCGCAGCGGCACGCTCACCTATGAGGCCGTCTACCAGCTCACCCAGCTCGGCTTGGGCCAGTCGACCTGCATCGGCATCGGGGGCGATCCCGTCATCGGAACACGCTTCGTCGACGCGCTCGCCCTCTTTGAGGCAGATCCAGAAACCGAGGGCATCGTGCTCATCGGAGAGATCGGGGGTACGGCCGAGGAGGAAGCGGCCGCCTTCATCCGGGAACACGTAAGCAAACCCGTCGTGGCCTTCATCGCCGGACAGACCGCCCCACCGGGCAGACGTATGGGGCATGCGGGGGCGATCATCTCCGGGGGATCCGGCACGGCGGCGGAGAAAATGGCCGCCCTCGAGGCCGCCGGGGTCACGGTCGTGCGCAGCCCCGCCCTGATCGGTCGGGCCATGTACGAGCGCCTGCGCTCCAACTGAGCCCGGACGACGATCCGCCTATGGAGCACTGGAGCTTCGATAGCGGTGCCCGGCTGTGGCGGATCTGGTTCAACGAACCCTTCCTGGTAGCCGAAGTGCGCGATCCCCGGGAAGGCCAGGCCCGCATCGTCGCCCTGGAGCTCGACACGGGCCGCGTGCGCTGGAGCTGGCACAACCCCGAAGAACCCTGGTGGATCGGATTGGAGGCCGTCGATCAGGGTCTTGCGCTGGTGCACGGTTTTGCCGATCCGCGCCTGCCCGAACACCGGGGGCTGATCGCCCTGGATTTAGCAACCGGCCAGGAACGCTGGCGCTCGGTGGAGGACTCCTTTCTCTTCTGGCACCCGGAGGGCCTGTGCGTCTACCGCCGGCAGGGCTACACGCTCCGATATGCCCTGCTGGATCCCTGGGCCGGTACCCTCCGCCGCGCGCTGGGATCGGATCGGACGATCGTCGAGGCGCTGCGCCGACAGATCGACCCCGAGGCCCCCTACCGGGAAACCCGCTTTCCCCAGCCCGCCTCTAGAGCACCTGTAGCGCTCAGCGCCGAGGCGGACCACCTGGAGGCGCTCTCCTCAGACCCGTGGTGGATCGGGGCCGCCTTTCGGACCGGAGAGGGCACATGGCTCGAGGTGTGGCATCTGCACAAGGGACGGCGCTACTGGGAGGATCGGATCTCCGGGGAGGGGGCGCGTCCTGAGCCAGAACCCTTCTTCCTGCGCCGGAACCGGCTTTACTACGCCCGGAACCGCCGTGAACTGATCAGCCTGCGGCTTGACGTTGCGCCATAGCCGAAGGCCTGCGTACCATCTTGGGCGGGAAAGTGGAAGGGAAAAGGCGCCATGTTCTCAGGCCGATGGATCCTGCTGTTGGCCATCCTGGGATGTGGGGCGGGTCCGGATACCGCCTCGGAGAAGGCCCACGATACCCCCCCGAGCACGCGGCTGCCCATTGATCGCATCAAATTGCCCCCGGGGTTTGAGATCGACGTCTTTGTGGAAAATCTGCCCAATGCGCGCTCCATGACCTTGAGTCCGCGCGGTATTCTTTTCGTGGGCACGCGCTCGGCTGGAAAGGTATACGCCGTGGTGGATGCCAATCGGGACGGTCGGGCCGATCGGGTCTACACGATCGCCGAGGGGCTGAACATGCCCAACGGGGTGGCTTTCCGCAACGGCTCCCTCTACGTGGCCGAGGTCAATCGCATCCTGCGCTTCGACGATATCGAAAACCGACTTGCCGACCCTCCCCGACCTGTCGTGGTCACCGACAGGCTGCCCTCTGATCGACACCACGGCTGGAAGTTCATCGCCTTCGGCCCGGACGGCAAACTGTATGTCCCCGTGGGGGCTCCCTGCAACATCTGCGAGCGGGAAGACCCGTATGCGACGATCCTGCGCATGGACCCCGATGGATCGAACATGGAGGTCTTCGCCCGAGGCGTACGCAACACGGTGGGCTTCGACTGGCATCCCGTTACGCGGGAACTCTGGTTTACGGACAACGGCCGGGACTGGATGGGTGATGATCTGCCCCCGGATGAGCTCAACCGCGCCCCGGGTCCGGGCCTGCATTTCGGCTATCCGTACTGCCATGGACGGGCGATCGCCGATCCCGAGTACGGGCGCAGGCGGCCCTGCTCGGCCTTCGTGCCCCCGGTTATGGAGCTCGGCCCGCATGTGGCCGCGCTCGGCATGCGCTTTTATACGGGCTCCATGTTTCCTCCGGAATACCGGAACCAGATTTTCATCGCCGAGCACGGCTCCTGGAACCGGAGCACGCCGATCGGCTATCGGGTCACGCTTGTGCGTCTGGAGGGCAACCGAGCCATCTCCTATGAGGTCTTCGCCGAGGGCTGGCTCGGATCGGACGGTTCGGTCTGGGGCCGGCCGGTAGATGTGCTCATCCTGCCCGATGGCTCCCTGCTCGTCTCCGACGATCACGCCGGGGCCATATACCGGATCACGTACCGCAAACGCTCATAGAGCTCCGCCTATGCGACTGGAAACGCTCGCTGTGCACAGCGGCCTGCATCCGGACCCAGCCACGGGCGCCGTCAGTCCGCCCATTTACCTGTCGACCACCTTTGAGCGCGCTCCGGATGGCTCCTTCCCCCACGGATACGTCTACAGCCGCCTGGGCAATCCCAACCGCGCCTGGGTGGAGGAGGCGCTGGCCCGGCTTGAAGGGGGGGTTGAGGCGGCGGCTTTTTCCTCCGGCATGGCGGCGATCATGGCCGTCTTTCAGGCCCTCCGACCCGGAGATCACGTTATCGTACCCGGGGACGTCTATCACGGCACGGCCAAGCTGCTGCATGGGCTGTTTTCGGACTGGGGGCTGGAGATCACCGTTACGGACGTCTGGGATCCAGACCAGGTGCGCAGGGCCCTTCGGCCCCATACCCGGCTGATCTGGGTGGAAACCCCCTCCAATCCGCTGCTGCGCATCACGGACATCGCCGAAACCGCACGCATCGCCCACGAGGCGGGCGCGCGCCTGGTGTGCGACAACACGTGGGCCACCCCTGTCCTGCAGCGCCCGCTGGAGCTGGGCGCCGATCTGGTCATGCACGCCACGACGAAGTACCTGAGCGGGCACTCCGACGTGGTAGGAGGGGTGCTGGTGACGGGCCAGCAGGATGACTTCTTCGCCCGCATCCGCTTTATTCAGACCCAGGGGGGCGCCGTTCCCTCTCCGTTCGACTGCTGGCTTTTGCTGCGGGGCATCCGTACCCTGCCCTATCGCATGCGGGCCCACTCGGAAAACGCCCTAGCCATGGCCCGTTTTCTGGCTGCACATCCCCGGGTGGAGGCGGTCTTCTACCCCGGACTGGAGACGCACCCCGGACACGAGATCGCCCGCCAGCAGATGCGGGGCGGTTTCGGCGGGATGGTTTCGTTTCTGGTGCGCGGATCGGCTGCAGATGCTCTGGCCGTGGCCGCCCGCACCCGGCTTTTTATTCGGGCCACAAGCCTGGGCGGGGTGGAGAGCCTCATCGAACACCGGGCCTCGGTCGAAGGCCCCGGCACACGCGCCCCCGAAAACCTGCTTCGAATTTCGGTGGGCATTGAACATCCCGATGACCTGATTGAGGACCTCCAGCAGGCCCTGGCATGAGCCCCGTCTTCTGGCACGGACTCCTGGCTGGTTTGGTTCTGGCCGTGCCCATCGGTCCGGCCGGGATCTGGTGCATCCAGCGCACGCTTGTGGAGAACCGGAGGGCTGGTACGCTCATCGCGCTGGGCGCGGCCCTGGCCGATGCCCTATATGGGGGATTGGCCGGCATGGGGCATTCCTTACTTGCCGGCCTCTTGCTCAGGAAGGCTTCCCTGCTGCGCAAAGTGAGCGGAGTGCTCCTGATCGGGCTCGGAATCCGCAGCCAGCGGCATTCCGCATCCTCCCGCCTTTCTGCTCCCCTCCGTCGGAGCACAGGCCTCTTCGGCACGGCATTTCTGCTCGTGTTTCTTAACCCGCTCACCCTGCCGGCCTTTATCGCCCTCCTGGGGAGCCTGCATACCCCTGTCTCCACCCCAGCAGAATGGCTCCTTCTGGCATCGGGCGTGTTCTGTGGATCCTGGATGTGGTTTAAGCTCCTAAGCTGGCTCGCATGGGGCTTTCGCAGCCGGTTCTCCCCCCTGCAGATCGCACAGGGGATCCGCTTTACAGGATGGCTTCTGGTTCTGGCGGGCCTTGGGGCATGGCTACTGCCCTAGATTGAAGGAGGAGGCAAGAGCTATGCGAAGCGCGCTGTTGGGATTCGTCTTCGGCTTTGCTCTCTGCGCACAGGCCCAGAGTCCCCTTCCCCTGGCTCAGGCTCCCGCCCCCGAAGGGCGATACCGGGCAGTTATCGAACGAGCCCGGGACTCGCTGGCCCTGCTCATGCAGGCTCGTGCGGTGCCGGGGCTGCAGGTCGCCGTGGCCGTGCGGGGACGCATCGTCTGGTCGGATGGGTTTGGATGGGCCGACCTGGAAAACCGGGTGCCCGTATGGCCCAACACGCGCTTCCGGGTGGCCAGCGTATCGAAGGCGCTCACCTCGGCCGCCCTGGGCGTGCTCCTCGAAGAAGGCAAACTGGACCTGGACGCCGAGATCCAGCGCTATGTGCCGGACTTTCCCCGCAAACGATGGCCCATCACCGTCCGCCAGGTCGCCGGACACCTGGCGGGTATTCGACACTATCGGGGCCGGGAGTTCCTGAGCACACGCCCCTATCGGAGCGTACGTGAGGCCCTGGAAGTCTTCCAGGATGACAGCCTGCTCTTTGAGCCCGGAACCCGATATGCGTACTCCAGCTACGGCTGGAACCTGCTGAGCGCCGTCATCGAGGGCGCCTCCGGACGGGATTTCTTGGCGTTTATGCGGGCGCGGATCTTCGAGCCGCTGGAGATGCGCCACACGGTGGCCGAGCATGTAGACAGCCTGATCCCGGGTCGGGCCCGTTTTTACGTGCGCGATTCCCTGGGCCGGGTGCTCAATGCGCCCTATGTGGACAACTCCGTCAAATGGGCCGGAGGGGGGTTTCTGTCCACGGCCGAAGACCTGGTCCGATTCGGATCCGGCTTGCTTGCGGGGCGTCTGCTTCGCCCGCAAACCGTGGAGCTGCTCTTCACCAGCCAGCGGACGCGCGACGGACGTCTTACGGGATACGGAATCGGCTGGTTTACGGGGGAACGAACAGGCCAACGCACGGTCTGGCATACGGGCGGGGCCGTGGGGGGAAGCTCCGTGCTTGTGCTTCGGCCCAGTACGCAGGTGGTCGTGGCCCTGATCGCGAACATGCAGAACGTATCGCTGGCCAACCTAGCCTTCCAGATCGCTTCCTGGTTCGAGGAGGCCTCCCGCTAAAGGGGCACATCGCGCTCAAAACGGGGGGGACGTTTTTCGCGAAGGGACTGGAGCCCTTCGCGGGCATCCGGCCCCAGAAAGCCCAGAAACTCCAGGGCCAGCGAAGTGTCAAAGCTCGGACCGAAGACGCGCAGCCAATTGTTGAGCGCGTACTTGGTCCACCGTATCGCCGTGGGGCTTGCCTGCGCCAACCGACGGGCCACATCCAGCGCCACCTCGCGGACGCGCTCATCTTCCACGCATCGGGAGACGAGCCCGATGCGTTCGGCCTCCTGCCCGGAAAGGGGTTCATTGAGCAGCAGATAGTATTTAGCCCGCGCCATACCGACCAGAAGCGGCCAGATGAGCACGGCGTGGTCTCCGGCTGCCACCCCCAGGCGCACATGCCCGTCCAGAAGGCGAGCAGAACGACCCGCGATAGACACATCGGCCAGCACGGCCACCGCCAACCCCGCGCCCACGCACGGCCCCTCGATGGCCGACACGATGGGCTTGGAGCAGTTGATCACGTTGTAGACCAGATCCCGGGCTTCCTTCCAGACCCGCACCAGGGTGCTATAATCGGCCATCATGGACTCGATGAGCTCAAAGTCCCCCCCTGCTGAGAACACCCCACCTTCCCCCCGCACCAGCACGGCGCGCACGGAGGGATCCTCATCGATGGTCCGCCAGATATAGGCCAGCTCCCGATGCAAGACCGCATCGGCCGCGTTGAGTCGGCCGGGAGCCTCCAGTATCACCTCCAGCACACCCTCCTCGGGCCATAACAGACGCAATCGCCGGAAGTCCGCGTATCGATCGCTCATCTCCTTGCTCCGTCTTCAGCCAGATCCTCGGCCCGGCGGGCCGCCCTGCGGCGCCAGAACGCGTAGACGGGCACTCCCGTGGCCATGATGAGCAGCCCCATGCCGGCTTGCAGGGGGCGAACGACGAACGTATTGCCCACAATGGTCAGCGCGGCCAGGGCGAACACCAGGGGAGTCCAGGGATATCCGGGGGTCTGATATCCGGCCGATCCCGGGTCGCGACGGCGATAATGGAGCAGGCTCATCGCGCCCAAGCCGTAGAAAATCCATCCGGAGAAAACCACGTACGTGAGCAGCTCCTCAAACGTTCCGGCCAGGGCCAGCAGGATGGCCCATCCGGATCCGAACAGCAGGGCGGGAACCGGGGTGCGGTAGCGGGCATGCACGCCTCCCAGCCAGGAGAACAAGAGCCCGTCGCGGGCCATGGCGTAGTATACGCGCGAGGCCGTAAGCACCAATCCGTTGGCCGCCCCGAGAATGGACAGAAGGATCGCCAGCGCCACCCAGCGCCCGGCCTCCGGACCCCAGACGTGGGAAACGGCCTCGGCGGCTACGCTTACGGAACCCGCCATGCGCTCCACGCCCAAAGCGGCCACATAGGCCATGTTGACCAACCCGTAGAGAACGATCAGGATCACCAGGCCCAGGGAAAAGGCGAGCGGAAAGGCGCGCTGAGGGTTGCGTACCTCCCCAGCGCTGAAGGTGCCATATTGCCACCCCTCATAGGCCCAGAGCACGCCGATCAGGCCCAGACCGGCCCCGCCAAGCCAGGTCATATCCCGGCTGTCCGGCCACCAGCGCACCGGCTCCCTGTGCAAACCGGACAACTCCGATCCGATCAGGAGCAACGCGCTCAGGGCAAGCAGAGCCCCGATCTTGAGGATCGTGGTGCCGTTTTGCACCCAGGCCCCGTATCGTACCCCGCGGATATTTACCGCCGTTACCCAGGCGATGAGCCCGATGGCGGCCACCTTCTGCCCCGCAAGGCTCACGGGAAACAGATGATCCAGGTATTCTCCAAAGGCCACGGCCAGCGTGGCCAGCGCTCCGGAGGCAATGGCCAGCAACAGAGCCCACCCGTACAGAAAAGCCACCAGCGGACCGAAAGCCTCGCGCAGGTACACGTATAGCCCCCCGGCTTGTGGGCGCCGGATGCTCAGCTCCCCGTAGGTCAGCGCACCCAGCAGGGAGAGCAACCCACCCACTACCCAGATCGCAAGCGCCAGGCCCACATATCCTTTCGCCTGCTGGAGCACCACCCCGGGGACCAGAAAAATCCCCGAACCGATCACCAGTCCCACCACGAGCAACAGGAGATCGCCGTGCCGCAGCGCTCGTTCCAGCGTGCTCATCGTCCGCCTCCGGTCCGGTTAGGGCCGCACAAAGAGGAAGTAATCGTACACGGCGCGCGCGATCTCGGCTATCGCCCGTTCGCGGCTGGCCGTATCCCGATCGGAGGATTTGATGAAGACGGCGATGGCCACATGTCCGGCCCCGTCCGGCAGGGTAAGGATGCCCACATCGTTGAGCGTTCCCCCGATCGTGCCCGTCTTGTGGGCCACGGGCGTTCCGGCCGGCAAGAGGCCCTTGAGCCGGTTTTCTCCCGTTCGGCAGCGATGGAGGATATCCAACAGCAAGGCCGTACTCCTCGGGCTCAACAGCTCGCCCCTGAAGAGCCGACCCAACAGCTCGGCCATGGCCATCGGGGTAGCCGTATCGCGCTCATCGGCATCGAAACGCGCCGCGGCCAGTCGGCGCTCCTCCGGATCGAGCCGCTCCTGCAGGGTCCGGAAATAGGTCAGCGACCAGTCGCGGGCACGGATCCGATCCCCCAGACCCAGCCAGTCGGCGATGAGCTGCTTGGTCGGTCGGTCCACCCGGATCCCCTCTGCCACCCCCCACTGACGGAGCCGTTCCCTTAAGGCCTCGGGGCCTCCCACCAAGCGCAGGCATATGTCCGTGGCCGTGTTGTCGCTGATGAGCATCATGAGCTCCAGCAGGTTGCGCACGGAAAGGGCCACGCCGGGATGCTGAAACAGATCGGCCAGGGTGCCGGATCCCGGGCTCACGTCCACCGTATCGACAGGAACCATATCCTCAAGCCGGAGCTCGCCCCGATCGACCCGCTCCAGCAGGGCGATAGCGATGGGAACCTTATACGTGCTGGCCATGGGAAAGCGCTCCTGGCCGTTGAGGGCAAGACGACGTCCCGTTTCTATGTGCACGACCCCGACGCCCACCCGCCCTCCGGCCAGGGAGGCCAAGCGCGCGATCTCGCGTTCCAGGTACGCAAGGGACCGCTCCCCCTGCGCGCGGGCGAGGGAAACAAGGCACAGAACCAGGCCCAGTATGCTGGCCAGCCGGGGCATACTTCCGCCTCCTTTCCGATTTGTGCGGGGAAAGTAGCCTCTTCCGAGGGGAAGCGCAATGCCGTCCGAGGCCCTCTGCACGAAGAGACCTCAGAGGCCGTTGGGACGCACAAGCAGCTGCACGGAGCCCGGCGGGAGCAGACGGCGGAACTCAGCCATAAGATCTGGAACGGGGTCTACGAGCACGCGCCGGGCGCGCAGGCGATGAGGCTCGGGCCGGCCGGGCAAGGCGAGCAGGAATTCGACTCGGCGTTGCCCGGGATAGCGCACACAGGCCGCGTAGAGGGCCTCGACGATTTCTTCGCTGAGCTCCTCGATCCCCACATGAAGCACGATGCCCTCGATGAGCGCATCGCAGGCCATGGCGATGGGCCAAATCTCCAGAGCCCGCACCTTGAGCGCCCCGGAACGCGTATCGGCGATACCGAGCACGACGAGGATCTGATCGGGTTCCAGATACGCCTGATACTTATGGAAGACCTCGGCAAAGCAGATGACCTCACCGGATCCGGTCACATCCTCTAGGGTCAGAAAGGCCATGGGGTGGCCTCGACGATCCGTGCGTCGTTCCACCTCGGTGACGATCCCCACCACGCGGACCTTCTGGCCATCTTGCACCTCATCGGGATGTCCGAAATGGGCGGTGGCCAGAGCGCGGGCCTCGTCCCTGTAGCGATCCAGCGGATGGCCGGAGAGATAAAAACCCAGCAGTTCCCGCTCCCGACGGAGCTTTTCGGCCAGCGTCCAGTCTTTGAGCAGAGCAGGCAGCACGGGCTCTGGCGGAGCCACGGTTTCCCCTTCTGCTGCGCCGAAGAGGCTGCTCTGGCCGATGAGCAGGGCTTCCTGGGCGCGCTGGGCATAGCGGATGGCGGCCTCGATGGCCTCGAACTTCTGCGCTCGCGTGCCCTCCAGCTCATCCATGGCGCCGGAAAGAATGAGCGCCTCCAGACAGCGGCGGTTGACGGCGCGCAGGTCCACGCGTCGACAGAAATCAAACAGCGTACGGAACGGCCCTCCCTGTCTGCGGGCCCGCACAATGGCCTCTACAGCCCCCTCGCCAACGCCCTTGATGGCGGCCAATCCGAAGCGGATCGCGCCCCCCTCGACAGAGAAGTGCGCCCGGCTTGCGTTCACCGAGGGCGGCAACACCTCCAGCCCCATACGCCGGCATTCCTCGAGGAGAAAGGCGATCTTTTCCGACTTGCCGATTTCGGCCGTGAGCGCAGCGGCCATGAATTCGGCCGGGTAGTGGGCCTTCAGGTAAGCCGTCTGATAGGCCAGTATGGCGTAGGCTGCGGCGTGACTTTTGTTGAATCCATAGCCGGCGAACTTCTCCATCATCTCAAAGACGCGCAGCGCCGTATCCCGGTCCACCCCGCGCTCCATGGCCCCCTGCAGGAAGATGTCCCGGTGCTGGGCCATCTCCTCGGGCTTCTTCTTACCCATCGCGCGCCGGAGCAGATCGGCCTGTCCGAGGCTGTATCCGGCCATCACCTGGGCAATACGCATGATCTGCTCCTGATAGACCGCGATCCCGTAGGTGGCCTTCAGGATGGGCTCCAGCATCGGATGCAGGTACTCGACGGGCTCCAGGCCGTGTTTGCGGCGAATGTAGACCGGAATGTAATCCATGGGCCCGGGCCGATAGAGGGCATTCATCGCGATCAGGTCATCGATGCAGGTGGGCTTGAGCTCGCGCAGGTACTTGCGCATGCCCTCGGATTCAAACTGAAAGACCGCGATCGTCTCCCCACGCTGAAAGAGCGCATACGTCTGGGGATCATCCAGGGGGATCCGATCCAGATCGATCTCGACGCCGTGATTTTCCCGGATCATGGCCACCGCGTCCTTGAGGATGGTCAGCGTGGCCAGCCCGAGGAAGTCCATCTTCAGCAGGCCGAACTTTTCTATCCAGGCGCCCTCAAACTGGGTCGTCACCACTCCCCCTTCGGCCCGGTACAGGGGCACATACTCGCGCAGATCTCCAGGGGCGATGATCACGCCGGCCGCATGCACGCCGGTGTGCCGGGGGGAACCCTCCAGCACCTGCGCAAACTGGAGCAACTTCCGCAGCGTGGGGTCCGGACCACTGGCCATGCGGGCCAGCTCCGGCACCTCCTCGATGGCCTGTCGAAGGGAGACCTTCGGGCCCTCGGGGATGAGCTTGGCGATGGCATCGACCTGTCGGGGGCTCAAACCGAGCACGCGTCCGACATCGCGCACCGCGCTGCGGGCGCCCATCGTACCGAAGGTGATGATCTGGCAGACGGACTCCCGTCCATATTTCTCCACCACGTAGTCGATGACCAACTGCCGACCTCGGTCGTCGAAATCGATGTCGATATCCGGCATAGAGACCCGCTCGGGGTTGAGAAACCGCTCAAAGAGCAAATCGTATCGGAGCGGGTCGACGTTCGTAATGCCCAGACAGTAGGCCACCAGAGATCCCGCCGCCGAACCTCGGCCGGGACCCACCCACACGCCTCGACGTCGCGCCTCGGTGGTCAGATCCTGTACGATGAGAAAGTACCCCGCATAGCCCATCTGGGCGATCACGCTCAGCTCAAAGCGCAGGCGCTCCTCGACCGGGGGGGTAAGCTCCCCATAACGACGCCGGGCCCCCTCGAAAGCCAGGTGCTCCAGGTAAGCGTTCATATCCGCAAATCCCGGGGGGAGCTGGTAATAGGGCAGGAGCACGTCCCCGAAGCGGAGCTCGAAACTGCAGGATTCGGCCAGACGCACCGTGTTCTCCAGGGCCTCCGGCACGTCCTGGAAAAGCCGGGCCATTTCCTCGGGGCTTTTGAAGTAGAACTCCTGCTGCTCAAAGCGCAGCCGATTCGGGTCGTGCAGATCCTTGCCCGTCTGCAGGGCCAGCAACACGTCCTGCGCCTCGTGATCCTCTTTTCGGACGTAATGCACGTCGTTGGTGGCGATCACCGGCACCCCGTACTGACGCGCCCAGCGCAGCAGGACGGCGTTGACCCGATCCTGCTCCGGGATGCCGTGGCGCTGCAGCTCGATGTAGAAGTCCTCTCCGAACAGATCGAGCCACCATTCGAAGACCTTGCGGGCCTCCTCCTCCCCGTGGAGCAAGATCGTCTGCGGAATCTCCCCTTGCAGGCAGCAGGTGCTGGCGATAAGCCCCTCCCGGTATTCCCGAAGCAGCTCCTTATCGATGCGTGGCTTGTAGTAGTAGCCTTCCAGATAGGCCAGCGTGGAGAGGCGGATGAGGTTCCGATAGCCCTGTTCGTTTTTGGCCCACAGGACCTGATGATAGCGGACCTTGTCCGTCTTATCGAACCGGCTTTTGCGACCCAGATAGAATTCACAGCCCAGGATGGGCCGGATACCGTGAGCCCGGGCGGAGGAGACGAACTCCGGGATCCCGAACAGGTTGCCATGATCCGTGATGGCCACGGCCCGCATACCGTACTCCCGGGCCCGCTGCATGAGGTCCTCGATCCGGGAAGCCCCGTCGAGCAGGCTGTACTGCGTATGCAGATGCAGGTGGACGAACTCCGCCATAGCCCCCTCCGGTGAAAAAAGAGGGCACGCATCGGCCCCCACCGGTGCGTGCCCAACCTGTAGAGGCGCCTTCTCAGACTTCCATAATTTCCTTTTCCTTGGCGGCCAGCAGCTGGTCGATGCGCTCGATATGCCGGTTCGTCATCTTCTGAATCTCCTCTTCGGCCGCAAAACGCAGGTCCTCGGGCAGGTGAGCCTCTTTCTGCAGCCTGCGCACCTCCTCGAGGGCATCGCGCCGGATATTGCGCACGGCGATCTTGGCCTCTTCGCCGATCCGCCTGACCTGCTTGACCAGCTCACGCCTCCGCTCTTCGGTAAGGGGCGGGATGGGAATGCGGATGACGTTTCCGTCGTTGGACGGGTTGAGCCCCAGCCCCGAGCTCTGGATAGCCTTCTCGATGGCGGAAATGGCGCCCTTATCCCAGGGCTGAACAACGATCAGGCGGGCGTCCGGAGTGGAGATGCTGGCCAGTTGGTTGATGGGCAGGTGTGTGCCGTAATAGTCGACCTTGATCCCGTCGAGCAACTCCGGGGTGGCCTTCCCCGCCCGGATGTGGGCCAGCTCCTGTTGCAGGTGCACCACGGATTTCTTCATGTGCTCTTCCGCATCCCGCAGAACGGCCTGAGCTTCTTCTGGAAGCGGCAACATAAGCCAACTCCCCTGTTCGTTGGTTACGATACCGGGGTCGCCTCATCCCAGTAGACCAGTGACCCCACGGGCTCTCCCTGCACGATCCGGCGCAGGTTGCCGGGCACGTGCATATTGAAAATAATGATGGGAATGTTGTTTTCTCGACATAGCGTAAAGGCGGTCAGATCCATCACCTCCAGCCCCCGACGGATGACCTCGGCCCCGGAGATGCGGTTGAAGCGCGTGGCCTCCGGATGACGCTCCGGATCGGCGTCGTAGATGCCGTCGACCCGGGTGCCTTTCAGGATCACCTCGGCGCGGATTTCCATGGCCCGCAGGCTGGCAGCCGTATCCGTGGTGAAGAACGGATTACCCGTGCCGGCCCCGAAGATCACCACCCGGCCTTTTTCCAGATGCCGGATAGCGCGCCTGCGGATAAAGGGCTCGGCGATTTGCTCCATCTTGATGGCCGACTGCAGACGGGTATGCACGCCCAGCTTTTCCAGCGCATCCTGCAGGGCCATGGCGTTGATGACCGTGGCCAGCATGCCCATGTAATCGCCCTGCACGCGATCCATCCCCAGGGCCTGGGCCTGACTGCCCCGAAAGATGTTGCCTCCCCCGATAACGATGGCCACCTGACAGCCCAGCTCGTGCACCTCGCGGATTTCCTGAGCAAAACGGGACAGCACCTCGGGATCGATCCCGTAGCCCTGGCGTCCCATCAGGGCTTCGCCGCTGAGCTTGAGCAAAATCCGCCTGTAGTGCAGCCGGGCCATAGCTCTCCCTCGCCAGGGAAAATAGCGCTCCCCTCCGGAAAAACCAAAGAGGCGACCCCGCGGGGTCGCCTCTGTCAGCTGAACCGCTGTTCTCCGAGCATGTATCGCTCGAAGCCCACGATGCGCGCCCCTCCATGGGCTGCCAGCACCTCGGCGACGGTTTTCTCGCCGTCCTTGATGAAGGGCTGCTCCAGGAGCACGTGCTCTTTATAGAACTTCTCCAGCCTCCCCTGGGCGATGCGTTCTACGATGGGCTCGGGCTTGCCCTCGGATCGAGCCTGCTCGCGGGCGATTTCGAGCTCTTTTTGCCGGATTTCCTCGGGCACGGAATCCCGATCAACGGCCACCGGGTTCATGGCCGCCACCTGCATGGCCATATCGCGCCCCAGCGTGGCTGCATCCCCATCGGCCTCCAGATCCACGATCACGGCCAGCTTGTTTCCCGGGTGCACATAGGAGATCAGTTGCCCACGGGCGCGGAGCACGGTGAAGCGTCGAATCTCGATTTTCTCTCCGATCCGGCCCAGAAGCTCGTTGAGCCCATCGGCCACTGTGCGTCCGCCTTCGTAGGGAAGCGCAAGCAGCGCTTCGCGCGTGGCGGGCTCATAGGCCAGAAGCAGATTGGCCACGCGTTCCACGAAACGCACGAAATCCTCACTTCGCGCTACGAAATCCGTCTCGCAGTTCACCTCCAGAAGCACGCCCTTTTTTCCATCCGGGCTCACGTGGGCCCATACCACCCCCTCGGAGGCCACGCGCTCGGCGCGCTTGGCGGCCACCTTCTGGCCCTTTTTGCGCAGGATCTCGATGGCCTTCTCGATGTCTCCGCCCGCCTCTTCAAGGGCCTGTTTACAGTCCATCATCCCGGCCCCTGTGAGGTCTCGGAGCCGTTTCACATCGGCAGCACTGATCATACCGCAGGTTCCTCGCTTGCTCCGGCTTGGGTTTCTTCCGTATCGGGCTCCAGGGGTTTCTTTTCCGCAGCGCGCTTGCTGCGCTCAGCACGCGCCACGGCCTCCTCGCGTTTACGCGCCGCCTGCCCCTCCAGCACGGCGTCGGCGATCAGGCGCGTAATGAGCTCGATGGCTTTTGCCGCATCGTCGTTTGACGGGATGGGATAATCGATCAGCTCCGGATCGCAGTTCGTGTCCACCATCGCGATCACGGGAATGCCCAGGCGGTTGGCCTCCGCCACAGCGATATGCTCGCGCTGCGTATCGACGATATAGACGCCTCCGGGCAGCCGGGTCATATCGGCCACGCCGGCGAAGACCTTTTCCAGCTTCTCGCGCTCGCGCAGGAGCATGAGGCGCTCTTTTTTGGTGATGTTCTCGAAAGTCCCGTCCGTCTCCATGCGCGCAATGGTCTCCATGCGCTTGATGGAGCGTCGGATGGTGGCGAAGTTCGTCAACATCCCGCCCAGCCAGCGCTCCACCACGTAGGGCATGCCACAACGCTCCGCCTCGCGTCGCACGATATCCTGCGCCTGCTTCTTGGTCCCCACAAAGAGGATCTGCTTGCCGGATTTGACGATCTCCACCACGGCCTCGTAGGCCTCATCGAGCAACTTCTGCGTCTGGTGCAGATCGATGATATGAATCCCATTGCGCTCCATAAGGATGAAGTCGCGCATTTTGGGATTCCACCGGCGCGTGAGATGCCCGAAGTGGCAACCCGCCTGCAGGAGCTCTTCCAGGCTGACCCGATGCGTTCTGGGTTCGACGGCCGTAGCCATAGCATCCTTCCTCTGTTTGGAGTTCTGCCTCTACGCCCATCCTCCCGCCCGACCATCCCACGCCGTGGGACACTCCATCGGTGCAGTCCGGGCGTATGTGTGATAGAGCGACAGGCGGCCCGATTCGGGCCGCCTGTCGGTATGATCCGACAAGAATCAGCGCTTGCTGAACTGGAAGCGCTTGCGGGCCTTGGGCTGACCGTATTTTTTGCGCTCCACCATACGGGGGTCGCGCGTAAGCAGGCCCGCATCTCGCAAGGGTTTGCGAAAATCCTCGTTGTAGCGCACCAGCGCGCGCGCAATGCCCAGGCGCATCGCACCGGCCTGCCCGCTCATCCCCCCGCCACGGACGGTCGCCACCACATCAAACTGCCCCAGCGTACCCGTGATCTTAAAGGGGAGCAGGATATCTTCCCGGTGCCACGAAAGAGGGAAATACTCCTCGAAGCGCCGCCTGTTAATGGTGATCTGCCCCGAACCGGGCCGCAGATACACGCGCGCGGTACTCGTCTTGCGCCGCCCAACGGCTTGATATTGAACCAGTGCCATCTTGCGCGTCCTCAGAGTTCGATCTTTTCCGGCCGCTGAGCCTGATGCGGATGGACCGGACCGGCGTAGACCTTGAGCTTGCGGAACTGACGCCGCCCCAGGGAGTTGTTCGGAAGCATACCTTTGACGGCCAACTCCAGCAGACGCTCCGGTCGACGCTGGAGCAGATCCCGGGCCGTCTCCGTTTTGACCCCACCGAAATAGCCGCTGTGCCGCCAGTAGATCTTCCGGGTCCACTTTCGACCCGTAAGCCGGATTTTATCCGCGTTGATGACGACCACAAAATCCCCCACATCGACATGGGGCGTGTAGTGCGGTTTATGTTTACCGCGCAGAATAGCCGCAATGCGGCTGGCGAGCCGACCCAGGGTCTTGCCCTCGGCATCGACGAGATACCACCGCTGTTCCACCTCGCCGGGCCTGGCCTGATAGGTTTTAAATGGCTGTACCTGCACCGTAGGCTCCGTTCCTGGCTTAAGGGAAGCGCGCAAAAATATGCGGCCTGCCAGGGGAAAGTCAAGCCAACCGGCCTCAGCGCACCACGAAGGCCTCTACGGCGTAGAAGGCAGGCAGACCGAGTCGATCCAACTCCCGGGCGGTACCCTGATTGCGATCCCGCGCCCGCTGCCAGAACTCCCGATCATCGTAGGCGCCCGGAAACATGGCCCGGTCCTTTTGGCTTTCGTGCTTGAAAATGGCCTCGATCTTCCATTCCAGCTCGGACTTGGACATGGGCACGAAGACATCGGCTTCTTCGATGCCCCATTCCTGCCAGGCCCCGCGATAGAGCCATACGCGGGGGCGATTGTGGCCGGCCGCTTCATAGACCTCCAGGGCGGCCATGATGGCCCGATAGCACATCCGATGCGTGCCGTGCGGATCGGAGAGATCTCCGGCCACAAAAATCTCATGGGGCTCCTGCTCCCGGAGCAGATCGAGCACGATCTCGACGTCCGCCTGGCTGATGGGGAGCTTGCGCACCTGCCCGGTCCGATAAAAGGGCATATCCAGAAACCGGGCGGCCTCCGGCCCCAGCCCGATCGTCTCCAGGGCGGCGATGGCCTCCGAATATCGGATGTAGGCCTTCAGGCGCTGGATCTCCGGCAGATCGACCTCTCCGGGTCGCTTGCGGCGGAAGAAATCGAAGATGCGCTCCTTCTCCCGCCGCAGGCGCTCTCGGACCTCGGCCTCCATAGCGAGCACCTCGGAGGCCATCTCCATGAAGCGCAGATGGCGGCGCACGTCATTATCGAAGACGGCCACACTGCCGTTGGTCATATAGGCCACCACCACGCTGTTCTGGTTCTCCACCAGCTTGCGCAGCGTACCCCCCATGGAAATGACGTCATCATCCGGATGAGGGCTGAAGACCACAATCCGCTTTTTGCGGGGCAGGCGATCGGGATAGTAGATGCGGCTGCGGAGATCTTCGAAAACCCGCAGGCAGAGCCGATCCACATCCCCATATCGATGCACGAGCGCGTGCAGATGGTGGTTGTAGAAATCCGCCCCCTCTAGGTGCAGAATGGGCTTGTCGACCTGCCTGGAGAGCCAGATCACGGCCCGCTTGGCCAGCATGTCATCCCAGTCAACCTCCATCACCAACCAGGGGGTTTTGACGCGGGTCAGCTCGGCCGCCGCAGCCGCATCCACGTACACGAAGGCGTTTGGGTGCTCCTGCAGAAAGGAGGCCGGCACCTGACGGGATACCTCCCCCTCCACGGCGCGCTGAATAATGGCGGCCTTATGTTCCCCGGTGGCCATAAGAATCACCTCCCTGGCCTCCAGAATCGTGCCCACACCCATGGTGATCGCCTCCCGGGGCACGTTTTCGGCGCCGAAGAAATCGCTTGCCGCATCCTTGCGCGTGATCTCATCGAGCACCACCAGTCGGGTGCGCGTGCTGCGGTCGGAGCCCGGCTCGTTGAACCCGATATGCCCGGAACGACCGATGCCCAGCAGTACCAGATCCAGCCCCCCGTATTTGCGGATCATGCGCTCATACCACTGGCAGTGCTCCTCAATGGCCTCGCGGGGAAGGTCCCCACGCGGGATGAAGATCTGCTCCGGGGGGATGTTGAGGTGATCGAACAGGTTCTCCCGCATGAAGCGATGATAGCTCTGCAGGGAGTCGGGATGCATGGGGTAATACTCATCCAGGTTGAAGGTAACCACGTTGGAGAAATCCACCCCCTCCTCTCGATGCAGGCGCACCAGCTCCTGGTAGACCCCGATCGGGGTACTGCCCGTCGGTAGGCCCAGAACGGCCCAGTCGCCCACCGCGCGCTTTTCCTCGATGAGTCGGACGATCTTTTTGGCCACCTGTACGGCCATCTCCTGCGGATCGTCGAAGATGAGCACGGGGATCTTTTCGCGACTCGTGCCCTCATGAGGTACGCCGAGCCGACCGAGCCGAGAAGGGGTTTCCACCCGCATCAACGGTTGCTTCATGCGCAGAGCTCCTTTATAGCTGTCCGGTACGACGATACCAGGCCACCGTATCCTGCAGCGTTTCCACAAAAGGCCGAAAGCGCACACCCAGCTCCTCGATAGCCCGATCCGACACATAGCGCACCTGGCGGGAAGCGCTGCGGGCGGTCTCCCGGCTAAGGCCAACAGGATCGGGCCAGATCCATCCCCACAGCTCCCCTAACAGGCCCAGCACATACAGGGCCCGAGGGGAAAAGGGTCGCTCTGGTCCGGGTCGGCCCAGGACCTGAGCGATGTCGCCGAACAGGTCCCGGAAGGTGCGCGGCTCGGCGGCCAGCACATACCGCCTTCCCACACCCCCTCGCTCCAGCGCGGCGCAGACCGCTCCGGCCACATCGCGCGCATCTACGACGGCCGTCTCTCCGGGCGGATAGCGGCGCAGCCAACCCCGACGGGCCAACCGAAAAAGCCGTCCGGTGCCCTCGTATATGCGGCCCGGACCAAACACGAGCGCGGGGTTGAGCAGTACGGCTTCCAGTCCCTCGGCGATTCCGCGGTAGACCTCCAATTCGGCCAAGTACTTGGTATAGCCATAATAGGAGGGCCAGGATAGCAGTCCGGCGCGCAGAGTCCCATCGAGGGCTTCTGCCCCCTCCGGTATCCCCAATGCGGCCACGGAGCTGATGTGCACCAGGCGCCGGATCCCCAGCCGCAGAGCGGTATCGACCAGCAGGGCGGTACCACGCACATTAATCTGGCGCATACGCCGGCGCCAGCGCGGATGAAAGGCCACCAGCGCAGCCGCATGCACAGCGGCCTCCGCTCCCTCTAGCAGGGATTCGAGGGCTTCGGCGTCCTCCAGCGAGCCGAACGTGATCTGCAGCTGTGGGGCGACATCAGACAGAATACCCAGACGCTCCGGACGTCGCACGAGCACGCGCACGACATGGCCCTGCCCCAGAAGGGCGCGCACGACATGAGAACCGACCAGCCCGGTGGCCCCGGTAACGGCCACAATCATCCCAGCTCCACCAGCAGGGCGTTCTTCTCAACCGGTTGGCGTTCCTGCACGTGCACACGCTGCACCACGCCTTCTGCGGGAGCGCGGATCTCGTTTTCCATCTTCATCGCCTCCAGCACAAGCAGAGGCTGCCCTCTGCGGACCGGCTCGCCCTCGCGCACGAGCACCCGCAACACCAGCCCGGGCATGGGCGCCAGCACCCGGGATGCCCCCTTTGCGTGGCCGGCCGGCCCACCGAGCCGCTCCAGAAGCAGGGCACGCTCGTCCTTGAGCTCCACCGGATACCAGCGACCCCGCCAGAGCACACCGGGCTGACCCTGACGGGTTTCCCACACAAACGTGTAGACCTCCCCCTCGAGGCGCACCCCATAGCGCCCTCCCCCCAACGGGAGCACCTCCGCATCCGGGGGACGTCCCTCCAACAACAGCCGCCCGTCCGGCCCGCGCTCAAAAAGAAAGCTATGGGTTCCGATCCGGATCCGATATCGCATATCCCGCCCTGAGCACTCGCATACCTGTGCCGCTTATCTGAAAGGCGTAGGCCTGCAGATGATCGGCATCGAATACATCCGTGGGTCGGTATGCATGAGCATCCGGATCCCACGCGTACACACGCACCCACCGGGCCTGGACAAGCCTCAGCAGCTCATCCCGCACCACGGGTTCTGGCTCTTCGAGTTCACGCCATAGCCGCTCATAGGGCTCGACGAAATAGAGATGCTCCAGAAGACGGCGGGCCAGCGCTCCGGGGGTCATACCAGAGTGAATTTGCCGACCTCGGCCGATGAGATGCAATCCCCGGATCCGCAGAACCTACATGCTCCACGTATAGGTCCACTTGAACAGCAGTACGCTTGTAGGTGAACGCCCCAGCACCCGACGAGCGAAGGGTATTGGTTCCGCATCCGAACGTTGCTCGATGAGGTCCTGCCCCCAGGTCCACACCACAAACAAGGTGGAACCCGGCCGGTATTCGTAGCGCAGAATGAGGTTGATAGCCAACGCGCCGGCCTGGAAGTCGGGGTCTCCAAAACGCCGCCGATCGTAGGGAAGCGCAAGGGGCTGGAGATACCCATCCGGCCCCAGCTTCTGAAAGTCCCTGTATCTGCCGCGAGCCCAGAACCACTGCAGGTAGGCCTGCAGAGAAAGGTCGCGTGTGAACAGATGGCTACCCCGCAAGAGCAGGTTCAATCGATCCACATCGCGGCGGCCGAAAACGCTCGTGCGCACGCCCACCCCCTCCAGATCCTGTACATTTCGGGCCCAGGCCAGCTCCGCACGCCGGCTCGAGACGGAGGGCTCCAGCTGTAGGCTTGTGCGCTCCCCCGGACGCAGGACAAACTCCACCCCAAGACTCCAGCCCCGGGATCCATACTCATCCCTCCGGTAGCTACCGTTAAGCCCCCCGCTGAACAGGCGTCGCTCGTCGGTATTGAGGGCTATCCAGAGGTTCGTACTACGCGGACTGCGAAATCGGCCCATGCCGCGCGACTCATACGGATCCCAACCCGCCGATTCCAGGTTGAGCCCCACGGACGTAGACCAGAAGTTGCGCCACTGCGCGTAGCCATTGGCGTTCCACCCCCAGCGAAGAAAATCCCGGCTCTGAAAAGTGTACAGCCGCCAGGCGTTCCCACTGAGCCAGAGGCGCAGGGCAGGCCCCCAAGGCCGGAGCCGGCGGGCCTGCGTCCAGCCGTACACGACGGCGAAGTCGGACATCGTATGAAAACCCACGTCGTTGGGGTCATAGTCCGGGGTGGCGAACTGGACGCCCAGAAACCCCACCAGGTGTCTTCCCTGAAGCGAACCCAAACGCACCTGCCCCTGATAGCCCACCTGGGGAGATCGATCCGCCCGAAGGCGTCGGCTAAAAGAAAATAACCCCTGCGTGCTGATGCGGTAATTGCCGGGATTCCACTGCCAGTCCACCCCTCCGGTATAGGCCCGGTTGACGGGACCGAGCTCCCGCCAGGTGCCTGTGGCGATCACCCCGAGATAAGAGCCCGGATCGGGAAGCGCCCGCCGCAGACGCCCGACGGCATATCCGCTCAGGGGCTCTGTGAGCACCCGCGCCCGTAGGCCATTGCGATGCTCGTAGGTGTTGTATGTGCGATCCGTAAGGGCACCCAGAAACCCGAAAGCCCAGCCCTCGCTTTTCCCACTCAGTTTGACGGCCGACAGTATGGGCACAGCCGAGGGGCGCTCAACAAGGCGCCAGTGCCCTATCGCTCCGGTGTCCGGAAGCGCCTCATATCCTCGGGGAAGCCGGCCGATACGGCGAGAATAAAAAAGCCGGCTGCGCAACGGCCCATCCTCATCGGCCCCCACGGTCTGGAAAATATCCGTCCCTTCGAGAAAGAACGGGCGCTTCTCGGGGTAGAAGGTCTCGAAAGCCGTCAGGTTGAGCACGACCTCATCGAGCTCAACCTGACCGAAGTCCGGGTTGAAGGTCAGATTCAGCGTCGTGCCGGAGGAGATCCCATAGCGCACATCCCCTCCCCATCGCAACGAGGGCAGAACCGGATGCAGAGGGCGGGGGGAAAGCTCGGCGCTCCAGCGCGTGATGCTGCCCACGGTATAGGGCGTAAGCTCCAGGGCGCGTGCCGGCTGGAGGCCCACAAGGCCCTCCAGGAGCCCGAACCGGGACACAAAGCCCCCGGCCGAACGGGGCACATGCGCCCAGAAGACCTGCTCATTTTTGCGTCCGATGATGCGGCCGAAATTAATACCCCATCGTAAGGTGTCGGCCCTTCGAAAGCGCAGGCTGGTAAAAGGAATGCGAAACTCGGCACTCCAGCCATCAGGCCGATCGGCCACACGCGCCTCCCAGATCGCATCCCAGTTGACATCTTCCGGCGCCTGCCCATCCTGGGTGATAAGAAAATCGGCCTGGGCGCCCGCCGCGCTTACGAGAAAAGCAAACGCCGTTTGCCGGTCCAGATAGCTATCGATGAGCACCCCCACCCAGTCGGCCACCACCATCCGATCCCGCCTCGTCAGCCGTTTCAGCACGGCCTGAGGCTGGCTGTCGTAACAGATAAAGCCCACATACAGGGCCCGATCATCATAGAGCAGACGCACCTCGGTCCGCTCCGTGGCGGGCTCGCCCTCCCGGGGCTCCCGCTGCCAGAAGGTCGTCTCAGGCTGTGCCTGCCCCCAGGAGAGCTCCCGCAGATGGCCGTCCAGCTGTATCGGCTCCGTGGTGCGCAGGGCCCGGATAACGGGAACCGGGGGGGCCGCCGCGGTAGCCGCCCATAACTCGCCCCCCAGCACCAGCAACACGCCCACCGTAGCGCTTCGCATAACCGCGAGTCCCTTAATACGCCTGGATGGTCCCTGTGTACGAGACGGACGGGAGCAAGGTTACGCCCCGATGCTTGCCTGTTGGCTCCTGGAGGCTCTATACTTCAGAGGGCCCGCGCAAGTAGCGGTAGCATCATGATGGCCGCCCGCTGGCTGCTGAGCGCCTGTGCGCTCCTGCTTGCCGGTTGCTTCCGCTCGGCAACGGAAGGGGAGGAGTCAAACACCACCCTCCCGGAAGAGGAGATCACGCTCGAAGAGCTGCAGAGCCTGCGCCGATTGCCGGAGCATAGTCCTGTTGTCGTGGGGCCCTACGAAGTTCGTCTCTTTGATCTGCGGGTGAGCGACAGACAGGTGGAGGCCCGGCTTTTCGTACGCCGCCTCTCGGAGGAAGAAGCCCGCTACGAGGAGGCCTTCAATCCCTTCTTTTTGTCCATCAGCCGGGACAGAGGCTTTGCCTGGATGCTGGTGCTCTACGATCCGGTCCGGCGTGCGTTCAGCGCCCTGCGGGCCGGAGAAGTCGACGGAGAGGCCAATCGCATGGCCGGGGTCACGGGCACTGAAGCGGTTGGATGGGAACGCACGATGCACCTGCGCTTCTCCGTACCCGCCAACCGGGTGCCGGCCTACCTGCGCCTGGTGAGCATCCGATCCGGAGTCTCGCTCCTCTTTCCGCTGCTCTCCATCAGCTATCCCACCCCCCTGGCGCTCATCCCGCTGCATGTCGCGCTTCCCGGCATGGAGGGCAGACTGCCGGAGACGGCGTTTCCCGCCGGCCGTCCGGCCACGATAGCCGGTGGACCGGAGATCACCATACGGGGCTTTGAGCTCAGCTCCCGAAGCCTGCGGCTACAATCCGGGGGCGAAATCGGTCCCGGATCCGGGTCGCTGTGGGCTATTGTGCGCGGACAGGCCCGCTGTCTGGCCGCTCGGTGCGAGGCGGGAATCGGGCTACAGCGGATAGACGGCTATTCGCCCCTGGAGTTTGTGGGCCCTGAGCCGTATCGGAACAGCCACACGCTGGAGCTTTCGGCGGGCGAAGCGCTCCTGGAGCTCGTCTTTTATGTGCCCCGTGCGCCCTGGCGTGGGGGATGGCTCATCGTCTTCAGCCCCGAAGGTCGGTTCTTTTTTGCCTTACCGGCCCCGGAGCAGACCTAGAAGCCCGATACTGTGCGCAGTTCCCAGATCGTGCCGGGAAGGGTTTCCGTGAAGATCGTGATCGGGTCAGTGCGCTGCCGTACGATTCCGGCCCCGCGGGCGACCCAGACCGTGATCGTCACAGGGATGGTGACGTTAACAGGGCCGAGCTGGGATTGCAGGTTGCCCTGCAGGCCCGCATTGAGCACGAACTTGGCCGCATCCCGGAACGTGCCCGCCGGCACGGAAACGGTCTCTGTGCCCACCTGTCGGCCGGTGGAGTTGACCTGAAGGGTTCCGGTGAAGTTGACCCCGGCCAGGTTGCCCTGCACCTGAAACGGCCCGGAGGGAAAGAAGGCATATCCCCCCGTGGCACCCCACTGAATGAAGGGCTGCCAGCTCGGAGCAAACCCCCCCGTAACGCGCACCGAGGCGGCCAGGCCGCCGAGTACATCGCGGGGACTGAGGTAATAGCGCCAGAGATTTCCCGCCCCGTCCACATGGACATAGGCCGTATCCGTGCTTGCCCCCGCCGTGGTGAGCTGCAAGATGGCCTGCCTTCCCCCGAGGGAGAGGGAGGCGGTGTTTCTTGTGGTACGCTCCCCGGTTCGTGTGCGATCGGATTCGTTGGCCTGTCGGAACGTGTAGACCTCATACGTCCACGTAGCCCCGATCGCAGTGGAGAAGTAGGGTTTTTCGCTTTTTCCGCAACCCAGCCCGATTATAACACCCAGCCATAACCAGCGATAACGGGCCCGCATGGACAGACCTCCTCGTGTTTTCGGGCTCAGACGCGCGCGGCGGCGATGCGCTTGTAGGCCTCGACCAGCTCTCGCACGTGCTCGGCGGATCGATGCAAAAGGGCCAACTCCTCATCGGTGAGCTTGAGCTCGAGGATCTGCTTGATGCCGCCCCGACCGAGCTTGGCGGGCACGCCGATGAAGAGATCCCGAATCCCGTACTGACCCGTCAGCCAGGCGGCTACGGGCAGGATACGGTTGGAGTCCTTGACAATGGCTTCGATCATCTCCACCACGGCCGTACCGGGAGCGTACCAGGCGCTTGTGCCCAGCAGGTTGACGATTTCTCCTCCGCCGTACCGGGTGCGCTCCACGATGCGCTCGATCGTCGCCTGATCAAGCAGTTCCGTAACGGGAATACCCGCCACCGTGGTATAGCGGGGCAGGGGGACCATGCTGTCCCCGTGCCCGCCCAGGAGCAGGGCCTGGATGTCGCGCACAGATACCTGCAGGGCCTCGGCCAGGAAAGTTCGATACCGAGCCGTATCCAGCACACCGGCCATCCCGAAAACCCGATGGGGCTCCAATCCGCTCGTCTGATAGGCCACATACGTCATCACGTCCAGCGGATTGGAGACCACGATCAGGATCGTGTTCGGAGAACGGCGGACCAGGTTCTCGGTGACCTCCTGCACGATACGGGAGTTGATATCCAGCAGGTCATCCCGACTCATGCCGGGCTTGCGGGGCACGCCGGCGGTGATGACGCAGATATCCGAGCCCTCGGTGGGTCCGTACTCGTTGGTACCGATCAGGCGGGTATCAAATCCCGCGATCGGGCCGCTTTCCAGAATGTCGAGCGCCTTGCCCTGGGGCAGGCCCTCTTTGATGTCCACAAGCACAATTTCCCGCACCAGATCCATACGGGCCAGCACGTCGGCCACCGTGGCCCCCACGTTACCGGCCCCCACGATGCTGACTTTCATATAGCCTGGCTCCTTTTTGTTTTCCCCGGGAAGTTAGGTCCTCCCGGGCAGGCGGGCAACCTCACAGGGAACGAAAGCGAAGCTGTCGCTGGTGTGCCCTGTAGAGGCGAGCGACCAGGGCGATGAGGGCCATGTTTGTTACCAGCGCCGAACCGCCGTAGCTGATCAGCGGAAGCGGCACCCCGATGACGGGCATCAAGCCGGTGTTCATCCCCACGTTGATCACCACATGGGCCAGAAACAGGCTCACCACCCCGATGCCCAGCAGACGGGTAAACAGCCCCCCCCGCTCGGCCATATGTAGCAGGCCGAAGAGCAAACCCCCGTAGAGAACGAGCACGCTCACCGTGCCCACGAGCCCGAACTCTTCTCCGATCACCGCGAAGACGAAATCGGTCGAACGGGCCGGAACAAATCCGGCCTGGGTCTGGGCGCCCTGCAAAAACCCCTTGCCCCATATTCCGCCGGACCCGATGGCCATCTGGGCCTGCAGTACGTTCCATCCAACGCCCTGAGGATCGAGCTCCGGGTTGGCAAACGCTTCCAAGCGGGCCACCTGATGGGGCTTGAGCAGGTAGGGAAGGGCGAAAACACCCAGAAGGGCGATCCCGTTGAACAGAGCGCTGAGCACGGCCACCACTCGCTCTTGTTCCACTACACCAATGGCGATTACGCTCACCAGGGCCATCAGAAGCGCCGCCCGGAGATCGATAAGCCCCGCATAGGCCACCACGACGGGAGAGATCATAGCCAGGGTAATGCCCACAGAAAGGCCCGATCCGAAGAGCAGGGCGGGGATGAAGATGAGAAACAACAGCGCGGTGCCCGTATCGTTCTGCAGGATGAGCAAGACCACGGGCAGGAGCACAAACAACACAGGGGGCATGCCGTCGGTGAGCCGGCTCAGCAGCGGATAATAGCGCTGTATCCGGCTGGGTTGGGGACGGAAGCGGGAAAAAGAGACAAACGCGCTGCGGTGCTGCAGCCCGCTCAGGTATCGGGCCATGGCCAGCAGGGTGCCGATCTTCATGAACTCCCCGGGCTGCATCCCTATTGGGCCGAAATACAACCAAGCCTTAGCCCCGTTGACCTCACGTCCCCACAGCAACGTGGCCACCAGAAGCGCCAGCGTAAAGCCGTAGAGCGGATAAGCCAGCCGATAGTACAGCTCTTCCGGAATCAGGAACATACCCCCCACAACCCCCAGCCCTACGCCAAACCACACCAGCTGGCGCAGGAAGCTGTCCTGAACGGCCGAACCCAGTTGCTCGGCTGCCGGACCGTGGGTGATGCTGTAGAGGGCCACAAATCCCCAGGCGATCAGCAGCAAGCTAGAGGCCAAAACAACATACCACACGCGACTGGCCCCCCTGCCCTGGATGCTATAATCTACGGCTCTCATGGGGCCTCACCGTGTCGGGTCAGCGGATACGACACGCGCTGAAGCGTCATGGGTCCTGGATTTTATTAAATAACGGGCAAACAGCTCCCGGGCGATCGGGGCCGCATGCACCCCTCCAAATCCCGCGTTTTCCACCAGCACGGCCACGGCGATCCGGGGTTGTTCATAGGGGGCAAAACCGATAAACCAGGCATGATCCTTTCCATGAGGGTTTTGCGCTGTGCCCGTCTTGCCGGCCACGGTGATCCCGGGCAGGCGCGCGGCGCCTCCGGTGCCGGCCTCCACGGCCAGACGCATGCCTTCCCGCACCAGAGCGAAATAGGCCGAATCAACAGGGATGCGGCGAGGCTGTTCATACCAGATGCGCTCCTCCCCGCTTTGGGGATTGCGCATACGGCGCACCAGATGGGGCGTATAGTAGGTACCTCCGTTAGCCAGCGCCGCACAATAGGCGGCCAGCTGCAGCGGGGTAACGGCCAGATTCCCCTGTCCGATCCCGAGGCTGACCAGATAGCCCAGCGTCCATCGCCCTCGGCCGTATACCCGATTGAAGTAGGCGCTATCGGGCAGCACGCCCCGGCGCTCTCCCGGAAGATCGATGCCCGTAGGCCGACCGAAGCCGAACTGTCGACCGTATTCGTGCCAGCGCTGCAGATTAAGCCGGGTCATGAGCCAGTAGAAGAACGTATTACAGGAGACCTGCACGGCCCGCTGTACGTTTACGGCACCGTGTGCGCCCCCATGGCAGCGGAAAAAGCGGCCGAAATAAAATCCTCCCCGACAGAAGACCACCGTCTGCGGCGTGATCACCCCCTCCTGCAACCCCACCAGAGCCATGAAGGGCTTAAAGGTCGAACCGGGAGGTTGTTCGGCCTGAATAGCCCGGTTGAACAGGGGACGGGCGGGATCCTCGTTGAGCGAACGCCACAGACGGGGATCGACAATCCGGTTGAGCGCCTCCAAGCTGAAATCCGGACTCGATACCATGGCCAGAACTTCCCCGTTGCGGGGATCGATGGCCACGACCGCCCCCCGACGTCCGGTCATGAGGGATTCGGCCAGCGCCTGCAGACCGGCATCCAGGCCGAGCTCCAGGTCAAAACCGGCTCGAGGCGCCTCGTCCTCTCGCCCCTCGCGATAGGGCCCGATGGTCTGCCCGAGCGCGTTGACGAGCACGAAGTGCTGTCCCCGTTGGCCCCGCAGCTCGGATTCATAGAAACGCTCCAGCCCGGTATGGCCGATCAGATCCCCCATCCGGTAGGCGGGCCGAAGCCGGGCCAGCTCCTCGGCGGAGATCTCGCGCACATAACCGAACAGATGCGCCCCTCGCACGCCGGCCGGATATCGGCGCCGGCTCTCGAGCTGCAGATCGATTCCCGGGAAACGGTACAGGTTCTCCTGCAGTCGGGCCAACTGTACCGTGCTCAGATCCCGCAGCAGGCGAGAGGGGCGATACGGACTGTAGGCGCGGGCCTGTGCGTAGCGAGCCTGAAGGAGGGAATCGGAAACGCCGAGCAGACGGGCCAGCTCGGGGATAACAGCGGGATCAAAATCCGAAGGGGTTACCAGAACCGTAAAAGCCGGTTCTGTATCCACAAGCACCACCCCGTTGCGATCCCGTATCGTGCCCCGGGGGGGATCGACGGCCAGCGCACGCAAAGTGGTGCGCCGGGAGCCCTCCGCATGCCGCCAGTACTCGACCCCCTGCAGCCAGAAAAGCCGCAGGGTCAGGACAAACAGCAAAAGCGCCGTCGCGAAGCGCAGCGCGCGCAACCGTACAGGTGCCCCTTCAGGTGCCACGACTCGGCCTCCAGAACAAAAACCCGATCCAGACGACCAGAGCCGTATACACAGCCCCACCTAACCAGAGGAAACCGATCAATCGACCCAGATGCACAGGTTGGCCTAACAAAACCAGAACGGCCCAGAACGTATTATGCAACAAGGCGGACAAAAACGCCACCACGGCCGCCTCCCCCGGACGATGCAGCAAACTGTGGCGATCTTCCACAGGATAGAGGCCGACCAGGAAGCCCGTCAGGGTTTTGGTAAACATTTGCACACCCCAGCTGTCGCGCATGGCGTCGAGCAGGACCCCGGCTATAAACCCGATCCACATACCCTCCCGGCGTCCCCGACGCAGGGCTACCCAGGCGGTCAGCATCAGCAGTCCGTCCGGTACCGCCCCCCAGAGCACCAGACGTTCCAGCAACAGGAGCTGCAGGAGCCCCACGGCCCCGAGCAGGGCGATATAGCCGAGCCAGCGTGTCACGGTCTACGCCCGATAGGTTCGAGAGCCACACGCTCTGAATCCGGCCGGAAGCGCAGGACGAAAGCCGCCTCCAGCGTCCACCAGTTCACCGCGGGCTCCAGCTCCACATACGAAAACGGTTTTCCCGGATCCACGCGCACAGCCCGCACGCGTCCGATCAGAATCCCCGGAGGATAATCCAGACTATAACCCGAGGTCACCACGGAGTCGCCGACCTGAATAAGCACCCCGGTGGGCACGTATTCAAGCAACAGCCGGTTCGGACTCTTTCCATCCCAGCGTACAATACCGGCCACTCGCTGCCGCACCAACAGGGCGCTTACGCGCCAGTCCGTGTTCAGATATCCCTGCACCAGGCTGTAGCGCGATCCGGCTACGAGGACCTTGCCTACCAGCCCCTCCGGGGTCACCACGGGCATACCGGGCTCGATGCCCTCGGACCGACCGGCGCTGAGCACCAACCGGTTCTGCAGGCCGGTCAGATCCTTGCTCACCAGACGAACGGGAACTGCGGGCCAGGCGCGGAAGAGCGAATCCGGCGCCTTCCACCAGCCCTCCAGGCGTTGGTAGAGCACCTCGGCCGTTCGCAACTTGTTCAGCTCGGCCGAGAGGCGGAGGTTTTCCTCGCGCAGGCGTTCGTTTTCCCGAGCCAGACGAAAGAGGGACAGGACCTGCTCTGTCTGGTCCTGCATCCACGCCGTCGCACTCAGGGCCAGGAGCCGAAGCAGGCGCAACTCTTCGCCCTGATAGCGAAGCAACAACACCATGCTCAGGCCGAGCAACAGGGCGAGCGTGAGGTAATCCCGCAGGCGCCCCCAGAAGTGCCACAGCGTTGCCATGGGCCCCCTTTAGGAGAGAACCTTGCTGTAGAGCTCCAGATTGTCGAGGACTTTGCCCGTGCCGCGCACCACTGCCGTCAGCGGATCATCGGCCACATGCACGGGCAGCTGCACCCGTTCCCGAATGAGCTGATCGAGCCCCTTCAGGAGTGCTCCCCCGCCGGTGAGCATGATCCCGCGCTCCACGATATCGGCGGCCAGCTCCGGAGGCGTGCGTTCCAGGGAACGGACCACGGCCTCCACAATGGTCTGCACGGGCTCCCGTATGGCCTCGCGCACATCGATGGAGCTGATCGTGCGCGTGCGGGGAATGCCGTGTATGAGGTCACGCCCCCGCACAGTGAGCTCCAGCTCGGGGTCCAGCTCCACAGCCGATCCAATCTGGCATTTGATGCGCTCGGCGGTGCGCTCTCCGATGAGCAAGCTGTGTTGCTTGCGGAAATACTGGATGATGGCCTCATCGAGCTCATTGCCCCCGATGCGGATGGATTCGGCCAGTACGATACCGCTCAGGGCGATCACGGCGATTTCCGTGGTGCCCCCTCCAATATCGACGATCATGTTCCCCACCGGTTCGTGCACGTTGAGCCCGATGCCGATGGCCGCGGCCATGGGCTCATCGATGAGGTATACCTCCCGCGCCCCGGCTCCGACGGCGGAATCCCGCACAGCGCGCTTTTCCACCTCGGTGATCCCGCTGGGCACGCAGATGACGACCCTGCGCGTGGAGACATACCAGCGATTCTGAACGCGTCGGATCAGCCCCCGTATCATCTGCTCGGCCACCTCAAAATCGGCGATCACCCCGTCGCGAAGCGGCCGAATGGTCTGTATTTCGGGATGGGTTTTCTCATGCATCATCAGGGCCTCATGCCCGATGGCGATCACCTTGCGCGTCGACCGATGTACAGCCACAATAGAGGGCTCGTTGAGCACAATGCCCTTGCCGCGCACGTAAAGCAACGTGTTGGCCGTACCCAGATCGATCGCCACATCCAGCCAGAGAAAATCCAGTAGCCCCATAACCTGGCCCCTTTCAATGTCGGAAATGTCGTTTTCCGGTAAATACCATGGCCACACCCAGCCGATTGGCGGCCTCGATCACCTCGGGGTCGCGCACCGAACCCCCTGGCTGCACAACGGCGCGCACGCCAGCCCGGGCCAGGATTTCCACGCTGTCGGAAAACGGGAAAAAGGCCTCCGAAGCCGCCACCGCCCCCCGGGTATCGAATCCGGCCTCCTGCGCCTTCCAGATCGCCAGCCGGACCGCATCTACCCGGGACATCTGGCCGGCCCCGATCCCAATAGTCGCCTCCCCACGGGCCAATACGATGGCGTTGGACTTCACATGCCGTACCACGCGCCAGGCGAAAACCAGATCCCGCCATTCGGTTTCGGTCGGCACCTGCTCGGTACACAGACGCCAGGCTTCCGTAGAGGTCCCGTCCCGATCGGGTTCCTGCACCAGGAGCCCACCCAGCACGGAACGCAGCTCCCGGTCCGGTCCCGGAACCGGACGCCAACGCACCAGACGTCTGTTCGGTTTGCGCATGAGCACCTCAAGCGCCCCGGGCTCAAAATCCGGGGCCAGGAGGATCTCGGTAAACAGGCCGTCTACGGCCAGCGCGGTTGCTTGATCCAGCACCCGGTTGAAGATCACAATGCCTCCGAAGGGCGCCTGCCTGTCTGTCTGGAAAGCGCGCTCCCAGGCCTCAAGGGAACTTTCTCCCAGGGCCACCCCGCAGGGGTTGGTGTGCTTCAGAATCGCACAGAGCGCTCGATCCTCCGAAAAATCCCCGGCCAGGCGCAGGGCGGCCTCGATATCGAGCAAGTTGTTGTACGAAAGCGCCCGGCCATGGAGCACCTCGATGGCCGGCGCCAGAGCACCATAGAAGGCCGCGCGCTGATGCGGGTTTTCGCCGTAGCGCAGCACAGCCTGCAGGGGTTGGGCCTCAATCCACCAGGAAGGCCAATACTCCGGATCCCGACGCCTGACGTACTCGGCAATGGCCGCCTCATAGGCGGCCGTGTGGGTGAAGGCCTCTCGGGCCAGGCGTGTGCGCGTCTGCAGGGAAAGCCTCCCCTGCCGGGCGCGCAGCTCGTGGAGCACCTCCGGGTACTGGGCCGGATCCGTCAGCACGGCCACCCAGCGGCAGTTCTTCGCCGCCGCGCGCACCATGGCCGGCCCGCCGATGTCGATCTGCTCGATCACCTCCTGGTGCGTTCGTGCCGGATCGGCGGCTGCCTCCCGGAACGGGTAGAGATTGATCACCACCAGATCGATCGGCTCGATGCCCCACTGCTCCAGGGCCTGCAGGTCTTCGGGGACATCCCGCCGAGCCAGGATACCACCGTGCACGCGGGGATGGAGGGTTTTCACCCGGCCTCCCAGCATCTCCGGCCAACCCGTGTAGGCCTCCAGCCGGGTCACCTGCAGACCCGCCTCTTCGAGCAACCTGGCCGTACCCCCTGTGGAGAGCAACTCCACGCCGAGCTCCTGAAGACCGCGCGCCAGCTCCAGAAGGCCGGTTTTGTCCGAAACCGAGAGCAAGGCGCGTCGGATGCGCACCTCTTCCTCGCGCTCCCCCGCCCCGTTCATCCGAATGCGAACGCGCCCGCCCTCCAGCTCCAGCCGACCCTCCAGGAGCCAGCGCACCGCGCGGGCTAAGAGGCGGTGCTCGGCCTGCTGAACACGAGCCTGAAGCGTCTCCGGGGTATCATCCGGCAGGACCGGCACGACCTCCTGGGCTACAATCGGACCGGCATCATAATCTTCGGTAACCAGGTGCACCGTGGCCCCACTCCAACGCACCCCGGAACGCAACACGGCCTCATGGACGCGCAACCCGTAAAAGCCCCGCCCGCCGAAGGCGGGCAACAAGGCCGGATGCACGTTGAGGATCCGGTTCTCATAGGCCCTGATCACCGCGGGGGGAAGCAACCTCAAAAAGCCGGCCAGCACAATCGCCTCCACCCTGCAGGCCCGCAGGACCGAAAGGAGCGCCTCTGCGAAGACATCCGGGGTCGGATCAAAGGGGACAAGATGCGCCTCAATGCCCTGCTCCCGGGCCCACTGCAGAGCCGGACAGCTTCGATCGGCCACCACACAGGCCAGCGTGGCCGGAAGCCGACCGGTCTGGATGGCCTTCCATAAGGCGCGCAGATTGGATCCCCGACCAGATACAAAAACGGCGATTCGCATTATCTCGTCTCCACCGGAGAGGTTATCCGCACCCACAGCTCGCCTCCCGGACCGACCCTTACCCGGGCCGGAACCCCGATGGGCAGGCTACGACGCCTCCTCAGGTGTCCGTAGAGCAAACCAAAGATCACCGGACCCGAGACGAAAACGCTGTACTGCTCCAGGACCTCGCGCATGGAAAACGTCGGACCCGATACGAGAGGGCTTTCGGTAAAACTCCCCCAGAGCACCCCGGCTATCTGCTCCCAGTGGCCGGAGAGGAGCAGCTGAGCCAGCATGCCATCGATCCGATAGGGGGGCTCGCCCACATCCTCAAGAAACCAGATCGTCCCCGCCGTCCTAGGCCAAAACGGGGTGCCGAGCAGGCGGACGATCAGGCTCAGCGTGCCCCCCAGAAGGATTCCAGCGGCCTCCCCGGAGCGCCAGGGGATGAGCCCCTCGTCTCGGATCTCCAGCTCCGGAGCCCCGCCGATGAGATCCCAGAACCAGGCCTCGGTATCCGGGTCCGGATCGGCCCAATCGGAGGCGAGCATGGGCCCGGAGATGCTGACCAGTCCCAGACGCGCCCAAAGCGCCCATTGCAGTGCGGTCAGATCGCTATAGCCGATGAGCAGCTTCGGATGAGCGGCCAGAGCATCCCAGTCCAGATAGCGCAGCAGACGCAGAGATCCATATCCGCCCCGCACAGCCACGATGGCCCGCACCTCCGGATCGAGGAAGAAGCGCTCCAGCTCGCGTGCCCGCTCCTGATCTGCACCCGCCAGATATCCCCAGGAACGATACACAGAGGGGCCCACCTCTACCCGAAACCCGTTTCGTTCCCAGTACCGCACCCCGGCCTCGACCTGTGCCAGATCCGGTGGCGGGCTGGCCGGGGCGGTGATGGCAATCCGATCCCCAGATCGCAACAGAGGGGGTTTGCGCATAGTCCAGTTTGCCGGCGCCAGAGCCCGGAGCGGCGCTAATTACGAAAATCGGCCGGCAAGAAACAAACAGGCGCGTCGCCTCTCCGGCGCGCGCCTGGCAAGTGGTGAAGCCAACAGAACCTGGTTGGGGTTTATCGGACCCCCCTAAGGGGGCACAGACAAAATTAACCCGCTACACCCGATCGATCAATACCGGGCGGTGACGGCACGCCGCTTGAGCGCCGATATCCAGCGCGTGACATCGATTTCCTTCGGACAGGCCTCTACGCAGTTGAAAATCGTATAGCACTTCCACAGGCCCTGGTTGCTGTCGACGATGCGAAGCCGCTCCTCGGTCCCCTGATCCCGAGAGTCGAAGACAAACCGATAAGCCTTCAGCAGCGCCGCCGGACCCAAGTAATCGGGATCAGCCCACGTGGAAGGACAGCTCTGCGTACAGGCGCCGCAGAGAATACACTTGGTGGCTTCCTCGATGAGCGCATGATCCCGTGGACTCTGCAGGCGCTCCCGCTCCGGAGGGGGATCGTCGTTGATGAGCCAGGGCTTGACGGCCTCGTACTTGCGGAAAAAGCTCGTCATGTCCACGACGAGGTCTTTGATCACGGGCAGAACGGGTAGGGGCTCGATGGTGATCTCCGGACCCAGGTCCTTGACCAGCACCGAGCAGGCCAGCTTGTTCTCCCCGTTGATCCGCATGGCGTCCGATCCACAAACCCCGTGCGCGCAGGAACGCCGATAGGTAAGTGTGCCGTCGATGTGCCATTTGATGTAGTTGAGCAGGTCCAGCACCCGATCCATGGGATCGGCCGGCACGTGATAGGTTTCCCAGTGCGGTGCTTCGTCGGTCTCCGGATTGAAGCGCTTGATTTTGACCGTTACCTGCATAGTTCCTCTCCTCGCCTTCACGGAAGGCCGCGCATGCTCCAGTAGCCCAGCCACAGAAACGCACATCCGAGCAGGAGCCCGCCCCAGAGCAGGAGCAGTCCGAGCAGGCGATATTCCCCATTCCGATAGCGAGCCCACGCCCGGCGGGCTCCATCTACGGCCACCAGGCTCAACACGGCCGCCAGTACAAGGGCCATGGTGGACCAGCCGCTCATCAGTATTTGCGTTCCTTGGGCTGGAAGAACGGATACTGCTCCGCGGGCAGGATCGTCACGGGCCGATAGCGCAGCTCCACAGAGCCATCCGGATATCGGTAAAAGAGCGTGTGCTTGAGCCACCGGGCATCATCCCGTTTCGGATAGTCTTCCCGGCTGTGCGCGCCGCGGCTTTCTGTGCGCGCCTCGGCGCTGTGAATGATCGATTCGGCCACATCGACGAGGGAAAGCAGCTCCCAGGCCTCCATGAGGTCTGTGTTGAACTGCCGACCGTGGTCGTCGATGCGTACCCGCTCGGCCCGGTTGCGGATCTCGGCTATGGCCTGCCGAGCCTGTTGAAGCGTCTCCGCGGTACGGAAGACCGAGACGTTATCCATCATCATCTGCTGTAAATCGGCCCGCACCTGGGCTACGGACTCTCCCTCGCTACGGCTCAGGATCGCCTCCAGGGTCTGGCGAGCGCGCCGCTCCGGATCATCCGGAAGCGCGGGCAGCCGGCGCCCTTCGCGTTCGAGCTGCTGCACGATGGCCTTGCCCACCCGGCGGCCGAAAACGACCAGATCCAGCAGGGAATTCGTCCCCAGCCGGTTGGCTCCGTGCACGGATACGCAGGCCACCTCGCCGGCCGCATACAGACCGGGCACGTATTCGAGCTCGAAACGGGGTGTAACCCAGCGGCCCTGCTCATCTTGATAGTTCCCATCTCGGCCCTCAAGCAGGCGAACCGCCCGGTAGACGCGCCCGTCTGGATCGGTCGGGATACCGCCCATGGCGTAATGGCAGGTAGGGGCCACGGGGATGGGCTCTCGGGAGGGATCGATGCCCAGGTAGATCTTTGAAAACGTGGCGATCTCGGGCAGCTTGGTCTCGATCTGCTTGAGACTCAGATGGGTCAGATCCAAATAGACGTAATCCTTGCCGTCGATGCCGCGCCCTTCCCGGATCTCCTGGTAGATGCACCGGCTGATCACATCCCGCGGCGCCAGATCCTTGACCGTGGGCGCATACCGCTCCATGAAGCGCTCGCCCAGCCGGTTGCGCAACACGCCCCCCTCGCCCCGGGCGCCCTCGGTGATCAGAATCCCCAGTCGATACATGCCCGTCGGATGGAACTGGACAAACTCCATGTCCTCGAGCGGAATCCCGGCCCGCAGGGCAATGGCGAATCCGTCGCCCGTATTGGCGTGCGCATTGGAGGTGGTCTTGTAGACGCGTCCGTAGCCGCCGGTGGCGAGCACGACGGCCCGGGCGCGAAAGGTGTGGATCTCGCCGGTGCGGATTTCGTAGGCCACCACACCGGCCACCTCGCCGTCCGGGTTAATGAGCAGATCGAGCACCTGAAATTCGTTGTAAAAACGCACTTTGCGCTTCAGGCACTGCTCATAGAGCGTATGCAGAATGACGTGTCCGGTCCGGTCGGCTGCGTAGCAGGCCCGGCGCACCGGGGCCTCTCCGAAATTGCGCGTATGTCCTCCGAAAGGCCGCTGGGCGATCTTGCCGTCCGGCGTTCGGGAGAAGGGCACCCCGTCGTGCTCCAGCTCGATGATCGTACGAGGGGCATCCTGGCACATGATCACGATCGCGTCCTGATCGCCCAGATAATCGGAGCCCTTGACCGTATCGAAGGCATGCCAAATCCAGTGATCTTCCTCCTCATTGCCCAGCGCGGCGCAGATGCCTCCCTGAGCCGCACCCGTATGGGAACGCAACGGATGAAGCTTGCTCAGTACGGCCACGTCCGCCCCTTCGGAGGCGTATCGGGCCGCCATGAGCCCTGCCCCCCCGGCACCGACCACGACAACCTCATGTTCAAAGATGGCCATGTTGTGCCCTCTCCTATCCCACAGCCGGTCCGGAATAATTCCAGCCCGCCGTGATCACCGAATAGGCCCCGATAAGCAACAGCACCAGAGCGAGGATCCAGATCAGCACATTGGCAATCAGGCGGGCCATATCATGGCGCAGGTAATCACCAAGAATATTGCTCAGCCCATAGAAACCATGATGCAGAGCAAAGAGCAGAAACAACAGGTTAAACGTCTTCCAGAACCAGGCATACGCCGGATCGGCCAGGCGGGCCATGACGAGATCATACGGAGTGGGCTCCTCCATCCCCGTCCGCCTCTGGGCCGCCTCCCCGTAACGGGGCAGTTCCCCCTCGGCCAGTATCTGCGGGGTCATGGTCGCCGTGGCCGGATCATAGTGCTGTACCCAATAATGCACGATGAGCAGGATTACCAGCACAGCGCCCGAGACGCGATGGAAAAACCACCAGAACGCTCGGGGACGTGAAGCAGGCTCATAGGTGCGCGCCATGTTCAGAGTCCTCACGCCTTACAGAAACATTCGCAAAATAGGGTAGGCGCCCAGCCCGATGATCAGCACGGCCGCGCCGGAAAGTGTCCAGAAAAGCCGTTTCTGCTTGGGAGACCACCCGAGGAAATCAATGAGCACAATCCGCAGACCGTTGAGCGCATGATACGTCACCGCGGCCAGGAGAAAAATCTCCAAGATCCGGAAAACGGGATGATGGTAGCCCGCAATAAGCGCATTAAACTGCTCCCGGTCCGTCAGTGCGCGTAGCCCGTAGACGTGGATGACGATATAGCCCACGAGCGCCAGACCGCTGATGCGATGCAGAAGCCAGGCCAACATCCCCGGCCGCATCCGGTAGCGAAACAGCAGATCCCACTTCATCGCTATTCTCCTGCTTGGCCCGTCGGGGTGCATATGGCGCGGGCGGGCGAAAAGTACACCCCGCGGGCAGGAAAATCAAGGACAGCGCGGTCGGAAACCTAAACCACACCGTAGAGCTCCCCCGTTCCCGCTCAGGAGCGCCGGCGCAGGCGCGCCGCAAACATGCCATCGGTCCCCGTCTCGGGAGGAAAGGTGTACAGGTATCCAGAGGCATCCACCCAGGCATCCGGAACCCGCCCGGAGGCGGATTCGAGCTCGAAGTCCGGATGTCGGGCCAGAAAGGCCGCCACCTGCGCCTCGTTTTCCTCCGGCCACAACGTGCAGGTGGCGTAGACCAGCACCCCGCCCGGACGAACCAGTCGAGCCGCGTTATCCAGCAACTCCCGCTGCAGGGCCACCAGAACGGGCACATCCTCCGGATGGCGCGACCAGCGCAGATCGGCCCGCTTGGCCAGCACCCCCAGTCCCGTGCAGGGCGCATCGACCAGTACCCGGTCAAAGGGCTCCTCCGCCCCCCAGCAGCGCCCATCGGCTTGTATTGGGCGCACGATAGGCGTCCCGTGTCGAGCCACATTCTGCTTGAGCTCCTCAAGCCGACCGGGATGGGCATCCAGCGCCCAGATCTGGCCCTGATCGCGCATATACTCCGCCATCAGCAGGGTCTTTCCACCCGGTGCGGCGCAGAGGTCGAGCACGCGTTCACCCGGACGCGGATCGAGTATCCGCACCACTGCGGCAGCAGCCGGATCCTGGACCGCAAGCCGCCCCTCCTGGAGCGCACCCCGAAGGGGTTGCAGCGCATGCACCCAGAAGGTTCGCTCCAGATCCGAAACGGGCTCGGGTCGTATTCGCTCCCCATCCATCTTCGACAGCCCCAGCTCCTCCCAGGAGCTAATCCGCCTCGGGTTCAGGCGTACAGCATAGCGGGGCCGCTCATTGCCCCAGCGCAGCAGAGCCTCGGTCCGCACCAGACCGTATGCCTGTAGCCATCCGGACACAATCCAGTCCGGATAGGAGTATCGGATTCCCAGGCGCTGGACCGGATCCGCCGTATCGGGCTCGGGCCATACGGGCTCTCGGGTGGCCCGGCGCAGAAGGGCATTGAGCAACGCCGCGGCCCCTTCGTGCCGATGACGGCGGGCGATTTCCACCCAGGCATGCACAACAACAGGGGCGGGGGCGCGGCTGAAGCGCAGCTCATAGAGGGCGATCCACAGCATGGCCCGGATAGCCGGCTCCAGCCGATCCGGGCGTCGTGCCCATCGCTCCAGGACGAAATCCCAGTATCGGCGCCAGCGAAGCGCCCCTTGAACGAGCTCCGTGGTCCGACGCCGCATCCCCGGTGGGAGCTCGTCCGCATCGGCCAGCCGGTTCGTGTAGGCGCCCTCCTCTGCGGCCCGGCGCACCTCATAGAGGGCCCACTCCCGGCTCGATGCTTCCGGGGATGGACGGCGGAGGGAACTTCGGCGGGCTGGCCTCATCTTGCCTCCCAGGTGCGTTCCGAGCGGGTGGCCTCGAAAACATAACACAACAGCTCCCGTTCTGCATCACCAAGTTGCCGATTGCGACGCGCCATCATACGTTCGGCCATGGCCAGAAACCGATCCAGCCGATAGGTGCTCAGCCCGCCTGCCCCTCCCCAGCTGAAGGAGGGAAGGTAGGTGCGAGGAAAACCGGCCCCGAACACGTTCGCCCCGACCCCCACGACGGTGCCCGTGTTGAAGGTGACCCCGATACCGGATTTAACATGATCGGCGGCGAAAAGGCCCAAAAACTGCTGCCCGGAATCCACAAAGCGCCCCTCGACGGCATCCCAGATGCGCACGGGATGATAGTCGTTCTTCAGGTTCGAATTGTGCGTTCCGGCGCCCAGATTGACCCAGGAGCCGATCCAGGCATGCCCTAGATGCCCTTCGTGGGCCTTGTTCGCATATCCCTGAAAAGTGCTCATGGCGATCTCCCCGCCCACCTTGCAGACGGGGCCAATGCTCGTACCTCCGTACAGCAAGGCCCCCATACGCACCTGGCTGTGCGGCCCTATATAGCAGGGCCCGCGTATGGCGGCCAGCTCGCCCACCTCCGCCCCCTCATCGAGCACAATCGGTCCCCCTTCGGCGTTGAGCACGGTTCCGGGATAGACGACTGCGCCGGGGGCGATATAGACACGCTCCGGGGCCAGCAAAGCAACCCCACCATGGAGGCGTCCCTCCACCGTGCCAAGCGGAAAGGCCTCCAGCTCCCGATCCAGCTCCAAGGCGCCGATGGAGATCAGCTCCCAGAGCCGCCTGAGCAGCCGCGCCTCCGGCCAGTGTATCCGCGGCCAAGAATCCGGAACCTGACCCGGACTCCATCGGTGCGGATCCCAGCGGGAGATGGCCTCTCCTTCCAGCCGCAGGGCGAGCCACTCCGACCCCGCCCACCAGCTGGCCGGCCCCCGGGTCTCCCGCAGTGCCCGCACCTGCGCTTCGGTGGGAATCCAGCGGGCGTTTACCCATAGAACCGCTTCGGTAGCCACGTCCCAGCGGTTGACCTCGATACCGTAAGTCTCGGCCGTCCAGCGGGCCAGAAACGGACGCACCCAGGCCCGAAATTCCACCCTGCTGCCCCAGTAGCGTCGGTGTTTTTCCCAGAGGGTGTGCACGCCCAGACGCAGATCAAAAATCGGGCGCGTCCAGACCAGCGGCAGGAAATGGGCCACCGCTTCGTCTTCGACCAGGTATACGAGCAAGGACATGGCTCCAGCCTCCCGAAAACGCACAGGGGCGGCTTGCAAGCCGCCCCTTGAAGGTCAGGCCAAAAGGGAGGGCAAGCTCAAGAAGAGGGCGAGGAGTACGTATTGCCGTATTTGCGCAGAAATTTCTCCACGCGCCCTGCGGTATCGACAAACTTCTGCTTGCCCGTGTAAAAGGGATGGCAGACGGCGCAGATCTCGACCTTGATCTCCTTCTTGGCCGTCGAGCGCGTCTTGAAGGTATTACCGCATATGCAGTGCACGGTCACCTCATGGTATTCGGGATGGATGCCGGGCTTCATCGCAGACTCCTGCTGTTGGGCTATTTTGGGCAAAGGTACGCAACAGCTCACCTCGGGGCAACAGATTGCACCTTCCCCTCCGGCCCTCGTAGCTTGGCGCCCACAGATCGAGGTCTTCAGGGGCCATGATCGATATTCGCCTGCTTCGCCACGAACCGGAACGGGTCCGAGAGGCCATTATACTCAAACAGGCGGGGGATCCCCAGCTGGTGGACCGGATACTTGCGTTGGACGAAGAGCGTCGCCGCCTGCAGACCGAAGCCGACCGGATACGGGCAGAGCTCAACACGCTTTCTCGACAGATCGGCCAGCTCTTCCAGCAGGGTCAACACCAGCAGGCCGAGGAGTTCCGAACCCGTACGGTGCAGCTCAAGGAGCGGCTCAAGGCCCTGGAAGCCCGCCTGGAGGAGATCGAGCCCGAGCAGGAATCCCTGCTCCTGCAGATCCCCAATCTGCCCCACCCCACGGTGCCGATCGGCCACTCACCAGCAGACAACCGGGTCGTATACCAGTGGGGCGAACCCCGGACTCCGGAGGGGCTACAACCGCACTGGGAGATCGCCGAATCGCTGGGGATCATCGATTTCGCCCGCGGCGCCAAGGTGACCGGATCGGGTTTCCCGTTTTATGTGGGTTGGGGGGCCCGCCTGCAGCGGGCCCTCATCGCCTTCTTTCTCGATGAGGCCAATCAACGGGGGTACGTGGAAATGGAACCCCCCCTGCTGGTCAACGCCCAGAGCGCTCGAGGCACAGGTCAGCTCCCCGACAAAGAGGATCTCATGTACGTCGTCGAGCGCGATGAGCTCTTTCTTATCCCCACAGCCGAGGTGCCCGTTACCAATTACTATCGGGATGAGCTCCTCGATGAGGAGGATCTGCCCATCCGGCTCTGCGCCTATAGTCCCTGCTTCCGACGTGAAGCCGGCTCCTACGGACGGGAGGTGCGCGGGCTCAACCGCTTGCATCAGTTCGACAAAGTCGAGCTGGTCAAAATCGTCCATCCGGAAACGAGCTACGAGGAACTGGAGGGCCTGCGCCAAGATGCAGAACGCCTGCTGCAGCTGCTCGGCCTGCCCTATCGGGTTTTGCTCATGTGCACCGCCGATCTGGGCTTTACGCCGGCCAAGAAATACGATCTGGAGGTCTGGAGCCCCGGCCAGGGCCGCTGGCTGGAGGTATCGAGCGTATCAAACTTTGAGGACTTTCAGGCCCGGCGCATGAACCTGCGCTTCCGACCCCGGGACGGTTCCCGTCCCCGGTTCGTGCACACGCTCAACGGCTCGGGCCTGGCCCTGCCGCGCGTGGTGGCAGCGCTGCTGGAACATTATCAGCATCCCGATGGACGGGTGCGCGTGCCCGAGGCTCTGATCCCCTATCTGGGCGCAGCATGGATACCGGCTTCCTGAGGCGACTGCAGACGCTCCAGCAGGAGCGCCGCTCCCTGCTCTGCATCGGGCTGGATCCCGACCCGGAGCACCTTCCTGCTTTCCTGGAACCGGACCGTCATCCCGTAGAGGCCCTCCGCTGGTTTGTGGGCGAGCTCATCGAAGCCACCCATGAATTGGTCTGCGCCTTCAAGTTCAACACCGCCTTCTACGAGGCCCACGGACCGGCCGGATGGGCCGCACTGGAAAGGCTCGTCTCCTCTGTACCACCCGGTCCCCTGGTGATTCTGGACGCCAAACGGGCCGATATCGCGCACACCACTCGCTTCTACGCCCGGGCGCTGTTTGATCGTATGCCCCGGGCCGATGCCCTCACCGCCTCGCCGTACATGGGCCTGGAGGCGCTGGAGCCCTTCTTCGCCTATGCAGAGCGGGCCGTATTTCTGCTGTGCCGGACCTCCAACCCCGGGGCCCGGGACCTGCAGGAACGTCGGCTTGAGGGGGGACGGCCGCTTTTCCAGGAGCTCGCCTCACTGGCCCACAGCTGGGCCCGCGATCGCCATCTGGCGTTGGGGCTTGTAGTGGGAGCCACAAGCCCGGAGGCGATCCGGCTTGTGCGCCAGGAAGCGCCCGATCTGCCCTTGCTCATCCCCGGCATCGGCGCCCAGGGCGGTATGCTCGAGGAAGCCGTCCGTGCCGGCACAGAGAATAAAGGCCCCGTGCTGATCACCGTGAGCCGGGCCATCCTGCAGGCGGGATCCGGTCCGGACTTCGCGGACCGGGCCCGGGAGGCCGCCGAAAGATTTCGAGCCGTGCTCTGGCAGCATCGAGCTCCGTAACCTCTCGGCGCGATAGCAGATCCTCTCTACGTCCAGAGGCTATGCCCCGTCCTTTCCCGGAGGAGCTGTTGCAGACGCTCTGGCTGCGCGGGATTTTCGACCCCTTCGCCCTGCGCACGCGCTGTGGCCTGCCTGTGCGCATTATCCGTCCGGGGCGGCCCAACCCGAACGAAGGCCCGGATCTGGAGGAAGCTGAGCTCTACATCGGCGGCCTGCGCTGGGTGGGTGCGATCGAGTTTCACCTCCGATCCTCGGACTGGGCCCGGCATGGCCATCACCGAGACGGACGGTATAACTCCGTCATCCTGCACGTGGTCTGGCAGGCCGACGGGGCCCCGGGCGCAAACCATCGCGCCGACGGCTCTCCGCTCCCGGAGCTGGTCCTGGAGCCCTGTGTGCCCGCTTCCATCGGCGCGCTGCTGCCCCGCCTGAACCGGATGAGCCAGAGGCCGTACTGCGCTCCGGACTGGGAACGGCTCGATCGGTGGGAGGCGATCGCGATCCTGGAGAAGCTGCATCTGGCCCGTTTCCTGGAAAAGGCCCATCGATTTCGGGCTCTTCAGGAACAGCTGCGCGGGAAAACCCCCACGCCCTGGCGCGAGGCGCTCTGGCAGTTGCTGGCCGAAGGACTTGGCTATAGCGCCAACCGGGAACCCATGCGCCTGCTGGCCGATCGGGTCCCTCTGAAGCGGCTGAGCCCCCTGCCAACCCCCCTGGCTCGAGAGGCGCTTCTCTTCGGTACGGCGGGATGGCTTCCGCTACCCGGAACAGGAGCGTATCCGGAGGCGTTGCGCACAACCTGGGAAGCGATCTCGGATAAGCCCGAACCCTTGCCCCGGAGCCTGTGGCGAACCCGCCGCCTGCGGCCGGCCAATCATCCGATACGCCGCATCGCTCAGGCCGCTGCTATAGCCGAACGCCTGCTCCAAGAGGATTTCGAGCATCGGGCCCGGAGGGCGGTCCAGGGAGGAACGGCCGCGCTGCGCCAGCTGCTGCAGGTTCGGCCATCGGAGTACTGGCAGCCGATCCCGCTTGGAGGCCCATCAACGGCCCGGACCTCCGGGCTTGGCCGGGAACGCCTCGACAGCCTGCTCGCCAATGCGCTTTTGCCCGCATTGTGGCATCTGGAAGTCGAGGAAAGACCGGAGAACTGGGCGGAACGGCTCATCGCCCTGTACCGAACCCTCCCGCTGCACGGGCTCAACCGAATCACGCGGCACTTCGCCCATTCCCCCTTCGACCCCCGTACAGAGGCCGATGCCCAGGCCCTGCATCACCTCTACGCAACCTTCTGCCTCCAGCGGGGATGTCTGTCCTGTCCGGTAGCGGCTCGGCTCTACGGGATCTAGGGCCCTCTGGGAGACCGGCTGCGATGGCCTCCCGCAGCGAGCCGGACGCCTATCTGACCTCAGGCGATCGGGCGCGGCCGCAGCTGGGGGCCCTAGAGCGCATGGATGGGGTGTGCGGAGGGCGGGACTCGAACCCGCACGGCCCAAAAGGCCACCAGATCCTAAGTCTGGCGCGTCTACCTATTCCGCCACCTCCGCAGGGACGAGGAAAAATAGTACGAACAGGAAGCCGAAGAAAGCACACGCTCAGAACCGCACCCCGCCGGCCGGCTCCCCGTAGACCCGCAGCACCAGATAGATGATCCACCCCGAGATGGCCACAAAAAGCCAGATCGGGAAGGTCCAGCGGGCCAGACGCCGGTGTCGATCAAAACGCCCGCGAAAGGCATGCACCAGCAGCACAACGATCATAGGGCCGTTTGCGGCGGCCAGCACGGTATGCAGCAGCAACAGTCCATAATAGGGCAGACGCCAGGCCTCGGGCCCCGCGTAGCGCGTGCTTCCGTAAAGCCCCCACTTGAGCAGGTAAAAGACCAAAAACAGCCCGGCAAAGGCCGTGGCCACGAGCATAAACCGATGGTGCCAGAGCCGCCTGCCCCGGCGGATCATACGGTAGCCCACAATCAGGCTCAGGCCGCTCAGGCCGATGGCGTAGACGGCAAGTTGTCCCAATAGCGCTTCCATGGGCGTGTAAAAAAGCCCGCCCTGGGAGGCGGGCTTGCTGCGGAGAGGGAGGGATTCGAACCCTCGAGCCCGCTTTTGGCGGGCCAACCGCTTAGCAGGCGGCCCCGTTCGGCCACTCCGGCACCTCTCCGAAGATCCCGGGCGAATATACGGCTCCAGCAAAACGCCAGACAACGCGATTCCGTTCCCTTTTAGGCCTCCCTCGCCCTGGCCAGCGCCTCTGCCCCTGCCACGATTTCCAGGAGTTCCTTCGTAATGGAGGCCTGCCGGAGGCGGTTGTACGTCAGCCGCAGTTGACGCAACAGTTCGGCCGCGTTATTGGTGGCGTTATCCATGGCCACCATGCGCGCCCCCTGTTCGGCCGCGTTCGACTCCAGCAGGGCACGCCATACCTGCACGGTCAGATGCCGGGGTAGCAGGGCGGCCAGCAGCGCCTCGGGATCCGGTTCATAAAGGTAAACCGGACGCTGGCCCGTCTCCGCCTGTTCGGCTCCGTACAGGGATGCGGGGCGAACGGGAAGCAGGGGCTCGACGATGCGGTTGGGCGAGACCACGGACTTAAACTCGTTGTACACGAGCTCGACCGCATCCCATTCTCGCTCCAGAAAACCCCGCACAAGACGATCCGTGATCGCCCGCGCATGTTCGAAGCGAAGCCCCTGGAAAATACCCCGCCAGTCTCCCACAAGCCGATAGCGGCGCCGGACGAAGAATTCATGTGCCTTGCGCCCCACGGCCATAACGCTCAGCCGTCCCTGCTCCCGATGCTCCGCATAGCGGCTCAATATGGTATCCTCGGCCAGGCGCAGGATATTGGCGTTGAAGGCCCCGCACAACCCCCGATCGGCCGCGACGACTACGAGCAAAACGCGCTCGGCGGCCCGGGGCTCCAGCAGGGGATGGGCCTCCGGGCCCAGCTGGGCGACCAGCTCCCCGACCAGATGACGGATCCGGTACGCATAGGGACGAGTGGCCAGAATGCGCTCCTGCGCCCGACGCAGCTTGGCCGCGGCTACCATTTTCATGGCCCGCGTGATCTGCTGCGTGCTGCGGACGCTTGCGATACGCCGCCGGATATCGCGCAGGTTTCCTCCAGCCATATCGCCCCCTATACCTGGGCTGTTTCAGGAATGAACTTGCGCACCAGCTCCCGAGCCTCTCGGAGCAGGACCTCCTGTGTCTCCTCGTCCAGATCCCCGGTGATGCGAATGCGCTCCAGACGATCGGGATGTTTGGCTTCGATGAGCTCCAGATACTCACGCTCAAACTGGCGCACGGCCTCGACGGGGATGGGATCGAGCACACCCTGCGTGCCGACCAGAATCACGGCCACCTGCTTTTCAACCGGCATGGGCTCATATTGCCCCTGCTTGAGCAGCTCCACCAGGCGGGCTCCCCGACGCAGCTGCGCCTGGGTGGCCGGATCCAGATCGGAACCAAACTTCGCAAAGGCCTCCAGTTCCCGGTACTGGGCCAGCTCCAGGCGCAACCGACCCGCCACGCGCTTCATGGCCTTGATCTGAGCCGCCCCGCCGACGCGGGAGACGGAAATCCCCACGTTGATGGCCGGCCGAACCCCGGCGTTGAACAGACCGGACTCCAGATAGATCTGCCCATCGGTGATGGAGATCACGTTCGTGGGAATGTAGGCCGACACGTCCCCGGCCTGCGTCTCGATGATGGGCAGCGCCGTCAGGCTTCCTCCCCCCTTGACCATGTCCCGAATGGAGGGAGGGATATCGTTCATTTGCCGGGCCACGGAGTCGTTCTCGTTGATTTTGGCCGCGCGCTCCAGAAGCCGGCTGTGCAGGTAGAAGATATCTCCGGGATAGGCCTCCCGGCCCGGGGGACGACGCAGCAACAGGGAAACCTCGCGATAGGCGACGGCCTGCTTGGAGAGATCATCATAGATCACCAGCGCATGCCGTCCGGTATCCCGGAAAAACTCCCCGATGGCCGCCCCGGCGTAGGGGGCGATAAATTGCAGCGGGGCCGGGCTGGAAGCGGGAGCGGCCACGATGATCGTGTACTCCAGCGCGCCGTAGTCCTCCAGCGTCTTGGCCACCTGGGCGATGGTCGACCCTTTCTGGCCAACGGCCACGTAGATGCAGTATACGGGCTTGTCCGTCTTGTGCGTGTACTTCTGGTTGATGATCGTATCGATGGCCACCGCCGTTTTGCCCGTCTGCCGGTCGCCAATGATAAGCTCGCGCTGGCCCCGACCGATCGGGATCATGGCGTCGATGGCCTTGATGCCCGTCTGCAGCGGCTCCTTGACCGGCTGCCGGTAGATCACACCGGGAGCCTTGCGCTCCAGGGGCATTTCGTACTTGCGCCCGCCGATTGGCCCGCGCCCGTCGATGGGGTTGCCCAACGGATCGATCACCCGACCGAGCATTTCCTCGGAGACCAGGATGGAGGCGATGCGCCCGGTACGGCGGACTTCATCGCCTTCCTTGACCTCGTCCTTCTCACCGAAGAGCACAGCGCCCACGTTGTCCTCTTCCAGGTTGAGCACCATGCCCACCGTGCCCGTGCGGGGGAACTCGATGAGCTCTCCGGCCCGGCAGTTTGTCAGTCCGTAAATGCGGGCGATGCCATCCCCCACCTGCAACACGGTGCCCACATCGTAGATCTCCACTTCCTGCTCGAAGCCGGCCAGCTGTTTGCGCAGGATCGCAGACACCTCGTCAAGTCGAATCTCCGCCATGGTCCTTTTGAGCCCTCATGCTTCAGTTTAGCGCATAGCCGCTTTTGAGCCGTTGCCGGATGAGCTCCAGCTGATGCCGCACGCTGCCGTCGATGACCCGATTGGGCAGGCGGATGCGGAGCCCTCCGATGAGGGCCCGGTCCACATGCAGCCGGGCCACGATGTTTCTGCCCGTGTAGGTTGCGAGCGCGGAGCGGATCTTCTCGTAGAGCTCCGCCTCTGGCTCCACGGCCACCTCCAGCTGCACACGCAGGATACCCAGCGCCTCGTCGCGCAGCTCTTCAAAGGCCTCCAGAGCCTCCATCAGATGCGCCTCCCGGCCCTTTTGAACGAGCACCTCGAGGAACCGGAACAGGAGCTCCTCGATCCGCCCAGCGAAGAGCTCTTGCACAACGGCCTGCTTCCGATCCCGATTGATAAGCGGGCTGCGGAAGAAGAGCACCAACGGGCGCGACTGCCGGAGCAGCTCCCGGAGCTCGGCCACATCGCGGCTGACCTCCTCCAGACGCCCCTGCTGGCGGGCGACCTCGAGAAGGATCTCCGCATAATGACGGGCGATTCTGGAGTGCGGCATATTCGGATCCTTTCAGGATGTCTGGAGCTCGGCCAGCACGGTCTCGATAAGCTCCCGATGCCGATGGGCATCGAGTTGCGTGCGCAGGATCTTTTCGGCGATCAAGACGGCCAGCTCAGCGGCCTCCGCCCGCAGTTCGCCAAGCGCCCGCTGCTTGTCGCGTTCGATCTCCTCGCGGGCCCGATCCACCAGAGCCCGCGCCTCCTGTCGGGCCCGCTCCAGGATTTCTGCCCGCACCCGTTCGGCCGCCTCACGGGCTTCCTGAATGATCTTCTGGGCTTCGAGCTCGATCTGATGGCGTCGCCTTTCGTTTTCTGCCTGCAGTCGCCTGGCCTCGACCAGCAGCTGATCGGCGCGCTGCAGAGACTCCCGGATGCGCCGTTCGCGCTCTTCAAGCCCGGAGAGTATGGGCTTCCAGGCGAAACGAGAAAGGACGATCAACAACAGGGCAAAGACGATGATCGTCCAGAGCGCCATGCCCACATCGATATCCAGCAGCCCGGCGGCCATAACTGGCCTGATCGCAATCGTGTACATGGACGTATCCTCTTGCCTATCCCTCCGCCCTACAGGAGCGGAACCCCGACGGCTATCACTTCAGCAGCGTCAGCAACAGGGCCACCACAATACCGAAGAGCGCCACTCCCTCGATCAGCGCCGCCCCCAGAATGAAGAGCTGACGGATCTGCCCAACCGCTTCCGGCTGCCGGGCCGCACCCTCCACAGCCGAACCTCCAATGCGACCGATGCCGATGCCTGCCCCGATGGCGGCCAGTCCGGCACCGATCCCCGCAGCCAGATACGCCAGAGCGCTTGCGTCCATGATCTGCGTCCTCCTGTTGGTTTAGTGGGTTTCCTCTTCGTGATGATGTTCTTCCAGAGCGCCCGCAATAAAGACCGCGGACAGGATGGTGAAGATATAAGCCTGCAGGAGGGCCACCAGCAGCTCCAGCCCGTAGACCCCGAGCGTGACGGCCACGGAAAACGGAGCCACCGCATAGCCCAGCGCAGGAGACATGCCCCCGAAGATGAAAATGAGCCCCAGTATGCAGACAATGGCCACATGCCCGGCCGTCATGTTGGCGAACAACCGGATGGCCAGGGCGAAGGGCTTGGTAAAAAGCCCGATGAACTCCACCACGGTCAGGATGGGCCGTAAAGCCACGGGCACGCCGGGCATCCAGAAGATATGCCGCCAGTAGTCCCGCGTCCCCGCAACCTGGGTGATGATAAAGGTAAAGCTGGCCAACACGGCCGTAACCGTGATATTCCCCGTGGCCGTGGCCCCAAAGGGCACCAACCCCAGCAGATTGCAGAAGAGAATGAAAAAGAAGGCCGTCAGCAGATAGGGCAGATACCGGCGGTAGTGCTCCTCTCCCAGGTTGGGACGGGCCACCTCATCGCGGATGAAGACGATAAAGGTCTCCCACAGGTTCTGCCACGGACCTCGTGGGGCGCTTTCCCGCCCGATGCCCGCCCGGTATCGAGCGGCCAGGGGCAGAAAGATCCCCAGCAACAGGGCGGCCGCCAGAAGCATAAACACACCGTGACGGGTAAGGGAGAGATCCAGATAGACAGGCAAACCATCTCGACGGGCCAGTTTCCCCACATGGGTGACCTCCACGGTCTCAGGCCCACCTGCGCGGCTTTCCCCGAAAAAGCCGGCCCGAGCCGATTCCGCCTCTTCCCCTCCCCCGCCGGAGGGAGCCCCCTCCTCGGCCCATTCGGCCGGGATAAAACGACCATCACGCAGCGCCGCCGTGGTGGAGGGAAAAACGTGCACGCCCTCGGGATCGATCAGGATGCGGGGCAACTCGAGCTTGCCCAGCGGGGTAAAGTCCAGATAATAGGCGTTGGTTACATGGTGCAGCACATCCAGCTGCACGCCATCGGAACCCGAGGAGGCGCCAGCCGCCAGGTCCCAGAGCAATAGAGCAGACAGTAAGAGGGTGCGCAGATGCATCATCCGTTTCGCGTATCGCTTCGGGGTTCTCCAGAACGCCCCAGCAGATGCACTTCCCCTATTTTCAGCCCCAGATAGGCAAGCAAGAAGGCGCCGATCAGGGGCCAGGGGGGCAGGCCACCCAGGCGAACCCCCAGTCCAATGCCCAGCACAATGCCCACAAAACGAGCCGCCATGCTCCATAGCACGGCGCGCAAAGATACAGGATCGTTACGTAAAAGGAAACGGGACAGGGCTCGATAGCTCAGGCAAGCGTTCAGCACCGCAAGCCCGCCCCCGGCGGCGACAGCGGCCCCCAGGGCTGAATCAAACCAGGCCAGAAAGGCGGCAGAGACCATAAAAAAGGCCATCCATACCCCGATATAGCTTCTCCAGATCCGCTCTGCCTTTCCCATGCGCCTTCCCGGGTTCACGGCGGAGGAAATCGAGAATTAACCGTTTTTTCATTTTTCCCGGAGGAGGCCGACGGACCCTTTTTCCGGGGCGAGGATGTCCCCTCCCCCAGCAGCAGGCGCACCAGCCCCCAGAGGGCACTGATCACCCCCAGCAGGGCCCCCGTAAGAATCAGCCACGGACTGGTGCCCAGATACCGATCCAGGAGATATCCGATCAGCACAGAGCCCAGCAGGCTGCCTATGAGCTGGCTGCTGAGCACGAGATAACGGTTGGCCTCCCGCCAGCCGGAAAACCGATGCTCAGAATCCGGTTCCATCGGAAGTCGTGCGTTCCGAGACCATGCCTTCGGAGGAAGAGAGCTCCATACGCCGGCATTCCCCCTCGAATTCGGCTCCGTCTTCGACCACAAATCGCCTGCAAATCAGCTGTCCCTCCACGCGTGCGGTGGCGCGCAGGGTGATCCTTTCGGCGCGCACATCTCCCCGCACGGAGCCGGCGATATCGGCGCAGGCCGCCTCGAGACGGCCCTCTACTTGCCCCTCCGGGGCGATGACGATCTTGCCATCGGCCTGCAGCTGACCACTGACCATGCCGGCCAACCGCAGATCGCCCTGCACCCGAAGTGTGCCCTCCAGCACCGCACCCGGCGCGATCAGGTTCACGGCCGGCTGTGTTTTGTTTTCCTCAACCGGTGAGGCTTTCCTGAACATCTCCCCGCCTCCTCTTCATCGATCTGTGGTATGCAAAACGGAGCGCAGTCCGTAGAGATATGCCAGCGGATCGAGCGGAATGCCCGCGTGCCATAGCTCGAAATGCAGATGGGGCCCGGTGGTGACCTCGCCGGAGCGTCCGCTCAGAGCGATCGTCTCCCCCGCCCGCACGCGTTCCCCCACAGAACGCAGCAGGCGCTGGTTGTGCTTGTAGACGCTGAGCACATTGTCCGCATGCTGCAGCACAATCGTATACCCCCCCTGCTGTGTCCAGTCGGCAAAGACGACAAATCCATCGGCGATTGCGCGCACAAGCTGGCCTTCGGCGGCGGCGATGTCAATTCCCCAGTGCCCGATACGGGGATCCAGCCCCCGCGTAACCACCCCGTCGAGAGGGGGCGGGGCGGGAAAGAGCAAGGACCCCAGCAGCTCGGCGCCTAGCAGAACCCGCCGCACGCCGGGAGCCGTATTCGGGGACGGATCCGAAAAGGGGGCATACGTCTCCAGCGGCACAGCCTCGCCGGCCGGCGACTCCGTGGGGGGTTCCTCGGGACGAAACTCGCCCAGAAGCACCTGCCGCAAGCTCTCCAAATAGGCCGTCTGCGCCCGCAGGCTATCCTCCAGCATGGCCACACGCGCCATGGCGATCCGAGCCTGCTGACGCGCCTCCAAGCTACCATATCCGGGTATGAGCTCTCGCAGGGGGGTGTAGGCGATCAATAAAAAGACGAGCCCGCAGAAAGCTGAAAGCCCGAGCACCACCGACAGGATACCGGCCAGAAGCGAAAAGCGCACGGATCGGGCCGGACGGGCCGCATGCTCCTCCATCCACAACAGCACGTATGTCCGCTGGAGTCGAAGACGCAACGAGCGGAAATCCAGACGTCCCATGTGTGCTCCTCCTCTCTGGAGCGCAAGGCGGCTAGGCCCGCGCCAGCGCATACTCGCTTAAATCCACCCGGATATAGCGGGCCAGCAGAGGATGGACTCGGGCGATCTCCCGGTACATGGCCTGGGCGATGCGGCGGTAGGAGGGATGGCCTTGACGGCTGGAGCGCAGGGCGATCAGGTGGTGCAGCTCCCGCAGGTTGGCGATCATGAGCACCCGACGCCGGTAGGCCATGGGCAGTACATAGGCGGCTTCATGGGGATGCGTACGCGCAATACGCGCATAGAGCAAAGCCGCCTCCTCCAGCAGAGGCCTGAGTCGCCCCTCCCATCCCCACTCCAGCAGGACCTCCGGTAGCTCATAGCCGTGCTCGGGCCGAAAAGCCTGCACAAGCTGGGTCATCATCCGATGCCGCTGCAGGTCCCGATAGGCCCCGAAGTCCAGGAGCACATCGAAGCTGTAGGTGATGGCCTCCAGCGCCCGCAGAGGGGGATCGTGCCTGCCCCGCCCCTCAAGGTAGGCATCGATTACCCGGGCGCGCTTCTCCGGAGAGAAGCCCTCCACCAGCCGGCGCAGTTGCCCATAGGGAAGGGCGCACTGCTCATAGAGCATAGCGCAGATGAGTTTTGTCTCCGCCTCCGGATCGTACTCCACAAGCACAACGGGATGGGCTGGCTCCGGTGCGGGACTGCCGACAAAAAGCCGAACGCATTCGGCCATGCGCTCCGGGGTCTGGGCCCGATACGGGTTATAGTCCGCATACCGGACCAAGGTGGGCACCACCTTGAGGGCCTCCTCTTTGATCCGGGAGGCCAACCGGCGCACCTCCTCAAGGGGGTGCGAGAACATTTTCACGAGCAGCAGCTCCAGCGCCCGCGCGTTGATCGTCATGCCCAGGTTGGTCTGCGTGGCGGCCGGAAGCAGATAGCGGAGCAGATCGCAGGCCTGAGCGCGCAGGGCCACTTCATAGGCCCGCTCCGATTGTTCGGGGGCGCGCGGGATCTGTCGACGTAATTGCTCCACCGCCTCGGGCAAAAGCGCATGGTAGTGGCGCAGAAGGCGGGTCACGAAGGCCCGATAGGCGGTATACCAGGGCTCGCGCTCATGTTCGGAGAGCGCATAGACCCGCTCCGGATCGAAGACCACGTACCGGGTGGATTTCTCCGTAAAAGAGGCCAACCGGGCGTCCTCGATGACCTTGCTGGCCAGAATGGAGACGTCTTCGATGGCCAGGTGCACAACGGCGTGTTCGGCTACCGAGGCGTGTCCGTAGCCGATCACCCATTTTTCATGAAAAGCGCGGGCCCGCTCCTGTGCGCGGCGCAAGGCCTCCGAGCTATCCCCCTCGGCAGAGGGAGACTCGAAAAGGGCCAGATCCCCCTCGCGGAGCAACTTGAGCAGATTTTCCCGCAACCCATGAGGCGAACGACTGTAATAGGCAAACAGAACGGCCACCACCTCCTCGGGCAGATTCCGAAGGGCAAAAACCGGCCCCTCGAGATTGGTTACATACGGTCGGAGCAGCTCCCGATCCTCTGCGCGCATGAGGCCCGCCTCCCGGTACACCGGCAAAACTACGTGCCCACGCCGGAAAATGCACACCCCGGGCACACACAGGAAAGCGGTTATGCGTACATTGTATGTACGATCTGGAGTCCGATATGCGTTGGATCCAGAAAGAGCTCACCCTGCGCCCCCGCCCCCGAGGGGTGCACCTGATCACAGAGGAGGTGCTGGACCAGTTGCCCGAGGTGCGGGAATTTTCCGTGGGGCTCATGCACCTGTTCCTGCGGCACACCTCGGCCTCCCTGGCGCTGAACGAGAACACCGACCCGGATGTACGCGGCGACCTAGAGGCGTTTCTGAGCCGGCTCGTACCGGACGGAAGCCCATATTTCCGGCATCGGATCGAAGGCCCCGATGATATGCCCGCACACATCAAAGCCGTCCTCATCGGACCGGGCATATGGATTCCCATCCGCAACGGTCGGCCCCATCTGGGCACCTGGCAGGGGATCTACCTCTGCGAGCACCGCCACCGGGCCGGCGCCCGGTCGGTGACGGCAACGCTTTTCGGAGCAACGCACAGGGAGGTGTAGCCATGAGCACAACCCGAGCGTGGGCCCTTATTACGGGAGCCAGCTCCGGGATCGGACAGGCCCTGAGCTGGGAGCTGGCCCGTCGGGGACTTTACGTGCTGGGCGTTGGCAGACGCCTGGAGGCGCTCGAGGAGACGCGCGCCCGGGATGCAGAGCACATCCGGGTCGTTCAGGCTGATCTGGCCTCTCCGGAGGGATGGGATGCCGTAGCTGGCGCCCTGCCGGACCGGGAACCGATACGCTGGATCGTGCACAACGCGGCTACCCTGGAACCGATAGGCCCCCTGGCGACGGTGAGCCTGCCGGACTGGCGGATGCACATGGCCGTGAACCTGGAAGCCCCCCTGTTTCTGACGCAACGCCTTCTGGATCGCATGCCGGTCGGGGGACGGATTCTGCACATCTCCTCCGGGGCCGCACACCGACCCTATGTGGGCTGGGGGGCCTATTGTGTCTCCAAGGCCGCCCTGCACATGCTCTACCGCTGTCTGGACCAGGAGCTGGCCCCTCGGGGCATTCGGGTCGGAAGCGCGCGTCCGGGGGTAGTTGACACCCCCATGCAGGCGCGCGTGCGCGCCACTCCGGAGACGCTCTTTCCGGCCCGATCGCGCTTTATCGGCTACTACGAACGCAAAGAGTTGCTCAGTCCCTCCACAGTGGCCCGCTTTCTGGCCTGGCTCTTGCTCGGCGTCGACCCCGATACGTTCGCCGCCCAGGAATGGGACATCCGCGAGCACGGCTCCCTTGTGCCGCCCGGTTTCTAGGTGGCCGGCGGGTTGGGGTTGAGCGGTCTTAAGACGATCTCGCTGATCAGGAAATTGTCCGAGGTCTCCAGGATAAATACCACCGTACGCGCCACCTCCTCCGGGCGCATCATGTTCGCATGTCGGGGCATGCCCAGCGGATCGAAAAACGGGGTATCTACGGAGCCCGGATAGACACAGGTGACCTTGATCCCGAAATCGCGCAGCTCCTTCATGAGCGCCTCGCTGAAGCCCCGAACGCCGAACTTGGAGGCGTTATAGGCCGTCAGCTGGGGGTTGCCCAGTAGCCCGGCAATAGAGGATATGTTCACGATATGCCCGTAGCGCTGGGCCTTCATGAGCGGCACGGCGGCGCGTGTGCACAAAAACACCCCTGTCAGGTTGGTCTCGATCTGCACCTGCCAGTCTTCAAGGGAAAGCTCCTCCACGTTGCCGAAACGCCCCAAGCCGGCGTTGTTGATGAGCACATGTATCGTGCCCCAGCGAGCGCGGATCTGTTCCACGGCGCGCTCCACGTCCTCCGGGCGTCGCACATCTCCGAGCACGGGCAGAAAATGCTCACCCCACCGGCGGGCCATCTCCTCAAGCTCAGATCGGGAACGGGCCATTCCGGCCACACGAGCTCCCCGCTCCAGGAGGGCTTCGCTGAAGGCACGCCCCAGGCCGCGACTGGCACCGGTCACCCAGGCCACTTTTCCGTTTAGCTCCATCGTCCACCCCTTCCCTTTTTGCGGCAGGCCGATGTTACGCATTCTCCCGCAGAGGGGCAAGCCTTGCGCGCTGGTTATCCAGCGGCGTATGCCGTAGCTTTGTGAGAAAAAACCCCCTGAGGCCGCCATGGAACGCATCGAAATCGCCTCGACACCTCCCATCGAGTCCGCGATCGCCTCGCTGCGGGCGCGTCCGCGCCGGCTGCGCCTGCAGGCGGCGCTGCGCCGGATGGTGCGCGAGACGCAGCTGACGGCAAACGATCTGATCTACCCCCTCTTTGTACGACCCGGCCGGGAGAGCCGTCCCGTGCCCTCCATGCCGGGCGTGCGGCAACTCAGCATAGAGGATCTGCTGCGCGAGGCGGAGGCTGCCCTCCGGCTCGGGATTCCGGCCGTCTTGCTTTTCGGCATCCCGGAGCACAAGGATCCGTTCGGATCGGAGAGCTACGCTGAAGAGGGCATTATTCAGCGCGCCCTGCGTGCCCTCAAACGGACTTTCCCCGAGCTGGTGGTGATCACGGATCTGTGCTTCTGTGAATACACCGACCACGGGCACTGCGGCCTGCTCGACGAGCGGGGTCAATTGGACAACGACGCCACCCTGCGCCTGCTCGCCCAACAGGCCCTCTCACACGCCCGGGCCGGAGCCGACGTGCTGGCCCCAAGCGGCATGCTCGACGGCATGGTCGCCGTCATCCGGGCCGCGCTCGATGAGGCGGGCTACACGCATATCCCCATCCTGAGCTACGCCGTCAAATACGCTTCCGCCTTCTACGGACCGTTTCGCCAGGCGGCCGAATCCGCCCCTGCCTTCGGCGACCGCCGCACGCACCAGATGGATCCCGCCAATGCGGAGGAAGCGCTGCGCGAGGTGGCGCTGGACCTGGAGCAGGGCGCCGATATGGTCATGGTCAAACCCGCCGGACCGTATCTGGATGTGATCCGCCGGATCAAGGACCGCTTCCCCGTCCCCCTGGCCGCCTATCAGGTCAGCGGGGAGTACGCCATGCTCAAGGCCGCTGCCCTGCAGGGATGGCTGGAAGAAAGGACCGCCGTAAGCGAGGCGCTACTGGCCATCAAACGCGCAGGGGCGGATATGATCATTACCTACTACGCTCGAGAGGCTCTGGAGAAGGGGTGGCTGGCGGGCTAAAGCCCCCAGATCCGAGCTGGAGCCAGCTCCACCAGATTCCCGGCCGGATCCCGCACGTACAGACTGCGCGCCCCTCCGGGCCAGGAGGCTTCCTCGACTTCCAGCCCCGCCTGCGCAAGCCGCTCCCGCCAGCTATCCAGCTCCTCTTCGGAAATCCGGAAGCAGACGTGCACACTCCCCCAGGCCCCGTGCGGAGGCAGAGGGCCCGGCTTATTGGTCTCCTCGGGATTAAAGAGGAGCAGTACGCCGTCTCCGGCTCGAAAGAAGGCCTGCCGGGGCGGATCAAATCGAAAACAGACCAGACCGAGCACGCCCTCGTAGAAACGCCGGGCCGCCTCCAGATCGCGCGCATACAGGCACGTCTCCAGGACCTGCATCAGAGCCCGCCCAGCTCCATAATACCTTGCGCCACCTCCTCCGACAGAGGCACCACGCTCAGACGATTGCCCCGACGCAGAATCCAGAGCTCCTCGGGGCCAAAGTGCCGCCGCAGTGTGGCCAGATCCACATAGCGGGGCAGACGGGCCAGAAAACGCACGCGCACCGTCCACCATCGGGGCTGTTGCGGCCGCGCCTGCGGGTCGTAGTATGGGCTCTGGGGATCGAACTGCGTGGGGTCCACAAGACCGGAAGCTACGACCTCCATGAGCCCGGCCACACCGGGTGGGGAGGCATTGGAGTGATAGAAGAAGGCCCGATCTCCGGGCCGCATCTGCAGTAGAAAATTACGGGCCTGATAGTTGCGGACCCCGTCCCAGATCGTCTCCCCATCCCGCTCCAGATCGGCGATACTGTAGACGGCAGGCTCAGACTTGAGCAGCCAGAAGGCCATCAGGGCACGACCTCGGCCAGGATCACGGTCACGATATCCGAAAACCGCTGTGCATCGCGCGCCATGGCCTGCCCCTCGGCCGAAGCCATGGCCTGCTTGAAGGCCTCCATAGAGGGAAAGTACATGTCGCAGACCAGATAGGGCCCCTCCTGGCCCATGAGTGTGCGCCGCTGACGGGCGACCTCGATCCGCTCCAGGCCGGGCACACGCCGCACCAGGGGCAGATGCTCGTCAAAATAGGCCCGCTCGAAGGCCTCCGGATCCTCGGGTCTGCGGTACAGAGCGGTCATGCGGACCATGCATCGCCTCCCTGTAGGCTTTCCATTCGGCGCCGGTATCGATGGTAGTAGAACCAAATAAGGCCCCAGAGGGCCAGAAGCGCAACTCCGCCGGCCAGCGCCCCGATCCGGAACCCTGATCCGGCCAGGTCCAGCCTTTCCTGCCAGCGCCCCACGGCCCACCAGGAACGGCGTTGGCGCAGGTACTCGCGCAGCGCCTCCTCAACCCGTGCCCGGGCTCGAGGTCCTACGGGGACCACCGCGCCCTCGCGGGCGCGTGCCTGATACCAGGCCAGATACCGCCGCGCCTGCGGCGGCACATGCGGGGCCGCATCCTCCGCATACGGCCAGGGCTGTCGAGCAAACCAGCCTTCCGTGTTGTCCACCACAATGGCCCGCTGCGGGGTGATCCAGACCTGGGTGCGCACGTGCGTGGCGCGAGGCATTACGATGCGGGCCGGAATCCCGAAATAGTCGAGCAGGGTCACGTAGGCCATCTCCAGCTCGCTACACCAACCGAAACTGTACAGCGCCGTCCCCTCCCAGCGGTATCGGGGAAACTCGGAGAACAAATCCTGCAGAAAAATCCGCGGCACGCGATCGACCACATGGGCCCGCTGTACATAGCGGTGGCCGATGCGGTGGCGACTATACAGGGGCTCGTAAACCGGCCCCTCCGGCGTCTCTATTCGATGCAGGATCTGGGCGCGCTCGTCCATATAGACATAGCGCACCCCCAGCAGGCTTCCGCCCCAGGATCGGCGATGAGCGGCCACGAACTGGTGCAGTAGATGGGCGATGACCAGCCGACGACGTACAGGCTCCAGGCGCACATCGAGCCCGTTTTGCCGGGCCACGGCTTGCAGCAGCGCCCGATGAGCCTCCCAGTAGGGCTCCTCGTAACGGGCCACCAGCTCCCGGAGCCAGCTCGAGCTCGACACAGCCCCGGAATCGGCCACAAGAAGCCAGAGCAGAACGAATACCTTCATCCCATCTGCGGGCAAAGGCAAATACCGAGCCGCTTACTGGACCATGCGCGCCGCCTTGCGCTGGATCTCCTGGACGATCTCTCGGAACTTGGCCTTGGGCAGTATGGCCTGCGTCATGTGCCCCTCAGCGATCTGGACAGCCTCGTTGAAGGCCTCAAAACGGGCCACGACGCGGCGTTCGGTGACCTCTGTAACCGTGGCCACAATGCGCACCCGCTGCCCTATCGGCGTGGGGGCCAGATGCCGGATGTAGAGCTCCGTGCCCGCCCCTTCTTCGTGCGGCTCCAGGTAGGGCAAAATGAGCTGCCGGCAGGTCCACTCCACATCCTCCGCCAGCTTGAAGGTGGCATACAGGGGATGAACCACCTTATTGCGAAAGGTGGCGATATCGGAGGAGGAAACCACCTTCTCGTACGTAGCCTGATCCCCGACCTTCAGACCCGGTTTCATGAGGCGCGCTCCGATTCCGGCTCAGGACGCTGGGCGGGACGGATCACCGTATCGTACCAGGGCTTTTTGCTGCGGCTTCCCAGCTCATCGACGTAGATATGCTTGGCCTCCAGAAAGGCCTTCAGTCCGTCTTCTCCGAACTCCCGCCCCAGTCCGCTTTGCTTATACCCCCCGAAGGGGGCCTTCTCGGTAAGCAAATGGTATTCGTTGATCCAGACCGTGCCGGCCCGGAGCTGTCGGGCGACCTCCATGGCCCGCTCCCGATTCTGGCTCCAGACCGCTGCGGCCAGCCCGTAGGGGGTTCCGTTGGCGATTTGAATCGCCTCCTCGATTGTATCGTAGGGGATGACCACGAGCACGGGGCCGAAGATCTCCTCCTGGGCGATGCGCATCTCGGGTCGGACATCGACGAAGACGGTGGGCTCGATGAAGTATCCGGGCCGATCCAGGGCACGGCCTCCGCAAAGCAGCCGCGCCCCCTCCTGCTGGCCCAGGGCGATGTAGTCGAGTACGCGCCGGAACTGGGCCTCCGAGACCACCGGGCCCATGTCCGTATCCCGATCCCGGGGATCTCCCAGACGAACTTCCCGGAGCCGCTCCAACAGCCGGACAAGCACCTCCTCGTAGCGAGATCGGGGCACAAGCAACCGGCTTCCGGCCTCGCAGCACTGACCGGCATGATAATACATGGCGTAAATGGCCCCGTCGATGGCCTGCTCCCAGTCGGCATCCTCCAGAAGGATGTTGGCCGATTTGCCCCCGCATTCCAGGGTAAGGCGTTTCATCGTGGCCGCAGCACCCTCCATCACGAGCCGACCCACCTCGGTCGAACCCGTAAAGGAGATCTTATCCACCAGGGGATGGCGCACCAGATACTGCCCCACCTCCGCGTCGCCCGTGAGAATGTTGACCACCCCCGGAGGCAGGCCGATCTCCTGGAGCAGTTCACCGAGCAGAAGCGGGGAGAGGCTCGCCTCGGGAGCGGGCTTGAGCACAACCGTACAGCCCGCAGCCAGGGCCGGACCCAGCTTCCAGACGGCCATCTTGAGCGGGAAATTCCACGGCGTGATCGCCGCCACCACCCCCACAGGCTCGTATCGCAGGTAGTTACGGCTCACGCCGGGACGGGAGACGTCCTCCAGCTCCCGCTCAAAGGGAAATCGGCGCGCCAGACGGGCGAATACCTGCAGCGCGCGAGCGGACAGATAGACGTCTTCTTTGGCCTTCTTGTATGTGGATCCCGCATCCCGCACCTCGAGCTCGACGAAGGTCTTGAAGCGCTCCTCGCCGATCTTCCTAGCCAGCGCCTCCAATAGATCGGCCCGCTGCTCGGGGTTCATCTTCGGCCAGGGACCCGCATCGAAGGCCCGTCGGGCGGCCCGAACCGCCTCCTCGGCGTCCTCGAGCGTGGCCCAGGCGATCTGGGCAAACGCCTCTCCGGTAGACGGATCGATGGCCGGTATCGTACCGCCATCCGAGGCGGGCCGATAGCGACCATCGATAAAGAGCTCATATCGCGGCAGACCCATAACACCTCCAGCCTCATCTTCCGGCAAAGATAGCCACGGCCTGCCTTCCCATGCGAGGCCAACGCGCGCTTGCCCCGAAGGCCAAAAAAGGGGGAGCTTAATCCGGAAACAAGATCACGGGCCCATGCAGCCGATCCTGATCTCCTGGAGCGGGGGCAAGGACAGCGCTCTGGCCCTCTGGGAACTCCTCCGAAGCGAACGCTGGCATCCCCTGGCCCTGCTCTGCTCCATCAGCCAGCCCTATGGGCGAGTCACCATGCACGGCGTCCGGCTTTCCCTGCTGGAGCGGCAGGCACGGGCGCTGGGCCTGCCGCTTGTGCCCATTTACCTGCCCCCCGAGGCCTCAAACAGCATCTACGAAGCGCGCTGGGCCGAGGCGCTCGAACCCTGGCGACAACGGGGCGTGCGACATGTCGCTTTCGGGGACATCTTCCTGCGGGACATTCGGGCCTACCGGGAAAATCAGCTCGCCGCGCTCGATATGGAGCCGATCTTTCCCATCTGGACGGGACTCGAGGACCCGGACTCCGGATGGGCGCTACTGGAGCGCTTCTGGCAGACGGGGTTCCACGCCCGCATCGTCTGCGCCGACAGCCGCTATTTCAAACCCGAATGGGTGGGAGAAGAACTTACGCCCGCTCTGCTGCGGGCGCTGCCCGAAGAGGTCGATCCGTGCGGAGAGCGGGGCGAGTTCCACACCTTTGTCTTTTCCGGACCGCTTTTTTCCGGCCCCATCGCCCATCGCCTGGGCCGCCGGGTTCTGCGCGGGGGCTTCTACTACCGGGACCTGGTACCCCTTACCCCTCACCCCTCGATGGAGGTGTAGACGAACTCCTTGGCTCGGGGCACGTTGTGCTGTAGCATCCCGATGAGGTCGGCCGGCCGGACCTCGGCCAGCTCGGCCAGCTGACGGAAAAAGCGCTTTCCGGCAAGCTCATGCCAGTCCAGCCAGGGCATATGGGGCAGCCGATAGGCCACCCACATACCCACTGCGATCGCACATCCCACCGGCCTCAACAGCGGGGGCAGGGATTCGGGGCTGAACTGATGCCGCACGAGCAACTCCAGCTCCTCGGCAAAATTCCACTCCCGCACGGCCTGCGCCCCCACCTCGACGTAATCCATCCCCAGCAGGTGCCGTTCCTCCTCTGCCGAGGGAGGCTGGCCATCGGAGGTGCCGTACCAGATCGCCTCATAAAGCTCCGGATCGTTGTACAGGAACACCAGCCGGCCCACATTGTGCAGCAGGCCGCCGGTGAAAGCCAGCGCCTTAACCGGGAGCTCCAGCCCATCGGCCAGCAACTGGGCGAAAAAGGCCGCGCCCAGACTGTAGCGAAGCAGGTTCTGGTAGATCTGCCGCTGCTCTTCGGTGCGCATGAACTGACGCAGTTTGAGCACGGAGATGGTGGCCACGATATTGGAAACCTCGATGATCCCGAGCAGCCGCACGGCCCGGCCCACGTCGCTTACCCGCACGCGCAGGCCATAGTAGGCGGAGTTGACCCGACGCAACAGGGCGACCGAAGTGGCCACGTCCCGCTCGATGATGTGCGTGAGCCGGTTCAGATCGACCTGTTGTATACCTGCGGCAAGCAGCTCGCTGATCTCCACCACCGTCGAGGGGAGCGGCGGCAGCTGCAAATCAAAGGAAAGCGGACGAATCCGTACCGCCGGAGGGCGCGACTCGGTACCTTCCATGGCTCACCTCGCTTCCTGGGCAGAGAACCGGGCCGCGCCCACCGTCCGGACGCGTCCCAGGACTAGCTCTGGCCCGTAAGCTGCGCCAGCACCTGGCGCACTTCCTGTTCGTGCCTGGCTGTGTCGACCTTCTCGAAGATGTAGGCGATCCGACCCTGTGGATCGATCACAAACGTCTTGCGCTGGGCAAAAAGCCCCATGGGCGCCAGCACCCCATAGGCACGAGCGATCTTTTTGTCCGCATCGCTGATGAGCTCAAAGGGCAGCCGGTGCTCGGCCTTAAAGCGCTTCTGCGTCTCCAGATCATCCAGACTCACCCCCAGCACAACGGCTCCGAACTTCTCGATCTCCGCATAGCCGTCGCGAAGCGAGCAGGACTGCGCCGTGCATCCGGGAGTGAAGGCTTTGGGATAGAAGTAGAGCACAACCCACTTCCCTTTGAGCGCACTGAGCCGGATCGTCTTCCCATTCGTGGCCGGCGCCTCGAAATCCGGGGCCGGATCCCCCACGCGGGGTTTCTCGTCCGAACCCAGACCGAAAACCATCAGTGCGACTGCGAGCAATAGCTGTACCATACCCGTGTCCTCCTGTATAACGAGGTTTTCGCTCCCGGCGGCATTCGAAAAAACCCACACCGCCCTTCATCCGGTTCCTTTTTTACTCCTCCTCCTCGCTGCCCATCTGCGCCCGCAGGCGCTCAATGACCTCCGCGCTTTCGAGCGTGGTCATGTCCCCCAGGCGCTCCTCTCCGGAGGCGAGCTGACGCAACAGCCGGCGCATGATCTTGCCGGAACGCGTCTTGGGCAACCCGTCGGTGAAGATGATCTCCTGAGGCCGGGCGATGGGACCGATCTGCTGGGCCACATGCTCGCGCAGCGCCTCTTTGAGCTTCGGCGAGGGGTCTGCCCCCGGCCGGAGCACGACAAAGGCCACGATGGCCGTTCCCACAACCGGATCCGGACGCCCCACCACGGCCGCTTCGGCCACGGCCGCATGGCTCACCAGCGCGGACTCGATCTCCATGGTCCCCAGCCGGTGCCCGCTGGTGTTGATGACGTCGTCGACCCGGCCCATCACCCAGAAATAGCCCCGCTCATCGCGCCGGGCTCCGTCACCGGAAAAGTACAGACCCGGGATCTCCTCCCAGTACTGGCGCCGGTAGCGGGCTTCATCCCCGTAAATCGTGCGCATCATACCCGGCCAGGGACGACGGATGACGAGAAATCCTCCCGTGTTGGGGGGCAGGCTGCGCCCCTCGCGGTCGACCACGTCGGCCTCGATGCCGAAAAACGGAAGCGTACAGGATCCGGGCACCAGCGGAGTCGCTCCCGGCAGGGGACTGATCATGATCCCGCCGGTTTCGGTCTGCCACCAGGTGTCCACGATCGGACAGCGCCCGCCCCCGATGACGCGGTAATACCACATCCAGGCCTCGGGATTAATCGGCTCCCCCACCGTACCCAGCAGGCGCAGGCTCGATAGATCATAGCGGCGCGGATAGGCCTCTCCCCAGCGGATAAAGGCCCGGATGGCCGTCGGAGCCGTGTAGAAAATAGAAACCCGATACTTTTCCACGATGGACCAGAACCGACCCGGATCGGGCCAGTCCGGCGCCCCCTCGTAGATGAGGCTCGTAGCTCCGTTGGCCAGAATCCCGTAGACCACGTAGGAATGGCCCGTGATCCAGCCGATATCCGCCGTGCACCAGTAGGTGTCCTCCTCCCGGAGATCGAAGACATATCGGGCCGTGGTGGCCGTATAGACCATGTAGCCCCCCGTGGTGTGCACGACGCCCTTGGGCTTGCCCGTGGTGCCCGAGGTGTACAGAATAAAGAGGGGATGCTCGCTATCCAGCGGCTCGGCCGGACAGGAGGCCGAAGCGGCGGCCATGAGCTCATCCCACCAATGGTCTCGGCCGGGCTCCCAGGAGACCTCCTGATGCGTGCGGCGCAGGACGACAACATGCTCCACGGTGGGCGCACCTCGACGGAGGGCCTCATCGACGTAGTCCTTCAACGGCACGATCCGCCCCCGACGCCAGCCCCCATCGGCCGTTACGATCAGACGGGCCCCGGCGTCGTTGACCCGATCCCGGAGCGCCTCGGAGGAAAATCCCCCGAAAACCACCGAATGCACGGCTCCGATGCGCGCGCAGGCGAGCATGGCCACCACGGCTTCGGGCACCAGGGGCATGTAAATGGCCACCCGATCCCCTTTGCCGACCCCCAGCGAGCGAAGCACGTTGGCAAATCGGCTCACCTCCCGGTACAGGTCCTGATACGTGAGCACGCGCTCTTCGCCGGGTTCGCCCTCCCAGATGAGGGCGGCCTTGTTGCGGCGCCAGCTCTGCAGATGCCGGTCTACACAGTTGTAACAGAGATTGGTCTGCCCGCCCAGGAACCACTGCGCCTGCGGGGGATCCCACTGGAGCACCCGATCCCAGCGCCGAAACCAGTGCAGTGCGGAGGCCATCTCGGCCCAGAAACCCTCCGGATCTTCCAGAGACCGCGCATACAGAGCCCGATACTGCTCCAGGCTCCGAATGTGCGCCTGTTCCTGAAAGTCCCGGGGCGGATAGAACAGGCGATCCTCCTGTAGCAGGCTTGTGATCTGATCCTGGCTCATAGGCCCGAGCTCCTCTTCCCCGTTTCTCCGAGGAAGATACATACCCTCCGCCCCCCACGCCAGCACGCCCCCTGTGGGCCGGCAGTTTGTCCGGATCGGAGCGGCATGCCCGGACCACCGCAGAAGAGGGTGGAGCGCTCAACCTAATCGGTGAGCTTCTCCACGAGCATGGCCATACCCTGCCCCACCCCCACACACAGGGTCACCAGCCCCAGCCGGGCTTCCGGCCGGCGACGCAGCTCATAGAGCAGGGTCACCAGGAGCCGCGCTCCCGTGGCCCCCAGCGGATGGCCCAGGGCGATGGCCCCGCCGTTTACGTTGAGCCTGGCCATATCCAGCCCCAGCTCGCGCACACAGGCCAGCACCTGGGCGGCGAAGGCCTCGTTGAGCTCGATCAGATCGATATCCTCCAGCCGCACGCCCAGCCGGCCGAGCAGCTTGCGCGTGGCCGGAACCGGCCCAATGCCCATCACGTCCGGGTGCACGCCCACAACGGCCGATCCCAGAATGCGCGCCCAGGGACGCAGCCCCAGCCTGCGCGCAGCAGAAAGCGACATCACCAGCAACGCGGCCGCTCCGTCGTTGATCCCGCTCGAATTGCCGGCCGTTACCGTCCCCCCCTCCCGAAAGGCGGGCCGCAACCGGGCCAGCTTCTCCAGCGTGGTATCCGGACGCGGATGCTCATCCTGATCCACCAGCACGGTCTCTCCCCGCAAACCCGGAACAGGGACGGGCACGATCTCCTCCCGAAACCGACCCGCCTCCATAGCAGCCCGGGCGCGCATCTGGCTCTCGTAAGCGAAACGATCCTGCTCCTCCCGACTGATTCGATAGCGTTCGGCCACGATCTCCGCCGTCTCCCCCATGGAGTAGGGATAATACCGAGCCGCAAGCCGGGGGTTGACGAAGCGCCACCCGATCGTGGTATCGAAGATCTCCATGCGGCGGCCGAAGGGCTCCTCCGGCTTCGGAATCACAAACGGGGCGCGGCTCATGCTCTCCACCCCCCCGGCCAGAAACACATCCCCCTCCCCGGCCTGAATGGCCCGGGCCGCAACGGCCACAGCCTCCAGACCCGAGGCACAGAGCCGGTTGACCGTCACCCCGGCCACGCTCTCCGGAAGCCCGGCAAGCAGGGCGGCCATGCGGGCCACGTTGCGATTATCCTCCCCGGCCTGGTTTGTACAACCCAGCACGACATCTTCGATCTGGCCCGGATCCAGCTCCGGATGCCGGTCCAGGAGCGCGCGCAGCACGTGCGCGGCCAGATCATCGGGCCGTACGCGGGCAAGCGCCCCCCCGTAGCGACCAATCGGCGTGCGCAGCGCATCGACGATAACGGGCACCTCCGCCATGGCCTGTCCTCGTGCAAATGCTCCGCTAAGGTACGCAGGATGAACCCTCTTGCTGAAACCCGAACTGGGTCTCCCTGTGAGAACGATCCGCCAGAAAAGAGGCCCCCGAAGCGCCAGACGGCCGCATCGGGCGCCGGAATGATCCTTGAGCTTTGCTGTTTAGCTCGGAGAGAAAAGCCGCTCCCGATGGAAGAGACCCTCCGCAGACCCACCTGCCCGCACTGCGCCAGCTACCGCGTGGTCAAAAACGGCTCCGTACAGGGCCGACAGTCCTATCTTTGCCGGCGCTGCTACCACCGCTTCCTGCCGGACGCCAAACGCCCGAACCACCCCCCCACGCTCAAACACCGGGCCCGAGATCTGTACCAGCAGGGATGGAATGTAACGGCCATCGCCCGACACCTGGGAGTGGCTATCCCAACCGTATGGAAGTGGATACACCGACATTGAAGGCTACCTTTTCATCATCAAAAAGAAAAACTCATCTTGACATATTCTGGCCTTCTCTATAAGCTTGCTTCGGGCACAGCAAGAGAAAAGCCCGAGAGGGCTCAAAATCCGTAAACCCAGATGTGGAGGGTCAAACCATGAAGCGCGCCCTGCTCACCGTCCTCCTGCTCGGAGCCTGTAGCTATAGCCTATGGGCTCAGGGAGGAACCATTAACCTGGTCCTAGGGAACGGTTCTGTTACTCCCCCTACCATTTCCACCACCCACGGAAACTTCCCGTTCGGCCCGACCAGTGGGCCCATCGTGATCCCCACCTCGGGATCGGTGGATTACTATCCCACAGGGGGAACCGCAACAGAACCCTACAACACAAACATAGCGGGAGGCAATATTCAGATAACCTTATCCGGCCCGGCAACTCCCTGGACAGGTCCCCTTACGCTTGTGCTGCAGTACAACAGTCCCCTACCCGGGTACTCTTTCACTCCCTATCCACCTAAGTATCGAGTCAATTCGAACTCCTACGGGACCAGCCCACCTCAGTTTCCGACCGCTAACGGGGGGCAGATCAACGTGACGGGTGCCAATACCATCTTCGTATGGTTGGGCGGCATTCTGACGGTATACCACACCGCCAGTCCGGTTGGCTCTTCTACCCCCATACTCACCATCGACTACTCGGTCACCATCCCGTAACCCGTCGGTCTGGTCCGTTTTTTGAGTGCGAAACCCGCCGCAGGGCGGGTTTCGCGTTTGTATACGGAGGACAGGATGATGCGTCATCTGGGCATGTGCGGCCTGCTGCTGGGGCTGGCCTCCGGAGCCTGGGCCCAGCTCAGCGTCTATCCCCTGGCCGGGGCGCTGGATGCGCGGACCGGAGCTGGGGTGCTGGAGGTGCGCAACGGAGGAGATGCGCCCATGGAGGTCGTGCTCGAGCTTGCATTCGGATATCCGATCACGGATTCCCTGGGCGTGCTTTCGATCCTGTATCCGAATCCACTCTCGAAATCCCCTTTCGGCCGCTGGAATCTTACCCCGTATCTGCGCTACTTCCCTCAGCGCTTCCGGCTCGGGCCTGCTCAGAGCCAGACTGTGCGCCTGCTTGCCCGGTTGCCCGCCGGAGCCCCGCCTGGGGTGTACTGGACGCGCCTTACCGTGCAGGGTACCCCGCCACCGCGGCCCCTGACCACGCTGGAGGACCAGGAGCTTCAGGCGCAGATCATCGGCAGGCAGAACATAGTCGTCTACTTACGGCATGGCTCCGTTGAGGCCCGCCCTTTTTTGGAGGGGGTTGACCTGTGGGCGCGCTCCGATTCCATACTGGTGCGCCTGCGTCTGCGCACGCAGGACGAGATCCCGGCGCTGGGCACGCTCCGATACCGACTCCGGCGGCCGGATGGAACCCTGGTTGCTGAGGGACAGGAATACGTGCCCCTGTACGGGAGCCTGATCCGGATCTGGCTTCTGCCGCGCAGGCAACTGCCCGCCGGGACCTATGCGCTGGAGGTCGAATACCTTCCCGAGCGGCCCGATCTCGAGACGACGAAGCTCATCCCGTTTCGGCCCGTACAGGAACGGCTCTCCGTGCGCGTACCCGGATGAGGATCCTCGCCTGCCTGCTATGGCTGCTTTTTGCCCTTCAGGGCCGGGGACAGCACCCCTCCCCGCCCCAGGAAGTACCCCTGGAGCTGGAGGTGCCCGGAGGGGAGGCGCCGGTGCTGATAGCCCTGCTGGAGGGGGCCAAGCTCTACCTGCCGGTCAGGGAATTCCTGGAGGCGCTCGGCATTTCCACCGCACAGACGCCGGAGGGCAGCTGGTGCGGGTGGGTGGGCGAACGACGCTACCGTTTCTGTCTGGATCCGGATCGCAGGCGCGCGGAGACCTGGCGCGGTTTGCTGGATCTGGCCCCCTTCGGGTCCTGGATCCGGAAAGCCGAGGAGGTGTTCGCCCCCACGGCGGCGCTGGAGGCCCTGCTTGAGGCCCGCATACAGCTCGATACGGCTCGCCTGCGGTTGCACTTCATCCCCCTGGGCCCACAGCCGCCCGTCTTCCTGAGGGCGCAGGCCGCGGGACTGCAAGAGAGGGAATTAAACTGGACAGCTGTGCTGCCGCAACAAGAAGCCGCCCGGTCCATACCCCGTTTACTGCTCTACCCTGGGGTGACGCAGTACACGGTGAGCTGGGGGCGATTCGCTACGGGCTCCTCGCATCTACAGATCAGCTGGCGCACACGGATGCTTCTTGCCGGAGGCGAGCTGGATCTAGAGGGAATACTCTACGGCAGCTACGGAGCCGTGATCGAGCCCGTCCTCTCCGGCTGGCAGTGGCGCTGGATCGGCACAAACCCCTGGATGCGTCAGCTCACCATCGGCCAGACATCCGTCTTCTGGATTCCGGGGGCGCAACTGCGCGGCCTCCATCTGCGCAATGAGCCTCCGTATCCGGAGCAGAACCGGGGATGGGTCACCGAAGAACGGCTCTGGCCTCCGGGCACACTGGTCGAGCTCTATCAGAACCGCGTCCTGGTGGGCCGAATCCGCGTGCCGGACGATGGCCGTCTGCTGCTTCGGATACCGCTGCTGGTTGGCCATAATGAGCTGGAACTCCGGGCGATCACCCCCACGGGGACGCAGATCGAGGAGCGCTGGAGGCGCACGATCCCCTATCAGCTGGTTCCCTTCCGGGCGCTGCGCTATGAGCTCTGGGCCGGGGAACGCCTGTCGGGCTCAGAACGCCTCCTCGGGGGGCGGGTCGCCTTCGGCCTCCTGCCCGATCTCACCCTGCAGGCCGGCGGAGTGCAGAGCTGGACTCCGGATGGAGCCCCGCTTTCCCGCGCCTATTGGGGCGCGCTGGGGGCCGGACTTGGCGCCTACGGCGCCCTGCAGGCCGAGGTCCTCTGGCCGTTTCGCTATCTGATTAGCCTGCAGGTGAACTCCTCCCGCGGAGGCAACCTGAGCCTGCTCGCTCAGCGGGACCTGCGCTCCTGGCCGTATCCCACCCGGCTGGAGCAGCGGTATGCTTCGCTTTTGGCCTCTTTTCCGTTTCGGCTGGGCCGGGTGAACCTCAGCCCCCGCGCGGCGGCCTCGTATGTGCACTTTTCCCAGCAGGGTTACGTGCTGGCCAGTCCGGGCCTGTTCATAAGCCTTCCCGGCCTTTCGGGGCAGTTCTTCTACCAGGAACGAAGACGATGGCCCCTATCGGGTGGGCTTTTCGGCCGCTCGCTGGAGGGCCAAGTATTCCTGCACGCCTTCCGGAGCCTGCAACTTTCTGGCCAGGTGCGCTACAACGTATCCGAGCGGACTGTAGAATCCTGGCGGCTGCAACTTGGTTTTTCCATGTTGCGCTCCGGACAGATATACGCCTATCTGGGGCGCCTGCCCGGTACCCGGACCTGGCAGGCAGGGCTACAGCTGGCCCTCCCCCTCGGCTCCATAGCCCGCCTCTGGGCGCAGGCCCAGAACAACGCCAGCACCCTGCGGCAGTGGAACCACATGCAAATGAGCCTCTCTGGCTCCTTTGCCTGGATGCCGGGATCCGGGATCTGGCTGGGGGAGAGCGTGGGGGGAGGCGGATTCCGAATAGAGGGCTTTCAGGACGAAAACAGCAATGGCCGCCGGGACCGGGACGAAGCACTGGTTGACGATCTGCAGATCCAGCTTCGGCTTCATGGCCAGCAGGTGCGCTCCGATCCGCTGATTAAGGGGCTTGCTCCGTATACGGTCTACCGGATTGAAGCCGTCAGTCCCGGCCTGCCCCATTACCGGCCCTCCGGGGATACAGCCCTTGTGCCCCTGCCCGAGGTACTGCTTCCCGTTCGCATTCCTTTTCAGCCGACAGCCATCCTGCAGGGGCAGGTCTGGTTGGAGCGCGATGGCCGGAGGCGCACCCTGCCCGGGCTTATCGTGCACGTGCGCCGGCTGGAGGGTGATTTCCAGCAAACCGTGACCACCTTCCACGATGGGTACCTGTACCTGGAGGGCCTGCCCCGGGGCACCTATGAGTTAAAGCCGGATGCGGAGCAGCTGAGCTGGCTCGGCATCCGGGATCCAGAGCCCATCCGTTTCCAGCTGAACCCGGCAGAGCGGGAGCTCCTGACCGTGGACGTGGTGCTACAAGACCTGCAGCGACCCGAAAACCGCCCGCTGGCGGCCTCCGAGCAGGAAGGACAACCCCGTCGGGAACTCGAAGGGGAGCCCTTTGTCATCCAGCTGGGCTCCTTCCGCACCCCGGAAGCGGCCCGACGCCATCAGGAGAGCATCCGTATGTACTGGCCGGGCCGGCTGTATGTTGTGCCCCGACCGGAGGTCGGCCTGTATGTGGTCTGGACCGATACGCTCTGGTCCCGGCAGGAGCTGGAAGCCGGCCTGCGTACGCTACGGGATCACGCCCTGGAGGCTTTTGGTATCCGGCTTGAACGGGCCCAGATGGTCTACGGATTCTCCGTGGCGCTGGGCGCCTTCCGGCGGCTCGAATCGGCCCGCGCGCTGGCCGAGCGCGCGGGTCGGGCTCTTGGGGTGCGCTGTGCAGTGGACATCCGCCCTCAAAAGGGCCTCTACGTGGTGCTCACCGAGCCCCTTCCTGAGCGCCAACAGGCCGAGCACCTTCTGGAGAAGGCCCGATCCGGAATCGGCATCTCAACGGCCTACCTGATTCCTGTGGGCATGGGATCCTGGCAACCCCTGTACCGCAGCGTTCAGTAGCCCGTTGGCCGCAGGTGGACTGAGCGTCGGAGCACGCCCACCAGCATCCGCCATCCGGGCCAGTCCTCCGGATAGAGGACCTCTTGATCCCCTCCCTCCAGGTATACGAGTAGCTCTCCCTCGGCCCCCTCGCGGACGCCCACAAGGCGCCGGAATCGACTATCCCTGCGGCGCAACAGATCCCACTGGCGATCGAGAGCCATCCAACCCGGACGCACACGCAGCCGGGCCGGGCGGCGCAGAAGCTCCCACCAGGCGCTTAGGCCCCCCACAAGCGGGGGAAGCAGAAGCAACAGAATCCAGAGGGGCTTCTCTATTCGCGCCTCCAACGCCCATCCCAGCACAAACAGCATACCCGCCGGCCCCAGCCAGCGCAGCGCCCGCTCCGCAGCACTGCGCCAGGCCCGCGACCAGGAAGGGATGGCATATCGGCTCCAGAACAGGCGTTCCACACCCAAAAATACGCACCCGATCCGCGCGTCTCTTCTTCCCACGCCGGGGAACTCTGTCCGGGTCGGGATTCTGTGGCCATTCGGATCGTCGGGGTCAGGGAGCGTGCGAATGCCTCAAGCATACGGGGTGCTTTGCTCTGCCCGCAACCGGCAGCATACCGATTCGAAAACGCTCCCCGCAAGGGACTCAGCGGAGCATCCGCCCCCCGTCCAGATGCAGTACGTGTCCCGTTACGAAGTCGTTTTCCAGGAGAAAGCGCACAGCGTGGGCGACCTCTTCGATCCGGCCCGGTCGGCCCAGGGGGATATCTTGGGCGAACGCTTCGGGTGAAACCGATCGCCCCGGCTCGGGCAGAATCGTGCTCAGGGCCACGGCGTTGACCGTAATCGAGGGGGCCAGGTTGCGCGCCAGCACGCGCACCATGAGGTTTAAACCCGCCTTCGAGATCTGGTAAGGCAGGTAACTGCGCCAGACGAGCTCGGCGGCCACATCCGAGATGGCCACGATTTTGCCCCGGATGCCGTTCGGATCCGGTTCCTGAAGACGCATCTGCCGGGCTGCGGCCTGGGCCAGGAAGAAGGGGCCCTTGAGGTTGATCTCCAGGAGCTCATCCCACTGCGCCTCGGAGAGCGCATCCCACGGAGTGCGATAAAACCGAGCCGCGTTGAGCACAAGCACATCGATCCGGCCCCAATGGGCGCAGAGGCGCTCCACGAGGGCGGGCGCCTCCTGCACCCGGCGCGCATCATAGGACAGGGCCAGCACGTCTTGCCCGGTCTCGGCCCCGAGCCGACGGGCCAGCTCCTCTGCCTCGACCCGGGAGCGGTGATAGGTGAAGGCCACCCGGCATCCGAGCCGCACCAGATCCTCCACAAGCCCTCTTCCGATCCGTACGGCTCCGCCGGTGATCAGGACAACTTTCCCGGTCAACTCCATAGGGCTTGTCTGGCCTCCGGTCCGGTCTACCGCCTCCGGATGGCGGGCGCGCGCAGGCGGTGTTCCTCCATTCGGGGATAGCGTTCCAGCATCCCCTCCTGTTGGATGAGCTCCTCTATGGCCTCTATATCCATCGGCAACGCTTCGGAGACGACCTCGACGCCGTCTGCGGTGATGATGATCACGTCTTCGAGCCGGATGTAGAGGCTGTCTTCGGGCACACGCAGGGCGGGTTCGATCGTAAAGACCATCCCGGGTCGCAGAGGACCCCTATAGAGGCCCACGTCATGGGTAGCCATGCCGACCCCGTGTCCGAGCGCGCTGTTCGGGTTCTCGGCCGAGGCCCGGTAGTCGGCCACGAAACGCTCGGCTGCTCGCCGATGGGGAGCCCGGGAGAAGCGGCTTTCCTGGAGCAGGCGCTCCATCTCGGATGCCGCTTCGCGTTTGATCTCCTGGGCGGTCTTTCCGGGCCGGATGGCGCGCAGTATAGCCCGGTAACAGCCCAGATAAAACGCATACAGCTCCCGTTGTTCGGGGCTAAAGCGGCCGCTGACGGGCCAGATGCGCGTCACATCGCTCATGTAATAGCCCACATCCGGGGCGTAGTCCATGAGCACCAGTTCGCCGGCGCGCATCCGTCGGGTCCCGGCGTGATAATGCGGATACCAGGCGTTTGCTCCACTGGCCACGAGGGCGTAGTAGGCATCCCCCTGTGCGCCGTGGCGGCAAAAGACGAAGCGGGCCACGGCCTCCAGTTCGTACTCGTACTGCCCCGGACGGGTGGAGCGCATGGCCTCGGCAATGGCTTCCATGGCCAGACGGGTGGCCTTGCGGATGAGCTCCAGCTCCCGGGGGCTTTTGATGAGCCGGAGCTCATCGAGCAGGGGAGAAAGGTCCCGGATCTCCAGCTGGGGGAAACGCTCCCGCAACAGGGCCAGGAAACGCCCTTCCCGGGACGGGAGGCCGTCCCAGGGGTCGGAAGCCCGATCGGCCTGCGCGCGCAGGGCGATGTCGCGGCTGGTGGCCAGCCCCTCGGCCGGCTGCAGGGGGGTATAGAGCACACGCACCCCGCGCAACACATATCGGGCCAGGTGCTCGGCCAGCAGCTCCAGGCCGTAGACCGCCTCTACCCCACTGAGGCGACGCACCAGCTCCCCATCCTCGGCCGACAGCCACTTGCCCTCGCTCCGCTCCCGGGCCTCGTTGCGGTGGGGCAGATACAGGGCGGCTCGACGCTCGGATCCATCCAGTAACAGATAGGCGTGTGGGGTCTCAACGCCGCAGAGGTAGTAGAACTCGTTCGTCTGCCGGAAGCGCACGTATCCGGCCGGACTGGGTGCGCCCTGCAGCAGGGCGATGGCGTTCGGGCCGATGGCCTCATAGAGATGGGATCGACGTTGGGCGAATTCCTCTGGGGGGAAATCCCCACCGAAGAGGGCCGCCTCTTGTCGGGCATAGGCGGCGCTTAAGCTCAGGACGGCGAAGAGGAAACAGACGAGTCGGCGCATGTGCAGACCTCCTGGCAAACGGCGTGCGGGGACAACTTCGTATTTCCCCTGCCTTTACGCAAATCAGAAAGGGCCGCCCTGCGGCGGCCCTTCGGAGAGGAAGACCCCCGGACGCTCAGGAAACGGAGAGGGCCACGTAGAGGTAATTTGCCCCCTGCCGGATGCGGAACAGCACCGTATCTCCGGATCGGACATCGGCCAGGACGCGCTCCAGATCGCGGACCGTACGCACGGACTGACCATTGGCCTCGACGATGAGCATGCCGGGCTGTAGACCGGCCATCTCGGCCACGGAGCCGGAGCGCACTCCGGTGATGAGCACCCCCTCGCGGCCGGCATCCAGCCGGTAACGACGGGCCAGTTCCTCGGTCACATCCCGCACACTGAGCCCCAGCTTATCCAGCGTGGCCGAGCTCGAAGCGGATTCCCCTGATTCGGGGGAGGATTCCTGCCCTTCTCCGGCCTCGGAGAGCAGACGCGGATCGAGGGTGCCGAGCGTGACGGTGATCCGCTGACGCCGTCCGTCGCGCAGGATGGTCAGCTCAACGCGCGATCCAGGCCGGCTGAAGGCCACGCGATTGCGCAGGTCGGCTTCGTTTTCGATAGGCTGGCCGTTAAAGGCCAGGATCACATCCCGGGGCTTAATGCCGGCTTTTTCCGCCGGGCTGTTTGGGGCAACCTGGCTCACCAGCGCACCCTGAGGCCGCTCCAGTTTGAGCGCCCGGGCCAGCTCCGGAGTGATGCGCTGGATCGTCACACCCAGATAGCCCCGTTCCACCCTGCCCTTTTCCAGCAGCTGATCCATCACCCAGCGGGCCATGTTGATCGGGATAGCGAAGCCGATACCCTGAAATCCCCCCGTACGCGTGGCGATGGCCGTGTTGATGCCCACCAGCTCTCCGCGCACGTTGACCAGGGGTCCACCGGAGTTGCCCGGATTGATAGCCGCATCGATCTGCAGGAAGTTCTCAAAGGCCCGGCCATCCTGCACGATCCCGGTCCGCCCTTTGGCGCTCACGATCCCGGCCGTAACGGTATGCTCCAGGTTCTCCGACAGAGGGCTTCCGATGGCCAGCACCCACTCGCCTACACGCAATCGGTCGCTGTCGCCCAGGGGAAGGGTGGACAGGCCGGTGGCCTTGATGCGCAACACGGCCACATCCGTAGCCGCATCTCGGCCCACGATCTCGGCATCGAAAACCCGACCATCGTAGAGGCGTACGCGCAGCCGTTCGGCGCCCTCGACGACGTGGTTGTTGGTCAGGATCACCCCATCGGAGCGCATAATGACCCCTGAGCCCAGCCCGCGAGCGCGGCTCTCCCCTTCGGGCAGATTGAACCGGAACCAGTCTTCAAAGGGCGTGCCCTCAAAGGGGTTGGGCAGTCGGGGTGTGCGCACCACGCGCTCGGCTGTGATCGTCACTACGGAGGGCACGACCGTCTCGGCCACATCGGCAAAAGCCTGGCTCAGATCCGAAAGCGTCTGAATACGACGCTCCGGCACGGTCACGACCCGGTTGTCGGCCGCCTGGATACCCCGCACGCCCAACCAGCTACCTCGGAGGCTAATGACGGCGGTCACCAGCAGCCCGGCCAGAAAACCCGCGATCAGCAATGCCCAGGTAGATCTGGCTCGCCTCATGGCGTTTCTCCTCCTATGGCACCGTATAGAAGAACGCATCGGCTCGAGGAATTATTGTGCCACCAGCAAAAAAAGATCCCGCAAAACGAAAAAGCCCGGCGCCATGCGGAGATGGCGCCGGGCCTGGAAAAGGTAGGCGCTATTTAATCGCGATGTGCCGCGGCTTCTGGGCCTCCGGTTTGGCGATGGAGATCGTGAGCACCCCGTTCTTGAAGCGGGCTTCCACAGGGCTGTCGCCGGGCGTGAAGGGCAGCACAAACGTGCGCCGGAACGTCCCATACCAGCGCTCGGCGCGATGCACACGCGCCTGCTCGAAGCGGGAGTCCGGCTTGCGCTCCCCTTCAAGGGTGAGCTGATCGCCCACGAGGGTTACCCTGACATCCTCCTTGCGGAAGCCCGGCAACTCGGCCCGGATGATGTACTCCGTATCCGTATCGAAGACCTCCACACTGGGCATCCAGGCCGGACGGGCCCAGTCGAAAAAGCGCTCCATGAGTGCGTCCATCTCCTGGAAGGCCCGATCCACGTCCCGAACCAGGGAACGCGTCCAGTCAGAAGCAAAGGGATCGCTCCAGAGCGTGGGAAGCATCGTGCGCACCAGCGTTGCCATAGCCCAGCCCTCCTTTTATTTGATTTCAATCGTCCGCGGTTTGAGCTGCTCACGCTTGCCGATGCGGAGCATGAGCACGCCATCGCGCAGCTCGGCCTCGACCTGGTTGGGATCCACATCATCGCCGAGCACGAACATGCGCTCATAGCGGTACCCCGTATAGCCCCGATGCTGCTCCAGGAGCGGATCTTCCACCTGCGCCTCGAGGCTCAGTCGGTTCTCCTCCAGGCGCAGCTGCAACTGGGACTTCTCTACCCCTGGCAGGTCGAAGAGCGCCACATAGGCATCTTCGAGCTCATATACATCTACAGCCGGGGTGATCACCCGATACTGCACATCGGTGGCCTCCACGAGCTGACCGTCTTTTCGGATCACCTTCGTCATGGCCCTGCCTCCTTATGCTGACCTTTCGCCCCGGCAATTTTCCATAACCGTGCCGACACAAGGTGTGTGCCATTTAGGCATATTCTAGAGGGAAGCCCAGACGCACGACATGACGATATGTCTCACATTCCGTGTCCGCCAACCCGGCTCACCGGATCAGGGACCAGAACTCTTCCAGGGCCCGGGCGACCAAGCCGGGGGCTTCCTCGAAGGGCATGTGGCCGGTCCGGCGCACGGTGGCCTCATAGGTCTCCGCGAAGAGGGCGCGCAGCCGATCCCGCTCCCGGATGGGAACGATCCGATCCGCCTCCCCCCAGAGCAGCAGCACGGGCTGTCGTATCTTCCGGAGGCGTTCGGGAGGGATCCAGTTCCGGCCGGCATCTCGGAGCATACCCAGTAGAGCGGACTCCCATCCCGGTGTTTGCAGGGGTCTCAGATAGCGCGCCAGGCGTTCGTCCGTAAGCACGGAATCGGGCTGATAATAGGCCATGCGGAGAGCGGAGACGGCTTCTGGACCGGAAAAGCTGGCGCGCAATCGACTTTTCACCCAGCCCGCCATGGGGGGAAACCGGAGCAGCTGTCGGCTCAACCAGCCGGGTCCTCCGGGTTGAAGCTGCACAGCAGGGGCGATGAGGGCAAGGGAGCGCACCCGATCCGGAGCCAGAAGGGCCAGATGCAGCGCCACGCTACCGCCCATGGAGTGGCCGACAAGGTGCGCGGAGGGAATTCCGAGCCGGTCGAGCAGGCGGAGGAGCCGACGCGCCTGAGCGGGATGGCTGTAATCGGCCCGAGAGGGTTTATCCGAAAGCCCGAAACCGAGCAGGTCGACAGCGTAGCACCGGTACCCCCGTCGCACGAGGCTGTCGAGGAGGAAATCGAAGCTGATCGCGCTGGCCCCGAAGCCATGAACCAGGAGCACGGGCTCCCCGGCCTCGGGCCCTCGAACACGCACATAAAGTCGCTCCCGTCCAAGAGAGAGAAACTGGCCATCCGGGTCGGCCAGCTGGCGGGGGTCCAGGCGCGTTGTTTTCGGAGCGGCGCAACCCAGCACGCTCAGGCACAGAAGAAACCCGATCCAGCTCTTCATGATGCCTCGGGCCGCCACCGATTCGGATACGGCCAAGATACGCAACCCCGACTTGTCCCGCGCCACAGGGGCTGCTACCTTTGGCCGTACACGTCCGAGGACGCAAAATGGGCGTTTTTCTTCGCTGGCTACCTGCGGCGATGTTGCTCCTTTCCGGCTCCGGGGCATGGGCCCAGCCGTATGCCGTGTTGCGCATGGAGACCTCGGCCCGCCTTTCTGCCCTGGGCGGGGCTTCAACTGCGCTCCCCATGGGAGATCTCGGGGCGGCTTGGTACAATCCGGCCCTGCTTCCGGAGGGCCAGGCTCCGGAATTCGGGCTCGGCTATGGCCGAGTGCTGGGGACAGTGGAGACATTCTGGCTCGGCCTTCGGCGGTCGCTCTCCACCCGGGGTGCTCTGGGGGGGCATATCCTTCTGGTGCATTACGGAAGCTTCGAGCGGCTATCGGAGAGCGGAGAGGAGGAGGGCCGTTTTGCGGCTGGGGAGGTAGTGTTCGCCCTGCAATACCGATATACCTGGCCCGGGGGTATCCGGTCGGGCATCGCCCTGAGGACGCTTTATTCCCTCCTGGATCAGTACAGAGCGCTGGTCCTCGTGCTGGATGCGGGTCTGGTCTGGCCCCTAGGGCAGGGATGGACGGCCGCCCTGGTGGCCCGTCATCTGGGCCGGGCCGTGCAGACTTATACGGCCACGAACGAACAGCCCGCGCCGGAGGTGATCGTCTCGGTTTCGAAACGACTGGCCTATCTGCCCTTTACGGCACATCTGGCCTTCTCGACCCCGTCGGAAATGCCGGAGCGTTTCTCCGTCCTGGGACGCCAGCTCGCCCTAGGAGGAGAGTTCGCCCTCAGTCCGGCCTTTCTACTCCGGGTGGGATACCGGGTTCGCGAACAGGCCGAACTGCGACAGCGCAATCGCCTGGACGCAGCGGGCCTGCGCTTCGGCTTCGGTCTGCAGGTGAGGCGGTTCGGGCTGGATTACACGTACCGTTCCTTCAGCACGCCGGGCGGGGCGCATCTGTGGAGCCTGCGGCTCCTTCTGTAGACCTCAGCGCAGCTCTCGGCGCAGCCGGGCCACCGGGATACCCATCTGCTCCCGGTATTTCGTGACGGTGCGGCGGGCGATCTTCAGCCCCCTTTTGGCCAGGAGTTCGGCGATCTTATCGTCGCTCAGGGGGTTTTGCTTGTCCTCCTGTTCGATAAGCTCGCGGATCATGTTCTTGACCTCGCGATTGGAGATCTCCTCGCCGGATTCCGTCTCCAGCCCCTCGCTGAAGAAGTACTTCAAGGGGAAGATACCGAACTCGGTCTGCACGTATTTGCCGTTTACCACCCGGCTTACCGTGGAGATGTCCATGCCGATGCGTTCGGCCACGTCCTTGAGGATCATGGGCTTCAGATGGCCCTCTCCGTGGCGGAAGAAGTCCTCCTGCAGCTCCACGATCGCGCGCATAACCTTGAGCATGGTGCTATGCCGCTGGCGGATGGAGTTGATAAACCAGCGGGCGTCCTCGATTTTCTTCTTCAGGTATTCGCGGGCCTCCTCCAGAGAGGGATCCTGCCGGTTGTCGCGCTGCAGCTCCTCCCACATGCGCCGATACTGGCGTGAGATGCGCAGCTCGGGCACATTGCGTCGGTTGAGGGTGATGACGAATTCCCCGTCCTGTTCGTAGACCTCAAAATCCGGCACCACGTAATTGAGCTCCGGCACCCCCTCCCCTTCTCCGGGCTTGGGGTTGAGGCGCTGAATGAGCTGCCAGGCCTCCAGCAGCTGCTCCCGGGAGATCTCGAACTTGCGCAGGATGGCGTCGAAGTGCTTGCGCGCCAGCTCGCTGAAGGCCTCGCGCACGATGCGCAGCGCCAGCTCGCGGCCGGGTGTGGATTCCGGCAACACCTCCAGCTGTACCTCCAGGCATTCCTGCAGAGACCGGGCGCCTACCCCAACGGGATCGAGCCGCTGGATCTGTTTGAGCACAGCCTCTATCTCGGCCTCGGAGACCTCGACCCCATAGGAAAACAGCAGATCGTCGACGATCGAGCTCAGAGGTCGGCGCAGGTATCCGTCCGGATCCAGAGATCCGATGATTTGCTCGGCTATGAGCTTTCCCCGCTCGTCAAGCTCCAGGTAGAGGAGCTGCTTCTGCAGATGCTCCGTAAAGGTTTCCCGCGCCGGGGTTCGCGCCCAGGGATCGTCTTCTTCGTCTGGATCTTCCCCTCCCCAGGTCTGATAATACCGCTCCGGATCGAGGTCCTGTCCGGCAAGGAGCTCTTCCCAGCTGTATTCGTCTTCGGAAGAGGCCCCATCTCCGACGGGCCGATCCGCCTCCGGAAGCCCCTTGGGCATGGAGGACTCCGGCGCAATGGACGGAAGGGGATTGGCGAGGAGCTCTTCCTCTCCGGTTTCCCCTCCCTCCTCATCGGAGAGCGGAATGGTTTCGGCGGCCAGCAACGCCTGCTGGTCCTCTTCGCTCAGGAGCCCCTCGATTTCCTCCTCGGGCCCCTCTTCCAGGGCGGGATTCTGTTCCAGCTCGGCCGCCACGCGTTGCTCGAAGGCCAGCGTGGGCAGCTGCAGGAGCTTGATGTACTGGATCTGCTGCGGAGAGAGCCGCTGCTGTAGGCGTTGCTGCAAAGACGTCTTCAGCATCGCGTTTCCTCCTTATCAGCTCCTGCTCTGTGGCGTAACCGCTCATACCAGGCCGGACCCCACCGGCGCAGGAGCGCTTCCCGGAGGAAATCCAGCAACCGGATCCCCTCCCGCTCTCCCCGCCGGCGACCCGGCTCGCAGATGGGCACCTGCTCATAGGTCAGATACTCCCGTCCGCGGTGGTATTGCACCCGGATCGGGTATAGATGACAGGAGATGGGCTTGCGAAACGGGATCTGCCCCTCCTGATAGGCGCTCTCCACCGCACAGCGGGCTATGGGTCCCTCAAAGACGGCCAGCACGCAGGCCCCGTCTTCCGGCACCGTGCGAAGAGCCCACCCCGACTCATCGGGCTCCACCAGCCCCAGGCGGGCGATCACGTCCTGCGCTTCCGGGCGGAGTCGATCCCAAATCACGGGCAAAATGGCCTCCAGTTCGGTCCGCTCCCCGGGCTCCAGAGGTGCTCCCCCCACCCCGACCACACAGCAGGCTCCCCGGCAGGCCCGCAGGTCGCAGGCGAAGAAGGCCTCCAGCACATCTGGGCAAACCCCTACTCCGTCTATCCACTCAGCCATAGTCGATTGCGCTTTTTTGCTATTTAGGCCAATGGGCGGTGAAAATCAATCTTTTGTGGCCCGATTTTTGTCACACTCGGGGCCTTCCGTACCCGTTGTTTTCCGACCCCGCCCGTCGTAGATTTCGCCCTGAAGGCGAAGCTCACGTATCGTTATCGAACCTCCCGCAGGAGTTCTTTATAGCGGGCACATAACGCACACCAGAAGGTACAATCTGGACCTCGGTTATGCATTTCCTCTACGAGGCCTGGCGGGAATCTTTCCGAAATCGGCAGACGAGCTTCGAGCGGCTCCTACGGCTCTTTCAGGAGCTGCTCTTCTACACGGCCGGAGATGCCCGCGAGGCCCTGAACTGGCTCACCCAACTGGACCGTCAGTACGGACTGACAGATCCGGAGTACGGTATCGGGGACTTCATCGAGGAACTCAAGGAGCGGGGCTACCTGCGAGAGGAATCGCCCGGACAGGTGCGCATCACGGCCCGGACCGAACAGAGCCTGCGTCGGCAGGCGCTAGAGGAGATTTTCTCCCGACTGCGCCGCAAGGGGCTGGGCCGGCATCCGACCCCGTATACGGGGATGGGCGAAGAACCCCAGCCCGAAACCCGCCCCTGGCAATTCGGCGACAACATCCACTACATCGACCACCAGGAAACCTTCCGCAACGTCTTTCGCCGCTACGGGCTCGATGATTTTCGGCTCGATGAAGAGTCCATCGCGGTGCGGGAAACCGACCACCAGGCCGCCACAGCCACCGTGCTGCTCATCGACGTCTCGCACTCCATGGTGCTCTACGGGGAAGATCGCATCACGCCCGCCAAAAAGGTCGCCATGGCCCTGGCGGAGCTCATCCTGACCCAATACCCGGGAGATAGCCTGGACCTTGTCGCCTTCGGCAATGAGGCCTGGTCGGTTTCGATCCGGGAGCTGCCGTATCTGGATGTGGGGCCCTACTACACGAACACGCTGGCCGCTCTGGAGCGCGCCCGGGCGATCCTGCGTCGCCGGCGCGGGATGAACAAGCAGATCGTGCTCATCACCGATGGCAAACCGAGCGCCATGTTCGTCCGGGGCCGGCTCTACAAAAACCCGTACGGACTCGATCGCCGTATAGTGAATCGCGTTCTGGATGAGGCCATCCGCTGCCGTCGAGAGCGCATCCCGATTACAACCTTCATGGTTGCTCGCGATCCGTACCTACAGGCTTTCGTGCAGGAATTCACGCGCGCCAACCAGGGCCGGGCCTACTATGCGGCGCTGGATCGCCTGGGCGAGTATGTACTGGAGGATTTCATCCGCAACCGACGCAAGCGTCTGCGATAGCGCCATGCCCGACTACGATCGACTCCTGCGCATCCGCACCCTCGGAGAGCTGAAACGTTCCGGCTATCAGGTTCTACCCGTCAAGGAGGAGATACGCCGCAACGTGATCCGCAAGCTTCGAGCCGGAGAACGGCTCTTTCCAGGCATCATCGGCTATGAACGTACGGTCATCCCCCAGCTTGTGCACGCCCTTTTGGCCAAGCACGATATCATCCTGCTCGGCCTCCGTGGGCAGGCCAAAAGCCGCATTATCCGTATGCTTCCGGATTTTCTGGACGAATACGTGCCCGTTCTAGAGGGATCGGAGACGAACGATAACCCCTTCGCCCCCATCTCTCGCTACGGTAGGCGTCTGCTGGAGGAGGCCGGCGATGAGGCGCCAATCGCCTGGATCCACCGCAGCCAGCGATACGGGGAGAAGCTAGCCACCCCCGATACTACGATCGCCGACCTGATCGGAGACATTGATCCGATCAAGGCGGCCACCCGCCGGTTAACGTACGCCGACGAAGAGGTAATCCATTTTGGCCTCATCCCCCGCACCAACCGGGGGATCTTTGCCATCAACGAACTGCCTGACCTGGCTCCGCGCATCCAGGTAGGGCTGTTCAACATCCTCCAGGAGCGGGACATCCAGATCCGGGGCTTTCCCGTTCGGCTACCCCTGGATATCCTTATGGTCTTCTCGGCCAACCCAGAGGACTACACCAACCGGGGGGCCATCATCACCCCGTTAAAGGATCGCATCGAATCGCAGATCATCACGCACTATCCTCGCTCGCTCGAGGTGGCCCTGCAGATCACCGAACAAGAAGCCTGGACGGAACGCGGACTGGTGCGCATACACGTACCCCGGATCTACCGGGAGATTATCGAACAGGTCGCCTTCGAAGCCCGGCAAAGCGAATTCGTGGATCAGAAAAGCGGAGTCTCGGCACGCCTGCCCATCGCGGCCCTGGAAAACCTGATCTCCAGCGCCGAACGCCGGGCCATCCTGAACGGGGAGGCGGAAACCGGGGTACGCGTCTCCGACCTGTACCACACCATACCGGCCATCACGGGCAAACTTGAACTCGTCTACGAAGGCGAACAGGAAGGTCCTCTGGCTGTGGCCCGGCTCTTGATCGGGCGGGCCATCGTCGCGCGTTTTCGGGAGTACTTCCCCGATCCCAACCAGAAACCCGATGGCCGCAAGCCGTATCAACCCATTTTGGACTGGTTTGCTCAGGGCAATACGCTCTCCCTGTCCGACGACCTGCCCGGAGAGGTGTATCGGCAGCGGCTGGAATCTGTGCCCGGCCTTTCGGCCCTGGTCGATCGATACCCGCGTCCGAGCAACGACTGGGAACGGCTAAGCCTCATGGAGCTCGTGCTGGACGCCCTGCATCAGCATTCCCTGCTGGGCAGGCGGGATCTGGATGAGGAGCGCACGTACATGGACCTGCTGGGCACAATGCTGAGCAACATCCGCCCGGGCGACGAACCCTCCGAAGAGGACGACGAGTAGAGCCGTTGTCCCGACTCCGCGCTTTGCCGTAGTTTAGCGGCGCCCTGGTGAGAAGAAAATCATGGGTGCAATCCGGAAGGTGCTCATCGCCAACCGAGGCGAGATCGCTGTGCGCATCATCCGTACCTGCCGGGAACTCGGCATCCGGACGGTAGCCGTCTATTCCGAGGCCGATCGCACCAGCCCGCACGTCTGGATGGCCGATGAGGCCTATGAAATCGGCCCCGCCCCATCACGGGAATCCTATCTGCGCATCGATCGCATACTGGAAGTTGCCCGTCGGGCTCGCGTTGACGCCATCCATCCCGGCTTCGGATTCCTTTCCGAAAACGCCGACTTCGCCACAGCCGTTGAGCAGGCCGGATTGATCTTCATCGGCCCCCCTGCCCACGCGATCCGGGCCATGGGAGACAAAACCGAAGCACGCCGGCTCATGCGCCAGGCGGGCGTGCCCATGGCTCCGGGTACGCTGGAGGCCGTATCCGATGCCCGCGAGGCCCGAGAGGTGGCCGAGAAAATCGGCTATCCCATCCTGCTCAAGGCCGCGGCCGGGGGCGGGGGAAAGGGCATGCGGATCGTGGAAAGCCCAGACCATCTGGACTCCGCCTTTCGTGCCGCCAGCTCGGAGGCCGCCTCGGCTTTTGGCGACGGCCGGCTGTATGTGGAAAAGTATCTGCTGGGCCCGCGCCACGTGGAGATCCAGATCTTGGCCGATGCCCATGGCCAGGTGGTCTACCTCTTCGAGCGCGAATGCTCCATTCAGCGCCGACACCAGAAGGTCATCGAAGAAGCCCCCTCGCCTATCCTGACCCCCGAGCTGCGCCGCCGCATGGGAGAGGCCGCTGTACGTGCCGCCCGGCAGTGCGGATATGTGAACGCCGGCACGGTGGAGTTCCTGCTCGACCGGGAGGGAAACTTTTATTTTCTAGAGATGAATACTCGCCTGCAGGTTGAACACCCGGTAACCGAGCTCGTTACGGGACTGGACCTTGTGGCCGAGCAGATCCGCATCGCCCAGGGAGAACGGCTCGGATACGAGCAAGAAATGCTCTCCCTGCGCGGTCATGCCATCGAATCGCGTATCTACGCCGAAGATCCCTATAACAACTTCCTGCCCGACGCGGGCCGCCTGCTTGTGCATCGTCCTCCGAGCGGTCCCGGTGTGCGCGTGGATGCGGGCATTGAAGAGGGACAGGAAATCCCGTTGCATTACGATCCCATGATCGCCAAGCTCATCGTCTGGGCGCCCACGCGGGAGCAGGCCATTGCGCGCATGCGCCGGGCCCTGGACGAATATCAGATCGCCGGGGTGGCCACCACGATCCCCTTCTGTCGCTACGTCATGGATCATCCTGCCTTCCAGTCGGGTGACTTCGACACCTCCTTTGTGGCCCGATACTGGCCTCCGGGTGAGGAGGCGCTTGCCGAACCCCTGGCCCGCGCCGCCGCCATGGCCGCCCTCGAAGCCGCCACGGCGCATTCCCGCTTTACTCCTCCGCCCTCTCTTGATCTGCAGGCAGATCACCGGGAACCGTTCCCGCCGAGCCGGTGGGGGTTGCGCCGCTGGATGCCTTAGCCTTCCGGGAAAGCTCAGCCCGCCCGTTTTCCCCGGGTTCGGGCGGATTCCCGGCAGGCCGGATCGGCCCACTGTCGCGCCCGCCGACAATCCCCGGGTTCGATGGCAAATCATAACGCCCGCTTTCGGGCAACGGGCCTGTTCCGCTGTAGCGGCTGACACAAAAAACGGGGCAGGCCGCCGGTGACCTGCCCCGTCTTGCATGATCCCCAGAACCTTACTGCCCTGGCGGAATGGGCACGCTGACAGCGCGGCGCATCCAGCGGCAACCCGGACCCGGATCCTGCTCAGCGGGACCGCACCGCTGGGGATAGAAGCCCAGTCCGCGCGCCGTGATACGGGACGGATCGATCCCCTTGGATTCGTAGTACCGCCGCACGGCCTCCGCACGACGCTGACTGAGGCGCAGGTTGTACTGGGCCGTACCCACGTAGTCTGTGTAAGCATCGATCCGCACCGCGTACTGCGGATACTGCTGTAGCAACCGCACGTTCTCATCAAGCAAACGCGCGGCCTCGGCGTCGATATCCGCTTTGTCGAAGTCGAAGAAGACCGTATTGAGCTCCGTCAGCGGCGGCGGAGGGGTGGGACGAGCCTGCACGCTAATGCGTAGCCTGCCCGTGGTAGAGGTCTTGCCATCGGCGGCTTCGAGCTCCACCGTATGTGTGCCCACCTGCGCCTCCGAAGGTGTCCAGATGATCTGACCCGCCCCGTTTCCAAGATCCCGGAACTGGGCTCCCTGCGGCAGAGAAAGCGCACGGAGCGTCAGGGGATCTCCGTCAGGGTCAGTGGCCTGCACGTTAATCACAAGCCGCTCGCCCACCATGCCGGACTGATCCGGTAGACTGCGCCAGACCGGCGCGTTGTTTGGCGGCGGAGGCGGGGGCGGCGGGGGCGGCGGGGGCGGCGCACTGCCCAGATTGATACGCAGCCCCGCGCTGTAGGCAAGATAGGCATCGCCTTTGAAGATCTTTGTACCGAAGATATCCCGGGAACCGCTGGAGAAATTGTCCACGTAATCATGCTGGGTATGCCGGTAGCCCACATCCAGCCACAGCGACAGACGAGGAGCCAGGGCGAACTCCAGCCCCAGGCCGATGGGAACAAGCAGCGTCAGTGTACCGTCGCGCAGCTTGGTGTCCCGGTTGTCATAGGGCTGAAAATACAGCGCCCCGAGGCCCAGATAGGCATACGGGTTGACTGTAGCCCCGGGAGCCAGACTGTAGATCACCTGTCCCTCAACGGGCACGATCGTAGTGTGAAAGGGCACCGTGGCTCTTGGGGGGAAATTACCACCCGCGGGTTCATAGTGGAGCTCTCCGTACCCGAGCCCGAAACGCAGACCCAGCGCGGGGGATAGCTCATATCCGAACTGCAGCCCCCCAAGCCACCTGCCGGTAATGAGCTGAAAGCTGTTGCCTCCCACCGCCGTGCCCGTGCGGTTAAAATCCCCCACATAGGAAGGCAACCCCACCTGCAGGCCCACCCACACTTTCCGCTCCGTCTGCGCCTGAGCAGCGGAAGCCAGGAGCAGAAGCACACCAATAGCGGCTATGCGCATAGCTCCTTTCCTTTCGGTTACAGTTCGGCCAAAGATAAGACAGCACAACCGAAGAGGCAAAAAAACGGTTTTTTACCCCGCATAGTTCCAGCCCAGATCCGGAAGGGTGAGCACATCGCCTACCCGCATATCGGGCAGCTCCAGACCGGCTTCGATCACCTCTCCGATGACCAGGTCGTGATCTCCCCCGGTCTCCACCCACTGACGTACGCGGCATTCGAACCAGGCCGCCGCGCCCTCCAGGATCGGACACCCCGTAGCGGGCCCGGGCCGATAGGAGACGTGCACCATCTTATCCGGCCGCTTGCGCCGGCTACCCACAACACGCTGCAGGATCTCGGCGCCGGCTTTTGTAAACAGGCTGACGGCAAAAACCCCACCCCGGCGGCACAGCTCATAGGAATACGCTTCTCGCTGCAGGCCGAAGGCCACAAGTCGCGGCTCAAAGGAGCACTGCGTCAGCCAGTTTCCCGCAAACGCGTTGACCTCATCTTCATAACGCGTGCTGAAGGCGAAAAACGGATAGGGCAACAGCTGCAAAACGGTGCGGATCGTGTCCCCGGACATGATCCCTCCTCCATGCGCGTTCGGTTACGTTTTTACCCCGCCTCCGGAAGCCCTTCCCCGGAAAGGTGGAGATAAGGCGCCCGTTATGACTCCGTTACAGCCGGATGCAAAAGGCCCGATCTTTGTTGATCGGCCCAGTGGGATTGTACCATTTTTCGTAAACCCGAGCAAGAGCCACGTATGGAGCTACGGCACCTACAGGAACAGATTCTTGAATTTCTCGCCTCGGATGTACCCCTGGGGCTTATCCTGTTCGACACGGAGGGGAACATCCTCTATGGCAACCGGGCCGCTGAAGAGATTTTCGGCTGGAACTTCGCCGAGCTCCGGGGCAGGAGCTGGCGCGTGCTCGTGCCCGAGGATATACAGCCCCAGATCGAGGGCGTAGCCGCGGCCCTCCTGCGTGGGGAGCGGCAGGCGAGCATTAACGAGAACCGGCGGGCGGACGGGCAACGTATCTGGTGCGAGTGGCACAATACCCCTCTGCGAGATACCGACGGCACAATCATCGGATTTGCCTCCTTGGTGCAGGAGGTAACGGAACGGTTTGCGCTTCAACAGGCCCTTGAGCGATCCGAGGCCCGATACCGCGGCCTGGTCGAGCACAGTCCCCTGATGATCTACAGCTGTGATCTGGAAGGGCGCTTCACCTACGTCAATCCGCGGGCCTGCGAAATCATAGGTCTCCAGGCGTCCACCCTACTCGGGCTCCGCTATCTGGACCTCATCGCCCCGGAAGAACGTTCCCGCGTCCAGCGCTTCTACCTGCGGCAATTCCTCGGACGCATACCGCATACGGAGCTCGTCTTCTCCGTCTGTTTGAGCAATGGCCGGCGGATCTGGTTGCGCCAGCGCTGTAGCCTGGTCTGGGAGGGAGACCGCATCGTAGGCTTTCATTGCCTGGCCGAAGACATCACAGAAACCTATCTGACGCGTCAGGCGCTTGAGGATCGGGAACGCCGCTATCAGGCGCTCTTTGAGCACGCCCCGGATCCTGTTTTGCTGTTGGACAGCTCCGGTCGGGTGCTGGAGACCAATCCGCGCGCGCTGAGCGTGCTGGGGTACACGACAGAAGAGCTCTATGGCCGGCCGCTGAGCAGCCTACAGGCCATCTCGCGTTCCGCTCAGGAGCCCTCTTTGGATCAGCTGCTCGGATCCGATGCCGAACTTGTGGAACAGGAACTCACCTTTTGTCGACGGGATGGAAGGCTCTTTATCGCCAACCTGCGCGCTTCTCGCCTCCAGCTGGGTAGGGAGACGGTCTGGCAGGTCTTCCTCCACGATGTGACAGAACTGCGCCTGGCCACAGCCGAGCTCATGGCCCAGAAACTCCAGCTTGAAGAGACCGCCCGCTTAGCTCAGGCGCTGGCCCAGCAGGCCGAAGCGGCCAATCGGGCCAAAAGCGCCTTTCTGGCCACAATGAGCCACGAGATCCGCACCCCGCTCAACGGGATACTCGGGTATCTCTCCCTCATCGCCGATCGCGCCTACCGCAACGAGGAAGAGCTTGACGAATACGTCGAGGGCGCCCGCCAGTCGGCCGAAACCCTGCTGAGCCTGATCAACGATATCCTGGATTTGTCCAAAATCGAATCCGGCAGGCTCACCCTCGAGGTATTGCCCTTCAACCTGGAAGGGCTACTGCGCGAAGTGCTCGATGTGCTCGAGCCGATGGTGCGCCAGAAAGGGCTCGATGTGGGCTGCATCCTACCGGCCTCCTTGCCAGAACAGGTGCACGGAGATCCGGCCCGGGTCCGACAAGTACTGCTCAACCTGGTCTCCAACGCGATCAAGTTCACCCACACCGGCCGGGTACTTATCTGGGTGGAACACCTGCGCGAGGAAGCGGATCGGATCTGGTTGCGCATCAACGTGCAGGATACCGGCATTGGGATTCCCCCGGAACGGCTGCCTTATCTCTTCGAGCCCTTTGAGCAGGGAGGCCCCGAGGTGACCCGCCAGTATGGCGGCACGGGGCTGGGGCTGGCTATATCGAAGCGGCTCGTGGCGCTCATGGGCGGGGAAATCGGGGTGGAGAGCGAGCCCGGACGGGGAAGCACGTTCTGGTTCACCCTGCCCCTGCAACGGGCCGTGGAGGAGGTCCCCCAGGAAGAACGCGCCCTGGCCGGGTATCGGTTGCTGGTGATCGACGACCACCCCACGAATCGGAATATGCTCGTGCGCATGCTCTCTGCACTGGGCGCAGAAGCAGAGGCCGTCTCTACAGGTCGGGCCGGACTCCGGGCGCTTCGTCAGGCGCTCGATACGGGCCGCCCCTTCGACGGGGTACTGCTGGATTTGAACATGCCGGACTGGGACGGATACGATACGGCGCGCGCCATACGGGCCGAGCCCAGGCTTCGGGAGGTCCCCATCGTTATTCTGTCCTCCTCGGCCGTGCTGGACCTGCCCAGACTGGCCTCGCTGGGGGTGCACTACTATTTGCTCAAACCCGTGCGATCTGTCGAGCTGGTGCACCGACTGCGTCAGCTTCTGCCCCCCCTGCGCCGAGAGGCCCCCGCACAGCAGAGCCGGCGATCCGATCTGCCCGTCGCCTTTGCCGGAGAGAGGCAGTACCGGATTCTGCTTGTCGAGGACAACCCGGTCAACCAGAAAGTGGCCTCGGCCATGCTGCGCCGTATGCGGCTGAGCGTGGTGCTGGCCTCCAATGGCCGGGAAGCGATCGAGGCGGTCCGCCGCAGCTCCTTTGATCTCATCTTCATGGACGTTCAGATGCCCGAAATGGACGGCATCGAAACCACCCGTCGACTACGCCAGATGGGCATCCGGACGCCCATCATCGCGCTCACCGCACATGCGCTCAGCGGGGATCGGGAGCGCTTCCTGGAGGCGGGCATGAACGACTACCTCTCCAAGCCGATCCGACCCGAATCCCTGACCGAGGTGCTAGGGCAGTGGCTTCCCCGCCGGGAAGGGAAGGGGGAGGCGCAGGCAAGCCCCCCTCCCCCGATCGAAACCGTGCTCGATCGGACCGTTATCGAGGAACTGCGCGGGATCGACGAGTCCCCGGACGGCTCTTTCCTGCAGGAGCTGATCGAAAGCTTTCTGGAAGACGCTCGCGAACGACTCAAGGCCATGGTGGACTTGCTGGAGGAGGGCCAGTGGGATCGGCTTTATCGAGAAGCGCATACCCTCAAGGGTGGGGCGGCCAGCATCGGCGCTGAAGCAATACGACAGCTCTGCCAGGAGCTGGAAGCCGAAAGCCGCTCCGCCGATCCGGTACGCGTCCGCTCCCTGCTCGGACAGCTGCAGGAAGCCTATCGGCATACCCGACGGGCGTTACGGGAATTGATGGGCAGCATGCCGGCCTGAAGGGGCCGGGCTAAGCGCCTCCCATACCCGATAGACCCCCCAGGTGAGTCCCGTTCCGAGCATGGCGCCGAAGAGCACATCGGAGGGATAATGAAGCCCCATGTAGGGCCGCGCCAGGGCAACGGAAGCGGCCCAGGCGTACAAGGGGAACGCCGCGGTCCACGTTCGCGTCTCCAGCACGCCCGCGGTGGCCAGGGAAAAAGCCAGCGCCGCATGCCCGCTGGGCATGGCGTCCGTACTGGAAGCGAGCCGGTCTCGGGATCGGAGCTGTAGGTCCGGAATCGTCTTGTAGGGACGGGGTCGGCCGATCAGCTCTTTGAGCACCAGCACAACCCCCGCCACCACACCCTCGGCAGTGGCCATCCGGAATCCGGCTCGACGCAAAGCGGGCTCGCCGCGCAGCGCGCCCGTGACCCAGATACCCACCGGAGCGCCGACAAAAACGGGATAGCTCGAGGCATTGGCCGCGCTCAGGCAGGCCTGCAACACGGGGTGCTCTATACCGTTTAGCAGGCGCAACAGGCGCACATCCTGCCGCAGCCACCAACTCGAATCCCCCGGCGATCCGGACAGGGACAGGAGGAGCAGCAGCCCGTAGAGCATCGCCTAAAACCGCAACGTGATCATCCCCAGTGCCAGGCGCACCCGGTAGCCCGCATCCGCACCCGGATGCAACAGCAAGGCCCAGTCCAGGTCCAGAAAACGGGAGTTCACAAGGCCTACTCCGGCCGTCACCGACCAGGGGACATGGCCTCCGAGCTGTACGCCGGCCCGCAGAGGGAAAAAGAAGCGCTCGGAGCCGAGCCGATATTCCAGACCCAGCCCCAGGGCGGCGGGAGGAGCCATGTCCTCAAGGCCCATGCTAAAGGCCGCATTGACCTGCAGGGAACGGGCGAGCTGACGGGCCAGGCCGAACTGCAGATGAGTGGGCAGGGAAACAGAAAAGCTACCGCTCTGACGATCGAAATCCCGGTAATGGGTTCCCAGGATACTGTCCTCCCAGAAGGCACGCAGGTATTCGCCCAGGTCGTTTTGAAACCGCGCCTTGAGCACATCGGGGTCGATGTGCATGCCCTGATAGAGAAACTGGCCCTTGCGGTTGGTGGACTGCTGCGCCTCCCGGTTGATGCGCACGCGCCCCAGATCATTGAGCGCCACTCCGAACGTCCATCCACCCCCTCGGTAGGCCAGTCCGACCGACCCTCCCCATCCGGAACCCGTGCTCTGCAGCGGTTTCCAGCCCTCGGGAGCGGGCCGATCATCCAGCAAGGCATTCCACCGACGGGTCAATTCCCCGGCCGTACGCACCTCGATCCGGTAGCGGTGCAGGATCTCCTCGCCTCCGGCGGTGATGGCCAGCGTGGAGCGCACTTGTCCCTCCCCATAAGTCATGGACCAGACCAATCGCGGGGCAACCCCCAGGTAGAGCGCACCGTTTTCATGGCGCCACAGGGGCACGGAAATTCCCAGCACGGCCTCCGTGTAGTGCCACAGCTGGCTTCTGGCGTCCAGGGGAAGCTCCCGATCCGGACTGGTACCCCGCAGCAGGAGGTCCAGCCAGCCCCGGCTCATCTGCTGCAGGAAGAGGACGCGACTCCGAAGCGCCAACCCGACAGAGAGCTTTTCCCCCCGCAGGCCGATCCCGATCGGCATCAGCCCCCCTTCGGCATACAGGCTTTGCTCGGTGCGGGAGCCAAACCAGCGGGCGAGCACCTCTTCGGCCTGATCGGGCCCGATGGATTCCCCCCGGGTGAAATAGCGATCATAGACGGCCTTCGGGAACAGATCCGCATCCAGGCCCCCGCTCAGCGTGCCCAGGGCGAGCATCAGCCGGCCCGCACGATCGGACCAGCCCAGATTGGCCGGGTTGGAGAACAGCCCGAAAATCCCACTCTCCGTGACCACGCCGGTGTTGCCCATTCCCACACCGCGGGGGCTGATGGCCCACTGCGCCCTGAGCTCCCCGGCCCCGAAGAGAAGGCCGCCGAGCAGAATCCATGGCATCGGCTTCATGAGCGCACCCTTGCATTGAGCTGGAGGCTAACAGACATATCCACGGCGATGCGATCGGTAGCCCGGATGACGGCTCCCGGACGGGCCATTCCGACCCGCAGCAGCAGGAGGATGTACCGCGTCTGGTGCAACAGGCGCAGTTCCTCTTCCCGCAAGGTGAGCTGGAGCGTGCCCGTGCTCCGACCGGAAGCGAGCCCCGAGGCGTCAACCGGAGCCGGAGCCAGCTCCAGGGGCTCTGTCGGCCGGGGCAACTCGATGGCCAGCGGCCTGCGGTTGGCGTCCAGGAACCGGATCTGGCTGACCTGTATGGAGAACGGCAGACCGTTGCGATACCCCAAACGCACCGTACCCCCAAGCAGACGGAGCTCCTCATCGGGGTTATTTTTGGGCAAGTCGCTCAGATCGGCCCGTATCGTATCCCGAACCAGGAGGGGATCGGCGGCGGTGTTGCTCAGGCTCAGGGGCAACTGAAAGCGCACCTGGGCTTGAAACTCCACGGGCGTACGCAAAGTGACCACCTCGCCCGATGGGTTGAGGAGGAACTTGCCCACAAAACGCACCTCGACGGGAAGCGCGCTCAGGAAGGCGCTCAAATTGCTGTTCGTATCATCGAGCACGAGGCGTTGTAGCTGATCGGCCGAAACGGGCCGGGAGAGCGGCAACTTGATGGTGGGCCGTATCAGCTGAGCGCCCCGCAGAAATCCCGATACCGTATCGGCCCCTGTGATCGCATAAGGCCCCCGCCCCAGGAGCTCGATGCGGGATCCGTCGGCCCTTCGGCCCTCGAAAACACCGTAGAGCACCCCTCCCAGCAGCAGGTTGGTCCGGTATTCGAAGACCATCTGCGCATTGGCGAGCTTGAGGTTCTGCAACGCCTGCGAGAGCGTGCGCAGATCCGACAACTGGGTGATCCGGGCCTCCTCGCGACGATCTATGTCCAGCCGCCCATCCCGGTTGCGGTCCTCCCCGAGCCAGATCGTGCGGGGCACCAGGTGAGCCTGGAGGCGAGAGACCACAATCTGCTCGATGGCGAGCTGAATGACGATGGCCTGCGGATTGGGCTGGCTTACGAACTGGGCCGGACGCACGTAGACGTCATAGCCCACCCTGCCCTGGCGAGGATACAGACGCATCCCCCGCACGGGGAGGCGAATGTCCCGCCGCACATCCCCGGGCTCCAGACGACGAAAGAGAAACTGCTCTGGCCGATCCACAGCGCCCTCGAAGCGGATCACCACGGAATCGGCGGCTCCATAGGGAGCTCGACGCAACCCCCGGAGCACGATGCGGACGAATTCATAGGGAACCGGCTCGGTATTCCGGATCTCCGGAATCGCCACCCACCCGTCGGCAATTTCCACAAAGTCTCCCTCGGAGAAGCGAACCTGATCCTCCAGAACCGTCAGCCCCCCAGACACCTGGGAAATCTGGTTGCTGACCTCAATCCGCAACCCCCGAACGGTGATCGGGGGCACAGACTCGTCGAACTTTCCGATGTCGAGCGTCTGCTCCAGCCCCAGCGAAACGCGGGCAGAGCCCGGCTCGACTTTGAAAATCTTGCGAACCGACTCCCGGGTGGTATCCAGAAACACCTTTTCGCCACGCCCCATAAACTGATACTCCAGCCCCCGCAGGAGAGGCACCTGGAGTACGGGCTGCAGGGCCACATCGGGCGCCTGCGGGATCAGATCACATCCCGCCACCAGGATCCCCACCAGCCCCAGAAGGGCCCATCGGGGCGGGCAAGCTTCGCTTTTGCGCAACATGTACCTCCCCCTCGGCTCTCTCAAGAAGTAAGGATAGTGGATGCGCAATAGAAAAGCAACTACTCGTAGCGCAACGCTTCGACGGGGTCCAGTCGGGCAGCGCGAAGCGCGGGGTAGACTCCAAAGAGCACGCCGACGAGCATCATGGCCATCACCCCGCCCAGCGCCCAGTTCCAGGGAAATACAGGACGGATATCGAACTGCCAGGCCAGTACGTTTCCGCCCAGCACGCCGAGCAGAATCCCTATCCAGCCGCCGATCTGACAGAGAAAGATGGCCTCCAGGAGAAACTGATAGAGGATATCCCGGCGTCGGGCGCCCACGGCCATACGGATCCCGATCTCCCGGGTGCGCTCTGTAACGGAGACGAGCAGGATGTTCATCACCCCGATTCCGGCCGCAAGCAGGGCGATGGACCCGATGAGCAATCCGCCCAGGGTCAGATAGGGGGTAAAAAAGGTCACCGCCTGCGCGATGCTCTCGTTGGTGTCGATGTAGAAATCATCCGGATCCTGGGGCTGCAGGCGCCGGATCTGGCGCAGCACCCCCCGTGCTTCCTCCACGGTGGCCTGCCGGAGCTCCAAGCTCGGCGCCTCCACGGAAAGCAACACGGAACGCGGGCTCAGCCCTGAGCGGGTCATCGTATAGGCCCCGTAGAGCTGAAAAAGTCGGGTGATGGGGGCGACAACAAAGCGGTCCTGGGTCTGGCCAAAAGCCGATCCCTTGCGGGCGATCAGCCCGACAACCTGGAAACTGGCGCCCCCGATCTTGACCATCTGCCCTATGGGGTTGCGGTCTGGAAAGAGCTTTTCGGCCACATCGTATCCGAGCAGCACCACGGAACGGGCGTAATAGAGATCGTCCTCGATCAGGTTGCGTCCCTCGGCCAGCTCATAGGACATATGGGCCAGGAAGTACATGTCTCCGCCCCAGATCTCCACGTTGGGCTCCGTCTTTCGATCCGCGTAACGGATTCGATCCGTGCTGAACGGATAGGCGATGCCCACGCTCAGGGGCAGGGAGGCGCGACGGCGGAACTCAAGCGCCTGCTCGTAGGTGAGGGGCGGATTGGGCCGGCGCCGTTCCTGGTCTGTATTGATCTCCACGGTGGGGCGGTTCTGCACAAGAAACACGTTGGAACCCAGAAACTGGACCGTATCGCGGAAATAGCGATCGATCACGTTCACCGCTGTCACGGAGGCGATGATGGCAAAGACGCCGATCACGATGCCCAGAAGCGTGAGGCTGGAACGCAGCCGGTTGGCCCGGAGTGCGTCCCAGGCCATCTGAAAGGCCTCCCGTACGGATACAATACGAGCCTTACTCATACCGCAGCGCCTCCACCGGATTGGCCCGGGCGGCTTGACGAGCGGGCAGGTATCCGAACACAATCCCGGTCAGCAGGCAGATACCGAAGGCCAGGACCACGGTTACCGGGCTCAGGTAGGCCGTAAAGACCCGATTGATCGCCCACGTAACGAGAGCGGAAAGCGCAATCCCCACAACGCCGCCCAGCGTACAGATCACAACGGATTCCACCAGAAACTGCCACAGAATCGCTCGCGCCGGAGCCCCGACAGCCTTTCGGATGCCGATCTCGCGCGTGCGCTCGCGCACGGAGACGAACATGATGTTCATCACCCCGATGCCCCCCACGAGCAGAGAAAGGGCCGTAAGCCCGATCCCTATGGCGTAAATGACCCCGGTTACCTGTTCGTATTGCTGGCGGATGGCCTCCTGCTCATTGATGGAGAAATCGTCCTCCTGCTCGGGCCGAAGGGCGCGCAACCGGCGCAGGATCCCGCGCAGTTCCTCGCGCGCTTCGGGCAGGATGGCCGCATTCGGGTATTTGACCGCGATGGTGACGTTTCGCTCGCGCGTGCCGAAAACCCGCCTAAACGTACCAAACGGAATGATGACCATGTTGTCGGTGCGGAATACCCCGAAGGCGCGCCCCTGCCTGGCCAGGACACCGATCACCTCAAAGCGATAGGAGCCAATATAGAGGCGCTTACCCAGGGGGGACTCATCCGGAAAGAGCGCTTCGGCTGCCTCGGCCCCGAGAACGACAACAAAACGGGCCGCGCGATCTTCCGTTTCCGTGAAAAACCGACCCTCAGCCACCTCCGCGTTGGAAACGAGCATCATATAGGGAGAACGGCCCTGTACGCTCACCTCGGCGCTTCGATCCCGGTAGCGGATCATCCGTCGGGTGGCCACGCCCACATCCACCGCATCGGCATATTCGGAGAGGGCCAGAATCTCCTCCGCATAGGCTGGATCGATGGGGCGACGATTGATGTACTCCCACCACCGATACTCCTCAGAGCCGAACCCCCACGGCCATTTCTCCACATAGAGCACGTTCGTCCCCAGCATGGCCATGGTGCGCTCAAAACCCCGGTTGATCCCATCGATCGTGGTGAACATCGCCGTAACGGAGACGATCCCGATGATGATCCCCAGCGTGGTGAGCAGGCTCCGGAGTCGATGGGCGGCGATGGCCTCCAGGGCCATACGCACCCCCTCCCACCAGGGAAGGAGCAGGGCAAACAGGGAGCGCATGAGAAGCTTCCGTTCTCGGCTTACCAGAGGAAGTTAAACGGAGGATGGGGACGCAGGTTGCGTTCCGGCCGGCCGTACGTAGGCGGGCCAGCTCGGATCGGCTTCGATTTCGGGAAGCTTCACCGGCAGATCGCGATCCTCCTCCGGCAGAGGGTTGTACTCCATCCAGATCCGGCCGTCATAGGATTCGACCACCACGTAATCGCCCGCGCGGCCGAGAATGTAGTCCCGCGTAAGGGGGACCTTGCCGAAGGGGGTATCGAGCACGTATCGGGGGAGGGCAAAACCGGTGGTGCGGCCCTGAAGTTGACGCATGATCCACAGGCCCCGCTCGATGGAGGTGCGGAAATGCGCCGTACCCCCGATCAGCTGCGCCTGATAGAGGTAATAAGGCCGCACCCGAATGCGCACCAGGCCCTCCAGCAGGGCGCGCATGGCCTCGGGGGTATCGTTGATGCCCCGCAGCAGCACGGTCTGATTGCCTACCGGAAAGCCGTAGCGCAGCAATCGATCCACCGCCTCGGCCGCATCTGGGGTGATCTCCCGGGCGCAGTTGAAGTGCGTATTGACCCAGATGGGATGATAGGGAGCAAGCCGACTCAACAGCTCCTCCGTGATTCGGTAGGGCAGCGTGACAGGATAACGGGTCCCGAGCCGGATCAACTCCACATGGGGAATGGCGCGCAGCCGGCTGACCAGCATCTGCAGGGCCTCATCCCCGAGCGAGAGAGGATCCCCGCCTGTGAGCAACACATCCCGGATTTCCGGATGGGCAGCGATATAGGCGATGGCTTCCTCCACCTCCGAGCGCCTCAGAAAGAAGGCCGGATCACCCACCATACGCTTGCGCAGGCAATAGCGGCAGTAAAGGGCGCACTCGGCCGTAACACAGAAGGCCACCCGGTCCCGATAGTTGTGGATGAGGTTCTTGACCGGGGAATGGGCCACCTCCTGGAGCGGATCCTCCTGGTCCAATCCGATCGGGTCATCCAGCTCAGCCAGCCGGGGCACAACCTGCCGACGCACGGGACAGGAGGGATCCTCCGGATCCATCAGCGCCGCGTAGTAGGGCGTGATCGCCCACCGAAAATACGGCCGACACCGATCCAGCGCCGCCCGTTCATCCTCGCTCAGGCGCACAAAGCGCTCCAGCTCCTCGACCGTACGGATTCGATGCTGCATCTGCCAGCGCCAGTCGCGCCAGCGGGGATGGATCGCTTTCATTTCGCACCTGTACCTGCGCAAAGATACAATCGAAGTCGACCTCTGCGCCGGGAACCCGCGACCTCGGCCGGGGTAGTAAGCCCGGTTACGGAGGAGCGCACCGGATGCGCATCGGGATTTCCTGCTATCCCACCTATGGCGGCTCGGGCGTGGTAGCCACCGAGCTGGGCAAGGCGCTCGCCCGCCGGGGGCATGAGGTGCATTTTATCAGCTACGCGCTTCCCATGCGTCTGGAGGGCTTCCATGAGCGCATCTTCTACCATGAGGTGCCCATCGTGCAGTACCCGCTCTTTGAGTATCCGCCCTATGACCTGAACCTGGCCAGCAAAATAGTCGATGCGGTGCGTTTCGCCCACCTGGATCTGCTCCATGTGCATTACGCCATCCCCCATGCCACGAGCGCCTATCTGGCCCGCCAAATCCTGGCTGAGGAGGGCCTATACATCCCCATCATCACCACGTTACACGGAACGGATATCACGCTCGTCGGGCAGGATCCGAGCTTTGAACCCGTGGTGCGCTTCAGCATCAACCAGAGCGACGCCGTCACGGCCGTATCCGAATACCTGCGCAGGCAGACCGAAGAACACTTCCGGGTTCGCGTACCCATCGTGGTGATTCCGAATTTCGTGGACACAGAACGGTTCCGCCCGCTTAACAAAACGCATTTCAAGCAGGCCCTCTGCCCCAACGGGGAAAAGGTGCTCGTACACGTCTCCAACTTCCGCCCGCTGAAACGGGTCTCCGATACCGTTCACGTCCTGTATCGGCTCCTGGATCGGGGCCTGCCAGCCACGCTGTTGCTCGTTGGAGATGGGCCGGAGCGCACGCAGGTCGAGCAACTCTGCCGGGAACTTAGGGTAGATGGACATGTGCGTTTTCTGGGCAAACAGGAACCGATCGAAGAAATTCTGGCCATTGCGGATCTGTTTCTCATGCCCAGCGCCTCGGAAACCTTCGGGCTGGCTGCACTCGAAGCCATGGCCTGCGGGGTGCCCGTGGTTTCGACCAACGCCGGTGGCCTGCCCGAGCTCATCCGCGACGGGGAAAGCGGCTTTCTCTGCGAGGTGGGCGATGTGGAGACAATGGCCGAACGGGCATATCGGATCCTGACGGACCCCGAGCTGGCCGAAACGCTCAAACACAACGCGCGTAGACGGGCTGTATCCCATTATGCCATCGAACACGTAGTGCCCCGCTATGAGGCCCTCTACGAGGCCGTACGGGCCCGCCAACCCGCATCCTGAAAAACGCTACGGTAAGGGATGTAGGCGGATCGTTCCGCCGGTGGCTCTGACCTCCAGGCTCCTGGATCCCGTCCCGATCCGGCCCGCGATATATTGGCTCCGGCTCCATCCCCAGCCCCATCGGGTCCGCTCCTCGGCAATCGGGCTCAGGGGAAAGCGGGGATCGATGCGCACCTCTTCTGCCCGCAGGGAAAGCGAAGCCGAAACGGATACAGGCAGATACAGGTCCACATCTCCGCCCGTGGTGAAAATCCGATTCCCCTCCGCCCCCAGCCCCTGGAGCTGGGCCTTTATATCCCCGCCGGAGCTGATGAGCGCAAGATCCCCCTCCACCTGCAGCGCTTCGACCCACAGATCGCCCCCGCTGGATCGCAGGTGCAGCACCCGGGCTCGCCCTCGGCTCAGGCTTATATCCCCGCCCGAGGTAGAGAGCTCCACGTGCGGGCTCGAAAAATCACGCAGCACCATATCGCCACCGCTACTGCGGGCCTCAATCCGATCCACGAGCCCTTCGAGCCGGATGTCCCCTCCGGAGGTACGCGCCGTTACAGGCCCGCAGGGGCCAAGAACATGGATATCCCCTCCGGAGGAAACGAGTTCTACGGACACCGTTCGGGGCACCCGGAGCCGGAAAACGAGCCCAGAGGAGCCCGAATGCCAGAAAGCCCACGGCAGCCTCTCCGCCCCTCGGGACCGGTGCCGGATGCTCAGCCCCTGAGTGGTTTCCTCTACTTCCAGGACCTGCTGTGCCCACCAGGCGCGCGCCCGCTGCGGATCCCCCCGGCGGAGCCCCACACGCAGCCAGAGCGTATCTGTCTGCCCGCTTTCCAGGACGATCTCTCCCCCCTCCGTATCGAGCTTCACCTCCTGACCGGACCGCAGGACAAAAGCATCTTCCCGGAGCACCACCTCTTCAGGCCCGCCTTCTTCTGACCGGACCGGAACGGTATCCGGGGGAAGGGAAACGGATTGCTGTTTCTGGGATGGGTTGGCTGCGGCCGGGTCTGGCCGGGTGAGTTCGTGCCGTTGCATCAGGTTCCAGATACCCGCTACGAGCAGCACAAGGCCCAGTCCCACCAACAGCGCGCTACGACCCTGCATAGAAGCCCCCTGGTTGCTGGTTGTCCTTTACGTACGGGATCGACCCGGGGAAGTTGCGCGAACTGTGCGCCTCTTGTATCATGGGGACACATCAGCAAGAAGAGGAGATCGTGCCATGTCGGGTGCCCAGTTTTACGCCGCGGTCAACCGACAGTTCGACCGAGCGGCCGCGTTGCTGGATTATCCTGCCGGCCTGCTGGAGCAGATCAAGGTACCCAATGCGGTCTACCGATTCCACTTTCCCGTGCGCACCCATCGGGGCATAAAGGTATTCACGGGCTGGCGCGTAGAGCACAGCCACCATAAGCTGCCCACTAAAGGCGGGATCCGTTACGCACCCTATGCGGATGAGGAGGAGGTCAAGGCGCTGGCCGCGCTCATGACCTATAAGTGCGCAGTGGTGGACGTGCCTTTTGGAGGGGCTAAAGGGGCCGTCAAGGTCGACCCCCGAGCCTATACGGTCGAAGAACTCGAAGCCATCACGCGGCGCTATGCGGCTGAACTCATCAAAAAGCAGTTCATCGGACCGGGCGTTGACGTACCCGCCCCAGATGTGGGCACGGGTCCGCGGGAGATGGCCTGGATTGCCGATACATACGCCACCTTTTTCCCGGACCACATCGACGCCATGGCCTGCGTGACGGGCAAACCCATCAGTGCGGGCGGCATTCGGGGTCGCAATGAGGCCACCGGAAGGGGAGCCTTCTTCGGCATCCGGGAAGCCTGCGAGCAGGCCGAAGACATGCGCGCGCTGGGCCTGAGCCCGGGCATCGCGGGCAAGCGTGTGGCCGTGCAGGGGTGGGGAAATGTGGGCTATCACAGCGCCAAGTTCTGTCAGGAAGGCGGCGCGGTGATCGTGGCCGTGGGAAGGTCCAGCGGAGCCATTTACCATCCGGATGGGATCGATGTGGAAGACCTGAGCCGGTTCCTTGCCGAGGGGGGGAAGATCACCGAATATCCCCGCGCCAAACCCCTGTCCCGTCCGGAGGAGGTGCTCGAGGTCGATTGCGATATCCTGATTCCCGCCGCCGTGGAGAATCAGATCACGGTCGAGAACGCCCCCCGCATTCGGGCCAAAATCATCGCCGAGGCGGCCAACGGCCCGACGACCCCCGAGGCGGAGGAAATCCTCACCCAGCGGGGGGTGCTCATTTTGCCTGATCTGTACTTGAGCGCTGGAGGGGTGACGGTATCTTACTTTGAGTGGCTCAAAAACCTCTCGCACGTGCGCTTTGGTCGTATGCAGAAGCGCTATGAGCAGAGCAGCCTGGAA